>NZ_VZZK01000060.1 GCF_008806385.1 Methylobacterium soli
CGGTAGCTCGTCAGGCTCATAACCTGAAGGTCACAGGTTCAAATCCTGTCCCCGCAACCAACACCAGCACACCGACACAGAACCCCGCCAGGCGAAAGCCTGGCGGGGTTTTTCGTATTCGCGAAAGGATCGGCGCCTCAACGGGAGCGCATGATGATCCAGATGGCGTGGATCATGCCAGGCACGCCGCCGAGCAGCGTCAGCAGAATGTTGAGCAGGAACTGCAACCCGATGCCCTCCGTCACCAGCACCGCGACCGGCGGCAGGAAAATGGCGAGCAGGATGCGGACGATGTTCGACACGGAGACTCCGGGGGAGGGGGGTTGCGACCATCAAACGGGGGGGAGCCCGTTCCGTTCCCGTGCGGGATGCGTCACGCTTGCGCGAGGGCGCGGTTTATAAACCTCTCTCCGGTAGCGTCCTGATGGTTCTCAGCTCCGCGCGATCGTGTGAAGATGTTTGCATCCCTCGCCCATGAGGTCGAACGGGCCATCGCGAACGGCGATCCGGTCACGCGCGTCGAGATGCTTCGCCGGATGACGCGCCTCTTCACAGATCGCGGCAGCACGCTCGATGCCGAGCAGGTCCGGGCCTTCGACGTCGTCATCCTGAAGCTGTCGCAGAATGTCGAGGTGTTCGCGCGAGCCGCCCTCGCGCGCGCGCTCGCGGATGTCGCGCAAGGTCCCGAGCACGTCCTGCAGGACCTGGCGCTCGATCCGGATTCCTCCGTCGCTGCGCCGGTTCTGGCGCGCGCGCAGCCGATCGCCGACACCACGCTCCTGCAGGTCGCCGAGACGCGCGGCCAGAACCACCTCTACGCCCTGTCCCGGCGGCGGCGCCTCAGCGAGCGGGTCACCGACGTCCTGGTCACGCGCGGGGATCAGGAGGTGGTGCGGTCGGTGGCCGGCAATACCGGCGCGCGCTTCTCCAATGCCGGATTCACCGCCCTGACGGCCCATGCGCGCCTGGATGCCGCCCTCTCGGACATCCTCGAGATCCGCCGCGATATTCCGCCCGTCCATCTGGCGCAGCTCCTCGCCATCGTGAAGGAGCGCGTCGCGGAACGTCTGCGCGGCGAGTTCGCCCCGGAGGCGGTGCGCGCCGCCCTCACCACCGCGACCCGCGAGCTTGCGAACCCGGAGGCGGCGCCGATGACGCCACCGGCGAGCGAGGCGCTGCACGGGGCGAGCCCGCAGGCCGATCTCAGCGAGAAACAGATCGTCGCCTGGGTCGACGCGGGCAAGCTGCCGGAGGCCCTGGCGGCTTTGGCGCGCGTGGCCGCGGTGCCGAGCGAGATGGCATTCCGCGCCTACGAGGCGCCGCAATATGATCCGCTGCTGTTCCTCATCCGGTCCGTGCGTTTCGGCTGGGGGACCTTCAAGCACTTCATCCAGTCGAAGCCCGGCAAGCCGCCCCTGCCCGAGGAGATGAATGGCGCCTTCGAAGCCTTTCAGGCGCTCTCGGTGACTACGGCGCAACGGGTCGTGCGCTTCACGGCGACGCGCGAGACGTCCCCGAACGCCAAGGCCGCCGGAAGCTCGCCGGCCCGCGCGTGAGGCGAGGGCCGTGCTGCGCGAATGGGCCCTCTCCCTGACGATTCCGGCCCCGCTCCGGCATCGGCGCCTCGGACATGTCCGCGAGGGCGTCTTACTTCTCGTCCGGTCCCGCCGATGCCGCGCGGCCTGGGATTGGGAGCTGGCGCCCTTCGGGGAGGCCGAACGGCATCGCCGCCTCATCCACCGGCTCGTGGCCTTTCGCGATTGGGGCGCCGCGCGGGCCCGAAGGCCGAGGCCCGGCTCTTAGGGGGAAACGAAGAGAGCCGCCCCCGGATCCGGGGGCGGCTCTCGTGTTCGTGTCTTGCGGGGGCTCGCTTACTCGGCGGACGACGAATCCACCGATGAGTCCGTCGCGGGCGCGCCCTCGGCACCTTCCGCACCCTCGAAACGGGGCCGGCGGCGACGACGCGGCTTCGGGGCGACGCGCGGGGCGTCGTCCTCCGGCGCTCCGGCCTCATGCGCGCCGGCACCGTTCAGCGGAAGCTCGGGGGCCGGCTCGTTCGGGGCGGGCGCACGGGTCGGCGTCATCAGGAAGGCCGGCAACGCGCCGGGCTCCTCCGCGAGGGGACGCGGGGCCGGCTCCTCGCGGCGGCGCTCGCGCCGGGCCGGAGCTTCGGACCGGGGGGTCTCGGACCGGGGCGTTTCCTGGCGGCTCACATCCTGGCGATGCGATTCCTGCCGATTGGAATCTTGCCGATTGGAATCTTGCCGGTTGGAATCTTGCCGATTCGAATCTTGACGATTTGAGTCCTGGCGCGCGGGCTCCGAGCGCTGGTAATCGCCGCGACCGCCCTCGAAGCGGTTCTCGCGGGGCTGATCCTGCCGGCCGTAATCCTGACGCGGCTGGTCCTGGCGTCCATAATCCTGACGACCACCGTCCTGACGCCCGCCATCTTGGCGCCCGCCATCCTGGCGCCCGCTGTCTTGGCGGCTGCTGTCCTGGCGGTTGCTGTCGTAGCGGCTGCCGTTGTTGTCGAAGCGCGGGTTGCTGCGGTCGCCGCGGTTCTGGAAGCGCTCGCGCCGCTCGGGACGCTCGCGGTTCTGCTGGCGGTTGTCGCCATTGCCCTCGCTGCGACTCTCGTAGGGCTGCGGCTGCTGGCCCGGATCCCCGTAATCGTCGGCGTAGCCGTTATAGCCCTGGCCGTTCGGGCCGCCCTGGCCCTCGTCGTCGCCCTCGTCGAGGTCGTCCTCGTAGCCCTGGCGGGCGTAGCCGATGCCGGCCTGCTGGCGGTTCTGTTCCTGCGCACCGGAGATGATGCGGAAATAGTGTTCGCCGTGCTGGAAGTAGTTCTCGGCCGCCACCGGATCGCCGGAGGCCTGCGCGTCGCGCGCGAGCTGGGCGTATTTGTCGGCGATATGCTGGGCCGTGCCGCGGATCTTGACGTCGGGGCCGTTGGATTCGTAGGAGCGCGTCAGCGGATTGGGGCCCTTCGGCCGGTTGCGGCCGCGCATCCGTCTATTCTGGTTTGGTCTCATCGGTCTCGATTGACCCTCGTTCGTGCAAAAGGCGCGTCTGGTGTTGCGACTGTTCCCTCGACGGCACCGGTCCGAGCTTCGGCCGATCGGAAGCACCGGGGGACCGGTCGTCCTTGGCAGAGGCTTCGTGATCCGTTTGCCGCTCTGGCCGTCCCGTCCAATCGGGGCCTACGCTTGCGTCCAGGACGCCATTCGATTGTCAGGTTCGAATTTCACCAAGCTGCATCGCGATCTCGAACAACGCGTCGGCTTAGTGGTGAGGAGATCGGCGAACTCGGCGGAAGGGGTCGTCACCGACCTTACCGCTATCCGTCTTAACGGACCGTTCGCGATCTGCAACCCGACACTAGTCGCTCGTGCCCGCCACAACAAGCTTTTTTTCAGTCCAGAGCAGGATTTGACCTAGCATCGCGGGCGAGGTCCAGTCGGGTCCAGGCGGCGAAACACCAGAACCCGGTCGTGTCCGGCAAGGTCCTGGCGCAGCCCGACGGTCTCGAAGCTGCCGGCTTCCGCGAGGCGCGTGACGGCCTCCGCGAGGCGCGTGACGGCCTCCGCCTGGTCGTATCCGATCTCGAGCGCCAGAATCCCGCCCGCACCCAGGAGATGGGGATCCGCGCTCACCCCCGCAAGGATGGCCCGGTAGGCATCGAGCCCGTCGGCGCCCCCGTCGAGGGCAAGGCGGGGGTCGTGCAGGCGCACGTCGCGCGACAGGGTCGGGAGCACCTCCCGGACGATGTAGGGGGGGTTGGAGACGATCAGGTCGAAGGCGCCCGTAAGGCTCGCGCACCAATCCCCGCTGACGAAGGCGGCCCGGTGGCCGACCCCGTTCAGGGCGGCGTTGGCCCGCGCCGTCGCGAGGGCGCCGTAGGCCCGGTCGAGGCCGATGCCGAAGGCCTGCGGCAGCTCGCTCAGGAGCGCCACCAGGAGGCAGCCGGATCCGGTTCCGAGATCGAGGATGCGCAGCCGCCGGTGCCGGTCGCCGATCTCCGCGAGGGCCGCCTCCACCAGGGTCTCGGTGTCCGGCCGCGGCACGAGGGTCTCGGCGGAGAGCCGAAACGGCAAGCCCCAGAATTCCCATTCGCCGAGGATGCGCGCGACGGGTTCCCCGGCGATGCGCCGCCGGACCGCATCGGCGAGGCGCTCCGCCCCCGTCTGTCCGATCGGCGCGTCGCCCCGCAGCGTCAGGTCGATCGGCCTCAGGCCGAGGCTGTATAGCGCCAGGAATCGGGCATCGCCCGGCCCCCCCGCGATGTCGGCCCGCGCGATCAGCGCCTCGATCCGACGGATCGCCTGGTGCAGCGACAGGTCGGGCGCGAGATCCGGCATCGGTCGGGGCCTAGCCCATCCCCTCGGCCGCCAGCAGCTCGGCCTGGTGCTCGGTCACGAGCGCGTCGACGAGCTCGTCGAGGGCCGTCCCGGCCAGCACCTCCTCCAGCTTGTAGAGGGTCAGGTTGATGCGGTGGTCGGTCACCCGCGCCTGCGGGAAATTGTAGGTCCGGATGCGCTCGGAGCGGTCGCCGGAGCCGACCTGCGCCTTGCGGTCGGCGGCGCGGGCCGAATCCTTGGCGCTGCGCTCCGCGTCGAACAGCTTGGCGCGCAGCAGCGACATGGCGCGGGCACGGTTCTTGTGCTGCGAGCGCTCCTCCTGCACGAAGACCACGATGCCGCTCGGCATGTGGGTGATGCGGATCGCCGATTCCGTCTTGTTGACGTGCTGGCCGCCCGCGCCCTGCGCCCGCATGGTGTCGATCTTCAGGTCGGCGTCGTTGATCACGATATCGACCTCCTCCGCCTCCGGGAGCACCGCGACGGTGGCGGCGGAGGTGTGGATTCGCCCCTGTGTCTCGGTGTCGGGCACCCGCTGGACCCGGTGGGCGCCGCTCTCGAATTTCAGTCGGGCGAAGACGCCGCGGCCCTTCACCTCGGCCACGACCTCGCGAAAGCCGCCGGCCGCGCCCTCGCTCTCCGAGATCACATCGACCTTCCAGCCCTTCGATTCCGCGTATTTGGCGTACATGCGGAAGAGGTCGCCGGCGAACAGGGCGGCCTCGTCCCCGCCGGTCCCGGCGCGCACTTCGAGGATCGCGCTCTTCTCGTCCGCCGCATCCTTCGGCAGCAGCATGAGCTGGAGGGCCCGGTGGGCGGCTTCGAGCGCGGCCTCGGCCTCCGGCTTCTCGTCGGCGGCGAGCGCCCGCATCTCGGAATCGCTGCCCGGCTCGTCGATCATGGCCTGCACGCCCGCCAGGTTCTCGGCGGCCTGACGGTACGCACGGATCGCCGCCACGACGGGATCGAGCTCGGACAATTCCCGCGAGAGCTGCACGAAGGTGTCCGAATCGGCCGAGCCGGCGCTGAGCGTCGCGGTCACGATGTCGTGGCGCACCAGGATGGCGTCGAGGCGATCGGGAGGAAGTGGGGTCATCGCCCGGTTGATACTCTGACTCGCGGACAGTGTGGTCGGGGCCGGCCGTCAGCCCGCGCCGGCCCTCTGCCCGCTGGTGGTGGAAATTCGGACGCTACCTAGCCCGGGAGTGGGGCCGCCGCAACGACGCCCGCCCGCCTCGACGGGGAACGGGGCAGCGCCCGGCGCATGGGCCGTCGCCCGGATCGCGGCCGGAGCCTTGGTGACTTCACGCAAGGGTTGCGGTGATCAGGGGCGATGCGCGCGCCCGCGCGGCTCCGGCCCCGCCTAGAGCTGTTCCCGATCGCGTTGCGCCGGGACCGTCGGCCGCGCCCGTGCTGACGCGGGCGCGGATCCCCTCTCCCGTGCGGGAGAGGGGGTCCGCCGCGCTGCCCGCGCCTCTATCTCCGGGCTGCGAAGCGGAACCCTGGGACAACGTTGCACCCCACCTCTCCCGTCCGGGAGAGGTCGAGTCGGCGCCAGCCGACCGGGTGAGGGGTGCGACCTCTCCGGACAGCGCTCATCCCTCACCCCAGCCCTCTCCCGCACGGGAGAGGGGGCCGTCGCGCTGCCCGCGCCGTCATCCCGAGACCGCGAAACGGAGCCCTGGAATGAGGCTGTGCTTCACCTCCCCCGTCCGGGAGTGGTCGAATCCGCGATAGCGGAACGGGTGAGGGGTGCGACTTCTCCGGACAACGCGCACCCCTCACCCCAACCCTCTCCCGCACGGGAGAGGGGGTCCGTCGCGCCGAACCGGACCGGGGCTGCCCATTTTCCAGCCCGTTGCAACGCGATCGGGCGCGGCTCTAGACCGGGACCCCGTTCGCCTTGGCGAAGGCGGCGAGCGCCGGCCTCAGCGAGGCGCCGTCGCTGGCGCGCGCCATCTCGGCATCGATGACGGCCTTCACGGCGGCGGCATCGATGCTCAGCACCATCGCCTTCACGGGGCCGATGGCGGCGGGCGACATGGAGAGGTCGCGAAAGCCCATCCCGATCAGCGCCATCGCCTCGAGGGGGCGTCCGCCGATCTCGCCGCAGACCGTGACCGGGCATCCCGCCGCGGCCGCATGTTCCGCGATGATCCGCAAGGCCCGGATGGCCGGGGCGCTCAGCGCATCGAAGCGGTCGGCGACGCGGCGGTTCTCGCGGTCGACCGCGAACAGGAACTGCATCAGGTCGTTCGAGCCGACCGAGAGGAAATCCGCCGCCGCGGCGATCTCGTCGATCTGGAACAGGAGCGAGGGCACCTCGATCATCGCGCCGAGGCGGCAATCGCTCGGCAGCGCGTGGCCGTGGCGGTGCAGATGCGCCTTCTCGCGGTCCACGATGGCCTTGGCGCGGACGAACTCGTCCACCGTCGCCACCATCGGGAACATGATCTTCAGGGGACGCCCGCCGGCGGCCTTCAGGAGTGCCCGGAGCTGCACCCGCAGGAGGGCCGGGCGATCGAGGCCGATGCGGATCGCGCGCCAGCCCAGAGCCGGGTTCTCCTCCTCGAGCTTGGGCATGTAGGGCAGGATCTTGTCGCCCCCGATATCGAGGGTGCGGATCGTCACCGGCTTGTCGCCGGTGGCGGCGAAGACGGCCTCGTACAGGGCCTGCTGCTCGGCCGCCGACGGCATGCGCTCGGCCACCATGAATTGCAGCTCGGTGCGGAACAGGCCGATACCCTCGGCTCCGGTCTCCTGCAGGTGGCTCAAGTCGACGAGGAGGCCGGCATTGAGGTGCAGGCCGATGCGCACGCCGTCCTTCGTCACGGCCGGCACGTCGCGCAGGGCCCGGTACTGCTCCTGCCGGCGGGCGCGCAGGCGCACCATCTCGGCATAGGCCGCCTCGATCTCGGGGCCCGGCCGGACCTGGATCTCGCCCGCGATGCCGTCGACGATGATGGCGTCGCCCGCGTCGCAGAGCGCGGTCGCGTTCGCGACCTCGCCGACGGCCGGGATACCGAGCGCCCGCGCCACGATGGCGATGTGGCTCGTCGGGCCGCCTTCCTCCAGCACGACGCCGCGCAGGCTGGTGCGGTCGTAATCGAGGAGCGCCGCCGGACCCATCGAGCGGGCGACCAGGATCGCGTTCTCCGGCATGGCGCTGCCGCGCCCCGACGCCTCCGGGCCGATGAGCTGGCGCAGCAGGCGATTGGCAAGGTCGTCGAGGTCGTGCAGCCGGTCGCGCAGGTAGGGGTCGCTCTGCCGCAGCATCCGGGCGCGGTTGTCCGACTGCACCCGCTCGACCGCGGCCTCCGCGGTCAGGCCCGAGACCACGGCCTCGCGCATCCGGCGCAGCCAGCCCTTGTCGTGCGCGAACATGCGCACGGTCTCTAGCACCTCGCGGGACTCGCCGGTGCCGATCGAGTCGCCGCGCTCCACGAGGTCGTCGATCGCCGAGCGCACCTCCTGGATCGCCGCCTCCAGGCGCTCGACCTCGCGCTCGACATTCTCGGCGATCAGCGTCTTCACGACGATGCGGGGCTCGTGCAGCACCACGTGGCCGAGGCCGATGCCCTCCGCGAGCGCCACGCCGCGCTGGCTCACCGCCCGGCGCGTCGCCGAGCCGGCACCGGGCGCCAGGCCCTGCAGCTCGCCCGAGGCGATCATCTCCGAGAGCACCATGGCGGTGGTCTGGAGCGCCTCGATCTCCTCCTCGGAATAGACCCGGTAGGTCTTGTTCTGGACGACCAGCACGCCGAGCGTGTTTCCGGCGCGGAGCAGCGGCACGCCCAGGAAGGCGTGGTAGGCCTCCTCGCCCGTCTCCGGGCGATAAGCGAAGGCCGGGTGCGTCTGAGCGTCGGAGAGCGAGAGCGGCTCGGCCGTCTGCGCGATCAGGCCGACGAGGCCCTCGTCGGCGCGCATCCGGGTCAGGTGCACCGCCTCGCGGTTCAGCCCTTCCGTGGCGAACAGCTCGAGGGTGTTGTCGTCGCGCAGGACGTAGACCGAGCAGACCTCGGCGATGACGTTGGCGGCGATGAGGACGACGATGCGGTCCAGGCGCGCCTGTGGGCTGACCGGCTCCGCCATCGCTTCGCGAAGGCGGCGCAGCAGCAGGCGCGGGCCTCCGGGCGCAGCGGGCATCGTCTCGTCAATCCAACCTTCGGTGGCCCGTGCAACCTTGGCGCCAAACCGGCCAGCAAGGCAACGCGTCGCTCGCTCCGGCGCGGGAGGTTCAAGCCTGATCGAGGCCGTATAGCGAGTGGAGCGTACGAACGGCAAGCTCCGTGTAGGCCGCGTCGATCAGGACCGAGAATTTGATCTCGGACGTCGTGATCGCCCGGATGTTGATGCCCTTCTGGGCAAGCGCCCGGAACGCCTTGGCGGCGACGCCCGCGTGGCTGCGCATCCCGACGCCGATCGCCGAGACCTTGACCACCTCGGTCGCACCCTCGATCTGGGCGAAGCCGATCGTCTCGCGCTGCTGGTCGAGGATGGTGCGCGTGCGCGCGTAATCGGCCTCCGGCACCGTGAAGGTCATGTCCGTGGTCGATTGGTCGCCCGACACGGTCTGGATGATCATGTCGACATTGATGTTGGCATCGGCCAGCGGCCCGAAGATGGCGGCGGCGACGCCGGGGCTGTCCTTGACGGAGCGGAGCGTGATCTGCGCCTCGTCCTTCGCGAAGGCGATCCCGGTGATGATCTGCTGTTCCACGATGTCGTCCTCGTCGCAGATGAGGGTGCCGGGGCGGGCCGCGTCCGGCGGGTCGAAGCTCGAGCGCACGGTGGTCGGCACCCGGTGCACCATGGCGAGTTCCACGGAGCGGACCTGCAGCACCTTGGCGCCGAGCGAGGCCATCTCCAGCATTTCCTCGAAGGTCACGCGCTCCATGCGCTTGGCCTTCGGCACCACGCGCGGATCGGTCGTGTAGACGCCGTCCACGTCCGTGTAGATGTCGCAGCGCTCGGCCCCGATGGCCGCCGCCACCGCGACCGCGCTCGTGTCGGAGCCGCCGCGCCCGAGGGTCGCGATCCGGCCCGTTTCCTTGTGGATGCCCTGGAAGCCGGAGATCACCGCGACCTCGCCGCGCCGGAAGCCGGCGTCGAGATTCGCGCTGTCGATCGCGGCGATGCGCGCCGAGCCATGCGCGCTCGAGGTCTCGATCGGGATCTGCCAGCCCTGCCAGGACCGGGCCTTGATCCCGTCCTTCTGCAGCGCGATGGCGAGGAGACCGGAGGTCACCTGCTCGCCGGAGGCCACGACGGCATCGTACTCGGCCTCGTCGTAGAGGCCGTTGGCGTCCTTGACCCAGCCGACGAGCTCGTTCGTCTTGCCGGACATGGCCGAGACCACCACGGCGACGTCGTAACCGGCCGCGACCTCGCGGGCCACGTGGCGCGCCACGTTGCGGATCCGGTCGACATTGGCGACGGAGGTGCCGCCGAATTTCATCACCAAACGGGGCATGTCATCACCAAACGAGGCATGTCGCGTCCGCGTCGATTGCCTTTGAACGGGATCGGGAGCACCGCAAGACGGGGCGGCGCTCGCGCGGGCCCGCTACCGCCATGCGGCTGTACCGGGCCGGGCTCCGGCGGGTACAAGGGGTGCCTCAGCGTGTCAATCGCGGGGCTGACCGTCCGGATGGTCCGGGCGGGCAAGGCGCCGGCCGACCGACCCGCGATCACGTTCGCCTCTGGCGCGTTCACCTCTGGCGGATCCGCCTCTGGGGCTTGCGCCTCGATCCACATCGCCCGCGGGCGGCATTCCGGAGTTCGGCCGAGCCGATGAGCCCACAGACAGCCTCCTCCATCGATCGCGACGAGGTCGCCCGCTTCGACAATCTGGCGGCGACCTGGTGGGACGAGCGCGGCCCCATGCGGGTCCTGCACCGCTTCAACCCGGTGCGCCTCGCCTATATCCGCGACGCCGCCTGCCGCCATTTCGGGCGCGACCCGAACGCTCCCTTCGCCCTCGACGGCCTGCGCATCGTCGATGTGGGGTGCGGCGGCGGCGTGCTGTCCGAGCCGCTGGCGCGCCTCGGCGCCACGGTCACGGGCCTCGATCCGGCGCCGACCAACATCCGGGTCGCGCGCGCCCATGCCGAGGCGGAGGGGGTCAGCGTCGATTACCGGGCCGAGACGATCGAGGCGGTCGTCGATCGCGGCGAGCGGTTCGACATCGTGCTGGCCATGGAGGTGGTCGAGCACGTCACGGACATGCCCGCCTTCGTGCGCAGGGCCGCGGAAGGCGTGAGCCCCGGCGGGATGATGTTTGCCGCGACGATCAACCGAACCTTGCGCTCCTTCGCCCTCGCCATCGTGGGGGCCGAGTACGTCCTCGGCTGGCTGCCGAAGGGCACCCACGATTGGGAGAAGTTCGTGACGCCGGCCGAACTCGCCCGCGCCATCGAATCGGGCGGGCTCAAGCTCACCGACACGACCGGCGTGGCCTACAACCCCCTCGGGGACAGCTGGCGCATCAGCCGCGACGTCGCGGTCAACTACATGATGCGGGCCGAGCGCCCGTCTCAAGACGGGCACCCGTCGTAAGGCGGGCACCCAGCCTGAACCGGCGGCGACCTCCCCCCGTTGACAGGGTCACGACAGGAGACGCCCATGCTCGAGAAGTTGCCCCATGCCGTCGGCGAGGCCCTGTCGGGCCTGAAGGCCGGTCTCGAGAAGACCGCCTATCACGCATTCTTCCCGGAGGCCCCGGAGAGCCTCGCGGTGACGAGCCCGGCCTTCGCGGAAGGCGAGGCCCTGCCGGCCCGGTTCACGCAGGACGGCGCCAAGGTGTCGCCGCCGCTCGCCTGGAGCGGCGTGCCGAGCGAGGCCCGGAGCGTCGTGATCCTCGCCGAGGACGCCGACAGCCCGACGCCGAAGCCCCTCGTGCACCTCATCGTCTGGAACCTCGCCGGGCACGATGCCGCCCTGGCCGAGGGGGCGCTCGCGAGCCCGGCGGGCCCCGGCGCGCACCACAATCTCGGCCGGAACAGCTTCCTGAAGGATCAGTACCTGCCCCCCGATCCGCCGACCGGGCACGGCCCGCATCGCTACGTCTTCCAGGTCTACGCCCTCGACGGCACCCTCGCCCTCGCGGCCTCGCCGGGACGCGGCGCGCTCCTCGACGCGATGAAGGGCCGTGTCCTCGCCAAGGGGCAGATCACCGGTACCTACGCGCGGACCTGACGTCGGGCGGCCCGCCGAGCCTTGCGGCGGCGTGGATTTCGGTGTGCAACCGCGGCCGAGATCAGTGGAGGCGCACATGAAGGCATTGCTCTGCACCCGGCTCGGCGGGCCCGAGGACCTGTCGATCGAGACGCTGCCCGATCCCGTCCCGGGCCCGGGCCAGGCGCTCATCCGGGTGAACGCGGCCGCGCTGAACTTCTTCGACACGCTGATCATCGCAGGCCGCTACCAGGTCAAGCCGGAGCTCCCGTTCTCGCCCGGCGGCGAGGCCTGCGGGGTTGTGGAGGCTCTGGGGCCCGATCTGCCGCATTCGGCTGACGCGGTGCGATCGTCATATGTAGACGGTCGAAAATCATATGTAGATCCGCAAAAATCATATGACATGTTCCGTCGCCAGGACGGTGAAACATCGGCCGGGGGGGCTCCGATCGGAATCGGCGACCGCGTCGTCGTGCACCAGAAATTCGGGACCTGCCGGGAGCGGATCGTGGTCGATCTGGCGCGGCTCACCCGGGTACCGGAGGTTGTGAGCGACGAGCAGGCTGCGGGCCTGACCATCACCTACGGCACCTCGCTACACGCACTGCGCGATCGGGCCCGCCTGGCGCCGGGGGAGGTTCTGGCGGTGCTCGGCGCGTCGGGCGGGGTCGGCCTCGCGGCGGTCGAGCTCGGCAAGGTCCTGGGCGCCCGGGTCATCGCCTGCGCCTCCTCCGAGGAGAAGCTCGCGGTCGCCCGCCAGCACGGCGCCGACGAGACCCTGGTCTACAGCCCCGACACCCTCAAGGACGCCCTGCGCCGCCTCACGGGCGGGCGCGGCGTCGACGTGGTCTACGATGCGGTGGGGGGCGACTACGCCGAGCCGGCGCTCCGGGCGCTCGCCTGGAAGGGCCGCTTCCTCGTGGTCGGCTTCGCGGCGGGCGAGATCCCCCGCATCCCCCTCAACCTCGTGCTGCTGAAGGGCATCGACGTCCAGGGGGTGCATTGGGGCGTCTTCGTCGAGCAGGAGCCGGAGGCGCACCGGGCCAACCAGCGCCAGCTGCTCGCTTGGGTCGCCGAGGGGCGCCTGAGCGCCAAGGTCCACGGCGTCTACCCGCTCGCGGATTACGTCGCGGCGCTTCGGATCCTCAAGCGCCGCGAGGCCGTCGGCAAGGTCTTGCTCCGGCCCTGAGACGGCTCAGATCAGCCCCTGCGCCTTGGCGAGGGCCACGAGGTCGCCCTGCGGCCGGGCGCCGATATGCTGGATCACCTCGGCCGCCGCGAGGGATCCGAGACGGGCGGCGGTGACGTAGTCGAGCCCGCGCGCGTGGCCCGCGAGGAACCCCGCCGCGAACAGGTCGCCCGCGCCGGTGGTGTCGACCACCTCGCGCACGGGCGAGGCCTCGACCGTGCGGATCTCGCCGCCCTTCACCACCACGGAGCCGGCCTCCGAGCGGGTGACGAGTCCGAGCAGGTGCTTGCCGCGGTTGTCGCGCTCGTCGCGCAGGGCCTTCACGGCCGCCTCGGCATCCTCGGTCTGGTAGAGGCTCTGCAACTCGCCGATATTGGCGAACAGGATGTCGATGCTGCCGTCGCGGATCAGGCCCAGGAACTCCTCCCGGTAGCGGCCGACGCAGAAGGCGTCCGAGAGAGTGAGCGCCACGGCGTGCCCGGCATTGTGGGCGATCTTGACCGCCTTGCGGAAGGCGTCCTTGGCGGCCGGCGGATCCCAGAGATAGCCTTCGAGATAAGTGATGCGGGCGCTGGCCACCACCGCCTCGTCGACATCGGCGGGCGAGAGGCCCTGGCAGGCGCCCAGATAGGTGTTCATGGTGCGCTCGCCGTCGGGGGTGACGAGCACGAAGCAGCGGGCGGTCGCCGGCCCCTCGCTCGCCGGCGCCACGCCGAATTGCACGCCGGTCGCCTTCAGATCGTGCGCGAACAGGTGGCCAAGCTCGTCGTCGCGGACCTTGCCGATGAAGCCGGTGCGGGTCCCGAGGGTCGCGGCGCCCACCGCGGTGTTGGCGCCGGAGCCGCCCGAGATGATCGTTGCCGGGCCCATGGCGCCGAACAGATCCTCGGCCCGCGCCTCGTCGATCAGCTGCATCGCGCCCTTCGGCACGCCCTGCGCCGACAGGAAGGTCTCGTCCATGCGGGCAATGACGTCCACGATGGCGTTGCCGAGGACGAGAAGATCGAGGGGAGCGGTCATGCGGGCGTCCTGTTGCGTGGGCGTCGAAGCGTCGGGCGCTCTCGCATCGGCACAGGCGGGGGTCAAGCCGCGGGGGCCGCCGCCTCCGGTTCCGCGCGGCCCCACCACAGGGTCCAGCGGTCCCGTTCGGTCACCGGGCCCTCCCGGAGCAGCCGGGTGCCGATGAACCCGATCAGATCCACCAGCTCCGCATCGGAGAGCGCGTGCAGGATCGAGCGTCCGGTCCGCGCCCGCAGATCGGCCGCCAGCGCCGCGAAGCCGGAATGGACCTGGCGCGTCTCCCAGACGCTGCGGCTTCGCACGTCGCCGAAGCCCGCCTTGCGCAGGCCCGAGACGATCGCCTCCGATCGCGGTCGCCGCGCATCTTCGACCGTGCGGAGGCGTGGGCAGCGCTCGAAGTAATAGCCGCGGAGGTGGTCGGGCGCGCCGGGCAGCCCCACGTCCTCAGGGGTGCGGTTCTGCAGGATGACGAGCCCCTGCGGCCGCAAGATCCGGCGAGCTTCCCGGAAGCAGGCGTCGCGATCGTCGAGATGGTGGATCAATGCCCGCGAGAACACCACGTCGACGCTCGCCGCCGGCAGGCCGGTGGCACCGGCATCGCCCTGCACGAAGCGGAGGCCGGCGAGGCCGCGATGGCGCTCCCGCGCGGCGCCGAGCATCTCTGCCGAGAAATCGACGCCCACCACCGTCGCGGCTCCGAGACGCGTCCATTCGGCGGCGTAGAGGCCGCCGCCGCAACCGATATCGGCGACGTCGAGACCCTCCGGGTCGACGAGAGCCCGGATCGCCTCCGCCCAGTCGGGCGAGACGTCGCGCCCGGCGTAGCTCATGCGATTCCGCTCGGCATGGAAGTCGATGGGCATGTGCGCAGGCTACCCTGACCTCGCCGTCCAGACCATGCGCAGACGGCCCCCGCGGCGTCGGTCCACGGCGCCTGAGGCGAGGCGGATCTTCAACAATGCGTCAGGTCTCGGGGAAGAGATCGCCGACCGCCACGCTGAAGCCCGGCGGCGTGAAATCGACCCAGCCCTCCGAGGCGATGCGGGTCTCGATGATGTCGCCGCTTCCGCGCCGGTGATGGATCAGTCGACGCTTGCCCGGATCGATCATCAGGTAATGCTGGATGCTCGGCAGCCGGAAATAGTCGGCGAGCTTCTGGCCGGCATCGATGCCGCGGGTTCCGGGTGACATGACCTCGATGACGATGATCGGGTTGGTGGCGCAGACGGCGTCGTCATCGAGCGGTTCGCCGCATTGGACGAGGGCATCCGGCTCATAGGCCGTCACGTCGTCAACGCGGACGGTCATGCCGTCCGGAAGCATCTCGCAGCGAAGCTTCGCCGCGGCGAGGCCAGCCTGCAGGGCGGTTTGCACCCGGAATTTCGCCCGTGCGTGGCGGGCTCTCTGGGGCGACATCGAGACGACCTCGCCATCCAGCAATTCGTGCCGACCCGGCCTGCCGACCGCCCAGGCCAGGAACTCGTCGACCGTCAGCCGTGTCTTCGGTTGCAGGCTCATGGGACAAAGCTAGCATGGATCCGGAGGCCCACGAAGGCGGCGCGAGCCCCGGCAGGGCGCCTATTGCAGGGTCTTCAGCTCACACTGCGCGTAGTCCGCACTGCCTTTCACGTAGGCGTTGAGCTTCTGCAAATACGCCTCGGCGAGGGGCCGGAAGGCCTGGAGCTGCAGATTATAGGCCTGGATCGCGTCGTTGTAGCTGTAGGCCTCCCAGCCCGGGCAGCCGCCCTTGGCGTCGAGGCAGGCGGGCTTCTCCGGGAGCGGCGGCTTCTTCGGCTTGGCCTCGGGCGGGGGCGGCTCGGGGCGGGCACAGGCGGCCTGCGGACCGGGCGCGGCCGGGGCCGCTTGCGGAGCTGGCTTGGTTGTCAAGACGGGCTTGGCCGACGGCGCGGACTGGGCCGCCGGGCCTGGCTTCTCGGCCGGGGCTGCCTCGGCCGCTGAGGCTCCGAGCGTGAGGCCAAGCCCCAGGAGGCCAAGTTCCAGCGCGACGCAAGTCCGACGCATCGATCGTTTCCCTCAAGCCGCGACGGCTCCGGCCGCGCTTGTGCCGGCTTCGCGCGGCCGGAACAAGGCGCCGTCTACTCGGCCGGGGCGATCCGGGGCGCCTTGGCGGCCTTCGGCGGCGCGGCGCGCCGCGGTGCCGGGGTCTTGGCGCGCGCGAGGCACACGAGCGGGAACAGCAGCCCGACCGCGAGGACCCACCAGGCGGGCCGGATCACGTAGGAGAAGTCGAGATTCGCGCCGAGCACCAGGGCAGCCGGGATGCCGCTCTTCACGCCGTACCAGGCGGCCTCCAGCAGTGCCGTGGCGAGGCCGGCCGCGATGGCGAGGCCGAGGAGGGGCAGGGGCCGCGCGGCGAGGCCCCTGCTCTGGAGCAGGCGCCAGCCCATGAGCAACAGAAACAGGCCGGTCCAGAAGACCGGGTCGGAGACGTCGATCTTGGATTGCAGGAAGTAATGCAGCAGCCCGAGCGCCGTGATGGCGTAGACGATGCGGTGCAGGCGGTTCCAGGCCTGGCCCATGCGGCGGATCATGGCGTCGGTCGAGGTGACCCCGAGGGCGATCAGGCCCAGGAGCGCCACGAAGCCGATCGTCAGGTAGATGCGCAGCACGATCTCCGAGGCGACCTTGGTGAGCACGAAGTTCTGGTCCACCACGAAGAGGGCGAGGTGGATGATGGCGTAGGCCAGGGCGGTCAGGCCCAGCATCCGGCGCAGGTTGATCAGCTTCGGCCAGTTCGCGACCCGCCGCAGGGGGGTGACGGCGAGGGAGAGCAGCAGGAAGCGGATGCACCACTCGCCGGTCCCGTGCAGGAGGGCCGTGATGGGCTTGGCCCCGAGCGCGTCGAGGGCGTAGGCGCCCGCGAGGTAGAGGCCGGGCGCCAGCGCCCCCAGGAAGGCCACGAGCTTGAGGGGCGAGAGGCGGCCGGCGCGATCGAGCCAGGGAAGCGGCAGCGTCTGTGCGGTCATGGGCGCGTCGGAAACCTCGGGGCGGGGCGAAAATCTCGGAGAAGTTGTGCAACCGGAGGGTCGGTTCTTCGGCCGATCGTGCGGGACGAACCCGCCCGCATGAGGGCGCGCGGGCGTTCCGTCACCTCGCAATTCGTCGCGGAAGCCCCCCGGTTACGGCCTGCGACCACGGAACAATTCATGCACGATCTGCCCCTTGCGGCCCGCCTCGCCCCCGGGCCGAACGGAACAATTCATGCACGGCTTACCGGTAAGTTTCCTCCAAGCCCAAGTCGCCTCCCGCAACGCCCTGCGCTAGGTTCGCGGCCCCTTCTCCCAAGCACGGATTCAGCACCCGATCCATGGCGGCGAAAACCCAAACGGCCTCCCCGGCACCGCAGGCTTTGTCGGGGGAGCCCGCCGATGGCATGACGGCCGCGGAGGCGCGCGCCCGGCACGAGGCCCTCTCGGCCGAGATCGCGGAGGCGGACGAGGCCTATCACGGCGCGGACGCGCCGATCATGACGGATGCCGCCTACGATGCCCTGCGGCGGGAGCTCGAGGCCATCGAGGCGCGCGTCCCTGAGCTCTCCGGGACCGGTGCGGCGAGCGCCTCGGTCGGCGCCAAGCCATCCGACAAGTTCGGCAAGGTCCGGCACGCGGTGCCGATGCTCTCGCTCGGCAACGCCTTCGCGGAGAGCGAGGTCGAGGAATTCGTGGCCCGGGTCAGGCGCTTCCTGAACTGGCCGGAGGCCGAGCCCCTGAGCTTCACCGCCGAGCCGAAGATCGACGGGCTGTCCCTGTCCCTGCGCTACCAGAACGGGCGCCTCGTCACGGCGGCGACCCGGGGCGATGGCGAGGTCGGCGAGAACGTGACGCCGAATGCCCGGACGGTGTCGGATATTCCCGAGGCGCTGACGGGCGAGGACGTGCCGGAAATCTGCGAGGTGCGCGGCGAGGTCTATCTCAACCACGCGGATTTCGCCGCGATCAACGCCCGGCAGGAGGCGGCCGGCAAGCCGCTCTTTGCCAACCCGCGCAACGCCGCCGCCGGGTCGCTTCGCCAGCTCGATCCCGCGATCACGGCCGCGCGCCCCTTGCGCTTCTTCGCCTATGCCTGGGGCGAGGTGACCCCACCCTTCGAGGGCAGCCAGTTCGGCGTGATGCAGCGGTTCCGGGCCTGGGGCCTGCCGGTGAACCCGCACACAATCCTGTGCGCCGATGCGGCGGCCATGATCGCGCATTATCGCGCGATCGAGGCGGAGCGGCCGAATCTCGGCTACGACATCGATGGCGTGGTCTACAAGGTTGACGACCTCGCCCTGCAGCGCCGCCTCGGCTTCGTCTCCCGGGCGCCGCGCTGGGCGCTCGCCCACAAGTTCGCGGCCCAGAAGGCCTTCACGGTGGTGGAGGAGATCGCGATCAATGTCGGGCGCACCGGCTCGCTCAACCCCCTGGCGAAGCTCCGGCCCGTGACGGTCGGGGGCGTCGTTGTGTCGAACGCCACGCTCCACAACGAGGGGTATGTCCAGGGCGTCGGGGGCGACGGCGAGCCGATCCGTGAGGGCCGTGACATCCGGGTCGGCGATACCGTGGTGGTGCAGCGCGCGGGCGACGTCATCCCGAAGGTGATGGACGTCGTGCTGGAGAAGCGGCCGGCGGATGCGACGCCTTACGTCTTCCCCGAGCATTGTCCGGCCTGCGGCAGCCGGGCGGTGCGGGAGATCAATCCGCGCACCGGCAGGCAGGACGCGGTGCGCCGCTGCACCGGCGGGTTGATCTGCCCGGCCCAAGGGGTCGAGCGCCTGAAGCACTTCGTCTCCCGCAACGCCTTCGACCTCGAGGGCTTCGGCGAGACCTATATCGAGGTGCTGTTCGAGGCCGGCCTCGTGCGCCAGCCGGCCGACCTGTTCCGGCTCGATTTCGACGCCTTGAAGGCCGCGATCGTCGCCCGCCGGGAGGCGCTCTCGGCCGAGCGCCGCGCCGCCGGGGAGCCGCCGGCCAAGAAGGCCAAGAAGAAGGGCGACGACGAGGACAAGGCGATCAAGAACCTGCTCGCGGCGGTCGCGGCGCGCCGGACCCTGCCGCTGAACCGCTTCCTGTTCGCGCTCGGCATCCCGCAGATCGGCGAATCCACCGCCAAGGCGCTGGCCAAGCGCTTCCCCGACATGCCGAGCCTGATGCAGGCGGTGGCCGCCGCCGGCGCCGCCCAGGCCGGGCCCGACTTCATTGAGATCTCGGGTGTGCCGCGCATCGGCCCGACCACCCGCGACCGGCTCCTGGAGGCGGGCGCGCCGGGCGAGGCGGGGGAGGGGGAGGCGGATACGCGCCCGCGGGTGCGCATGAGCGCGAGCCAGCGCGACAGCCTCGTGGGCCATTACGGGAGCCTGGAGGCGGCCGAGGCCGCGCTCGCCCGCGCCGCCGCCCAGCGGCCCGGGGAGGCCTACCACCTTCTCGCCGATGACGGCGAGATCGGCCCGGTGGCGACCGATTCGCTGATCCAGTTCTTCTGCGAGCCCCACAACGACGCGGCGGTGCGCGCGCTCCTCGAAGCGGTCACCGTCACGCCGATGCAGGCCGCCGCCTCGGCCGCCGCTTTCGCGGGCAAGACCCTGGTCTTTACCGGCTCCCTCGAGCGCATGACCCGCAACGAGGCCAAGGCCACGGCCGAGCGCCTCGGCGCCAAGGTCTCGGGTTCGGTCTCGGCCAAGACCGACCTCGTGGTGGCGGGTCCGGGCGCGGGCTCGAAGCTGAAGGACGCCGAGAAGCACGGCGTGACGGTGATCTCGGAGGAGGCGTGGGTCGCGATGGTGGAGAGCGCCTGACGATGCGCCGCTCCTTGCCGCGACCCGCCGGATTCTCGCCGCTCAGGATCCCGTGAGCGGGTCGGGCGGGAGCCCGCCATGCGGCTCCTCCCCGCTGCGGCGCATCACCCCGCTCGGGCAAAATCCCGTTGCGCCGCGACTCCCCGAGCCCCTATCGTCGCGGCCGATGACCATCCTGGCGATCGATTTCGAGACGGCGAACGAGCGGCGCGACAGTGCCTGCGCGGTGGGGCTCGCCTGGATCGAGGGCGATCGGATCGTGCGACGGGCCTCGCGCCTGATCCGGCCGCCGGAGCTGCGCTTCGCGCCGGGCAACATCCGGGTGCACGGCATCGTGCCCGCCGATGTGCGGTCCGAGCCGGATTTCCCGAGCGTGATGGCCGAGTTCCTGCCGGATCTCACCGGCGGGCTGATCCTTGCCCACAACGCGCCCTTCGACATGGGGGTGCTGCGCGCCTCGCTCTCCGCCTACGGCCTGCCGGTGCCGGCCTTCTCGTATCTCTGCACCCTGCAGATCGCCCGACAGGTGTTCCCGGACCCGGCCGGCTGCGGCCTCGGCAAGGTCGCGGCGCGCCTCGGCATCCGCTTCGAGCATCACGACGCGGGCGAGGACGCCTTTGCCTGCGCCGAGATCGCCCTCGCGGCCATGCGGCAGACCGGGGCCGAGGGGGTGGCCGGGCTCACCCGGGTGCTGCCCCTTCAGGTCACGACCCTGGCGCCCGGGCCGGACCTGCCGCGATACCGCCAGCCCGGGCGCGACTCGGTGGCGGGCCGGGCGCTGTTCTCCGCCCGGCGGGCGTCCGGGCCGGAGGACGACCGGCTCCGCTTCGCGATCCGGGGCAGCACCGGCAACCGCTACGAGGTGTCCTTGGAGGAGCGGCCCTCCGGCCTCTATCTCCGCTGCTCCTGCCAGGCCGGCCGCAACCGCCGCCGCTGCCGCCACGTCGACGCGGTGGTCGACGGCGACGTCACCGACTTGATCTCGCGCAACTTCGCCGATGTCGAGTGCCTGCGCCGACTGATCGAGGCGGCCCCGGCCGGGCACCGGGTCGAGCCCGTGCGGGTGCGGCGGGTGCAGGCGGCCTGATACCCGGCGGGTATGCCGGGGCGCGACCTCTCCGAGAGGTCACCTCCCTCGCCGTTCCGCACTCGCGCACTCCACCACTCCCTGACGGGGGCGGTGAGGCGCTTGGCCATCCGCTCCCATCTGTCGTTCCGGGGCACCGGGGGCGGGCCTGGGCTACCGGCCAGGTGGCGGGACCAACTCTGAGAGCGCGACGAACCCCCTCTCCCGTCCGGGAGAGGGTTGGGGTGAGGGGACAGCCTCCTCCGGAAAGGTCGCATCCCTCACCCGGTCGGCTCGCGCCGACTCGACCTCTCCCGGACGGGAGAGGTGATGCGCTCGGACGTCTGCTCACAACGTCGGTCCGGGGTGCGGGAGGTGATCCTGGGATGCGCAGCGGATACCAGAACCAGCCCTGATGGCGCGACGGGCCCCCTCTCCCGTGCGGGAGAGGGTTGGGGTGAGGGGTGTGCGTTGTCCGGAGAAGTCGCACCCCTCACCCGTTCCGCTATCGCGGATTCGACCACTCCCGGACGG
>NZ_VZZK01000061.1 GCF_008806385.1 Methylobacterium soli
CCGTGCGAGGTCGAGCAGATGGCGGGCGAGCTCGCCTCCGGTCCCGGGCAAGTCCGGCCGCTCGGTAGCGTGTTGCTGCATCGCCCGGCGCACCCACCACTGAGGGCCGAACACGAGGCCGAACAGGAGGGCGGCGCCGAGCGCTAGGAGGACAGGCATGCCGGGTAAGTAGGTGCGCGGCCGAGTCGGTAAAAGCGCGGTGCTTTACTCCGCCTTCAGCGCCTTCTCTGGGCTAGGGAGAAGGCCGCAGTTGCGGATTGGCGGACGGCTGAGGCTGGCCCTATCGCAGGGTTGGCGATTCCGCCAGGCTCTAAGCGGGGGTCACCGCCGTCCGGGCCGCTGCGGGAGACGTGATCGTTCAAGTGTCCCAGGTGTTCGAAGACGTGCTCGAAGGCGTTCGTGACAGCCTGCTCGAAGGAGCCATCGTTCTTCCCCTGTGCGTCCCTGAGAGCACTGAGCAAGGCGCGGTGCTTTTCGGTATCCTCAGACAAGTCTTCCTCCCGACCGGCGTGAACGTCGGCTCGGCAAGCCAATTTCCATGATCGACCCCGGTTCCAGCGCCTCATCAATGATGGACCCAAGGGGGACAGCGTGGCGTCGTCAGGATCGGGGGATGTATGCTTACCCGCATCCAAGCATTTCTGTTGTGTGCTCAAGGCCCCGTGCGGTCGCCGGTACGTCCCGTGGGGGCAGAGGCGCGTCGGTCCTTGAGATCTTCCTTCGGCGGCCGGTAACCGGGCGGCCCTGCCTCGACGACGTTCTAGCCTAACACCTGATCCGGGGATCGCTGCCGATGCCAAACCGTGTCCAGTCGGCCTTCCGCGCTGCCGCCGAGGCCGGCGTCGGTCTGTTGGCGGCCTGCAACCGGCTGCGTCTGCCCATAACGCGAAACCCCTTCGTGGTCGGCGTACACGAACCGATGCGCGAAGAGCTGACACTCGAAAACCTGCCGGTCACCGGGGCTATCCCGGCGGGGCTCGACGGTCTCTACCTCAAGATGGGAGCCAACCCCGTCCGTCCGGCGACGCGGGGCCACGACTGGTTCCTTGGCGACGGCATGGTGCACGGTCTCGCCATCGAGGGCGGCAGGGCGCTGTGGTATCGCAACCGCTGGATCGGCTCGTGCACCGCCGCCGCGGCGCTCGGCCGGCCTGCTGCCTCCGGTCCGCGGCGGGGCGGCAACGACACCGTCAACACCAACGTCGTCGAGATCGGCGGCCGGATTTTCGCCGTGGTGGAAGCTGGCAGCTTCCCCGTCGAACTCTCGCGGACCTTGGAGGAGCAGCGCTACAACCCGTTCGACGGGACGCTCGCCGGATCCTTCACTGGGCATCCGCACCGCGATCCGCTGACCGGTGAGACCCACGCGGTCGCTTATGACGGCCGCGTCTGGGACAGCGTGCGCCACGTCGTCGTCGCGCCGACCGGGCAGGTGGCGCGGGATGTGCCGATCGCGGTCGAGCACGGCCCCTGCATCCACGACTGCGCGATCACGGCGCGCTTTATGATCGTACTCGACCTGCCCGTCACGTTCTCGTTGAGGGCGGTGCTGGCCGGCTACCGCTTCCCGTTCCGCTGGAACCCCGACCACAGGGCCCGTGTGGGCCTACTCCCCCGGCAGGGCGACGGCGCCGACATCCTCTGGTGCGAGGTCGAGCCTTGCTTCGTATTCCACACCGCCAACGCCTACGACGACGCGGACGGGCGGGTGATCCTCGATGTCATCGCCTATGAGACGGTGTTCACCTCGGCCGCGGGCGGGCTCGACAGCCCGGGCCGGCTCGAACGCTGGAGGATCGATCCTGCGACGAGGCGGGTCGAGCGGCGGGTGCTCGACCCCGCGGCGCAGGAGTTTCCCCGCATCGATGAGCGGCTTCTCGGGCAGCGTCACCGCTACCTCTACACGGTCAGCGTCCCTGCCGACGGCAACACGCAACTCGCCGGTGCGACGCAGCTCTACAAGCATGACCTGGAGACGGGCGAGTGCCACGTGCACGAGTTCGATGCCGGCCGCATCCCGGGAGAGTTCGTCTTCGTGCCAGCGCGCCCTGGGGCCGGCGAGGACGAAGGTTGGCTCGTCGGGCTCGTCATTGATACCGCCCGCGACACGACGGACTTCGCCGTCCTCGATGCGCGAGCGTTCGACGCGCCGCCCGTCGCCAAGGTCCGCCTCAGGCACCGGATCCCGCCGGGCTTCCACGGCAACTGGTTCCCGGCGTACGCTTTAGGCGAGATGGGCAAGTATGGCGCCTTCGAGGGTAGCGCCGAGGTGGGATCGTGACACTCACGCTGTCGCCACGGCTATCGGCACACGCCGTCCTGCACAGTCTCTCCGTCGGGACCAGCCAGCACCGGGTTCCTCAGGCCGCGGAGGTCCAGCCGATCACCGCCGTCATGGGATCGCCAGGGCCTCCATCGGGCTTGAGGATACGTCCTTCGATGCGGACGAAGCCGGCGCGTTGGAGATATAGACCGACGAGTTGGGCATGTCCCGTGCCGTCGAGAGCGTTCCAGATGGCCACCGCCTTGGTCGGGAAGCAGCGGTTTGAGAAGCTGATCACCGCCGGAGCACCCGGGCGAAGCACGCGAGCCACCTCGGATAGGACGGCGACAGGGCGCTGAAGGTATTGCACCGAGACGCAGATCAGCGCAGCGTCGACGCATGCCGTGTCGAGTGGCAGGTCCGTCGCGGCATTGAGGTCCTGCACGAAACGCTGGGTCAGTCGAGTATTGGCGGCGAGTTCCGCGGTGTTCAGGCCGTGTCCGATAACGCTGGCATAGGCAACCTCCTCCGGCAGGTGGCTGACCCAACTCGACATCAGGTCGAGGATGTCGCCGCCCGCTGGGGCAACCTCCCGATACAGGTCGGTCACAGCTGCGATAGCATCAGCGTCGATATGGGTCACGAAGCGCGGTTGGGCGTAGAACAGGATATCGGGATCACTATCGTGCTTCGCGAATGCTTCCGGTGGCAGGTCCGGTAGATGCTGGGCCATCGTCGGGAATGCCTCCAGGCCGAGCGGCGCGCCGACCTTGATAGCCAGCGCACGAACCGCAGGTTGAGGGCAAGAATAGGGAGAGCTCAGCGAACTCCCAGTACGGGCGCCTAAGTTGCCGCATCAGCACGATAGCACGGACCAGGGTCGCCTCAGAGCCAAGCGGCTGAACCGGGACCATCGCAGCGCATCACCTTGCTCGCGAGGCACTCCTTCGCATGTCGTCACACCTAAAGTGACGGGAGCTGGCCGTTTGCGGTCCGTCCGCTTCGGCAATTAGGTCGTGGGTCAGCAGACATTCGGCGCGGCTCAGGTGAAGGCTTCAGATTGGCCCCTTCCGGATCTTCACGGCGCACTTGAGGAGCGCCGGCCACGAGCGTATTCTGGACATTTGATTTCCTGACAGGGTTTTCCGACACGTGCGGGGCGCATCACGCTCGACACGTACGCCCCGACCGGCCTGTCGGATTTTCCGTCGTTTCCCCGACACGGCATTTTCCGCCGTTTGGAACGGTCCACATGGACAAGCCCTATTGGAACGGCTTGGAGCAGCTGGGCGACTTTGATGCGCCTTCCCTTCACGTGACCGCAGGACGTTCACACAAGTGAAGTTATTGGCAAACGGAGTGACATACGTTGCCGCTGTCGCGTCGTGGAGGCCGGCATGCCGCAGCACCTCATCCGCAAGCTGGAGCAATTCGCGCGCCTCTCCTATGATGACCGGCATGCGCTCGAAGAAGCCGCTCGCCAGCGGGTGCGGCTCTTCGATCCTCACCAGGACATCATCCGCGAGGGCGATAACCCCGACCACGTCAACCTGATCCTTGAGGGCTGGGCATGCCGCTACAAGACCCTGGAGGACGGACGCCGGCAGATCATCTCGTTCTTCCTGCCCGGGGATCTGTGCGATCCGCACGTCTTCGTGCTGCGCGAGATGGATCACTCGATCAGCACCATCACGCATGTGAGGCTCGCCGAGATCTCGCGCGACACCCTCCTGAGCCTCACCGAACAGCATCCGCGCATCACTCAGGCGCTCTGGTGGGAGATGCTGGTGCACGCCGCCACCCAGCGCGAGTGGACGGTCAACCTCGGTCAGCGCACCGGCCTGGAGCGGATCGGCCATCTCCTCTGCGAGCTGTTCATCCGCTTGCGTGGGGTCGGGCTCACGAACGGCGACAGCTGCGCTCTGCCAGCGACCCAGATTGATCTGGGCGACGCCACGGGCTTGTCAAACGTGCACGTCAACCGCGTGCTGCAGGAGATGCGCACCACCGGGCTGGTCATGCTGAAGGGCAAGTACCTGACGATCCCGGATCTGGAGCGGCTCCAGCGGGTGTCGCTGTTCAACGTGAACTACCTGCATCTCGACCGCGAGGGACGTCATCTCGACGCCAACGGCTCCGAGCGGCTCAACCCAAGTTAGCGCGCTGCTCCTGCGCCAAGACGATGGTGACCTATCACGGCAGTTCCTCCGCCGGTGAAGCGGCATTTAGGCAGGGTAACGAGGACAGATGACGCTCTATCATTTTCATCTTCGGACGGCCGGCGGTCTGGAGCGAGATGAGGTCGGCATGATCCGGCCGGACCTGGAGACGGCCTATCTCGACGTCTGCAGGACCATCCCGAAGCTGATGGCTGAGCTGGTGCAGGAAGGGCATGACGCGGCCGCCTGCGCGTTCGAGATCCGGGATGAGGCCGATCAGCTCCTGATGGAGGTGCCGTTCCTGGAGCGGGTGACCAAGCGACCAAGAGCGTGCCAGCCGGCGCCGCTTGCGCTCTCGCCGGAGACAGAGGCTTTGTTCAACCAGCTCGATCTGCTCACGCTGGCCATCAACCGTGAGACGACGCGGCTGCACGAGAACGTGGAGCGCGCCTTCAGGCAGGCGGCGCACATGCGCGCAGCACAGGCGAACCTGCTCTGGTCCTTCGAGACGTGGTCAGAGCGCCAGTCGGCAAGCGTGCGATGAACCCGGATCTGGCCGACCTCGACCGCAATCCTGGACACCTCACCTGGTTGGAGCGCGAGTACGAGCACCTTGTCCAGGCCACGCGGCATCTGAGCGACTGGGAGAGGCGCGTAGTCGATCAGGAGATCGCCATCGCGGAGATGGATGCGAGGGGCTGGGATACGTCACTGGCCGAGGCGCTGTTGCGGACGATGCAACACACGCTCGCGGTGGGGCGCCAGCACCAGCAGCTCATCCTGGAGGCCCTGGCCACCTCTCGCTGCTCCTGAGGCAATGGCCACGCGGAGGCTCCATAACGCCCAGTCGGCGAACCGCACCGCAGCAGGATGGCGCCTGCTAAGTTCCGCTGGAGCAAGCCCTATTGGACCGGGGCCTCGACGACGCTGGCAGGAAGCAACGGGAGGGGCGGCTCCATGATCGTCCTGAACCCTCCATAGGCGCATGGGTCCAGATCTCGAGGCCACGCCCGAGGCCGAAGCCCGTCGACTGTCTGCTGCGTTGGCAGCCAGTTTCGCCTTGCTCGTTCCGTACAGTGAACCTAAAACACAACCCGTACGGGCATTCCTGAGTGAGTGATTGTAGCCGTAAGGGCCGAAACGATGCAGCACTATGACTTCACATTGCTGAATTACCATGCGACCGCGCCAGGTCTAAGTATATACGCCTTGGACATTACGCCTTACGGTAAGGTTCTCGTGGAGTATATTCAGGGATATAGAATTGGTGAATCGACTACGTACTTCAACTACGCTAATGGAAGCTACTCGCAAGTCTCCTTCGACCCGCCGTCTGACCGGGCTCCCCTCATTTTGCTCACCTACGAGTTGGCGGGCGAGAACGATTCCGGGACGATCGTCGGCAACTATCTCACGAGCACGTACGCCGGCGAGGGCTTCATCAATGCGAACGGCGTTACCATGCCGGTGTCCTTCCCCGGATCAAGCTCGACCATCATCTCCGGCATCAACGAGGACGGCACCATCTTCGGGTCATACTCCCTGAAGACTGACCCGCAGGGTAACACCCACGGCTTCGTCAATGTCGGCGGCACCTTCTCGACAGTCGACGTTCCATCGGCAACCTCGACCAGGTTGCAAGGCGTCACGGGAGGCGTCGAGTTCGGCAGCTACACGGATGCGTCCCAGCATACGCACGGCTTCCTTTTGAGCGGCTCGATGCCCGTCACCATCGACGTTCCCAACGCAATCAGCACCTCCGTGACCGGCCTGACCTCATCAGGCGAGGTCGTTGGCACCTACACCGATGCGTCGAACCACTCGCACGGCTTCACGCTCGAGAACGGCGTATTTCAAAACATTGACTACAACGGCGCGACCAGCACCAGCATCACGGGCGTCAACGATGCTGGCCAGCTCGTCGGTAACTACACCGACAGTACTGGGAACCACGCCTTCGTGACGGGGGCTCTGAACCCCGTCTACCGCTTCCTCGACACGGCAACGGGCGACCACTTCTACACGACGAACGCCGAAGAGAAAGCCAACGTTCTCAAGACGTTGCCGACCTACAAGTACGAGGGCGTGGCTTGGTCAACGCCGGACAAGAGCGCCAACACGGTTGACGTGTTCCGCTTCCTCGACACGGCGACGGGCGACCACTTCTACAGGACGAGCGCCGACGAGAAAGCCAGCATCCTCAAGACGTTGCCGACTTACCACTACGAGGGCGTGGCCTTCGAGGCCTACAACACGCCGACCGCCAATGCTTTTGGCGAGGTGACTCTTGAGCGCTTCTTCAACACGACAACGGGCGTGCATCATTACGCGGCCGACGCCAGCGAAGCCTACGGCATCAACCACGGCACGGCTGGGCCGGGCTGGGTCGACGAGGGACCGGGCTTCACCGTCCACGTGCCGACGACCGGCATGCTGCTCCTTTGAGCCACTGATTGGGGCATGGGCCGAAATGTCGGCCTGTACCCCAGCCCATCCTGGTGGCCTGCTCCATAACGCCCAATTCACGAACCGCGGCTGAGTGTCGGTTGGCTGACGCATTTACCGGCATCGCCTCTAATCCCGACTCTCACTTCATTGGGAGGGGGCCTGCGTTTGGCCTCCAGGCGTGCGTGCTAGCGACGTAGGCAAATCCTCGGCACTGCTTATGCGCTGCTGCCATTCGGTAGCGCGCTCGCGATCAAGCTTCTGCGCGGCGTACAGGGCGCAGACCACTAACACTCCTATTCCGAGGGATGCCTTCGTTACCGCCCAGGTGCGCTTGATCATCGACCACCGTCGCACGGAACGCCGTGAGTACGATACAGCCTTCCTGTCGCGCGGAGCGATCTTCCCTCATGGGCCACATGATCCATCACCTTGCACCCGAACAGGTGGTCAGGGCTGTTGATCGTGCCTCGGTCAGAACCGTCGCAGAGGCGGTTTAAGGATCAGCTGACCACCTCGGTAGGTCGGAGTTGGGAAGTGGAGTGCTGTAGGTCGCCGAAGAGATCGTGCAGACACCGAGGCGGTGCATGCTGCTGTGAAGGGCATCTGCCGGCGGATCGGCACGGCCCCGAACCAAAAGGCCGCCGCCACCGCCGAAGTGCTGGCCGCGATGCTGATGAGGATACCGGACACCCTCACGGGCAAGCGGGATCGAGCGTTGGTGGCGCTGGACTTCTCGGGAGCATTGCGCCGCTCCGAGCTTGTCGGCCTCGATGCCGAGGACAACCTCGCCGCGTTCTGCCAGCGATGCCACGTGCTGCATGACCGGCCAGAGCATCGGCGCACGCTCCTTCGGCGAAAGGCAATGGGTGACCTTTTCAAGGGGCCACACCTTAAGCCATACCCCGCGCAGATCCAAGGAAGGTTCCAGGCGTGTTAGGAGGAAAAGTTGACATGATTGAGTGACGAAACGGATGACACATCGCTACGTGCTCTGAACGAGTGCGGAGCACGACGATGGGCCTGTCACTTCAGCGATTTGGTTGCTCGCTTATGAGTAGGTTGCTCCTGCTTCTGGCGGACCAACCCTACCCGAGAGATGCTGATGGCCGGAAACATTTACTGGAGGCTCTCGCCGATCTCGAAGCCGAGGCAATTGATACGCCTCGCTCTGCGGATACTTTGGCAGCGATCCGCTCGACCCGGATGATGGTTCAGATCCCAGATTGTCCGATGAGCGCACCGCCAAAAGGGCACTGAGGAACCAAATCCATTGGCAATCGGGCTGCCTCTCTGACGGCAGCTCTGAGCCCTTCAAGAAGGTCCACGAATTACTTCCATGCTTCCTTGTCGCCCCTCTGGCGCGGCACTCCCCCAGCCTGCTTGATGATGGTGGCGGTCCAGTCCTCCCGTTCCTCGTTTGTGAGAATGGTGGTCTCGGTCGTCTACATCGGGGCCGGGATCGGGTCACGACACCTCAAACAACTCAGACGCGAACCTCGTGGCTTTTAGCTAGTGGTGCCACATGCTGCACGACCGGCCGGAGCGCCAACGGCGGTGATGGCTCACTCTATTTCGTAGGAGCGCTCTCGGCGGCCTAAACCCATAAAGTAGTGCCAAGCCGCAGATGTGGAGGCACGCCTCAATGGTAAAAATTTACCTCACCCAAGAGATCGCTTGCAGTCGCCCGACTTAGCAGGAATTTGATCAACTCGTCGCAGTATCAAGCAGTTTGATGAAGCTAAAATTTGGTCCGATGCCTGTGCGTCCTGCCCTCAAGCCGATCTTCCGGTGGACGCATTCCGCTGCGTGGCTGAGCGCTCTCAGCGTGTTCGCGGTGATCGGTCTATGCGCAGTGTCGGTGTTCATGCTCTGGCAGATGCGCCTTGATGCTGCTCGGCGCACCGAAATCACATCCCGCAGCCTCATCCAAGTGCTCGGGCGCGACATCGCCCGTAACATCGAACTCTACGATCTCTCTCTACGCGCCGTGGTCGATGGCATGAAGCGGCCGGACGTGGCCGACCTCAGCCCGGACCTTCGCCACATGCTCCTGTTCGACCGTGCCGCAACCGCGCTCGGCTACGGCAGCATCGTTGTGCTCGACGCAGCCGGGAATGTCGTCACCTCCTCGCAATCAGCCATCCCGCCGGCATTCAACAGCGCAGATCGCGAGTATTTCCGCTACTTCGCCACACACGCTGACGACGACTTGCATGTCAGCTCCCCTTCCGTCTCACGCCTGAGCGGGCAGTGGGTGATCACGCTTAGCCGTCGTATCTCGAACCCGGACGGCTCGTTCGCCGGTGTCGTCGCTGGCGCGATCTTCCTCGATTACTTTCGTGGTCTCTTCACGGCTGCCGGCGTCGACCACGCAGGAACCGTGACGCTGTATGGACCTGGTGGCACCGTCGCGATGCGTGAGCCCTTCGATCCGCGCCAAATCGGCACTAGCGTGGCTGATACCGCCAGCTACCTAGAGATCCTGAAGGCCAAGAGCGGCAGCTTCGTCGGTCCGGCCATGCTGGGTGCGGGCGACCGCCACTTCGCCTTTGCCCATATCGGCGACTATCCCCTGCAGCTCAGTGCTGCAGTACCCCCGGGAGAGATCTACGCCGACTGGCAGCGCAAAGCGCTCGGTCTCGGCAGCGTCGTACTTTGCCTTTGCGGAGTGACGATGCTGCTGACGTGGCTGTTCGGACGCGAACTGGCGCAGCGCCGCCGCGCTGAGGAGGCGACGGCGGAACTGAACATCGAGTTGGCGCAACTGGCAACCACAGATGCACTCACCGGATTGGCCAATCGGCGGCGGTTCGATGCGGTCCTTGCGCAAGAATGGCGGCGCTCTGTGCGCTCACAGCAGCCTTTGTCGTTGCTCGTCATCGACGCCGACTACTTCAAGGGCTTCAACGACAAATATGGACATCAGAAGGGTGACGAGGCGCTGAAACTAATCGCCCGCTCGATTGAGGCTGCGACCGATCCAAGCCACGACATTTCTTGTCGGATCGGTGGAGAGGAGTTCGCCGTCATCCTGCCGGATACGGATGTCGAAGGAGCCATCATCGTTGCGGATCGCATTCGGGATACCGTCGCCGGCTGGAAGTTGGCACATGCGGCCAGCCCTCATGGCGTTGTGACGGTGAGCTGCGGACTGGCGCAGATCCCGCGCACGCCGGCAGTCGATCCTGCGGCCCTGATCGCAGCAGCCGACAAGGCGCTCTATGAGGCGAAGAGGCTTGGGCGCGATAGGGTTGGCGTGGCTGGCCGAGTTGTGTCGAACCTGCGGCTTGCGTCAGCCTTGTGAGGGTTCGAACCTCCGTTCGATCCGAACCTGTTCAAACCTCGCTGATCGCGAGAGAAACCATCGCCTCCGTGCTCGCTCTGGTAGGCGCCTACAAGTGGTTCGAGGCCGGGGCGATCACTCGGCCTTCGTGAGCGCGCACGAGTCGCCCGCCCGTATGGCGCTGGAGGTGCGGCGAGAGCGTTCCTGCACGATGAGTTCGAGGCGAATTATCCGCTGGATGGATGCGGCGCAGGCCTGAGCATCCCCGAACCTGCAGAGAGATTTGCAAAGCGGCGCGCTGATGCCCTCCAAGCTCTGAACGTCGCCCTCAAACGCACTTGGGCGCCAGGGCTCGCAATTGCGGATTGGGCGGAATTAGCCGGCGCCGATATCGGCCTACAGCCGGAAATCTGAGACATGCTGGGAGTCGTGGGGCTGCGGTTCCCGTTCCTCGGTACGCCACCCCGATCACCTCGCGTCGCTGACCGCGAATTGCTCAATCCCCTGGACCTGGGACTCTATCTTCGCCAGAGAGACCAGCACGAGCGCGGCGACCAAGCACAGAGCCACGGCAATTAGGATCCTCGTGGCCCGGTTCAGTCGGTTTCGGATGAGCGCGCGCATCATTCCACCCACCTGGGGAACCGATGCGGCTAAAGCTTGACCGTTTCACACCACTGTCCCGACCTGGATCTCCTTGGTTGCGCTGAGGTCCAGGCGACAGGAACGGCCAAAGACAAGGGCGCCAGTTCGAGAGCCAACGCTCAATCCGAGTCGTTTGACCTGGGGGCCGCCTCCGGTTGCGCCTCGTCGCTGGGCTGCACCTGATCGGCCACGGCTTCGGTAGGATGATAGGCGCGTCCGACCAGCGAGAACGCAGCGAAAGCGATCACCCCAGCAGTGACCACGGCCAAGAGTCGGAGTGTCGGTCTCAGCGAAATTCGCATATGAGCCTCCTACGCAGAGGTCCTTCAGAATACCGCTTCAGTCCGGCACCGTCCGTGATGCGGATCACAGATGTGCCGCTTGATCGCTATTCCGCGTTCAGAGATTGAAGCGACGCCGCAATTTCCCAGACCCCCAATTCGTGAAGGCTCATCGCCCCCGAAACCGTGAACGTGCCGACGGTGAGGAGGAGAGCGGCCCCGAGGAGCCTAATGGCGGTGTTGCCGGAATGCGGGTGATGGATGAGCTGCATGACAGCCTCCCAAATCCCGCTATCACCGGGAAAACATGCATCTGTTGCCGCGAGATGGCGGTGACAGATCGCACGCGATTATGGGCTTGGTGAGCACAGCGTGACCGTGGACGGCCGATAGCCTCAGCGCACTGCCTGACAGCCAAGACAACAGTGAAGCGAGCGAGCCTCTGAGCGCAGCCGTGAGCTATCCCAGCGCGTTGCTATCAGTCGGATAAGGCACCAGGGCCAGCACGGTCGCGTGCACGTCGAGGATCGCGACCCGCCAGTGTTGCGGATCCCGCCCACCGGATGCCCGCTCCTGAATGATCCGCGTCCATATCCCAAGAGCATGGACCTGAGCTGCTTCCATGTCGGGGAGATCGACTCCCTTGTGGTCCCGGGTCACGTCGTCGCCGTCGTGGAGCACGTCGAAATAGAAAAACGGCACGTGACCTCCACCACCAGTTGCATCCTGCCCGCGATGACGACAACGCGCGTCCGGATCAAGCAGTGACGGTGGGCCTGTCTGATCCCTCACTAGCGCTGACTGGTCTCCGCGAGCACGTGCTTCTCTGCCTTGCGGACGACCGAGACCGGATCACAGCCCCTCTGCTGAGCGAGCAGGAGCAAATCGGTGATCAGGTGACGATCTCACAGATGGGAGCACCGTCCAGCCCACGCCGGGCGGCCCCTTCCGCGCGAAGGTAGGCGTCGAGTGCAGTCTGCGCGAGACCCGTTCGGCTAGCATCCGCAGGCATGAGGCAACTCCTCGACAGCGCGTCCTAGTGAACGGTGTCCCCCGACACGCTGTCCGGCGACATACGACATTCATTGATCAGATATCCGGCGCAGTCGAAAAAGCCCTGCCAGGCTGCCTCTCGGCATCGGACCGTGACCTGCGACCGGCCCTTATCTGCACCGCGCCCTGGCACGACTCGGGTGTGGACGAGCCCCAGCATCTTCTCGATCTTCAACTGCTCACACGAGATGCCGAGCTTGCGTGCGAGTTCGGCCGGGTCGACGACCCAATCGCCCTGGGCATTGCAACTGAAACGCATTGGTATGCCCTCCATCGGCTCGGCAGTGGATGCGGACCATGGCGGCAGAGACGGCCTGCCCACGGTGACAGCTCGCGAGCGGATCAGAGGATGAAGTACCGAAGGGTACGGGGCTCAGTAGGGCCGCACAGCACGTCAGGCTAGCACCCTGACAGCCAAGCCACGCACGAAGCCCGCTCACGGCCCGCTGAGCGCAGCCGTGAGCCGGTCTGCGAGGCAGGGTTGAGATAGACCCCCGGGGGCGGTGAAAGTCTGGGGCCGGTAGGGGTGCGGACCGCACAGGGTTTCTGTCAGAGGTTTTAAAAATTGGACCCCTGAAAATTTTAGGGCCGGCCCGCCCGATTAAATTGCTAATTTTCGAATTTCACTCAGCCGTTGCGCGGCGCGCTTCAGCCGGGTTCTTTCTCCGCGCCGAGCCCCAGCGGGCGAAGGCCGGACCGGTTCGCTTCAGATGCGTGTCAGCGTGCTACGGCGCTTCGACCGGTCTCGCGGCGTCCCTTGAGGCCCCGATCCGAACGCCAGACGATCTGTTATCTTGCGTTCGAGGAGCAGCCATGGCCGACGACGTGCTCGCGGGGAAATACGGGCGCAGGACGGAGGAGTCCGGAGGCGCCATGGTCGCCTACATCGAGGCCTTGGGGGTTGTCGGGAGTTCTCACTACGCCATTCGCGCCCTCGACCCGTCCGGTCAGATCCTGACGCTCGCCACCTCGATCATCAGCATCGAGGATCTTGCGACCTACACCTTCTTCGACAGCTTCGACGAAGCGAACCCGGACACGTCCTACGATCCGGACGCGCTCGCCGATGAAGACGGTTTCGACGCGTGAGAACCACGCTAGCCTCATTTTTCAGAGAAGCTCGCCATGGATGTCATCGTCACGCCGGTTGGCTCGACCGGCACCGCCTGGAACCTGGACTACCGTCTCGGCCGCCATCTCGGCACGATCCGCAAATCCGATGCCTCAGAGCCCTTCGAGATCGAGCCGGTGCCGACAAGTACCCTGCACGGGGTTCTCCGGCTGCACATGACCCTCGACGCGGCGATGTCCGCCATCGCGAGCCGCATGGGCGGCGCCTGCGAACGCGACAGCCAGGATTGGGATTGAGCCGTGGCCAGCCTGCTTCCTGCGGTGAGTGAGCCTGCCACCGAGCTCGCACCATTCTCGTCGCGCGCAAAGCTGAGGCGGATGCCGCTTCCGCGGATCTCTGGCTCGCCTGGCAGGCCAGCCGCACACCCGCCGAAACCATGCCCGGCAGGTCAGGTGAGGTTCTGATGCGCAACATCACTCAGCCGATCACCGTGGCTGCCACCTTCGGGTTCCTGGTCCTCGGCGCTAGCGAGGCGCAAGCGCGCGGGCCAGCAGCGCCCAAGGTAGAGCGGAGCGCCTTCGCCAAGGCGGCAATCGGCTGTGCGGAGAGGGTGCGAACCACCGCTGACACGAGAGCCTGCTGGATCAGCCAGATCGATAAGGCTCAGAAGAAGTTGGACCGAGAGTACCAGCGGTTTCTCAAGGCGATCCCATCCGACAAGCAGAAGGATGTCGCGTCAGCCCAAGAGGCTTGGCGAAGGTACAGCACATCTCAGTGCGACCTCTACATGAGCGTCTTTGAGGGCACGATGTGGCATCCGCTGTCCGACCAGTGCGTCCTGAGGAAGGTTGAGGAGCGCACGAGAGAGCTGGCGGAGGTGCGGCGGGAGTATGAGGCCGGACCTTGATCGAGACAGCCGGCCAGTTCAGGCTTGAGAACTATTTTGTTAATGTACGCCGACGGCATATTCAATTTTTTATTGAGAGTATCTATGCCTCTCACTTTTAGGAGCCATCGTAAATGCGTGCGGTCTGAGCAACTAATTGGGCTTGGCGCCTTTGGACGTGCGTAAGCTCGTGAAATCTTTGCTTCCAGGCTGGCTTGCCACGGCCACCACGGTTTTGCAGGCGAGGGAGACCGTCTTCACGGACCAACCCTCTGCCTGATGGAAGGACTTCCTCCGCACACGCGTACAGACGGGTGCTGCCGGCGGGACGACCACCACCTGTCTGGTCTTAAGCGGGGCCTTGGCAGGACGTGCTAGCACTGTCCCGGGCGCAGCGATGAGCGCAAGAAAAACGAGGAGACGGAACATGGAGGAGACCTCGGCCTCAGCCCCTCTAACTAACGCAGCAACCTGAGCCATTGTTTCGGCCAGCACTAAATTTGAGCGTGAAATTTGGGCGGCTCCGAGCAGGTGGTGTAATCATGAGCGGCACACTACGCAGGAGGCGGCCATGGCGGAGTCAGACGTTGCGGTCTTCTGGAGAGTGATGTGACGATTGAGGACGACGAGATCCGGATCGACGCTCTGGAGAGCAAGCTGACGAAAGCCCGCGAGAAGCGCGACGGCTTGATCGCTCTGCTTCACGAGATGGAACATGCGGAACGGGCTGGGGTGTCGAGCAAGGATCGCAGGCGCGAGTTGGTATCCCTGTCAGAGCAAGCCTTGCGGCGCGTGATCGAGCTAGAACAAGAACTTGAGATTACCTACGAAACGGCAGGCAAGCCGGCGCGGTGAACCTGGACAAGATCGAGTCCATTCGGCTCTGAGGCTGACCTTCAGCTTCGCAGCCGACCGTCTTGTCTTGGCTTAACCGGCCATGGCTCGCATCTCGACCATACCATCGTGCAGCACGTAGCCGCGGCCCCAGACCGTCTCGATGTAGTTCTTGCCCGAGGAGGCGTTGGCGAGCTTCTTGCGCAGCTTGCAGATGAAGACGTCGATGATCTTCAACTCCGGCTCGTCCATGCCGCCATAGAGATGGTTGAGGAACATCTCCTTGGTGAGCGTCGTGCCCTTTCGCAAGCTGAGGAGTTCCAGCATCTGGTACTCCTTGCCGGTGAGATGCACCCGCGAGCCCGAGACCTCGACGGTCTTCTGGTCGAGGTTCACGATCAGGTCGCCGGTGGTGATGACCGACTGGGCGTGGCCCTTCGAGCGGCGCACGATCGCGTGGATGCGGGCGACGAGCTCGTCCTTGTGGAAGGGCTTGGTCAGGTAGTCGTCGGCCCCGAAGCCGAGGCCCTTCACCTTGTCCTCGATGCCGGCCATGCCCGACAGGATCAGGATCGGGGTCTTCACCTTGGCGACCCGGAGCGAGCGCAGCACCTCGTAGCCGGACATGTCCGGGAGGTTCAGGTCGAGCAGGATGATGTCGTAATCGTAGAGCTTGCCGAGATCGACGCCCTCCTCACCGAGATCGGTGGTGTAGGTGTTGAAGTTCTCGGACTTGAGCATCAACTCGACACTCGCCGCGACCGATGCGTCATCCTCGATCAGCAACACGCGCATCGGTAAGCTCCGGCAGAAGTTGACAGATCCTAACCAGACACCGGCAACAAACCGTTAAGCTTCACCGGAGCGGATCGCGGGACAAGGGCGGACCGGCTGGGCGCGTTCGAGCTGGGCTAGCCGAAGAGCGCGGGCCATGAATGAGACTGCTTTCAACGTCGCGACCCAGTACGTCACCGAGGCCGAGCAGCGCCGGGCGCAGCAGATCAGCCTGATCGCCAAGCTGACCGGCGAGGCGCAGGCGCACGCCCGGCAGGTCTTGACCGAGATCGAGCGGACGCTCGCAATTGCCCGCACCCATCACGCGCACTTCCTCAGCTTCGCGGACGAGCCATGACCGGGCCGGCGCTCGCTCCAGCTAAGGTCTGATGAAGGCAAGCCCTAACGGAACGCGAATGGTGAGGCTGAAAGCGCTGTAAGAGCGTTGACGCACGGCAAGGAAGCCGGAAGGAACTCCTGTGAGCGACGTCGCCATCGTCGTGGTGGGAGCCTCGTTGGGCGGTGTTGGCGCCCTGCAAGAACTCACCGCCGGGTTCAATATCAGCATTCCAGCGGCGTTTTTCGTCGTGCAGCACATCGGGCGGCATCGCAGCCTGCTTCCCGCACTCCTGAACCAGTGCTCCGTGCTGCCGGCCGTACATGCCTATGATGGCCAGCCGTTCCGCTCTAATTACATCTACGTCGCACCGCCTGACCATCATCTCTGCCTCACGCCACACCTGATCCGGCTATCGCGGGGTCCGCGCGAGAACTTCGCCCGACCAGCTATCGACCCGCTGTTTCGCTCGGCCGCATGCTGCCATGGGGCAAGAGTGATCGGGGTGCTTCTGACCGGCCGGCTCAGCGATGGAGCGGCCGGCTTGCATGAGATCCGGGCACGCGGCGGTCTGGCCATTGTGCAGAGCCCCATGGAGGCCGCCTGTCCTGACATGCCGATCAATGCGCTTCGGCATGCGGGTGCCGACCACGTGCTCCCGCTTGCGGCCATGCCGGGCCTGATCGCAAGGCTCGCGCAAGGCGTTATTTCTGCGAATGAACCGTCGCCTTCGACCGAGGGAGAGGAGCATGGGTGACGAATATACGCTCAACCGCCCGTTCACGCTGAGCTGCCCGGAGTGCAGCGGAGTGACGGAGCGCAGTGCCACGGGAACACTGCTGCAGTGGCGCTGCCACATCGGTCATGTGCTGACCGGCGATGCAATGCTCGAAGCGCAGGCTGTGGCTCTTGAGATGCGGCTGGGCTCGGTGCTCTCGCTGCTGAACGAGCGAGCCGAGTTGTGCCGGCAGCTGGCGGAGGACGCGGTTTCTGAAGGGCAGGACACCACGCTCCTGGAGGCAGCCCGACAACAGGCCTTGCAGCAGGCTGAGCCGGTCCGGGCACTGCTTGAGAGCGAGTGGGTGCCGGCTTGAGGCAAACAGGGCGGTTCCCTAACACCCGATCCGCGCATAGCGTTACGGACTGGGTTACCAGCCAAGCACCCTCTTCCGTCTCAACGCGTGTGACCGCCCAAGGCAGGCTGACGAGCCTCCGGCTGTGTCGCGCATCGACGGTCGATGAACCGCCTCAGCGGTACCCATCCATCATTTTTCTGTATGGTCCCGGTCGTATGGCTACGCTCGTGCCGTGCATGTGGAGGCGGGCCAGACAACCCGCGCGTCGAGAGGCGGTCCGGGCTGAGCGATGCATGACCTGCTGATCGGACGGCTCGAACATGCCGGCCTTTTGTCTGAGCCCGAGCGGCAGGCACTTCACACGCTGACGCTGCGCCCCCGAGCTGTGGCCGCGCGCACTGACATCGACGCTGGGGGTGAGCCTCACAGCGTCCAAATGATCCTGAGCGGCATCGCCTGCCGCTACAAGATCTGGTCCGGCGGCACGCGGCGCATCATCTCCCTAATCCTGCCCGGCGACCTCTGCGACGGTCACCTGCCCGTTCCCTACACGCTCGGGAACATGGTCGGGGCGCTCACCCCCTGCACCGTCGCGGACATCCCGCGCCAAACCATGGCCGACCTCATCGAGACCTACCCGCGGATTGCACGCACTCTCTGGTGGATGACGCTGGTGAAGCTGAACATCGCGCAGGAGTGGCTCGCCAGCACGAGCCGAGGCGCCGACAAGCAGCTGGCCTTTGTTTTCTGCGAACTGCTCGTGCGCCTGCAGGCCACAGGCCGTGCAGACGAGAACAGCTTCGAGTTCGGCCTCAGCCAGCCGGACTTGGCGGACGTGATCGGGATCTCGCAGGTACACATCAACCGTGTGGTGCAATCCCTGCGCAGCAGCGGCCTCATCGTCTGGAGCCATCGCCGGCTGACCATCCCGGACGTGGCGCGGCTAAAGGCCTTCGCCGAGTTCGACCCCGGGTACCTGAGCTTTGGTGAAGGGCAGCGCTAGGCACTCTGCCCGAGCGATAGCGATGAGCTGTTTGCGTTCTGGAATGATCGACCCGCCTCTCGATCGGATCGAGTGACAGAGCTGCTAGGATTTGGTTGGCGGCGCGACCGGCCGGCCGGGCGCCCGGATCGCCAGCGAGCGCCCGTGTAGGAAGCGCGCCGAGTCACCGAGAAGCGGCAGCACCTCATCCAGCTTGGCTTGCAGACGACCGGCTTCCGCGAGCAGGTCAGCGGCCCGCTCCCGGAGAGAACGAGCTGCCGTTGTTTGACCGAGCCGCTCGAAAGCCGCCGCCGCCGCGTTCAGGTCGAAGGCAATGATCTCGTCAACCAAAGCCGCAGCCTGCAGTTCAGCATCAAAGCGGGTCAAGGCCGCCCTCCCCAGGTAGCGCTAAATCCGTACCAAACGATACGAAGTGATGGAAAGTTTCAGGCCGACACAAGCCAAGAGCCGCGCGGCGTCATGATGTTCATTGGCCAAGGGCATGGCCGGCGGTCAAGGGTGGATTTCGGTTCGAAGCTTTGGCAAGTCGAACTTCGGACCCGGGAGGTCCAGAGTGGGCTCGAACAACTGTTACTGTATTTAGTCGCGCCGGATGGCTCAGCTCAGAGCTTCCGAACACTTCTTAGATGGCGGTTTTCGGTTCCATACTCGAACTTACGCGAAGGGAAATGTGCGACTTATGCGAACTCGCGCGTGACGGCAGAGCCGGTCCCTCCTGCTACTGGCCGTGATCCCGGGCGCGCGCCACGCGGTGGCTGTGCCGCTCGTCGTAGAACCCGTATCCGCGTGGATGCCCGTATCCGTAGCCGTGATGGTGATAACCCCCGCCATGCCCACGGCCACGGTCTCCACCAAAGCCCCCATACTTGTCGCGGTGCCGGCTGTGTGCGCTGTCGTCCTTCAACGGGTTGGCAGACGCCACGCTGATGGAGCCTACGAGGCTCAAGCCCATCGCGGCAGTCATCCAGAACGTTCTCATGTCACATTTCCTTTCGCTTCTCAGGGCGAGGAACGTCGAGAGCGACAGAAGGGGTTAGTCTGCCAGAACTCGGCCTTGGCGGTTGCTCGGAGCCGCCGCTCTATACTGCATATTATGCGAAGCGCCGACAGAGCCGTCTAAAGGCTCCATAACGCCCTCCCTGCGAACATCTGCGGCTCATGGATCAACACCGGTCCTCCGCGACGAGGCCGCCGAAGGTCCGCAGATGGCGCAACGCAGATCTACAAGCTGAGCTGCAGCAATGTCCGCTTCGGAGAAGCCGCTTGTGTCCTCTGAACGCCTGGAATGGGCGCGAAGCAGCCGACCGAAGGTGGCCGATAGGAGACGGTCCGCTTGCAGCTTAGCGGGCCAGGAAATCGGACGCGCGCCTCGCAGGTCTCAGAACGAGAGGAGTCGCCGAAGGCGGGCGATGTTC
>NZ_VZZK01000062.1 GCF_008806385.1 Methylobacterium soli
GATCCCATCCTTGCGCAAGCGGGCTTCGCGAAGAGCGGCCCAAGCGACTGTTCGGGTTCGATGGAATGGCAGGCGAAGACCCACGCTCACCCCCGGGCTTGGTGTCCCTTGGGAGCAACGGTCTTCCGCCTGCCACCGCACCCAGGACCATACCAGAGGCAGCGGAATTCAAGTTACAAGGGGTGCGCGTTATCCGGAGAAGTCGCATCCCTCACCCGGTCGGCTCGCGCCGACTCGACCTCTCCCGGACGGGAGAGGTGATGCGCTCGGACGTCCGCTCACAACGTCGGTCCGCGGTGCGGGAGGTGATCCTGTGATGCGCAGCGGATACCAGAACCAGCCCTGATGGCGCGATCGCCCCCCTCTCCCGTCCGGGAGAGGGTTGGGGTGAGGGGTACGCCCCCTCCGGAAAGGCCGCCTCCCTCGCCCGGTCGGCTGGCACCGCCTCGACCGCTCCTGCCCGGATGAGGCAGCGCCCCCCGGCCTCAGGCCGCGTGCTTCGCCGCCTCGCCGTAGAAGGTCGCGCCGGATTCAGCCATGCGGGCGAGGTTCTCCGGCACCGCGAAGCGGGGGCCGTGTTGGGCTTCCAGGGAGCGGGCGAGGTCCGCGAAGGCCGCCGCGCCCATGAAGTCGATGTAGGAGAGGGCGCCCCCAGTGAAGGGCGCGAAGCCGAAGCCGAGGATCGAGCCCACATCCGCCTCGCGCGGATCGGTGACGACGCCCTCGCCGACGGTGCGGGCGGCTTCCAGCGCCTGCACCACGAGAAGGCGATGCTTCAGCTCCTGCACGTCGACCGAATCCGGGTCGAGATGCGTCGGCTGCAGGTCCTTGAGGCCGGGCCAGAGGCGCTTCGGGGCGCCCTCGGAATAATCGTAGAAGCCCTTCCGGTTCTTGCGGCCGAGGCGGCCCTGGTTCTCGACGAGTTCGACCAGGAGCTGCTTCTGGGCCGGATCGACCGCGTCCGCCCCGAGCTGCGCCTCGGTGGCGCGGGCGATCTTGAGGCCGAGGTCGAGGGCGACCTCATCGTTGAGGGAGAGGGGCCCGACCGGCATGCCGGCCATGCGGCCCGCCGCCTCGATCATCGCCGGAGGCACGCCCTCGAGCAGCATCTTGTGGCCCTCGAGCAGGTAGGCCGTGACGCAGCGATTGGCGAAGAAGCCGCGCGAATCGTTGACGACGATCGGGGTCTTCTTGATCGCCCGGACGAAGTCGAGGGCCGTCGCGATGGCGCGCGCGCCGGTGGACTCGCCCTTGATGATCTCCACGAGCAGCATCTTCTCGACAGGGGAGAAGAAGTGGATGCCCACGAACTGGTCGGGCCGCCCCGAGGCCTTGGCGAGGCCCGAGATCGGCAGCGTCGAGGTGTTCGAGGCGAAGATCACCTCCGGGCCGATCACGGCCTCGACCTTGGCGATCACCTCGGCCTTCACCTTCGGGTCCTCGAACACCGCCTCGATCACGAGATCGCAGGCCTTCAGGTCGGCGTAGTCGGCGCTGGTGCGGATGCGCCCGAGGAGCGCGTCGCGGTCGGCGGTCTTGGCCCGGCCCTTGTTGATCTGGTTGGTCATCAGCGTGTGGGCATAGGCCTTGCCCTTCTCGGCGGCCTCCGGGCTCTGGTCGATCAGCACGACCTCCATACCGGCCTGGGCCGAGACGTAGGCGACGCCCGCGCCCATGAAGCCGGCGCCTACGACGCCCACGGTCCGCACGCTGGTGGCCGGCACGTCCTTCGGCCGGCGCGCGCCCTTGTTCAGCTCGCCCATGGAGATGAACAGGGTGCGGATCATCGCCGCCGCCTCGTTCGAGCGCAGGATCTTGGCGAAGTACCGGCTCTCGACGCGTAGCGCGAGGTCCATCGGCAATTGCAGGCCCTCGTAGACGGAGGCCAGGATCGCCTTGGCGGCCGGGTAGTTGTCGTGCGTCTCGCGGCGGTAGATCGCGTTGGCGGGGGGCCAGATCATCATGCCGGCGGGCGAGTAGACCTTGCCGGAGGGCGCCTTGAACTTCGGCACGTCCCACGCCGCGACGGCCGAGCCGCCGGCCTTGATCCAGGCCTTAGCCTTCTCGACGATCTCGGCCTTCGCGGCGACCTGATGGGCGAGGCCCATGTTCCGGGCCATCAGGGCGCGGATCTGCTCGCCCTTGAACAGCATCTGCAGGGCGTCGCCCGTCTGCATCAGCCGCGCCACGCGCTGCGTGCCGCCGGCGCCGGGGAAGAGCCCGACCTTGATCTCGGGCAGGCCGACGCGGGTCTTGTCGTCGTCGGCGAGCACCCGGTGGTGGCAGGCCAGCGCCAGCTCGAAGGCGCCGCCGAGGCAGATGCCCGAGATCGCCGCCGCGAACGGCTTCCCGCAGGTTTCGAGCTTCCGGTAGAGCAGCGTCAGGCGGCGGGATTCCTCGAAGAAGTGGCGCATGGCCGCCTCCTCGCCGGTCTCGGCCTTGAGCCGCTCGTACTCACGGCCGAGGCCCTGCAGCATGGTCAGGTCGGCGCCGCCGGAGAAATTGTCCTTGCCCGAGGTGATGACGCAACCCTTGATGGCGGGCTCGGCCGCGACCGCGTCGACGATGCGATTCAGCTCGTCCATCACCTCCGGGGTGATGACGTTCATCGAGCGGCCCGGCATGTCCCAGGTCGCGAGCGCGATGCCGTCGTGATCGGTCTCGAAGCGGAAGTTCTGCAGGTTGTCCAGGGACGTGTCGGGCATGGGTCGTATCCTCCGCAATCTCTTTGAGCCGGCTGCGCTGCCGCGGCGATCGAGGCGGCCCTGGCGGGCCGGGTCGGGTCTTGATGATCCTTGGGGCGAACGCGCGGGACGGGTTCGACCGGGAGGCGGCCCCCTCCGGCGGGCCTCTCGGCCCGGCGGAGGGGGAACAACCCCCGGTTACTTTTGCATGGGCATCCCGGGCTGGCCGCCGGCATTCTCCTGAGCGGCGGCGAGCGAGAGCATGTTGAGGAGCTTCGTCACCGCGTTCTGGGAAATCGTCGTCACGGTCGAGGACGGGTCCGCGTTGATCGCCTGGAACTTCTGGTAGGTCTTGTCGTCGTAGATGCCGTTGATGTGCTTCAGCTCGTCGAGGCTGAACTTGGCGGCGTATTCCTTCGACAGCCCGTCGACCATCACGGTCCGCTGCCGGTCGAACTCGGCGAGCGCCTCCTTGCGGAAGGCCTCCGCCTTGTCGTCCTTCATCGGCGCGATGGTCTTCTCCAGGGCCGTGCCGAAGCCGGTCTCGAGGTTCTTGATCAGGGTCTTCTGAACCAGGGTCTTGGCCTCGGCGAGCTTGTCGGCGGCCTCGTCGGCCCGGGCGGCGAGCGGGAAGCCCAGGATCGTGGTCAGGCAGAGGGTTGCGAGCAGTCGCGTCATCGTGGCGTTTCTCCCCTAGGGTTTCTCGATCCGCGCCGTCTCACGGTCACGGTCCGGCCGCCCTCTACCAGTGATCGCAAGGCTTTGGGAGCCGCGCGCAGGCGTCGCATCGCCCGAGCCGGCCCCTCGCGCCGCGCCCCGCCCGTCAGACCCGCTCGATGATGGTCGCGGTGCCCATGCCGGCGCCGATGCACAGGGTCACGAGGGCTCGCTCCTTGCCGGTGCGCTCCAGCTCGTCCAGGACGGTGCCGAGGATCATCGCACCGGTGGCGCCGAGCGGGTGGCCCATCGCGATGGCGCCGCCATTGACGTTCACGATCGCGGGATCGAGGTCGAAGGCCTGCTGGAAGCGCAGCACCACCGAGGCGAAGGCCTCGTTGATCTCGAACAGGTCGATATCCGAGAGCTGCATCCCGGCGCGCGCCAGCACCTTCCGGGTCACGTCGACGGGGCCGGTGAGCATCAAGGCCGGGTCCGAGCCGATATTGGCGAAGGCACGGATGCGGGCCCGGGGCTTGAGGCCGGCGCCGTTGCCGGCCTCGCGCGAGCCGATCAGCACGGCCGCCGCGCCGTCGACGATGCCCGACGAGTTGCCGGCATGGTGGACGTGCTCCACCGCCTCGACATCCGGATGCGCGTCGATCGCCACCGCGTCGAAGCCCCCCATCTGGCCCATCTGGACGAAGGAGGCCTTGAGCTGCCCCAGCGACTGCATGTCGGTGGCGGGCCGCATGTGCTCGTCATGGGCCAGCAGCGTGAGGCCGTTGACGTCGCGCACCGGCACGACCGAATCCTTGAACAGGCCCTGCTCCCAGGAGGCGGCCGAGCGCTTCTGCGACTGCACGGCGTAGCCGTCGCAATCGTCGCGGCTGAAACCGTACTTGGTGGCGATCAGGTCCGCCGAGACGCCCTGCGGCATGAAGTAGGACTTGATGGCGATGGCGGGATCGACCGGCCAAGCGCCGCCCGAGGCGCCGAGCCCGACCCGGCTCATCGACTCGACGCCGCCGCCCACCGTCATGTCGTGCTGGCCGGCCATCACCTGGGCGGCCGCGAAGTTGATGGCGTCGAGGCCCGAGGCGCAGAAGCGGTTGATCTGCACGCCCGGCACGTGGTTGCCGTAATCGGCCACCAGCGCCGCCGCGCGGGCGATGTCGCCGCCGGCCTCGCCGACCGGGTCGACGCAGCCCAGCACCACGTCGTCGATGCGGCGGGTGTCGAGGTCGTTGCGCTCCCGGAGGGCGCGCAGCGCCACCTCGGCGAGGCGCAGGGCCGTGACCTCGTGGAGCGCCCCGTCCGGCTTGCCGCGGCCGCGCGGCGTGCGGACGTGATCGTAGATATAGGCCTCGGGCATGTGCGTTTCCTCTTCTCCCTCCGCGCCGGGAGGGTGGCGAACGTCTCGCGTGAGCCGACCGGGCTTTCCCTTACCGGCAAGGACGCGTCTCGACCAAGCCGGACCGGTCGATCCCGCGCCCGCAGGACCGCCGGCCCCCCCCGGAACCCCGGGCGCGTCGGCCCGGTCCCGTCCGGTCCCCGATCCTCAGAAGGCGTCGACCGGCAGCGCCATGGTGCTGCCGGCGCCGGCCTTGATGCGGGTGAGGCGGATCGCGGTCTCGGGCAGGATCCGCTCCATGTAGAAGCGGCCGGTGATCAGCTTCGCCTCCATGCGCTCGGCCTGGGAGGCGTCCTCCGCCCGCTTGGCGAGCGCCGCCTTGGCGATCCGGGCCGACATGTAGCCCATGGCGACGAGGCCGAGGAGATGCAGGTAGTCGGTGGCGCCGGCACCGGCATTGTCGGGCTTCGAGAAGGCGTTCTGCATGAACCACATGGTGGCGCCCTGCAGGTCGTTGAGCCCCGCCTGGAGCGGGCCCGTGAAGGCCTTCAGCTCCGCGTCCTCGTCATGGTCCTTGATGAAGGTCTGGACCTCGCCGAGGAAGGTCATCATGGCCCGGCCGCCATCCTTCGGCAGCTTGCGGCCGATCAGGTCCATGGCCTGGATGCCGTTGGCGCCCTCGTAGATCATGGCGATGCGGGCATCGCGCACGAATTGCGACATCCCCCATTCCTCGATGTAGCCGTGGCCGCCGAACATCTGCTGGGCCTCGACCGCGTTGGCGAAGCCACGATCGGTGAGGACGGCCTTCACCACCGGGGTCATCAGGCCGAGGTAATCGTCCGCCGCCTGGCGCTCCTGAGCATCCTCGGAGCGGTGGGCGATGTCCGATTGCAGGGCGGTCCAGAGCATCAGGCCGCGGGCCGCCTCGTTGAAGGCGCGGATCTGCATCAGGGTGCGGCGCACGTCGGGATGCACGATGATCGGGTCGGCGGCCTTGTCGGGGGCCTTGGCGCCGGTGAGCGCCCGGCCCTGGAGCCGGTCCTTCGCGTAGGCGACCGCGTTCTGGTAGGCGACCTCCGACTGGCTCAGGCCCTGGACGCCGACGGCGAGGCGGGCCTCGTTCATCATCACGAACATGGCGTTGAGGCCGCGATTCGCCTCGCCGACGAGCCAGCCCCGGGCGCCGTCGTAATTCATCACGCAGGTCGCGTTGCCGTGGATGCCCATCTTGTGCTCGATCGAGCCGCAGGACACGCCGTTGCGGGCGCCCAGCGCCCCGTCATCCTCCACCAGGAACTTCGGCACGACGAAGAGCGAGATGCCCTTGGTGCCGGCCGGCGCGCCCTCGATCCGGGCGATGACGAGGTGGACGATGTTCTCGGCCATGTCGTGCTCGCCGGCCGAGATGAAGATCTTGGTGCCGGTGACGCTGTAGGAGCCGTCGCCGTTCGGGACCGCCTTGGTCTTGAGCAGGCCGAGATCGGTGCCGCAATGGGGCTCGGTGAGGTTCATGGTGCCGGTCCAGGCGCCCGAGACCATCTTCGGCAGATAGGTTTGCTTCTGCGCCTCCGAGCCGTGCACGAGGAGCGCCGCCACGGCGCCCTGGGTCAGGCCCGGATACATGCCGAGGGCGAGGTTCGCGCCCGAGGCGAATTCCTGGATCGCGGTGTTGAGGGTGTGGGGCAGGCCCTGGCCGCCATATTCCTCGGGCACCGAGAGGCCCATCCAGCCGCCCTGCGCGTAGGTGTCGTAGGCGGCCTTGAAGCCCTTCGGCGTGGTCACGGAGCCGTCGGGATGGCGCGTGCAGCCCTCCTGGTCTCCGGAGAGGTTGAGGGGGGCCAGCACGGTCTCGGCGAGCTTGGCACCCTCCGTGAGCACCGCCTCGACCATGTCGGGCGAGGCCTCCGAGAAGCCCGCGAGGTTGGAGCGGCCGTGGAAGCCGAGCACGTCGTTCAGCAGGAACAGGACGTCCTCGACCGGGGCGCGATAGCTCGGCATCTCGTATTCCTCCGCGTGCGGCGAACCTTGCGGTCGGGCGACCGGCGATTCCCTCGATAGTTCATATGTAAACTATCTCCCGCCCGGAGGGCAAGGGGGTCGGCGTCGCGGCCCTGGCGGCGACCACCGCCACGCGAGTCGGCGGGGCCGGGCGCGTGCCCGGACGGGCGCACCTCCCGGGAATGTTCGATTGAAGACAAGGCTTAACGGCCTGTTTACCAAGAAAGTTAAAAGTCGCCCACAACCGATCCGACGGAACGGCCCCGGGACTCTTGTCCGGCGGGCCGCGACCCTGCCGGGCCGGGCGCCGCAGGCCGCCGACCCCAGGGCTGAAGATGAGACGCAACGCCACGCCGAGCTTCGAAAGCTTCGATCCCGACGTGCTCGAAGCGGCCCGCGACGTCGCGCGCCGGGCCGGCGTGCCGCTCGAGACCTGGATCTCCTCGGTGGTCCCGTCCGAGGGCAAGACCGCGCCCCGCAAGCCGACCGCGCCCAAGCCCACCACATCCAGGCCCATCGTTCACAAGCCGTCCGTGCAAAAGCGCCGCCGCGCCGACGAACCCGCCGGTTTGGTGACGCCGCCGCCGTCACCCGCCCGTCACCCCGCCGACCCGAGGCCGGCGCCCGGCGTCTCTCAGGACGCGCCGGCCCTGCGCACCGCGTCCCCGGCGCCCGCGCCGATCGACCGCTTCGGTGAGACCGTCGAGGCCCTGATGCGGCGCCTCGACGCGATCGACCGCACCATCGCGGAGGAGCGCACGGCCTCGCAGGCGGCCGCGAGCCAGCGCATCTCCGAGATCGAGACCCGGATCAGCGGTGCCCTCGATGCCGGCACGGCGCCGGTGCAGAAGGTCGCCGAGCGGCTCGGCGACATCGAGCGGCGCATGACCGAACTCGGCGAGCAGCTCGCCGCGCCGCGGCCCCTCGGCCGCCGCGGCCGCCCCGCCGTCGCGGAGGTGCGCGACGCCGTGAGCGAGATCCGCCAGCGCCAGCGCGAGCTCGACGGCGCGGCCCCGGAGGCCGGCATCGTCGCGGCGATGCGCGAGGACCTCGCCCGGCGGCTGGAAGGTGCCGAAGCCGCGGCCGAGCCCTCGTCGCAGATCACGGAATTGCAGCGAGAGACCACGCGCCTGCGCGAATCCATCGGCGGCCTCGCCACCGGCCACGATGTCGGCGCGCTGGAGCAGGCGATGCTGTCGCTGGCGAGCGGCGTGCAGCGGGCGCAGGAGCCCGCCGACCTCGCGGCGATCGCAGCGCCGATCGAGCTGATCCGGGTGCAGGTCGAGCGCCTCGCCGACGACGTCGCCGACAACGTCCATGCCCGGGTGGCGAGCGACGTGGAGCGGCTGGCGACGCGGGTCGACACCGTGCTGGCCGGCGGCTCCGGGGCTTTCGCCGACCGGGACGCCGTCGCGAACCTGTTCCGCGAGCTCGACGAGATCCGCCGCCTCGTCTCCGCCCTGGCGGGACCGGAGCGGATCCAGGGCCTGGCGCAGGGGCTCCAGGCCATCAGCGCGCAGATCGCGCAGCTCCAGTCGGGCTTCGGCGGCGAGCATTCCGACATGGCCGAGCTGCGCCCGCTCCTCGAGGAGATCCGCAGCGGCCTGCAGGCGCCGGGCGCCCGGCCCCTCGCGGATCAGATCCAGGCGATGGCCGCCAAGGTCGACGCGCTCCACCATTCCGCCGCCCAAAGCGGTCCCACGGATTCCCGCGCCATCCTGGGGCGCATCGACGCGCTCGCCGCCAAGGTCAATCCGGTCGGCGACCTGATCGGGCGGCTGGAGCATCTCGGCGAGAGCCTGCGCCAGCCCACGCCGCCGAGCGGCGATCTCAGCGCCATTCAGGGCATGCTGCACAGCCTCGCCGACAAGGTTGACCGGGTCGGCGCGCGCGGCGGCGGCGACGGCCTCGACGCGCTGGAGAAGCAGGTCCTGGCCCTGGCGAGCCGCCTCGAATCCCGCAGCGCCGACCCGGCCCTCGCGAGCCTGGAGCGGACCATGGGCGACCTCGTCGCCCAGGTCTCGGCGCTCCGCGACGAGGCGCCGATCGCGGCCGTCGTCGAGCGGGCGACCCGCAGCGCCGTGACGGAGAGCCTCGGCGGGCGCGCCCCCGAGGCCCAGGCGCTCGGCATCCTCAAGGCCGGCCTCGCCGACCTGCGCAGCGACCATGCCGCCGCCGACGAGCGGCTGCACGCGACCCTGTCGGGCGTGCAATCCGCCCTCGACCGGCTCGCGGCCCGCCTCGGTCCGGAAACCGGCCCTGCCTCTCCGCAGGCCGCCCTGCTGGCGCAGGTCCAGCCGCCGGCGCCGGGCGCCCGCGACGATCTCGAGGCCCGCCTCCTCGCCTCGACCGGGGTCCAGGCTCCCCGCGCCCGCGCCTCGCGCCGGCCGGAACTGCCGCGGGTCTCGGTCTCGCCCGCCGCCCCTGCGGCCGAGGCGTCGCGCGTCAGCGACGAGCTGCTGGAGCCCGGTGCCGGTCGGCCGGCCCGCGAGCGCGCCCTGGCCACGCCCGAGACCCATGAGGCCGGCGCCGAGGCCTCCGCCGACATCAAGACGAGCTTCATCGCGGCGGCCCGACGCGCCGCCCAGGCCGCGCAGGCGGAGGTCGCCAGCGAGGCGAGCTTCGCGGGCGAGCGGCGCGAGGAGCGCATGAGCCTGCGCCAGGCCGTGGCGACACCCGCCCTGGACGGCAACGGCCGGGTCGCGCGGCTGCGCGCCGAGATCCAGCGCCGCCGCCGGCCGCTGCTCCTCGGCCTCGCCGCCATCGTGCTGGTGCTCGGCGCCCTCCAGGCCGTGTCCATGCGGGGCGAATCCACCTCGGAGCCCGCGCGGGCGCCGATGATCGCGGCCCCGAAGGCCGAGGCACCCGCCCGGGAGCTACCCCCGTCGGCCGGCGAGGCCCAGGCGACCGCCCCGGCGCCCGCCCCGACCGCTTCGCCCCCGGCCGACCCGCAGACCACGCAATCGATCCCGGGGGCCGGCGAGACGGCACCCACCCCGGGGCCTCAGTCCAGCCGCTCGGGCGTGCCGTCGGTGGGCGGGATGTCGGCGCTCGCCGGCGACCTCGCGGGCCTGCCGCCCGGCCTCGCCAAGCTGCGCCAGTCGGTGCTGGAGGGTGACGGCGCCGCGATCTACGAGCTCGCCGGCCGCGAGGCCGATGGGCGCGGCCTGCCGCGCGACCTCGCCCTCGCCGCCAAGCTCTACGAGAAGCTCGCGCAGGCCGGCTACGCGCCGGCCCAGTACAAGCTCGCCGGGCATTACGAGAAGGGCTCCGGCGTGCTGCGCGACCTCGGGCCGGCCAAGCTCTGGTACGGGCGCGCGGCCGAGCAGGGCCATGCCCGCTCCATGCACAACCTCGCGGTGCTCTACGCCGAGAACCCCGCCGCCTCCGGCCGGCCCGATTACGCCTCGGCCGCCTCGTGGTTCCGCCGCGCCGCCGAGTACGGGGTGCGCGACAGCCAGTACAACCTCGCGGTGCTCTACGCGCGCGGGCTCGGCCTGACCCAGGACCTGATGCAATCCTATGCCTGGTTCTCCGCCGCCGCGGCGCAGGGGGACGAGGATGCGGGCAAGAAGCGCGACGATGTCGGGAGCAAGATGAGCCCGGGCGATCTTGCCAAGGCCCGCAGCATCACGGCGGCGTTCCGGCCGCACAAGGTCGATCCCGCCGTCAACGAGCCGCCGGCCGCGAAGGACGCGGGCGGAGGGGCGATGAGCCTCCTCGGTGCGCCCCCGCCCACCTCTGCACCGCCGGGCATGACCCTCCCGAGCCGGCGCAGCTGACGGCCGGCAGACGGCGCGGATGCGCACCGGCCGGCTCGCCCGAACGCGCGAGCTTGACCACAGTGCCGCAGTGCGGGAACCGCCCGCATCCGCAGCCGTATAAAACTCTGGAACGAAATCCGGATCGCCCCCGCGGGCGATCCTCAGCCCGGAGTTCGGATGGCGCGCGTGACCCCGGTCCCGATGGGGGCCGTCATCCTCGGCGTGGCGGGGCTCATCCCGTTCCTCGGCTTCGCGGCGCTCGCCGTGAGCGGCAGCGACGGCGGGCTCGGCACCATCGGGTTGTCCCCGCGCACCATCCTGTCCGCCTACGGCGCCGTGATCGCCTCCTTCCTCGGCGGCATCCGCTGGGGCGCGGCGGCTGCCCGCAATGCCGGCAACGCCGACTATCTCGTGGCCATCATTCCCTCGCTGCTGGCCTGGGCGGCGCTCGCCGCGCCCGCGCCCTGGGACCTGCGCATCCTCGGGATCCTGGTCCTGGCCTGGGGCCTGATCGACCAGGACCTGCCCCGGCGCGGCCTCGTGCCGACCTGGCTCGGACGGCTGCGGCTGGTGCTGTCGGGGGTGGCCGGGGCAGCCCTGCTGGTGGCGGCCTAGACCCGTTCCGCGCGCGGCCCTCCGCGATTGCGGTCACGGCCGAGGATGCTCGCTCCTAGGCCGGACGGGCATCAGCCCGCCGGGACGCGACCTCACGGGCGAGGTCGGATGTTTGGCACCCGTTGCCCAGCCCCAGATCTCGATCGCTAATCCCGCACCAGCATGGTCCGCCCGATCGTGAAGACCCGGCCGTCGCCGAGGAGATGGGCCGTGAAGCCGTTCGGGAAGAGGGGGTCGAAGGCGGCGTTGCGCACGTTCAGGCCCCCCGTGTAGGCCCCGAAGGCCGGCATGATCAGGCGGTGGCCGTCGCCGACGAAGCAGCGGCGGCGAACGGTGCGGCCCCGCATCGCGACCTTGCCGCAGGGGTGGAGATGGCCCGCGATCTCGCCCTCGGGCGCTCCGATACGGGGCTCGTGCCGGAGCGTCAGGCCGCCGAGGCTCAGGGTCTCGGCATAGCGCCCGCCGACGCCCTCGTGGACCGCCGCATCGTGGTTGCCGGCGATCCAGACCCAGTCGCGGCCGTCCTGGAGTGCCGCCACCATGGCGCGGTCGCCGGGCTCCAGCCGCTCGGGCCCGCGGGCATCGTGGAAGGAATCCCCGAGGGCGACGACGCAGGCCGGGTCGAACCGGGCCACCGCCTCGTGCAGGCAGGCCAGGGTCTCGCGGGTGTCGTAGGGCGGCAGGAACTGGCCCGAGCGCACCGCGTAGGCCGAGCCCTTCTCGAGGTGCAGGTCGGAGACGATCAGGGTGCGGTGGGCCTCGAGCCAGAGGCCGCCGCAGCGATCGAGGGTGAGGGTTTCGCCGGCGAGCCGGAGGCCGGGGGCCTTGGTGGTCTTCTCAAGTCTCTGGCCGAGCGCCAAGATCGCATCCTCAGGTGACGGGGAGGGCGGTTCGCTCACGCCAGCGCTTCTTCGAGAAGCAGCGCCTCGGCCTCGGCCAGAATCTCGTCGGCCCCCTCGCCGTAGACCCGCTCACGCCCGATCTCGAGCATGACGGAGACGGAGAGTGGCGAGACGCGGTCGAGCGCCTTGTGGATGATTCGCCCCTGGATGCGCTGTAGCATCATACCGAGGCGCTTCACGTCGAGGAGTCCGGTTGCCGCATCCTGGCGCGCGGCGCGCAGGAGCAGGTGATCGGGCTGGTGCTTGCGCAGCACGTCGTAGATTAGGTCCGTCGAGATCGTCACCTGCCGGCCGGTCTTCTTCTGGCCCGGATAGCGCCGCTCGATCAGCCCGGCGATCACGGCGCATTGCCGGAAGGTGCGCTTCATCATGGCGGATTCGTCGAGCCAGGCTTCGAGATCGTCGCCGAGCATGTCCTGCGCGAACAGGTCTTCGAGGAAGCCCGGCGACAGGCCGATGCGCTCGCTGACATCGCGGCTCGTCCAGATGGCGATGCCGTAATCGTTGGCCGCGAATCCGAGCGGCCTCAGCCGCGCCCGCTCCAGCCGCCGGGTCAGCAGCATGCCGAGCGTCTGGTGCGCGAGCCTCCCCTCGAACGGGAAGGCCGTGAGGTAGAACCGCCCACCCCGCGGAAAGGTCTCGACCAGGAGATCGCGGGGCCCGGGCAGGATCGAGCGGCGGCGCTGTTGCAGAAGGTAGTCGGAGACCTGCCGCGGCAGCCGGTCCCACGCGAACGGATCGGCGATCAGCGCGCGGACGCGGGCCGCCAGGAAGGTCGAGAGCGGGAACTTGGCGCCCGCGTAGGAGGGGATGGCCGGGTCGGTGCCGGGCCCGGCCTTCGTCACCATGGCCTCGTCCTCGGCGAGCCCCTCGAAGCGCAGGACCTCGCCGGCGAACAGGAAGGTGTCGCCCACCGTCAGGGTCTCGGCGAAATCCTCCTCGATCTCGCCCAGCACCCGACCGGTCTTCGGCAGCACCGTGCCGGGCCTGCCCCGGAGCGCGCGGGCGAGCCGCACCTTGACCTTGGTGGCCTCGATGATGGTGCCGACATTCATCCGGTATTGCTGCGCCACCCGGGCGTCGCGCACCCGCCAGAGGCCGTCGGGCCCGCGCAGGATCTTGGCGAAGCGCTCATAGGCCCGGAGTGCGTAGCCGCCGGTGGCCACGTAATCGACGACCTGCTCGAATTCCTCCCAGGGGAGGCCGGCATAGGGCGCGGCCGAGACGATCTCCTCGTAGAGCCGCAGCGGGTCGAAAGCGTCGGCGCAGGCCATGCCGAGGACGTGCTGGGCCAGCACGTCCGGGGCGCCGAGGCGGGCATCGGGCGTGTCCTGCGCGGCCTCCTCGACGGCGTCGAGGGCGGCTTGGCATTCCAGCATCTCGAAGCGGTTGCCGGGGACGAGATAGGCCTTCGAGGGCTCGTCCATGCGGTGGTTGGCGCGGCCGATCCGCTGCATGATCCGGCTCGCGCCCTTGGGCGCCCCGATATTGATGACGAGGTCGACATCGCCCCAGTCGATGCCGAGATCGAGGGTCGCCGTGCACACGATGGCGCGCAGCTGCCCCGCCGCCATCGCGGCCTCGACCCGGCGCCGCTGGGTCGCGTCGAGGGAGCCGTGATGCAGCGCGATCGGCAGCACGTCGTCGTTGAGGCGCCACAGCTCCTGGAAGGTGTACTCGGCCTGCAGGCGGGTGTTGACGAAGACCAGCACGGTGCGGTGCTGGCGGATCAGCGCGTAGATCGCCGGCATCGACTGCCAGGCGGTGTGGCCAGCGAGCGGCAGGCGAAGGCCCGTGTCGAGCATGCGCAGATCCGCCGCCGCGCCCCCCCGCACCACCACGAGCTCCGCCATGGACGGGGCGGGGAGGGGAGCGGGCGGTTCCGGGTCGTCCTCGGCAGCGGCCGGCCTTGCCTGCGGCACGAGGTATTTCCGCAGCTCGTCGGGCTCCCGCACCGTCGCGGAGAGCCCGATGGCGGTCAGCGCCGGGCTGAGGCGGTGGAGCCGCGCCAGCGCGAGGGAGAGCAGGTCGCCCCGCTTCGAGGTGACGAGGGCGTGCAGCTCATCGAGGACGACGCAGCGCAGATCCGCGAACAGGTCCGCGGCCTCGCGATGCGCGATCAGGAGCGAGAGCTGCTCGGGGGTGGTCAGCAGGATGTCGGGCGGGCGGGCAATCTGGCGGGTGCGCTTGTGGGCCGGGGTGTCGCCCGTGCGGGTCTCGACCCGGATGTCGAGGCCCATCTCGGCGATCGGGGTCTCGAGGTTGCGGGCGATGTCGACCGCGAGCGCCTTGAGGGGCGAGACGTAGAGGGTGTGCAGGCCGCGCGCCTCGCCGCGCGCCGTGCTGGTCCCCCGGCCGGCCCCTGCCAGGGCGACGAGGCTCGGCAGGAACCCCGCCAGGGTCTTGCCCGCGCCGGTCGGGGCCACCAGGAGGGCGGATCGGCCGCTGCCGGCGAGGCGCAGCAGCTCGAGCTGGTGGGCCCGGGGCTGCCAGCCGCGGGCGGCGAACCAATCGGCGAACCGAGCCGGGAGACGCGGCGTCTCCGGCGGCGCGTTCTCGGGCGGGGGAATGTCAGGCAAGGGCCGTGAGGAAGCGGTCGATCAGCTCCAGGGCCCGCGCGGTCATCTCGCCCGGGTAGCGCACGAAGACGTGGCAGCCGCCCGGATACACGGCGGTGTGGCCGCCATTGCCGGCCGCCGCCCAGCGGGCCGACATGTAGAGGGTGTCGTCGAGGAGCGGGTCGGCGGTGCCGATGGTGAAGAGCGCGGGCGGCAGGCCCTTGAGCTCGGCATAGAGGGGCGAGACGTCGGGCCGGCGCCGGTCGACGCCCTCGCGCACGTAGTCGTTCGCGAAGGTGGTGAGGTCGCGGGTGTTCACCACCAGCCGCTCTTCGCCCCAGTTGCGCACGCTGGGGGTCAGGCCGAGATCGTAGAAGCCGGCATTGAGGTTCGCGCCCCGGAAGGCGCGGGGCAGATTGTGGCGGTCGCGCAGGCGCAGCAGCACCATCACGGCGAGGTGAGCGCCGACCGACTCGCCCCCGATCGTGAGCGCGGTGACGCCGAGCTCCGCCCGGCCGGGGCCCGCGAGCCAGAGGGCCGCCGCCTCGCAATCCTCCAGGGCCGCCGGGTAGGGATGCTCCGGAGCGAGCCGGTACTCGACCGAGAGACAGATGAAGCCGCAATTGTCGGCGATGCGCTCCAGCCACGGGTCCTGCTCGTCGGCCGAGCCCCAGACCCAGCCGCCCCGGTGAACGTGCAGGTAGGCGCCGCGGGGGGACTGACCGGGCCTCAGGCGCGGGCGGATGATCCGGAGCGCCAGGGGCCCGGCCGGGCCGTCGATCGTGACGGTTTCGGCGCGCGCGCTGCGCGGCATCGCCGGGGAGGCCTGGGTGCCGCGGCGGCGGCGTGCGCGCACCTCGGCGATCGGCAAGGACCAGGGATCTTCCTGGGCCGCGTGCGCGGCGACGATCTCGGCATTGAGCCGCTTCGTCTCCGGATCGATCGTCGCCGGATCGAAGAGGGCGTGGTCGATCATCGCTGCGGGGTCTCGTGCATGGCGGTTTGAGCGTAAAGCCGGTTTAAGCGTAACACGATTGTGCGCAAGCTTGGACCATCGGTCCGGGCTTTCCGCACAGGTGGGTCGCTGAGTCTCCGGCGGCGTTATCCGGCCGTCCGCCTCTTGACCAGCCCATCTTGGCGGCTCGCCCTCGCGTTGCCATCTCGGGCGCAGGCGTGAGACGGCCTAACGCCCGGACCGGCATCCGGTTTCGTCGGCGGTGTGACGCGCGCGTCACGCTTCTGCCGGGTTCGGATCGTTGGAAGGCCGGAGACCGGGCCCGAAGGGACAACGAATGATCGTCGAGCACGACCCGCGCAGCCAGGGGCCGAACTACCAGGCCCCCCCGCCGGGCTACCATGGCTACGGCCGGCCTTCCGGCCTGCGCCGCTTCCTCGGGGGCTCGCCGACGGCGGTGTTCCTGCGGCTCCTGTTCCTGTCGATCCTCGTCGGCGCCTTCATGGCGATGCTCGGGCTCACCCCCGCGCGCCTGTTCTGGCACGTCTACGACACCGCCCGGAGCCTCATCGACCTCGGCCTCGAGACCTTCCACGATTTCGGCGGCTGGATCCTGGCGGGCGCCGTCGTGGTGGTGCCGCTCTGGCTGATCTCGCGGCTGTTCGCGGTCTCGAAATAGCGCCGCCGGCGTCCCTTCGGGCTTCAAGCGCCCCGGAGCCCGTCGATCCCGGCACCTGATCCCCTCGGGCATCTCTCACGGAGGCGCGTGGCCTCGATGATCTCTTCCGGCCCGGTGACCGGCCGGCGCGTTCTCGCGCTCGCCCTGCCGATGACGCTCGCGAACGTCACCACGCCGCTCCTCGGCTTCGTCGGAGCGGCGGTGATCGGGCGGCTCGGCGATGCGGCGCTCCTCGGCGCGGTGGCCCTCGGGGCCGTGATCTTCGACGCGATCTTCTGGTCCTTCGGGTCGCTGCGCATGGCCACCGCCGGCCTGACCGCGCAGGCGGTGGGGGCGGGCGACCGCCGGGAGATCGACCGGACGCTCGCGCGCGCCCTCGCGGCCGGGGCGCTGGCCGGGCTCGGGCTCGTGGCGCTGCAGGGGCCGATCGCGGCGGGCGCCTTCGCGCTGAGCGGGGCGAGCCCCGCCGTGACGGCGGGACTGGCGACCTACTTCCACATCCGGATCTTCGCGGCGCCCTTCACGCTGGCGAACTACGCCGTGCTCGGCTCCGTCCTCGGGCGCGGACGCACCGATCTCGGCCTGGTGCTGCAGGTCGCCATCAACCTCACCAACATTGCTCTGACGCTCGGGCTGGTGCTCGGGGCGGGGCTCGGCCTCGCGGGGGCGGCCCTGGCGACGCTCCTGGCCGAGGCGGCGGGAACCGGGCTCGGGCTCATCCTCCTGGCCCGCCTCGGCTCGCACCCGTTCCGGGTGCCGTTCGCGGCCGTGCGCGATCCGGCCTCCCTGCGGCGGATGCTCAGCGTCAACGCCGACGTGATCGTCCGGACGCTCGCGCTGGTGGCCGCCATCGCGATCTTCTCGGCCCTCGGGGCCCGCTCGGGCGACGCGGTGTTGGCCGCCAACGCGGTCCTGTGGAATCTCTTCCTGATCGGCGGGTTTTTCCTCGACGGCTTCGCGACCGCGGCCGAGACCCTGTGCGGGCAGGCGGTGGGCGCGCGCGACGAGGCGGGGTTCCGCCGTGCGGTGGGGCTGAGCCTGCGCTGGTGCCTCGGCTTCGGCCTCGCCGTCAGCCTCGTCTCCCTCGTCTTCGGGCCGGCCTTCATCGACACCGTGACGACGAGTCCCGAGGTGCGCGAGACAGCGCGCGGCGCCCTCTTCCTCGCCGCTCTCGCCTCCTTCGTGGCGGCGGCGCCCTTCGCCTTCGACGGGGTCTATATCGGCGCCACCTGGACCCGGGCCATGCGCAACCTGATGCTCGCCGCCCTCCTGGCCGACGGGATCGCGCTGGCCGCCGTGCAGGCGTTGGGCCTCGGCAATACCGGCCTGTGGCTGTCGTTCCTCGGCTTCCTCGCCGCCCGGGGCATCGGGCAGATCCTGGCCTATCCGGGTCTGGTGCGGCAAACCTTCGGGGGCGCGGTCCCGGCCGAGGGCGGCGCGCCGGAATGGCTCAGCGCGGATTCTTCCAGGTCGAGCCGCTGACCGAGCCCGTGGCTGTGGGCACCGCCGGAGTCAGGCTGCGGGGGGCCGGCTCGGAGACGGCGCTGCGCGCGATCGGCGCACGGGATGGCGGCGCGGCCTCGGCCCGGCGGCGCAGGGCCCGGGCGCGGCGGGCGCGGCGCGGCCCCGCCCGCTCCGTCGAGGAGCCGACGACGCCCCCGATGATGGCGCCCGCCACGGCCCCGACCGGGCCGCCGACCAGGGCCCCGGCCACGGCGCCGGAGCCGACCCCGACCGTGGTGTTGTTCGCGGCCAGCACCGCCTGAGGTGCCGCCAGGGAAGCCGCGAGGGCCAGCATCGCGCCGAGACAAATTGCCTTCATTGGAAAAACATCCCCCAGATCGGTTGGACCGCCTTTGCCGCCCGAAGGTGACCAAACAGGGGCGCGTCCAAGCCCACACCGGAGCCCGCACCCGAGGCCGCGCCCGAGCCCGCGCCCGATGGGCAAGACCCGGTTTGTCATGGTTTCGTGACCGGGTAAGAGCCGGGCAGCTAGGCGCCGAAGGCCGGGTTCGTCTAAATCTGGCCGTCGCGACTCGGTGTCAAACGCGGCCGTTTATCGCGTATTTTGAATTCAGTTCGTTGGTATGGACGGTGCCTCCGGTTAGGGTCCGCCCAAACCGAAAAGGGTCCCGCCATGTCCGATCTCCGTCTCCGCCGCAGCGTGCTCTACATGCCGGGTTCCAACCTCCGGGCGCTCGAGAAGGCCAAGACGCTGCCGGCCGACGCGCTGATCCTCGATCTCGAGGATGCTGTGGGCCCGGAGGAGAAGGACCTCGCCCGCGAGCAGGTCTGCGCGGCCGTGAAGAGCGGCGGCTACGGCGACCGCGAGCTGATCATCCGGGTCAACGCCCCGCAGACCCCGTGGGGCGACGCGGATCTGCGCACCGCGATCGAGGCCCGGCCCGACGCGATCCTGATGCCGAAGGTCTCCTCGCCGGCTGTGCTGGAGAGCATCGCCGACCATCTCGAAGCCCTCGACGCCCCCCCTGAGATCAAGATCTGGGCGATGATCGAGACCCCGGCCGCGATCCTCAATATCCAGAAGATCGCCGCCGCCCGCCGCGACCCGCGCACCCGGCTCACCTGCTTCGTGCTCGGCACCAACGACCTCGCCAAGGACACCTGGGCCCAGCTCGTCCCCGGCCGCGTCCCGATGCTGCCCTGGATGATGTTCACCCTCGCGGCCGCCCGCGCCGAGAGCCTCACCATCCTCGACGGCGTCTGGAACGACATCGCCGATGTCGAGGGCTGCCGCGTCGAGTGCCGCCAATCCCGCGACCTCGGCTTCGACGGCAAGACCCTGATCCACCCCAATCAGCTCGAGCCCGCCAACACCTCGTTTGCCCCGACTGCGGAGGAGGTGCGCCGCGCCAGCCTGGTGATCGACGCCTTCGACAAGCCCGAGAACGCCAAGCGCGGCGCCATCAAGGTCGAGGGGCGCATGTACGAGCGCCAGCATATCGGCATGGCCAAGCGCGCGGTCTCGTGGTCGGAGGCCATCGCCTCGAAGGGCTTCTGAGCGAGACGCGGGTCAAGCTGGCCTCTGCCCGAGGGCTCGGCGCCGCTCGGGCCCCTTCGGGCCCTCGAGATCCGTCGACGCCGCGCCTCGGCGGCGTCCGTCCCGGCGTCGCGCCCGCCGACGCCATCCGGGCTCACCGGACCTCGATCCCACGCGGCCGCCGGTCTGCCCGACTTGGTGACGGCCCAGGCCCTGACCGCGTGACGGAGGGGCCCGCGAGGACCAACCCACGGCCTAGGTGTTTGGTCCCGGTATTTGGTGGTGCGGGTTCTGGGTGAACCTAGAGGGCTCCTCCGTCCAGGCTT
>NZ_VZZK01000063.1 GCF_008806385.1 Methylobacterium soli
CGCTTCGCCATCCGCGAGGGCGGACGCACCGTCGGCGCAGGCGTCGTCGCCGCCATCAACGAGTAAGATTCAGTCGCGGCGCAGGAATGCACCTGAACCGCGACGTGCCGCGACGCAAATTCACGCTCGACTTGTAAAAATCAGCACAAGCACGTGATTGACCAGTCTATCGCCGGCGCTCGTCTTGACGAAGCGTCGGCGAAAATATTTTCATGGCACTTTCAAACATCAACCAGGGCGCGGAATGCCTCCGATCACTTTGAATGTGTCGCCCGCCCGGCGCGCTGTCCTCGGCTTCGGAATTGGTCTCCTTCTACCGTCCCTGGCACGCGGCGACGCGTTGACCGATGGTCGGTTCTACCAGGAAGTCGCCGCGATCCTGCGGGCAACGCGCCCGGCCGCGACGATCATTCCCGATTCCAATCCGCAACAGATCCGGGTCGATCAATTCACCTTCTTCCTCGGCAATCTCTACACGCGCGTCGAGGGGCTTGACCCAACCGCCCGCCGCAAGACCATCGAATCCTATCTCGCACGGGCGCTCGTCGACCCGCAGGGGGAGCCGGACCGCGGGTCTCCCGGATTTGCCGACGCCAAGCCGCGCCTTCGCATCCAGCTCGCGCCGAAGCCGGCCGTCGCCCATGCCGGCACGCTGGCGCAACGGCCCTTCTCCGACCTGCTGGCCGTGACCTACGTCCTCGATGAGGCGGAGCGCTATCAATACGTGACGCTGGCGATGCTGGATTCCTGGAAGACCGACGCCGCGTCCATCGAGCGACAGGCCATCGCCAATCTCGAGGCTGCCTCGAAGGAGACGGCCATCTCCCTTGTCGTCGCAGACGGCACTCCGGTTCTCGCGATGGTGATGACGGGAGACGGCTACGACGCGGCGCGCCTGCTCCTGCCGGGCTTCCTCGCCGAGATTCGTCATGCCCTGAAAGCCGAAGCGCTCACCGTCGCGGCTCCGACGCGCGATCTCCTCATGGCTTGGCCCCCGGATAGCAGGGCCCGCGTGACTCTCGCCGCAGATGTGCGCAAGCAGATGAAGCAGGGTCCCTATTCCCGCAGCGACGAGCTGTTCCACGTCGACCAAGCGGGCTTGCGTCCGCTCACGATCCGCGAACGCGCCGACCACGATCGCTGAGGATGTCGCAGCCTCTTGCGCACCGCGCTCTGATGAGGCATGGAGCGTGGCGCCTAGGAGTGTAGCTCAACTGGTCAGAGCGCCGGTCTCCAAAACCGGAGGTTGCGGGTTCGAGTCCCTCCACTCCTGCCAGTCTGCTTCTCCCCCGTCTCATGCCCTGTCGACAAGCCGTCGGACTTGCGCTAGAGCGGGCGCACTCCGAGATCGATGATGGCCGTCGGTGCGGGCTTACCCAGAGCCCCGGCGCCGCGGTTTCCCCGTTCTCGGCCAGTTTTCCCGGTTCTTGGCGCCATGGCATCGAACGAAGCGACGAAGAAAATGGATGTGACGCGTGGTACCCCGCGCGGATCGTCGACGCCGACGCCGCCGCGCCAGACCCCGCCGGCCCGGCCCGCGCCGAAGCGCACGGGTCCGCTGGAGTTCCTGAACCAGGTGCGCGACGAGGGCCGTAAGGTCACGTGGCCCACCCGCAAGGAGACCACCGTGACCACCATCATGGTGTTCATCATGGTGGTGCTCGCGAGCCTGTTCTTCACCGTGGTGGATCAGGCCATGCGCTACCTCGTCGGTCTGGTCCTCGGGGTCTGAGAATTTCCTTCGGCCCGCCCCCGTGGCGGCAGCCGGAAGTCTGGAGTTGATCGCAACCGTGTCGAAGCGCTGGTACATCGTCCACGCCTACTCGAACTTCGAGAACAAGGTCGCCCAGTCCATCAAGGATCAGGCGGCCCAGCGCGGACTCCTGGAGCTCTTCGACGAGGTGATGGTCCCGACCGAGAAGGTCACCGAGGTTCGCCGCGGCCGCAAGGTCGATGCCGAGCGCAAGTTCTTCCCCGGCTACGTCCTGGTAAAGTGCGACCTGACGGACGAGGTCTATCACCTCATCAAGAACACCCCCAAGGTCACGGGCTTCCTCGGCGCCGACAAGTCGAAGCCGGTGCCGATTCCCGACGCCGAGGCCGAGCGCATCAAGGGCCAGGTCGCCGAGGGCGTCGACCGCCCGAAGCCCTCGATATCCTTCGAGATCGGCGAGACCGTCCGCGTCGCCGACGGACCGTTCGCCTCCTTCAACGGCACGGTCGAGGAGATCGACGAGAGCCGTTCGCGCCTCAAGGTCGCGGTGTCGATCTTCGGCCGCGCGACGCCGGTCGAGCTCGAATACGCCCAGGTCGAGAAGGCCTGAGACTGATCGCATTCCGAATCGGTCGGGGCTGAGGCCCTGACCGTAAGGCCGCGACCCGGATCGACCGGGCCGGCACCACGCGCGGGAGGCTCGCCCGGTTCGCCGCCGGGGTCCAGGGGCCGCACCGCGACCTGCAACCGTCCGACCCGCCGGAGCCTTAGGCAGCCCGGTGGCGGGCATGATTTGGGAGCAGTCCCATGGCGAAGAAGATCACGGGCTACGTGAAGCTTCAGGTCCCGGCCGGCGCCGCCAATCCGTCGCCGCCGATCGGCCCCGCGCTCGGTCAGCGCGGCCTCAACATCATGGAATTCTGCAAGGCCTTCAACGCGAAGACCGCGCAGATCGAGAAGGGGACCCCGATCCCGGTCGTGATCACGGCCTACCAGGACCGGTCATTCACCTTCGAGATGAAGCAGCCCCCGGTCACCTTCTTCCTGAAGAAGGCGGCGGGCCTGAAGATCGGCAAGAAGCCGGCTTCCGGATCGAAGACGCCCGGCAAGGGCCCGACGGTCGGCAAGGTCACCGAGGCTCAGCTCCGCGAGATCGCCGAGCGGAAGATGCCCGACCTCAACTGCGATTCGGTCGATGCCGCCGTCGCGATGATCCGTGGCTCCGCGCGAGCCATGGGCCTCGACGTCGTCGCGTAAGGGGAGGGCAAGATGGCACACGAAGGCAAGCGCATCCGCGCCGCCCGCGAGGGCATCGAGCCGATGAAGCTCTACGCGATCGACGAGGCGATCAAGCTCGTGAAGGCGAAGGCCAGCGCCAAGTTCGACGAGACCGTCGAGGTCTCGATGAATCTCGGCGTCGACCCGCGCCACGCCGACCAGATGGTCCGCGGCGTCTGCAACCTGCCGAACGGTTCAGGCCGCACGGTCCGCGTGGCGGTCTTCGCCCGCGGCGCCAAGGCGGATGATGCCCGCGCGGCCGGTGCCGACATCGTCGGCGCCGAGGATCTCCTCGAGATCGTCCAGAGCGGCAAGATCGAGTTCGATCGCTGCATCGCGACCCCGGACATGATGCCGCTCGTCGGCCGCCTCGGTAAGGTGCTGGGCCCGCGCGGCCTGATGCCGAACCCGAAGGTCGGCACCGTCACGATGGACGTGAAGGGTGCGGTCGCGGGCGCCAAGGGCGGCTCGGTCGAGTTCCGCGTCGAGAAGGCCGGTATCGTGCACGCCGGCATCGGCAAGGTCTCGTTCGACGAGGCCAAGCTCGTCGAGAACATCAAGGCCTTCGCCGATGCGGTGGCCAAGGCGAAGCCCGCCGGCGCCAAGGGCACCTACATCCAGCGCATCGCCGTCACCTCGACGATGGGCCCCGGCGTGAAGGTCGAGCCCGCAACCGTGCTCACGGCCTGAGGCTCTGACAGGACGGTCCGGTTCCAGGAATCGGCAGGCAGGCGCCCGGCTTCGCAAGGAGCCGGGCGCTTCGCGTTTCGGGTCGGGCCAATGCTCATCGGGCTGTGATCGGCGCCTGAGAGGTTCGCCCCCGCAATCGGTGGAATCCGTCGCCCGAGGGGGGCGATTTCGACCCAGGCTGTGCTAGATACCAGCCCATGCGATGCTCCCTTGCCGTCACCACCGTGAGACGCATCCTCTGCGTCTTTCCCGCCTACACACCCTCCTTCGGAACCTTCTCGCACGCCTACCCGCTGATGGGCGGCGTGAAGGCCTTCATGCCGCCGCAGGGTCTCCTGCTGATCGCGGCCTACATGCCGGATTCCTGGGAATGCCGGTTCATCGATGAGAATATTCGGCGGGCGACGCCCGACGAATTCGCCTGGGCCGACGCGGTGTTCGTGTCGGGCATGCACATCCAGGCCCCCCAGATCCGGGACATCAACGCCCGGGCGCATGCGGCCGGCAAGGTCACGGTGCTGGGCGGCCCCTCGGTCTCGGGCTCCCCCGAACAATATCCGGATTTCGACTACCTGCACCTCGGCGAGATCGGCGACGCGACCGATCAGCTCGTCGAGATCCTCGACCGCGACGTCTCGATTCCCGCCAGCCAGCATCGCTTGGAGACGCGCGAGCGCCTGGCTCTCTCGGACTTCCCCGCGCCCGCCTACGAGGCCGCGCCGCTCAAGCGCTACCTGATCGGATCGCTCCAGTTCTCGTCCGGCTGCCCTTACCGCTGCGAGTTCTGCGACATCCCGCAGCTCTACGGGCGCCAGCCGCGCCTGAAGACGCCCGAGCAGATGTGCGCGGAGCTCGACGCCATCATCGCGCAGCCCGGCCACCCGGCGGTGGTCTATTTCGTCGACGACAACTTCATCGGCAACCGCAAGGCCACGAAGGACATGCTGCCACATCTGGTGGCGTGGCAGAAGGCCAACGACTACCCGCTTCAGTTCGCCTGCGAGGCGACCCTGAACATGGCCAAGCAGCCCGACATCCTCGCGCTGATGCGCGAGGCGAACTTCATGACGGTCTTCGTCGGCATCGAGACGCCGGAGGAGGACGCGCTCGCGGGCATCGACAAGAAGCACAACGCCGCCGTGCCGATGTACGAGGCGATCGAGACCCTCAACAGCTACGGGCTCGAAGTCACGTCGGGCATCATCCTCGGCCTCGACAGCGATACCGAGCAGTCCGAGGACAAGCTGATCGACTTCATCGACCGCTCCGGCATCCCGGTCCTGACCATCAACCTGCTGCAGGCGCTTCCCAAGACGCCGCTCTGGGACCGCCTGACCCGCGAGGGCCGGCTGGTGCACGATGCGGCCCTCGAATCGAATGTCCTGTTCAAGCGGCCGCATGACGACGTCGTGGCGAGCTGGCGCAAGGCGATCGCCCACGCCTACACGCCGGACAAGATCTTCGATCGCTTCCGCCATCAGGTCGAGACCACCTATCCCCATCGGATCAAGACCCCGACCAAGGGCAAGCTGACGCGCACGAATCTGCGGCGCGGGCTGATCCTCGGCTTCAACATCGTGCTGCGGGTCGGTATCCTGTCGGATTACCGGCGTCCCTTCTGGCAGGCGGCCGGGCACGCGCTGCGTCGGGGACAGATCGAGGCCGTGTTCAACATGGGCTTCGTGGCCCATCATCTCATCCGCTTCACCCGCGAGGCCCTGCGCGGCGAGCACAACGCCTCCTTCTACGCCGCCAAGGCCGAGCAGCGCGAAGCCGAGCGCAACCGGCCCTGGTGGCAAGCGGCGCGGCGCTTCCTTCCGACCTGAGGGGAGGGCGGGATCGGCCGGGTCGCGGGAACCTCGCGGAACGCGCATGCAAGCTGTGCTTGCCTGCGACGGAATTGTCGCGCGCGGGCCCTTGGCAGGCGGCTTGCTAGGCTCTATACACCGCGCTCCACGATATTCACTTTGAGGTTGGGAGCCGGTCGCTCGACCGCGTTCCGCAAGAGATGCCGTCTGGGCAACCAGGCGGTAATGGCCGGAGGGACCTGTGAGGCGGAATGCTTCCCAGGGCCGTGTCCGGCCATGTCCTGTCCGAGACTGCAGGCGCCGGGCAACCGGCTTAATCGTCTGAAAGCCTGCACAGACTGGGAAGACCGAATTCAACACCCTCGCCAGCCTGCATCCGCGGGACGGTGAGGCATCGGTTTGAACCATCTCGCCCATGGTGTCCTTCGGGGCACCAGGGGACAGGGCCGTGAAGCGTCGTTCAGGACGTTCCGGCTTCATCGAGGCCGAGATCCGTCCCGGGCGGCATGTGCAACCGGCGGACCCGAGATCGGGTTCCGCCAACCGGAGAGAGCCCAGTGGACAGGACAGCAAAAGCTGATCTCGTCTCGACGCTCAACGGCGTGTTCGCGAACACGGCCGTCGTCGTCGTGGCCCACTACAAGGGCCTCACGGTCGCTGACATGCAGAAGCTGCGCTCGCAGATGAAGCAGGCCGGCGCCACCGTGAAGGTCGCCAAGAACCGCCTCGCCAACATCGCTCTCGATGGCACGGACGTCGCCTCCATCAAGCCCCTCCTGAAGGGTCCGACCCTGCTCGCTTATTCGAGCGACCCGGTCGCGGCCGCGAAGGTTGCGGTGGATTTCGCCAAGACCAACGACAAGCTCGTGATCCTCGGCGGCGCCATGGGAACGACAGCCCTGAACCCGGACGGCGTGAAGGCCCTCGCCTCGCTCCCGTCCCTCGACGAACTGCGCGCCAAGATCGTGGGCCTCGTGCAGGCTCCCGCGACCAAGATCGCTCAGGTCGTCAATGCGCCGGCGGCCAAGCTCGCCCGCGTGTTCGGGGCTTATGCCAAGAGGGACGAAGCGGCCTGAGGGCTGGTTCACCCCCTTTCAAAACCAACCGTTCAAACCGATATCCAGAGGAACACAATCATGGCTGATCTTGCCAAGCTCGTTGACGACCTCTCGTCGCTGACCGTTCTCGAGGCTGCCGACCTCGCCAAGATGCTCGAAGAGAAGTGGGGCGTCTCGGCCGCCGCTGCCGTCGCCGTGGCCGCTGGGCCGGCTGCCGGTGGTGGCGCCGCTGCCGCCGTCGAGGAGCAGACCGAGTTCACGGTCGTGCTCGCCGCCGCCGGCGACAAGAAGATCGAGGTCATCAAGGAGGTCCGCGCGATCACCGGCCTCGGCCTCAAGGAGGCCAAGGACCTCGTCGAGGGCGCCCCGAAGCCCGTCAAGGAAGCCGTCACCAAGGACGAGGCCGAGAAGCTCAAGGCTCAGCTCGAGAAGGCCGGCGCCAAGGTCGAGCTCAAGTAAGACTCCGATGGGCCGCCTCCGGCCCATCACAGCGCGGCAAGCTGGTCTCAGCCTGCCGTGACCGGAGCCCGCGGGTGTTCTCACCCGCGGGCTAAGGTCGCTTCGGGCGGCCGGTGGATCCTGGGACGGGTCCGGGTGGAATTCAGTTTCGGGTGGGGCGGTCCGGCGGGGCGCGTTCCACGGCCCGGTGCGGGAAGGCAGCTTTCCCCGGGCAACCAGGACGCGGGATGGTGGAGCGAGGTCACATGGCCAATACGCTGGTCGGTCGCAAGCGCATTCGCAAGTTCTTCGGCAAGATCCGGGAAGTCGCCGAGATGCCGAACCTGATCGAGGTTCAAAAGGCGTCCTACGACCAGTTCCTGATGGTGGACGAGCCCGAGGGCGGCCGCGCGGACGAGGGTCTGCAGACGGTCTTCAAGTCCGTCTTCCCGATCTCGGACTTCTCCTCCACGGCGCTGCTCGAATTCGTGCGCTACACCTTCGAGCCGCCGAAATTCGATGTCGACGAGTGCCGCCAGCGCGGCATTACCTTCGCGGCGCCCCTCAAGGTGACGCTGCGCCTGATCGTGTTCGATGTGGACCCGGATACGGGCGCCAAGTCCGTCAAGGACATCAAGGAGCAGGACGTCTACATGGGCGACATGCCCCTGATGACGGAGAACGGCACCTTCATCGTCAACGGCACCGAGCGCGTCATCGTCTCGCAGATGCACCGCTCGCCGGGCGTGTTCTTCGATCACGACAAGGGCAAGACGCATTCCTCGGGCAAGCTCCTGTTCGCGGCCCGCATCATCCCGTATCGCGGCTCCTGGCTCGACGTCGAGTTCGACGCCAAGGACATCGTGCACGTGCGCATCGACCGGAAGCGCAAGCTCCCGGTCACCTCGCTGCTGTTCGCGCTGGGCCTCGACGGCGAGGAGATCCTGTCGACCTTCTACAACCGCGTGGTCTACGACCGTGACGGCGCCGATTGGCGCGTGCCGTTCGATGCCGAGCGGCTGAAGGGTTTCAAGGCCACCGTCAACCTGATCGATGCCGATTCGGGCGAGGTCGTCCTCGAAGCCGGCAAGAAGCTCAACGCCCGCAACGCCCGCCAGATCGGCGAGAAGGGCACGAAGTCCCTGAAGGCGACAGACGAGGATCTGGTCGGGCAGTACATCGCCGAGGACCTCGTCAACCCGAAGACGGGCGAGATCTGGGCCGAGGCCGGCGACGAGATCTCCGAGAAGCTCCTCAAGAGCCTCGAGGATGTCGGCGTCGCCGAACTCCCGGTGCTCGACATCGACCACGTCAATGTCGGCCCCTACATCCGAAACACGCTGGCGGTGGACAAGAATTCGGGCCGTGAGGGTGCGCTGTTCGACATCTACCGCGTCATGCGCCCGGGCGAGCCGCCGACCCTCGACACCGCCGAGGCGATGTTCCACTCGCTGTTCTTCGATTCCGAGCGCTACGATCTCTCGGCGGTCGGCCGCGTGAAGATGAACATGCGCCTCGACCTCGATGCCGCCGACACCGTGCGCACGCTCCGCAAGGAGGACATGCTCGCGGTCGTCAAGGCGCTCGTGGACCTGCGTGACGGCAAAGGCGAGATCGACGACATCGACCATCTCGGCAACCGCCGGGTCCGCTCGGTCGGCGAGCTCATGGAGAACCAGTACCGCCTCGGCCTGCTGCGCATGGAGCGCGCCATCAAGGAGCGGATGTCGTCCGTCGACATCGACACCGTGATGCCGCAGGACCTGATCAACGCGAAGCCGGCCGCCGCGGCCGTGCGCGAGTTCTTCGGCTCGTCGCAGCTGTCGCAGTTCATGGACCAGACCAATCCGCTCTCGGAAGTCACCCACAAGCGCCGCCTCTCGGCGCTTGGCCCGGGCGGCCTGACGCGCGAGCGCGCCGGCTTCGAGGTGCGCGACGTGCACCCGACGCATTACGGCCGCATCTGCCCGATCGAGACTCCGGAAGGCCCGAATATCGGCCTGATCAACTCGCTCGCCACCTTCGCGCGCGTGAACAAGTACGGCTTCATCGAGACCCCGTTCCGTCGCGTGAAGGAGGGCGTGGTCACGGACGAGGTCGCCTACCTGTCGGCCATGGAGGAGGCGAAGTATTACGTCGCCCAGGCGAACGCCCAGATGGACGAGAACCGCAAGCTGACGGAGGACCTCGTGGTCTGCCGCCGCGCTGGCGAGGTCATCGTGGTCGGGCCCGAGCGCGTCGACCTCATGGACGTGTCGCCCAAGCAGCTCGTCTCGGTCGCCGCCGCGCTGATCCCGTTCCTGGAGAACGACGACGCGAACCGCGCGCTGATGGGCTCGAACATGCAGCGCCAGGCGGTGCCGCTCGTGCGGGCCGACGCGCCGTTCGTCGGCACCGGCATGGAAGCTGTGGTCGCGCGCGATTCGGGCGCCGCCATCGCGGCGCGGCGCTCCGGCATCGTCGATCAGGTGGACGCCACCCGTATCGTCATCCGGGCGACCGAGGAGGCCGACGCCACCAAGCCCGGCGTCGACATCTACCGCCTGCAGAAGTTCCAGCGCTCCAACCAGTCGACCTGCATCACGCAGAAGCCGCTGGTGCGCGTGGGCGAGCCCGTGAAGAAGGGCGAGATCATCGCCGACGGTCCCTCGACCGAGTTCGGCGAGCTCGCGCTCGGCCGCAACGTGCTCGTCGCGTTCATGCCCTGGAACGGCTACAACTTCGAAGATTCGATCCTGCTCTCCGAGCGGATCGTGAAGGATGACGTGTTCACCTCGATCCACATCGAGGAATTCGAGGTGATGGCCCGCGACACCAAGCTCGGGCCGGAGGAGATCACCCGCGACATCCCGAACGTCTCGGAGGAGGCGCTGAAGAACCTCGACGAGGCCGGCATCGTCTATATCGGCGCCGAGGTCCACGCGGGCGACATCCTGGTCGGCAAGATCACCCCGAAGGGCGAGAGCCCGATGACGCCGGAGGAGAAGCTCCTGCGCGCCATCTTCGGCGAGAAGGCCTCGGACGTGCGCGACACGTCCCTGCGCGTGCCGCCGGGCGTCACCGGCACCATCGTCGAGGTGCGGGTGTTCAACCGTCACGGCGTCGACAAGGACGAGCGTGCACAGGCGATCGAGCGCGAGGAGATCGAGCGCCTCGCCAAGGATCGCGACGACGAGCAGGCGATCCTCGATCGCAACACCTATGCCCGCCTCGCGCAGGTTCTGGTGGGGCAGTCCCCGATCGCCGGTCCCAAGGGCTTCCGCAAGGACACCACGCTCACCCGCGAGGGCCTGAACGACTATCCGCGTTCCCAATGGTGGCAGTTCGCCGTCGTCGAAGACCGTCTCATGACCGAGATGGAAGCGATGCAGAAGCAGTACGACGAGTCGAAGAAGCGCCTTGAGCAGCGCTTCCTCGACAAGGTCGAGAAGCTGCAGCGCGGCGACGAGCTCCCGCCCGGCGTGATGAAGATGGTCAAGGTCTTCGTCGCGGTGAAGCGCAAGATCCAGCCCGGCGACAAGATGGCCGGCCGCCACGGCAACAAGGGCGTCGTCTCGCGGATCGTCCCGATCGAGGACATGCCGTTCCTGGAGGACGGGACGCATGCCGACATCGTGCTGAATCCGCTCGGCGTGCCGAGCCGCATGAATGTCGGTCAGATCCTGGAGACGCATCTGGGCTGGGCGGCCGCCGGTCTCGGCCGCAAGGTCTCGAAGGCGGTCGATGCCTACCTGCGCAACCAGGACATCGCCCCGTTGCGGGAGGAGATGCAGAGCATCTACTCGCCGGCCGAGATCGAGGGCCTGTCGGACGAAGACATGTTGGAGGTCGGCAACAATCTCCGGCGCGGCGTGCCCATGGCAACGCCTGTCTTCAACGGCGCCAAGGAAGCCGACATCGAGGCCATGCTGGAAATGGCCGGCCTCGACCGCTCGGGCCAGTCGACCCTCTACGACGGACGCACGGGTGAGCCTTTCGACCGCAAGGTGACGATGGGCTACATCTACATGCTGAAGCTGCACCACCTCGTGGACGACAAGATCCACGCCCGCTCGATCGGTCCCTACTCGCTGGTGACCCAGCAGCCGCTCGGTGGCAAGGCGCAGTTCGGCGGACAGCGCTTCGGCGAAATGGAGGTCTGGGCGCTGGAGGCCTACGGGGCCGCCTACACGCTGCAGGAGATGCTCACCGTGAAGTCGGACGACGTGGCCGGCCGCACCAAGGTCTACGAGGCCATCGTGCGCGGTGACGACACCTTCGAGGCGGGCATTCCCGAGAGCTTCAACGTTCTCGTCAAGGAGATGCGCTCGCTCGGCCTCAACGTCGAGCTCACCTCCTCGAAGCAATCGGCAGCCAACGACCAGATCGAGCCGCCCGCGGACGCGGCCGAGTAAGTCGAGACGACACCTCCCGTGCCGGCTTTCGCGAGCCGGCACGGTCCGAGCGGGGAGGGGCAGCGCCTTCCGACGAGACGACGGCCAGCAGCGCCTCAGCCGGGCGCGGCGCCGGAAAGACGTTCAGTGTGCGGCAGCCCAGGCGCGGGGCAGCCCGCCAGCAAGGAGTAGATCATGAACCAAGAGGTCATGAATCTTTTCAACCAGCAGGCCCAGCCCCAAAGCTTCGACCAAATCAAGATCTCGATTTCCAGCCCCGAGAAGATCCTCTCGTGGTCCTATGGCGAGATCAAGAAGCCCGAGACGATCAACTATCGGACCTTCAAGCCTGAGCGCGACGGCCTGTTCTGCGCGCGCATTTTCGGGCCCATCAAGGACTACGAGTGCTTGTGCGGCAAGTACAAGCGCATGAAGTACAAGGGCGTCATCTGCGAGAAGTGCGGCGTCGAGGTCACCCTCGCGCGCGTCCGGCGCGACCGCATGGGCCATATCGAGCTGGCCGCGCCCGTCGCTCACATCTGGTTCCTGAAGTCGCTGCCGAGCCGCATCGGCCTGCTGCTCGACATGGCGCTCAAGGACCTCGAGCGCATCCTGTACTTCGAGTCCTACTGCGTGATCGAGCCCGGCCTCACCCCGCTGAAGGAGCGTCAGCTCCTCTCCGAGGAAGAGTACCTGCGCGCGCAGGAGGAATACGGCGAGGACAGCTTCACCGCCATGATCGGCGCCGAAGCGATCCGCCGGATTCTCCAGGAACTCGACCTCGAGGGCATCGCGAACTCGCTTCGCGAGGAAATTGCCACCACCACCTCCGAGCTGAAGCCCAAGAAGCTCCTGAAGCGCCTCAAGATCATCGAGGCGTTCCAGATGTCGGGCAACAAGCCCGAGTGGATGATCCTGACCGTGGTCCCGGTGATCCCGCCGGACCTGCGTCCGCTCGTCCCCCTGGATGGCGGCCGGTTCGCGACGTCCGATCTCAACGACCTGTACCGGCGCGTCATCAACCGCAACAACCGCCTGAAGCGCCTGATCGAACTGCGCGCGCCCGACATCATCATCCGCAACGAGAAGCGGATGCTGCAGGAGGCCGTCGATGCGCTGTTCGACAACGGGCGGCGCGGCCGCGTCATCACGGGTGCCAACAAGCGCCCGCTGAAGTCGCTCGCCGACATGCTGAAGGGCAAGCAGGGCCGTTTCCGCCAGAACCTGCTCGGCAAGCGCGTCGATTATTCGGGCCGCTCGGTCATCGTGGTCGGCCCGGAGCTGAAGCTGCATCAGTGCGGCCTGCCGAAGAAGATGGCCCTGGAGCTGTTCAAGCCCTTCATCTACGCCCGGCTCGACGCCAAAGGCTTCTCGGCCACGGTCAAGCAGGCCAAGAAGCTCGTGGAGAAGGAGAAGCCGGAGGTCTGGGACATCCTCGACGAGGTGATCCGCGAGCACCCGGTGATGCTGAACCGCGCGCCGACGCTCCACCGACTCGGCATCCAGGCCTTTGAGCCGAAGCTGATCGAGGGCAAGGCGATCCAGCTGCATCCGCTCGTCTGCGCGGCGTTCAACGCCGACTTCGACGGCGACCAGATGGCCGTGCACGTGCCCCTGAGCCTCGAGGCTCAGCTCGAAGCGCGCGTCCTGATGATGTCGACGAACAACATCCTGCACCCGGCCAATGGTCAGCCGATCATCGTGCCGTCGCAGGACATCGTTCTCGGTCTCTACTACCTCTCTATCGTTGCCGAGGGTGCCCCGGGCGCGTTCGATGCGGCCAGCAAGACCAACCCGATGCAGGGCGTCTACGGCAACATCGGCGAGCTGGAGCACGCGCTCGCGGCGAAAGCCGTGTCGCTGCACTCCAAGATCAAGTGGCGCTGGAAGGGCATCGGCCCGGATGGCCAGCCGCTGACCAAGACCTACGACACCACCCCGGGCCGCGTGATCCTGTCCGGCGTGCTGCCACTGCATCCCAAGGTCCCCTTCGACATCGTCAACAAGTTGATGACGAAGAAGGAGATCTCCGCGATGATCGACACCGTCTACCGCCATTGCGGTCAGAAGGAGTCGGTGATCTTCTGCGACCGCATCATGGCGCTCGGCTTCTCCCACGCGTTCAAGGCCGGCATCTCGTTCGGCAAGGACGACATGGTGGTGCCGGACAACAAGTGGTCGATCGTCGACGACACCCGCGCGCTCGTGAAGGATTACGAGCAGCAGTACAATGACGGCCTGATCACCCAGGGCGAGAAGTACAACAAGGTCGTGGATGCCTGGGCGAAGTGCTCGGACAAGCTCGCGGCCGAGATGATGGGCCGCATCTCGGCGGTCCAGAAGGACGAGAACGGGGCCGACAAGCAGGTCAACTCGATCTACATGATGAGCCATTCCGGTGCCCGCGGCTCGCCGGCTCAGATGAAGCAGCTCGCGGCCATGCGCGGCCTCATGGCCAAGCCGTCCGGCGAGATCATCGAGACGCCGATCATCTCGAACTTCAAGGAAGGCCTCGACGTTCTCGAGTACTTCAACTCCACCCACGGCGCCCGGAAGGGCCTCGCGGACACGGCGCTCAAGACCGCGAACTCGGGCTACCTCACCCGTCGCCTCGTCGACGTGGCGCAGGATGCCGTCATCCGGGAGACGGATTGCGGCACGACCAACGGCATCAAGATGCGCGCCATCATCGATGCCGGCCAGGTCGTGGCGCCGCTCGCCATCCGGATTCTCGGCCGCGCCACGGCAGAGGATCTGGTGGCCCAGGACGGCACGATGATCGTGAAGTCCGGCGAGACCATCGAGGAGCGCCACCTCCCGGCGATCACGGCGGCCGGCATCCAGGAGGTCAAGATCCGCTCCGTGCTGGTCTGCCAGACCCGCAGCGGCGTCTGCGCGACCTGCTACGGACGTGATCTCGCCCGCGGTACGCCCGTCAATATGGGTGAGGCCGTCGGCGTCATCGCGGCGCAGTCCATCGGCGAGCCGGGTACCCAGCTCACCATGCGCACCTTCCACATCGGCGGTGCGGCGCAGATCGCGGATTCGTCCTTCATCGAGTCGAGCTTCGAGGGCACGATCAAGATCCGCAACCGGGCGCTCGCCCGCAACACGGATGGCGATCTGATCGCTACCGGCCGCAACGTGGCCGTGGTGATCATCGGCTCCGACGGGACGGAGCGCGCCGTGCACCGCCTGCAATACGGCGCCAGGGTGCGGGTCGACGAGGGCGACAAGGTCAAGCGCGGCCAGCGCATCGCCGAGTGGGACCCCTATACCCGTCCGATCATCACCGAGGCGGACGGTATCGTGGCCTACGAGGATCTCTATGACGGCCAGTCCATCACGGAGACCACGGACGAATCGACCGGCATCGCCAAGCGCGTCGTCATCGATTGGCGCGGTTCGGCACGCACCTCCGACCTGAAGCCGGCGATGATCGTCGTCGGTGCCGACGGCAAGCCGATCAAGCTGCCGCGCGGCTCCGATGCCCGCTACTTCCTGCCCGTCGACGCCATCATCGGCTACGATCCGGGCGGCAAGGTGAAGGCCGGCGACATCCTGGCCCGCGTCTCGACCGATTCCGCCAAGACCCGTGACATCACCGGCGGTCTGCCGCGGGTGGCGGAGCTGTTCGAGGCGCGTCGTCCGAAGGATGCGGCGATCATCGCGGAGAAGTCCGGCACGATCCAGTTCGGCCGCGACTACAAGAACAAGCGCAGGCTGACGCTCACGCCGCATGACGGATCGGAAGCGGTCGAGTACCTCATCCCCAAGGGCAAGCACATCCACCTGCAGGATGGGGACGTGGTGGAACTCGGCGACTATATCGTCGACGGGAACCCGGCACCGCACGACATCCTGGCGATCAAGGGCGTGGAGGAGCTTGCCGCTTACCTCGTCAACGAGATCCAGGAGGTCTACCGGCTCCAGGGCGTGTCGATCAACGACAAGCACATCGAGGTCATCGTCCGGCAGATGCTGCAGAAGGTGGAGATCACCGATGGCGGCGATTCGGAGATCCTCACGGGCGACCAGATCGACCGGACCGAGCTCACCGAGATCAACGAGAAGCTGATCGCGGAGGGCAAGAAGCCGGTCGAGGGCGTCCCGGTGCTGCTCGGCATCACCAAGGCCTCGCTGCAGACGAAGTCGTTCATCTCGGCGGCCTCGTTCCAGGAGACGACCCGCGTGCTCACCGAGGCCGCCGTCAACGGCAAGGTCGACATGCTGGAAGGCCTCAAGGAGAACGTCATCGTCGGCTCGCTGATTCCAGCGGGTACCGGCTCGATGGCGGCGGAGATCCGCGCCGTGGCGCGCCGCCGCGACAAGATGATCCTCCAGCAGAAGGCCACCGAGAGCGGTGCGCATTCCCTGGAAGAGCTCCCCCCTGCAGCCGAGTAAGGGCCGCAGGAACTCACAAATCCCTCAGCAAGGGCGGCCTACGGGCCGCCCTTGGCCGTTCCGAGGATCCAGACGGATGGCCGCTCCCCGGAGCGGCGTTTAACATCCGGTGAATGGCGAGATTATCGCCGCGAACCATTGACGGACCGGCAGGGTGCGCGTAGAAGCGCGCCACTCCGGTGGATCGCAGCCGCTGACGGACTGAAGCCCATGCTTCGCAGGTCGTCGCCAGGTCAGCATCGGGGCTCACATCGCCTGACGTCCATGTCAGATCAGTAGGTAAGAGCGCGCCTGCAAAAGGGGGTGCTCCTCTGCCGACAGCGCGCCACGGGTCCTGACCGACCCCTGGCGCATATTCGTTTTGCGGAACATCCCGACGGATGTCCGCTCCAAGTCCCGCAAGGGACGCCGTGACGTGAACGCGTGATCGTGGGGCACCCACGATCCTGAGGAAGAGGGCAGAGGATGCCGACGATCAACCAGCTGATCGCTCAGCCGCGCAAGGCGCAGAAGAGCCGCAACAAGGTGCCGGCGCTCGATGCCTGCCCGCAGAAGCGCGGCGTCTGCACGCGCGTCTACACCACGACGCCGAAGAAGCCGAACTCGGCGCTCCGCAAGGTCGCCAAGGTTCGCCTGACCAACGGCTTCGAGGTGATCGGCTACATCCCGGGCGAGGGCCACAACCTTCAGGAGCACTCCGTGGTGATGATCCGCGGCGGTCGCGTGAAGGATCTTCCGGGCGTGCGCTACCACATCCTGCGCGGCGTCCTCGATACCCAGGGCGTCAAGAACCGGAAGCAGCGCCGCTCGAAGTACGGCGCCAAGCGTCCGAAGTAAGGTTTTTCGCGCATCCCGTAAGGATGTCGCCGGCTTCCCTAGAAGCTCGAGGCGGCCTGCGCGGGATGGTTTGATGAAGTTGATACGACCTACGGAGCGCGCGCATGTCCCGCCGCCACAGTGCCGAGAAGCGTGAGATCATCCCGGACGCCAAGTACGGCGACATCGTCCTCACCAAGTTCATGAATTCGATCATGTACGAGGGCAAGAAGTCGGTTGCCGAGCGCATCGTCTACGGCGCCTTCGACATCGTCGAGAACCGCGCCCGCGCGAACCCGATCGAGGTCTTCCGCGCCGCCCTCGAGAACGTCGCCCCGGCGATCGAGGTCCGCTCCCGCCGCGTCGGCGGCGCGACCTACCAGGTCCCCGTCGAGGTGCGCACGGAGCGCCGCCAGGCACTGGCCATCCGCTGGCTGATCCAGGCTGCCCGCGGCCGCAACGACCGCACCATGATCGAGCGCCTCTCCGCCGAGCTGCTCGACGCCGCCAACAACCGCGGCAACGCCGTCAAGAAGCGGGAAGACACGCACCGGATGGCGGAAGCCAACCGCGCCTTCTCGCACTACCGCTGGTAAGCGGTCCAAGCCCCCTTTCAGGAGCACCCCGATGCCCCGCACGCACGCGATCGAGGACTACCGCAACTTCGGCATCATGGCCCACATTGATGCCGGCAAGACCACGACGACCGAGCGGATCCTCTACTACACCGGAAAGTCCCACAAGATCGGCGAGGTCCATGAGGGCGCCGCCACCATGGACTGGATGGAGCAGGAGCAGGAGCGCGGCATCACGATCACGTCCGCCGCGACGACGTGCTTCTGGCGCGAGAAGCGCCTGAACATCATCGACACGCCCGGCCACGTCGACTTCACCATCGAGGTCGAGCGCTCCCTGCGCGTGCTCGACGGTGCCGTCTGCGTGCTCGACGGCAACCAGGGCGTGGAGCCCCAGACCGAGACCGTGTGGCGCCAGGCCGACAAGTACGACGTGCCGCGCGTCGTGTTCGTCAACAAGATGGACAAGATCGGTGCTGACTTCTTCAAATGCGTCGCCGACATCATCGATCGCGTCGCCGGCAAGCCCGTCTGCCTGCAGTTGCCGATCGGCGCCGAGTCGAACTTCCAGGGCGTCATCGACCTCATCAAGATGAAGTCGATCGTCTGGTCTGGCGAGGCCCTGGGCGCGAACTTCTCCGAGGGGGAGATCCCGGCCGACCTGCAGGACCAGGCTGTCGAGTACCGCACCAAGCTGATCGAGGCCTGCGTCGAGCTCGATGACGACGCGATGGCGGCGTATCTCGACGGCACCGAGCCGGACGAGGCGACCATGCGTCAGCTGGTGCGCAAGGCCGTGCAGCTGCGCGCCTTCCACCCGGTGCTCTGCGGCTCGGCCTTCAAGAACAAGGGCGTCCAGCCGCTCCTAGACGCCGTCGTCGATTACCTGCCCTCGCCCGCCGATCGCGGCGAGATCAAGGGCATCGACTTCAAGACCGAGGAAGATACGGTTCGTCACCCGGCCGACAGCGATCCCTTCTCCATGCTCGCCTTCAAGATCATGGACGACCCCCATGTCGGCACGATCACCTTCTGCCGGGTCTACTCGGGCAAGATCGATTCGGGCGCCAACGTGCTCAACTCGAGCCGTGACAAGAAGGAGCGTGTCGGCCGCATGCTTCTGATGCACGCCAACAACCGCGAGGACGTCAAGGAAGCTTTCGCGGGCGACATCGTCGCTCTCGCGGGCCTCAAGGACACCCGCACGGGCGACACGCTCTGCGATCCGGTCAAGGCCGTGATCCTCGAGAAGATGGAGTTCCCGGAGCCCGTCATCGAGATCGCCGTCGAGCCGAAGTCGAAGGCCGACCAGGAGAAGCTCGGCATCGCGCTCTCGAAGCTCGCCGCCGAGGATCCGTCCTTCCGCGTCTCGACCGACCAGGAATCCGGCCAGACCATCCTTCGCGGAATGGGCGAGCTTCACCTCGACATCAAGGTCGACATCCTGCGCCGCACCTACAAGGTCGACGCGAATATCGGCCAGCCGCAAGTGGCGTATCGCGAGAAGCTGACCCGCCGTCAGGAGATCGACTACACCCACAAGAAGCAGACCGGCGGTACCGGCCAGTTCGCCCGCGTCAAGCTCGTGGTCGAGCCGAACGAGCCGGGCAAGGGCTTCGAGTTCGAGTCGAAGATCGTCGGCGGCGCGGTGCCGAAGGAGTATATCCCGGGCGTCGAGAAGGGCCTGAACTCGGTCCTGGGCGCCGGCATCCTGGCGGGCTTCCCGGTGGTCGACATCAAGGTCGAGCTCGTCGACGGCGCCTTCCACGACGTCGACTCGTCGGCCCTGGCCTTCGAGATCGCCTCCCGGGCAGCCCTGCGTGAGGCCCTGCAGAAGGGCGGATCGGTCCTGCTCGAGCCGGTGATGAAGGTCGAGGTCGTCTCGCCGGAGGATTACACCGGCTCGGTCATCGGCGACCTCAATTCCCGCCGCGGCCAGATCCAGGGCCAGGACATGCGCGGCAACGCGAACGTCATCAACGCGATGGTGCCGCTCGCCAACATGTTCGGCTACGTGAACAACCTGCGCTCCATGTCTCAGGGCCGGGCGAACTTCACGATGCAGTTCGACCATTACGAAGAGGTGCCGCGCGGCGAGGCCGACAAGGTCATCGCCAAGTACGCCTGAGGCAGAAGCGGTCAAGCGGACCGCTTGGCGTACCGCGCAACATCATCCAAATCCCGGGAAGCCGGCCTGACCGCAGGCCGCTTCCGCGAAACCCACCGAACCGGAGGCTAACATGGCCAAAGAGAAGTTTTCGCGCACGAAGCCGCACTGCAACATTGGGACGATCGGCCACGTTGAT
>NZ_VZZK01000064.1 GCF_008806385.1 Methylobacterium soli
GGTTACACCGGAGCCACGGGTGCGACCGGAGCCACGGGTGCCACGGGTTACACCGGAGCCACGGGTGCGACCGGAGCCACCGGAGCCACCGGCTACACCGGAGCCACGGGTGCGACCGGAGCCACCGGCTACACCGGAGCCACGGGTGCGACCGGAGCCACGGGTGCCACGGGTTACACCGGAGCCACGGGTGCGACCGGAGCCACCGGAGCCACGGGTGCGACCGGAGCCACGGGTCATGACCACGACCACGACCACGACCACGGCCACGACAAGGATCACGGCCACGACAAGGATCGCGGCCACGACAAGGATCGCGGCCACGACAAGGACCACGGCCACGACAAGGATCGCGGCCACGACAAGGATCGCGGCCACGACAAGGATCGCGGCCACGACAAGGATCGCGGCCACGACAAGGATCGCGGCCACGACAAGGATCGCGGCCACGACAAGGATCGCGGCCACGACAAGGAGGCAATGGGTAAGTCGAATGCAGTGTCGATCAACCCGGCCGACCTCACCAGTGCCACGGGCAAACCTGGGATGAGCTTTATCCAGAATGCTCAGAACGGTAGCGCCTCAGCAGGATCAGCCACCAACATCCTTGGTGACCTGATCGACTCCGCGGGTTCGACAAAGGACAGCGGCGGCAAGTCCGGCGCCGGAGCTCAGACCCAGAGCAAGCCCGTTGATCTTCTCGCGGAGTTCAAGGGTGGCAAGGAGCAGGCTTCTGCGAAGGCGGGCGGAGCGGGTGCACAAACACCCGATGCGAAGACAACACCCGCCGGCGGGTTCCTGTCGGACAACTCGAGCGGTCAAAACACAGTTGGTGGCGTGCTGAAACCTCATAGCTAGGCACCGACGAGCTGCAGCACGCTTTGAGCGGGCGGGCTGCAGGACAGTAACCAGAGGGCTGCAGTCAAAGCGATTGCAGCCCTCTAATTTTGGTAAGCACGAGGCTTAGGCCGCCTTGTTCTGCGACCGGTTGGCCTGCAGTTTTCCGGCCGTGTAATCCGGCAGCCGTGCTGGAGACGCTCTGGTGACGGTGCGAGCCATGTCCGGCGGCGCCACTGGAGTGCGCAGGAGAACCGCGTTGTCGTGACGGAGGCTCGGACCAGCGGCAACGTGATTGCAATGGCCAAGCGCCACGGCATCCAGGCCCAGCAGATCTATCGGTGGCGCGAACGGTTAGAATTGCGTCCGACCCCCACGGCGTTCCTGCCTCTCTCGGTTGTTCCGGGCTCCTCCACGGTCTCGGCGTCCCTGCGTCGCCGCTCCGTCCGCAAGCGCTTCTCGGAGCACCTGACGCGCGAGCGGGTGCTCATCGCTGCGCCGACGTCGTGCCCTTGCTGCGGCTCGCTGAAGCTGTCGAAGTTGGGCGAGGATGTCACCGAGACGCTGGAGGTAATCCCACGATTCTGGAAAGTGATTCAGACGGTGCGGGAGAAGTTCACCTGCCGCCAGTGCGAGGCGATCACGCAGCCGCCCGCGCCCTTCCACGTCCTGCCGCGCAGCTTTGTCCGACCGGTCACCAGCGCGCTTTGCTGGTCGCATGCCCGCTGTGGCTTCTTCGAGCTTGCCGATCCGGCCGCCCGGGCTCGATGCGGCGCTCGTCCTTGCGGGCAAACTCACGCCGGCAGAACAGCGCCAGCGCCTCGCGGATCGTCAGCTCGTGTCGGGCGACGTGTAATTCTGGACCCCCGACGACATGAGGAACTGGACCCCTCGCGAGCCTGAGCGAGGAGGTCGAGATGACGAGAGAGACGCCGCACGTTGCTCCGGGGGCGGAAGTTCCCCGGAGAGATGAGATGCGCGCACCCGATGAGGTCGCGGCGATGCTGCATCTGAAGCAGCTTGGCTGGGGGATCAGGCGCATCGCACGCGAGTTCGGGTGCAGCCACATGACGGTGCGCCGCTACATCGCCGAGGACGGGTTCGTGGCCTACCGCCGCCCCACACGCCGGGGCCGGCTCGACGGCCTGAAGGCCTGGCTCGCCGAACGCTTCCGGCAGCACGCGGGCAATGCCGACGTGGTGCGTCAGGAACTGGCCGCCGAGAAGGGGATCGTCCTGAGCCTGCGCACGGTCGAGCGGGCGGTCACGCCCTGGCGACGCGAACTGGCGGCTGAGGCACGGGTTACCGTGCGCTTCGAGACCCCGCCCGGCCATCAGCTCCAGATCGATTTCGGCGAGCGCCGCGTCTCGATCGCGGGTACCCCCACCAAGGTGTTCCTGTTCCTGGCCACGCTCGGCTACTCGCGCCGGCTGTACGTGCGCGCCTTCACCAACGAGCGCCAAGAGAACTGGTTTGCCGGGATGGAGGGCGCATTCCAGCACTTCGGCGGCGTGCCGCGCGAGCTTTTGCTCGACAATGACCGCAGCCTGGTCTCGCGCCACGACGTACACACGCGCGAGGTGACCTTCAACGCGAGCTTCCTGGCCTTCGCTCGCCACTGGGGCTTTCGGCCCCGCGCCTGCGCCCCCTACCGCGCCCGCACGAAGGGGAAGGATGAGCGTGGGTCGGCTACGTGAAGAAGAACGCCATCGCCGGCCGGCGCTTCGCGAGTTGGGCCGCGATGGAGGCGCATCTCCACGCCTGGGTGCGCGATGTTGCCGACGCACGGCTTCACGGCACCACAGGCGAGGTGCCGCTGGAGCGGTTCCGGCAGGCGGAAGCTGCAGCTTTGCGCCCCATCACCGGTGTGTCCTCGTTCCAAAGCCTGCGGGAGTTAACGCGCCGGGTCCAGGCGGACTGTGCGATCGAGGTAGACGGCAACAGCTACTCCGTGCCCTGGCGACTGATCGGAGAGCGCGTGCGCGTGGCCGTGACGGCTGAGGCGCTGCGTGTCAGCCACGCCGGGCATGAGGTGGCCGTGCACGCCCGCCGCAGCGGCCGGCACCAGCGCATCGTCGTGGCGGCCCACTTTGCCGGTGTGGCCGGCTTCGAGACCAAGGTCGTGCAGCCTGCCGGGCTCGACGGGGTCGCGGCCGAAGCCCCGGCCCTGTTGCGCCCGTTGGCCGAGTACGAGGCCCTGGTTGGGGGAGGCTTCTGATGAACGCTCCTCACGATCACGCCCACGACCATCTCGTCAGCATGCTCTCGCGGCTCAAGCTGACGGCGATCCGCGATCAACTCGACAGCCTCGTCGACGAGGCGGCCCGTAGCGAGCTGACGATCCGCGAGGCGCTGGCGCTGTTCTGCCGGCGTGAGCTCGCCCGCAAGGACGAGCGCCGCATTGAGATGGGATTGGGTTTGGCCCGCTTCCCCTTCGTGCGCGATCTCACCGGCTTCGACTTTGCCGCCCAGCCATCGCTCGACAAGGCCCAGGTGCGCGAGATCGCCACCGGCCGCTTCATCGCCAATGGCGAAGCGGTTTTGCTGCTCGGCCCGCCGGGCGTGGGCAAGACCCATCTGGCTGTGGCCATCGGGCGCGAGGCGATCGTCGCGGGCTACACCGTGCTGTTTGTGCCCGCCCCCATCCTGGTGGCGCAGTTGGCCAAGGCGCACGGCGAGGCTCGGCTCGAGGAGCGGCTGCTGCAGTATGCCAAGCCCAAGCTCCTGATCGTGGATGAACTCGGCTACCTGCCCTTCGAGCCTGAGGCCGCGCACCTGTTCTTCCAGCTCGTCTCGCGCCGCTACGAGCGAGGCGCGATGTTGGTGACCTCGAACCGAGCCGTGGGTGAGTGGGGCAGCGTCTTTGGGGATCCTGTTGTCGCCACGGCGATCTTGGACCGTTTGCTTCATCACAGCCACGTTCTCACCATTCGCGGCGACAGCTATCGGCTGCGCGAGAAGCGTCGCAGCGGCCTGCTCAAGGCTGCGGTCACGCCTGCCCCATCAGCAATCTGACGTCGAAAGGGGTCCAGATTTCCGTGACGCCAAGGGTCCAGTTCCGGATGTCGCTTGATAGCTCGCCGCGGGCAGCCTCGTCGACGAGGCTGTCGAGCTGATCGCGGATCGCCGTCAGCTTGAGCCGTGAGAGCATGCTGACGAGATGGTCGTAGGCGTGATCGCGCGGAGCGTTCATCTAGTGGTGCTGTTCCCGGATAAGGCAGAGCCGATCAGCCTGGACCCGAAAGGCTTCGCGGCTGGTCTGACGAGCGCGTGGAAGGCTGGCGAGAGCCGCCCGACACACCCTCCCGTATCACCGCCGCAAGCCCATCCCGACCAAGCCTAGGATGCTCGACGCCTATGAGGACCAGATCCGCGCTTGGCTGGAAGCAGCGCCAGCGCTCATGGCGATCGAGATCCTTCAGCGCCTGAACCGCGCACCGGCCGGAAGTCTTCAAGAAGAAGCACCTCCGAACCGTGCAGCGCTGCGTGATTACCTGGCGCGCGAACCAAGCTCGCAGCCTCATCTTTGAAGGGGGTGGAAGCTCGGCCAAGCCGGATTCGGAACCTCCTCGGCAGCCTTGGACCCGATCCCAACCGCTTCAGCGGGAGTCGGTTACGCCGGTAACATTCTTGGGTGAGGCAATACGAGGGCCAGAATTACACGTCGCCCGACAATGAGTGCTTCCATCCTGGTCGCGAGGCCGCCATTGCGAAGCTGCGGCAGGCCGAGGTCGTTGCCTCGGACGAGACCGGCGTGCGCATCGAGGGCAGCACCGCCTACCATTGAGGGTTCCACACGGCGCAAGCCGTGATGCTCACGGCCTCCCCGACGCGGGGCGCTGTCGTCGCGCGGGATATGATGGACGGGCACCGGCCTGCGGTGTGGATCTCCGACCGCTACACCGCTCGAGCCCGGATATGCCGCCGCGCACCAGACCTGCCTGGCGCATCTGGCTCGCGACGTCGCCTATATCGTCGAGGCCAGCGACGATCAGGTGCCCTGGCGCCTGCAGCTCGCGCTACAATCCGCGTTCGCGCTGGCCCAGCGCTTCACCTCCCTCGCCGCCTCGACCCTCTCGGCCAAGCGCCGGAGCCTGGATCGCCAACTCGGCGCCATCCTCGCCAGGTCGAGCTGTTGCGACCTCACCCGCGATCTGCAGGCCAAGATCGGCCGCGCTCGCAATCGACTTCTCGTCTTCCTCGCCTATCCCGGCCAGGTCGAGCTGACCAACAACAGGTCGAGCGGCTGCTACGCCTGGCCGTCGTGCAGCGGAAGGTTACCAACGGCTACGACGCCATGTGGGCGGACTCCGGCGAGGCCGCTATCCGCACCGTTGTCGATACCGCACACTGCAGCGGTGCGAGCTCGTTCGCCACCATCCTCAAGACAATCGGGGCTTGAACTCCGCCGTCACAGGCGTGGGCAATTTCTTACCATAGGCCGGAACAGACCATCACCTTCACCGGAATACGCATCAGTGCGACCCAGCCCGATCCAAAGTGCCCTCGGGACCCATCTCCGCTCGCCGTCAGTCGGCGTGCGTCGCCGGATGGATACGGAGCGACCCTGCGGGGACCAGGAAACACCGATCAGGAGGGGCTTGCCTTAAGAACTCCAACCAGGAAAATCTCTGAGTGTCTGTCCGAGATCATATTGTTGTCTGAGTGAGCTTTCGCATCATGAGGCGGATGGAGGCGAGATGGAGGAAGGCCAGTGCCTTGCGTGAGCGGCATTCCCAGTCCTTGGCGAGACGCCGACAGCGGTTGAGCCATGCGATGGTTCGCTCGACGATCCAGCGCTTGGGCAACACCGCAAAGCCTTTCGTCTGATCGCAGCGTTTGACGATCTCGACCTGGATCCCGCGACAGACCCGGCGCAGGCCCGCTTGGAAGGCGGGGCCCTGGTATCCGCCATCGGCGTAGAGCTTGAGCAGGAAAGGGTGGAGGCCAAACAGCGTCGCCATCACCCACACCCCACCCTCGCGATCCTGCACGTCGGCTGGATGCACCAGGGCGTGCAGCAGCAAGCCTTGGGTGTCTACGAGGATATGGCGCTTCTTGCCCTTGATCTTCTTGCCCGCATCGTAGCCGGGCGGATCAATCCGCGCCCCCCTTTTTCAGCGCTCTTGACGCTCTGGCTGTCGATGATGGCGGCTGTCGGACTGGGCTCGCGTCCAGCCTGCTCTCGGCACTGGACGAACAGCGCATGATGAAGGCGCAGCAGCGTGCCGTCGTAGTCCCACAGGTCGAAGTAGCCGTAGACCGTGCTGCGGGCCGGAAGATCCTCGGGAAGGGCACGCCACTGACAGCCCGTGCTCAAGACGTACAGCAGGCCGTTGACGACCTCGCGGATGTTCACGCTGCGCTTGTTGCCACCCCGCTTGGCCGCTGGGATCAGCGGCTCGATCAGGTTCCACTCCTCGTCCGTCAGATCACTGGGATAGCGAAGCTGACTCCGGTCATAGCGGGCTCGGTTCTCGTCCGTCCACATGCCAGCCTTCGTAGCCAGCAGGACTCACAGCGCAACCCCCTGCAGAAAAACGCCTTCTTTCAGGACAGACACTGAGAAAAATCCTGATCCAGGGACAGCGTGCTGCCCTTCGATGCTGGAACGCCATCGCGAAAGGACGACCGCCAACCTCAAACGCTGCCGCTCCAGTTCGCAACTAGCATTAAATAAACGTCACTTGTGCGCGCTACGACCGGATCGGCACCATCTTCCTCGCCGTCGTCTGCATCGCTACGACCGACAGCTACTGGTTGTGAGTATGGACCCTAGAAATCGGGAAGATCTATATCAGGCTAAAATCACCCGCAGTCCACACCAGAGTGACAACGCCCTTTGAGCTGCGAAAAGGACAATTCATGTTAGATTTCGACTGTGTAGAAGCCGTCGCGTCGGATCATGAACTCCGACGCCGGGTTTTCGATGTTAAGACTCATATTCCGCTTCTGCAAATGACAGTAGATCGTCTCCCATGAGCTTCCGTCCGTTTGAAGTACTGTAAGCCGCCCATCCCGGTTGCACCTAATTTCCTTTATATCCCGGTCGGGATGATACGCATCGAAAAAGCAACCTCCAGAATCATGTACATCAGAGCGAAACAGGTGGACGAACCGTTCCGGAACGACGTCGCAGAAATATCTATTGATGTAAAACATTTTAGCTTGCCGCTCATCAAGAAAATCGAGCAAAGGTTTTCGATAAGCAACCTCGTCCGTCAGCTGGACTTGATCAGATGTCAGAAGCTTCAACAGATCGGGTATTCTAGTGTGTATAGATCGAAAAGATGGACAATTTCTGACCGCAGTCAAATGTCCATGAAATCCGCCGATGACGTCGTAGTCGCTATCTAGGCTCAAGAAATCCGAAAACCTTCCGTAGATAACATCTACGTCACCCCAACCGACATAGTCACTTGCATTCGCGCCGTATTGCGCGCCAACGGTGTGGAAAAGCTCCGGATAGAGAATCTTAAAATCCACTAGCTTATAAGGATCAGGAATCAAAGACCCCGGTGATATCGATGCGCCATACATTACCGAAAGAAAGCGGGAAATCTTCTCTCGTAACGCAGAAAGATTCATCGGAACACAGATCAAGTTCGGCGGAAGCTGATAGTCGGTCATGTCAATATCGGTGAGCATAATAACCGAGATGAATTGTTCGTTTCTTCGTAGGCTCTCAAGATACAAGTGAAAATATTTCGGCAAAGATCCAAAGTATGGTACATAAATCCAGATCCTTGATCGGCGTTGCGCAGGTTCTGACGCTTTCGCGAGCGCCTCAAATTTTCTCGAGCAAGCGCCGTACCAGCCAGGGCCCGAGAGATCAGCAAGCTGTCGTAAGGCCCAGTCATATTGCTGCCCAACTGCCTCTCTGGAATACCTTTCCCGTGCGCTCCTCGCGATGAGTTTTCGATCTAATCTTCCGCTCCACCGTATCGCCTCGACCCAGTCTGCCAGGGTATGACACCGATATCCAGTAAGACCGTCCATGATAGTCTCATGAAACGCTCCAAAACTCGACCCAATATGAGGAACGCCGCAAAGCTGAGCTTCGATACCAGAGAATCCGAACGGCTCGATATAGGTGGTTGGCGTAAGGATACAGCGGGCCCGCTGGACAACGCTTACCCGGTCGTCACCAAACAAGGATCCTTTGAAGTGCAGATTACCTGGTTTATCTTGCAGCCACGGTGATACGTCCCCCGGCCCATACACATGGACTGGAAGATCTGGCATTCGCCGAGCAATTTCAGTAAGAATATTGATACCCTTTCGGGTCGTCACCCTTCCATGAAACAACGCATAATCTTCAAATTCGTCACTAGGGATCCATTTCCGATCGTCGAATGCTGAGGGTATTACCCATCTGTAATTACTGCCGTCTTGATCATCCCCTAATTTGCCATAATGATAATGCATCCATGCGCTGCTCTCGAAAATGCGAAATGGCAGCCCGGGCGAAGCGCCGTATCCAACCGATAGCTCAACATGATGGCAATTCTTTACAGCATCATATACGCCAATATTCGGACCCCAGACATGGCAGACTATGTCTCCAGGTCTTGCGCGAGCTTGAAGTTTCTGGACCAAAATTTCCTGATACTCTTGGCCAAGTTCTTGATTATCCACGTCGAGGTGATGAGGATCTTCCCTAGAAGAGCGCCGGGTAAGTTGCTGCAGTCGTTCTCGGGTCAGAATGACAACGTGCTCATGCGCGTGGCTTTCTGATCCTTCGTTGCTATATTCAATCACGTGCCAACCGAACGGTTGGATGACCTCTGGAAATAGCAGGACCTTTGCAGTAAAGGCGCAGATAAGATTGTCGCGGTTAACCACGGTGTGAGCTACGCCTATAATATGAAGCGTATTCGATGCCATCCAACTTTCCGCAGAGTCCGAACCAACAGGTGTGATGTAATGCAGCCCAAGTAGTCGTAGGGTGCTTCAGGGCGAGCTGCCACTTCGACTTAACCATGGCAGAGGCTGAGGTTTGAGGCAAGTGGTCTCGGAGACGCGACACTTGAAATCGGGACTTCGATGTGGCTTGCTGGTGTAATTCGATGGATTTCGTCTGAAGCGTACGAAAACGTTCTTTCGATTTGGCAATGGTGGTCGCGGTCCATACAGTCATTGTGGCTTGCGAAATGCGGAGCATAGATGGCCGCAACATTGTTAAAATTCAAATAGCTGGAGATAAATATCAGGCGATCCACCGCTAAGCAGCAGGACTAATAATTTAGCCGGGGTTCGTTAGCTTAAGTGCCCAAGAAATTCTCGCGAATTAAATTCGGTAGGCGTCCCGTTGAATGGATAGCGCGGCAGCTCGCACTCCACTTTTCCAGAAAATTGTTTAGAGGAATCGAGGTCCGCTCAGTCCAACGGTTCATTGCTCCTAAGTCTTCAAGTAAAATCGGTGCGCGTTCGATTTCACGAAGAATGACAGTGGCCGCGGCTTTCGCATATTCTGACAAACCGTTGTCTGCTTCAATCTCGTGACGGTGCTTCTTAAACCATGCCCTCACATTTTTCAGTCCCTGACTTGAAGCAAGCTCATTATACCCCTCGAGTGTGTGATCCCGGTACTCAAAGATGGATCGTGCATATCCAGAATCTCCACCGAACGGCGGATCTCGTCGCCAGGCTTCTGCAAGGAGGCCAAGACCTCGCAGTGAGAATGCCTCGGCACTCGCTTCCTCGATCCATTGACAAGGTGGACTCGGTGCCGCTTGTACATTCCAAGAATTGCAAACTACATGGCCCAGCTCATGGCCGAGTTGGTAGGCTAACTGAGACCAAGCTCGCTCGCCAATATCGACAAAAACCCAAGCGGTGTCCGATGGCGCCTCATGCAGCCAGATTGCCGGCTGTCCCGATGGCCGACTCTCCACCCTGAGGCTGTGAGGCTGCTGATCTGACAGCAACCTGAAACCCGACACACAAGCATCTCGCACGCGCGTGACTACCCTGGCCACTGCCGCTGGCGGCGCATGCCACTCTCCAAGAACGTCTACGGGAGCTTCAGCCAGCCGTGAACCGCTCGCTGCACCAGTGTATATTGGAGACAATGATCCCCCCAGAATTGAGAGCAAAATACGACGGTTCATCAACTTTCCAAGCATCAGAGCCGCCTTTAAATCCCTGGAGTGACGTGGTGCAAATGTTGTTGATAGCTATGGCGAATTCAACCCAAATTGCCAAGCTTAGCCTAGTCGATACGGTGATGTGAGTATAAGATCTTCTATTGGAGAAAACGCAATGCAAAAAAAGTAGACGTATGTAGTCAATAATCTGTCGTGAATATGACGGTGAAGCGAGACAGCATGCAGTCTGTTCCTCTTTCCCCCTCCTTGCGTTTTCACACAGAGCTCGTCTAGCATTTTAACAAGACGAAGCGCCAACGGAAGAAAGTTAGCCGGGATCATAGTGTCTTTCCAGAATTTTTAAGTAATTCTTCATCACCGAAGACCTGCTATTTCGGTCAACTCCCCAAAAATGCACCAGTCCGGACAAAACCCCGAGCCTGTCTCCGTCCTCAGACCAACCCCATCTCACATATTTGGAAACCTCGTGTGTATAGACAGGAGAATACTTGTAAGACAAGTAGTTGGCTACTTCCTGATCCACAAAACGTAAAGACTCCCGACCGTGTAGAGCGAGGAAACTCTGCGCAATACGGCGCATGATGTTCCATATATAGCCGAAGTGCTTAAGATTCGGAACAGCAAATGTCCCCGCATTAAAACCGCAGGCCAGTTCAGGCCGTTCATTGTCGAGCTGCAGTAACTCAGCACCAACTGAGGGAGACACAGAAAGCCTTGAGAAATGCTCGACCGGAGCGCTGGGACCAGCAGAGCATGTCATATCGACGAGTAATGACTGAATGTTGTTGTTGTATATTATGTCGCAATCCATATAAACGACAGGGGCGTGATCATGAGCAAATGGCTCATCTAAAACCGAAAACCGACCCATGACAAAACCTACCCGGTCCTTCGCTGGATGCTGCCTGACTTGGATTTGATCCGAGGTGAGCTCACTTACCGACTCAAGGATTTGGGCCGCAGATAAATCCGTGTATACTAGAACTTGACCATTGAACCCGCCAAACTTAACTAATGATTTGAGGCTAAGAAACAGTTGTTCAGTCGCGTAGCTTCCTTTAGCAACATAATATATAAGGGGTCTGTATAGTAGAATTTCATCGAATTTCCAGCCGTCGCGGTATAATTGAAACCGGAATGGAGCAAAATGACTTTCCAAAGGAAGCGTAGTTGGTAGATAAAATCTCGTAGTTCCTAGTTTCAATTGCAGGCCGGCCTCAATTGAGAGGTCGGCCGATTTAACAATCTTGCGATTTGACGATATGATCCAGGCGTTGGAGAAAATAAGTTGAAGATGCTCGAAACTTGCCTGAGAAATCAGTAAAAATTCTTCCCACACTCCGACATTCGCCCGGTTACAAATCAAGGCGCCGGACGGCTCAGCGGCGAGATATTTTGATTCTTTTTCAAAAGAAACTAAAAGTCGGTGCCTTTTGCTGGTCATTATTACTTCGCCAATGCGTGGCAATGATACCGTATTTCGACCCGAAGTCGCATTGGCGAGAAACTCTGCGAACTCTGTACTCAAGTTTGTTGTTGCAAATTCAAAAGATAAAAGGCTTTCTTGATCTACAGGTGCATGGCTTGTGAGCCAAATACGCGAACCTTCCTTCTGCCCAACAAAATAGCCGTGGTATGTAAGCAGAAAATATCTGCTCACCAGTGAAGAGCCTGTATCGGTCGACATGCCGTTAAATACCCTCGCGAACGCTCGGTTATGAGCAGGTGCGACAAGTGAATCTTTCAAGGAGCCCTAGAAATGGCGCCCTGGCGGTGTCTCGACGGAGTATAGCACAGCCGGATTTCTAAGTCATCTTGTCGCGTATTCTTTAACATCACATCTGTGATGAACCTAGGCTCTTCACTGACGCCGATAGTTCGGTCATCGGAGCCCGGAGGCTCGATGATGAAGCTGACAGCGCTACCGACTCGGAACTCGGTAGAGACCCGCGTATAAGAATGTGCGCCGGACTACAGCCGGCAAAGCGACGCCGAGGAGAACGTCCACTTGCGACTTGCTCGTATGTCTTCTATTGTAAATCGAGAAACCCAAATAATACCGAGAAGGAACGCCCGCGCGGGGACTATCGACGAGGCGTGGGATCGAGACAGTATGGCGGGCGCGCAGAGGTTCATAACCGACCTGTCCTGATGGACCTCTAACTCGAATCTGTAAGACGGGGCGGATTCGCAAGCTGGCCGTTGAGATACTGGCTGCGTGATAATGGCTATCAACTCGACGCCGGAATTTCCACTAATCATTGAATCAATGAACTAGGTAACTTCGGCAAGACGAATATCGACGGTAAATATTAGCTAATTTTCTTCAGTATGGCAATCTTTGGACCTCGGTATTCACTGTCTACGTGACCAAAAACTGCAAAGGCCGATGTTGATAGAAACAGATCTTTCGCGTCTTCTTCTGAAAACAAGCTGTTCTCCAGGTACTTATTGTTCTCGAACAATTCTCGAAGAAAGGTACCGGTTTTAGGGACGGAAGGTAGAACACTTTCAAAATAGGGGCTTTGCCAATGTAGATCCTCTATAATATATAGCCCCCCTGGCAACAACTTATCAAAAAGTACCTTTAAGCCGAGCTGCTGATGATAAGATGCATGGGATCCATCATCAATGATGACATTGAAGTACGGTGCCGACGCCGCAACTTTCCTGAGATCTGGCCTGTTACCACTGTCTCCGCGTATAAACGTAAATCTATCGTGCTTAATGTGAGAGAAATCACTAATATCGAAGCCGAAAATCTTCGCTGAGCTGAAGTATTCTAGCCACATCGAAACGGATGGTGAATCAACGATGCGATCAATGGGCTGGCCGAGCTCTGGTCCACCGCGTGCCAAGCCCATCTCAAGGAAGTTGATTTCCGAATCGCGCATTGGAGAAAATAAAAGATCATAGATATACGTATACTGGTGTCTCGACTCATGCTGGTTTCCTTTATCGGAACCGTATCTGTTCGCTAACGATGTAAGAGATAATTCAATTCCATAAGTCATGTCGATATGGCCTTGCTGTTTGCTATTTTTGTCACGTGCGCCCGGACTGGATGAACCGTGCCAAATATCTTTTCGGGTACCACGTGTGGTCACTCATTTTGAACGTCTGCGATCACCGGCTAGTTGTAGAACTTGCGCGAATTTGATGAGCATAGGATGCAAGCGAGGTGCGGTTGGAAATTCCGAGCTTCTGATATATATTGTAAAGGTGGATCTTTACCGTGCCTTCCGAGATGTGGGTCGCACGAGCTATATCCTTGTTTGACAGCCCTTCGGAAACCAGCTGAGTGATCTCCTGCTCGCGTGGTGTCAGGAAGGCGGCTTTGCTGATGCGAGTGTCTCTCACTAAATCGGCACTCATTTTAGCTGCGCAGCCAGCTTGGTGAACCCATGTCCATCGCCGCCCGGCTGCAACTGTCTCTAGGCAGCCTACCAATGCGTCGGCAGCGCTCTCTTTGTGCAAGACGGCCCAGGCGCCACATGCTGCAGCTTCAATTAGTTCCTTTTCGTCAGTTGAAGCCGTGAGAATCACGATTCGAGTCTTCAAGCCTCGCTCGCGGACGATCCTAAGCACGTCGAGGCCTCTCAGGCGTGGCATGCTGATGTCGAGGCAGGCGATCGTAGGCTCAAGCTCCTCGATCTTCTGGAGGGCTGATGCACCGTCGGCGCAAGCTGCGATAACCTCGTTCCCTGGCACTCGATTCAACAGCATTGCTAGGCCGGACAGCACAACCGGATGGTCGTCTGCCACCACAATCGTGACTTTAGCCTCTCCGGTCACTTCCCGAACTCGATGTGGAGGCCTGTACCTCGCACTGTGCTCGTTAGCCTGAGAGAGCCTCCGAGAGACTCGGCGCGTGAGCGCAACATTCGTGGGCCCAGATTGTCGCTCGCCAGAGTTGCGTGGGAATAGGTCCCCTCGATCGCCAAGCAGCCGCTGCCATTGTCCTGGATGTCAATGATGAAGCTGCCTTGGGATCGCTGCACAGAGATCTCCACTTCGGTGGCTTGTCCGTGTCGGACAGCGTTCGAGACAGCCTCTGAGACCATGTTCTCCAGATGCGCTACGTCACTTTCGGTAGCTTTCAGGTTTGCGGGGTACACATTCAGCAGAACGCAGCAGCCCCATTGCCGGCTGAGCTGAGCCAATTGCTCGTTTAGTGTTCGCGCAAGCTTCACCGATTTTGGCGCCGACATTGCGCGAGCGGACGGGGTCTGGATTGTGGAGCGAATGCGCCTCGCCTCTCCACTCAGGAGGCTTCGCGTCTCCTTCAACTGGCGCTGAACGTGTTCGGGCAACTGGCGAGACACGATCCCCAACTGCAGGTTCGCTGCGGCGATCCCCTGAAGCGGACCATCGTGAAGGTCCCGCGCAAGGCGCAGCCGTTCTTCGCGGGCCGCCACGGCCTGTAGCGCAGCGCGCAGGCTCTCTTCCTCGATCTCGGCTCCAATCTGAGAAGCCAGGATTCTCAGAAGGGTATGATCCTCTTGGGACCAGACGCGTGGGCCGCAAACAGTGACCTGCCCGTAACAGCCCTCGGATTCAAAGGCCACCTTAAATGGGGAGAGCGCGGATCTAGCGCACTTTCGGTCGGTCCGCTTCGAGCCAGGCCGATCGCTCGCCCGGGTTCCAGCTGCCTCACTTTCCGGCGCTACATCCCATTCTCCGGGATGAGATGGCTCCATCGCGTCTGCGAACCAGGAGACATAGCGAAGTGTGCCACTCGACCACTCAATTGCGGTCCGGCGCCTATCTACCTTTGTCTCGTAGCGAACAATTACGCGGTCAGCCTGGAGAACGTCGGCGATCCTACATGTGATGTCCTTCAGGCGGTCTGTGCTCAAGCCGGCGATATCGCGCTTCGATCCCTCAGCGACTCGCTCGTATCGGGAACGGCTCCGCTCACGCAGTGCGGCGAAGTAGGCCATCATCGCACCGCAGGTAAGCAGGAAGCCTGCCCGGAGTGCCACTTGCAGCAGATCGCCACTGATATGGCCGACCGTCACCTCGCTAGTGCTAAGCTCAAACAGCATCAGGCTGATCAAAGCCAGCAGAAGGATGAGGGTGGTTGTCAGTGCACCTTTCCAGTTCCACTGAGCTGCGGAGGAGAGGAGCGCAAAGACATAAAGAACAAAAAAGGCGCTGGTATCCCCTTGGCAGTAATACATCAGGGCCGAGCTGATCGTGATATCGAAACCATGGCACAGGTAGGCTGAACGAGCAGTGCTCGAATGTTTAAGTTCGGTTACGGTGACGATCGACGCTCCCACTACGTAGATCAATAACAAAACGCGAAGGAGGCTGGCATGAGCCTGTGGCGGGAAGGCCTGTATGGCAACGAACGCGATTATCGCCAGTGCCAATCGTGTTACCGCGACGATGGTGCCGATTGGCCGGCCGAACAGCACACATTCCAGATGCCTGCATCCGTGTCGGGCCAGCTTGCCTCTAAGGGTGCCGTTAGCCCACGTAGGTGAGTCAATGGCCACCGAGGCGTCAGATGCAAGGTTACTTGTCATGGCACAACAGGCCAGTCCCTAAGAGTAGATCGAGGATTTGATACCGTCAGATTTGAGACAATAGATAATTGACCTCTGTCGTGGAGGCGTGGATGGGCGCTTATCAAATGACGCACAATGTTGAAATTGGTCAGTCATTGCACGCGTGTAGCGTCACAAGCCCGATGATCTCGGATCCACGAAAGACGCTCTTTCCCGGTGACGCAAGTTTAAATAATTCTACCTGGAGAGCTTTCTGCGGAAATGCGAGTACATTTAGGGATGAATCCGCATCGTATTGTCGCAGGCAAGTAATGTGCAGCGACGGTGCAGCTTTCAAAATCCGACATGCAACCTCCCCGCGGCATCAGCTCGAACCGCTCGTATGACGCAGTCCGGTACGATGTCCGCCTTGCAGCGGTGTATTTGGGCTTGAGGCCCAAACCTGATCAGATATTGGGTACGCGAAACTACGAACGTGTGCACTACGTTTCTTCACGATAAGCTTAAAATTTGAGCCTCAGTGCGAAGTGGTACAGACACTCCGGTGCGCGACCACAAAGTGGACACAATTTAAATTGTAAACAGGGGCGGTCTGCCGCGACGGTATCTGTTGATACAGGTTAAGAAATTCTGATAGACTTAAACGGTCGCTCCTTGAGTCAGGCTGATTGAAAAGTTGGCTGGGGAAGGTGTGTCGTGGGATGAGCATGCTGGGCGATGGCGATAGATTGTCTGAACGTGTGATGATCAATCTCACGGCGGTGCGGGATGGTCGGTTGTCCCTTGTTCTTTCAGAGCGCAGTGATTACTGTGCACGGCTCCAGGATGCTGTCCCGAGGTTTTCAACACAATCGGAGCAAATCAGACGTTTAGGCCGCCTTCAGGGCAGCAAAAACAGAGCGTCAATGCATGAGCGCACCCCCTCGAGTGTCAAATTTTGATCATTAGTCTCAGGATGCGGGCTCGTACCCCGACTAGGGCAAGTCTGTGAAATCGCAAACGGGCTAGGTAGAATGATGATGTAGGCTGATTTTTTCGAGATCGGCCCAAATACATGCGGCGAGAAATCGTATGGGACGAATATGTTTGATTCTGTGTAGATTATTCCTGCTGTCTATGTGCTGTTCTTCGCTCTGAAGCGTGTTCGTTTCTCTGATTTGGTCGTTTGTAGATGTTGTCGCTCGACGAAAGTGGGCGTCATAGTCAAATCAGCCTAATGCTGTTGTGCTTCGGAGTTTGCCCATTAACGAAAAATCTTGGATCATCGTGAGTTTTTTCTCCAAAGTTTTCGGTCGAGTTTCGGAGTGACGCAAGTGATCCAACGCATTGGTCGTTCCGCTCCCTCAAATCTGCGCATTTTCAGGTATATATCGCTGGGCTGCCTAGCGGCGTTCGGGCCAGCTTTCGCGGATGCGCCGGAAATTGCTCCGGAGGTCATATCTCAGGCGCGGGCCGAATTGCCTGCTATTTCATCGCCCGACCGTTCAACCGAAACAGAGACATTCGAACAATCGGCCAAGATTGAGAGCTTAGCGCCGTTCATCACCATGCGCGCCGTGCCGGGGGAAGGTGTTCCAATCGCGGTTATCGCTCCATCGGGAAGTCACAGCTCAGATGTCATTTATCTGGCGGGTTTGCCCAGAGGATCGCATGTGACGGACGGTGTGCATGAGGTAGTAGCGGATGTAGAGGGTGGATTAATCAACGTAACGGGCTGGAAGCTCTCTGAGATCTCCGTTGCCGCCCCGCCCGGGATGAATCGAATCTTCACAGTATCCGCGGTCTTGGTCTCTAAAGCTGAGGATGAGAAGAGTGAGTTCATAGCCCGAGCGCTGCTGAGCGTTGAGGTCATTCCTGAGAGGTCGCCCGCGTCGCCCGTAGGGCTGGTCGATGGGACGGAGACTGATGTATCGCCGGCGGCGCAGCAACCATCGTCAACAAGGCAGGTCGAAGCGGAGGAATCTGCAGTTTCAACGGTACAAACTGTCGGAGTACAAGACCTCCCTCCGGCTGCGCAATCGACCGTTCTCCAGGAGCTGAGCTACAGTGCCATAGTTCCCGTTGCGCTCACGCCCGATGTCATTCCGCAATCCTTTGTAGAGAACATGTCCAGCAAAGCTAGACATCAGTCTCGTGAACGTGCGTTTGCCGAGAAGCAGGAAAGCAACTCACAGAGACAGTCCTCACCAGCTCCAGTTCTTACCGCGGCGCCGCTATCCCTGAAACCGTCGAGTGAAATCTTTCTAAGAACTGCAGTGGCTGCGACCCCCAGCGGGGACGCAGCGTCCACTGGCATGGGCGATGTCGCACCCTCCTCAGACGTGGCAGCTCTTGCCGCCGAGGTTTTCATCCCGGAAGCGCCGGCAAATCTCCGCTCCGAGCCGCAGCCTCCCGTCGCGGCGCCCGCAACG
>NZ_VZZK01000065.1:0-233 GCF_008806385.1 Methylobacterium soli
GACCGTGCTCCAGAGCCGGCGCGACTACACGCTCGGCGAGGCCCTGCGCACGCCCGTGTTCTGGGTGATGCTGCTGATGTTCACCTGCACGGTGACGGGCGGCCTGATGGCGGTGGCCCAGCTCGGCGTCATCGCGCAGGATCTCGGGGTCAAGAACTTCCAGGTCAACCTGTACTTCTTCGCCATGGCGGCGCTGCCCTTCGCGCTGATGCTCGACCGGATCATGAACGGCA
>NZ_VZZK01000065.1:271-17017 GCF_008806385.1 Methylobacterium soli
TCGGCATCGTGGCGCTGGGGTATTTCGGCTCGAACCCCTGGGCCTTCGTGATCCTGTCGGGCGTGGTGTTCCTGGCCTGGGGCGAGGTCTACTCGCTGTTCAGCGCCACCGCGGCCGACACCTTCGGCTCGAAGCACATCGGCAAGATCTATGGCGTGCTCTACTGCGCCAAGGGCTTTGCCGCCCTGTTCGTGCCGGTCGGCAACCTGATCATGCAGGCCACCGGCACCTGGGCGACGGTGCTCTACACGGTCGCCATCATGGACCTGATCGCCGCCGTCCTGGCCATCGCCGTCCTCCGGCCCATGCTCAAGCGTCACCACGCCGAGAACGACGCCCGCCTGCCCAACCCCGCCCTCGCCCACGCCTGACCCACAAGGGCTCGCCCCCAAACACGGGGCGAGCCACCCCGCCAAACACGACGCCGGTCCCGAGAATTGTCCTGGCGTCGCGTTCCGAAGCGCGCGGATCACGCGGGAGGATGCATGGTCCGGCCGCGAGGCTTGGCGGGGCACTGGCACGGAGGCCTGCGTTGAATATCGGAGTTTCGCTCGCCCTGCAGAGCATCCCGTTCGCGATCCTGTTCTTCGCCACGAACGCCCCGCATCGGGACCTCTTCCTCGTCGCCTACACCGCGGCGCTCGGCCTCGTCCTGTCCCTGATCGTTCTGGCCGACGGCGCCCACATGGTCCTGCCCGTACCCGGCATGACGAACGATCCACATCGGTAGGCGCCGCCCGAGCGCGGCGGCTCGGGCCTCAGCGGGAATCGCTGCCCTCTCGCGCGGGGCCTGCCCGCCCTCGCGCGTCCATCCGCTCGACGTCGCGGAACGGAACGGCTCGGCATATCCATCGATCCGCGATAGGCTCGAGATGCTTTGCGGCCCGGCGCAGCAGGCTCCTTTGGCACAACCTGTGCTGGCGCCTTCGCTGCGGCGCTCGGCCGAAAGACGAAGGCTCGACGCCCGCACCACCGCAAACCTGTCTCAGCTTAGTAAAAATGATGTATCCATTTTCTGGATGAGATGAGCTCGGGAATCGGTACAGTTCGGTACTTGAAGCCTCATACAGTGTTCTGCGTAGACACTTTCTCCCGTAAAGTATAAGAGTCACACTTCACCTCGGGCGGCGCAGGTGGCGCCGTTGGCTCCAGCGTGTGGTTCCATGTATGCGCATCAGACGAAGCTAGCCTCGGACGAAGTCCAGGAGTTGCGCCGCGAAGGTGGCCGCTACCTGCGGGAGCTGCGCGAGGCGCGGGGACTGTCGCAGCGGCAACTGGCTGGCCTGATCGGGGCGGAGTTCTACACCTTCGTGTCGCAGATCGAGACGGGGCGCGGCCGAATTCCTCCCGACCGCTACCGGACCTGGGCCGAAGCGCTCGCGGTCGAGCCGCGCTCCTTCGTCCGAAACCTGATGCGCTACTACGACCCGGTGACCTACGACATCCTGTTCGAGGGAACGCACCAGGCCGGGACCGCCGCGAAGGCCGGCTGAGGCGGGCCGCTCCCATTGCGCGGATGCCCCCAAGGCCGGCCTCGGCGTCTCTCAGCGCGCCTTGAGGTTCGCGGCGTGGTCCTGCCCCCGCGCGACCTCGACCCGGATTCCGCGGCCGGCCACCAGGATCTCGGTCAGGAAGGCACCGATCGCCGCGATGGTGCAGAGCAGTGCGATGCCGAAACAGGCAAACAGCACGCTGGCGGTCGTCGCGTCACGCAATGCCCCGAGGAAGAGCGTGAGCACCGAGATGCCGGTCATGACGGCACCGAGCGAGGCGAGAATCACCGCGCCATCGAGGATCAGGGACCGACGGCGCAGATAGGACAGGTAGCGCGAGAGCCGGGCCATCTCGGCCGGATCGGCTCCATCGAGGCGACCGGCCGTCGCGTCGACCTTGTCGGCGACGCGCGCGAGGCGGGTCGAGAAGACGTTCAGGAGCGTCGCCAGGGCGGAGAGCAGGAAGGCCGGCGCGAGTGCCACCTGAATGATGTGGGCGACACTGTCGAGCGGATTGGCGCTGACGACACTGGGGAACATGACGGCCCTCGAAGATGGGGCCGATTGCCTAGCATCGATCGCGCCCGCCCGTCAGCCGCCCCGGCTGAGGACCGGGCAGGCGGACGAACCGACCGGACCGAGCACCACGTCCCCCTGGTTCGGGTTGTTGACCGCGAAGGGGGCCACGTCGCGGACGCCGACGAAGCCGGGGCCGAGCTGGGGCTCGAACAAGCCATCGCCGATCCGGATGAAACAACGATCGAGCACGGCCTCGTAGTCGAGGCTGATCGAGGCCACGGGCGGCGTCCCGCCCTCGGGTCCGCAGGTCGCGGTCAGGTCGAGCCGGCCCGGCTGCCTCATGTAGATCGGGGTGGACCGGCCGGGACCGACACGCACGGCCGGCGCTCCGTCCTGGCTGACGAGAAGCGTGTAGACCGAGCGGTTCGTGACCCGGCGGGTGCAGCCGGCGGCCGCCTCTCCCACGGAGCTTGCCAGGACGGCGAGGGCCAAGGCTGCCGCAGCGATACGGTCGGTCGGAACGCGCATGGACGGAACTCTCCCTCAGGCCGACGGACAGGCCGGCCGCGCGGGATGTTAGGCGCGCGACGCCCGAGGTCCAGCGAGCCTTGTGACGGATGCGGAGGATGGTACGGATTGTGACGCGGTGCAACTCTGCAGCGTCGAGGGGCCGCGCGGCAGCACCGGAACCGCGCCAGTCCTGCCGCGTCGTCACGGCACGTGATCGTCAACCGAAATCGTGAGTCACCCGCCATGCGCGCGACGTTCCTCGGCTGCCTCGCCCTTCTGGGCCTTGCCGCTCCGGCCCTGGCTCAGGGACTGCCCAGCTCGAACCTCAACAGCATCAACGACTCGCTCGCCGCGCAGGGGCAGGCGCGCGCCTTCCAGCAGCAGCAGACATCCGATTTCAACACGCTGCGCATGCAGAACCAGCGAGGCGTGCAATTCCAGCCGGATCCGGGCGTCTACGGGCCCATCCACGGGCGGCGGGGCTCGCATCACGGCGCGGGCGGGCGTGGATCGATCCGGGCTGGTGGCGGCACGACTGGCATCTGCCAGGGCTGCTGACCGGATCAATCGCGCAGGAACGGGATGAGCCGCGCCAGGAGCGCTTCCGGCGCCTCCTCCTGCACGAGGTGGCCGCAGGAGAGCGCGGCGCCCTCGACCCGCTCCGCCCACTCCCGCCAGGTCGCCAGAACATCGTAGAGCGCACCCACGGTGCCCTTCCCGCCCCAGAGAGCGAGGAGCGGCGCCTCGATCCGGCGCCCGGCCGCCGCGTCCTGCCGGTCGTGGTCGAGGTCGATCCCGGCGGCCGCGCGATAATCCTCGCAGATCGCATGAACCGCGCCCTCGGCCCGATAGGCGCGCAGGTATTCGCGGATCAGCCGCTCCTCCGGCACGCCCGGCGTGGCGCTCTGCCCCCGCAGATGGTGGCGGAGATAGGCTTCCGGATCCGCCCCGATCATCCGCTCGGGCAAGGGCTCGGGCTGGATCAGGAAGAACCACCAGAAGTATCGCGTCGCGAAGGCGCGGTCGGTGCGCTCGTACATCGTCAGGGTCGGGGCGATGTCGAGGACCGCGAGGCGCGCGACGGCGTCCGGGTGATCGAGGGCGAGGCGGTGGGCCACCCGCCCGCCGCGATCGTGCCCGACGACCGCAAACCGGGAATAGCCGAGCGTGTCCATCACCGCGCGGGCATCCGCGGCCATCGCCCGCTTCGCGTAGGGCGCGTGGTCGGGGTCCGAGGCCGGCTTCTCGCTGTCGCCGTAACCCCGCAGATCCATGGCCACGACGGGATGTCCCTGCGCGGCAAGGCGCGGCGCGACCGCGTGCCAGGTCGCGTGGGTCTGCGGGTGGCCGTGCAGGAGGAGAACCGGCAACCGCTCTCCGCCCGGCGACAGCGCCGTCCGGATGCGGATGGGCGGATCACCGACCGAGAGATCGAACGTCTCGAAGCCCGGCAGGAAGAGGCTCGGGGAGCGCTCGCATCGTGGCAGCGTCATGGGCCGTTCTCCGTGCTCAAGCGAGCCAGGGATGGGCGGCGAGATGCGCCGCCTCGAAGCTCCGGATCGCCTCGGCGTCGTCGAGGGTCGTCCCGATCGCGTCGAGGCCGCGGACCAGCGCCGCCTTGCGCAGGGGCGGCACCGGGAACGGGATCTCGGGACCGGGTTGCGGAATGATCACCTGGGCGGGCAGGTCGATTGTGAGGCGATTGCGGTCCGGATCGGCGGCAACCCGTTGGATCTCGGCCAGCACCTCGGGCGGAAGTCCGATGAGGAGCAGGCCGTTATTGGCCGCATTGTCGGCGAAGATGCCGGCGAAGCTCGTGCCGATGATGGCACGAATGCCGAGTTGGAGCAGGCCCCAGACGGCGTGCTCCCGCGATGACCCGCAGCCGAAATTCGGGCCGACGACGAGGAAGCGCGCATCGGCCCATCCCGGCTGGTTCAGGACGAAATCGGCTCTCGCTTCACCCGATCCGGTAAAGCGCAGGTCGAAGAAAGTGCCGTCGCCGAGACCCGCGCGATCGATCCCCTTCAGGAACTGCTTCGGCATGATCACGTCGGTGTCGATATTGGCCCCCGGCAGGGGAACGGCGGGCCCGGTGACGCGGAGGAAGGGCTGCATGATCAGGCCTCCCGGCCGAGGGCACGAACGTCCGTGAGATGACCGGCGACCGCGGCGGCGGCGACCATGGCCGGGCTCATCAGGTGCGTGCGCCCGCCTGCGCCCTGGCGCCCCTCGAAGTTGCGGTTCGTGCTGGAGGCGCAGCGCTCGCCGGGCGCCAGCACGTCGTCGTTCATGGCAAGGCAGAGGGAGCAGCCGGATTGACGCCACTCGAACCCGGCCGCGACGAAGATCCGGTCGAGGCCTTCCGCCTCGGCCGCGCGGCGGACGCTGGACGAGCCCGGCACCACCATGCCGCGCACGCCCTCGGCGATGCGACGCCCGCGCAGGACCGCCGCCGCCTCGCGCAGGTCGGACAGGCGGGCATTTGTGCAGGAACCGATGAAGGCGCGCTGGATCGGGATTGCCGCGAAGGTGGCGCCGGGAACGAGGTCCATGTAGGCGAGCGCCCGGATCATGTCGCGGCGGCGGCCGGAATCGGCCTCGGCCTGGGGATCCGGCACGCGGCCCCCGATCGGACCTGCCTGATCCGGGCTCGTGCCCCATGTGATCATCGGCTCGATCTCGGAGGCCGCCAGGCGCACCTCCCGATCGAAGGCCGCATCCGGGTCGCTGCGCAGGGTCAGCCAATGCGCGGCGGCCGCCTGCCACAGGGCTCCGGTCGGAGCGCGCGGCTTGTCCCGGAGGTAGTCGATCACCGCGGCGTCCGGCGCCATGACGACACCGCGGGCGCCGCATTCCACGGCCATGTTGCAGATCGTCATGCGGGCCTCGATCGACAGGGCCGTGATGCCCGTCCCGGCGAACTCGACGGCGTAACCCGTCGCGCCGTCGGCACCGATCCGGCGGATGAGCGCCATCACCATGTCCTTGGCGGTGACGCCGGGGGGCAGGGTTCCGTCGAGGTTCACGCGCAGCGTGCGCTGGCGCCGATACACGAGGGTCTGGGTCGCGAGGTAATGCTCGATATCGGAGGTGCCGATGCCGAAGCCGAGCGCGCCGAGCGCCCCGTAGGTCGTGGTGTGGCTGTCGCCGGCGCCGATCACCATGCCGGGCAGGACAAAGCCCAGTTCCGGCGCGACCACGTGCTCGATGCCCTGCAACGGATGCAGCACGTCGAGGAGCTCGATGCCGAAATCGCGGCAATTCTCCGAGAAGTAGGCGACCTGCCGAGCCCCGCCCGGATCCGGCATCGCGGCGACGCGCGCGGCCGCCGTCGGATTGACGTGGTCGACGACGCCGAGCGCCGCGGCGGGGCGCCAGACCGGGCGGCCCTTGTCGCGCAATCCGCTGAAAGCCTGCGGACTCGTGTACTCGTTCAGAACCGTGCGATCGACGTAGAGCAGGATCTCGGCACCGGGGCCGGTGCGGTCGTCGAGGCGCCGCACCGTATGGGCGTCGACGATCCTGTCGTAGAGCGTGCGCGGCTGCATGGTCGTCGAATCTCGCCTCGATCGCGGGGCCGTATGGCGCGGAGTGGAGCCGAACGGGGGTGCCACCGCCAATGCCGATCCGGCATAGGATGATGCCGAAGCTCCGGGCTGCGCCAGGGGCGTTGACCGTAATCCGGCGGCCTCGCATCCTGCCGGGATGGCGCGTTGCGGCAGGATGCGGCTCCTGCGAGAGGCCGGGGATCGATGGACGCGGCGTGGCTCGAGGACTTCCTCGCCTTGGTGGATTGCGGGGGCTTCTCGCGCGCCGCCGAGCAGCGCGGCATCACGCAGCCGGCCTTCAGCCGGAGGATCCGCGCCCTCGAGGATTGGGTCGGCGCTCCCTTGTTCGACCGTGATCTCCAGCCCGTCGCCCTGACGGCGGCCGGAGCGCGCTTCCGGCCGGTCGCGGAGGAAACCCTACGGCGCCTGTTCCAGGGCCGGGAAGCGGCGCGCGAGGCGGGCCGGATGGCGGCCGCGACCCTGCGATTTGCCGCGACCCAGGCCCTGTCGCTGACTTTCTTTCCGGCCTGGCTGCGCATGGTCGAGACGGCCGCTCCCCTCGACGCCACGATCCACCTCACGGCCGCCCACATGAGCGCGTGCGAGCAGATGATGCTCCGCGGCGAGGTGCAGTTCCTGCTGTGCCATCACCATGCGCGGGCGACGAACTTGTTGATGACGGAGCAGTTCCGCTCCGTGATGCTCGGCGCGGACAGGCTGCTGGCCGTGAGCGCGCCGGACCGCGACGGATCGGCACCGCGCTTTCGTCTCCCGGGGGCGCCGGCGGCGCCGGTTCCGCTCCTGGCCTTCAGCGCAGAATCCGGGATGGGACGCATCTTGGCTGGAGCGCAGGCCGATCAAGACGGCGCGGCGGGGCTGCGGACGGCGTTCACCTCGCATCTCGCCTCGGTCCTGGTCGCGATGGCGCGCGATGCGCGCGGCGTGACCTGGGCGCCGCTGAGCCTCGTGGCGCAGGATCTCGAGCGCGGCTCGCTCGTGCGGGCGACACATGCGGATCGGGATATCCCGATCGAGATCCGGCTCTATCGTCCGCGCGTCCGGCAGAGCCCGCCGGCAGAGCGCCTATGGGCCACCATCGCGCGGCAGGCGTAAAACAGGCGCGCGCTGACTCTCGTCTCACGCAGGCCGTCGCGGGTCAGCATGGCAGCCCGACGAAGCACCGGCCGCCATACTGTATGTATTCGTTCGGAAATCTATCAGGTTAGATCTTATGCTCTAGCGTTCTGAGCACTGCGGCAAGCTGGTCAGCTTGCGCGCGCGTCAAGCCGGTACTGACGGCGCCACCATTCCGGTAGATCGTGTAGGTGCCGTCGTGGGTCGGTTTGATTTTGATCGAGGCCATGAGATCCTTCGGCGGGCGCCGACGCTGCGGCATGGGGCAAGCTTAACCATTCATGACCGATCTGCAACCCGGGGTTGGCCATTTCGGGGCTGCCGTGCGCGGGCGCACGCCGCGTCCCCGCGGCTCCGCATGGCAGATGCCCGCAAATCCGGGTGGTGGGGCGCCCCGCGCGGGCCCAGATAGTGCCTGTCACTTGCTCGCTCTCCTGACAGGACTGACTTCCGTGGACGTGTTGACCGCCAAGACCCTCGTCTCCGCCCTGCTGGTCTTCGGCATCGCCCTCTTCTCGCTGGTCTCGTTCCAGCATTTCATCGCGGAGATCGTCGCGGATCTTCGCGCGGTTCGGGCGGATTCCGCGTCGGCACATCGAAACGGTCAGCCGCATTCCCGCGAGAGCTGAGGAAGACGGCCGCCGGTTCCTGGCGCGCGATATCCTGGGGACGGAGCCGCCCTCGGGGCGAAGGTCCCCGTCCGATCGGCGCCGCCTGCTTTAGGCGCGCCAGCGCGGCGGATCCTCGTAGCCGAGGGATTGCACGATTTCCCGATAGGCGGCCTCTGGAAAGGCCTTCAGGGTCTGGGTGCGGATATTACCCAGCATCCCGAGTTGCAGGTTGAACCGAGCCGCCACCGCATCGTCCGGAGCCTCGTAGACGGCAACCACGTCGTAGGGTCCGAGCGTCAGGAAGAAATGCTGGAATGTCCCGCCCATCTTGGCGAGGAGCGCTTTCGCGGCGTCGAGGCGCCGGGGCGAATCCGAAGCGGATCGCGCCCCTTGATCGGTCCAGTTCGCCAACATGATGTAGGTGGTCATCGGAGCCTCCAAAGCCGAGGCGTGGTCGAGCGCCATTGTCCCACAAGTCGATCCTTCGATCCAGCCGCCCTCAACCCTCCTCAAATTTGTACTGACACGTACATTTCCGGAGGATCTTTCTTCGGTATCGCGATCGATCTGGATTATTACCTATCGGAAGCTTTGCAATTTTCTGGTCTGCGATCCAAAATCCTGCGACAGGAAGTAAAAGATAGCGTATGATCGATGTCTGTCGCACCGGCGGGTCGGCGATGCTGGTCGCCGCGGATCCCGGTGCCAGCGGAGGGCTCTGCGATGATGCTCCATGCCGCCTCGCCGCATCCGTCGATGGCTCATCCGAGCGTTCGCATCGTCCGCCTGCAGGACATCCGGGATGCCCTGATGAAGGGCGTCGAGGATTTTCTCGCGATGCCGACCCACGTCCTGTTCGTGATCGTCATCTACCCGATCGCCGGGTTGGTCATCGCGACGCTCACCTTCGAGCAGGATCTCATTCCGCTGCTGTTCCCGCTCGCCTCTGGGTTCGCGCTCATCGGGCCGTTCGCGGCCATCGGCCTGTACGAGCTCAGCCGGCGGCGTGAGGCCGGGCTCGATACGAGCTGGTCGCACGCCTACGAGCCCCTCAAGGCGCGCTCCGCCGGTTCGCTCGTCGCCGTCGGCTTCGTGCTCATGACGATCTTCTTCGCGTGGCTCGTGATCGCGATGGGTCTGTACTGGGCGCTCTACGGAACGGAGCGGCACGAATCCGTCTTCGCCTTCGCCCAGGAGGTGCTGACGACCCGGCGCGGCTGGGCCATGATCGCTCTCGGCAACCTCGTGGGGTTCGCGTTCTCGCTGATCGCACTCGCGGTGAGCGTCGTCTCCATTCCCATGCTGATCGACCGCGACGTGGACGCGCTGACGGCCATCGAGACATCGCTCGCCGTCGTGCGCGCCAACCCGCGCACGATGTTGCTCTGGGGTTTCATCGTCGCCGGGCTCCTGGTGATCGGCATGCTCCCGCTCTTCGTCGGGCTCGCCCTCGTCATGCCGATCCTCGGCCACGCGACGTGGCATCTCTATCGGAGGGCGGTCGCCCCCTGATGCGGGTGACCTCCCGGAGTGAACGTGCGGAAGAGAGACGCGCCGCGGCCTGACTGGACGGAGCATCGAGAGCCTGTTCGGCAGCCCGGGGCGCACAGGGTAGACGCCATGGCGCTGGTCCTTGTCCTGATTGCCCTCGGGTCGATCGCCTTCCACCTGCTGAGCCCGTGGTGGTGGACCCCGATCGCGTCGAACTGGGACTATATTGACACGACCCTGATCATCACCTTCTGGATCACCGGGATCGCCTTCGCGGCCATCGTCCTGTTCGTCGCCTATTGCGTCTTCCGCTTCCGCCATCGCCCGGGACAGCAGGCGGCCTACGAGCCCGAGAGCCGGCGCCTCGAAGCCTGGCTCATCGGACTGACCGCGCTCGGGGTTGCGGCGATGCTGGCGCCGGGGCTCATCGTCTGGGGCCAGTTCGTCCGGGTGCCGAGCCACGCCACCGAGATCGAGATCGTCGCTCAGCAATGGCGCTGGAGCTTCCGGCTGCCCGGCGCGGACAAACGCCTGGGGGCCGCCGACATCCGCCATGTGAGTGACGAGAACCCCCTGGGTCTCGACCCGCAGGATGCGGCCGCACGCGACGACGTCGTGGTCGATGGCGGCGACCTTCACCTGCCGGTCGGGCACCCCGTGAAGGTCCTGCTCCGCTCCATCGACGTGGTGCACAACTTCTATGTGCCGGAATTCAGGGCCAAGATGGACATGATTCCCGGCATGATCACCTATTTCTGGTTCACGCCGACCCGGACGGGCGCCTTCGACGCGCTCTGCAACGAGGTCTGCGGCGTGAGCCACTACGCCATGCGTGGCCGGGTCGTGGTCGATGCCGAACCCGAGTACCGGACCTGGCTCGATCAGCAGAAGACCTTCGCTCAGCTCGCCTCAGGGCCTGCCGGGATCCGGCACGCGGCTCGGCTGCGCGCGGATCGCGGGCGGTAGGGAGGAGGATCCGATGGCCGACGCGCAATTCGGGGCTGCCGGCGCCTTGCCGAGGGCGGATCTCGACGACGTCGAGCTATATCACCCCCATAGCTGGCTGACGAAATACGTGTTCAGCCAGGACGCCAAGATCATCGCCGTCCAGTATTCATGCACGGCCCTGGCCATCGGCCTCGTGGCCCTGGTCCTGTCCTGGCTCGTCCGGCTGCAGCTCGGGTTTCCGGGCGTCGCCAGCTTCATCGGACCAAAGGAATATTATCAATTCATCACCATGCACGGGATGATCATGGTGATCTACCTGCTGACGGCGTTGTTCCTCGGCGGCTTCGGGAACTACCTCATCCCGCTCATGCTCGGCGCACGGGACATGGTGTTCCCGTATGTCAACATGCTGAGCTACTGGATCTATCTCCTGGCGGTGCTCGTGCTCGTCGCGAGCTTCTTCGTGCCGGGCGGCCCGACCGGCGCCGGTTGGACCCTCTACCCGCCGCAGGCGATCCTGGCCGGCACGCCGGGGCAGGAATGGGGCATCGTCCTGATGCTCGTCTCCCTGATCCTCTTCATCATCGGCTTCACCATGGGGGGCGTGAACTACGTCGTCACCGTGCTGCAGGCGCGGGCGCCCGGCATGACCCTGATGCGGATGCCGCTCACCATCTGGGGCATCTTCACCGCGACCGTGCTGGCGCTCCTGGCCTTCCCGGCCCTGTTCGTCGGCGCCGTGATGATGCTCCTCGACCGGCTGCTCGGCACGAGCTTCTTCATGCCGGCCATCGTGGAGGCCGGGCAGCGCCTGGCCTATGGCGGCGGCAGCCCGATCCTGTTCCAGCACCTGTTCTGGTTCTTCGGGCACCCGGAGGTCTACATCGTCGCCCTGCCGGCCTTCGGCATCGTCTCGGACCTGATCAGCACCCACGCGCGCAAGAACATCTTCGGCTACCGGATGATGGTCTGGGCGATCGTCGCCATCGGCGCCCTGAGCTTCGTGGTCTGGGCCCACCACATGTATGTCAGCGGCATGAACCCGTATTTCGGGTTCTTCTTCGCCACCACGACGCTCGTGATCGCGATCCCGACGGCGATCAAGGTCTACAATTGGGTGCTGACCCTCTGGCGCGGGGACATCCACCTCACGCTGCCGATGCTGTTCGCCCTCGCGTTCATCGTCACCTTCCTGAACGGGGGGCTCACCGGCCTGTTCCTCGGCAACGTCGTGGTCGACGTGCCGCTCTCTGATACGCTGTTCGTGGTCGCGCATTTCCACATGGTGATGGGCGTCGCACCGATCCTCGTGATCTTCGGCGGTCTCTATCACTGGTACCCGAAGGTGACCGGCCGGATGCTCGACGAGCGCCTCGGCCAGCTGCATTTCTGGGCGACCTTCCTGGGCGCCTACGCGATCTTCTTCCCGATGCATTACCTCGGATTGATGGGGGTGCCGCGGCGCTACTTCGACATTGAGGGCCTGGGCTTCGTCACCCCCTCGGTCGCGACGCTCAACGCCTTCATCAGCATCGTGGCGTTCCTCGTCGGCGCCGCCCAGATCGTCTTCCTGGTCAACCTCGCCAGGAGCCGGACCCACGGGGCGCCGGCCGGGGGTAATCCCTGGCGCGCCACCACCCTCGAATGGCAGACCCCCGAGACCCCGCCGGCGCACGGCAATTGGGGCCGCACGCTGCCGGTGGTCTATCGCTGGCCCTACGATTACAGCGTGCCGGGGGCCGACCGGGACTTCGTGCCGCAGAACCAGCCCGGCCTCACGCGGGCCGAGGCGGGAGCCGCATCGTGAGCCTCGTCCTGCTCTACCTCGCGGCCCTGGGGCTCGTGGCCGCCCGCTGGCTGTCGCGCCAGCGCCTCGCCTCGAAGCCGTGGCTGGAGGCAGGCCCCACGCTCGCGCTCTCGCCCCGCCCCGTCGCGATGCCGACGGCGCGGCTCGGCCTCGCCGTGTTCCTGGCGGCGGTCGGCCTGCTCTTCATGCTACTCGTCGCCGCCTACACGATGCGGGTCCCGCCCGAGATCTGGCGGCGCCTGCCCGACCCGCGGATCGTCTGGCTGACGACGGGCCTCCTGATTGTCGCGAGCCTTGCTCTCCACGGGGCGAAGGGGGCGGCCGCCCACGGGGAGCGCGACGGCGCGCTTCTGGGTCTGACGGGAGCGGCGATCGCGACGCTCGGCTTCATCGCCGGCCAGGTCCTCGCTTGGCGCCAACTCGCGGACACCGCATCGGTCTCGGATGCGGCGGCCGCCTTCTTCATCCTGATGACGGCGCTCCATGCCCTGCATCTCGGCGGCGGATTCGTGGCCCTCGGGATCGTGACGGCCAGGTCCGCCAGAGCGGGAGCGGTTGAGGATGCGCAGCCCGCCATCGGTCTCTGCGCCCTCTACTGGGATGCCCTCCTGGCGATCTGGCTCGTCCTGTTCGGAATCCTGTTCCGGACGCCCTGGACCGGCTGGATCGAAGCCCTCTGCCGCACCTGACCGGAGCGCGAAAGCCATGACCGGCCTCACCCTGCGATCGTCGCGCCCCCCCGAGGCGGATCCCGGCCGCTGGCGCCGGCTCTCGGACGATTGGAGCGCGGAGCGCCAGACCTTCCGCGGTGCCTCGTGGCGCAAGGCCATGATGTGGATCTTCCTCCTCAGCGACACCTTCGTGTTCGGCTGCTTCCTCCTCGCCTACATGACGGTGCGGATGTCGACGACCGTGCCCTGGCCGAACCCGAGCGAGGTCTTCGCCCTGGAGATCGGCGGCAGGCAGCTGCCCCTCATCCTGATCGCCATCATGACCTTCGTGCTGATTTCCAGCAGCGGCACGATGGCGATGGCGGTCGCCTTCGGCTATCGGCGCGATCGCACTCGGACCGCGCTGCTGATGCTCGCCACCGCAATCCTCGGCGCGACCTTCGTGGGCATGCAGGCCTTCGAGTGGACGAAGCTGATCCATGAGGGCGTGCGCCCCTGGGGCAACCCGTGGGGCGCGGACCAGTTCGGCTCGACCTTCTTCATGATCACGGGCTTCCACGGCACCCATGTCAGCATCGGGGTCATTGTTCTGCTCGTCATCGCCCGCAAGGTCTGGCGCGGGGATTTCGATCATGGGCAGCGCGGCTTCTTCACGAGCCAGCCGGGGCGCTACGAGAACGTCGAGATTGCGGGCCTGTACTGGCACTTCGTCGATCTCGTCTGGGTCTTCATCTTCGCGCTGTTCTATCTCTGGTAGGAGCGGACCATGGCGACCCAGGCAGGCCACGCCGAGACTCACGGGCACTCGATCCGCCTCTACCTCCTGGTCTGGGGATGGCTGTTCGTCCTCAGCGCCTGCTCCTACCTCGTGGATTACTTCCACCTGACCGGCCTGCTGCGCTGGTCGCTGATCCTGCTGTTCATGATCGTGAAGGCGGGTCTGATCGTCGGGATCTTCATGCACATGGCCTGGGAGCGGCTGGCACTGATCTACGCGATTCTGGTTCCGCCGGCGGCCCTGCTCGTCTTCGTGGCGATCATGACCTTCGAGGCGAGCTATACCCTTCTGACCCGCCTGGCCTTCTTCGGCGGCACCTGAACCCGCGCGTCAGCCGAACAGGGCCCGGGCCACCTCGATCGGCTCGACCGGCTTCTCGCAGCGGCGCACCGCCTCGTAGCGCCGGGGGATCACGCCCTTGTCGTAGCCGGTCGCGAAGACGAACGGCACGTTTCGGTCGTGCAGGGCATCGGCGACCGGGTAGGCCATCTCGTCCCACAGGTTGATGTCGAGCACGGCCCCGTCGATCCGTGCCGTGCCGGTCACGAGATCGAGCGCCTCCTGCAGGCGAGCGACCGGACCGATGACCTCGGCGCCGCTCGCCTCGAACAGGCGCCTGAGATCATCGGCCAGGAAATACTCGTCTTCCACCAGGAGGATGCGACGGCCCGTGAGGGGATCTGCCGATGGGGTCATCTCGATTCCTCGCTCGCGTAGCGGCGTGCACGCAATCCCCGTGGGGGCAACGCCGGCCGCCGGCCGCGGTTCATCCCGGCCGACGCGCAGGCGGCGGGGCGGGCCTGGTCGACGCCGCGGCGCGAAAACCGGCTCGCGATCCCGGCTCGGATCGCGCATAGGGTGGGACACACGCAGCGGCTCGACGGAGTACCCGATGGATACGGCCGAACTCACCCCCTACGCGCATCTGGTGCTGCAGGAGGCGAGCCTGCCGGAATTGCCGAACCATTACCGCGGCAAGGTCCGTGACAATTACGATCTGCCCGACGGGCGCCGCATCCTCATCAGCAGCGACCGGCTCAGCGCCTTCGACCAGATCCTGGCCGCGATCCCGTTCAAGGGGCAGGTCCTGACGCAGACGGCCCGATACTGGTTCGAGGCGACGCGGGACCTTTGCCCGAACCACGTCATCGCCTATCCGGACCCCAATGTCGTGGTGGGGCAACATCTCAGCATCCTGCCGGTCGAGATCGTGGTGCGGGGCTACCTCGCGGGGACGACGGCCACGTCGATCCTGACCCAGTACAAGGCTGGCGCCCGCTCGATGTACGGGCACACCCTGCCCGACGGAATGCGCCCGAACGAGCGCTTGGCGACTCCGATCATCACGCCGACCACCAAGGCCATGGACGGCGCCCACGACGAGCCGCTGACCGCCGACGCGATCCTGGCGCAGGGTCTTCTCACGGCCGCGCAATGGCAGAGCGTGTCCGAGACGGCGCTGGCACTCTTTGCGCGCGGGCAGGCCCTCTCGGCGGAGCGCGGCCTGATCCTCGCCGACACGAAGTACGAGTTCGGCACCGACGCGCAGGGGCGCATCGTCCTGGCGGACGAGATCCACACGCCGGACAGCAGCCGCTACTGGTTTGCCGCGAGCTACCCCGCGCGCTTTGCCGAGGGCGCTCCCCCCGAGAGCTTCGACAAGGATTTCGTGCGCAACTGGGTGGCGGCCCGCTGTGATCCCTACAAGGACACCGTCCCGCCGATCCCGCCGGAGATCGTCCTGGAGACGGCCGCGATCTATATCCGGGCCTTCGAGACCATTACGGGCGAACGCTTCGTGCTGCCGGATCGCGACGAAGCGCCCCTCGACCGGATCCGCCGCAATCTCGCGGCCTACCTCGCCGCATGAGCCGGGACGGCACCGCCGCGCACCTGTCCGTCGATCCGGACTTCTTCGGCCTTCTGGCCGGAAGCCACGCGCGGCTCGTCGGGCGCCCGCTCGTCCCACCGGGCCGGGACGCGGGCTGGCTCTATCACGAGGCCCCCTTCGCGGTGCTCGCGCACGACACGAGCCCCGATCCGCGCTTCATCTATGCCAACCGGACGGCGCAGGATTGCTTCGGCTACGATTGGCCCACGATCACGGCCCTGCCGTCGCGTCTGTCGGCGGAGGCACCCAACCGCGCCGAGCGCCAGGCGCTTCTCGACGCCGTCGCGCGTGAGGGCTTCGCGACCGGCTATCGCGGCTTGCGGATCGCCCGGTCGGGCGAGCGGTTCTGGATCGAGGATGGCGTGGTCTGGCAACTCATCGACAGCGACGGGACGGTCCGGGGACAGGCCGCAACCTTCGCCCGCTGGCGGGCGGCGTGAGCTAGCCCGAATGCGCCGGACGACTTAGTCCGGAAGAGGCAGCCTATCCTGATCTATGCAAAGGCCGAGGTGCTTCCGTTGGCCGACTGAAGGTGATTGACCGTACGGGACATCGGTTCCGGATGGTCCACCAAGGAATGTCGGGAGAAGCGCCGATGTCGTGCTTGAGGACGCCCGAACACCGTCGACGCCTGAGCGTCTCGTTTCCGATCCTGGCCGCCTGCCTCGCGCTGCCCGCCATCGCCTCGGCCGAATCCATTGGGCGCGACCACGTCGCCTACAGGAGCGACGACGAAGCGGCCGAGATGGGGGTCCAGCCCGTCTCCGTGGTGACGGCCGCGGACGTCTCGGGCTCCCCTGGCCAAGCCATCCCCCTCACGGTGGCGGTCAGCGCCAAGGCGGGACGGTCCGTCGCCAGCACCTATCTGCTCGGGCTCCCCAAGGGCGCCCGCCTGAGCGACACCGACCACGCGGTGACGGCCGCGGACGAGAAGGCCGTCATCGACGTCACGAACTGGGATCTGCCGCAGCTCTCGGTGACATTGCCGCCGACGCAGGCCGGCACCTACACCCTCGCGGTCGTGGCGGTCTCGCGCCCCGACAACGGCGAGCCCATGAATTTCACCCGCTCGACCTTCGTCCTCGACGCGACGGCCGAGACCCGGGAATCAACGACCGCGCTCATCCGCAAGCCGCCGGAGGATGCCGGCGCGCGGGACGCGGGACGCCAGCCCGCGGCCGTGCCTCCGCAGGCAAGCACCGCGCCGAGTGCCGGCGAGAAGGCCGCGCCGGTCGCGCCCATCAAGCCGAAAGTTGCGGCACCGGCCGCCGAGGTCTTCATCCCGGAAGCGCCGGCAAATCTCCGCTCCGAGCCGCAGCCTCCCGTCGCGGCGCCCGCAACG
>NZ_VZZK01000066.1 GCF_008806385.1 Methylobacterium soli
GAAGCGGACGAGCCATCAAGACCAACGCCCGTCCGCCCGATCCGTGCCCGTTCTGTTAGGCGCTCTTAAATGCCAAGCGACATCTAGCGGTATTCTCAAAGGCTCGCTGCTGCGAGTGAACGGAATCGGCGAACGGCCCTTCGGCAACGACACTCCTTCCTTGCGTTCGCTTCCGCGCGGCCTAGACTGCGAGGCAGCTTGCCGAGGCTTGCCGATGGCGGACTCCCCCTCTGATATCATCAGCCTGCCGAAGGGTGGTGGTGCGCTGTCCGGGATCGGCGAAAAATTCGCAGCCGATCTCCACACCGGCACCGGCAATTTCACCATTCCGATCGCGCTTCCGAAAGGGCGCAGCGGCTTCCAGCCGTCGCTGGCGCTCGCCTACAGCAGCGGCAACGGCAATGGCCCCTTCGGCCTCGGCTGGTCGCTCGGCGTGCCGGCGATCACCCGTAAGGTGTCGAAGGGCGTGCCGCGCTACGACGATTCTGAGGATGTCTTCATCCTGTCCGGCGCGGAGGACCTCGTGCTGGTCGGCACGTCGGGCACGGCCACTCGCTACCGCCCGCGTACGGAAGGCCTCTTCGCCGAAATCCTGCACCATCGCGATGCCATCAATGATTTCTGGGAGGTGCGCGGCAAGGACGGTTTGACGAGCATCTATGGAACGGCGGCATCGAGGGGCGCCGACACGGCAACCGTCGCCCGGCCAGGGCAGCGAGACAAGGTCTTCTGCTGGAAGCTCACCCAGACGACTGATACCTTCGGCAACATCATCGCCTACGACTATCTGGCCGATGGCGGCACAGATGGGCCACGCGAATGGGACCAGAACCTGCTCGCCCGCATCCGATATGTCGACTACGAGGCGGCGGGCGGCACGAAGTTTCTGGTGTCGGTGACATTCGACTACCCGGACCGACCCGATCCGTTCTCGGAATACCGCGCGGGCTTCGAGATCCGGACCCGCAGGCGCTGCACGCGGATCGCCATCGCCACGCACGCCGACACGGACCGGCTGGTCCGCAGCTACGCGCTGACGTATCTCGATCAGCAGGCCGGAGCGGCCGGACAGGCGCCCCCGAACGGCGCGTCGCTTCTCGCAAGCGTCAAGGTCATCGGGCATGACGGCGCGGCGACGGAAGCCATGCCCGCACTGGAGCTTGGCTACACGCCCTTCGAGCCGGCGAAGCGGCGCTTCAGCGCCCTGCGCGGCCATGGCCTGCCGGCGGGCTCGCTCGCCGACAAGACGCTCGACCTCGTCGACCTCTTCGGCAGCGGATTGTCCGATTTCGTCGAGGTCGACGGCACCGTGCGCTACTGGCGCAATCTCGGCGCCAGCGTCTTTGCCGCGCCCCGCACCATGACGGACGCGCCGGCTGGTCTCAGCTTGGCGGATGCTGGCGTGCAGTTTGTCGATGCCGACGGCGACGGCCGCACCGATCTGCTCGTCACCGATGGCGCGCTGTCGGGCTACTTTCCGCTCGGCTTTGACGGCCGCTGGGCAGGCACGGCGTTCCGGCGCTACAGCCAGGCTCCGAGTTTCAATCTGAAAGATCCCGAGGTGCGCCTCGTCGATCTGGACGGCGACGGCGTCACCGACGCCGTGCGCTCCGGCACCCGGCTCGAATACTTCTACAGCCGGCCCGGCCTCGGATGGAGCGAGGCCGCGACGGCCGAGAGGCAGGCGCTCGAGGTTTTCCCGGATGTGAACTTCTCGGACCCGCGCGTCAGATGGGCGGATTTCACCGGCGACGGGTTGCGGGACGTCGCGCTCGTCTATGACGGCAATGTCGACTACTGGCCGAACCTCGGCTGGGGCCGCTGGGGCAAGCGCATCCATATGGCGAATAGCCCGCGATTCCCCTACGGCTACGACCCGCGCCGGATCCTTATCGGCGACGTGGACGGCGACGGCCTGGCCGACATCGTCTATGTCGGCCCCGACAGCGTGACGCTCTGGATCAATCAGAGCGGCAATGGCTGGAGCGCGCCCATCACCATCGCCGGCACGCCGGCCGTCGCCGATCCAGCGGCGATCCGCCTGGCGGACATCCTGGGTACGGGCATCGAGGGCGTTCTCTGGACCCGCCCGGCCGACGGCAGCCAGCGCGACCGCTTCTTCTTCCTCGACTTCACCGGCGGGCGCAAACCCTACCTGCTCCGGTCTACGGACAATCACTGCGGCGCGGTCACCCGGGTCGACTACGCCACGTCGACCAGCTTCTATGTCGCCGACCAGCGGGCGCCCGCAACGCGCTGGAAGACGCCGCTGCCTTTTCCGGTGCATGTCGTTGCGCGCGTCGAGGTCATCGACGTGCTGTCGAAAGGCAAGCTGACGACCGAGTACCGCTACCGCCACGGCTATTGGGACGGCGCGGAGCGCGAGTTTCGCGGCTTTGCCCAAGTCGAGCAGATCGACACGGAATCGTTCGAGGCGTTCAGCGGCGCCGGGTTGCACGGGCCGGGGATGACGTTCGCGGCGATCGACCGGGCCTTTTTCTCGGCCCCGACGCTGTCGCGCCACTGGTTTCACCAGGGACCGGTCGGCGACGAATTCGGCGACTGGCGGGAGCCGGACTGGTCGGCCGCCTACTGGCATGGCGATCCCGGAGTGCTGCGGCACACCGAGACCGTCAACAGTATCTTGCAGGGGATGCCGGCCGGCCCCGATGCGCGGCGGACGAGGCGGGATGCACTTCGCGCGCTGCGTGGCAGCCTGCTGCGACGCGAACTCTACGCGCTCGACGGCAGCGAACGGGAGAACCGGCCCTACACCGTCGAGGAATCGAGCTACGGGCTGATCGAGATCGAGCCGCCGGCGGCGGGCGGCGGGCGGCCGCGCGTCTTCTTCCCCCATCCGCTGGCGCAGCGCATGACGCAGTGGGAACGCGGCGACGATCCGATGACGCAGTCCGCCTTCACAGGCTACCGCGACGAGGCGGGAACGTTCGACCCGTTCGGTCGGCCGCTGTCCGTCACGCGGATCGCCTGCCCGCGGGGCTGGCGGGCGATGGACGAGAGGCCCGTCGAGCCCTTCCTCGCGTCGCGCGAGCGCACGCTCTATGCAGCACCTGCCGATCCGGCGGACTACATCCACAATCGAGCCGCCAAGGCGACCACCTTCGAAATAACGGGCTCCGCCGGCAAGCGCATCGACGACCTCGTCGCGCTGGCCGACGCCGATCCGAGCCTGAAGGTGATCGGTCAGTCGCTCACCTTCTATGACGGGCCGGCTTTCACCGGCCTGCCGCTCGGCCAGGTCGGGCCGTATGGCGCGATCACGCGGGCCGAGAGCCTTGTGCTGACAGACGACATTCTCGATGCGGCCTATGGCGCTGCCGTGCCGCCCTATCTCGCGCCGGGCGGCGCTGTCGCCTGGACCGGCGAGTACCCGGCGCCGTTCCTCGCAGCACTCCCGGCAATCGCCGGCTACGTCCATTACCCCGGCGGCGCGGACCCCAGCGCGCCCAAGGGTTACTATTCTTGCGTCAACCGGCGGCGCTATGACTTCCAGTCCGGCCAGCCAGCGAAGGGACTGTTGATCGAGACGCTTGATCCGCTTCACGTCGGGGCGGAGCCTGCGGCGCATCGCCAGACCATCGCCTATGATGACTACGCCTTCCTGCCGGTGCGCGTGACGGATGCGGCCGGCCTGACCACAAGCGCGACCAACGACTATAGGCTGCTGCAGGCCAAGGAGGCGGTCGATCCGAACGGCAACATCTCGCGCGTCGCCTTCTCGCCGCTCGGCCTCGCCATATCGACCTACATCCTCGGCAAGAACGCGACCGAAGGCGACCGGCTGCGCCCGAGCGCGCGCCTGGAGTATGACTTCCTCGCCTTCGAGAACAGCCCGCCCGAAAACCGTCAGCCGATCTACGCGCGCACCATCCGGCACATCCATCACGATGGCGACACGGATATCGCGCTCGCCGACCGCGACGAGACGATCACCACCGAGTATTCGGACGGCTTCGGCAGGCTTCTGCAGACGCGCGTGCAGGCGGAAGACACACGCTTCGGCGACCCGCAATTCGGCGGTGGTGAGACCGTCCTTCCGGCGCTCCAGTCCGATGGGGCCGGCGGCGACGTGACCGGCTTCACCAACGCAGACCGCGATGCGCCGAACGTGCTCGTCAGCGGCTGGCAGGTCTATGATAACAAGGGCCGGGTGGTGGAACGCTACGAAGTGCTCTTCTCGAAAGGCTGGGCGTACAGCCAGCCAGACGACGCGGAGTTCGGCCAAAAGGTCGCGATGTTCCGCGATCCGCGCGGCAACGTTGTTCGAACCGTGAATGCCGACGGCTCCGAGCAGCGAGTCGTCATGGGCGTTCCCGGAACGATCGCGGCGCCCGACCTGGCAGCGCTGGACGATTTCGAGCCGACGCCCTGGGAATCCTACGCCTATGACCCGAATGACAATGCCGGGCGGACGCACCCGGCGGCTTCGGCAGGCTATGCACATCACTGGAGCACGCCGACCAGTTCGCTCCTCGACCCGATGGGACGCACCATCGAGCAGGTCGCCCGCAACCGCGATCCTCCCGCCGCCGGAGCCGCGCTTCCACCGATCGTCGGGCTGCGGACGCGCACCGTCTACGACCTGCGTGGAAACGTCGTGACGCAGGTGGACGCCATGGGGCGCGCGGCGTTCGACGGGCAGGTCTATGACCTCGCCAACCGAAAACTCGCCTCCGTCAGCATCGACGCGGGCGAACGCCGCACAGTGTTCGATGCCGGCGGGAACATTGTCGAGAGCCGCGACGGCCGGGGCGCGCTGACGCTGCGCGCCCATGACGGGCTGAACCGGCCGGTGCGGCTTTGGGCGCGCGACGGCGCGGCGCAGGCCCTCACGCTTCGCGAGCGGATCGACTATGGCGACGCCGGCAGCCCCGCGCAGCCGGCGGCCGAACGTGCCGCGGCGCGCGCGGCGAACCGGCTGGGCAAGGTCGCGCGGCACTTCGACGAGGCTGGCGTCGTCCGCTTCGAGCGCTATGACTTCAAGGGCAATCTTGTCGAAAAGGTCAGGCAGGTGGTCGGCGACGCCGCGCTGCTCGCCGGGTTTGCCGGGCCGCCCGCCGGCTGGACGGTCGAAGCGTTCCGCGCGGACTGGACGGATGTGGACGATCCGCCGCTCGACGCCACGCTTTACAGGGTGAGCTCAAGCTTTGACGCGCTGAACCGCCCGAAATCGATCACCTATCCTGCCGGTGTCGACAATCTCCGGCGGCGGCTGGTGCCGCGCTACAACCGGGCCGGAGCGCTGGACCAGGTGCGGCTCGACAATACGGTCTTCGTCGAGCGCATCGCCTACAATGCGAGGGGCCAGCGCGTCCTCGTCGCCTACGGCAATGGCGTGATGACGCGGTCGGCCTACGACCCGCGGACGTGCCGCCTTGCGCGGCTCCGCACCGAGAGATTCACCGCTGCCGGTCCCCTCGCCTACCGGCCCGCCGGCGCGGTTTTCCAGGACCTTGCCTATGAGGTCGACCTCGCCGGCAATGTGCTTGCCATCCATGACCGGGCGCCGGAGAGCGGCATCCTGAATGCGCCGCTCGGCAAGAATGCGCTCGACCGGCGATTCGTCCACGATGCGCTCTACCACCTCTCTTCCGCCAGCGGTCGCGAATGCGACCTGCCGCCGGACATTCTTTGGGACGCCGCGCGGCGTCCGACCGACCTGACCAAGACCCGCGGCTACGATGAAACCTATCGCTACGATGCCGCCGGCAATCTGACGTCGCTCCGGCATGTCTCGAACGGCCCGGGCTTCACGCGGACGTTTGCTCAGGCCGCCGGGACGAACCGGCTGAAGACGCTGACGGTCGGCCCGACGGCTTTCGACTATGCGTATGACGTCAATGGCAACATGACCGGCGAGACGGCGTCACGCCACTATGTATGGGACCATGCCGACCGGATGCGCGCCTATCGGACGCAAGCCGGCGCGGCCGAGCCGACCGTCCATGCGCAATATCTCTATGACGCCGCCGGACAGCGGGTGAAGAAGCTGGTGCGCAAGCAGGGCGGCCAGGTCGAGGTCACCGTCTACATCGACGGCCTGTTCGAGCATCGGACGGTTCGAACAGGCGCGAATGTCACCGTCAACAACACCCTGCACGTTTCCGACAATGGCAGCCGGGTAGCGACTGTCAGGGTCGGTTCGGCTTTGGCAGGCGACGCGACGCCGACAGTGAAGTATGCGCTCGCCGATCATCTCGGCAGCAGCAATGTGGTGCTGGACGACGCCGGCGCCCTGGTCAGCCGCGAGGAGTACACGCCCTATGGTGAGACGAGCTTCGGCAGCCACGCGCTGAAGCGCTACCGCTTCTGCGGCAAGGAGCGCGACGAGGAAAGCGGGCTGGTCTATTTTGGATCGCGCTACCATGCGCCGTGGCTGGGACGCTGGGTGAGCTGCGATCCCGCCGGACCGATCGATGGGCTCAACCTCTATTGCTACGTCAGCGATCGGCCGATCAACGCCGTCGATCCCATCGGGCGGCAGGAGAAAGAGAGCCTGCCCGGCGGAACGGGCAACACGCCCGAAGAGGACGCGAAAGGCGCCCAGCCGAAGGCGGAAAATGTCTACCCGGGAGGCAAGGATATCGCTCCTGTGCAAGAGAATGACAACCAATCGAAGGAGCTGACGATCAACCTTACCGCCGCGGCGGACACGGTGAAGAAGGCCGGCAAGGCGTATGCGCAGAAGTTTGTGGAAGGCACCTTCGTCTCCGGCATGATCCGCAGCACGGGAGACAAAAAACTTATCGAAGAATACGACCGCCAAAAGCACATCGAGGACCTGCACCTAATGAGTCAGTTCCTTGAGGATCTGACCCTGACGAACGTCGCAAACGCGCCGTCGTCAAGCGACAAGCCTGTGCCACGCACCTCGTCGATCATCCTGATGGGCGGTTTCGCGATGGCGGTCGCACCTGAACTTGGCGAAGTCGGTGCCGCGGGCGGCGCCACAAGGGCGCTCGCGCTTGATGCGCGGCTGAGCGAGGTGGTGCCGCGTGTCGCCTTCCACGGCGGCTATGGGGACCTCCGGATGCTCAAGTATTCGTCGATCTCGATCACCGAGGGCGAGGTAGCGGGCGAGCAGATGCGTGTTCTCACCACGAACAATCCGAGACTTCATCGAACGATGCATGAATCGATCATGGAGGGTACGCTCGAACTGCATCCAAACGAGATGCTCGGTCCCGCCCCTACCCTCGATCCGGCGACCGGCAGGTACATTCACAGCGAGAAGCTGGGGATCACCGTCTTCCAGACCTTCGGCATTCAGGAGGGACAAGTGATCAGCTATCCGCTACAATGCAACGTCTGCCGGGATTGGATGGCGTCGAGCGCACCGGGTTTTCTGCACCTGACGCCGCGCAGGATTTGGAAATAGGCAAGAATCGACCAACTCCGTTTGCATCGTTTGCTCGGAGCGGGGGAGATCAACATGGCCGGCGAACGCACCATTCGCGGAACGGTGGCGGATCAAAACCAGACCGCCCTCCCTGGCCATGAGGTGCAGGCGTTCGACCGCGATCTCCCGTCGCTGGAACGGCGTCGCGGCACCGGACCGCGGTTGCTTGGCCGGCAGGCGACCGATGCCGAGGGGCGTTTCGAGATCGCCTACGGGCCGGAGCAGTTCGGCGACGCGGAGGGCTTTTCAGGACGGGGCGAGGCGGCGGCCGACATAAGCTTTCGGGTGTTTGACCGCAGCGGGAGGGAACAGCCGATACGCTCGATCCAGGCGCTCGGCCGAGAGTATCGGCGGGGCGACATCATCTTCAACGCCCCGGGGGAGCTGCAGGTCGGCATCGCTCTAGACGCCGAGGTGCAGGGCGGCCGATCGGAATTCGAACGGCTCGTCGCGGCGATCGATCCCGTCATTTCGGAAGTGCCGCTCACCGAACTCACCCGCGAGGACATCGCCTTCCTCCTCAACGAAGTCGCCGACGGCGAGGTGCAGAACGTCCGCGAGCATATCGAGGTATTGCGATGGTGCGCGCATTTCGGCGAGGCGACCGGGCTGGCGATGGAGGCGTTCTATGGCTGGGCGCGGACTGGTACGCCGGAGCTCTGGGGACAATTGCCGCCGCTCGACGCCCAAGCGGCGCGATCGGACCTCGCGGTGCGGCTTCTCGACACGCTGGCCGCGACCGAGGAAGAAGCGCTCGTCGCGGCGCTGCTCAGGGCCGTCGATGCCAGCCTCATCCCGGCGATGGACGCGGCCCGCGCCAAAGCCCTCGCGCGGGGGCTGCGCGGACGCCTGCGGGCCACGGTCGAACAAATGCTTCAGCTTCAGGACGAAGGCTCCGGTCACGCCCTCGCTGGCTACACCGTCGCCACGCGCCTTTCGGCGGCGGAAGGGCATGACCTCGGAACGGACGTGACGGACGGCGCCGGTGTGTTCTCCGTCACAGTGCCGGCGGCGACCGGTCCCGAAGGGACCACTGCGCTGACGTTCCGCATTCGCGGTGACGGCATTGCGGACGCCGTTGAGGTTGGGCTGACGCTTCGTCCCGATGCGGATGCGGTCGTGCCGATCCGCGTGACGCTGCCTGCGACGGGGACCACGTTAGGGGAGTTGCGCCAAGACCCGAACCTGTCGCTGAGCGAGGCCGTTCTCGTAACACTTGCGGATAAGCATGATATCAGGAGTCTCGCTGATATCCGCCGGAAAGGCGGGCTCTTCCGCATGGAAGCCGTGGACGGGCTCGCGCCGCCCGCGGCACGCCGGCTCGACGCGCTGGCGGATCTTGAGAGGCTGGCCGGCGCACCGGACGAGATGCGGAAGCTGGCCGACAGCCGGTACGCAAGCGTCCAGAAGATCGCGGAAAGCGCCCGAGACAGGTTCGTCGGAACCATGACCGCGGCCGATGTCGGGATAGACGTGGCGCGCGCGACCGAGCTTCACATCGCGGCGGTGGCGCAGACGGAAATGCTGAACCAGATTTTCGCGGGCATCGCCGCGGAATATGGCGATGGCGCGCAGCCGCTCTCCGGCGACGCGCTCAAGCTTGACAATCTGACCGCGTTCTCGGTCCGACGGTAGGCGAACCGACGGCGATGCCCTTCGACGATGTCCTGGAAAAGCGCTGCGGGTGCGAGGACTGCCAGTCCGCAGTCAGCCCCGGCGCCTATCTCGCGACCTTGCTCGACTATGCGGTGAAATACATCGTCAGCGACGATGCCGCGATCGACGTCGCCTTCCTCGAAGCGCGCCTGCATCAGCCCCTTGGCAGCCTGCCGACCGATTGCGACGCCATGGAAGAAGGCGTCAAGCAGGTCCGGCTGGCTGTCGAGGTGCTGCGCAGCTACCTCGGCAAGCGCCCGCTCTTCGGCGCCCGAGCGGAGGCGGCGCTGACCGAAGCCGAGGAGGACTATCGGCTCGCCGCCTATGCGACCCTGCTTTCACAGAGCGGCACGACTTATGCTGAAATCCGCATGGCGCGGCCGGCGCCCGAGACGGAGCGCGCCGCGCTGGCGGCACGGCTGGGCATCGACCTCTCAGCGCCGGCGAACCCGCGCCTTGACGAGCTCGACCGCCTGTTCCTCGACCCAGACGTGCCCGCCGGCGATCCGCGAAGCCTGGGCGAAGCCAATCTGGAACGCCTATTCGGTTTGGGCGACACGGTGCGCGACAGGCTGTCGAAGGGCGTGAAGCTCGTCGATGCCGCCGGACAGATCGTCCGCTGGCGGATCAACGGCGCCTACTGGAGCTACAACACCGACGCCGAGGGGATCGTCCATCTCAGCCTGTTGAAGCTCGCTCCCGACATCTTCCAGGTCGTGCTGTTCGCTGACGAAGCGCGCACGCTGGTCGTCGCCAGCGGCCAAAGGGATTCCGAGACCGGCCCCATACGCCTCATCCCGGAAAACGGTAGCGGTCTCTGGGGATCGGTCGAGATCGCCTACAGCGCCGACGATACGACGCTAGCTATTGCGGTCATTCCCCTTCTCATCGCATGGCGCTTTCGCCATCTGCGCACTCTATGGCAGGCGGAAGACTGGCCGACCGGCGCACCGGCGACGACGGCGGCGCCATTGATCGATCCGCAGGTCGTCGGCCTCAACGACCTGCGCACGCCGCGGCCGGGCGACGCCGCCTACGATCTCTGGGCCGCCCGAGGACCATGGCTCGATGCCAGACGCGCCGCGCTGAAGGCCGCGCGCGAGGCGGCCGCCAATCCGGCTGCGGGTTTCGACGCGATCGTCGCGGCCGCGCTCAGCATGCCCGGCCGTGCCGTCAGTGTGGCCGACCTCGACGCGCTCGATACGGCGCAGGCGAAGGGCGAAAGGATCGAGACGCGGCTCAATGCTCTCGGCCTGACGCCCGGCTCGTTTGCGTTTTTGATGCCTTTGCTGAAGTTGGGGCGCGCCGGCCAGCCGGTGCTCGACCTCGAATGGGCGCTAGCCTACGACACGCTGGTCTTCGCCCAAAAGACGCTGAATTTCGCGGCATGGCGGACGGAAGAGAAGGCCGCGGAGCTGACGCTCTCGCCGAGCTTCTTCCGGCTCGCGGCTGCCGCCGACGCGCCGGCCAACGCGACCGACGCCGCGATTCCCTCCTGGCTCTCGACGCGGGAGGCGCGCCTGGCGTGGACCGATGTGCTCAATGCGCGGACCAGCCAGGAAGACGCAATCGTCGGCGGCCTCGCGGCGGCGGTCGATGCGGCCGAACAGGCGACGCTGCCGCTATTGCGTGACGCGCTTGTCACCGCCACGGACGCCGAGGGCAGCTCTCCGGAAGAGCGCGCCGAGTGGCTGACCAACCGGCTGTTGATCGATTTCCGCATGTATGGCGCGCAGCCGGCGACACGCCTCGCTCAGGCGATCGGGACACTGCAGGAGCTTTTGTTCCGGCTGCGCACCGGCGCGCTGGCGCAGGATGCATTGTCGATCTTCGCGCCGCTGGCCTCGGTCTGCGCCGCCTCTACAGGCCAGGGCCGGATCGAGCTTTTCGGCCGCTCCACCGACAATGTGCTCTGGCACCGGCTGTGGGACGGCGCGTGGCATGGATGGGGGTCGCTGGGGCCACTGCCCGCGCTGGCAACGGGTTCGCCGTCTGAGCCCACCGTCGTGGCCCATACCGACGGCAGCATCGACCTGCTTGTCAGAGGCGGCGACAATCTTCTCTGGCATCGGCGCCATGACCAGTCCTGGTCAGACTGGCGGCAGGAGGGTGGCGGGCTGGAACTGACGGGCGGCCCGGGCGCGGCCGCCTTCGGCGCTGCCGGCACGCATGTATATGGCCAGCGGATCGCCGATCTCGCCGTCATGCAGCGGACCCATGACGGCACCGACTGGAGCGATTGGAAGGCGATCGGCGCGGCGTCGCACCGGACCGTCGCTGCCGCGACGCGCGCCGACGACGAGTGGGACGTGATCCTGACGCAGAGCGCCGCCGACCTCTTCACGCCGGAGCACCGCTGGTGGGACGGCGTGGCCTGGCAGAGCACGGTGCTCGACGATAGCCTCGCCAGCGCTCCGGCCTTGGTGTCGCTCGGCGTGAACAGCCTGGAGCTGTTCCAGAACCGGCTGGGCAAACTTTGGCAGAAGAGCTTCAACGGCGCCTGGCAGCCTTGGGTCAATCTCGACGCCGCTGTTCCCGTCAACGCCGACGGTGTTGCCCCCATCCTGACCGCGCCGCCCGCCGTGACTTCGGCCGGGCCCGCGACGCTCCATCTGTTTGCGCTGCGCAGCGGCACCGGGCTGAAAACCGATCTCCATTTGCGCCGCTTCGCAGGAGCCGCTTGGTCGGACTGGGAAGCGATACCGAGCGGCCGGATGGAGTTGGAGGCGCCGCATTTCGACGACGAATGGCGGTCGATCGGCTCCTACCAGAGCTACCGCTCGGTCGAGTTCGTGCGCGCCTATCCGAACGGCCTTCTCCTGCCGTCGCTCAACACCCGGCAGACGCCGGCCTTCGCCGCCCTCGTCGACGCGACGCGCCCGACGACGCCGCTGACGCCCGACCAGGCGATCCAGCAGGCCAAGGTCTATTCCGACTACCTGCGCGACGTGGCCTCGCTCGATGTCACGGCGAGCTGCCAGGCGCTGACCCGTGTCAGCACCGGTCCTGTGACCTACACCGGCAAAAACCTGCAATACATGTTCGGGCGTTCGAGCGGTGGAAAGGTCTATTGGTCGACCTTCGACACAAAGGACAAGTCGGGCTACGCGCAGTCCTTCTGGACCGAGATTCCGCTCGGCGAGAAAGGCAGCGCCGGAGACGCCCCGAAAGCGATGAACATCATCGGCGCGCTGCCCTGGGTCGAGCCGTCATCGCCGCACCACCACATCTATCTTTTCCTCGACATCGACCATGGCGGGCATCGGCAGCTGCAGTTCATGCGCTTCGACGTCGATGCGGGCGGCACCGACTGGGAAGCCGGCGCGGCCCTGGACATTTCCGGGCTGCCCAATCCGTTGACCAGTCCGTTCACGCTCCCGCAGCTGACCGTGCTGCCCGTCCAGTCCGACTCCGCCTACGATCCGCCGCGCATCGCCATCCACGATTTCGGCCGCACCATGTGGGTCTATGTGCGCCCGCTGAACGCCGAGGGAGCCGGCTGGGCGGACGGCAACTGGACCGATTTCCAGATCGATCCGCTCGCCGGCCTCGATGCCCTTAATCCGGCCTTCAGCGAGGTGCCGCAGGTCGTCGCGCTCCATGCGGCGATGCAGGTCGGTGGCGCGACGTGGCTCGTTTACACATACATGAACAAGACGAAGACCTTCCGCTGCCTGCGCACTTTCGAGTCAGGCTCGCGGGAGATTTGGAACCTCTCCCTCGATTTCGGCCGGTTTCGCGGCGGGCTGCCCGGCTCGTCGTCGGGGCCATCGGTGTTCGTGTTCTACGAAGACGCCGGACAGCTCGTCTATCGCGAGGTCAGGCGCGGCACCGGGCCCGGCGCGACCTTTATTCCGGTGCAGACGCTCACCACCCTCGCGCGCCATTCCGGTTCGTTCGCGCCAACCTTCTTCGTTTCGCCAAACAAGAGCTCGCACAGCTATGCCTATCCGTGCAGCGCGTCCGCGGGCGAGCTGATCGCGTCCGCCAAGTTCGACATCGTGCCGGTGCTGTCTTCGCTCACCGATATCCCGATCGGCAAATCCATTTCCGCCCTGCAGGGACGTCGGATCAGCATCAGGAACGTCTACAAGCAGAACAAGGGCGCGTCGGCGTCGATCCTCACGTATCTGGCGGAAGCTTATCGTCTGGTGCCGGAGCAACTTGCGCTGAACATGCAGGCGTCGGGCGAATACCTCGCGGCGCTCGACTGGTTCGCGACCGTCTACGACTACCGCACGCAGCAGGGCGAGCGGTACATCGACTACGGGCTGGAGATCGATGCCGGCCTTCCGGACACAACGGTCTTCCGCCACCCGGAGGACTGGCTGCTCGACCCGCTCAATCCGCACGCGATCGCGCTGACCCGGCGCTATGCGGCGGTCCGTTTCGTCGTCACCTCGATCATCGGCTGCCTGAGCGACTATGCGGACAGCGAATTCACCCTCGACACCGACGAGTCCCTCGCCCGAGCCCGCCTGCTTTACCGCGCCGCGCTCGAACTCAGCGACGCGCCGGAGATGAAGCAGACCGTCGGCGACTGCGAATCGCTGATCGGCATGCTCGAGATCGAATCTGGCGCCGCCGTGCCCCCGCCGGCCTTGGCCGCCGCCGGGGAAATTCTTGAGGACCTCACGGCGGGCAAGGTCGGCGCGTCCCCCAAGATCGGCATGATGATCGACAAGATGAAGGGGCTGCTGACAAGCGGCAAGGCGCTGGACGAGATGCTGGCTGCGCTGAAGCCGATGAAGGCCGAGGCCGTCGCCGCCGCGCCGCCTCTGCCCAGCCTCGCGACGGCGCTCTCGGCCAAGGCGGACGCGCTGCCGAAAATCCATACCGCGCTGTTGACCGATGCCGGCGTGGAGGCACTCGTCAGACGCGCCGGCGACATCGCGGTATCGGCCGCCAAGGGCGACACCATCAATTCCTGAAGGTCCGAGACCATGGCCATGCCGACATCCGCCGCCTCGTTCCTGTTCTGCATCCCCGCGGACCCGACGATCGGCACGCTGCGCGCCCATGCGGAGCTCGGCCTCAGGAAACTGCGCAGCGGCCGAAACATCGCCGGCGTGCAGCGGGTCGTGCCGGCCTATGCGGCGCCAACCGACACGACGACCGGCATGCCGATCGTCGTCAACGGCCAGATCAGCATTCCGGGCGCCGCCGCGGTGCCGCCGACAGCCTACCGCTATGCTGTGCTGATCGCGCGGGCCCGGGAGCTCGCGCAGCAGGCGGTGCAGGTGGAGCAGCTCTTCCTCAGCGCGTCCGAGAAGCGCGACGACGCTTCCTATTCGCTGAAGAAGGCCCGCCAGGAGCTGGCGCTGAAGCAGGCGCAGGTCGGCCTCCAGACGCTGCGCGTTAGCGAGGCGAATGATGCCATCGCGCTGGCGCAGCTCCAGCAGCAGCGCGCCGAGATTCAGCAGAAGACGCTGCAGGACTGGATCGACCGCGGGTTGAACGAATACGAGACCGCGATGCTGCAGAACTATTCCAAGGCGGCAGGCGCCAAGCGCGACCTGCAGAACGCGCAGGCGATAGCCTCGGTCGCCAAGGCCGGCATCGAGGCCGCGGGCGCCGGACTGTCGGGAGCGGCTGCCGCCGCCGCGGCGCTCGCTGTCGTGGCGCAACAGACCATGTCGGCCAATTCCTACGGCAGTTCGCTGATCGCCGCCGAGGAAGCCAGCCAGACAGCGACACTCAACGCCACGCACGCGCGCCGCGTCGAGGACTGGAAGCTGCAGAGCCGGCTTGCTGCGCAGGACACGCAGATCGGCAAGCAGCAGGTGATGCTCGCGCAGGATCAGCTGGCGATCACCCAACAGGAAAAGTCGATCGCGGAGACCGACACCAGCCAGGCGCGCGATACGATCGAGTTCCTGGCGGAGCGCTTCACCGGCTACGATCTCTTCGACTGGATGAGCCGCGTCCTGTCGGGCGTCTACCGGACGACGCTGCAGACCGCGACCGCGACCGCGCGGGTCGCGCAGGCGCAGCTCGCCTTCCAGCGCCAGCAGACTGTTCCCGATGTCATCAAGAGCGACTACTGGACATCGCCCAGCGCCAATCCGCTGGCCTCCGGCGGGGGAGCGGACCGCCAGGGCCTGACGGGCGCGGAGCGGCTGATGGCCGACATACTGCAGCTCGACCAGTATGCCTTCGACACGGACCAGCGCAAGCTCGCCATCACCAAGACGATCTCGCTGGCGCAGACCTATCCGGCCGATTTCTACCGGATGCGCGAGACGGGCATCATGGTGTTCTCGACACCAATGTCGATGTTCGACCACGATTTCCCCGGCCACTATCTCAGACTGATCCGGCGCGTCCGCGTCTCGGTCATCGCGCTGGTGCCGCCGACCGAGGGCATCCGCGCCACTCTCGCCAACACGGGCATCAGCCGCGCCGTGATCGGTCCGGAGGTGTTCCAGACGACCGTCATCCGCCGGCCGCCCGAGACGATCGCGCTCAGCGTGCCGATCGGCGGCAGCGGCGTGTTCGAGAGCGACGACCAGGCCGAGATGTACCTGCCCTTCGAAGGAGGCGGCGTCGACGGGACGTGGGAGTTCCGCATGCTAAAGGCGGCGAACCGGATCGATCCGAAGGTGGTGTCGGACGTTCTCGTGACCTACGACTATTCTGCGCTGAACAGTTTCGACTACGCCCAGTCGGTCATTCGCGACTTCAAGCCGACGGTCGAGGCCGAGCGGGCGTTCAGCCTGCGCAACGATTTTCCGGATGCCTGGTACAATCTTCACAACGCCGAGCTTCTGGACGAGGCGGAGCGGATGATCGTCCAGATCAAGCTGGCGCGAACCGACTTTCCGTCAAATTTTGAAGCCATCACCATCCGGTCCGTGGCTCTGCACATAGCCCGCGCCGATAGATTCGAGGACGAGATGACGGTCAAGTCGCTGAGGCTTGGCGACGCCGGCGGCGCGACGGTCGCCGGGGGCGCGGCGCGCACGATCGATGGCACGATCAGCACGCAGCGCGGCAATGGCAGCCCCTGGCTGCCGCTGATCGGTGCCGGAGCCGGCTCCGGCGGGCGGGCACCCTTTGGCGTCTGGGAGATCAACCTGAAGAACGCTAATGCGGCCGATGCGCTAAAACTCGCCGATGGGCTGAAGAGTGGCGCGATCGACGACATCCTCTTCGTCATCGGCTACGCGGCACGCACCCCGCCCTGGCCGAAGCTGTCGGCCTGATACGTCCGGCGCCAAGCGGCCAGGAGCCGCCTGTCGCTTTCCATCTAATCATAAGAATCGGACGCCAATGATTTCAGATGCTTGAGCCAGCACTTAATTTGAGAATCGGCAGTTAATTTGATAATCTAAATTGGATTTTGACACTAAGAGCGCCTAACAGAACCGTTTGATCTGGTTGAGTGTGATGAGGCTGGCAGCGAGGCTGGTGAA
>NZ_VZZK01000067.1 GCF_008806385.1 Methylobacterium soli
GACGCCTGCTTCTCGCTCCTTGATCCACACGAAATGACGAAGAGCCACTTTTGCGAAGCAAGTCCAACATCGTCGTCATGGACAACCTGCCAGCCCACAAGGTGGCTGGCGTGCAGGACGCGATCGAGGCCGCGGGAGCCAGGCTGCTCTACCTGCCGTCCTACAGCCCTGATCTCAACCCGATCGAGCAGGTCTTCGCAAAGCTCAAGGCGCTGTTGCGCAGCGCGGCAGCTCGCACCATCCCGGATCTCTGGGCGGCAATCCGGCAGGCCTTCACGCGCTTCACTCCGCAGGAGTGCCGCACCTACCTCGCCGCAGCTGGGTACGAGGACGATTCGGCCGTCGCTACGTGATCGGGAACAGCTCTAACTGCTCTCGACCGAGGTCCCGCCATATTCCTTTGCGTTCGTAGAGCGCCGCCTCATAATCGGACGGGCGGAGCATTACCACTCAAGACGAATGCATCAGAGCGTCTTGAGGTACTCAAGTATTGCCTTTTTCTCGGACGGGGAGAGCTGCGTACCGAATTCATGCCCGCAGCGACTGTTGCCTGAATTCCGGTCGTTGCACCCAGTCGTCACGATCGTGCTGTTGAGCCCAAGCTGGTCCTTCGCGAGGCCGATATTCACCAGATCGTAAGCCGGACCGATTTTGAACTCCGCCGGGCGCTCTGCAGCCGGCTTAAGGAGATCAGCAAGGGTTGGCACTGAGCCGTTGTGCAGGTACGGCGCAGTGGCCCAGATTCCCTCCAATACGCGGGACTCGTAGGCACCATGCATTGGCGGCGGGGCGCCTGCAGCTCGTGGCGACGGCGCCTCCATACTCGAGCGCTCGCCAGCAGCCGCAATGGAGGACGGCCGATTGAAAGCCCCCTGCAACTCCCGCAGGGCGGGCGGGAGAAGCTGGGGCGGCGGCGCACTAGCAACGGTCGAACCTTTCGCATCCCGGGGGCCTCCCGGCGTCCCCGCCGGAGCGGCGAAGAAGATGTCACCGCCAGTCAACGTGTAGGCCGTGATCGTCCCCACAACCGAATTCGCGAGGATGTTGAATATAAGATCTGTTTCCTTCAAAGGCTTGGTAACGAGGGGGATAAAGGCGCCCTTCAGTGCGCCGCTCTTCGCCGTCCAGGCGAGCACATCATACTCCCGCGTGTCAGTTCCGACATCCTGAACAGGCGTGGCCCACGTCTGCCGGCCCAAGAAACGCGCCGTCCCAGGGCGAATTCCATGACACTCAGCGCATCCGCCGGATACGGTGGCCCGTTCAAAGATAGCTTTACCTTGATTGGCCAGCACCTCGTCAATAGACGACGGCCACTTAGGTGGGCGGATCTTCTTGATTAAATCCTCGATCCGCTGGAGGTTTCCGAAATTGGCTGAATTATTGTTCAGATAATTGATTATCAGCCCTTCTTTCTTGGGCTGAAAGACTCCGAAAACACCGAGTACTTGGCCAAGGTTCCGTGCGAGCGCGAGAACGTCGCTGCCGTTGTCGGCAAAGCCCGGCCATTGGATCCGGTCCTGAACAGGTGCGTTCCAGAGAAAAGGGTACCGCGTTGGCGCGTCCGCCCGCCGAATATTCTCCTTGATAATGAACGTTGGCGGCGGTCCGAGATCCAACCCTGCCAAGCGGTTGAAGATCATCCCGACGGCATCGAGTCGACCAAAGCCCCATGGCGAGGCGTGTGGGAGGGCACGCTCCATGAGAGTGTGGTAGCGCAGGTGCCAAGCCGCCACCCGGTCGCGTAGTGCAGCTTTCTCCGCCGAATCGGGCATGGCCGTGCGGAGCGCGGACGCGGCAAAGCGGCCGAACTCCGACTCGTCCTGCAGGACCCGACCAACGGCAGTGTCGAGGTCGGCCAGTAGGCTCTGGAAGTCGACGATCGCCGGACCACCGTCGATGCGGTACTGACTCCCGCCCACTGTGATCTGGCGGGTATGGCAGGCCGAGCAGGTCATGCCGACGATCTGGACACCGGCGGGGCCAGTGGTTGTGAACCCGACCGGCAGGCCCTCGTCACTGGAAGGATTCGGCAGGTATCCGTAGCGCGTTAGCCCATCCTCAAGGAATGGACTTCCGTCACCCTGCCGCAAGGCTTGGAGCCAGGGCAGCGGGATCATACGGGCGCCCTGATCGAGAGTGTAGAACTCGGATCGCGCGGCATCCGTCCAAGCGGTTCCTTGATCTAGGAATTTGATGTCCTCCGGCGCCGACGCCGCGGTTTGCAGCGACGCCGCGAGAAGCAGGAGGGCGATCAGCAACTTTCGCGCGTGCATGACGATAACTCCATGCCGGCTGGCAGGCAAAGAAACCTCCTTTCACACTATGTTGCAACCAATAATTGTTTGGTATGAACAATGCGGCTGGCTCGTTGTGGCCTGATCGCCTTGTGCTAAGCCGGGCTGAGTGAGAGGATCAGTCAGGAGGGGCTTCCGCACCACCTTCAGCCTCACTGAACTTGGCAAAAGGTAGTGGATCGTTCTGCTGGTCCGCGACGGCTCAGCCGCCGAAAGGCAGTGATTCATCAGCTGACAGCCCGTGCGCAAGGCATCCACTTGGCTCGTGTTACGCACGCGTTACGCGGGCGGTCATATGATGGCACGGCTATCACTGCATACGCCCGCGGAACATTAACAATTTGAATTCACAGCAGGTCATTACAAATGAGCTGCTGTAGACCTTTGCCCTGTTTGAGGGTGGTTCTGCTGGTTGCCGCTGAGTGCATGCTCGCCAACCCAAGGGCGGTTTCTTGCTCTCGGGTTATCGATGGATCTGTGGCTCCGAAGTTCTGAAACGCGCCGATGCTGCCCGCGGCGGCATCAGGGCTCGGAACCGGCCAACTGCCCAACCGGGATGAAGTGCCCCCTCAGCCAATCCCGTAGGTACGACCGGAAGGCGACCGTCCTCGGAGCGTAGTGGATGAGGCGCCGCAACCAGTCTAGCCAATCGTCCCGCTGTCCCTTGAGGAACGCTTCAAACACGAGGCCCGTCGCCGCCTTCCTCCTCAGGAGGGGCAGGTCGCCATCGTAGTCCCAAACCATCTCGAGAAATTCGGCGACCACCATGAGGGGAAGTCATCTCCGCGCCGCTCCCCCCAATGTACCTTAGAGCAGCCCTCAGGCGGTGCAGCCGGTCGTCGTCCTGACGGCAGATCTCGTGGAGGGCATCGCCCTCGAGCGACACGAAGGAATGCTGACGCGCGGCCAGCCCGACCACGGCCGTGGCATAGTCAGCGGCGGACAGCGCGCCCGCCTCGGTCGCTGCCATCAAGGCTGCCTGCAGCCATAGGCTTCGGCATCCTGTCGCTGCCGTGGCCCAAGTGCGATAGCGGGCATCATCCGAGAGCAAGGGCACACCGCGCTCTCGCGCGAGGAAGGCCGCGTCGAGGAAGCTCGACCCGGCCATCTCCAGCATTTTATCGGCAACCTCGGACGTCTCGTCCGGAACCAAGATAGAGTGGATCTCGCATGCGGCGACGATCTTGTCTCGCCCCGCCTCAAGGACCGCGATCTGGGAGCGGAGGAAGTCGTCGTCGATCTCCTCCCGGTAGAATTGGTTCTCGTGCCAGGACACCGTCATCTGGCGATGGCCGATGCCCTGACGCTGCTTGTCGATCATCCGCTCGATCATCCGGATGCAAGCTTCGGAAGCATGGAGCGTCCCGAACCAGGACCTCAGAGTGGGGAGCAGGTCCATCTCTGCCGCGACCCACGCCGTATACGGATCCAGGACCGCGCCACGTCCGCGCGCTGCCAGGGCTGTGGCGCAGGCCGCCACTCGCTCCTCGCCACTGCCCGTGCAGGTTGCGACATCCGCGCCGAGCGTCCTCACGTACTGCGCGAAGCCGACCGGATCGCCCCCGAGTGCGCGAGCGACCATCGAGAGGGGCATATTCTCATCGAGGTAGAGTTTGGCGGTTCGCTCGTTTTGCTCTGCGGACCTGCGGACCATCGCCAGCGCTTCCGAGACGTCGCCTTCCTTCATCGTGAGACGCGACAGCCCCGGGACGCCCGGGTACCGGATCTCGAACTCCTCCATGATCCGATGGTGAAGCTGAAGGTACTTCCCGTGAACCGAGGCGATGGTCCACGTCTCGGGGTGGCCTCCCATCTTTGGGATCTCGAACGTGTCGCCGCGACGCTTGCCCGCGACCAGCCTCGCGATGGGGCTGCCGGGCGCCTCGACGGGGATGCCAAAGAACTCCGGTCCGTCATCCAAGGCGAAGGCCCGCCTCGTCCCCGCTGGCCCTTCGAGTGCGACGAAGGCGCCCGGGCCAGCTTCCTTCATCCGGAAGCCGGGCCCCCCGTTGCGGAGGAGGCCAAGGCCGACGTATCCGAGGGCGATGTCGGGACGGTCGGGATGCCTTCTGACGAGGTCGTAGGCCGCCGCATAGGCGTCTTCGCGGTTCCCTTCGGCCGCGACCTGCGTAATCAGCATCATCGCGTGTTCCGGCGTGCCCTTCATTTGCGCGAGCGGCAGCGACCTCAACAGCTTTCGAGCGGCCTTCGCTTGGCCGGAACGACGCATGGCTTCGATTAGCCGGAGCGTCACATAGGTGTTGCTCTCCTCGGCGTCGCGCAGACGACGCAGAAGGGCGAGTGCCTCGGGAACCCTGTTGAGATCGAGCAGGACGCTGGCATGCGCCCGCGCAATCTCGGCTCTCGATCGTACGTCGGATGGTAGCCCCTCGAAGAAGCGCAGGTTTCGAGCTCGGTGAGGCCGCTCGTTCGCGTGTGCAGCGGCCAGCCAAACGTTCTCCCGCTCGTAACCCCAAACGGGTACATGCCCGTCGACGAAGAAGGACGGCCCTGGGCGGAGGCGCGCATCAAAGCAATTACGGGCGGCGATAAGATCGAGGCGCGCTTCATGCGCCAGGACTTCTTCGAGTACACGCCGCAGTTCAAGTTGTTCATCTCAGGCAACCATAAGCCGCGGCTGCGCTCCGTCGACGAGGCGACTAGCCGGCGCTTTCAGGTCATCCCGTTCACGGTCACGATCCCGCCTGAAGAGCGGGACAAAGGGCTGGAGCAGAAGCTGAAGTCCGAATGGCCGGGGATCCTGGCGTGGATGATCGAGGGCTGCCTGCTCTGGCAGCGCGAAGGTCTGAACCCGCCAGAGGCAGTGCGCACCTCAACATCTTCCTACTTCAACGATGAGGACACAGTGCTGCGATGGTTTGAGGAGTGCTGCGAGGCTGATCCATCAGCCCGAACGGCCTCTTCGGAGGCGTACGACAGCTTTGTCAGTTGGGCTACACGAGCTCGGGAGTTTGTCTTGAGTCAGAAAGCGTTCTCGGAGCGTCTCGCAGTTCGAGCAGAGCGCCTCGGCCTCACCAAAGGATCGGATCGGAAGGGCGCGCACTTCCAGGGCCTGAGGGTGAGAGAGGAGGAGTTCGCTCCCTTCTGAGCGTCCGATTGATACTCTCTGTGGTGGGTGTGGTGGATGCTACTTTTTGCAACGTATGCGCGCGCACACGCACGCACGTAACGCTTGAAAAAGTTCGACCAACCACACCCACCACAGGCCTCGACCGACGCCAAAGCTGATCGGAGCCGGCCGATAATTTCACGTTCGCTCTGGGGAATATCCATGGCCCGTCCTCGCACCAAACGCCACGTTCTGATCGAGAATGCCGCCTGCCTCGACATCGCCTCCTTGGTGCGCGCGGGGTGGCTGCCTCAAGGACAGGCGGCGACCGGGTTCGCTCCCCTCGTTCATCATCCTGGCGGCACGCACGCCGGTTGGGTGTACGTCGCGTCCGAGCTGACGGAGAATCGGCCCCCAAGTCTCCACCTCACCTTCGCCGATCGTAACGGCCGTGCTCATGAGCAGCGCATCGCTCTCACATCCTTGCCCCGCCCGCCGTTCGGCGGCCTGCGATGGTTTTTCATCTGCCCACAGACAGGTGCTCGGGCCTGCCGCCTCTACCTGCCCAGAGACGGCGAGCGCTTCCTTTCTCGCGAGGCGCACGGGCTCCGCTACGCCGTCGAGCACGGGACGCAGGATACGAACGACATCATCCAGGCCTGCCGCCTTCACGCGCGCATCACGGGTGAGGCTCCGCCGAACGGAGCGCTCAGTCCCCTTCCTCACCGGCCGAAAGGCATGCGCGCGGCAACCCACGCTCGGCTGACTGCCCGCCTGATGCGCGTTCAGGCCCGCGTCGTAGGGCGACTCGATGTATGGCTTGAGACGCTGCAGCTTGATGAGCACCGCACACCATAGCTACAAGCCGCGAGAACGCGGGCTGAGCGGGCGGGAGTGTGCTGAGCGTAGTTCGACTACAGCTCCCGGTCTGACCGCCGCTGCGGCCCTTCTGAGCGATTTCTCGTGCGTCCGAACACTCGACGCTTCAGGGTTCCGACGTTTCGCCCAGCACCACTCTTAGCAGCGGGCAACGATCTGCACCCTTGCCTCTCGTGCCTGCCCCAAGCGATCGCAGCCCAAATGGGATTGCCTCTGAAGGCTGACACATGGCCCATGCCGTCGTCGGCAGAGGCGCTGATCATGTTGACCTCGGCGCGGCAGTCACTCCTTAAACGCGGGGTAGTGAACGTCACCAGCATAGACCCTGCCCTTGTAGGCGGGCACGATCAGCATGACCGGATGGAACATGGGTTTGGTGACAACAGCAGAGCTAGGCGCTGCCGCCTTGTAGCCGATCCAAACAGCCTCAGTCATGAGAATAGGCGCTGTTTTTGGGTTGCGGGTAAAAGTCTGTTCCTGGATAAACATATGCTCGAAGAGAGGATTGGCATGCCTAAGCTGTTTCGTCGTGCCGTCGACCGAAAGCTGGCGGACAAAATCGGCAGGGAATACTTCTCGCCAACTCCAATTCGAATCGAGGCCTATGCTCAGCAGTCCCGGCCTGTAGGCCGCGTGCACCATTGGTATGTTGAATGTTTCCTCGGGTTTGTTAGCCAAGTCGGTGAGCTTGCTAGCGACGTTCGCCGGGCGACCCAACCAGACGAGATTACGGTAGGCGGATTGCTCCGTGCCATGTCTGCGAACGCCGGTCTTCGTCGCAAGCATTTTCCCGGTGTCGATGCCGATCCCACACTCGACCTCCCCGCGCGTGAAATGCCTGTTGATGATGTACTGCGACACGGAGTTCATCGAAATTGCGCACTCGACGGCATTCACGAACGCATTCTTGCGGTCGAAAATGACCATTACCCGGTCGCCGATGATCCCACGCACATGACCCTTGTGATAGCGGGCGCAACGGGTCATGGCCCTGACAAACGCGGAATAGAGCTTCGAAACGGTCTTTGGCTTGTGAGTGAGATTGAGCTGTGTCGAACGGCGAATATCGATGTAGAGGACGCAAGTGTCGATCAACTTCGTGCCTTGACGCTTGGCATCAAGATTCGGAAAAGTGACGGCAGGATTTGAGGAGTGCGGAACAGTATTGGTCTCGGTAATGTCGATCTGGAATTCGGTCCCAAGGATCGTCGCCACCTCGTCGGCGACCTCATCCCTCAAGTCTTTTATACCCATCAGGAAACTCCGAGACGGGGAGCGACAAGCTGCCAGACGGCTCGAATGGCTGGGATCGCAAGTGCAGCGAGAGCGATTAAAACGATGAGTGCGCCCCAGTTGAAGAATTGGAGCTTCCGCTTAGTGATCTGGCTGACAACCGCGATTTGGATTGACAGATCATCCAGGTAGTTGCGCGTCGCAGACTCATTCTCGGGTGGATAGTACCGATCTCGCACCCGGTCCCTGTAAGCGGCTGGGGCGAAGCTAGCAGCGTCTCCAAAATATAGCAGCGCTTTGGACTGCTCAGGGTCCTGGTGGAACACCGACAACAGCATCTTGGGCAGGAACGAGACGATAGCGATCAAACCGGCGAGCGCGAACAGGGGCAAGGCCACTATGAAAGAGATCCGCCAATCCCCGGTGAGCTTGGCCGATCCCATCAGGAGGTTGATCGAGCCGAGTATCCAAGCGGACGCGAATGTGAGCAGGGCTGCGTTCTTGGCCTCCGCAAATTTCAGAAGGTCAAGAATGCGGGCAAGGGTCGCGCTCAGCACCCGCTCAAAGGCCTCTTGCTGGTCGTCCTTCATGAAACAACTCCCCTGTGCGGGGGAATAGCCGAGCTAGAATGAAATAGGTAGTGGGACACTTGGCCCGAAGAGCAAAAGAATCCACTGGCAGTATTGATCGTTTGATGGACGAGCGGATCCAACGAAATCTAAATCTTTCGGATGGAATTTACCTGAGCAGCGATAATTTAGATCGTGATGCGAAGATTCCACAAGCGCATAGACTAGGTATATCCGCGAAGTTGACCGATTTACTAGGCAGCGCCGGGCTAGCGACGCACAGCAGCTCATTTGTAATGACCTGCTGTAGGTGAAAAATTTCGATGCTTTTTGGGCACTTGCAGCGAAAATTCGGCTAACATGCGGTTGTTCGCGTAACACATGCGTAACACATGCGTAACACAAGCCGAGCTGGGGTTCCGAGACCCGTCTCTGAGAGCAAACACCTGGCGTTTAGAGTATGGCTTGATCACCGACCGCGGCATCGGTGGGGGACGTCGTGCCGGGCCGGTGACTGCCACCCCAGGTTCGCGCGGGACGCAGGTAAATGTTGCGCGCTGCGACTTGGGCCTACGAGCGTAGGAAGCGAACGCAATGGCAACGCTGAGGTTCTGGCGGCCGTTGGTTCGCCATGGTCCGTGTCGCCATCATGATCGGCACTCCGAAAGGCTCGAACCTTGTAGGAGCGCAGACCGAGAGAGAAGCCGCGGCTGCGGCTGAGGCGGTCTTGCGCCGGCTCGATCCGCTCGCACTTCCGGTGCCGGTAAGCGTCCAGTGTGACGATCCTAAAGCCGCTGTCCGGCTCTCGAATTACCTTGCCGCAGTGCAAGCCGAACTAGTCAGGACCTAAGCTCCTGGGATGTTCCATCGGGCGCGTGCGGCCTGGTCGTTCACATAATCAGCACGTTCCCTTCGCGTAAGTTCGAATATGGAAAGAGGCGCTTCATGGTGTTGACGGATCAAGCCGCGCGATGGTGTCGAGGATGATGTGTCGGTGCTCGCGCATCTGGATGAGGGTCTGTTCCAGTAGCGCGAGCAGCTTCTCAGCCTCGACCAAATCGCGCTTGCTCTCCGATAGGCGCTTGATCAACGCCTGCTGTCTGAGGATGCGCGCCTCAGCTTCGGCAATGTGCCGATCTGCCAAGGCGAGGTGCTCGCGCTCTTGCTCTAGGTTAATCACCCCCTGAACATAGAGCGCTTTGAACCCTCTGTCTCATGCGTGCGAGGCCGCGGGAAATTCGCGCAAGGTCCCTTATGGAGTGGAAGAAAGGCCCTCTGGACGCTGTCCAAAGGCTGTCATCCACATCACGCAGCGTTACGCCGGCCCCATCCTCGCGTATAGGCAGATTGCTGGCTCTCGATCTCGACACAAGCGAAAGGCGGGACAATGTCCCGCCTCCAGAGAGACGATCCAGGTTGAGGGCAGCGGCCGTGGCCACGCCCTGGAAGGTCATTTTGGCCAGCCCGCGGTAGCGCGCCCGGCGCAGGCCGAAGCTGCGTACGCCTTGCGCTATCGTCCCCTCAATGCCTTGTCGCTGCCCGTAGAGTTGTCGACCCTCCTCGCTCTCCTGCCGCTGCCGCGCGGCCGCCAGCGCCTCGTGCTCGGCGCGCGGACGCAGGCTGAGTCGTTGGCTCGTCGCCCGGGTGCAGCGCGGCTTGACGGAGCACGCGCGACAGACGGTGGGTCTGAAGCCCGCGCCGCCCTGCAGGGCCCCGTACTTCACCGCGTTCGTGGTCAACTCGTGCATGGCCAGAGCAAAGTTCTGCACCTGCCGGGCATTGAGGGTGCACCTTCGGGCCTGAGAGCATCACCCTCGGCAATGCGGCTTCGGAGTGCGCTGCGAGCTCTGCGCTGACCAGCGCCCCGATCTCGACCGTGTCACTGCCGAACTAGCTGAGCAGGCCCTGGGCTCGGTTGAGCGCCTTCAGACGGTTTTGGAAGTCCTCGACTGAGCCGCCCTCGCCGACAGTTTTGGAAGCCACCGATGTGATTACACCGAGCAGGTTGCGGCTGCGGTGCTGCAACTCATGAACCAGCACCTCCAGGCGGGCAGCGCTGGCCTTCCGCTCGGTCACGTCCTTGGCAATGCCAGCCACGCGCTGCACACACCCGGTCTCGTCGAGGAGCGGGAAGTCGGTGTCCTCGATCTAGCTCATCTCACCGTCCGAGGCGCGCCGGATCCGGAACTCGTGCTTGATCCGCTCGCCAGCCCGGATCCGCTCTATGACGGCCAGCGTGCGCTCGCAGCCCTCGGGTAGATCAGCTCTGCCCATCGCTCCAGGGTTTCGCCAATGAGGACGGCTTCGCGGCTCTGGACGTAGATCGCCTCGAAGGCCGGGCTGACATATTCGAACTGCAGCGTCCTGGCATCTTGGATCCAGAGCAGGTCCGACGAGGCGCACCCGAACTGCTGGAAGAGCGCCTCGCTCCGTGGCGGGCGGACTGCGCCCGCCGCGAACGTTCGGTCGGTTACTCCTGGGATTGAAGGAGGCGGCGGTCGGCGCAGCCGCTACGGCGCTTCCGGGAGCATGCATTCACTGATCAGAAATCCGGTACGGTCGAATGTACCGCGCCAAGCCATCTTGCCGGCTCGAACCGTGACGCTCGCTCCTTTGTTTTCCTCGTCGTTCCCCGACTCCAAAAAGCTCTTGAGGATGCCAAGCCTGATCTGATGCTGAAGATATCCCGTCGAGGTACCGAATTTGCCGGCGAGTTCGTCGATATCGACAATCCAATCGCCACGCTCATCTAGGTCAAAACGCATTGGGGTGCCCTCCATCAGCTCGGCGGCAGATGCAGGGCTGGGGCCAGTCCTATCACATCGGTGCGCAGCAGTACGCGGAAAACGGATCAAAGGGTGGGGGCTCACTCTGAGCCCGATCGTGGCACGGCAGGCGCCACCACCAACCGATTGTTTTCAAGGCGATTCAACAGTATCTGCCCTTGATCTGGCGGGAGATTGTAGCGGGCCGATAAATCTTCAACAATCTTAGTCAGTTCTGCAGATGTACAGCTCCTCGCATTTACTGCGTCGGCCAAGGCATCAGCCGCAGCCATCATCCTAAGTTCGTGCCTGATCTCAACTACCGAAGGCAAGGGCACCTTCCGCCCAAAATGCATATGGCGTCTCATAGCCGCTCTCTCACGCTGCCTTGACTCAACGAAGTAATTCATCGGAGGCAAAAAACCGCGTGAATGCGTGCCTTCGCTTCGCGCCTTTCTTAAAATAACTACTACTCCAATCAACTGTTCCCAATTATTCCGGCATCAAAAGCATAAATAATTATCTAGAAAAATGATAGAAGGGTGTATCATGGAGATCCAGCACCGGCACGGAATATCGGCATCTACCTTCTTGCGACGAGGAACATGGCATGCGCGCAAAAGGGCATCCCGCAGGATTGGCACACGATCGAGAGCGGCCGATCAAAAGGCTGCAGGAACACTGCCGTCCCGGATGCGTGAAGGGGAGTGGCTGCCTGTTTTGACTCGACGGTCGAACTTTGCGAGAGCGGGGTGACACTTTTTGGATACGCCCCACAGCTATGAGGTTAGCTATGGACCACGAAGTGGAGCGCTTCGATGCCAAAGCTGAGGATGGTACTGTTCGCACCATCATTTCTTGGCAGACGTTTGCACGAACTGGGGGCCTCAGCGGATCTCATATCCTTAAGGGACAACACCGATTCTCGCTGCTAAATGGCAAGGGTGTGAATCAGCTTAGCAGCGGTGACTTCCGGGTGATTGAGAGCGGCGAGGTCTTGCGAAGAACTGTTGTGTGATTCGAGGTAGCTTCCGCAAATTCTCTCTTGGGCGAAGCGGCATCGTGACTTGTGGACTGGAAGCGGGTACGATCATGCCGATCAACGATCGCCAGTTGGAATTTTCCCCACTCTCCGGCCGCGTCACGCGCGACGGGTTCACCGTCGAGGTGAAGATCTATCGATTTTGCGGTGAGGCCGCGGACTGGGCGCTAGAGGTCATCGATCACGAGGGCGGCTCAACGGTTTGGAGCGAGCTCTTCGCAAGCGATGATGCGGCTTACGAGGCCTTCAGGCTCGCTGTGGATGAAGACGGAATAGGCTCTTTCGCGGGGCCTGGTGAGACGCTGCACTGAGCCGCGCCTCCGACGTCCTCAACGTTGTCTTCATCGCACAAGACAACGAAGGACCTAGCCCAGCTGTATCTTTTGAGGTTCTCGCGCGTTATGCCCGTGAGCCATGCTTAGAATCGAACGCGATCATGATTGAGTTTTTCGACCGGGCGGGGGCTGCCGCGGCCTATTCGCCTGACGATAGGTCTCTCTTTCTTTGGAGCGGTCAGCCCGCCGCATTCATCGACGATGGCAAGGTTTATGCCTACTCTGGCCGCTTTATCGGGTGGGTTGGCAATGGCTGGATCGTCGATGACGAAGGCCAGCACCTCTTGTTCGAGTTCGACGCCGTAGGGGGGCCTGTGAAGCCAGCTCGAACAGCAAAAACAGTGCCGGGTCAGCGTGGGCGAAACCCGACGAAATCAACGCCTCAACCTACTCCCGTTCGACCCGGACCGTCGCCGTCGCCATCTTGGTCGCTCCGAGCCTTCGCCGATCTGATCTGACGTGTGAAGAGCCGGCGCGGAGAGTGTCAACGGTGACCTTTCGCTAGCCAAAGTAAGGACCCTACTCGCGCTCGAAGACGAGCCGGCGAGTTGGTGCAGAGAGCGTTGTGCTCGACCTCACTGCTGCCCTCGTGATCGGCTACATCCACCGCATTCAGGAATAGGCCCTGTCGCTTGTCCGCTGCCCAGCGGGCGAAGCAGCCACCCGGCGCAGGTTCTCGACCCGTCCAGCTCAGGTGCGAGCACGCGCGATGCCCTGCCCGAATCCTGAATGGGCCGGGAATCTTTTGTGCTCCGCTGCTCTCTGACCCATGGTAGGTGCCAGCGTGGCGTCCCATATCCTGAGCATGATCACCTTTACGCCGAACCCGCATATACTGCGGGTCACCCCTTCTCCGACCGAGCTCGGTCGCTTCGATTGGGTGATTCTGAGGGATGGGGCGGTGGTGCGCCGATCCAATCGGTCTTTCGGCTCTGAAGGGACTTCGGCGGCAGACGGAGACACGGCGCTCCGAGAAGTCACCGCGCTCTGGCGAAATACCAAATAGTCGTGGGACGCATAGGCTTTCTGTAGACAGGTTCTGCGTTTCTCATTCTACGCGCCCGATATCGTACCAGACGCTCTCCAGCACCATTGCTCGCCAGTCGGAATGCTCTGGATCCATTTGGACGAGGTGCATGTTTGCCTCGTCCAAGGCATCGAGGCCACCAGCAGCTTGGATGATCTCACCGAGGCGGTGCAGCTCAGTCCACTGTGCCGCTCCAGATGGATCTGCGACGCAAAAGCCAATAGCTGGGCCAAGCTGAGCCATTCCCGGCTCTCGCCACGTCGTTAGAGCTCCACCATCACGAACGGCACTGAAGGTTAGGCCGCGTTGCTCACCCTTCACGATCGCTTTCAACAAACTGTCAGTTGCAATCTCGGCGGTACACTGAGGTCTCTCCATATCCGTTGCCTTCATCCACCCAGCAGGCTCGCCTGTCGCATGTGTTGACCGGCGTGTAGTAGTGGTCCGGCCAGCATAGGGATTTCAAGGTGGCGGGCGCGGCAAGTTTTACCCGCGAGGCGCCCGCCATCCAGCAGCCCTCGCCTCAACCTCGGAGCAGAACATTCGTTCGCCTGAGGCCTCATTGAGCCGGGTGCGCTCATAATCGCGCGTGCCGGGCAGGTGGTAGATCTTAGCACCCGCCGCGCTGATGTTCCCCTTGATCTGACACGCCCCTGCAGCGGCCGACGATTTTAGGGTAGCCACCGGCGGCCTCGCCGCCTCGGGCCGCGTCTCTACACCATTCGCGCGCTTGGCCCGGCGCCAGTCCGAGGGCGGGTCGAAGGTGCCGGCCCAGATCCCGCGCTTCAGCGCTCTCGCCGTTAACTCCTGCCGCAAATACTCGGTGGAGTAGCGCTGGTAGGCGATGGCGTAGCCCTGAGCAACCATCCAGCCATTGAGGTCCTCACTTCCCTTCCAACACACGGCCACGGTGCGGCCGTAGCGGTCAGTGTCGCGTGGCTCGCAGGAAAGTGTTGCGTCGCCGATTCTGTCGGCTAAGGCCAGCGCAGCCTTCTGCCCACAGCGATAGTCCTTGCCCGCCGCATCCTGACAGAGCTGCGCGCTCTCAGGTGTGTCGACACCATGGAGGCGAATCTTGGTGTCCCGGATGATAAGGGTATCCCCATCACTGACCGAGGCGCGACCAGTGATAGGCTCGGCAGCGAGAACAGGCACACTGAAAAGCAGGAATGCAAAGCTGAAGCTGCGTATCATCAATCCGCTTCCGGCATGGGCTTCTGATAGATTGTGCGAAAGAGACCACCAGCTTGCTGTTTCATCTTGGCAACCTCCACGTCGGTGACGCTGCCAGTGCAGTTTGCACTGAAGAAGCCGGCGTCCGTCAGATCTGCCGCGTATGCGACGGACCTTGTGATCATCAAACGCCACGCGCAGCCCAGCACACGATCCCTTCGCACCGCATCATCGCATCCATTAGTCAAACAAGAGGAAACATCGCGTTGTGCGGGCAGATCTCCCGCCAGTGCTTTAGGAAACGAGTTCTTAAAACGCAGCTGCGCTCCTTCACAAGCAAAATCACTCTTTGTGCAGACCTGAAGATAATTATCTGCAGATTGCGCGGACGCGCCGCTCGGTTCAACTAAAAACAACAGAGCTAGTGCCGCAAATCGTTTCATGGCCGGTGTGCCCCGAAAACTTCGAAAAATTTATATGATGGCGGCCTGCGCCGAAAAGAAGGCCTGCCGCGCTGCTTCGAGTCATTTTAAATGTTTCTTCACAGGCCCGGGGTGTCTGCGCGGAATACGCTCTCTTGCCAACCCATGGCCAGAATTCACATCTGGTGCTGAGGCTTACACGGCGAAGTTGCTCTTCGCCTGAACCGGGAGCACGCTGAACTAGGCTGCTAGCTGTCTGGTGGTAGCGGAGCGTTGTTGCGATCGAGAGGGTTGGGCGATCGAGGACTACGCCTAGCGCTTTGACGGCTTAAGCCGGCCACACTCACCCCGCAGGGCCCGCTGATGCTCTCCATCCACCCGATAGCGATGCTGCGAGCTGCGACGTTTACAAAATTCCGTACTCCGGCTCCGAGAACGCCACAGCGAGCGAGGCGGAGGCACTCGTCCGCGAGCACGGCGCGCGAGTGACCGCTCTCATCACCTACAATTTCTGAGCGCGTTCTATACCGGTCTGCAGTGGGCAATGGCATCAGGGGCCCATAACTCCCCTTGTCGCCTGCAGCGCCGGCGCTGCGCGGTTTTCCAAGACTGAACGGGTAAAAGGCGCAGCGTGCGATGATGCAACCTTCCTAGAGGGAAGCCCTGATGGCTACGGGAAAGAAGCACAGAAACCGCGAAGCTAAGAAGCCGGTATCGAAAACAATTGCAGCCGCGCCATCAACGAAGGGCACGGTTGGAGGAGCAATAAAATCGCCGAGTAATAAGTAAAAGGGCCGCCATTTGGCGGCCCAATTAGGTCTTCATCTATATTGGATGGATCAGTAGTCCATCCCGCCCATGCCGCCGCCTGGCATCGCTGGCGCGCCGCTATCCTTCTTCGGAGCGTCGACGATCATGGCTTCCGTGGTGACGAGCAGGCCGGCAACCGAGGCGGCACCCTGCAGCGCGGCCCGCACGACCTTGGCCGGGTCGACGATGCCGGCCTGGAGCAGATCCACGTACTCTTCGGTCTGGGCGTTGAAGCCGAAGGTCTCGGAGCCTTCGTTGTCGGTGATCTTGCCGACCACGATCGAGCCCTCGACGCCCGAATTCTCGGCGATCTGGCGGATCGGGGCCTCAAGCGACCGGAGGACGATCTTGATGCCGGCCTGGACGTCGGCGTTGTCGCTGGTGAGAGCCGCGACCGCCTTCCTGGCGCGGAGCAGCGCCGTGCCGCCGCCGGGAACGATGCCCTCCTCGACCGCCGCGCGGGTGGCGTGAAGCGCATCCTCCACGCGATCTTTCTTCTCCTTGACCTCGATCTCGGTCGAACCGCCGACGCGAATGATCGCAACGCCGCCCGCGAGTTTGGCCAGGCGCTCCTGCAGCTTCTCGCGGTCGTAATCCGAGGTGGTCTCCTCGATCTGCGCCTTGATCTGCCCG
>NZ_VZZK01000068.1 GCF_008806385.1 Methylobacterium soli
AGCTCCGTCATGCTCGCACGATCGGAGAACGCGCGGGAATGCCACACGAAATGACGAAGAGCCACTTTTGCGAAGCAAGTCCATCCGGACGGTACCCACCAACGGACAACATGAACGGCAGGCAGACGCTCGGCTGCAGGTGGCCCTGGCTTCCCTGAAAAAGAAGTACAAACGCCCGCAAATCCATTCGATGGCGAGTTACTTCGACCCGCGCAAAACTAAGCGGCTGCACCGGGCGAGCAGTGAGCCGAGAGAAGCAAAGGAAATAGAAAGACTGCAAAGCAGGCGACGTCTTCAATCATGTACTGTTGGTGCGTATTTTACATTTTAATATGCCCGTCGCCGTCTTGCAACTTTCCTTGGTTTGAGCGAACCTCAAAGACCTACGGCGCTAGCGAGGGCAATCTATCCAGTGCGACCAATAATTGGCCAACGAGACCAACTTCCAGCGCGAACAGCTGCGTTCGTGCTGGCGACGCAACTGCTCATGACAACGGCAGTATCACGACCTGCTGAGGCTGCATGCCGGTCAGATCCGGGCTTCAGAGCATCGGTGCTGCCAGAACCCAGCGAAGTCTCCTGCGAGCTTCGCGCGCCTGGAAGTATTTTGGCATACGAAGTCGTCGGCGGCCGCAAAGCTATAACTCCTTCCAGTTCATTCCGATTAGGCGCCCGGGTCGTCATTTGCGTCTCCCCCCGTTCTAATATGTACATCTCGGTTTGGGATACGCCGCCGAAGGGAAATATCGAACGTCTTTACCCGAATTCAAGATCCCACCCGAAAGGGGAGAAAGCTGTTTTGCTTCAGGGAGGCACTAAAACTTGTATCGGCGAGATAGGCTCTGGATATCAAATTTCTATATCCGAATTCGAAGGGCTTGGCCGCGGCCAATTTTACTTTCTTGCAACCAGTAATTACGAAGACCATCCTCGCCCAACTGATTTCGCAGCTGCCGACTGGCAAACTTCAATGAAAGCATCGATCGAGAACGAAGAAGCTTCTCCTGTTTTCCCAAGAGCGGCCGATGCTTGGCTCGTATATACGGTCGTCCGATGAGCAGTAAATTGGAAGCCAGCAAATTAGCCCTGATGTTCATGACCTTACTTTCTAGCATCGGTCAGGCGGCTGCACAAACATTCGAATGCCTTGAGCCTGCCCAAAATAAGGTTGAAGAAAGAGTCGTAGGCGGACGAGAGGCGGACGCTCGCGACTTTCCCTGGCAGGTTTCCGTACAGTCGACTTTGTCAGGATTCTGCGGAGGTTCTCTGGTTGGGCGCACATGGGTTCTAACGGCAGCGCATTGTGTTACCCGTGAAACAACCGGCTCGATTCCTTATCTTCAGCCGAACGTCTCGATTAGAATTTACAGACCGGATAATGCAAACCGGCCCATGGGCGAAGAGCGCAAGGTCGTCAGAGCATACGTCCATGAGGAGTATAGTCCAGATGACCCAGCCAAGCGGCACGACGTAGCTCTACTGAAATTGGACTCGGGATACAATTTCGATGACGACCGGTCTCTTGTGACTCCGGCAACTATTACGACTGATAGGGTGTTCGGGGTTCCAGGAGCTTGCGCTGTTGTCACCGGATGGGGTAGGATTAGCGAGCGCGCAGCTCCATCAGCAATACTTCTAAAAGCATCGGTTCCGCTTAGAAGCCTGACCGAGTGCAGCCAAGCTTATGCGGGGCTTGGGATCGATCCAGGACATGTTTGCGCTGGATACGTGTCTGGCGGCGCAGACTCGTGTCAGGGTGATAGCGGCGGGCCACTCGTCGTAAGGGGCGGCCCAACAGGTTGGATTCAAGTAGGCATAGTGAGTTTTGGCAGGGGTTGCGGGCAACCTGGTTACTTCGGCGTCTACACTCGCGTTGGTCGCATTCGGCCGTGGATCGAGGAGACAGTGAGGCGAGATGCGCTCATCGTTCAAAGACGGCCAGACTAGACGCAGCGTTCTCTCAGGCTGTGCTTGCAGCCTAACGATGCTGCTCCCTACCCCTTTGTGCGCCGATTCGGATCGCGGCTGCCTGACAGCAAGCATCGAGGAGGAAGGGCAATCATCTCCAGCTTCAGCGCAATCCGCCAACGCGAGAATAGTGAGTGTGATAGGTTCGCGTCTGCTCTCGGTACTCGGCGAAGCAGCTCCGACCTTTGATTATGAATTTAAACTGGGCCGTTTTTCGCCTAGCGCTTCGCCCGATTGTTTAAATACCCGAGCTACGATCCGGTTTCCGGCAAACTTAGTTAGTGAGCTCGGGAGTGGCGAGGCCGTAACCTACGTGCTCGGTCATGAGATTGCACATGTCGCTCAGTACGTCGCATCATCAAATTTGAAGAGACAGATCTGTCAGGGTAGGTCCGTTGACGTCAGGACCTATGAGTTGATGGCGGACGCGATTTCAGGCTGGTGCTACAGAATCCTATTTCCCGGCGCCACATCAGATATTGTGCTCAGCACTATATCGAAACTATCTGATTACGAATTTTCAAATGCTGCTCATCATGGGACCGTAACTGAGCGTATTTCGGCTTTTAATCTTGGCACTAGTGCGTCAGACAAGCGAATGCGTCTTTCGGTAGTTAACCTAGTGAACAACATAGCCTTGTTTGAGGAGGCCATTTTTCCGTCGCGTCAAATAGAATCATTCAACAGCGCTCAAGATAAACGAGACTACTATCTTAGACGCCTGTTTGTGTCACCTCGGAGCTGAGAATGCACTACACTAGACGCACGCTGCTTGCCCTGATGGTATGCATGCCTACGACTGCGTCATTGTCTGCACCCGGAGACATAGATTGCGACCAGGTTCGGAACCAAGTCGACACGCTTGAGCGGGGGCCAGATCATGTAATCCGATCGTTTAGACGGGACCCGCGACGATTTATTCAGGAGACAAATTTCGACTGGCATTGCTATCCCCAACCGCTGGAACAGACAGATAATAGAAATTTCTTGGAGAGCATCGACTGTATAAGGCGCGTCGAAGTTACTGACCAACAGTCCGACCTGAAACGTTCTGGACGAACTTTTGTAAGAAACTTTTCCCCACTACTCAAGTGCTTCGAAGGTGAAGTCTTGCAATCTGCACCAAGTCAAATTGGGTCTCCACAAGTAACAACCGAAACATGGAACATAATACTAGATAGAAACTTCCGCGGAAGGAAGATTCTTCTTAATTACAAATATAGCTTGGGAAGCGATGGCTATATATATTGGAGCCTGGTGACAGGGTATTCCGTCGGGCCACAGCGGCGTGAATAAAGAGTGCGCCAAAATGGTGCCGCGCGACCCCGTTCATTCCTCGGCCGTGTACGGCGGCAACCTAGACAAGGATTTTTCAGAAGCCCCCTTAGGCGATTGCCGACGGCGCGGTCGGACTCGTTTAGGTTTAACCTCAGGCGGGGCAGGCTGACTGAGTTGCTGCGACCTGCTCGGGCGTGCATCCAGTCTGGCCGTGAGGCCGTCGTCACGACGCCACGCCGAGCCGGGATAGTCGCACCCAACTAGAGCGTCATCCGATCAGGTTGCGGCATATCTTGCAGCGGCGAGATAGGTTCGACACTTAGTTGGTGCGAAGCGGGTCAGGCTGCGCCAGATGGCGTCCCAGAGGTCTGGGATAGTCCGCGCCGCCGCGCTACGCAGGAGAGACTTCAGCTTCGCAAAGGCCAATTCGATCGGGCCGAAGTCGGGGCTGTAAGCTGGGAGGCAGAGGAGCTTGGCCCCCGCGGCCTCGATGTGCTCACGGATGCTGCTCACCTTGTGAGCGGGCAGGTTGTCGAGCACGACCGTGTCAACGGGCTGGAGGGTGGGGGCGAGCACGTCGGCCACGTAGGTGCGGACGGCCTGCCCGTCCATGGCACAGTCGAGCAGCCAGGGCGCGGTGATGCCGCTGGCGCGCAGGCCTGCCGTACCGTGACGGTCGTGGTTCTGCAGTGGCCCTGGGGCACGCTCATCCGGCAGCGCTCGCCGCGCGGAGCGCGCCCGTAGCGTCGCGCCATGGCGGTGTTGGCTGCGGTCTCGTCGATGAACACAAGACATCCGGATCGAGATCGAGTTGGTCCTCGAACCATGTCTCACGTGCCGTCTTTACGTCCTCGCGCTCCTGCTCGGCTGCGTGACCCGTGCTTTTCTTCGTGAGATGCCGTGGCGCTTGAAGAAGTGCGAGAGGCTGCTCTGGGCCACGCAAACGCCGCGCTCAGCCAGAGCGGTCCGTAGCTCGTGCAGGTGGATGCCGGGCTGCGCGTCGTAGAGCGACAGGATCAGTCCGGCATGAGCCTCGATCCGGTGCGAGCGCTGATCACCACCCATCGGCTTGGGCGCGACGTGGCGCTCCCGTGCGAACTGTCCGCACCAGCGACTGGCGCTCGCCAAGCTCACCCCGAAGCGTTCTGCTGCCTGGTCCCGGGACGCGCCGGCCTCGACGGCATAAACCACCCGCTGACGCAGATCGACGGACAGGGCTGAGGACATCGGCGCTCTCCTTCGACGACCAACCCCTCAGCTCGAAAGACGTTTCAGCGCGCTCGGATGGCGCTCTAGGTGTATGGTCCCCGGATGTGGTGTGACGGGTCGAGCCTGAAGCGTCCGGGCTCTTTGGTCCAGACCTGAAGGACATTCTCGTAGGGCGTGAGGCCCCGCAGGGTCTTCAGCCGACGGGCATGGTTGTAGGCATCGACGAACAGCTGCAGGTGTGCCCGGAGCTGTTCGTGGGTTTCGTAATGGTAGCGCTTGACCGTTGGTCCTTGATGGTGCGGTTCATCCGCTCGACTTGACCGTTGGTCCACGGATGGTTGGGCTTGGTCAGGCGATGCTTGATGCCGTGCTCGTGGCAGACGCGATCGAACATGTGCCGGCTGTAGAGGGCGGTGGGGCCTGAGCGGTTGCGCGGGGCATCGCAGAACTGGACACCGTTGTCGGTCAGCACGGTGTGGATCTTGTACGGCACGAACGCGACCAGCGCGCGGAGGAAGTCCGATGCTGTGTAGCGGTTGGCTTCTGCTTCCAGCTTGGCGAAAGCCAGCTTCGAGGTTCGGTCGATGGCCACAAACAGGTAGAGCTTGCCCTGTTCTGTCCTAACCTCGGCGATATCGATGTGCATGTAGCCGAAGGGGTAATCGGCAAAGCGCTTCTTCTTGGGCTTGTCGCCTTCCATCTCTGGCAGCCGGCTGATGCCGTGCCGCTCAAGGCAACGGTGCAGCGACGAGCGGGTCAGGTGCGGGAGGGTGGGCTGTAGACCGTAGAGGCAGTCGTCCAGCGGCAGCAGGGTATGCCGCCGGAAGGCGACGATGATCGCCTCGTCCTCAGGTGTCAGGACCGTCGACCGAGGTTCTTTCGGCCCCATGGCGGCATCGGCCGTCGACTGCCGTGCGCGCCATTTCTGGATCGTCGTCGGGCTGACGCCGTAGCGCTTAGCCGACGCTCTCACGCTCTCTTGACGTAGCTGTATTGCGCGACGGATCGCCTCCGTCGTGCGGGCGCTGCCATAGAGAATTTGGCCCATAGCGCATCCCTCGCAGCATGGTGGTCAACCGTACCACCACACCGCGGGATCAAACAGCTAGGGGGCGCGTGCATCGAGGGCTCAAACGCGGACCATTGGGCGTTTTGCTCAACCGAGGCAGTCATTACTCAGGCTTCGCCGAAGCACGGATTTGTCATTGTGCGGGCGATGATGGACGTGCGCCGATCCCATGGCACAGCAGGGCGATCCCTCAGGAACTGGGCATGTCGAAGGCCGGCTTAATAATGCTAATCCTTGTTGGTCAGCGCTCGCAAACGAAGGCTCATTGTCGTTGGATCCGATGCGCAAGGGCTGGATGCAGAGCGGCCACTTCGCATATGGTCCATTTCGTTGGAATTTGCGGTGCAGATGCGAACCGGCACACACCGCTCGACCAAGCTCATTTTCCCAAATAGTAATTCTGCACAGCAGTCTCAGCCCATTTCCGGTAAAATAGTGAGCTCGTATACACCCCATATAGATCGGCGAAACCGCATCCAATACCCCAGCTAATAACACCAATCAGAACTGGATCGACGCTAAACCCACTTCTTGCCGAGCTCGATTGCGACCTATATACAAGTGGCCCACCACTGTCACCCTGGCATGAATCGAAATCACCAGATACAAAACCGCCGCAGATCGCACCCTCTGGTATTTTCTCGCCGTTTGGCTCAAAAACGGACCGACATATAGACCGCTCCACAAGTGGAATAACTACTTCTTGCAAGGTTGGCGATTGGTAGCCACCGGCAGTTCGGCCCCACCCTTGAGCGCGAACCGCCAAATAGGGCTTTCCAACCCAGTTAATATCTCCAATGCTAGGAAGACGCACTGTGTTTCTCAGTGTGCGTGCAATATCCTTCGCAGGTTCGCTTAATTTAAGTAAGGCTATGTCATTTTCGAGGGTCAGATTATTGAAGCTTTCATGCACTATGATACGTTCTACTGCCTGCTCCTCTCCCTTTGTAGCATCGGAAAGGTCCCTGGTTCCACCCAAAACCCTTAACTCAGATGCCTTAATCGTTTCTCCATCTTTGACAACGCAATGCGCCGCGGTTAACACCCATTGCGGCCTCACCTCGGATGAACTCCATCCAGCCACTATCTGCAGAGCATCGTCATAACGTGGCCCAACAAAGGAACCGCCACAAAAATGTATGCGCGTCGAATCTCCGGGAGCACTCGGTCTCCGCAGGGATACTGCCCAGGGGCCCTGGCCAGGAAAAACCGCAACGCCGTTAATAATACGCGGACTATTTCGAGCTGTTTCTGAACGCGCTTGCGCAGACGCTCTGCTCCCTGAAAACAGGATCGCCGCAATAGATAAAACTAGTAGTCCGCCTAGAGGCACCATTTCTCATTTCCCCTTCGCAAGAGTTCTCACGAACCAGGAACGTATATCGCGGTTCTCGAGTGAGGTGTATACTCCTCCATCTCCACACATGCCCCCTTCTGTCGCGCGCAAAGCACGCGATGTCACGGCCATAAGTTCGAGATCTCCTTTGTCACTTACAGCGTACAAAGCCCCTCCGCTGTCTGCATAACAGGTGTCGTACGGCTTATCCGCTGCGACAATTTCCATGCTTGAACAGCCAAGGAGTTGCTGATCAGATTCGCCACACAGTCTACTAACAAGCTTGATCTCAGTAAAATTCTTCCGACCGGGCCTCCAAAGATTGTCGCTCTCTCCCCAGCCCACGGCCACAAAACGCGAGTACACTGCGTCGAGCCTGCTCAAGCCGGATTGGGGAAGGACAGCCGCTGCAATGTCGTCTGGCAGGGCATGTTTAAACCATACAAGCGCGACATCTCCCCGGCGCATCGCTTCGACAGCATTTATACGGTATTGCTCACAAAATGGTTCATCAAAGAAAAGGATTTCCCTAAGCTGCAGATCTAATCGAGTTTGAAAGCCTGCATTCCCTTCAGCAAACACTGTACGCCCTATGAAAGCTGAAATAGGCCGCTCCTCGCACAGGCAGTGAGCGGCGGTTAGTATAGCTGTGCGAGAAACAATCACACCGGAGCAAAGAATTCTATCGCGAGAAAACTCCGCCGCCACGACACCGGGGAACGTACGGTCAAAGGCAGCGGCCTCCTTCCTGCTGCCTTGATTTCGCAATGTCCATCCAAGCAACGCAAGCATTACACAAGGGATAAATAAGCTTAGCTGCTTCAAAGTTAGCTTCATCGAGTAATCGATACAGTTTTAGCAAAATCTACTGCTACTCGCATCAGACCCCGCGCCGCAACATGAGGCCGCTATCGCGCTCTGTAATCGTAGCGGTAGAGCCATAATATGAATGTAGTTTTCTGAGCGCTACCGCGGCTGGACCGTACCTGCCTCGGGTCTGCCGGAGGCAGCTGGTTGAAGGAGGAGAGCTTGAGGCATTTGTTTGCTCCAATCCGCTAAGGGCCTTCGCAGTTGGGGTATCGTGCCTCACCTGATGCACACGATCACTGTACCCTGTTGGATTTCGGATCTGTTCCCGGCGGCGGGGCTGGTGTGGGAGGAACTATCGGATCTGCGCCTTCTCCTCCGCATGCGCTTCCGGGACCGCAATGCCTGTCGGGGTTTAGGCGTCCGGCGTCCGATCTGCCGCCCATTACTCCGTCATCTTGGAGTGGCCGCAGATCATGAGGAGCCATAAATCGATCCCCGTAGCGATTGGCGCCATTCGTTCTGCTGGCCGCCCCCCCTGCACTCAACTGCGCGAGCAGAGTCGGTCTACTCTGATGGTTCACGTTGGTAACGAGCGAAGTTACCCCGCTGGACACAACGCAAAGGAATAGCAAGCCAAACGTTTGCATTGCACAACCTGCTGGCTACGTTTGTGGATCGACTCACTCAAGCGAAACGGATTTGAAGAATTCCGGCAGCCTTCCCGGAAGCTTGTTAGTAGAAATTGCAACGACTGCTTCACTGCGAGCCTTGGCGCCATCAGAACCCATTGGATAAGCAATGCGCAACCCCAAATAATCACCTTGGCTCAGAACAGTGTTCACCTTGACAAAGCAGGGGTCAGACTTCCCCCCCTTCAGGTGCTCAGCTGGAATGTGATAATGAGTGATCGACTTCTCGTCTCGGTCGGTTGAAAATAGAAATTTTCTCTGATTTCTTCCTAGAACGCGGAGATTATCCTCGACGGTAGTAACATTCCATCCATTGCTGCTCGCGTAGCTCGCAACGTTGATCAAATTGTCATAGCAGTTCGCGCCGTCCGGGTTCTGATGCTCATGATGAACACCAAAGGCATGAAGGATCTCGTGCTGGATGATGTACTTGGGAAGTCCGGGCTGTAAATAGACTGTTGGCCTGCCGCGAAGCTGGGAGTGAAGGGCTGTCCTGCCTACGTAGGCGAAACAGCATCCATCCTGAAAGCTGATTCGAATCTCAGGAGCGCCAGATGAAGAGCAATCTCCTACGAAATTTACTGTCAGATTCACCTTATTGGCGCTGAGATTGAGTGCATCAATCGCCGATGCCACCGCGTCTTGGTCAGACGAACTTCCATTGAGGAAGCATGCCCGAAGGGCGGCTCCAGGCCGCCAGAGCAGGGCGCGTTCTAAGATGTAGCGTTCCTTAGAAGTGGCGGGCTGGCTATTCGCTGCGGAGGCTAAGTCATTTGCTACCATTATTTCGGGGTCATGCAGTGCAGGATTTGCGATGCCCCAAAGATCGTGAGCGGTAGAAGCCGAAGAAGAGAAAGCCAGCAATAATGTTGCAAGAAAAGGGATGCACTTCATACTGTCCTCCCATCTCGGTTTGTGAGGATTGCATCTAAAATTTCGGCTGGCAAGGGTTCTTTACGGAACGGATGTCGTACGCCGGGAACCGCCGAACAGATCGCGGCACACAATGCGCCGCGACGTCACGCGTTCGTGGAGGTGGTAGACGGCTAACCCCTAATCCAGACACATGAGATTAATGCTCGGCTCGTGCTTCGGCATCCAGATCGGCTCCGACCTTCGCACTCACGTCTTCTTGAAAATTTCCTGCTGGGAAGAAACGATGATCAGCTGGGCAATAAGGTGCTTGTCTTCTTGCGCGGCAAGACGGCCTGCCGCCTCCTGGTGAGCGTGCCAGTGGTTTGCTCAATCACCGCCTTAGCCTTGCGCTCCACGATCGACCAGCTAGAGCCGTTCGGACGTTCCAGGGGTTTCGGTGCCCATCTTGGCTTGGCGGCAGCCCGTCATCGGTCAGGCGAGACCAAATCCAGGGTTCGGCCGCTGGCGAAAACGTATGGCCCGCCACGTCCGCCTGGGTCTCATAAGGGCGACGGCGTCGAGCGCTGTTTTCGGCGGGACGCTTCCAGGACACCGGTCGACTGTCAGGCCGTCCTCCTCTCACCACTCGCAGACATCGGAAGGCCGACGTGCCCTGTGCCGGCAAAACTCGGATCGGGCGGCAATGGCCGCAGCTTGGTAGACGCGCTCATGCCGCAGAAGCGCCTAGACGATGCGGGCCATCTTGGCAGCCAGCGCCACGACCGCGGTGTTCGCATGGGCCCGCGCCAGCAGCCCACGCAACCACTGACCAAGTTGCGTCTCATTCTGCCGCAGTGTCGGCGTTGCGGATCGCGCACCCTGGATCTGCATCTTGCGCAGATACTTGCTGCCGCGCTTGGTGATGCCGACGAGCTTGCACCGGCCGCCTGTCGTCATCTGATGCGGTACCAGGCCTAACCACGCTGCCAGATCGCGCCCGCGGGCGCGATCTGGCCACATCACCAATCGCCGCCACGAGCGCGGTCGCGTTGGGCGCGCCGATGCCCGGGATGGTGGTCAACCGCCGCGCCTGCTCATCTGTACGGGCCTGCTTGGCGAACTCAGCGTCGAGTGCGGCACTGCGCTGATTGAGGAGATGCCAGCGCTCGCGAACCTCGGCCACGAGAGCACCCATACGCGGCGTCAGCGACGAGCCCGAATCAGCGTCGAGCAGGCTGGCAAGAAAGACGGTGAGCTTGGCGCATCCTTGCGCCACGACGTGACCGCGCTCCAGTAGGATGGCACGGATCTGGTTCATCAGCGCCGTACGCTCGCCGACCAATTGATCACGCACTCGGTGCAGGGTTTGCACGTTGAGCTGTGGTTCCGACTTGAGCGTCACGAACCGCATGGTCGGACGCAAGGCCGCCTCGGCGATTGCCTCGGCATCGCAGCCGTCGTTCTTCTGGGCTTTGACGTAGGGACGCACGTACTTGGGCGACATCAGCCGGACGGCGTGTCCTTGGGCCGCGAGGGCACGGCCCATGTGATGCGCGCTGCAATTGGCCTCCAAGGCGACGACGCAAGGCGGCATCTTCGCGCCGAAGGCGAGCACCATCTCGCGGCGCATGCGTCGGCGCAGCACGACCCACCCGGGCTCATCCAGCCCAACGAGACTGCACCTGTTCTTGCCTAAATCAATCCCGAGCATTGCGATCGTCATCATCTGCTTCCTCATCTCGGCAACACCGCAAGCCTAGCAGTGCAGGCTGGCGAGGGGCGGGCCATCCATAAGGGTTGCGAAGGCGCAGGCGATTAGTCCGTCGCGCGGCGGCCAGACGAGCAAGATCTATGCTCCCGTCGATGTCTTCGGCCGCCCCGGCGTTCTACTGCTGACGCCCAGCAACACCAGCGATTTGCGCACGGCCCAGAGGTGCTCGCGGAAGCTCCCGGTCGCATCCGCCTCCTGACCAGCGACAAAGGCCACGACACAGACTGCCTGAGTGCCGACCTGCGAGGGAACGGCATCACACCCATCATCCCAGCCAAGCTCGGCCGCAAGCGCCACGGCTGTCACGACAAACGCCGCCATCGCGAACGCTGGCGCATTGAGGCAACTTTCAACCGCCTGAAAGACTTCCGCCGCATCGCGACCCGCTACGACAAGCTTGCGCGCGACCACGCTTCAGCCGTCGCACCTGCGGCCGTCATCGTGTCCTGGTGGTGATCGAGTCCAGACCCTCGGCCCAAGCCATTGCGCCAAATCGTTGCTCGTGAGCGACCGTGAGTCAATTCGGATAACCTGCATTGACATTCGCCTACGTAGGGGGAAAAATCTTGTACAATGCGACAGCGATAACGCCAACCTGCAAAGAGCATAGTCCGATGGCCCTAAGAATCTTAGTAGCCACGTTGTTCTTGGTCTTTAGCTTTGCGAGGCAAGCACAAGCAGCAGATTTTCTCGGAGACATTATTAGAAATGCAATCAAAAGTCCAAATATTGCCCGAGAACTCGATAAACTGAACGCGCCAGCACTCGGCAATAAGCAACTACAGATGAATTCTAAGTCTCAAAACAGTGAAAGACCGACAAGCCCTACCGTCAACGGAAGATCTCAATTGGCGCCTATTGAAGCTTATCCGTGGGTAGTAGCGATAACGAACGGGCCGAGCGCAGATAATGCTTACTATTGTGCCGGTGTCGCGATTGCTGAGGACTGGATCGCCACAACTGCCTATTGCGCGGCTAATTTTCACCAAAGATCGGGATCCGTTCTCGTAGGGGAAGCCGACTTTCGGAAGGCGAAGTCAAGCGCTGTAGATAAAGTGGTCATCCATCCGGAATGGAATCAGCTATCTCATACGGCGGAAATCGCACTTCTACGTCTTTCTCCAAGTCCTAATCTAAAGCTTGTCCCGCTGATTTTCGGCCAAGGTCGATCTGCACGCGAGAGGGTCGGAGCGGTTGGCCAGGTACTTGGCTGGGGATATACAAATCTCGAAGCAGATCCCGCTTCACTTTACCTGCTGAAGCTTCTGCCTACAAGAATTCTGTCCGAGGAAGTTTGTTCGAGCCCTTCTTTCTATTCGGAAGCAAGATTCGAGGGGCAGTTCTGCGCACAGTCGTTGGACCGGTTGCAGGAAGCCTGCGTAGGCTTCGGTGGCAGTCCGCTGGTACTCAACAATTCGGACGGACAACGCTATTTAGCTGGGCTGGTCGGATGGGGAGAAGGGTGCCCACCATCCTCAACAAAGCCGACGGTCTATGTGGATGTTAGCGCCTACTCAGATTGGATCCGCAATACGACGGGAGGCGCCAAATGAGGGAAACTTCGTCGGCGGGCACTGTCCTGTTTTTGGCGGCTGTGCTCGCGGGCCTGCTCCTTGAGACGGTGACTGTTTTAGCAGACCCCCCAAAGATACAAAGTCGTTCGCTTGCGCCTTTTGAAGCTCAGAAAAAAGCGATTGAGAGCGGTAAGGCGGAGGATAGGATCTCAGGCAACGCGAACGCTGCCCCCGAGAATGCCTATCCCTGGACAGTCTCAATAGGTATCAAAGGCGCCCCGCATAGCATTGGTCACTTCTGCGGCGGTGTGTTGATCGGAAAAAATTGGGTCGCGACGGCTGCGCATTGTATTGTGAAGCCAATTATAGAGTCTGGACTAATCAAGATGCAGGCTGTCGGCCCAGACCAAATAGAGGTGTTAGTCGGATCTAACTACTTGAGTATGGGGGGTACAGCTCTATACGTCGCGAAGATCCATGTTCACCCCGACTACAGGGTCGATTCTAATAATGTCCCAAGCAACGATTTAGCTCTCCTTTCTTTGAGCGCTGATTCTGACAAGGCACACATACCCTTGATTGCCTCTCCTGCAGCTGAAGAATTCTTGAAGGCGCCCGCTAGCAAGGTATTGATAGCTGGTTGGGGAAGGATTTACTTTGGTGAAGGGCAACCGCTCTCAAATGCACTTTTAAATGCTTTTGTGCCTATCATGTCACGGGAGCAATGTAATGATAAAGCAATGTATGACGGACTCGTCCAGGATACGATGATCTGCGCTGGATTGGGGGTCGTGGACTCGTGTCAAGGAGACAGCGGCGGTCCTGCGATGGCTTACATTCGAGGAACACCCTATCTACTAGGAATCGTCAGTTGGGGCGTTGGATGTGGAACCGCAAAATACCCGGGCGTATACCTGAACATAGCCAAATTTAGCGGCTGGATAGCTGAGCGAATCACGCCTTAAGGATATTGAGAATGCGACTTGGCAAATCTTCGTGCTTGCCTCCTGCTTTCTGGTCTGTGCTGCTATTCGCATCTTTCAGTGCGTACGGCGCCGGAGCTGCATCCGAACGCCAGCTCGGCCCAGATCGTTTGTATAACCCGTACGCGTCGCGCAGCTCGTCTGAAAGCGAGATCCCAGCAGTGATACGGGACGCGATCGAATTCTCTGTCGGCTCCGGAAGGCAGGTTTCAGTCGACCCTCGAATAGTAGGAGGAACTCCGGCCCCGCTGCGAGCTTATCCCTGGCAGGTATCTATCGGAATAAAGGGCATCGACAATAAGCTTTCTCACTTCTGTGGTGGGAGTGTAATTGGACCTGATTGGGTTCTTACTGCGGCGCATTGTGTATACGGCCAAACCGCCCCGGAAAACCTGCAGGTATTATCGGGAACTAACTATCTTAATGATCCTGGTCAAATAAGTCTCGTTTCTAAGATTGTGCTACATGAAGACTGGTCGCCAACAGATTACAGTAACGATATAGCAGTCTTGAAACTCGCGGCGCCCATTGGTGAAGTTCCGATCGGCTTGCTATCTCCAGAGGCTGCTTCGAATCTATCTCGGCCGGGGTTGATTGCGATTGTTTCCGGATGGGGATTGACACGCGAGGATGGGAGAGTTTCGAACGTTCTGAGGAATGTCAGTGTTCAGATTGTCAGTAAGTCGGATTGTACTGGCGCTGCAGCCTATGGCGACAGCATCACTGAAAGCATGTTTTGTGCTGGTTTCGCAGAGGGAGGGAAGGACTCCTGCCAGGGGGATAGTGGCGGCCCATTGATGGTCCCAGATGGCCGAGGGCGCTTAATCCTTGCCGGAATTGTTTCTTGGGGGGAAGGTTGCTCTCGACCGGGTAAGTACGGGGTCTATACATTAGTTCCGCTTTTTTCGGACTGGATCGCGCGTGTAATGGCTAAGGGCGATTAGCATTACAGTTGCATCTCTTTCTGAGATGCGCCTGTCGAGTGGCAGCTTGGTGGGCGCGCCGCCAGGCTGACCATGCGAGCACGAAGGTGGGCTCAATTCGCCGCTGCGCCAGCCGCACCGCGACGCGCCGGATCTCCTGCCTGGACCACGGCACCTGCGAGCTTGGCGATGAGCGTCGTTTTTGGGGCGGCCCGTTGCCCGGCCGGCGCACCCGCGCCAGCATCGCAGAGGCCAGCATCACAAGGCTCACGTGCTGGTGCCAGCCGTGCCACGAGCGGCTATCGTTGTGGGCCAGCCCGAGTTCCCTCTTAGCAGTCTCTAACGCGTCCTCGATCGCCCAGCGTCGCCCCTCTATCATCACCAGCCTTTCGACCGGCGTGCCGGCTGGGAACCAGGTCGTGAAGTAGGCGAAAGACTCGTCCGACAGGCTGCGCCGCACCAGCAGGCCGCGCGTCCACAGGCTCTGATCGAGCGCGGCGTCGAGCGCGTCGGCCCGGAGTGTGGCCAGCGGTCGCGCCTCGACCGACGTTGCGGGAGGGGTCGAGTTCCTGTGAAGCGCCGCTCCCAGGCTTATATCGAACGTACAAGCGCGGAAGCAGGATGTGGCTTAGGGAAGTGCCCTTTCGGGCAGCACCTCTGCTGATGAGCGGTAGCGCTCGTGTGTGCTCTCCCGCCTGCCCACGTCCCGACCGCGGAGCACAGCCTACTCGCAGTGAACTTCCTTTTCGAATGCGGTGACTGCGACGGAGAGGCCGCCCAGCCTATTGGCGAGACCCAGCACTCCACAAACGCTGGTTGGCCGGGCACGCCGCCGACAAGGTGCACAGCCAACCTGGGACGCGGCAGGCTGATCGCCCAGCGGCGTCTCACGAAGTCGTGCGATGTTACGTCAGCTGTTACGTCCGAGGCGGACCGAGGGACTTCAAAGAGGCCGTTCTAGCTCTAAGCCGCTGAAAGATTTGGTGGGCGCACTAGGGTTCGAACCTAGGACCCGCTGATTAAGAGTTCAAGGATTTTGCGCGGA
>NZ_VZZK01000069.1 GCF_008806385.1 Methylobacterium soli
GCCTCGCGAGTTCATTCGTGCTCAGATCCAACCAGCCCCGTGTCCGGTTTGATGGGGGCAACTCCATCTCGGTCATCGCGGCCTTCGTGAGATGGGGCTGAAATGATCGTACTGCCGCCCTGGCGCGAGGTCACCACCGACGACTACCACTCGCGCAACTTCCCCGAGACGACCATCGGCTCTGCGTTCATCGCGCAGACCGCGGCGGCGCACGAACTGATCCGGGGTCAGCATGCCGGCGAGTACCGGATCCGGCTCGTCCTTCGCGAGGCCGTAGACCTGAAGCCAGGCAAGCGCTCCAACCCGTTCTGGGTCTTTGACTACCAAGTCGGTGCGGACGACATGCGCGCCTGCGCGGACGAGGTCGTCATCGAGTTCAAGAACGGCCGGCGCGAGGTCGTGCCGATCTACAAGACGGCCGAGACGGCGGGCCTGAAAGGCGGTGGTTGGGCTGGTGGAGTGGTCAGGCGATGACCACAAACTCGGCCCACCGCATCGGCCTTCTGGTGTTCCTGCTCCTGCTGCCGCCAGTCACCTACGGCGTGGCGCAGTGGCTGCTGCAGTGAAGGGCGAGCCGAACAACAGGTCAAAGCCGCCCGGCCCGCCAGTCTGACCGCGAGGGGGGGGAGGGATTCGCTGCCAGACGCTGGATGATAGCGCGGTGTCGTTATCGGGTCGTTATCGGAGCCGGGCTCGCAGCCGCCCCTGTCATGACGAAGCCCGCGCGGCGGGTGCCGGCGGGCTGAGGGTGGGGATTGAAGCGGAACGGAAGTTGCAGCGAGAAGCAGGAAGATAAGATGAATATAAACCACATGGAGCCCGGCGAACAACTGTTTAGGAGCACAGTTCGTATTCAAACAGACACAGGCGTCGGCACTGGTTTTTATTCTATTTTTCGAGAGGGAGATATCAGCTTTCCTATCATAATCACAAACAAGCATGTTATCAGAGGAGCGGGCGTGCTCAGTATTGTATGTCACGAGGCAGACGATAGTGGCAACCTAACTGGCAGACATATTACATTCAACGAAAAGATTACAGATCTTCAGATACTCTGGCATCCAGAGATCGACGTCGATTTAGTCGCCATAAACGCCGTGCAGTTCATCAATAAGGCCGGCGCTCAAGGAAAATCGATCATGCACGGATTTAATAATCCGGACCTAGTTTATCCAGAAAATAAGGAGTCGGAACTTAGAGCAATCGAACAAGTAACGATGGTCGGCTATCCTAATGGTCTTTGGGACAGCAAGAACGATCTTCCAATTGCCAGAAGGGGAATAACGGCATCCCCCTTCGCGTCTAATTATATCGGCAAAGCCGAATTTTTAGTGGGCATTGCGTGTTTCGGAGGCTCGAGCGGCTCGCCTGTGCTGCTGTTTGAACAGGGTATATACGCAGACAAGCATAATAACACAGTTGTGGGGTCAAGGATAATGCTGCTCGGCGTCCTCTATGCTGGGCCAACTATCAAGCTAGATGGAACAGTCGAAGTCGTCCCGGGACCAACAAATAGTCAGATCGTTTCGAAGACAAATACAATGATGCATCTTGGCTACTGCATAAAGGCGAGGAAAATACTCGACTTTCGTCGAATGATGATACCGTAGCGGTTCGCACGAAAAAGCCCGCCGCGGCGAACCGGGCGGGCTCCTTGTTCGATGGCTATGCCCTAGTAGCCGTAGCCGTAGTAGCCGGTGCAGTTGCCGTAGGCGTCATACCCGTAGGCGCAATCGCTGCCGTAGTAGCTGCCGAGGCCATATGCGGCTCCGAGACCCAGGCCGAGGCCAACTGCACCATAGCCAAGGCCACGACCATAGTAGCCGCGGCCGCGATAGCCGCCTGCAAAGCCCCGTCCTGCGATGCCGCGACCGGCAATTGCGCCACCACGGAAGCCGCCGCCTCCAGCGAATCCACCGCCACGAAAACCACCACCGCCCCCGGCAAAGCCGCCACCGCCACGGAAGCCGCCACCGCCGCGGGCGTCAGCTGTGACCGGAATCATGGCCAGTGCGCCGGCCATGGCGGCCGCAGCTAGCAACATGCGCTTCATAGGAATCACCGATCTCTGATGTTACCCACCTCCAGGGCGAACGCGGCCGTGCCTGCAACGTTCTCGCGTCAAATCGTACCGAGAGACTGCGCCGGCCTTGAGGCCTTACTGAGATCACGGCTTCTTTTCCGGTGGAGGCGGCACACACCGTTTGTCACGAAGCAGAGCCCACTCTTCGCAAATTTGACCATCGGGGAAACGGCAGTAGCCGGTTTGTCCTCCAGCGCCGCTGCGGACCTCGGATGCACCTCCCTTCTCGGCACAGTTGACCGCGGCAGGATTTGCGAGTGCGAGCCGCGCGTAATCACAATAGCCGGCTGCGTGTGCTGACCCAGAGGTCAGAACGTATTTGAGAACGACGCCCATGGCAGTCAGAGCGATTTTGGCCGCTCTTGGGCTCATCTCAGATCGCTCTTCGCTTTTAGGTGCTCAGCTCCAGTGCCGTTGCAGGCATTGCAGACGCAGCGACCTGCCCCGCCGCATGAGCGACAGGTTCGGAATCGGCCTTCTCCGTCGGCGAAGATGCCGTCGCCCTCGCACTGCGGGCAGCGCACCGCCCCCTTGCCTCGACAGGGCGGACATCTCTGATCTGCTACCGGCGTCATTTCAGGTAGCCCTTCGCTCAGCTCAATGTAGCGTGTCAGGAGGTTCCAGGAAGGAGGCAATGCCATCCTCCTCGACAGCGAGCTTGAAAGCTTCGAAGGCAGCGGTATCCGTGGGGAAAAGCTCGTTCCAGACCGTCGAGCCGTCATCGTGGTCTACGACCTCAAGAGCCCAATCGCCAGCGTCGCCGACGAACCGGTAAATCTTCACCTCGACTGTGATGCCGTCTTGCGTGAAGCGGCCGGACAACGGTGAGAGTTCAAGTTCGCGCTTTTTGAGCTCCACGTCCGCCTCCTCAGATTGGTCACTCAGCGGTTTCACGCTTTCTCAGCCGCACGCCAGGCCCGCTGCCGATCTCCGGGATGAACTCGATGCCGGCGGCGAGCAAGGCACCAATGAAAAGCCCCGCAAGGCGTGAGGCTGCGGGGCAAGTCGCCATGGTTGAGGGAAACTCGGCCCCACCGGCGCGGTGTGAGGGGAGGATGCCGGCGGGGCCGTGCCAGGTGGAGGTCACCCAACGTGGCTAGTCTGCTCCCTCGCAACGCGACGAGCATCGTCGCAGGTGAAACGGGGCTTAAGATAAAGAGCCCACGAGCCGGGGCTTCGACGCCTATGCCTTGGCTTGCTGAAGGTACGAGCCGGAACACTCCCCGCTCCTGACCGTTAGGGCTTCTCCTCATAGTCTCCGAGAAGCCCGTCGTTTGCTCTTGATCCACGCCGTCGCATTCCAGGCTTCACACCCGCAGCCCCACACACGAACGTGCCCAGGGCTACCGCTGACCTTGGCGTCATGCGCTCTCGCGGTCGCCTGGTGGCCTCTCATCAACGGCCTGTCTGGCCGGTCGATCTGGTTCTGGTAGGCTCGGGCGGGCAAGGCCCTAACGAAAGAATGCCCCGCAAGCCATTGGCTGCGGGGCTGAGCCCATGAGGTGCGACCCCGCCAACCTATGCCGGGGGGTAGAATCGACCGGCGGAGTCGCGACCGGGGCGAGGGCCGGCTTCAGCAGGATCCGTCGCGTAGGGCGACGGAGCGCCCACAAGTTGACGAGTTCGGGGCGAGCAAATGTCGGAGCGGTACTCAGAAATCTGCTCTCGTGTGGCGATGACGGCTGCCAGCTGTAAATTTTACAGCATAAATTCCTCTTATCCGTAGTGATTATGGTTTTAGCTCAAAAGTTGTAGGGCCAAAACAGCTTCCGATTCGTACAGAAACATACCGTAATAAAATAGCATAGGCTAAATTTGTACAGTAAAGACACTTGAACTTTGTTATGTGCGCTCGTAACTTGACACATATCATGATGATTCGAGTCACTCCGACTTTGGAGGATACCTCGATGCGGATGCTCGACCTGGATCCATTGTGCGCTCTCCAGATCCCTAGCGAGCACTGGAAAGCAGAACTGCGCGCCTCCTCGTGCGCGCCGGATCAGTCAGTGCGCGCACATGTTCGCGAGATCCTGCGGAAGATCTCGTCAGCGAAAGCAAATCGCGCGCAGCAGTACGCCTGAAGCACTCCGAATTTCGAGAGTCCAAGCCCCGGCATCGTCGGGCAAGTTGCCCTCCGCACGCATTTCTTCAAAGGCTGCAAGCGCTTCAGCCTCAGCCTCCTCGATGCTCGCCGCCTCAGCTCCGCACGGATCATCGATGATCTCGTCAGCGCAGACCACTCTGAAATAATAGCGCTTCGGCATGGCACCACACCTCGTGCGCTCAGGCGTCGCAGGGGGAATCTGCGTGAAACGGCGCCGTTCACAAGTGATCAAGCGAGCACATTGGCGGCCCTGTAAATGCTCCTTCGGTGGTTAAGGCAGAGGGCAGCTGGTGGAAAAAGGATTAGCTATTCATCACCCGCATCACGGCGCACGAAAAATCGCCGCGGCAAACCAGGCGGGCTGAGGTTAGGGATAAAAATTGGCCCCACTAGCGAGGCGGGACAGCTCCGCTAGCAGGGCCTAGCCGCGTTCAAAAGGAACTTGGCCTGCGCAACGTGACGCATTCGAGCGATGTATGAAGTCCATATTCGGGAAAGCTGAATTCCTATCTAATCCAACCACTCGGCTCGCAGGTCGAGCGACGCCTTGAAGATCGTCTTGCCCCTTTCATCTCGCACACTCGCGCAGAAGGTACGACGATCGCCATCCGGGAGAGTGCTGCGTGCCATATCGGGGAGTACGCTGAGCGCGATCTCTCGAGCAGCTTCCTCAGCAGGAAGTTCTTGCCCCTCCTCGTCGCGCACGTAGTAGTCGCCATCGTTCGTGTCGATGAAGAAGCGCGGCATGTGACCTCCCTCTTGCCGACGGGGAGAACCGCGCATGCAATCCTCTGTTCCGCGGTCGACGCTCAGAGAAGACCAGTGCGACGACCGAGGCAGGCTGAAACGAAAAGCCCCGTAAGCCTGAGGCGGCGACGACTGAAGCGCGCATGCTATTCGGCCCCGCTGGCATCGTTCGCGGCGATGTTGCCCAGCGGGGCCGAGCCGAGCATGGCAAGTCGGCACGCTCAAATGCCGCACGGTCACGCTTTGCCGCATGCGCAAACGTGAAGTGCCGATCGCACGAAAAACCCGCCGCGGCGGGGTATGCCGGGCGGGCTGAGGTTGCGTCACCGTTGCGTCCGAAGCCGCACAGCGCGAGCAGTGTGCCCGCTCCCGCGCCTGGGCGCAACAAAATGCCCGCACCGGCGAGCCGGGCGGGCTATTCGATCTCAGAGCGAGTACGCTCCTTTAGTGAGGCTTCACTGACCGCCGCTGCCGCCGCCGGACGAATTGGAACGCGGCTTGTTTGTCTCCTCAGCATTGCCGGATGCCGCTGACGAACTGCTAGGCGGACGGCCCTGAGCCAGAACGGGGCCGGCGCAAACCAGCGCCAGCGTCGTGAGAATGGCAAGCTTCTTCATGCTTCCTCCTGGCCCAGTGACGGGCGTGTGAGGTCACAACATTTCGCTGGCCAGCATGGTTGCCCGTGCTCCGCTGTTCACTTGCAGAGAGCACGAAAAGCCCGCGCTAGCGAACCGGGCGGGCTGAAGGCTGAATTTGGGTTTAGCCTATCATATGCGCCGAATCGGAGTGGTGCGATGTTCAGAAAGCGCTGGACACCTGAGATCTTGAAGAGGCTCAACGAGCAATGGCTCATCGTGGCGGCACCATGGGACATGCCGGAAGGTTCGCATGAGCTTGATGCCTGGACCTTGGTCATAGATGGTCATGATCACAGTGTAGTCGGCGGCGGCGCCGATGACCGTCCAATCGCGAAAGGCGATCGCCTCCAGATCCGCATTGAGCCTGCGAAGGAGGTCTGACCTTCCAACAAAAAGCTCACCGCGGCGAACCGGGCGGGCTGAGGAGGCCCATTGTGAAGGCCACCACCACTCCTCGTTGACGTTTTGTCTAGATGTGCACAATACCCTGGCGTGCTTATGATCCTGCGTTCGGACGGCGCCCGCGCGGCGCCAGTCTTCTGATCAAGCGAGAATGATCTTGGCGTCCGAGACAGAGTTCAGACCCATTGCGATCCTGGTAGTGGATCAGGACCGGGTGATCCGCATCGTCACGAGCGACACCCTGGAAGATGCCGGCTTCCGAGCCATCGAGGCGGGCGACGCTCAGGAAGCCATCCGTGCCCTGGAGCGGCACGCAGACGTGCGGCTTATGATCGCCGGCCACACCCTGCCGGGGTCACTCGACGGGATCCGGCTGGCTCGCCTCGTTCATGATCGCTGGCCGAACATCGGGATCATCGTAACTTCCGGTGGAATGAACCTATCCGCGTGTGAGCTACCAGTTGGCACAAGGCTTCTCCGCAAGCCGTACCCGTTCGACGAACTGCTGTGTGCAGTGGATGGCCTAATTGGCAGTGGTGACGCTGTTGGCGAGGGCGCTCCAGTACTTCCCGAAGGCATCCCAATGCAAACAACCCTTGGCGTGGCCATTGGGGGCTCGAACATCGCTGGTCCGGCACCGGAAGCGGATAGGACGTAGGGCGCAGCAAGCCTGAGGGCCGCCCGCGCCGAACATCGAGCGGTTCTTGCGACGGCAGCCGCCTGCCTTGATTTCCGCGCTCACGAAACTCGAGAATGCGGGTCTACGTGATCGCACGAAAAAGAACCCGCCGCGGCGAGCCGGGCGGGCTGCATGTTATCTCGGAAATTCGCCACCATGGCCCGCGGCGTGGGGCGGCGATGCGGGCCGAACGACTGCCCTGACGAAAACTACGCACCTCATCATCGCAAGACGCATTTGGGGTATGGACTTTACGCAACAACCCTGGAATGTATATCTCAGCACGCCAGGGGCGCCGATCATGAACGCCGAGATGCGAGGATTTCTTCAAGCGCTCGCTAAGCAGCACAGCCCTGTTCCGGTTCGGGATATCGGAATTGGATGCACGGTCAGACAAGGCATAGCGCGCCAGGAAGCTCGGCGACTTGGTTACGCGGTATTTGCGCTTGGCTGCTGGAGCATCACTGTACTCGGGCGAACCGCACTGTCGAGGATGCTGGGTGAACAAGCCGCCTAACAAAAAGCCCGCGCCGGCGAACCAGGCCGGCTGAGAGCATGGCCACTAGCTGAGGTCGAGCGAAAATTGCCGGCAGCCGCTGCCGCCCCTCTCGAGCGGCGGGCCAACGATAGCTGTGCCTTTCAACTTTAACCCACATCAAATGTGATACGGCGTCGGAGAAAGTGCGAATAAGCCGCTTAGGCTGATCAAATCAGCGAAGGGGGGCCCCACCGACTGCAATTTGAGGAAGAGCTATCGGTGGGGCCGTGTCGGGAGTCTGCTCCGACGCGAACAAGATGGTCAACGCTCCTATAAAGCCAATCCCATTTTTGAATACCGTACACGAAAATGCCCGCCACGGCTGGGCCGGGCGGGCTGAAGTTGACCTTGCCTTACTGGGATAACCGGCCGAACACCGTCCGGTTCACCCCCACCGATCCCGCACCACCGCAGCAACCGCGAGACCTATGAGGATGCCGGCGAGGAGCGCCATGGCGAGGTAGCCGGAGTTGGTCATTGCTCGGTCGTCCGACGCGGCAGGATCTCGAACTCCAGCGGCGGCAGCACGCTGACGATCGACCAGCCCAGCGCCCGCTGCAGAGGGTTGCAGTCGTAGGCCAGCACGCCGTAGAGCCGTCCGCGCCCGGGCATGGCGTCGAGCGGGATGTAGGGGCCGATCGTCTCCTCCTCGCGGCCCATCTCGCCGTAGGCGTCGAAGCGCTCGGCCTCGTAGTCCAGGCGCCGGCCACCGCCGTCGATCATCCACCAGCGCCGCGTCAGCTCGCACTGGCGGTCACGCTGTCGGATGCCGTGGATCAGGATACGCTCGCCGACATGCACCTGCCGGTTCGGGTTCACCACCTCGCGCAGGATCTGCCGCACCGGCACAGTCCGACCGAGCACCATGGAGAAGATCCAGGCGAGGGCGAGGAGGATGGCGCCATAGTAGATGACGTTGAGCACGCGCTGCAGGTTGGCCTGGCGCCGGGACGGGCCGTAGGCAAGCTCGATGGCGCGGGCGTAGATCTCGTCGGTCCGGTCGATCTCAGGGAGGGGCGGCTTGTGCATGTCCATCAGTGCGGCACCCCACCCTTCACCAGCACGAGGCCGAGCGCGGCCGTCAGGACCGCACCGAGGATCGCCTTGACCAGCCAGCTCACGTTGTTCTTGAGGCCGGCCACGTCCTCGGCGACCTCCTTCAGCTCGGTCTTGGTGGCGTAGACGTTGCGCAGGTCCTCGCGGATGCCTCGGACGTCGCCCAGGACGGCGTCGACCTTCTCCTTGGTCACCGCCATGTCGATCTGCATCTTGACCCAAGCGGCATCGTCCGACGTCGGCTGCTGATCTCCCATCAGTCTGTCCCTTGAGCCGTGCAGACGCAGAAAGGCGGGCCGTTGCACGCCTGCCGAGGGGTCGAGGGCGTCCATTGTGGCGCCCTCACCGGGCACCGAAGAGCGAGCCCAGAATGCCGCCGAGCCTGGGCCCATCGGGCGCCATCGCCACGGGCGGGCTCGGCGCCGGGCCGGGCTCACCGTTGTGCAGGCCGGTCCGCTCGGCGACGACACGCGCCTTCACGATGCCCTGGGCGGCGAGCGCGTTGTAGACGTTGAGCAGGATGATTAGGACCGGCGCGACCCACGGCGGCAGGAAGCCGAGGATCAGGCTCGCCGGGAACGGCAGGCTCGACAGATCGCCCTGCCAATTCTGCGCGAGGTACTGAAGGATGCCCATCGCACCGAGCACGATCTGCCAGACCGAAGACCAAGTGACTCGGCTGCCCTGGATCGCGATCACGGAGCCCTGCGCCCGAAGGTCGGCCGCGGTGGTGCTGGCGCGAGCCGGCGGGATCTTGCGGGCGTTCGCATCGTTGTCGAGTGCCGCCTTCGATTGTGGGCCCCAGTGCCCGTCGGGCGTGATGCCGGCCTGGGTCTGCAGCGCGATCAAGGCGCCAGCCGTGGACGGCCCCCAGATCCCGTCGACCTTGCCAACCATGTAGTAGCCGAGGTCGCGCAGTCGCTTCTGGATCGCCTCGACCTCGTAGCGGGCGAGCGACGTCTCGGCCCAGGTGCCAGCGGTGACGGACATGCGGTCGCTCTTCGGTTTAGCGGGGGTGACGGCGGCCGAGCCATCGACCTTCACTGGCGAGCGGTCGTTGCTACGGGCCTTCGGCAGGCTGACGCTGTAGGGGGTGAGAAACTGGTCGCGCTCAGCCGGGCGACGCGAGATGATCTCGGGAGGCCTATTCCAGGCCATGATCGCCTCAGTGCAGCCCGCGCGATCGCCCGCATCCAAGCGCTTGACGAAGGTCGAGCGAGCGAACGCGCCCTGGCCGATGTTGAAGCAGATCGAGACCAGCGCATCGCGCTCATGATCGGCGAGCGGCACCTTCACGCTCTGATCCACGGTCGCCTCGTACTTCACGAGGTCGCGCCCGAAGATCTCCAGCGCTTCGGCCTCGGTGATGACAAGGCCGGCCGTGACTGAGGGCGGGCCGGCCGCCGACGTGTGTCCGACGCCGATGGTCCAGACGCCGACGCTGTCCTTGTAGGCGCGGGTTTTCAGCGCCTCGCGCGCGACGAGCGCGGCGCGGCCGATGGCGGTGAGGGCCATGGGATCTCTCGATGTCAGGAGGTGCGCGGCGACCGGCCGGCTCGGATTAGATCGGGTTTAATGCAGAATAATTGTTGCAAGCACACGGCGTGATTGCTCAAATCCAATTATGTCTACCGAAAACCACCCGGACCCAAGTAGTGTCTCGCCATCCTCCGGACTTGGAGAGATGGTGGGCATGGGAGCTGTGTACGCAATCATCTGTGCGCTCGCGGCCCTGTACCTGGTGGTCGAATTCTCGGACTGAGAGCTTTTGGGTCAAACGGCTTTTCTGCGCGTTGCCCTTCGCTCATCAGGATGGAGAACGAATGTGGCTGCGATGAAAGTTCTTACCCGCATCCTCACGGATGAGGTGCCTGGCGGGTTTCGGATCACGATGGAGACCGACGACGGTCAGATGATCCAGGTGTTCGCGACCGAGAACCAAGTGAGCGATCTTGCCGATGAGCTGGACGAACTCTTGGACGACGACGAAGCCGAACTCACCGAGGAACAAGAACACGTCGGAGAGGAGCAGCCTTCCTGAAGAAACCGCTCCGCTTAGCTACAAGACGCACCGGACGTGATGGAATAAGGATGCCGAGCGCGCCGTTTATGGGGTGTCGCGCCGCTTTTGTCCAAATCGGCGCGACAGGCGGGCTGGTGGCAATTCCCCCCTCACCGCGGCCAGCTCGCCCTTCTTCATGCGCTCAGCCCGGCAGGTTCATCCGCATCACAGCAGCCGCGATCAGCAGCGCCGTGCCAGCTACGAGAGCATGCGTGATCAGTTCGCGGCGGCACGCGGCTTCGATGTCGTGGGGTATGGCGGCGTTCCCATCGCGACGGACATCAGCGAGCAACAGAGACGCGCAAGTCCGGCCCCTAACGAGAGGGGATAGACCGATGTCGGAAGAAGAAGAGTGGACTCAATCTCTCTGGGCCACTGACGCGGCCATGGTGCTCATCCTCGGCGGCGTTCTTATATTCGCGGTTGGAGTCCTTATGCTTCACTTCGCAAATTGAGGTTGCTCCAGCGAGAGTTGCCGCCATGGATTTATTCGACGCTCTGACGCTCGTGCTGATCGCCACGGCCATCTGGATCGTGGTGCCCTACTGGATCGCTGCTCACCGGTCGCGTGACTCGGCAGGGCTTCGAAGTGGCCGAAAGCGGCCGTAGTCAATCGCTCTCTTCGGCGCTGAGGCGCAGCGTGATGCGTCCGGTCTGCGGCGGGAAGGCGAGCGGGGTGAGCAGCGTACGCATTCGTCACCTGCTGCCGGCAGAAAACTTGCCGTGTCTCGGCTGGATTGTGCGCGGGAAACGGCGATGACCGAAGACGGACCGAGCGACGAGGACAACGTGATCCGCCCGGATTGGCAGAGGTTGCCTTCCAGAGATCTGGTGGAGCGCGTTGCGCGCGCCCTGTGCCGATATGCTGGCTACGACCCTGATCAGCCGGTGCCGACTGAACGCGTCGAGCCGATCTTGACGCCGGAGGGCGTCGCGTTCGAGCGATCGGTCGATGAACCTGCATGGAAGGTCTACGCTGAGGAAGCGGGGCGTCTCGTGGCGGCCTTCGACGCCTTCTCTCGTCTCTAAAAGAGTCGGCCTACGCATTGGAAACAGCCGGAAACCATAATCGCGCGGGCGTGATTGGGCGGGGCTGGTAGGCAGGCGTACTCAGGAAGCGGGGCCGCATCAGCTTCCTCGCGGCACCCGACCCCCCACTGACGGCGGCCTGCCCTGGCCGCCGTTTTTCGTTATGCGGCGTGCAGGCGCGAAAACCCTGGTGAGCTACTTGCTCTCGGTGTCGCCGGCCTTCAGGCCGGTCATATCGCTTCTGATCGCTTCGAGGTTTGGCTAAGGCTGAACCGAGATGTCGAAGTGCAGCACGTCCTCGCGGGTGCCGAGCTTCTCGTAGAGGGCGATGGCTGGGTCGTCGCCGTGGTCGGCCTGAACATAGACGACCCAAGCTCCTCGATGCTTGGCGATCTCGCACAAGCAATCGATGAGGGCCGTCGCGATTCCTCGTCGGCGATGCTCCGCTCGGACGGCAAGGTCATAGATGTAGAGCTCTCGCCTCGCTCGCTCGAACTTGTCGAGTTCATAGGCGACGAGCCCTCCTAGAATTTCGTCGTCGGCGATCGCGACGAGAACGACGATGTGCTCCCTGGCGAGCAACCCAGCCAGATACGCGTCGTCGGGCGTTTCGTCCCCGTAAGTTTCGCGATCCTCGAAAGCGTCACCGAACAACGCATTCAGCTTGCGGACCTGCGGGGTGTCGATGGACGTGAGGCGCCGAACCGTGAAAAGCGACAAAGGCAGGCCCGAGGTTTGATGGACATCGGATGGTGCTCCCTAACAGTGCCACGCCGCCACCTAATCGCGAACCACCGTCCACATGGCGGTTACTGATCTACCATTCAATCGCACACAGGCGCGTTGTCATCGACATCCGAACATGCATGAACTCAGGGGTTCGGAATGTATCCTAGCCTGACTCTAGTAATTATTGCATCGCAGCAAAGTCTCGAGCGTCTTCGCCGCGAAACGTACGAAACCGGTCGCGCATCTTGCGCAAAAAGTCGGTGTCGGTAGCGTATTCGCATGGGGGTAACACGATGATAATCTACATTACTGCTGGGTTCTTTGGCGCACTTCTGGCCGGCTTTGCTTTTTCTGACTACGGCATTGGGCGTGCGCTGGTTGCAGCTTCTTTCGGAGGCAGCTTTTTTGCAGGTCTTGCTGCCTCAGGCCTGTTTTTCCTTCGGAGATCTCGAAGATCGAAGCAGAAATCCGCAGCTCGAGAGCGGGCATCGCAGTCCAATTGACTGCGGTCCGGCCGTACTGCTGAGCATTCACCCATCATGAGCGGACTTCTGTACTGAAAACTATCCACAGGCCGCGTCACTGAGTTCCCGGATCAGCTCGACAGCGCGCTCGGGCGCGACCTCGACCGATCGGCCGCCTCGCTCATCCCCAATCCTGATGCAGACCTCCGCCGGAGGCGTGGGCTGAGGCGGCGGGCGTGGGTAGCGCTCTGGACGAGCAATGCTCGACGCGATTGCCGGGCCGTGCTCAAATTTGGGCGAGAATGGGAGATCGAAACGCCATGTCGCGCGGCTCATAGCGCGACCATCCTTCACGAGGAGGGTTCAATGGGCGATATCGACTACAACGAGACGGTCCAGATCCTATGGCACGATGGGACCGACATCGAGCCGGGTGTTGAGCCAGCCCCGCCCGGCCAACCGATCGACTGCACCTTGGCCAAGGCCATTCACATGATCGTCGAGGATTGGCCGAGGACGCACGGGAAGTTCTTCAGCGTCATGCTTCGTGACGACAAGCCGGCGATCACGACCTACGCGGAGGCTCGCGCGATTTACGAGCGCGACGATTTTCCCGTTCACTGAGTAAAAAGGCCCGCAGCAATACGATCGCGCGCGGCTTGGCGCGGGCCGAAGCGGGGGGTGGATGCGCGAGCCTTCGACCAGTTCTGCTCGGATCTGCATGCACTGGTTGTAAAAAAATGCAAGAAATGCCGTTAAAACCCATTAACCATCACAGGTGAAGATTCTGAACCTTCGCATTCCCGAACTGTAGACCCGACACAATGTAAGTTTACGACAGAAAGCGGAGAGATCATGGCACACTCTATTTTCATTCGCGATCTTGGAAGCTTCGGTGGTCGCCGGCCGCAGATGCTCGCTTGCGACATTGCCGATCGGATAGAGGCCGAAATCTTGGTGCGAAGCATCGCGACGGCCTACCACGATCACGGATTGAACCCCGCGACGGAGGTCTACTGGTTCAACTACAACGGCAGCGTGCACGAGATTTACGTGTGGCCGAGTTGAGGGGCCGTAGAAAAGCCCCGCAGCGATACGATCGCTCGGAGCGCAACAATCCCGTTGCCTCGGTGATACCGTGGGCTGGGTCTGGGTGACATAACCTGCCTGAGGCAGTGGTCGAGGCGGTCTAGCATTACAGTTGCACTCCCCCTCTGAGATGCGCCTGTTGAGCGGCAGCTTGGTGGGCGCGCCGCCAGGCTGACCAGGCGAGCACGAGGGCGGGCTCAATGCGCCGCTGCGCCAGCCGCATCGCCACGCGCCGGATCTCCTGGATGGACCACAGCACCTGCGAGCTTGGCGATGAGCGTCGTTTTTGGGGGCGTCCTGTTGGCCAGCCGGCGCACCCGCGCCAGCATCGCGAAGGCCAGCATCACCAAGCTGACGTGCCTGTGCCAGCCGTGCCACGAGCGGCTCTCGTTGTGGGCCAGCCCGAGTTCCGTCTTGGCGCTCTCGAACGCGTCCTCGATTGCCCAGCGCCGGCCTTCCACCATCACCAGCCTCTCGACCGGCGTCCCGGCCGGGCACCAGGCGGTGAAGTAGGCGAGCGCCCCATCCGACAGGCTGCGCCGCACCAGCAGGCCGCGCGTCAACAAGCTCTGATCGAGAGCGACGTCGAGCGCGTCGGCCCGGAGCGTGGCCAGCGGCAGATAGGCCCAGTCGAACAGGCGCGGTCCCTTGCTGCCGGCTCCGGCCGAGAGGCGCACCCAGTCCTGGTCGGGGATGCCCTTGGCGATGTCCTCGGCAGTGCCGGCGACGTCGAGGTTCGCGTCCCAGGACCAGAAGTGATGCTGACCGGTGACGCCCAGCACGTAGCCCTTGTAGGCGCGCCGCAGCGCCAGCTCGATCTCGCCCACGCCGTAGATGCTGTCGGCCGCCACCCAGGCAAACGGCACCTCTGCCTGGATGGCCCGCTCGAACATGGCGAGCGCCAGGTGCGGCTTGGTGGCAAAGGTGATCGCCTCGGGCACATGCGCCGCTTGCCTTCGGGCTGGATCCCCGGTCCAGGCTTTGGGCAGGTACAGGCGGCGGTCGATGAAGGCGTGGCCCTGATCCGAGACGTAGGCGGCAAACACCCCGATCTGGCAGTTGGTGATCTTGCCGGCCGAGCCTGTGTACTGCCGGCCCACACCGCACGAGGCTTTGCCCTGTTTGAGAAAACCGGTCTCGTCAATCATGAGAACCGCGTCAGGTGAGGCGAACGTCTCGACGACGTAGTCGCGCACCACATCGCGCAGAGCCTCCGCATCCCAGTGCGTGCGACCGAGGAGGGCCTGCTGGCGCCAGGGACCCGGGTCCCCAGCGGCCTCGGCCCGCATCCAGCCGGTCTTGCGCCGCTCACCCCCGAGCAGGCCGTCCAGGAAGGCGTTGGCCGAGGCGGCGACACTCGGGGCGGCGAACAACGGGCGGATGTGCTGCTTGGCCTGCCGCAGCGTCGTCGACCAGAGCTCCAGCGTCGATTCGAGCGAGGCTGAGCACATCGCGCTCTCCCATTCGAAACCTCTCAGATAGGAGCCTTAGATGTTTGGTCCCGGTATTTGGTGGTGCGGGTTCTGGGTGAACCTAGAGGGCTCCTCCGTCCAGGCTT
>NZ_VZZK01000007.1 GCF_008806385.1 Methylobacterium soli
TCCGCGCCCGCTTCGGCACGGGCGCGGCCGACGGTCCCGTCGCAACGCGATCGGGAACAGCTCTAGCCGCCACCGCCCGGTCCCTGGCTGCCGCTGCCGCTGGCGCCGCCCTGCGGCACGGCACGGGAGGGCTGACCCGCATTGCCGCCCGCAGCCGAGTCGGTCGCGATGGTCCCCGCACCCGTGGCACTTGGCGCAACGATCAGGCTGCGGTCGTTGCCGGTGTTGTTCAACTGTCGCTGGATGACCGTTCCGGTTGCGCCCGGCTCGCGCGCAACGGGCAGGCCCTGCGCGGAAGCGGAACCCGCAATCGTCAGCGCGAGGGTGCCGACGGCAATAAGCTTGATCATGGTGTCTCCCTGCTGGATGGATCCAGTTCAGGGGCGAACAACGGCGGCCCGTGGCAATGGTTGCTCCGGCCCCGCTCGCTGAGCGCCAGACATTCCTTTTGTCTTGCGGCATGTTAACGAGGATGCAGGCCTGCGGGCGCGCCGACCGCACGCGTCGCCCCTCCGGGCCGCCGATCCGTCTCGGTTCGTCGGCCGGCGCCTGCGTGGCTCAGCGCTGATCCTGAGGGTCTTCCTGCATCCCCTCCTCCGCCGCGGAGCCGATCTCGGGCCCGTGTTCGAGGAAGGTCGGGTGATCGATGGGCGGGAACAGGCGCTCGAGGCCGCGCGCCACGCCGTACAGAACAGGATCAGAGGCCGGCCCATCGAGAGGTGGGCAGTCGCTGGCTTCTCGCATCGCACGCTCTTTGGAAGTCGCGCCTCTGCCGAGGGCGCTGGCTGATGATCGGCAGGAGAGGCCTGCCCTTAACTTCTGTTAAACGTGCGAGATGGAATTCGTTTCAGGAGCCCGGTCGGATTTCTGGAATTTCTGACAAGTGTCCGAGCTCGTACGATGGATGTGGTGCAAGGGCGCATCCACGGAACGCGCTCTGCCGCGCCCACTGCGCGCGATGCATACTGACCTGCTCGGAACCCAGACGCCTTCTTGCTTGGCACATAGCCCCGGCTTCAGCGTCGCGGTTCGCGAACGACGCGCGATTGCCGCAGGCGATGAAAGCTTCTGCTTCTCCGGGGTTGTAGCCATTGGCAACATCCAGGAGACCGCCCCGCGTGATCAGCTCGGCCCAGGCGACCGAAACGCAGATCGAGGCCAATACCGGCTTCGAGACCCAGTGGAGCCGCGCCGAGACGGCGCTGCAGGGGCTGATCGGATTGATCATTGCCGCCGGTCTGCTCGGCGCCTTCGGCAATGGCTGGCTCTCCGCATCGACGAAGGCCTTCGCGCACGAGCCGCTGAGCGTGACGTATCAGCACCTCCTGCGTGCCAACGCGCCCACAGACCTGATCGTGGACGTGACGCGGGCCCTGCACAGCGAGAAGTTGCAGATCGATGTCGGCTCGGACCTCCTCGACCACGCATCCATCGGCGCGACCCAGCCGAGCGCCGTCTCGGTGGACGCCACGCCGCGGGGCGTGACCTACACGTTCAATCTGGGGCTCGAGAAACAAGGCAGCATCACATTCAAGCTGTCCCCCCGCAAAGTCGGGCCTGTCGCGGCCAAGCTGACGGTCCGCGGTGACCAGATCGACCTGCCGCTCTTCGTCTATCCCTGAGCGAACGCCGTCAGGTCTGAAGGACGCGCCCATGGACATCGTTTTCCGCGCCGCATTGATGTACCTCACCGTGTTGATCCTGCTGCGGCTCACGACGCAGCGGATCATGCGTTCGGCGACACCGCTCGACATGGTGGTGATCTTCTTCTTCGGCGGAATAGCCGTGCCGCCGATCCTGGGCGACGACCGCTCGATCACGGGCGCGATCCTGGCCCTCTGCACCATCGCGGGTCTGCACACGGCCCTCTCGCATCTGAAGCGGGTCTGGCCGGTGGTCGGCATGGTGACGGAGGGCAACCCGGTGGTGATCTATGCCAACGGCACCTGGGATGACGAGAAGATGCGGCGCCGTCGCGTGGATGCGCGGGACGTCATGGCGGAGATGCGCCAGCAGGGGATCACGAACCTGGAGGACGTGCAATCCGCCATCATCGAGCACACGGGCGCCATCACGGTCGTGCCGAAGCAGCGGCACACCCACCCGTGAGACGGGTTGGGCCCATCGCGCGCCCGCACGGCCTCAAGAAAAGCCCCGCGGCTCTCGGAGCGCGGGGCTAAGTTCAGATCTCGGGAGAAAGACGGCTCCACCAACGGCGGGGGTTCGGAATGCCGGCGGAGCCGTGCCGGGAACGGAACCGGCGCGGGCAAACTGCCACCTCGCCAGCCCGGCACATTCACGTGGGTAAAGGCAGCCTTCGTTTCCGCGCTGTGGCTGCCCAGGGTGTGGTTTCACGCGCTCGCCCGGTCATGAGCTCAGGTTGCTGAAATGCCGGCCATGATCTCCTGGCCAGGGTCTCAGACCTGCAGGAGATCCCATGCGCACGGATCACGTCGGATCCCTTGAAGACGCCGAAGGGCCAAGACGCCGAAGGGTGAAGACGCCGAAGGGTGAAGACGCCGAAGGGTGAAGAAGACGCTGAAGGGTGAAGAAGACGCTGAAGGGCGAAGAAAAGCCCCGGCGCGAGGCCGGGGCGATCATGGGTGCGGGTGTCGGCGCTCGCCGGCAGCTTAGTGGGCCGCGGTGTCGGCAGCCTCGGCGACGACGCGCCGGGTCGTGGGAGCGCGCGCGGTCACGGAGGGCGTCGTCGTCAGCTCGGAAGCCGGACGCAGGGTGGCCGTGGCGCGGGCCTGCTCACGGTAGAGCGGCGGCGTGAGGTTGAGGCGGTCATCCGCCAGCGCGGTGCCCGCCAGGGTGACGGAGGCGACAGCGGCAAGAACGAGCGTACGAACGGTCATGGTGCTGATCCCTTTGATGTTTCAGGGCCTCTGCCCTGTTTCGTGAGAGGGATATGCTTCCCGGAACACCATCATTCAAACAGATGCGGTCGATCATCGATATTGACTGCATCAATGATGGTGAGCCGGGGGCCCTGGCTGGTCAGCGCCGCCTAGTCGACGCGGGCATCAACCCGAGCCCCCCAGACGTTGATCGTGCGCGGAGCCTCGTGGACCACGGCGGCGTTCTCAGACGCCGCACCAGCCCGGGCCGAGGCGTAAGCGTGCCGGGGAGCGACCGAGCCGGTGGCCAGCACGGCCTCCTTGCGCGGGACGGCGTCCTTACGCGCTGTGGCCGCGCCAGCCACGGCTGACCGGGCGCCCGGAACGTTGAAGGTGTGGCCCCAGGCGTCGAAGGTCTGAACCTCCTGAGCGGCGGCCGGCACAGAGGCGGCAGCGATGCTGGCGGCGACGACAGCGGCGGCGAAGGCGGAACGAACACGCATCGGAATTCTCCCAAACTTGAGCGGGCGGAGCCGGATGGTCCCTGAGGGAGCCCGCTGCCTCGCTCGTTGCGATAGGCTTGATATAAACCTTTCCGCAGCCCTCGCCGTGCGTCAGCGCACCTGAGTTGATACCAACCTTGTTGTGGCGCGCGCTGCCGGGGGCCGGCCCTCGGACGCGGACCGGGCCGTGACCGTCTATTCGGAAGCCGGCGGAGCTCCTATATAGTTGGTATCAACTTTCCTGAGGGTCTGCCCATGGCCAGAACGCCTGCCCTTACCCCCGCGCTCGCGGCGACCATCGAGGAGGCTTGCCTCTGCCTCTCGACCCAGCGGGCAGCCCGCACCATCGGCCGTCGCTACGATGCCGCCTTGCGCCCCACCGGCCTGTCGAACTGGCAATTCGGCCTGTTGATGATGCTTGTTCGCGACGAGGCGCCGACCATCGGCGAGCTCGCTCAGGACCTGGCGATGGATCGCACCACCATCACGGCCAACCTGAAGCCTCTGGATCGTCGCGGCCTCCTCGCGGTCCGGGCGGATGCGCAGGACCGGCGTGTCCGGCGCATCGTGCTCACCGACGAAGGCCGCGCGCTCCTGACCGAGGCGATCCCCCTGTGGGAGACGGCGCAGGCTGCCTGCACGGCGCAGCTCGGCAGCGTCGATCAGATCGCTTTCCGTGCTGCCGTGGCCGCGCTGTCGGCCTGACGGGGACTCCGCTCGCGGGCCGCCGCGCCGGCGAGGAGGCAAAGCCGCGGATTCCGCGCCGCGATGGCCAGCCCCTCGAAGGGCAGCGGAGGGATCCGGTCGCGCGCCTGTGACTGAGCGATCGCCGCGTTGCCCGCGGGGCTCTGCCGGCCTCGGGGGCGCCCGCGGCGTTCATCGAAACAGGATCAGGGCTTCTGCAGCGCCTCGTGCGGCGTCATCGGCATCATGTTCTGATCTAGGTGGTACATGACCCAGATCGAGCCGACCAACGTGATGACGACCAGGGTCAGGGTGAAGGCCAGCGCCATGAAGGTCCAGCCGCCCTCCGATTTCGTATTCATGTGCAGGAAGTAGATCATGTGCACGACGATCTGCACCGCCGCCAGCGCCATGATGACGATGCTGGTCCAGAGCGTGTCCTGCAGAACGTCGCCCATGACGAGCCAGAACGGAATGGCGGTGAGGATGACCGACAGCACGAAGCCGGTCACGTAGCCCCGGAAACTGCCATGCGCCCCGTGCGGATGGGGCGCGCCCCGCGCCATGCCGGGCCCTGCCCCATCGTCCTGCGACTTCCGGACGTCTCCGGCCCCGGTCACCGCGCTCATCGCATGGCTCCCATCAGGTAGACGAAGGTGAAGACGCCGATCCAGACCACGTCGAGGAAGTGCCAGAACATCGACAGACACAGGAGCCGGCGCTGGTTCTCGGCGATGAGGCCGCGCTGGCGCACCTGCAGCATCAGGACGACGAGCCAGAGGATGCCGAAGGTGACGTGCAATCCGTGCGTGCCGACGAGCGTGAAGAAGGCGGACAGGAAGGCGCTGCGCTGAGGCGTCGCGCCCTCGCGGATCAGGTGGCTGAACTCGAAGAGCTCGATCGCCAGAAAGCCTGCGCCGAACAGGCCCGTGACGGCGAGCCAACGGAGCGTGGTGTCGATCCGCGCCTTGTCCATCTCGAGCATGGCAAAGCCGTAGGTAATGGACGACAGGAGCAGGAGGCCCGTGTTCACCGCGACGAGCCGGAGATCGAACAATTCCGCCCCGGACGGACCCGCCGCGTAGTTGCGGCCGAGCACCCCGTACGTGGCGAACAGGATCGCGAAGATGAGGCTGTCCCCCATCAGGTAGATCCAGAAGCCGATCAGCGTGCCCCCGTCGCCGTGGGCATGCTCTTCGTGCTCGTAGAAGACCGGTGCCGTGGCACCGGGCGGGGCGGTCCGCTCATGCATCGGCGCCGACCCCTCTCGTGAGTTGCGCGGTCCTCTCGCGCTCAAGCCGCGTGACGTCCTCGGCCGGGATGTAGAAATCCCGGTTGTAGTTGAACGTGTGGATGACGGCGGTGGCGATGAGGCCCGCGGAGGACAGGGCGGCCAGCCACCAGATGTACCAGATCATGGCGAAGCCCAGCACGGTGCTGAGGCCCGCCAGGATCACGCCCGTGCCGGTGTTCTTCGGCATGTGGATCGGCCGGAACCCCTCCAGAGGCCGGTCGTGGCCGCGCTTCTTCATGTCCCACCACGCGTCGAGATCATGGATGATGGGCGTGTAGGCGAAGTTGTAGGGCGGAGGCGGCGAGGAGGTGGACCATTCGAGCGTCCGGCCCCCCCAGGGATCGCCCGTGCGGTCGCGCAGCTGCTCGCGCCGAAAATAGCTGACCACGAGCTGGACGAGCAGCGCCAGGATCCCCGCCATGATGATGAACACGCCGATCGCCGCGACCGTCAGGTAAGGCTGCACGTCCGGGTCGTCGAAATGCTGCGTCCGGCGCGTCACGCCCATCAGGCCGAGGATGTAGAGCGGCGTGAACACCACCCAGAAGCCGATGAGCCAGCACCAGAACGAGACTTTCCCCCAGAACGGATCGAGCGTGTAGCCGAATGCTTTCGGGAACCAGTATTGCAGACCGGCGAGCACGCCGAAGACGACGGCGCCGATGATGACGTTGTGGAAATGCGCCACCAGGAAGAGGCTGTTGTGCACGATGAAATCGGCGGGCGGCACCGCGAGCAGCACGCCGGTCAACCCGCCGATCACGAAAGTCGGGATGAAGCCCATGACCCAGATGAACGGCACATCGAAGCGGATCTGCCCGCGATACATGGTGAAGAGCCAGTTGAAGACTTTCGCGCCCGTCGGGATCGAGATGATCATGCTCGCGATGCCGAAGAAGGCATTCACGGTGGGCCCGGCCCCCATCGTGAAGAAGTGGTGCAGCCAGACCAGCCACGACACGACGGCGATCACCATCGTGGCGTAGACCATCGAGGTGTAGCCGAACAGCCGCTTGCTGCAGAAGGTCGAGGTGACCTCCGAGTAGATCCCGAAGGCGGGCAGAACCAGGACGTAGACCTCCGGATGACCCCAGATCCAGATGAGGTTCATGTACAGCATCGTGTTGCCGCCGAAATCGTTCGTGAAGAAGTGCGTCCCCACGTATCGGTCGAGCGACAGCAGCGCCAGGGTCGCGGTCAGGACCGGGAAGATCGTGACGATGAGGGCGTTGCTGGCCAGCGTCGTCCAGCAGAAGACGGGCATCTTCATCAAGCTCATGCCGGGCGCCCGCATCTTGGCGATGGTGGCGATCAGGTTGATGCCCGACAGCGTGGTGCCGACCCCCGCGATCTGGAGCCCCCAGATGTAGTAATCGACCCCGACGCCGGGGCTGTAGGCCGCCCCCGACAGCGGCGCGTAGGCGAGCCAGGTCGCGCGCGAGAACTCGCCGACAAACAGGGACAGCATCGTGAGGGCAGCGCCGCCCGCCGTCATCCAGAAGCTGAAATTGTTGAGGAAGGGGAACGCCACGTCGCGGGCCCCGATCTGGAGCGGCATCACGTAGTTCATCAGGCCGGTGACGAACGGCATCGCCATGAAGAAGATCATGATCATGCCGTGCGCGGTGAAGACCTGGTCGTAATGGTGCGGGGGCAGGTAGCCCTCCGACGCGCCGACCGAGAGGGCCTTCTGGGTGATCATCATGACCGCGTCCGCGAAGCCGCGCAGCAGCATCACGATGGCCAGCACGACGTACATGATGCCGATCTTCTTGTGGTCGACGCTCGTGAACCATTCCCGCCAGAGATAGCCCCACTTGCCGTACCAGGTGACGGCACCGAGGAGGGCCGCGCCGCCGATCGCCACGGCGATGAACGTCCCGAGCAGGATGGGCTCGTGATAGGGGATCGCCTCGAGCGTCAGCCGTCCGAAGATGAGTTGCCTGAGGTCGAGGTTCGAGAACATGCGGAAGCTCGCTCGGGTCAGTGCTGGTGGCGATCGGACGGCCGATTGTTCAACTGCGCCGGAGCCGGCCCCCGCTCGGCCCCCGGACGCGCATTGCCCTGTCCCTGGTCGGGCTCGGATTTCGGCGCGTTGACGCCGCCGCGGCTCAGTTCCTGATCGCGGGGCATCATGCCTTCAGGCTGGACGGAGCCCTGGGGCGGGCGCCCGGAGGCCGGGAAGGTCGCGGCCGGCGATTCGTCGCCGCTCCTGCCACGACGGCTGTCGTATTCGAGCCTCTCCCGGTTCGCCTCGCTGGCCTCGCCGGCGCCACCCGACCGGTCGAGGTGGTGCATCTCCGCGACGCACATCTGGCCCGGCTCGACGCACAGGCCCAGGATGGCGTCGAAGAGGCCGTTCTCGACCGTGCCGAAGAACTGGACCGGGACCGCCTCGCTCGGCTTCTCGATCTTCAGATAGGCGTCGCGGTCGAGGCGCGTCCCGGAGGCCTTGGTCTTCGCCACCCACGCGTCGAAATCCTGCGGCGACAGGCTCCGGAAGCCGAAATTCATCCGGGAGAACCCCGATCCGCTGTAATGCGCCGACTGGCCCCGGAAGTCCCCCGCCTTGTTCATCACGGCGTGAAGCTGCGTCTGCATGCCCGGCATGGCGTAGACCATGCCGGCGAGAGCCGGCACGTAGAACGTGTTCCAGACCGAGGAGGAGGTGATCTTGAAGGAGATCGGCACGTCCACCGGCGCCGCCATCTCGTTGAGGCTCGCGACCCCGTGTTCGGGATAGAGGAACAGCCACTTCCAATCGAGGGCGACGACCTGGACGGTCAGGGGTTTCACGTCCGCCGGCACGGGCTTGTTGGGGGCGAGCCGGCTCAGGGGCCTGAAGGGATCGAGCGTGTGCGTGCTGATCCACGTCATGGCCCCGAGCGCGATGATGATCAGCAGGGGGATCGTCCAGATCACCACTTCGAGTTGGGTCGAGTGGTGCCAATCGGGATCGTAGATCGCCTTCGCGTTCGAGGCCCGGTAGCGCCAGGCGTACAGGAAGGTGAGCGCGATCACCGGCACGATGACGATCAGCATGAGCGCCGTGGACGCGATGAGGAGGTTGCGCTGCTGGACCGCGATGTCGCCCGACGGATTCAGCACGACCATGTTGCAGCCGGTGAGCAGACCCATGGCGGCGAGCGGCACCAGGCCGCGCCGGGTCCTGCGGAGCCAGGAGCCGCGCGCGCGGCGGGCGATGGGCGGGTGGGCGAGGACCATGGTCGGGGCGTCACTCCGTGATCCCTCGTCGCCAGGAGGGCGACGTGCGAGCGGGTGGAGCGGACACGCGGGTGTCCGCACGGCTCAAACCTGGCGGATTTCCGAGCGGGAAATGCCGAGCACGAGCAAGGTCGTGACCGCCCCCGACAGGAGGTACAGGCCGACGCAGGCCAATCCGTAGCGGGCCGAGAGATACAGGACGATGAGCGGCGCGAAGCCCGCACCGAGCAGCCAGGCGAGGTCGTTGGTGAGCGCGGCCCCGGTATAGCGATAGCGCTGCTCCAGGCGCGACGTCACCGCTCCGGACGATTGCCCGTAGGACAGGCCGAGCAGCGCGAAGCCGGCATTGACGTAGATCGTCTGGCCGATCGCGTTCTCCTCGAACAGGAGAGGCGCGATGATGCTGCCGATCGCGAAGATCGCGATCAGGCCGGCCGCGATCAGGAGCAGCTTCCGGCGGCCGATCTGGTCGGCGATCAGGCCCGAGGCCAGGATGGCCCCCGCGCAGATGAAGGCGCCGGAGCACTGAACCATCAGGAACTCGCCCGCCGAACGGTGCGTGAACAGGGTGATCCAGCTGATCGGGAACACGGTCACGAGGTGGAAGAGGGCGAAACTCGCCAGCGGGATCAGCGCGCCGATGACGAGTTCGCGCGCGTGGTCGCGGATCAGCGGGAGGATCGGGGAGGGTTCGAGCCGCCGCCGTTCGAGGAGGTTGGCGAATTCCTCGGTCGCGACGAGCCGCAGCCGCGCGAACACCGCCACGACGTTGATCGCGAAGGCGCAGAAGAACGGGTAGCGCCAGCCCCAATCCAGGAAGTCGGATTCGGGCAGGCTCAGCAGGAAGAACGCGAACAGGGTGCCCGCCACGATGAAGCCGAACGGTGCGCCGAGCTGCGGCAGGGCGGCGTAGAAGCCCCGTCGCTCGATCGGCGCGTTGAGCGCCAGGAGGGAGGCGAGCCCGTCCCAGGCGCCGCCGAGCCCCAGGCCCTGTCCGATCCGCAGGACGCTCAGGAGATACAGCGACCAGGCACCGATCTGGGCGTAGCTCGGCAGGAACGAGATCGCCATCGTGGAGAAGCCGAGCAGGAACATCGCGATCGTCAGCTTGACGCCGCGCCCGTGCCGGCGGTCGATCGCCATGAAGATGACCGAGCCGATCGGCCGCGCGATGAAGGCCAGCGCGAACATGGCGAAGGAATAGAGCGTCGCCGTCACGGGGTCGGCGAAGGGAAAGAACACTTTCGGAAAGACCACCACGGAGGCGATCGCGAAGACGAAGAAGTCGAAATATTCAGCCGCCCGGCCGATGATGACGCCGATCGCGATCTCGCTCGGGGCGATCCTGTGGTCGGTGGAGACCAGACGGGCGTCGCGCTCGAGCGGCGTGGAGGACGGAAGCGGCCCCTGAACCTGATCCATCGCCATCTGGGTGATCGCCTCTGTTCTAAGCCTGCTCCAGCATCAAACTCGATCTTGCGCCCGCGCTCGGGCGGTATGCGCCTGTGATGAAGCTTACCCGTGCGAAAACGAACGGTTCGCGTGACAGCGTCCTGAGTCTCTCTCCCTTGCCCGGCGTCCGGTGAAGCAAGCCGAGCCCTTGACCCGGCACAACGTCGAGATTCGGCGGTCCGGAAGCTGCAGGATTACAGACGCCCAACCTGAAAACATTCACTTACAGCAATCGGATTACCGCAAAGCTTCCATCCCGGGCGTGCCGATGGCCCCTTGATCTGCGCGGGTCCGGGAGGGTGGCTCGCGTCGCCTGCGTGCCGGCGGCCGGGTCGACGCCCTCGGTGGCGACCGTGTCCGGGTTCGCGCCGAGCCTCTCCGGAAACCCTCGCGCGCCCGCCGTCGTTGAGGGCTTGGCTGGACGATCCGTCCTCTGCTGCCGGCCCTCCGCGTTCAGCCGCTCGCGGGCGGAGGCCGGCTCGCTCGTGAATCGGAAGGTCTGAGGGGTGATGAAAAGGCTACTTCTCGCGGTGGTTCTCGGTGCAGGTCTCTTCGCGGGTCTCTTCGTGGGGCTCTTCGCCCTGGCGCCGCGGAGCGCGTCGGCCGCGAATTTCGGCACCGCGATCAACCTTGCGGCGCTCCCCGACAGCGGGATCGTCACGGTGGGCTGGCGCCGACACCGCCACTGGCATCACCGGCGCCATCGCCATCGCTGGCACCATCATCGCCGTCACCGGCACTGGCACCATCACCGGCGCCACCGGCACTGGCATCATCACCGGCGCCATCATGCCCCGGGGGCCCGCCATCGGCAGGCCCGCCCGCTACACTTCACGCAGCCATCGAAGGGGTGGCAGGAGCCCACGTCGCCGATCCGTCCGGTTCGTCGGAGCGGCGGTGCAGGGTTCGGCGCGGTGCGCTTCTGACCGGGGCCGATGGCTCGGGCAGGGCGTCCCGCCGGCCTCGCGCGCCGGCGGGACGTCACGGCCCCACGCCCCTGCCCTCACGAAGCCCGCCTCCCCCGCCACCGCGTCGGGGGCAGCGGTCTCGCTCGGGGCTGGGACGTCGATCACTCTCGGCTCGGTGGGAGGACGCCGCCCTGTCATCGGCTGTCGCGGCCAAGAGTTCGTCGCGCCACGTCTTTGCCTGCTCGGGCGTCAACAGCCGGGAGGCCAAGCAAGGCGGCCTGCCGTACTGTCTGAATTGACACAATCAGCGTTTTAATTGTGCGCAAAGCACTGTGCGGGTAAAAGGCGGTCTGTCGGAACCATGACGTGTGACCGGGGCTGCATTGAATTCCCTTTCCCGCGAAGACCTTGAGGCGGAGGTTCTGCGCCTGCGCGCGGCCCTCAACGCGGCCGGCCTCAATGCGCAGCATCGGACGGATCGGCGGACCGTGCGCGACGCCCAGCACCGCTCGGAACTCGCCCGCAGCCGCGCCGAGACCGTCGAGGCCGAGCAGCGGACCCAGGCGGCGAAGGCGGACGCGCGGACGGCGACGCGCGAGCATGGACGCCGGATGGACCGGGCCACGGCGGACCTGACGGCCTCGCAGGACCTCGTGGCCGAACTCGGGGCCAGCCGGGCGGCCCTAGCCCTCAGCGAGTCGCGCCAGCGCGCGATCTTCGAGTCCGCGGTCGATTTCGCCATGGTGATCACGGATCCCGCGGGCCTCATCACCGACTGGAACCCGGGCGCCGTGCACGTGATGGGCTGGACCGCCGCGGAGATGCACGGCCACGACGCCACGCGCTTCTTCACACCGGAGGACCGGGCCAGGGGCTGCATCGAGCACGAGATGCAGCGGGCGCTGCAGGACGGACGTGCGTCGGACGAGCGCTGGCACCTGCGCAAGGACGGCCGGCGTTTCTGGGCCTCGGGCGAGATGATGCCGCTGCGTGACGGCGACCGGGCCCATCTCGGCTTCTTGAAGATCCTGCGCGACCGGACCGCCGAGCACCTGGCCGGGGTCGCCCTCGAGGAGACCCAGGAGCGCCTCCGGCTCGCCGTCAAGGCCACCTCCGACGCCATCTGGGATTGGGATCTCACGACGAACCACGTGCTGTGGAACGAGGCGCTGGAAGACGCCTACGGTCATCGTCCCGCGATGGCCGAGCCGACCGGCGACTGGTGGATCGCCCAGATCCACCCGGACGACCGGGCCCGCATCGACGCCTCGATCCATGCCGTGATCGACGGGACCGGCACCGCCTGGACCGACGCGTACCGCTTCCGCCGCGCGGACGGCTCCTACGCCGAGGTGCTCGACCGGGGGCACCTGCGCCGCGACGCCGAGGGCCGGGCCGTGCGGATGATCGGCGCCATGCTGGATCTGACCCGGCTGCGCCGCGCGGAGACGGCCCTGCGCCGGAGCGAGGAGCGCTTCCGCACGATCCTGGAGACGATCGAGGCGGCCTTCGCCATCGTGCAGGTCAAGTTCGATGCCGACGACCGGCCGGTGGATTACCGCTTCGTCGAGGCCAACCCCGCCTTCGAGCGTCAGGCCGGGGTCAACCTGCGCGGCAAGTGGGTCACCGAATTCGCCCCGGACCTGGAGTCGTTCTGGTTCGAGACCTATGGGCGCGTCGCGAAGACCGGCGAGCCGGCAACCTTCGAGAATTACGCCAAGGCCTTCGCGCGCTGGTTCGATGTCCGCGCCGTCCGGGTCGGCGATCCCGCCGAGCGGCAGATCGCCATCTTCTTCAGCGACGTCACCGCGCGCCACGAGGCGCAGGACCGCCTGCGCGCCAGCGAGGCGCTCGCGCGCGACAATATCGAGCGCGTGCAGCTGGCGCTCGCGGCCGGCGCGATCATCGGCACCTGGCACTGGGATCTGCCCACCGACCGGTTCACGGTCGACGAGGCCTTCGCGAGCGCCTTCGGCCTGGATCCGGCGCTCGGCCGGGACGCGATCCCGCTCGCCCGGATCGTCGCGACGGTGCATCCCGACGACCAGGCCGGGCTGGCGGCCGCGATCAACGGGGCCATCGCGCGGGGCGGCGCCTATGCCCACCAGTACCGGGTGCGCCGCGCGGACGGACGCTATTACTGGATCGAGGCGAACGGGCGCGTCGACCACGCGCCGGACGGGACGCCGCTGAGCTTTCCCGGCGTTCTCATCGATGTCGAGGAGCGGCGGGCGGTCGAGGCGGAGCGCGACCGTGCGGCCGCGGCCTTGCGGTCCCTCAACGAAACGCTGGAGCAGCGCGTGGAGGCGCGGACCGCCGAGCTGATGCTGGCCGAGGAGCAGCTGCGCCAATCCCAGAAGATGGAGGCGGTCGGCCAGCTCACGGGCGGCCTCGCGCATGATTTCAACAACCTGTTGGCGGGCATCTCCGGCAGCCTGGAGCTGATGAACGCCCGCATCACGCAGGGGCGCCTCAAGGACGTGGACAAGTACATGGTGGCCGCCCAGGGGGCGACCAAGCGGGCGGCCGCCCTCACGCACCGCCTGCTGGCCTTCTCGCGCCGGCAGACGCTCGCGCCCAAGGCCACCAACGTGAACACGCTGGTCAGCGGCATGCTCGACCTGATCCAGCGCACGGTCGGGCCCGGCGTGCAGGTGGAGACGGCCTGCATGAGCGGCCTCTGGTCCGCGCTGGTCGATCCCTCGCAGCTCGAGAACGCCCTGCTCAACCTCTGCATCAACGCCCGCGACGCGATGCCGGAGGGCGGCCGGATCACGATCGAGACCGCCAACCGCTGGATCGACCGGCACGGGGCCCGGCAGCACGACATGCCCGAGGGGCAGTACCTCTCGCTCTGTGTCTCCGACACCGGCACCGGCATGCCCCCGGAGGTGATCGCCAAGGCCTTCGACCCGTTCTTCACCACCAAGCCCCTCGGCCAGGGCACGGGCCTCGGCCTCTCGATGATCTACGGCTTCGCCAAGCAATCCGGCGGGCAGGTGCGCCTCTATTCGGAGCTCGGCGAGGGCACGAATGTCTGCATCTACCTGCCCCGCCACCGGGGCGAGGCGGAGCACGACGCGGTGCTGCCCGAGGCGGGGCTGCCGCCGGTCGCCGAGACCGGCGAGACCGTGCTGATCGTGGACGATGAGCCGACCGTGCGCATGCTGGTGACGGACGTGCTGGGCGAGCTCGGCTACACCGCGATCGAGGCCGCGGACGGGGCCGGCGGCCTCAGGGTGCTGCAATCCGATGCGCGGATCGATCTGCTCATCACGGATGTGGGTCTGCCCGGCGGCCTCAACGGCCGCCAGATGGCCGACGCGGCCCGCCTCGGCCGCCCGAACCTCAAGGTGCTGTTCATCACCGGCTTCGCGGAGAACGCCCTGCTCCATAACGGCCAGCTCGAGCCCGGGATGGCCGTGCTGACCAAGCCGTTCGCGATGGACACGCTGGCCGCGCGCATCCGCGAGCTGATCAAGGGGTAGGCGGATGCGCGGCGTCTGATACTCCCGGGTGCCGCATCTTTGAGACACCGAAAGCGACGGACTCGCTCGGTACTGTTGAGTCCATTGATCTTCCGGCCAAGCTTCGGAGAATCCTCCGACCGGGAGGCGGACTTCGATGGCGGCTAAAAACCGAGCCAACAGCTTTCTGCGCGGGGCTGTCCTGTTATCGACGGCCGCGCTCGCGGCCTGCACGTCGACGATCGCTTACGAGGACGTCCGACCCGGATTGTTCAGCGGACACGTGGTGGTCGAATGGGTTCAGCAGGATTACTTCGTCTACCGCAAGCAGCGATCCCGCCCCTTCAGCTTCACGCCCTCGTTCATGAGAACCGCGATCGTCCCCGAGGACATGTACACCGACGGCGGCTCCGTTCCCCAGGTCTTCTGGAACATCCCGGGATTGTCGCCGTGGGCCTTGGGGCCAGCCTATATCATCCATGATTGGCTCTTCGCGGTGCATCGCTGCAACCGGCCGGCTCCACCAGAGGTTCGGCAGATCACCTTCGAGCAATCCGCCCTGATCCTGGCTGAGATCGCCAAGGGCTTGGCCGCGGAGGGCCTCCTCCGGGACAACCTAGTTCCTCAGGTGGTCTGGGCGATCCAGACCCGGTACGCCCGCGATCTCTGGGACAGGCCCGGGACACCCGAGGAATGCCGCGAGCCCGCCCCTCTGCCGCTGGCGCAAGCGCGCGCACGCCGCAGCGCCCTCCCCGGTGGCCGGACGGTTCTCGACTTCACCTTCCCGCCGCGGTCCCGCTGAGGGACGGCGCGCGGTGTCAGGGCGGGGGCTCGACGCGCAGCCCTTCCGACGATCAGGCTCACGCCGCCGCGGCATGGCCGCACTCACTGCTCCGGCAGGCCCGCCTTCCGCATGCCCTCGACGATGCGGCCATATTCTTCGAGAAAGACCGGGTTCCGCGAGTAATCGGCGCTTGCCATCTTGCTGATCGTGTAACCGGGCATCAGCCTGAGAACATTCCTGGTCGCCTCCGCCGCCTCCTGACTGTGGCCCAACCAGGCATGGGATGCGGCGAGATCGATATAGGCGAAGAAATAGGGCGACCGTTCCACGGACCGGCTGCACCATTTGATGGCGTCTTCCCAATGCGCGAGATGCACATGCGCATGGCAGATGTAATATTCCCAAGTGCTCAGTAAAGAATCTTTCGGGCTCAGGCGAATTGCCTTTTCCACGTGCTCGAAGGTTTTCGCAGCGCGGCCGGCCCATAATTCGATGATGCCGGCAAGCCCGTGGGCGATCGCCATATTGGGATCGTACTCGATCGCGATCTTGATCTCGCGAAGCCCTCTCTCGAAATCCTTGGTCGTCCGCGTCACCTCGGCCATCACGTAATGGGCCATGGGATTTTGAGGATTTGCCTCGAGGCCTTCCCGGGCCAGTTGGAACGCGAGCTGGCTATCGGCGGCGATGTTCTGGCTGACCCGCGTGTTGATGGCCTGCGCGACGGCTCTGGCCAGCCCGATCTTCGATTGTGGGTCAGTTGGATCGATCTCCAGGCTCTGCTCGAACCGTCTTCTCGCCTCGGAGGTATTGGCGGGCGTCCGCGTTTTGTTCAGTGCTGCCCATCCGAGCATGCCGAGGTCCGCTGCCGTCGGGTTGTTCGGTCTCTCGCGAAGGATGCGAAGACCTTCCGCCTGCGTGAGCTGAACGTCCAGCGATCGCGCAAGTCTTGCGACGAACTCGGCCTGCAATTCACCGAGCCGGCTGCGCTCGCCTTCGAAGCGATCCGCCCAGACATGGGCGCCGGTCTCGGTCGAGATCAGCTGGGCGTTCAGCACCACCGCCTCGCCGGTGCGTCGAACGCTTCCCTCCAGCGCGTAGCGCACGCCGAGGTCGCGGCCGAGCTGCTTCATATCGACGGGCTTGCCCTTGTAGGTGAAGGCCGTGTTGCGCGCGATGACGAAGCTGCCGGCAAGGTGCGAGAGGTCCGTGGTCAGATCCTCCGTCAGCCCGTCGGCGAAGAAGTCCTGCTCCGGGTCCTTGCTCAGATTGGAGAACGGCAGCACCACGAGCGACAGGCCGGGCACGGGTTTTAGCGGATGGCTCGCCGGCTCGGCGGCCAGCCTGGCGGGTTCAGGCGCCTTCTGCATGGACCAGGACCACCAGCCGACCCCGCCGGCTGCCAGGATGGCCGCGAGGCCGGCCGCGAGGACGGAGGCCGGCAGGACGCGCCGGGCGCCGCGATGCGGTCCTGGCGCGGCTCCGTCCCGTGCCCCATTCGGGGCATCGTCCTGGCTGTCCTCTTGCGCGTCCTCTTGGGCGTCCTCCTCGGTGTCCAGTTCGGGCAGGTTCGCCAGCGCCTCGGCCGAGAGCGCGAACACCCCGATGGGACGGGCGATGTTCTTCAGCTCCAGCTTGCCGCGGTCCTCGAACCGGTAGGGCAGCTTGTCCCGGACCTGCTCGTGAACCGAGCGCGAGATGCAGAGACCGCCGGGCTCGGCCAGCGGCTCCAGGCGCGCCGCCACGTTGACGCCGTCGCCGTAGAGGTCACCATCCGGCTCGGCCACGACATCGCCGACATTGATGCCGAAGCGCAGCCTGAATTGCCGCTCGGAGGGCAGGCCGGCGTCGCGGCCGAGCATGGCACGCTGGATCTCGACCGCACAGGAGACGGCGCGCACGGGGCTCGGGAACTCGACCAGGAGGCCGTCGCCCATGGTCTTGACGATCCGCCCATGGGCAGCCGCGATGCGGGGATCGATCAGTTCCCGGCGAAGCGCCTTCAGGCGGCGCAGGGTGCCGGCCTCGTCCACGCCCATGAGCCGGCTGTAGCCCACGATGTCGGCGACCAGGATCGCTGCTAGGCGCCGTTCCCCGCTGGCCCTGTTCATCCCCCCGGCCCCCAAGCAATTTCGAGCGTGCGTTTTCTCACCGCACAGACGATAGCACGGCCGATCGCCATCGTCGCAGTTGATCAGCGACGCGCGTGTGATGTTCAGCACAGATTTACGGTTGTCGGTGTGTCACCACTCAGCATTCAACCCGGCTCGGAGGTCAGCGATGTGGACGAAGCTCCGTCACACTCTGCAGATCTGGTGGTGCACGCGGCGCAGTTATCGCGAGTTGGAAGCGCTCGACGGCCAAAGCTTGGCCGATATGGGCCTGAACCCATACGCGATCCGGCGTCATCGGGATTGTTGCTGAGGCGCGCAGGATCGAGCGAAGCCAAGGCGATCACCCGATCACCCGATCACCCGATCCCCGCGGACGCGGCGACCCGCCCCCGCCAGGGGCCGGCAGGCTGTCGGGGATCGCCACGGCGCGCGTTGCGGCCGAGGCCGTCCTGACCGCTGGCGAAGGCCGCCGGTCGGTCGCTCAGCGCGATCGAGGCGCTGAGCGTCTCCTGGTCTCCGTCACGGCCTGAGCGAGCGCGGCGGACAGCCGCCCCTTGCTGCGATCCTGGCGTTCCAGGAGCACGAGGCGCCGGATCAGTTGCGGTTCGCCGAACGGCAGGGCGGTCACGGAGAGGGTTGCGAGCACGTCGTCCGAGAGCGGCACGATGGAGGCGCCGAGCCCCGTCTCGACCCTCCTCAGGATGACCTCCTGGCTGTCCAGGACCATCTCCTCCCGGGCAATGGGTCGGGCCGGTCGTCTCGTCCTCCGTCATGAAGTTCCTGGCGATGCCGGTCGCCACGGGTCTCGCCGCCATGCTGACAGGCCTGAAGGGACCTCCCCTGACGACGGCCCTCCCCTGACGACGGCGCTCGTCTTCCAGGCCCTGCCGACGGCCTCCTCCGCCGACATCCTGGCGCGACAGCTCGGCGGCGACGCCCCCTTGATGGCGGGGATCACGGCAACGCAGACTGTCCTGGCGCTCGTGGCGATCCCGGTGGTGCTGATCGGTCTCGGCACGATCGTGCCCTTGTGAGGGGCAAGGCGGCGAGGCCGTCAGCGGGCCCTCTGCGCAGCCGCGGGGGGCCGGGATGCCAAACGACCGCACGGGCAAGGAGCGGGAGTGATGCGATGAGCCACGACGATGACGGCCTGCCGGCGCGCCGCCGCTTCCTGGCCGGGGGCGCGGCGGCGGCCGCGGGCGCCCTCACGGGGGGCCTCGCGCCGAGCCGAGGCCGGGCGGCCGAGGCGGGCCCCCCGGACATCCCCGAATGGATGAAGGTCCCGGGCGCCGATGTCGGCAGCCAGACCTACGGGACGCCCTCGCGCTTCGAGAGCGGCGTCATCCGCAACGTCCCCCAGCGCCTCAAGCAATATCTGTCGGCCTCCAGCCGCACGCCGCTGCAGGATCTCGACGGCATCATCACGCCGAACGGGCTGTTCTACGAGCGCCACCACGGCGGCGTGCCCGACATCGATCCCGCCCGCCACCGCCTGATGATCCACGGGCTCGTCGAGACGCCCCTGATCCTGACGATGGACGACATCCGGCGCTTCCCGTCGGAATCGCATATCCACTTCCTCGAATGCTCCGGCAATCCGGGCTTCGAGGCGCTGAACGGCCGCACGGCCTCGGATCTCGTCGGGCTGGTCGGCTGCGCCGAGTGGACGGGCGTGCGGCTCGCGACGGTTTTGCGCGAGGCCGGCCTCAAGCCGGAGGCACGATGGGTCGTGGCCGAGGGCGCCGACGCGGCCGCCCTGACGCGCAGCCTTCCGATCGAGAAATGCCTCGACGACGCGCTCCTGGTCTACAGCCAGAACGGCGAGCGGCTGCGCCCGCAGCAGGGCTATCCCCTGCGCGTCCTCCTGCCCGGGTTCGAGGGCAACATGAGCGTCAAGTGGCTGCGCCGGCTCAACGTGACGGCGGAGCCGGCCTATTCGCGCGAGGAGACCGCCAAGTACACGGATTCGATGCCGGACGGCACGGCACGGCAATTCACCTTCGTCATGGAGGCGAAGTCGATCATCACGCGCCCCTCGGGCACGCAGCGGATCGCAGCCGGGTTCAACGAGATCACCGGGATCGCCTGGAGCGGGCGCGGCCTCATCCGGGCGGTCGAGGTCTCGGTCGACGATGGCCGGACCTGGCAGGCGGCGGCGCTGCAGGCGCCGGTCCTGACCCGGGCCCTGACCCGGTTCCGCCTGCCCTGGACCTGGGACGGGCGCCCGACCGTCATCATGAGCCGGGCGATCGACGAGACCGGCTATGTCCAGCCGAGCTTCGCGGCGCTGACGGCCGTGCGCGGCCTGAAATCCTTCTACCACAACAACGCGATCGTGCCCTGGCGCGTCGCCGCGAGCGGCGAGGTGACCAATGGCTACGCCTAGGCATGGGGCGCTGATCGGCGCCGTGATCCTGCTCGGGATCACCGGCTTGGCCCAGGGCACTGCCGGTTTGGCCCAAGGCGCCGCCGGCTCGACCGAGGGCGCCGCCGGCTCGACCGAGGGCGCCAAACGCTACGGCCTGGGGCGGCCGGCGCGTGCCGAGGAGATCGCGGCCTGGAACATCGACATCGACCGCGAGGGCAGGAAGCTGCCGCCGGGCCGCGGCAGCGTCGTCCACGGGCGGGCGGTGTTCGAGGCGCAATGCGCCTCCTGCCACGGCGCCCGCGGCGAGGGCGGCCTCGGGGACAGGTTGGTCGGCGGCCAGGGCACCCTGGCCTCGAACGCGCCGATCAAGACGGTGGGCAGCTTCTGGCCCTACGCGCCGACGCTGTTCGACTATATCCGGCGGGCGATGCCGATGAACGCGCCGCAATCGCTCAGCGACGACGACGTCTACGCGGTCTCGGCCTACATCCTCAACCTGAACGGGCTCGTCCCGGACGATGCCGTTCTCGACGCGGGCGCGCTCGGCGCCGTGCGGATGCCGAACCGCGACGGATTCGTCCCCGATCCGCGCCCCGATCCGGGGCGATGACCGCGACCGGAAGGATTTCTCAAGCCAGGAGGCCTTGCCCATGGATCAGCCCGCCCAGTTCCCCATCAGCCGTTTTCCGGTTCCGGCCCTGGCCGAGATGCCGGAGGACATCCGCGCGCGCCTGCTCGCGGTGCAGGAGAGATCCGGCTTCATCCCGAACGTGTTCCTGGTGCTGGCGCATCGGCCCGACGAGTTCCGAGCCTTCCTCGCCTATCACGACGCCCTCATGGACAAGCCCGGAAACCTGACCAAGGCCGAGCGCGAGATGATCGTGGTGGCAACGAGCAACGGCAATCAATGCCAGTATTGCGTCATCGCGCACGGGGCGATCCTGCGCGTGCGGGCGAAGGATCCGCTGATCGCCGATCAGGTGGCGGTGAATTACCGGAAAGCCGACATCACGCCGCGCCAGACGGCGATGCTCGATTTCGCCATGAAGGTGTCTGTCGCGGCCTACAGCGTCGGCGAGGACGACTTCGCCGCGCTGTCACGCCATGGCTTCGATCAGGACGACATCTGGGACATCGCGGCGATCTCGAGTTTCTTCGGCATGTCGAACCGTCTCGCGAACGTGACCAACATGCGCCCGAACGCGGAATTCTACACCATGGGCCGGTAAGTCCCCGAGGATCGAGACCCCGACCGCAACGGGCGTGGGGTTGCGCGGGAGCCGCCCCGCATCGGGGTCAGCGCGCGGGCGGCGGCAGCGCGAGGTTGACGTTCACGCTCTTCGTCTCGGTGAAACTGTCGAGCATGCCCTCGAGCGACATCTCGCGCCCGATGCCGCTCTCCTTGATGCCCCCGTAGGATTGGCCGAGCGCCTGGCCGCCGCCCTGGTTGACCTGGACCCATCCGGCCTCGACGGCGTGCGCGGCCCGCAGCGCCCGCCCGATGTCGCGCGACCAGATATAGGCCGCCAGCCCGTAATGGCTGTCATTGGCCATGGCGATCGCCTCCGCCTCGTCGGTCCAGGGGATCGCCACCAGCACGGGGCCGAAGATCTCCTCCCGGGCGAGGCGCCAGGCATTGGAGGTGTCCGCGAAGATCGTCGGCACGGCGAAGTAGCCGCGGGTGAGCGGGCCCTCCTTGGGCGGCAGCCCGCCGGTCACGAGCCGCGTCTCGGCGCGGCTCAGCCCCTCCGAGACGTAGCCGCAGATCTTGCTGAACTGGCGCTCGTTGATGACGGAGCCGATATCCGTCGCCTCGTCGAGCGGATCGCCGATCGTCAGGGCCGAGACCCGGGCGACGAGCCGGTCGAGGAAGGAATCGAAGATGTCGGCGTGGAGGAACAGGCGCGATCCCGCCGTGCAGGACTGGCTCTGGCGCGTGAAGCGCATCGACGCCACGATCCCGTCCAGGACCCAATCCTCGTCGGCATCGGGATAGACGATCGACGGGCTCTTGCCGCCGAGTTCGAGCGAGACCGGGGCGACGCGCTCCGCCGCGGCCCGCATGATGGACTTGCCGACGGCGGTCGAGCCGGTGAAGCTGACCTTCCGGACGAGCGGATGGGCGGCGAGCGGCTCGCCGCACTCCCGGCCGTAGCCCGTGAGGACGTTGACGACCCCGGGCGGCAGGTGATCCTGGCAGATCTCGGCGATCATCAGCACCGCGAGGGGCGCGTCCTCGGCGGCCTTCAGCACGATCGTGTTCCCGGCGCAGACGGCCGGCGCGATCTTGAGCGCGGCGAGCTGCGCCGGGGCGTTCCAGGGCACGATCGCCCCCACCACGCCGATCGGCTCGCGGCGCGAGTAGCTGAGCTGGCCCTCGCCGAGGGGGATCGTCACGCCCTTGAGCTCGCCCGCGAGGCCGCCGAAATACCGGAAGGCATCGGCGACCATCCTGGCCTCGCCCCGCGCCTGGGTCCGCAGGGCGTTGCCGGTCTCGCTGGCGATCAGGCGGGCCAGTTCCTCCTGCCGCGCCTCGAGCGCCTCGCCGATGGCCAGCAGCAGCCGGCCGCGATCGCGCGCGGCCACGCGGGACCAGGACGGGAACGCGGCCGCGGCGGCCTCGACCGCGCGGTCGACATCGGCCTTGTCGCCCCTCGGGACGTCGCCGATCGGCTCGCGCCGCCCCGGATTCTCGACGACGAGGGTCCGGCCGGACTGGGCGGGGCACCACGCGCCGCCGATCAGCATCCGCTTCGAGCGGTGATGGGGCGCGGCTTCGGCGGCCTGCGGTATCGACATGCTGTCTCCTTCCTGCGGGCTCACGGGACCGGCCGGTCGCGTCGGAGCCCATCCTCGTCGACGCGGCCTCCGCGCCGCGTGACGGCGCCGAGCCCCGCCCCGAGGGTGGATTGTTCCTGCGCGTTGCTCGTCCACCGCGTCGGACGCGCGGATCCGGCGCGGGACGCCGCAAGGTCCGGGACGCTAGCACGGCTGGCGCGACGCGTCTGCGGTCCGCGATCCCGATGACCCGATGCGGCGGATCGGATGCCGGGTGCTTGCGGGGCCGGCGCGGATCCCGGGTCTTGTCACCGGTCTCCGGAATCCGACCCCCGGTCCTCCACGCGCCAGTCGCTCCGTCGCGCCCCGTTTCCGCGCGCCGGCCGTCGATGGTCGGACCGGGCGACGTCCCGTCCGATCAAGCGGAGCGCGCAAAAGCTGCGAGAATACGGGCCGGGCCGCCTTCACGGGGCCGGTGCGAGGCAGGGGACGACCATGGTCCGCTTTCCCTCTCCATTCCTCGCCGCGCTGCTCGTCGTCGGGCTCGGCCTGCCCGCGCGCGGCGAGCCTGCGCCCGCCGCGGCCCTGCCGGTCGGAACGGTCACGGCGCAGCGCATGGCGATCGACAAGCCGCTCGACTTCGTCGGCCGCGTCGAGGCGGTGGGGCGCGTCGCGGTGCGCGCCCGCGTCACCGGCTACCTGGAGGCGGTCGCCTTCACGGAGGGCGATCCGGTCAAGGCGGGCGACATCCTCTACCGGATCGAGCCCGACCTGTTCGAGGCCGCGGTCAAGCAGGCCCAGGGCGCGCTCGAGCGCGGCAAGGCCGCCGAAGCGCTGGCGGTGATCCAGCTGCAGCGGGCGCAGGACCTGCTCGACCGGAATTCCGGCACCGTCGTCGCCCGCGATCAGGCCCGCGCCGCCCTCGACCAGGCCAGGGGCAGCGTCATGGGCGACGAGGCCAATCTCGAGACCGCCCGCATCAATCTCGGCTACACGACGATCACGGCGCCCATCGCCGGCCGGATCGGCCGCACCAGCGTGACCAAGGGCAACGTGGTCGGGCCCGATAGCGGCGTCCTGACCACGATCGTCAGCCAGGACCCGATCTACGTCACCTTCCCGGTGAGCCAGCGCGAGTTCCTGCGCTACCAGCAGGGCGGGGATCGCCCCGACCGCAACAAGGTCGCGGTCAGGATCCGCTTCCAGGACGGCGCGGATTACGGTCAGGTCGGCCGGGTCGACTTCGTCAATATCAGCGTCGACCGCGCGACCGACACCGTGGTGGTACGCGCCGTCATGCCGAATCCGGCCGGCGCCCTGCGGGACGGGCAGCTGGTGCGGGTCGCCCTTCAGGTGGGCGAGCCCGAGCAGAAGGTGGTGGTGCCGCAGGCGGCGCTCATCGCCGACCAGGGCGGCGTCTACGTCTTCGTCGTCGAGGACGGGCGGGCCGTGACCCGGCGCGTCACGCCGGGTTCCGGCGGCGCCGGGCCGGATGCCGTCATCGACGAGGGCCTCTCGGGCGGGGAGGTCGTCATCGTCGACGGGCTGCAGCGGGTGCGGCCCGGGATCGCCGTTCTGGCGAGCCCGGTCGGCCCGTCGGCCAGCAGGATCTAGGGCCGTGTTCTCGGGGATCTTCGTCGACCGGCCGCGTCTGGCGGTGGTCATCGCGATCGTCACGGCGATCGCGGGCGCGCTGGCGCTCGTCACCATCCCGGTGGCGCAGTACCCCGATATCGTGCCGCCGCAGGTCTCGGTGACGACCACCTATCCGGGCGCGGCCGCCGCGGTGGTGGAAGCGACCGTCGCGCAGCCGATCGAGTCCCAGGTCGTCGGCGTCGACAAGATGATCTACATGAAGAGCGTCAGCGGCAATGACGGCAGCTACACGCTCACCGGCTCGTTCGAGCTCGGCACCGATCCCGACATCAACGCCGTCAACGTCAACAACCGGGTCCAGATCGCGCTGGCCAAGCTGCCCGAGGACGTGCGCCGCCAGGGCGTCACGGTCAAGAAGAAGTCCTCCGCGCTCCTCGGCGTGCTGGCGGTCTACTCGCCGAATGCGGTGCAGGACCCGCTCTTCATCTCGAACTACGTGACGATCAACCTCCTCGACCGCATCAGGAGCACGCCCGGGGTCGGCGACGCGACGCTGTGGGGGCCGCAGGATTACGCGATGCGGGCCTGGGTGCGCACCGACCAGCTCACCGGCCTGAACCTGACCACGGGCGACGTCATCGCGGCGATCCAGGCCCAGAACGTGCAGGCGCCCGTGGGGCGGATCGGCGCCCGCCCGATCTCGAACGAGCAGCAGCTCCAGCTCAGCATCCAGACCCAGGGGCGCCTGAGCTCGGCCGACCAGTTCCGCGAGATCGTCCTGCGCACCAACCCGGACGGCTCGTTGCTGCGCCTCGGCGACGTCGCCCGGGTCGAGCTCGGCGCGGCCAATCTCGACCGCGAGACCCGGCTGAACGGCAGCCCGGCGACCGTGATCGCGATCTACCAATCGCCCGGCGCGAACGCCCTCAAGACCCTCAAGGAGGTCGAGGACCGGGTCGGCGCCCTCGCCAAGGCCTTTCCCGAGGGTCTCGCCTGGAAGGTCACCTACGATCCGACGACCTTCATCACCGAGACGGTGCACGAGGTCCAGAAGACCCTGGTCGAGGCCTTCGTGCTCGTCGTGATCGTGGTGTTCCTGTTCCTCGGCAGCCTGCGCGCCACGCTGATCCCGACGCTCGCCGTACCCGTCAGCCTGATCGGCACCTTCATCGCCCTGAAGGCGGTCGGGTATTCGGCGAACTCGGTCTCGCTCCTCGCCCTGGTCCTGGCCATCGGCATCGTGGTCGACGACGCCATCGTGGTGGTGGAGAACGTCGAGCGCGTGATGGAGGAGCACCCCGAGCTCTCGCCGCGCGAAGCGACGAAGCGGGCGATGGCCGAGATCACGGCCCCGATCATCGCGATCACCCTCGTGCTGCTCTCGGTCTTCGTCCCCGTCGCCTTCGTGCCCGGCATCTCGGGCGAGCTGTTCCGGCAATTCGCCGTCGCGGTCGCGGTCGCGATGCTGATCTCGGCCATCAACGCCCTCACCCTGTCGCCGGCGCTCTGCGGCGTGCTGCTGCGGCCCCATCACGGCCCGCGCCGGGGCATCATGGGCCTGATCATGCGGGCCATCGACCGGGTCCGCGACGGCTACGGCGCCGCCGTGGCGCGCATCGTGCGCCTCTCCGTGATCGGCCTCGTCCTGGCGGGGGCGGCCGCCTACGGCGCGCTGCTTCTCGCGAAGGTCACGCCGACCGGCTTCCTGCCGGAGGACGACCAGGGCGCCTTCTTCGTGGTGGTGCAGCTGCCCGAGGGCGCCTCGGTCGGGCGGACCTCCGAGGTGGTGGCCCGGGCCGAGGCGATCCTGCGGCAGGAGAATGCGGTCGCCGACACCACCTCGGTGGTCGGCCTCAACTTCATCGACAATTACTCGCAGGCCAACGCCGCCTTCCTGGTGGTGACCCTGAAGCCCTTCGAGGCGCGCCAAGCGGCCCAGGACGGCGCCACGGCGATCATCGCCCGCCTCGGCGAGCGCTTCCGCGAGATCCAGGGCGGCACCGTCGTGCCCCTGGCGCCGCCGCCCATCATCGGCCTCGGCACCGGCGGCGGCTTCGCCTACGTGCTGGAGGATCTGCGCGGCGGCGACCCGAAGGCGCTCGCCCAGGTCCTGCGCGGCCTGGTTGTGGCGGCCAACGAGGAGCCGCGGCTCAACCGCGTCTTCAGCACCTTCTCGGCCACGAACCCGTCGGTCTACCTCGATATCGACCGCGACAAGGTCCAGATCCTCGGCGTGCCCCTGGACAGCGTGTTCCAGGCGCTCCAGGCCTCGCTCGGCGGCTATTACGTCAACGACCTGAACCTGTTCGGCCGGACCTGGCAGGTGCAGGTCCAGGCCGAGGCCGCCGACCGCACGAAGATCGACGACATCTACCGCATCAACGTGCGCAACCGGGACGGCGAGATGGTGCCGCTGCGCTCGCTCGCCGAGGTCCGGATCGTGGTCGGCCCGCCCGCGCTGATCCGCTACAACAACCTGCGCGCCGTCACGGTGCAGGGCTCGCCCGCCCCGGGCATCTCCTCGGGCCAGGCGCTCGCCGCCATGGAGAGCGTCGCCGCCCGCACGCTGCCGGCGGGGTTCGCGGGCGAGTGGACCGACACGGCCTTCCAGGAGAAGCGCGCGGAGGGCAAGACCGCGATCATCCTGGGCTTCGCAATCCTGTTCGCGTTCCTGTTCCTGGTCGGCCTCTACGAGAGCTGGACGATCCCCGTGCCCGTGCTGCTCTCGGTCACGGTCGGCATCGTGGGGGCCTACGCCGCGATGGTGTGGGGCCGGCTCACCCTCGACCTCTACGCCCAGATCGGCATGGTGGTGCTGATCGGCCTCGCGGCCAAGAACGGCATCCTGATCGTCGAGTTCGCCAAGGAGCAGCGCGAGCGCGGCGTCCCGCTCCGCGAGGCGGCGACCGAGGGCGCGCGCCTGCGCTTCCGCCCCGTGATGATGACCTCCTTCGCCTTCATCCTCGGCCTGCTGCCGCTCGTGATCGCCACGGGCGCCTCGCAGCTCGCCCGGCGCAACGTCGGCACGCCGGTCTTCGGCGGGATGATCGCGGCCTCCTTCCTCGGCATCTTCGTGATCCCGCCCCTCTACGTCGTCTTCCAGAGCCTGCGCGAGCGGGCCTGGGGCCTGATGCGCGGCAAGAGCGGGCGGCGGCCCCCGAAGCCGGCGGAGCCGGCCGGCACGCCGGGGCAGCTTCCGGCCGAGTGAGCGCGGGCCGGCGCGCCCGACACGGGCCAGGGCGACCGGTCGAATAGAGTGGGCAGAACCGTAGAATAGTCGCCCCAGGGCGCGCTTCGACCTCAGGTTGAGATCGCTCGACGCGCGCGGCCCTGCAACGCCGAAGCATCGGCCGCGCGATGATTGTCATTGAGCATACGGACACGCTTTCGCCTCAGTGGAATTGCTGCATCATTGCCATCATGAGCGAGTCGTCCATCTTCGAAGTCCGAATCACGACCAGCGAGACCGGCAGCATCCTGCGCGGACCGACCGAGCGCGAGGTGGCCACGAAGGCCGAGACCCTGATCCGCAGGGTCCATGCCCGCGGCGAGCTGATCGGCTTCAGCATCATGGGACCGAGCGCGGCCGGAATCGGCCGGTTGCGGGCCTATCTCGAGGATGTCCTGATGGAGGTCACGCGCCTGAGCCTCTGACCGGGCGCGGCCAATCGGACCGGGCCGCCCCGCGGCCGAACCCGGCCGTGATCCGGGCATCGAGGCCCATCCCGGGATTCCGGGCCGGGACCGGTTTCCGGCCGGCTCAAGATCTGCGCAAGGATGCCGGGCGACGCGCCGGCAAGCCGGGCGCCGGCTCGGATCGCGGTTCAGGATAGGTGGACGGGTTCGGCCTGACCGTGCAGCCACAGGCCCGCGAAGGTCAGCGTGGCCGAGTAGACGGGCTTGCCGCCCTCGTCCTTCACCAGCACCGTGAAGGTTCTCTGGTCACCCTCCCGAGGGATTTCCTCGCGGGCGATGTCCGGCAAGAGGCGCTTGGCCTGCTCCCGCACGTTCTCCAGCTCCGCGAGTTCGGTCCCGGTATCGTCGAACCGGGGACCGCCATCGTGGACGTCGAAATAATACCGCGCCATCTCCGGCTCTCCGCAAGCAACAGGCGGGAGCACACATGTCTCGCAGCCGCCGGCGCCCGAGATCACAGCCAGCGATGGCCGGCTTCTGCACGAATGGGCCGTGCGGTGCCACAACCTGGGTCAACTCCGCGCGTGAGGCCTCGGCCCTCCTGGCGCGGCGCCAGGGCCCGGCGGGAAGGCCGCCTCGCGGCGGGGCCGAACAGCTGGTAGGCGGCTCGAGCCCATCCGACAGGATGGTGCCGGCGCGAGGGGAGCGCCCCGGCATCTCCCATCGCCCGATGCGCATGGAGCGACCGCCATGGCAGAGCCGACACCCGACCCTTCCGAAGACCGGACAATCCAGGAAACCGACGCCTCTGGGCTCCCCGAGCGCCCGGCGCTCCGGCGCTCCGGCCCGTGGCGGCTGGAGAACGGGATCTTCGTCCTGATCGGAATCGCCGCCCTGGTGGTTCTGGCAGGGGTGATCTGGAGCGCCCGCCACTGAGGCGCGGAAAGCCGCTGCGCGGCGGAGACATCACGGTCACTTCACGGCGGCTTGGCGATGGCTTCCCGGCGGCGGCGCCGGGAGGGCCCGGGTTCAAACCGCGCGGGAGATGGCGGGCATGCGCAGGCGGACAAGGCGGCGACGGCCGGGGCGCAGACTTCGGGACGACCCTGGCAGCAATCGCGCATGAGGAACTGGACGAGGTCCGACAGGCCGGCATAGGCGGCGCTGTAGATGACCGACTTGCCCTCGCGCCGGGACGTGATCAGACCGGCATGGGAGAGTTCCTTCAGGTGGAAGGACAGGTTCGTGCTCGCGATGCCGACCGCCTCGGCGAGCAGGCCCGCCGCCAGCCCTGTGGGCCCGGCGGTGACGAGGGCGCGCACGACCCGGAGGCGATGCGCCTGGCCAAGGGCCGCGAAGGCCGCGAGGGCTTGCGGTTCGTCCATGTTTGGTCCATCAATTCAACATTTGTTGAAACGTATGGTAAGATCGGTTCGTGGACAAGGCCCAGCCCTTCACCGATGGGATTCCGAACCTGAGCGAGGCGCATTTCGAGACGCCGACGGCGGATCGGATCGAGGCATCGAGTCCGGTCGCCCACGCGCCGCGCTTCCTGATCCTGTACGGCTCGCTGCGCGAGCGCTCGTTCAGCCGCTTCCTGGCCTACGAGGCCGCGCGCCTGCTCGAGCGCATGGGCGGCGAGGTCCGCATCTACGACGCCCATGGCCTGCCGCTGCCCGACGACGCCACCGCCGACCACCCAAAGGTGCGGGAGCTGCGCGCGCTCTCGGTCTGGTCGGAGGGTCAGGTCTGGGTCTCGCCCGAGCGCCACGGCAACCTCACCGGCGTGATGAAGAGCCAGATCGACTGGCTCCCCTTGAGCGAGGGAAGCGTGCGGCCGACGCAGGGGCGCACGCTCGCGGTGATGCAGGTCTCCGGGGGCTCGCAGAGCTTCAACGCCGTGAACGCGCTCCGGGTGCTCGGGCGCTGGATGCGGATGATCACCATCCCGAACCAATCCTCGGTGCCGATGGCCTACCGGGAGTTCGACGAGGCCGGCCGGATGAAGCCGGGGCCGCTCTACGACCGCGTCGTCGACGTCTGCGAGGAGCTCATGAAGTTCACGCTGCTGACCCGCGGGCGGGCCGAGTACCTCGTGGATCGCTACAGCGAGCGCAAGGAGCGCGCGCCCGAGCGGCTCGCGGCCGTGGCCGCCGAGATCGGGTTCGCGGCGCGGTAGCGGGCCGCGGAAAGGGCCCGGGATGCCGGCCGCCTATTCGTCGGCCCCGAGCGCCGCGAGCGGCGCGGTCAGCTCGCAGACCGCGCCCTCGGGCTCGTAGCTCAGGCGCGCCTCACCCCCGAAGGCTCCGGCCAGGCCGCGCTCGATCAGGCGGCTGCCGAACCCGCGCCGGCTCGGCGGCGTGACGGGCGGGCCGTCCCGCTCGATCCAGCGCAGCCGCACGATCGGCTCCGGCCCGTCGGCGTCGATCGCCCAGGTGACGCGGACATGGCCCGCCGCGGTCGACAGCGCCCCGTACTTGCCCGCATTGGTCGCGAGTTCGTGCACGATCAACGCCAGGGACAGGGCCGCGCGGGCGCCGACATGGATCGACGGTCCCTCCATCCGCAATCGGTCCACCTGCGCGTCGTCGTGGATCGCCAGGGCGCCACGGATCACGGCCTCGAGGCTGGCGCTCTCGCGCACGCCGGTCAGCAGGAGATCATGCGCCTTGCTCATCGCGATCAGCCGGGCGGCCAGGGCGTCGCGGGCCGCATCGAGGTCCACGGCGTTGCGCATGGTCTGCGTGGCGATGGCCTGCACCATCGCCAGCACGTTCTTCATGCGGTGGCTGAGTTCGCGGTTGAGCGTCGCCTGCTGCTCGTCGGCCCGCAACCGGGCGATGCCGACCTGCACCCGGTCGGCCACGTTGCGGGCGAAGGCGATCTCCTCCGCCGTCCAGGCCCGCTCCGTCGGGCTATGGGCGAAGAACAGGCCGACCGTGCGGCCCCGTTCGCGCACCGGCACGTTGAGCATCGCGCAGATGTTGATGGCGGTGAACGGCGCGGCGTGCCCGTCCGTCCGGGCATCCGCCTGGACATTCGCGACCACGAGGGAGTCGCCGCGCTCGAGCGCCGGGCCGATCGTGCCGTAATCGGCGAAGCGATGGCGGCCGGCCAGGCTGACCTCGCCGGGCACGGCCCAATCCTGCGGGATGGTGATGAACTGGCCGCTGAGGTCCAATTCGCCGTAGCCCGCGCGGCTGCAATTCAGGGTGCGGCCGACGATCGCGGCCGCCTGGGCGGTCATCGCCTCGATCGTGGTGAGATCGCGCAGCTGGTCGCCGAGCTCGATCAGGGCGGTGCGCCGGGCCGTCGCGGCACCGGCCAGCACCTCGGCGGCCTGCATCCTCGCCATTTGGCGGCGCTCCCGCAGCAGGATCATCACCTGCCGCGCCAGGCGTCGCAGCGCGTCCTGCTGCGCCTCCGTCAGCCCCTCCGGCCGGGGCTGGTGGTCGATGACGCACAGGCTGCCGAGCACGCGGCCATTCGCGCTCCGCAGCGGCGCCCCGGCATAGAAGCGGATCCGCGGCGCGCCCGTCACCAGCGGGTTGGCGCGGGTGCGCGGATCGGCGGAGAGGTCCGGGATGATCAGGAGGTCCGGCTCGTTCAGCGCGTAGGCGCAAACCGAGCGGTCGAGGTCGGTTTCGCAGGACGGAAAGCCGACCCGCGCCTTGAACCATTGCCGGTTGGCGGTAACGAGGCTGATCAGTGCCACCGGGGCCTGGCAGATCAGCCGGGCGATCTGCACCGCATCGTCGAACCCCTCCTCGGGCGCCGTGTCGAGAACGTCGTAAGCCTCCAGCTCCGCCAGACGGTCGGGGTCGGACGTGTCCGGTCGGCTGGCGCTGTCGGGGCGAGGGATCATCGGCTGGGGAGCGAGGCTTTGCTGGACCCGTCATATCGCCTCCCGGACCCCGTGTCAGCCGGCCGAGCCGCTTGGCCTCCGGGGGCGCGGCCTCCCTTGGGGCGCGGCCTCCCTTGGGGCGCCCCATCCGCGGGCTCGCGCGGGGCGCGTCAGGCGATGCCGAGCGCCCAGAGCAGCGAGAGGCTGACGGCGAGCAGCACCAGGAGGGAGCCGGTGACGGCGAGGGTGACCCGGCCGCCGACCCGGGCGAGCACCCGGACGTCGACCCCGAGCCCGAGCGCGGCCATGGACACGACCGTGAGGAAGCCGGCGAACTGCGTCGCCGGCCGCGCGGCCGCGTCGGGGATCAGGCCGAGCGAGCGCAGGGCGGCCAGGGCCAGGAAGCCCAGGATGAACCACGGCACCAGCTTGGTGAAGCCGAGCCGCCGCGGCCGCGGCGCGGGCCCGGCGCGCTCCGGCGGCAGCCACGCCGCGAAGAGGGAGATCGCCACGACGACCGGCCCGAGCATCACCACCCGCACCAGCTTGACCAGGGTGCCGACCTGCGTGCTGAGGAGCCCCACCGGGACGGTCGCGGCCAGCACCTGCGGCACCGCGTAGACGGTCAGCCCGGCCAGCACGCCGTACTGGTGCTCCGACAGGCCCATGAGGGGAATGAAGAGCGGCAGGCCCAGCACCAGGAGCACGCCGAGCACGGCCGTGAAGGCGATCGAGGCGGCGACATCCCGGCTGTCGGCCCCGATGACGGGGGCGATGGCGGCGATCGCCGAGTTGCCGCAGATGGCGTTGCCGCACGCCACCAGGATGGCCATGCGGGCGGGCAGGCCGAGGGTGCGGCAGATCGCGTAGCTCGCGGCGATCGCCAGAGCCACGGTCGCGACGATCCCGGTCAGCAGCGCCGGTCCGGAGGCGACGATCGCCCCGAGGCTGACGGAGGCGCCGAGCAGCGTGACGGCAACCTCGAGCACCTGCTTGGCGCTGAAGGCGATGCCGCTCCGGAAGCGCTCGCTCGGCGTCCAGGCGGTGCGCACCGCGATGCCGGCCAGGATCGCGATCACCAAGGCCTCGACATAGGGATGGCCCGCCGCGTGCTCCTCGACCTTCTGGACCGCCACGGCCAGGAGCGTGATCGCGAGGCAGAGGAGGATACCCGGCAGCAAGGACGGGGTTTCCTTGTCCCGCGCGGCGCCGGCCGGGGCCTCTTTCGCGGATGCCTTGGCGCTCATGGTGCCTTCGCTGCGGTCCATGGATGAATCTTCTACCCTGAATTCGCGTGGGAGAAGGGATCTCTCGATCCGGGGGAAACTTCGGAAAACGCGTCCGTTGATCGGGCGAGGCCGACGCGCGACATCTCCAAGCATGAGCACGCGCTGCGACAGTCCGGTCCGGACCTACGACCCCTTCGGCGAGCCCGTCGACATCGCCCGCGCCTGTGCGGCGACGCCGGGTGACCGGCGGGCGCGCCATGCCGCCCTGGCGGTGTTCTGGAGCCTCGCGCTGCTCCTGACCGCAGGCCGGGCCTACCTCGGCGACCAGCCGGTCTCGCAGCTGGCGGCTGGTGCACAGGCCCGGCTCGCCCTCCTGGTGTCGCCGGCGCCTTAATTGGGCCCGCCCCGGGCGGCGGGCCCTCCCCGCGGTTCGGCCATGCCTTCCCGGCCGTTCGGGTCAGCGCAGGACCGAGCGGTAGTGGAGTTCCTGGGTCAGGCAGATCGAGAGGCGCCACTCGACCGGGCGGTCCTCGAGATCGACGGCGATGCGGTCGACCTCCAGGGCCGGCAGGCCGGCGGCGACCTCGAGCAGGCCGGCCTCACGGGCCCCGAGCGCCACGGCCTTCAACCGCTCGTTCGCCGTCGCGATGGTGATGCCGAACCGTATGGCGTAGAGGCTGTAGAGCGTGTTCGGCAGCTCCATCTGGGCGATGCCCGGGAAGAGGCTCGCCGGCACGCTGATCGTCTCGATCAGGCAGAGCCTGCCGTCGAGGGCGCGCAGCCGCTCGATGCGCACGACCCGGGCCGAGCGGACGAGGTCGAGGCGCCCGCGCTCGTCCGCGCTCGCGGCGGCCTCGGCGATGGCCACGACCCGGCTCGTCGGCATGCCGGCGCCCTCCCGGTCCGGCCGCAGCTTGAAGAAGCGGAAGACGCTCTGCTTGTCGTCGTGGTCGGCCACGAAGGTGCCGCGGCCCTGGCGGCGCACCAGCAGGCTGTCGGCGGTGAGCGCGTCGAGCGCCTTGCGCACCGTGCCCTGGCTGACGCCGAGCTCAGCCGCGAGCTGCCCCTCGCTCGGCAGGATCTGGCCGGGCTGCCAGACCGCGTCGGCGAGGCGCTTGAGCAGGGTGTCGTAGACCTGCCGGTAGAGCGGCCGGAAGCCGACCGCGTCGGGATGGCCCGAACCTGCCTGTGCTCCGCCTGTCCGGTCCATGACGTGCCGACGCTGTGCCCCGTTCGTGGGAGGAGCGTCGAAAGGTGAATCCAGCAACTCTCCCTCCTCTGGCTTAAGTCGGCGCGTGGCCGGGGGCAATCGCGGCATCCGTCTCCGCACAGGCGGATCCGTTCAAAGCGCCCGGATCTCGGTGACCAGGGCGTCGGGCAGGGTCAGGCCCTCCGCGGCGGCGCGGCGCCGGAGCGCCAGGCGGCGGCTGCCGGGCAGGCGGGCGCCCGCCTGCTCCTCGATCATCCGGGCGAGCGCCGCGAAGCGGTCGGGCGCGTCCGGGCTCAGGCCCGCGGCGTCGAGGGCCAGGAGGAACTGGCCGGTGCCGGGCGGGTCGCCCTCGGCATCGAGGAACGAGGAGGCCTCGCCGGCGTAGCGGGCCCCGACCAGGCCGGCCGCCAGGAGTTCCACCATCAGGGCCAGGGCCGTGCCCTTGGCATCGCCGAGCGGCACCATCGTGCCCTTGAGCGCGGCGTGCGCGTCCGTGGTCGGGCGCCCGTCCGCGTCGAGAGCCCAGCCCTCCGGGATCGGCTCGCCGCGCTTGGCCGCCCCGACGATGTTGGCGCGGGCGACCTTCGACAGGGCGAGGTCGACCACGATCGGCGCGCGCCCCGGCAGCGGGCAGGCGAAGGCGAGCGGGTTGGTGCCGAAGACGGGCCGCACGCCGCCCCAGGGCGCCATGGCGGCGGGGGTGTTGGCGAAGAGGAGCGCGACGCAGCCCTGCGCCGCCAGGGCCTCGACCGGGTGGCCGGCCGCGCCGCAATGGTGCGAGCGGCGGATGCCGGCGGCGGCGATGCCCTGCTGGCGGGCGAGGCCGGGCAGATCCGCCACCGCCGCGTCGAGGGCCGGATAGGCGAAGCCGTGGGCGGCGTCGATCGCCAGCAGCCCCGGCCGCGCCCGCGCGACCCGGGGAACCGCGTCGCCCGCCACCTTGCCGGCCCGCACCTGCGCGCCGTAGGGGGCGACCCGCGACAGGCCGTGGCCCTTCAACCCGTCGGCCTCGGCGCCGACCAGGGCCCGGGCGACGCTCCGGGCGGCGGGCGCGGCCGTGCCGCAGCGGATGAGGGCGTCGGCGGCGAGCGCTTCGGCCTCCGCCAGGGTGAGCGTTGCCATGGCTCCTAGATCTCCCTGAGGTGACGGCGCACCGCCCGCGCGGTCACGGCCGAGACGCGCACGTTCGATTCCCGCGTCACGCCGGCGATGTGCGGGGTGAGGATCAGGTTTGGCACCCCGTCGAAGATCTGGCCGGCCTGCGCCCCCAGGGGCTCCTCGGCGAACACGTCGAGGGCGGCACCGCCGAGATGGCCGGCCCGCAGGCTCGCGGCGACCGCCGCCTCGTCGACGATGCCGCCGCGGGCCGCGTTGATCAGCACGGCGCCGCGGGGCATCCGGGCGATCGCGGCCGCGTCGATCAGGCCGCGGGTCTCGCCGGTCAGGGGCACGTGCAGCGAGAGCACGTCGCTTTCCGCGATCAGCGCGGCGAGGGAGAGGCGCGCGACCGGCCCGTCCGGCGGGGTCCAGGCCGGATCCTCGGCGGAGAGGTACGGGTCGTGCGCCGAGACCGCCATGCCGACCGCGGCGGCGCGGCGGGCGGTCTCCCGGGCGATGGCGCCGAATCCGACGAGGCCGAGGCGCTGTCCCGCGATCTCCCGGCCCATCAGGGCGTTGCGCGGCCAGCCGCCGGCGGCCACGACCGCGCTCGCCCCATAGGCCCCGCGCAGGAGCAGCATCGCGCTCGCCACGACGTATTCGGCGACCGCCCCGTCATTGGCCCCCGTCGCCGGGTAGACCGCGATCCCGCGGGCCTGGCAGGCCGCCATGTCGATATTGTCGAGGCCGACCCCGAGGCGCCCGATCACCTTGAGGTCGGGCGCGGCGGCCAGGAGCCCCCCGCGCACCTGCGTCCGGTTGCGCACGATCAGGGCGTCGGCCTCGCCGAGAGCCGCCGCGAGTGCCGCGGGCCGGTCGACGAGGCCGGGATCGTAGAGGGTGTCGAAGCCGGCCAGTTCCTCGGCGATCGCCGCCTCGTCCATGAACTCGCTGATGACGACCTTGGGCATGATGGGCCTCGTCCTTCCTCAGGCCACCGGCTCGCGCGGGCATGGGCGAGATCGACCTCCCCCTCCTGGCCGTCGCCCCGTGCGCCACCCGCCAGGACCCTGGCGGGCCCCGGCGGGTGCGACCGGCGCGTCAGGCGCTGCGGTAGAGCTTCGTCATCACGAATTCGCGGTGGCCGAGGGCCTCCGCGGCCGTGAGCCGTCCGTTGGCGGTGCGCACCACCATGTCGATGAGCGCGTCGCCCGCCTGCGGGATCGTCATCTCGCGGGTGAGGATGCCGGAGACGTCCACGTCGATGTGCTCGCCCATGGTGCGCACCGTGCGCGGGTTGCCGGTGATCTTGATGACCGGGATCACGGGATTGCCGATGACGTTGCCCTGGCCCGTCGGGAAGGTGTGCACCACGTAGCCCGCCGCCGCCATCAGGGTCACGCACTCGGCCGCGGCCGAGGAGGTGTCCATGAAGTAGAGGCCCGGGCCCTTGGCGGGCGCCTCCGCCGGCTGCAGCGCGTCGATGAAGCGGCATTCGTGGCCGATCTTCTCGAGGTTGCCGAGCGCCTTCTCCTCGATGGTCGTCAGGCCGCCGGCGATGTTGCCCTTGGTCGGCTGCGAATCCGAGAGATCGTCGGTCTTGTGGGCCTCGATCACGTCGTCCTGGTAGGCCTTCCACATGGCGTACCACTTGTCCGAGATTTCGGGGCTGGCGGCGCGCTCGCGGCAGAGATGCTCGGCGCCGGTGATCTCCGAGGTCTCGCCGAACACCCCGTAGATTCCGTGCGGGATCAGCTTGTCGTACATGTTGCCGACGGTGGGGCACGAGGCGAGGCCGGTCGTGGTGTCGGATTCGCCGCATTTCGTCGAGACCCAGAGGTCCGAGACCGGGCATTCCTCGCGCTGCAACTCGGTCGCCCATTGCACGAAGCGCTTGGCCTGGTAGCTGGCGCGCGCCACCGTCGCGATGTCGCCATGGCCCTCGATGCCGAAGCCGATCACGGGCTTGCCGGTCCTGGCGATGCCCTCGACCACCCGGTTGGTCCACTGGTCCTCGATGCCGATCACCACCACGGCGGCGACGTTCGGGTTCGAGCCGATGCCGATGAGGGTGCGGAAATGCAGCTCCAGATCCTCGCCGAACTGGAGACGGCCATAGGCGTGGGGCAGCGCCATCGTGCCCTTCACGTTGTTGGCCACCGCCTCGCAGGCGGCGTTGGACAGGTCGTCGAGCGGCAGGAGCACGACGTGGTTGCGCACGCCGACGCGGCCGTTCTCGCGGCGCCAGCCCATGAAGGTGGCGGCCTTGTAATCGGCCGAGGCGCGCTCGGCGGAGAGCGCCCGGGTGGCGAACTGGTCGGGAGCGCCGCCGGTATAGGGCGTCGCGATCTCGTGTTGGAGCGGAGCGGCTTCCTTGAACATGTCGGACCTCACCAGCGCTTCGTCTTGACGTTGTGGACGTGGACGTGCTCGCCCTTGGCGACGTCCTTGATGACCCGGCCGATGTCCTGGCCGTACTTGATGGCCGTGTCGCCGGCCTTCAGGTCGGTGAGCGCGACCTTGTGGCCGATCGGGATGTCGTGCCGGACATGCAGGCTGAAGCTGGAATCGTCCTCGGTGATCACCCCGAAGGCGTCGGTGTCGGCGCCCAGGCCCTCGATGACCGCGACGGCGACGTTGTCCTGCGGTGAATGGGCGAGAAGATGCGGCTTGCGTCGCCCCTCGCCGGACGCGGCGTGGCTGCTCATGCGGTCCTCCTGCTGGATGTCGTCGGCTCTTGGCGGCGACTGGTCTTATATAAGACCCATGTGCCGAACCGGTCAACGCCTATTCGGGCGCGTGGACTCTGGCGGCTGAGAAAAGCGCCAGGCGAGGCGATAGTGGCCGGAGCGGCGGCCAGCGCGTTGCGTGTTCGACAATGTCTTATATAAGATAACTTCTAAAGCGCGCGATGGCGATTCCCGCGCTTTGGCCGACGGGGGACGACGATGAGGGCGAGGACGCGCCGTGGCGCCGTCGGAGGCCTGGGGGGCATCCGGTGAACGAGACGCTCCTCCTCCTTCTGTGCATGGGCTGCGCCGGCCTGATCTCGGGGCTGACGGGCTTCGCCTTCGCGCTGATCGCCTCCGGCACGCTGCTCTCGATCCGCTCGCCGGTGGAGGCGACCGCCCTGGTCCTCGTCTGCAGCATCCTCTCGCAGGCGATCTCGCTCCTGCGCCTGCGGGCCTGGCCGCCGCCGGGGACGGCCTTCGCGATGATCCTGCCCGGTCTCGTCGGGGCCCCGATCGGGATCCACCTCCTGCACGGCCTCGACCCGCAGGTGGTCAAGGTCGCGATCGGCCTCTTCCTGGTGCTCTATAGCGGGGGCGTGGCGCTGCTGCGGGCCGATTACCGGGTCGGCTTCGGCAACCGCTGGAGCGACGGGGCGGTGGGCTTCCTCGGCGGCGTGCTCGGCGGCATCGCGGGCCTCTCGGGGGCGCTCCCGACCGCCTGGAGCCTGCTGCGCGGCTGGGACCCGCGCACCCAGCGGGCGGTCTACCAATCCTTCACCCTGGTGATGCAGGTCTGGGCGCTGACGATCCTGCTCGCCCTCGACCCGATCCCGCCCGACCTCGTCGGCGACCTCGTCCTCGCCCTGCCGGTGGTGCTGGTCAGCGTGCTCGTCGGGCTCGCGCTCTTCGCCCGCATCGACCAGCGGCGCTTCCGCACCCTCGTTCTCGCGCTTCTCGCGGCGATCGGCCTGACCACCACGGCGCTGGCGCTACCGGGCTTTCTGCACGGCTGACCGGCGCCCCGTCAGCTCCCGGCCTTGTCGTGGACCTGGGCGAAGAACAGGTCCTTCCAGCTCTCCGCCCGGCGGCGCACCATGCCCGAGCGGGCCATGAAGGCCGCGTATTTCTGGATCGCCTGCGGGGTCGTGGTGAAGCGCACCTGCGGATCGTTCAGGATATCCGTGATGAGCCCGACATCGCTCGCGTCCCGGGCGAGCCGCACATAGACCTGCGCCGCGGCCCGCCGGTCGGCCGCGATCATCGCCACCGCCTGTTCGAGGGCGGCCGTGAAGGCGGCGTGGACCTCCGGGTTCGCCTGCGTGAAGGCGGCGGCGGCCCAGACAACGTTGAAGGTGGAGGGCTCGCCGAGCACGTCGAAGGTGTTGAGCACCGTGCGGATGCCGGGCCTGCGCAATTCCAGCTCCTGGATCGGCGCGGCCGTGAAATGGGCCGTCACCTCGCTGCCGGCGAGCAAAGCCGCCATCCCGTCCGGATGCGCGAGGGTGACGGTGAGCCGGTCGAGTTCGTTGCGGCGGGCTTCGCCGAGCTCCTTCTCGGCCGCCATCTGCAGGAACATCGCCTGGACCGAGACCTTCACGGCGGGCAGCGCGATCTTGTCCCGGTCGGTGAAGTCCGCGAGCGTGCGGATCCTCGGATTGTTGGTGTTCATCAGGAGCGGCATGCTGTTCATCGCCGCCACACCCTTCACGGCGAGCGCGCTCCCCTGCGTCTTCGACCAGAGCAGGACGAGGGGCGGCACGCCGCCCGCCGCAAACTGGATCTGGCCGGAGAGGAGCGCGTCGTTCATCGCCGCACCCCCCGCGAGGGTGAGGTAGCGCGCCTGCAGCCCGGCCACGCCGCGGGCGGCCGCGGCCTTCTGCAGCAAGTCCTGCTCCTCCATCAGCATCAGCGGCAGGTGGCCGAGGCTCGGCTGGCGGGCGATGCGGACCTCGCCGACCTCCGCCCGCGCCGGCCCGAGCCCCGCCGCGAGCGCCGCCGCCGCGCCCGCCAGAACGTCCCGTCTCCGCATCGATTCCTCCCCCGGCACCGCGCATGAAACCGCCCCGCGGGGCGGCCGTCTCAGTCCGGGCGGCGGATGGCCGGCGCCGGAACGCTCTCGATCATCACGTTGAGGCAGGCGGGCAGGCCGCTCGCCTGGGCCGCCGCGAGGGCGTCCGGCAGCTCCGCCGCATCGGTGACCAGCGCGCCGAAGCCGCCGAGCGCCCGCACGGCCGCGTCGTAGCGCGCGGGCAGCAGGTCGCAGTGGCGCGCCCGGTCGGGGCCGTAGCTGCGCAGCTGGATCTGGTACTCGGCGTTCCAGCGCGCATCGTTGCCCACCACCGCGATGAAGGGCAGGCCGTAGCGGACGGCCGTGTCGAACTCGGCCATGTGGAAGCCGAAGGTGCCGTCCCCGAGCACCGCCACCACCGGCGCGTCCGGGCGCTCCATCCTGGCCGCCAGCGCGAAGGGGATCGAGGCGCCGATCGTGCCCGAGACGCCGTTGATCAGGCGCCGTTCGGCGCGAACGAGGGCCTGAGGCCACTGGCCGATCTCGCCGCCGTCGCAGATCAGCGTGCCCCCCGGATGGCCCGCCAGGAAGGCGTCGACCCCGCGGCAGAGCTCGACCGGGTGCAGGCGCCCGGCGCCCCCGCGCCGCTCCGCCCAGGCGGGCGGCCGATAGGCCAGAGCCTCCCGCGCCGCGCGGTGCCAATCCGCGCGGCGGCTCGCGTGGGGGCCCGCGCGCCGGAGCCCGGCCCCCCGGGCCGCCAGCGCCGCCAGCGTCGGGCGCGGATCGGCGCGCCCGGACGCGACGAGGCGGTCGGGCGGCGCCCGCCCGATCAGGGCGGGGTCCGGGTCGATCACGGCGAAGCGGCAATCGGCCGGCACCGCCGGGGCCTCGCCGAATTTCAGGGTGAAATCGAGGGGCTTGCCGACGAGCACGAGGAGATCGGCCTGCGCGAGTACCTGCGCGAAGGCGCCGAGCCCCGGATCGTTGATCCCGCGCGGGCTCTCCATCCCGACGACCGGCAGGCCGAGGACCTCCTCCAGCCCCGCCATCGCGGCCCGGCCGGCGGGATCGCAGAGCGCCGGGCCGCAGGCGAGGAGGGGGCGCTCCGCCGCCTCGAGGCAGCGCAGGATGTCCTCGACGAGGGCCGGCTCCGGCTCCGCGGCGCGGATTGCTGCGGCCTCGGGGCCGGGGATGCGCAGGCTCGCGGCGGGAACGCTGCGCTCGAGCAGGTCGACCGGCAGGCTCAGATGGACGGGACCGGGGCGCCCCTCCCGGGTGAGGCGCAGGGCCCGCGCGAGGTCGGGCCCGAGGGCGGCGACCGAGGTCGCGGTCCAGGACGCCTTCGTGACCGGCCGGGCGATCTCGGCCTGCGCCATCTCCTGGAAGGCGCCGCGCCCGAGCTCCGACAGGCCGGCATGGCCCGAGAGGAGCAGGACGGGCGATTCCGCCGCGAGCGCCGTGAACAGGGCCGCCGCGCCGTTGGTGTGCCCCTGCCCGCCCGTGACCAGGGCGATGCCGGTCTGCCCGGTCAGCCGCCCCCAGGCGTCGGCCATGTGCACGCAGGCCGCCTCGTGGCGCACATGCACGATCTCGATGCCCGTCGACAGCAGCGCGTCGAAGACCGGCATGATGTGATTGCCCGACAGGGTGAAGATCCGGGTGACGCCGAGCCGCTCCAGGGTCCGGGCGACGATGTCGGCGCCGCGCAAGGTCTCCATGCTGGTCTGCTCCGTCAGGCCGCGGCGTCGAGGAGCGAGCCGCCCGGCTGCACATGGGTGAAGCGCACGGGCTCCATCGCGAGGGCGAGGCCCTCGCCGGCCTGCCGCACCACGGTGTAGTGCGAGGTCGCGAGATCCGAGGCTTCGGGGTAATCCTCGCGGAAATGGGCGCCGCGGCTGTCGGTGCGGGCGAGCGCGGCCTCGGCGATCGCCCGCGAGACCAGGACGAGGTTCTCGAGATTGAGCCGGTCCATCCAGGTGAGGGCGTAGCGGCGGTCGCCGTCCGGGGCGCCGGCCCGCGCCACCGCGTCGGCGAGGCCGTCGAGGGCGGCGAGCCCCCGCGCCAGGCCGGCCGCGTCGCGCAGGATGCCGACATCGCTCCACATGGTCTCGTAGAGGGCCTCGCGGATCGCCGGCAATTCCCCCGCGGGCTTGCCGAGGGGGCCGTAGGCGCGGGCGAGGCCCGCCTCGATCGCGGCCCGGTCGGGCTCGGCGTGCCGGCCCTCGCGCGCGACCGCGCGAGCCATGGACTGGCCCGCCAAGCCCCCGAACACGGTGGAATTCGCCACCCCGTTGCCGCCGAGGCGGTTCGCGCCGTGGACGCCGCCGGTATCCTCGCCCGCCGCGTAGAGGCGCGGCATCTCGGTCGTGCAATCGACCGCGAAGGCGAGCCCGCCCATCATGTAATGGGCGGTCGGGATCACCTCGACGCGGCCGCCCGCGAGGTCGAAGCCGCAATCGGCGCAGCGCTCGACCATGCCCTTGAATTTCCGGCGCACGTCCTCGGGGCCGAGATGGCTCATCTGGATGTAGACGCCGCCATTCGGCGTCGCGAAGCCCTCGCGCAGGCGCCGCATGATCGAGCGGCTGACCACGTCGCGGGTCGCCCGCTCGGCGCGCGCGTCGTAGGCCTGCATGAAGCGCTCGCCGCCCGCGTCGAGCAGCCAGCCGCCCGCGCCGCGCAGGCCCTCCTCCAGCACCGTGCCGGTCATGCGGGTGCCCGCGCCCGCGAGCAGGCCGGTGGGGTGGAACTGGACCATCTCCATGTCGCGCAGGGGCAACCCCGCGCGCAGCGCCATCGCGAGCCCGTCGCAGGACTTGTCGCCGGAGGGCGTGTGGTACTTGTACATGGTCGGGCCGCCGCCGGTGGCGAGGAGAACCGCCTTGGCGCGCACGAGCTTGGGCGCGCCGGTGCGCATGTCGAGCATCAATACGCCGGCGAGCCCCGAGCCGTCCGCGGCCGGGATCAGCTCCAGCGCCCGGTGATCCTCCAGGCGGCGCACGTCGCGGCGCCAGACCTGCTCGGACAGGCGGTTGATGATCTCGATGCCGGTGAGGTCGCCCTTGTGCACCGTGCGGTCGAAGGTCTGGCCCGCAAAGGCCTTCTGGTGGACGCTGCCGTCCGGATTCCGGTCGAAGAAGCAGCCGAGCTCGGTCTCCAGCTCGCGGATGCGCACCTGCGCCTCGGTGACGAGCGTCCAGGCGAGCGCCTGGTTGTTCAGCCACTTGCCGCCCTCGATCGTGTCCATGAAGTGGCGCTCGACCGAGTCGCCCGGCGCCAGCGCCACGTTGTAGCCGCCCTGAACCATGCGGGTGCAGCCGCACTTGCCGAGCAGCCCCTTCACCGCGACCGTGACGTCGAGCGCCGGGTTCACCTTCTTGGCGTGGAGGGCGGCGAACAGGCCGGCCCCGCCGGAGCCGAGGATCAGGATGTCGGTATCGACCTGCGTGAGGGTCATCGGCTCTCCTCCAGGCTCGCCAGCACCGCCTCGCGCCGGCTCGCCACGTCGCGCTGGACCTGCGCGAAGAGCGAGCCGCCATGCGCATCCATGCCGACGAGGAGCGGGCCGAAATCGTGGATCGCGAATTGCCACAGGCTCTCGGGGTGGAGGTCGTCGAGATCGACGTCGACGATCCGCTCGATCCAGGTGGTCTCCAGCGCCGCCGCGCCGCCCACGATGGCGAGGTAGGCCCCCCCGCGCTCCGCGAAGGCCGCGAGCGTCTGCGGGCCCATGCCGCCCTTGCCGACGATGAGGCGCACGCCCTCGCGCGCCATCAGGGCGTCGGTGAAGCGCTCCATGCGCATCGAGGTCGTGGTGCCGATGCAGAAGGGCGCGTAGCCCACCGGCGCCTCCGGCGCGGGCGCGACCCGGTGCACGTTCGGGGCGGTGTGGATCACCGCGTGGCCGCGCAGGTCGAGGCGGGTGCGCCGGTCCCGGTCGAACATGTGGATCAGGGTGGCGTCGCGGATCCCGAAGAGCCAGCGGCGCAGGGTGACGGTGTCGCCGATCCGGAGCTCGCGGATCGCGGCCTCGCCGGCCGGCATGTCGAGGACGTGGTGGGCCATGGTGGCCTCCTCAATCGAAGGCGATGCCGCCCGGCGTGATCGTCGCGCGGGCGCGGCGGGCGGAGTGGCACTGGATGTTCACGGCGACCGGGTTCTGGGTGATGTGGGTCGCGGCGAGCTCGACATGGACGGCGAAGCTGGTGGAGCGCCCGCCGAGACCCTGCGGGCCGATGCCGAGCTCGTTCACCGCCCGCGACAGCTCCGCCTCGATCCGCGCGCCCTCCGGGTCCGGGCAGACCGAGCGCAGGGGCCGCGTCGCCGCGACCTTGGCGAGATGCATGCAGAGGTCGGAGGTGCCGCCGAGGCCGACGCCCACGATGGTCGGCGGGCAGACCCGGCCGCCGAGCTCGATCACCCGGTCGATCACGAAGCGCTTGGCCGCCCCGATCCCGTCGGAGGGCAGGAGCATCTGCAGGAAGGAGCCGTTCTCCGAGCCCGAGCCCTTCGGGATCATCTCGACCGTGACCGTCTCGACGCGCGCGTCGAAATCGACGTGGATGATCGGCACCCGGATGCCGCAGGAGGTCTGCTCGTTCCGGCGGGTGATCGGGTGCACGACGGAGGAGCGCAGCGAGAATTCCCGGGTGGCCCTCTCGCAGCCGCGCCGGATCGCGGCCTTGAGTTCCGCCCCGTCGAAGCGCACGTCGCGGCCGATGCGCAGGTTGTAGATCGGGATGCCGGTATCCTGGCAGAGGATGTTCTTCGTGCGCTCGGCCACCGCGACGTTCTCGACCATCGTGTCGAGGATGGCGCGGCCGGTGGCGCTGGTCTCGGCGCGCTGCAGGTCCGCGAAGCCCGCCTTGATGTCGGGGGGGAGGATCTTGAGGGCCCGGACATAGAGGTCGCGGCAGACCTCCTCGAATTCGCGCAGGTCGAGCTCCATGGCGGATCTCCGGGGGCTATGGGCGGGCGTCAGGCCCCGCTCAGGAGGAACAGGAGGCCGACCGCGAACGAGGTCGCGAGGCAGCCGGAGACGACGAAGGCCGTGCGCTCGCGGTAGCTCAGCCACTCGATCGCGAGCACGCGCAGACCGAGCGCCGCGTGGACGGAGAGCGCGCAGACGAGCCCCCACTCGGCCGTGCGGGCAAAGCCGTTATGGGTCAGGCTGAGGAAGCTCTCGAGCCGGTCCGCCCCCTGCAGCGCCGTGCCGAGCGCCAGGAAGTGCATCGGCAGGAACAGCGCGAGGGCCACTCCGGAGAGGCGGTGGACCAGGGCGGCGGCGAAGCCCGGCCGGCGGCGCAGATCGCGGGTCATCGCGGGCCTCATGCGAGATAGACCGCGAGGGCGGCGCGCAGGCCGAGGCAGACGAAGAGCGCCGCGAGGCCGATCATCGCCGCATCGAGCGAGCGGCCGTGCCAGCCCGCCCATTCGCGCAGGACGCTGCGCAGGCCGATCGGCGCGTGGATCGCCGCGGCCAGCACGAACACCCCGTAGAAGACGAGGAAGCCGCGATTGCCCTGCGTGCGGGCCAGGATCTCGCCCGCCGAGAGGCCGCCGCGCACCGCGTACAGGATCGTGCCGAGATGGACGGCGACGGCGAGCGCCAGGATCGCGGCGGTGCCCCGCTGGGCGAGGTGGAGGAGCGGGCTCACGGCTTCCTCCAGAGCCGGCGGAGCGCCGCCTTGCCGGTCGCGCGCTTGAGCCCCGCGATGGCGAAGGTGGGCGCGAGCGCCTTCGGGCAATGCTCGGTGCAGCTCATGTGGCTGTGGCAGGAATGGCAGCCGGCATCGCCCGCGACCGCGTCGAGCCGGGCCGCCTGACCCTGATCGCGCACGTCGTTGACGAGGGTCCAGGCCCGGTTGAGCGCCGCGGGCCCGAGATAATCGGGATTCCACGAGACCACGTCGCAGGCGGCGTAGCAGACGCCGCAATTGATGCACTCGATTCCCGCATCCGCCTCCCGGCGCGGGCCGGAATCCGGCAGCACCGCCGCGAAATCCTCGGGCGGGGCCTCGCCCGGCTCGAAATAGCCGTGGGCGCGGCGCCACTTCTCGAAGAAGGGCTCCATGTCGACGGCGAGATCCTTCACGACCGGCAGGTTGCGCAGGGGCTCGAGGGTCAGAACGCCCTCCTCCGCCACCGCGGCGACCCGGGTCCGGCAGGTCCAGCGCGGGCGCCCGTTCACCGTCATGCCGCAGGAGCCGCACATGCCGACGCGGCAGGCGAAGCGATAGGCCAGCGTCGGATCCTGCTCCCGCTGGATCTCCGTGACGACATCGAGCACGGTCTGGTTCGCCCGCCGCGCGACCGCGTAGGCCTGGAAGGCGCTCCCGCGGCGCACGCGCACCTGCAGCGCCTCGGCGTCCCGCCGCACGGTGGCCTCCCGCCGCGGGGCGGCGTGGTCGAGCGGCGCCGTCATCGCCCGGTTGCCTCGGGGGCGCTTCCGGCCGTCTCCCCGAGGGGGAAGAACAGCGCGCTCTCGGCCTCGGCCTTGGCGGAGACCAGCCCGGCCCGGTTCATGTAGGCGAGATAGGCCAGCATGCGCTTGGGAGCCCGGGTCCACTCGTTCTGGGGGGCGCGGATGATCGCCTCGGCCTCGGCCGGGCTCAGCTTCGCGCCTTCGGCCTTGATCCAGAGGGCGGCGGCCCGGGCCGGGTCGTCGCGGATCAGCTTGAGGCTGTCCTCCAGCGCCGCCACGAAGGCTTCGGTGACCTTGGGGTTTGCCGTGACGAAGCGGCTCGAGGCCCAGACCAGGTTGAAGGTGTGGGGACCGCCCATCACGTCGTAGCTGTCGAGCACCTTGCGGGCGCGCGGATCCTTCAGCTCCAGCTCCTGGAAGGGGGGCGAGCCGAAATGGGCGGTGATCTCGGAGCGGCCGCCCATCATCGCGGTCTGGGCATCGGGATGGCCCATCGAGACGGTGAGCGGATCGAGCTTGCCCTGCTGGCCCGGCCCGAAGGCCTGCTCGGCGGCCATCTGCAGGGTGATCGCCTGGATCGAGGTCTTGGCGGTCGGCAGCGCGATCTTGTCGTGCGGCCCGAAATCCTTGATCGACGTCACCGCCGGATTGACCGTGACCAGCCAGAGCGGCATCGCGTTCAGGGCGGCCACGCCCTTGACCTTGATGTTCGTCTGCGTCCGGCCCCAGATCGTCAGGAACGGGCCGACGCCCCCGGAGGCGAAGTCGAGATTGCCGGAGAGCAGGGCCTCGTTCATCCCCGAGCCGCCGGTGAAGCGCAGCCACTCGGCCTTGAGGTCGAGGCCGCGCTGCCGGGCCTGCTTCTCGAGGAACAGCTCCTCCTCCATCAGGGTCAGCGGCAGGTAGGAGATGCCGAACTGCTTCGCGAGCCGCACGGTCGCGACCTCGGCCCGGGCGGCGCACAGGCCCGCCCCCAGCGCCATCGCTGCCCCGAGCAGCCGGACCAGGCTCCGTGCGCGCATGCGTTCCTCTCCCGATGCGGCCGGCGCGACGCATGCGCCGGCGCGACCTTCATTTTCTCGACTTGCCGCGAGGATACGAGCGCGCCTCGCCCTGTCAATCGTCATATGTCATATACATGACTTGGCCGAACGAAGTCCGGCCTGGTCGGGGCTGGCCCGGCCGAAGGCCGGCACGGAGGCCGGCACGATGGCCGGCCCCGGGGCGGCGCTCAGGCCTGCATGCCCCAGCGCTGGATGGTGTGCCGCTCGATCGTCTGGAAGATCAGGTTCTCGACGATCAGCCCGATGATGATCACCGTGAGGAGGCCGGCGAACACGTTCGGGATATCGAGCATGTTCTTGTTCTCGAAAATGAACCAGCCGAGGCCGCCCGAGCCCGAGGACACGCCGAAGACCAGCTCGGCGGCGATCAGGGTGCGCCACGCGAAGGCCCAGCCGACCTTCAGGCCGGTCAGGATGCTGGGGAAGGCCGCCGGGATCAGGATCTTGCGGATCAGGCCCGCGCCGCCGAGGCCGTAATTGCGCCCGACCATCTTCAGCGTCCGGCTGACCGAGAGGAAGCCCGAATGGGTGTTGAGCGCGATCGCCCAGGTGACCGAGTGCACCAGCACGAAGACGAGGCTGCCATTGCCGAGCCCGAACCAGATCAGCGCCAGCGGCAGAAGCGCGATGGCGGGCAGCGGGTTCAGCATCGACGTCATGGTCTCCAGGAAGTCGGTGCCGATCCGGGAGGCCATGGCGAGCCCGGTCAGGAGCGTCGCGAGCAGGATCCCGAGCCCGTAGCCGATCAGCAGGACCTTCACCGATCCCCAGGCCCGCGCGGGCAGCGTCCCGTCCGCGACGCCCCGGAAGAAGGCCGCGAGCGTCGACGTGAAGGTCGGGAACAGCAGGTCGTTGTCGAGGTAGCGGCCATAGGCCTCCCAGACCAGCGCCAGGACGGCCAGGATCAGGATCTTGCGCAGCCAGGCCTGGTTGTAGAGCAGTTCCAGCGTCGAGAGGGGCTTCTCGACCACCGTTTTGCCCTGCGTCTCGGTCCGCTCGCGGACGATCTCGGGCCGCGTCGACACCCGGGGCCGCTCCGCGAGAGCGTTCGCGCTAGACATTCTCCGCCTCCTTGATCTCCTCCGAGAACAGCATCTGCTGGATGCGGCTCTCGAGGCGGGCCTGTTCCTGAGGCGATCCGGCGCTGTTCAGCTCGGCCTTCACCTCGCCCGGATGCGGCGAGAGCAGGAGGATCCGCGACCCGATCTTGATCGCCTCCGGGATCGAGTGGGTGACGAAGAGCACCGTGAAGCGCGTCTCCTCCCAGAGGCCCAGGAGCTCGTCCTGCATCCGGCGCCGGGTCAGGGCGTCGAGCGCCGCGAAGGGCTCGTCCATCAGCAGGATGTCGGGCTCCATCGCCATCCCGCGGGCGATCGCCACGCGCTGCTTCATGCCGCCCGACAGCATGTGGGGGTAGCTGGTGGTGAATTTCGTGAGGTTGACCTTGTCGATGTAGTGTATCGCCCGCTCCTCGGCCGCGCGGCCGGAGAGGCGGCCCGAGGCTTCGAGGGCGAAGACGACGTTCTGCAGGACGGTCTTCCAGGGCAGGAGCTGGTCGAATTCCTGGAACACCATCATCCGGTCCGGGCCGGGCCCGGTCACGGCCTTGCCCTTCAGGCGGATCTCGCCCTCGGTCGGCGCCATGTAGCCGCCCACGGCCTTGAGCAGGGTGGACTTGCCGCAGCCGGAGGGGCCGAGCAGGACGAACCGGTCGCTCGGCAGGACGTCGAAGCCGACCCGGTAGGTCGCCGTGATGAGATGATTCGGCGTCTTGTATTGCAGCGTGACGCCGTCAACCTCCAGCAACGGTTCCATCAAGCCCATACGCTCCTCCCTGCGCCGCGGCTCGGGCCGCGATCTTGTCGATGTGAGCTCGGTTGTGTTCTTGATCTTGCGCGTTCCGCTGCGGCCAGGGCCGCGACGATCGATCTCCCGATCCTGCGCCGGCCCGCACGTCGCCCGGACCGGATCCGACGAAGCGCGCGCGAGCCTGGGCCCGCGAGTCTGGGCGTTTGACAATCCGACACCGGCCGGCGTGTCCGGGTTCGGATCGGTTCCGCCGCCCGGCGCGACGGGCAGCAAGCCGCAAGATTCGTAGCAAACCCCGGCGCCGCCGTAAAGTTCATATGTCATTTATAAGACTTGCGCGCCCGGGCGAGGCGTTCCGGTCGTCCGATCTCCGCTCTGCCGATCGGCCTCGCGGCCAGGATCGCGCGCGGACATGGCCATGCCGGGTCCGCCGCGGTGCTCGAGCCCGGGGCGATGCGGGGACGCTTCCGAGCCTGTTCCCTGGCCAGCGCGGGCCCGGACCTATACCGTGGCTTGGCGTCCACAATCCGACCCCTGCGCCGCTCCGCCAGACGCGCCTCAGCATCCGATGGATGGCGGTTTCCCCCCGAGCGGGCGTTGCCGTATCCGCCAGCCCCCGGTCCTTGCCCCAGCTTATGCCGCCTCATCTCCTTCTCGCCACCGCCGCGATCCTGCCCTTCCTCGGCAGCGCCCTGGCGATCTGCCTGCCCGCCGGGGCGCGCAACGCCGCCACGCTCCTCGCCGGGATCGTGATGCTGGCGAGCCTGACCTGCATCGGGCTCCTCTATCCCGGGGCAGACCGGGTCCCGGTCGTCTGGGCCATGGACTGGCTGCCCACGCTCGGCGTCCGGTTCGTCCTGCGCCTCGACGGACTGGCCTGGCTGTTCGCCGTGCTGATCCTCGGGATCGGCGCGCTGGTGGTGCTCTACGCGCGCTACTACATGGCCGCCGCGGACCCGGTCCCGCGCCTGTTCTGCTACTTCCTCGCCTTCGTGGGCGCGATGCTCGGCATCGTGCTGGCGGGCAACCTCATCCAGCTGGTGATGTTCTGGGAGCTGACCAGCATCGTCTCGTTCCTGCTGATCGGCTACTGGTTCGACAATGCCTCGGCCCGCGACGGCGCCCGGATGGCGCTCACCATCACGGCGGCCGGCGGCCTCTGCCTGCTCGTCGGCCTCGTGCTGATCGGGTCGATCGTCGGCAGCTCCGACCTCTCCGTGGTGCTGGCCTCCGGGGACACGATCCGCAACAGCCCGCTCTACCTGCCGGCCCTGGTGCTGGTGCTCGTCGGCGCGCTCACCAAGTCGGCGCAGTTCCCGTTCCACATCTGGCTGCCGCGGGCGATGGCGGCGCCGACGCCGATCAGCGCCTACCTGCACTCGGCCACCATGGTGAAGGCCGGCATCTTCCTGATGATCCGGTTCTGGCCGGTGCTCGCCGGCACCGAGAGCTGGTACTGGATCGTCGGCACGGCCGGCATGGCGACGATGCTGATCGGCGCCTGGAGCGCGATCTTCCAGCATGACCTGAAGGGGCTTCTCGCCTACTCGACCATCAGCCATCTCGGGCTGATCACCCTGCTGCTCGGCCTTGATTCGGCGCTCGCCGTCGTGGCGGCGATCTTCCACACGGTGAACCACGCGATCTTCAAGGCCTCGCTGTTCATGGCGGCCGGGATCATCGACCATGAGACCGGAACGCGGGACCTGCGCCGGCTCAGCGGCTTGTGGCGGGCCATGCCCTACACCGCGACGCTCGCGATGGTGGCCGCCGCGGCCATGGCGGGCGTGCCGCTCCTCAACGGCTTCCTGTCGAAGGAGATGTTCCTGTCGGAGGCGGCCGACAATGCGGGCGACCACCTGCTCAACCTCGCCCTGCCGGTGCTGGCGACGCTGGCGAGCGCCTTCACGGTGCTCTACTCCCTGCGCTTCATCCGCCAGACCTTCTTCGGGCCCGCCCCCCGCGACCTGCCCCAGGCCCCGCACGAGCCGGTGCGCTGGATGCGCATCCCGATCGAACTGCTGGTGCTCGCCTGCATCGCCATCGGCCTCGTGCCGAACCTCACCATCGGGCCGGTGCTCGCGGGCGCGGCGCGCGCGGTGCTCGGGCCCAGGACCCCGGATTACGACCTCGCGATCTGGCACGGCTTCAACGCACCCCTCGCGATGAGCGTCCTGGCGCTGGCCGGGGGCGTCGGGCTCTACGTCGCCTTCGGGCGCCGGATCAACACCAATCCCCGCGGCGGCCCCTGGCTGATGGACCGGCTCGACGGGGGCTGGCTGTTCGAGCGGGCCATGACCGGCCTCGTCCAGGGCGCGCGCGGGCTGGAGGGCCGCCTCGGATCCGAGCGCCTCCAGGCGCAGCTGCGCGCGATCTACCTCGCCGCCCTCGCGGCGGCCGTGGCGGCCGGCGCCGCGCGGGGGCTGGACCTGTTCCTGCCGGGGCACGTGACGGAGTTCGACCCCGCCTTCGCGCTGATGTGGCTCGTCGGGGCGGCCTGCGCGGTCGGGGCGGCGGAGCGGGCGAAGTATCACCGCCTGTCCGCCGCGATCCTGGTCGGCGGGGCGGGGCTCGTCAGCAGCCTGACCTTCCTCTGGCTCTCGGCCCCGGACCTCGCCGTCACGCAGATCCTGGTCGAGATCGTCACCACCGTGCTGCTGCTGCTCGGCCTGCGCTGGTTGCCCAAGCGCGATCAGGCGATTCCGGCCCCGGCCGCCGAGCAGGCGCGGGCACGCCGGCGCCGGTTCATCGATCTCTGCATCGCGGCCTTCGCGGGCTTCGGGCTCGCCGGGCTGGCCTACGCGGTGATGACCCGGCCGGCCGTCGACGGCATCGCCCGCTGGTTCGTCGAGGAGGCCTACCCGCAGGCCGGCGGGCGCAACGTCGTCAACGTGCTGCTGGTCGACTTCCGGGCCTTCGACACCCTGGGCGAGATCTGCGTGCTCGGCATCGTCGGCCTCACGGTCTTCGCGCTCCTGCGCCGCTTCCGCCCGGCCTCCGACAGCCTGGGGCGTCCCAAGCAGCAGGTGAGCCACGATGCCTATGACGACGCCCGCGCGGGCCGCAGCCTCGGCGACACCGCCGCCGACGCCCTGCTGGTGCCCCGCGTGGTGATGACCTGGCTGTTCCCCTTCATCGTCCTGCTCGCCCTGCACCTGTTCCTGCGCGGGCACGACCTGCCGGGGGGCGGCTTCGCGGCGGGCATCGCGCTCACCGTCGCCTTCATGCTGCAATACATGGCCCGCGGGGCGCAGTGGGTGGAGGCGCGCCTGCGCATCCAGCCGATCACCTGGATCGGGGTCGGCCTGCTCGTCGCGGTGCTGGCCGGGGCGGGCTCCTGGCTGTTCGGGCGCCCGTTCCTCACCGCCTCCTTCACCTATTGGGAGCTGCCGCTGCTCGGCAAGGTGCCGGTGGCGAGCGCTCTCGTGTTCGATCTCGGCATCATGGTTCTGGTGGTGGGGGCGAGCGCGCTGATGCTCGTCGCGCTCGCGCACCAATCCCTGCGCCGCGTCCGCTCCGCGGAGGCCGAGGCGGAGCGGGCGGTCGAGACGGAGTCCGCCTGATGGAGGTCGTGCTGTCCTTAGGGATCGGCGTCTTCGCCGCCGCGGGCGTCTGGCTGATGCTGCGCCCCCGCACCTTCCAGGTCGTCCTCGGCCTGGCGCTGCTGAGCTACGCCGTCAACCTGTTCATCTTCGCCATGGGCCGGCTGACGGTCGGCGCGCCGCCGGTGCTGGGCGCGGGCGCCGAGGTCGTCTCGGTGGACGATCCGGTGCCGCAGGCGCTGGTCCTCACCGCGCTGGTGATCGGCTTCGCGCTGACGGCCCTCTTCCTCGTCGTCCTGCTCGCCGCCCGCGGCATCACCGGCAGCGACCATGTCGACGGCCGCGAGCCGCACCAGGCGGAACCGCATCCCGGGAATCCGAAGCCGTGAACGCAAAGCCATGAACGCACAGCCATGAACGCACCGGTCCTGAACGCGCCCGCCGTCAGCGCCTGGTCCGACCATCTCGTCGTCCTGCCCGTGGTCCTGCCCATCGCGGTCGCCGGGGCGATGTTCCTGATGGACGAGCGCCGGCGCCGGCTGAAGGCGGGGCTCGGTCTCGCCACGGTGCTGGTCCTGCTCGGCCTTGCCCTCGTGCTCGTCGGGCGCGCCGGCGAGGCGGTGCAGGTCTACCGCCTCGGCAACTGGGCCGCGCCCTACGGCATCGTGCTGGTCGTCGACCGTCTCTCGGCCCTGATGCTGGCGCTCACCGGCGTCCTGGGGCTCTGCGCCCTCGTCTTCTCCTTCGCCCGCTGGGGCCGGGCGGGGCCGCGCTTCCACGGCCTGTTCCTGCTGCTCCTGATGGGGGTGAACGGGGCCTTCCTCACGGGTGACCTGTTCAACCTGTTCGTGTTCTTCGAGGTGATGCTGGCGGCCTCCTACGGCCTCGTCCTGCACGGCTCGGGCGCGGCGCGGATCCGGGCCGGCCTCGGCTACATCGCCGTCAACCTCGTCGCCTCGCTGTTCTTCCTCGTCGGCGTCAGCCTGATCTACGGCACCATGGGGACCCTCAACATGGCCGACCTCGCCCGGCGTCTCGCGGCGCCGTCCGGGGGCGATCCGGCGCTGTTCGAGGTCGGCTGCGCCGTGCTCGGCATCGCCTTCCTGATCAAGTGCAGCGCCTGGCCGCTCGGGTTCTGGCTGCCGACCACCTACGCGGCGGCGAGCGCACCCGCGGCGGCGATCCTGGCCATCCTCAGCAAGGTCGGCGTCTACGTCGTGGTGCGCCTGAGCCTGCTCCTGCTCGGGGCGGGCCTGTCCGAGGGCTTCGGGCAGGCCTGGATCCTGGCCGCCGGGCTCGCCACCATGGCCTACGGCACCATCGGCATTCTGGCCGCGCGCGACCTCGCCCGGGCGGCGGGCTACGCCGTGATGATCTCGTCGGGCACGGTGCTGGCGGCGCTGGGCACCGGCAGCGACGGGGCGCTCGAGGGGGCCCTCTACTACCTCCTCGGCTCCACGCTCGCGGCCGGCGCCCTGTTCCTGATGGCGGAGATCCTGCAACGGGGCCGCGACCCGGCCGAGGCCACCCAGCCCGTCTTCGCCGACGAGTACCGCGATCCCTTCGACGATGCCGATGCGACCGAGATCGGCCGGGCCATCCCGGCGGCCCTGGCGATCCTCGGCTGCGGCTTCCTGCTCTGCACGCTGATGCTCGCGGGGGTGCCGCCGCTGGCGGGCTTCGTCGGCAAGCTGGCGATGTTCGTGGGGCTGACCGCCGGCACGATGACGGCCTCGGCCTGGTGGCTCATCGCCGCCCTCACCCTCTCCAGCTTCGCCACCCTGATGCCGCTGGTGCGGCTCGGCATCCAGAGCCTCTGGGTCCCGAACGACGACCCGCCTCCGGTGCTGCGCCCGCCCGAATTCGCCGCCCTCGCGGGGCTCATCGGGGCCTGCCTCGCCCTCGCCTTGTGGGGCGGCCCGGCCCTCGCCTACGCCCACGAGACCGTGCGCTGGCTCGCCGAGCCGCAGGATTACGTCCGGGCCGTCCTCGGCGCGGGCGCGCAGGAGGGCGGATCGTGAGCCGGATCCTGCCCCACCCGCTGCTCTCGGCCGGCCTCGGCCTGACCTGGCTGCTGCTGAACGCACCGCCCACGCCGGGCAATGTGCTCCTGGCCATCCTGGTGGCGCTGATCGTCCCCACCGTGATGCGGGCGCTGCGCCCCCGCCCGGTGCGGGTGCGCGCCCCCGGCACGCTCGCCCGGCTGATCGTGATCGTCCTCTACGACATGGTGCGCTCGAACATCGACGTCGCCCGGATCATCCTGGGCCTGCGCCGCGGCGAGCGGCGGACGGGCTTCGTCTCGATCCCCCTCGACCTGCGCGAGCCCCTCGGCCTCGCGATCCTGTCGATCATCCTCACGGGCACGCCCGGCACGCTCTGGGTTCAGTACGATTCCGATACCGGTCGCCTCCTCCTGCACGTGCTCGACGACACCGGCGGGGACAAATGGGTCCGCCGCGTGAAGGACCGCTACGAGCGTCCCCTGATGGAGATTTTCCCATGAGGTCTGTCATGAGGCTCTTCGCATGAGCACCGCGGCCGTTCTCGACTGGGGCCTCGGCCTCGCCCAGGGGATGCTGGTGCTGGCGATGGCGCTCGCCACCTGGCGGATGCTGCGCGGCCCCCGCGCACAGGACCGCATCCTCGGCCTCGACACCCTCTACCTCAACGGGATGCTGGCGATCGTCGTCCACGGCATGCGCACCGGCAGCGGCCTCTATTTCGAGGCCGCGCTGATCCTCGGCATGATCGGCTTCACCGCCACGGTGGCGCTCGCCAAGTTCCTGATGCAGGGCGAGGTGATCCAGTGAACGCCGCCGCCCTGCCCGCCTGGGCCGCCTGGCTCGTCGTCGCGCTGGCGCTTGCCGGGGCCAGCGTCTCGCTGACCGGCGCCCTCGGGCTCATTCGCCTCAGGAGCTTCTACGAGCGCGTTCACGCGCCGACGCTCGGGGCGACGCTGGGCATGGCCCTCATCCTGTCCGGCTCGATGCTGCTCCTGTCCATGATCGAGGGGCGCCTCGTCCTGCGGGACGGGCTCATCGGGATCTTCCTCACCGTGACGACGCCGGTCACGCTCCTGCTCCTCGCCCGCGCCGCCGCGTATCGCGACCGCCACGAGGGCCAGGCCGGCGCCCCGCCGGAGATGGGCGACGGGTGAGGCGGCCCCGGACGCGCCGCCCGCGCGGGCCGGGAACGCCCCGGAACGGCGATCCGCCCGTGAACCCGGGAAGCGCCGTCATCGTTCGCCCCATACGACGTCCTCAGACCCCCGTGCGCGCATGACAACCCGGATCCGCTTCGACAACAGCTACGCCCGCCTGCCCGACCGCTTCTTCGCGCGCGTCGCGCCGACGCCCGTGGCGGCGCCGAGGCTGATTCACCTCAATCGCCGGCTCGCGCTCGATCTCGGCCTCGATCCGGACTGGCTCGCGAGCCCCGAGGGGGCCGAGATCCTGGCCGGGAACCGCCTCGCCGAGGGCTCCGAGCCGATCGCCACGGCTTATGCGGGCCACCAGTTCGGCCACTTCGTCCCGCAGCTCGGCGACGGGCGCGCCATCCTGCTCGGCGAGGTCGTCGGCCGGGACGGGGCGCGGCGCGACATCCAGCTGAAGGGATCGGGCCCGACGCCGTTCTCCCGGCGCGGCGACGGGCGGGCGGCGCTCGGCCCGGTCCTGCGCGAGTACCTGGTCAGCGAGGCCATGGCGGCGCTCGGCATCCCGACGACCCGCGCGCTCGCCGCCGTCGCGACGGGCGAGCGCGTCATCCGCGAGACCCTGCTGCCCGGCGCGGTCCTCACCCGCGTCGCGGCGAGCCACGTGCGGGTCGGAACCTTCCAGTTCTTCGCCGCGCGCGGGGACGTCGCGGGTTTGCGCGCGCTCGCCGACCATGTTCTGGCCCGGCATGTTCTGGCCCCGCACGCCCCGGAGGCGGCCGAGAGCCCTTATCGCGCGCTCCTGGCCCACGTGGTCGCCCGCCAGGCCGAGCTCGTCGCCCGGTGGCTCCTGGTCGGCTTCATCCACGGCGTGATGAACACCGACAACATGGCGATCTCCGGCGAGACCATCGACTACGGTCCCTGCGCCTTCCTGGACGCCTACGATCCCGGGACCGCCTTCAGCTCCATCGACCAGCATGGCCGCTACGCCTACGGCGCCCAGCCGCAGATGGCGTTGTGGAATCTGAGCCGCCTCGCCGAGGCCCTGCTGCCGCTCCTCGCATCGGACGAGGCGCAGGCGGTGGCCGAGGCCGAGGACGCCCTCGGGCGCTTCGGGCCGCATTTCGAGGCCGCCTTCCACGGCGGCCTCAATCGCAAGCTCGGCCTCGCGACCCTGCGCGCGGGCGATGCCGCGCTCGCGGGCGACCTCCTGAAGCGGATGGCCGAGAACCAGGCCGACTTCACGCTGACCTTCCGGGGCTTGAGCGCGGCGGCCGAGAATCCGGAGGCCGACGCGGCGCTCCGCAGCCTCTTCGTCGATCCGACCGCCTACGACGCCTGGGCCGTCTCGTGGCGGCGACGGCTGGCCGAGGAGCCGGGCGAGGCCGGGGCGCGGGCGGCGGCGATGCGGGCGGTCAACCCGATCTTCATTCCGCGCAACCACCGCATCGAGGAGGTGATCGAGGCCGCCGTCGAGGCATCGGATTTCGCGCCCTTCGAGACCCTTTTGGCCGTCCTGTCCCGGCCCTACGACGATCAGCCGGACCTTGCGCGCTACGCCGAGGCGCCGGAGGGCGGCGGGGTCGGCTACCGGACGTTCTGCGGAACCTGAGCATTCCCGGGCATCGAGCGCCCCCGGACGGGGCGGCCGCGACCCGCCGCGAAGGCCGGGCCTGGGTGGGAAAGGCGAGACGGCGGCGCGAGGCCAACCGTCGTCGCAAGTGCTGATCAAGCAGCGGATGATCGGATCAACCGCAGGGGCAAGGTGGCGGCCGGTCGTGCCGCAATTGAGGCGCCGGGCCGGAGCGTGCGGATCGTACCGGGCCCGCCGGGTCTGGGCAGGATCGGACGGGCCCGGGTGTCACCGATCGCGCCGGGGTGGCGGGGTCGTCCGGTTGCCAAGGATGCCGGGCTGAGCTCAAGCTCGCGCCGATGCGCCTCCCCGTGCCCCTCTCCGCGCTCCGGACCTTCGAGGCGGCCGCGCGCCGACGCTCGTTCAAGGCCGCGGCGGCGGAGTTGAACCTCACGGCGAGCGCCGTGAGCCACTCCATCCGCAAGGTCGAGGAGGCGCTCGGCGTCGCGCTGTTCGAGCGCAGCGGGCAGCGCGTCGCCCTGACGCCGGCGGGTGACGCCCTCCTCGAACATGTCGGGCGCGCCTTCGCGGAACTGAGCCGGGGGCTCGATCTCGTCTCGACCCGGGGGACCCAGCTCCTTCGCCTCCACTGCGCCCCGAGCTTCGCCGCGCAATGGCTCACGCCGCGGCTCGCCCGCTTCCTGGCCGGGCATCCGGGCTTCGAGGTCCGGCTCGCCGCCGGGATGGATTATGCCCGCTTCCTCAACGACGAGTTCGATGCCGACATCGTCTACGGGCCGCCGCGGGGCGAGGGCCTCATCCTGATGCCGCTCGGCCGGGAGACCGTGACCCCGCTCTGCTCCCCGGAGCGGGCCGCCCGCATCGGCAGCCTCGCCGACCTGTTCGGGCAGACCCTGATCCAGAGCGACAACAAGCTGGTGCGATGGCCCCTCTGGTTCGACCGGAACGGCCTCAAGGCGCCGCCTCCGGTGGCGATCCGGTTCGACCGGAGCTTCCTCGCCATCGCGGCCGCCGCCGACGGCCTCGGCGTCGCCCTCGAATCGACGCTCCTCGCCGAACGCGAGATCGCGAGTGGCCGCCTCGTGGCCCCCCTGGCCGGCCGCGCCGAGGACGTCGTCTACACGGGCCATCACCTCGTCTTCCCGGCGACCGCCCGGCACCGGGCTCCGCTGCGCATCTTCGCGCGGTGGCTCGCCCGGGAACGCTCCGTCGACCTCAGCACCGAGCTCACCTGAGGATCCCGACCCGACGTGAGATGAATTTCATTCATCACGTGCTGAGAACTACGCGTTTGCCCGGGGCGGCGGACCGAACCATTCTCCCCCCCAACGAGACAACAGAGGAAACGACTCGGGTGCCGCCGGCCGAAACGGCGCGCGGCGCATAGGGTCAAGCCGGCTTCGGGCCGGACGGCGCCGCACGACCGGCGCCATGCCTCCCCTCTCGTGACGACATCGAACGGATCGCCGGGCCGATCCGCAGGGAGGAAGCCATGCTTCTCAAGGACAGGGTCTGCGTCATCACCGGAGCCGCGTCGGCCCGGGGCATCGGCAAGGCGACCGCACGCCTCTTCGCCGCGCAGGGCGGACGGGTCGCGATCCTCGATCTCGACGCCGGCCAGGCCGAGGCGGCGTCCCGCGACATCGGCCCCGGCCATCTCGGCCTCGCCTGCGACGTCACCGACAAGGCCGCCTGCCGGGCCGCCGCCGAGGAGGTGATCGGGCGCCTCGGCCGCATCGACGTCCTCGTCAACAATGCCGGCATCACGCAGCCCCTCAAGATCATGGAGATCGAGGCGGCCAACTACGAGGCCGTCATGGACGTGAACCTGCGCGGCACCCTCTACATGAGCCAGGCGGTGATTCCGGCCCTGCGGGCGCAGCGTTCGGGCTCGATCGTCTGCATGTCGTCGGTCTCGGCGCAGCGCGGCGGCGGCATCTTCGGCGGCCCCCATTACAGCGCGGCCAAGGGCGGCGTGCTCGGCCTCCAGAAGGCGATGGCGCGCGAACTCGGCCCGGACGGCATCCGGGTGAACGCGGTGACCCCCGGCCTGATCCAGACCGACATCACCGGCGGCAAGCTGACGGACGCGCTGAAGGCCGAGATCTCCAAGGGCATCCCGCTCGGCCGCCTCGGGGTCGCCGACGACGTGGCCAATGCCTGCCTGTTCCTCGCCAGCGACCTGTCCTCGTACATCACGGGGGCGGTGATCGACGTCAATGGCGGCATGCTGATCCACTGACCGCGCCCTCGAGGAGGACACCATGCAGAGCCACCAGGACATGCTGGGCCAACAAGACATGCCGGTTCAAAAGGACATGCCGGGCCAACAGGCGCCGCGGGCCGGCACGAACGTCTCCCTGGCCGACCGGGCCTACCGGATCCGCCGCCACGCCCTCCTGATGGGGGAGGTCCAGGGGCAGGGCTACATCGCCCAGGCCCTCGGCATCTCCGACGTCCTGGCGGTCAGCTATTTCCACGCCCTGACCTACCGGCCCGAGGATCCCGAATGGGAGGGCCGCGACCGCTTCCTGCTCTCGATCGGGCATTACGCGATCGCCCTCTACGCGGCGCTCATCGAGGCGGGGATCATCCCGGAGGACGAGCTGACGAGCTATGGCGGCGACGACAGCCGCCTGCCGATGTCCGCCATGGCGACCTACACGCCCGGCATGGAGATCACCGGGGGCTCCCTCGGTCACGGCCTCGGCATCGCGGTCGGCATGGCCCTCGGGCTCAAGCGCAAATCCTCGAAATCCTTCATCTACAACCTGTTCTCCGATGGCGAGCTCGACGAGGGCTCGACCTGGGAGGCGGCGATGTCGGCCTCGGCCTTCGGCCTCGACAACCTGATCGGCCTCGTCGACGTCAACGGCATGCAGGCGGACGGCCCCTCGCGTGGCGTCCTCAATTTCGAGCCGCTGGCGCCGAAATTCGAGGCCTTCGGCTGGTTCGTCCAGCGCGTCGACGGCAACGACCTCGAGGCCCTCGTGACGGCCTTCGATGCCGCCCGCAACCACCCGGGCCGCTGCCCCCGCCTCGTCATCTGCGACACCCAGATGGCCAAGGGCGTGCCGTTCCTGGAGGCGCGCGAGCGCAACCACTTCCTGCGCGTGGAGCCCGCCGAGTGGCGCGAGGCCCTGAAGGTCCTGGACGAGGGGAGGATGCAATGAGGCGTTCGAAATACGAGCGGCCGGTCCGGCCGGAAGGCGCCGGCGCCGGGCTCAAGACCTCGGCGATGATCGCCTCGCTCGCCGCGCCGGGCCAGCGGACCCGCTCGGCGCCGTTCGGCCACGCCCTGGCCGAGCTCGCCCGGACCCGCCCCGACATCGTCGGCCTGAGCGCGGACCTGAGCAAGTATACCGACCTGCACATCTTCGCGCAGGCCCATCCCGACCGGTTCTACCAGATGGGCATGGCCGAGCAGCTCCTGATGAGCGCGGCCGCCGGCCTCGCCCGGGAGGGCTTCGTGCCCTTCGCGACGACCTACGCGGTGTTCGCGGCGCGGCGCGCCTACGACTTCATCTGCCTGGCGATCGCGGAGGAGAACCTCAACGTCAAGATCGCCTGCGCCCTCCCGGGCCTGACGACGGGCTACGGCCCGAGCCACCAGGCCACCGAGGACGTGGCGATCTTCCGCGGCATGCCGAACCTGACGATCATCGATGCCTGCGACGCGCACGAGATCGAGCAGGTGGTGCCCGCCATGGTCGCCCACCAGGGCCCCGTCTATCTGCGGCTCCTGCGCGGGAACGTGCCCCTCGTCCTCGACGAGTACGGCTACACCTTCGAGATGGGCAAGGCCAAGACGATCCGCGACGGCCGCGACGTGCTGATCGTCTCCTCCGGGTTGATGACGATGCGGGCGCTCGAGGTCGCGCAGGCCCTCGAGGGCGACCGGGTCGACGTGGCGGTCCTGCACGTTCCGACCCTCAAGCCCCTCGACGAGGCCACGATCCTGCGGGAGGCGGGCCGCGGCGGACGCCTCGTGGTGGTGGCCGAGAACCACTCGGTCATCGGCGGCCTCGGCGAAGCGGTGGCGGGGCTGCTCCTGCGCAGCGGGACCGTGCCGCCGGCCTTCCGCCAGATCGGCCTGCCGGACGCGTTCCTCGATGCCGGCGCGCTGCCGACGCTGCACGACCGCTACGGCATCTCGACGGAGGCCATGGTGCGAAGGATCCGGGAATGGCTCTGAGCGCGCCAGCCGGGCTCCCCCGCGTCGCCTTCGTGGGCCTCGGTGCGATGGGGCTGCCGATGGCGCGCCACCTCGTCGCCGCGGGCTTTCCGGTGCGCGGCTACGACCTGCGGCCGGAGAGCCGCGCCGCGCTCGCGGCGGCGGGCGCCGAGCCCGCCGAGACGCTGGCCGCCGCGAGCGCGGGGGCCGAGGCGATCATCCTGATGGTCGTCGATGCGGCGCAGGCCGAGGCGATCCTCGTCCGGGAGGGCGCGCTCGCGGCCCTGGCGCCGGACGCGGTCGTGATCCTGATGGCGACCTGCCCGCCCGGGGCGGTCGCGGCCCTGGCCGATCAGGTGGAGCGCGCCGGCCGCCGCTTCGTCGATGCCCCCGTCTCCGGCGGCGTCGTCGGGGCGGAGGCGGCCAAGCTCACCATCATGGCGGCGGCCCCCGCCGACACCCTCGCGCGCGTCCGTCCCATCCTCGACACCCTCGGCGACAAGGTCTTCCATGTCGGGACCCGGCCCGGCCAGGGCGCGACCGTGAAGGCGGTCAACCAGCTCCTGTGCGGGGTCCACATCGCCGCCGCCGCCGAGGCGCTGGCGCTGGCCGAGCGGGTCGGCGTCGATGGCGCGGTGGTGCTGGAGATCCTGTCCGGCTCCTCGGCGTCGAGCTGGATGCTGCGCGACCGCGGCCCCCGGATGCTGGAGGCCGCGCCGCCGGTGACCAGCGCCGTCGACATCTTCGTCAAGGATCTCGGCATCGTGCTGGAGGCGGGCCGCGGGGCGAAGGCCGCCCTGCCCCTCGCGGCTCTGGCCCACCAGCTCTTCCTGTCGACCTCGGGCCGCGGCGAGGGACCTTGCGACGACAGTCAGGTCGTGCGCGCCTACCGGGCCCTCAACGGCGCCCCGCCCCCGGACGGAAATCCGGCCTGAGGCTCGCGAGAGGATTTGCGCGAGAGGACCTGCGTAAGAGGCGTTGCGTGAAGCGAGAGACGTTCGGGACCACGTGACTATTCGCGATGGCCGGCGAAGACACCGGCGCTGCCGAGCCAATCTCGGCGGCACGGGGACGACGAACCAGAACAGAGCCCGGATCCACGAGACCGAGTAACGGCAAGGATCGGGTCACGCGAGACAATCAGGGAGAGAAACCATGCGCGACACGATCCTCAGCCGCCGAACCCTCCTGGCCGGCGCCGCCGCCGTGCCGCTCAGCGGCATCATCAGCCGCCGCGCCTCCGCGGCCGAGTTCTCCTACAAGCTGGCCACCGGCCAGGACCCGACCCACCCGATCAACCTGCGGGCCCAGCAAGCCCTCGACCGCATCCGCGAGGCGACGGGCGGGCGCCTGGAGATCCGGCTGTTCCCGGCCAACCAGCTCGGCTCGGACACGGATCTGCTGGCGCAGGTCCGCAACGGCAGCGTCGAGTTCTTCAACCTCGCGACCTCGATCCTGGCGACCTACGTGCCGGCCGCGAGCCTCCCGAATACCGGCTTCGCCTTCAAGGATTACGCCGCGGTCTGGTCCGCCATGGATGGCGGCCTCGGCACCTACGTGCGCGACGAGATCGCCAAGACCCCGATCCTCACCGTCTCCAAGGTCTGGGACAACGGCTTCCGGCAGATCACCTCCTCGACGCGCGAGATCCGCACGCCCGCCGACCTCAAGGGGTTCAAGATCCGCGTCCCCCCCGCCCCGATGCTGACCTCGCTGTTCAAGGCCTTCGACGCCGGCGCGGCGCCGATCAACTTCAACGAGCTGTACTCCGCCCTGCAGACGAAGGTGGTCGAGGGGCAGGAGAACCCTCTCGCCATCATCGCCACCACGCGCCTCTACGAGGTGCAGAAATCCTGCAGCATGACCGGTCACGTCTGGGACGGGTACTGGATCCTCGGCAACAAGCGGGCGTGGCAGCGCCTGCCGCAGGACCTGCGCGAGATCGTCTCGCGCGAGCTCGACCGCTCGGCGGACGAGCAGCGCGGCGACATCGTCAAGCTGAGCACCTCGCTGCGCACCACGATGTCGGACAAGGGCATCACCTTCATCGACGTCGACCGCGAGGCCTTCCGCGATGCGCTCGGCCGGACGAGCTTCTACAAGGATTGGAAGGCCAAGTACGGCGACGCCGCCTGGGCCCACCTCGAAGCCGTTTCCGGCAAGCTCGCGTGAGGAGGCCTCCATGCAACTCGAATTCGCCGCCCCGGCCGTCGGGGCGCCCCTGCGGGGCGGCCGTTCCTGGCTGAGAACCCTCGACAAGGGTCTGGGTCACCTCATCGAGGTGCCCGCCGCGATCCTCGTCGTCTTGGAGATCGTGGTGCTGTTGAGCGGGGTGGTGAGCCGCTACGTGTTCCACCAGCCCATCGTCTGGTCGGACGAACTGGCCTCGATCCTGTTCCTGTGGCTCGCCATGCTGGGGGCGGCGGTCGCCTTCCGGCGCGCCGAGCACATGCGCATGACGGCGCTCGTCGCCATGGCCGCGCCGCGGGTGCAGGCCTTCCTGGAGACCGTCGCGCTGGTGGCCGGCCTGATCTTCGTGGCGCTCGTCCTGGAGCCGGCCTACGAATTCGCGAGCGACGAGCTCTTCGTCCTGACGCCCGCCCTCGAGATCACCAATGCCTGGCGGGCCGCCGCCCTGCCGGTCGGCTTCGCCCTGATGCTGCTGATCGCGGTGATCCGCCTGTTGGAGGCCGCCGATTGGCGCATCGCCATCGGGGCCCTCGCGCTCGGCGGCGCGGTGGCGGGCGCGCTCCTCCTGCTCCAGCCGCTCCTGATGGGGCTCGGCAACCTCAACCTGCTCCTGTTCTTCGTCCTGGGCGTCGGCGCCCTGGTCTTCTCCGGCGTGCCGATCGCCTTCGCGTTCGGGCTCGCCACCTTCGCGTACATCACGCTCACCACCAGCGCGCCGTCGATGGTGGTGGTCGGGCGCATGGACGAGGGCATGAGCCACCTCATCCTGCTCGCCGTGCCGCTCTTCGTGTTCCTCGGCCTGCTGATCGAGATGACCGGCATGGCGCGGGCCATGGTGGGGTTCCTGGCGAGCCTGCTCGGCCATGTCCGCGGCGGCCTGCACTACGTGCTGGTCGGCGCGATGTACCTCGTCTCCGGCATCTCCGGCTCCAAGGCCGCCGACATGGCGGCGGTGGCGCCGGTGCTGTTTCCCGAGATGAAGGCGCGCGGCGCCAAGGAGGGCGACCTCGTGGCTTTGCTGGCCGCCACAGGCGCGCAGACCGAGACCATCCCGCCCTCGATCGTGCTGATCACCATCGGGTCCGTCACCGGCGTCTCGATCACGGCGCTCTTCACCGGCGGGCTGCTGCCGGGGCTCGTCCTGGCCGTGACCCTCTGCAGCCTGGTCTGGTGGCGCTATCGCGGCGAGGACCTGCGGCACGTGCCGCGTCCCTCGGGCCGGGTGATCGGCCGGAGCTTCGTGATCGCGCTGCCGGCGCTGGCCTTGCCCTTCCTGATCCGGGCCGCCGTGGTCGAGGGGGTCGCCACCGCCACGGAGGTCTCGACGATCGGCATCGTCTACGCGGTGCTCACGGGCCTGCTGATCTACCGGCAATTCGACCTGCGGCGCCTGTACCCGATGCTGGTGACGACCGCGACCCTGTCGGGCTCCATCCTGCTGATCATCGGGGCGGCCACCGGCATGGCCTGGGCGCTGACCCAGTCCGGCTTCTCGCAGACCCTGGCCGCGACCATGACGAGCCTGCCCGGCGGAACGCTCGGCTTCCTCGTCGTCTCGGCCCTGGCCTTCATCGTGCTGGGCTCGGTGCTGGAGGGCATCCCGGCGATCGTGCTGTTCGGGCCCCTGCTGTTCCCGATCGCCCGCGCGGTCGGCGTGCACGAGGTCCACTACGCGATGGTGGTGATCCTCGCCATGGGCGTCGGCCTGTTCGCCCCGCCCTTCGGGGTCGGCTACTACGCCGCCTGCGCGATCAGCCGGATCCATCCCGATGCCGGCATGCGGCCGATCCTCGGCTACATCGCGGCGCTCCTGATCGGCCTCGCGGTCATCATCCTCGTGCCCTGGTTCTCCATCGGCTTCCTCTGAACGCCGTCGAGCCCGAAACGTCGCCGGACCGAGCCGGACGCCCCGCGCGTCCGGCCCCGGCGGCGCATGTCCGAACCCCCTCCTTCCGCCCCGCGTGAGCCCCGATGCCAGCTTCCGAGACGAATGCCCGCCCCCCCGCCCCGCCGAGCGACCGGATGGCGGACGCGATCCGCTTCCTCGCCCTCGACGCCATCGAGCGGGCGGGCGACGGGCATCCCGGCGCCCCCCTCGGCTGCGCCGAGATCGCCACCGCGCTGTTCACCCGCCACCTCAAATGCAACCCCGCGGACCCCGAATGGCCCGACCGGGACCGCTTCGTGCTCTCGAACGGCCACGGCTCGATGCTGCTCTACGCCGCGCTTCACCTCGCGGGCTACGAGGGCCTCACGATCGAGGAGATCCGGCGCTTCCGCGAGCTCGGCTCGCATTGCCACGGGCACCCGGAGATCGCCGCCCATCTCGGCATCGAGGCGACCACCGGGCCCCTCGGGCAGGGCATCGCCAACGCGGTCGGCATGGCGGTGGCCGAGGCGAAGCTCGCCGCCGAGTTCGGGCGGGATCTCGTCGACCACCACAGCTACGCCCTCGTGGGCGACGGCTGCCTGATGGAGGGCATCGCCCACGAGGTGATCTCGCTCGCCGGCCACCTGCGCCTCGGCAAGCTGATCTTCCTGTGGGACGACAACCGCATCACCGATGACGGGGGCACCGACCTGTCGATCTCGGAGGATGTCCGGGCCCGCTTTCGCGCCGCCGACTGGCAGGTGCTCGACGCGGACGGGCACGATGTCGAGGCCGTCTCGGACGCGATCGCGCGCGCGAAGCAGGATCCGCGGCCGAGCCTGATCGCCTGTGCCACGGTGATCGGCCGCGGCCTGCCGCGGCTCGAGGGCCAGCGCGGCGCCCATGGCGGGCGCGTCTTCGCGGCCGATCTCGCCCAAGCCCGCGCGGCGCGGGGCTGGGACCACCCGGCCTTCACGGTGCCGGACGACGTCCTGCGCGCCTGGCGGGCGGGGGCGGGCGGGCGCAACCGGGCCGCCTATGCGGACTGGACGGAGCGCCTGGCCGCGCGGGATCCCGAGCAGAGGGCCGCATTCACGCGCCGGTCGCAGGCGCGCCTGCCGGAGAATTGGCAGGACGCCCTTCGCCCGGCCAAGCGCCGCTTCGCCGAGGCCGGGGAGGCACGTCCGACGATCGAGGTCTCGGCCGAGATCCTGGCCGATCTCACGCAGGCCCTGCCCGAGCTCTTCAGCGGCGCCCCCGACCTCGAGGGACCGACCCGCCTCAAGCAGGCGCTCGCCGCCTTCACGGCGCAGGACCGGCAGGGCCGCTACCTGCATTACGGCATCCGCGAGCACGCGATGGGAGCGATGATGAACGGCATCGCGGCCCATCGCGGCCTGGTGCCGGTGGGGGCGACCTACCTGGTGTTCTCGGATTACATGCGCCCGGCGCTCCGCATGGCGTCGCTGATGGGCCTGCCCGTCATCACGGTCTACAGCCACGACTCGATCGGCATCGGCCGCAACGGCCCGACGCATCAGCCGGTGGAGTTCCTGGCCTCCCTGCGCGCCATCCCCAACATGCTGGTGCTGCGTCCCGCCGACGCGGTCGAGACGGTCGAATGCTGGGAGATGGCGCTCGCCAACCGCCACGGCCCGACCTCGCTGATCCTCTCACGCCAGCCCCTGCCGGCCCTGCGGCGCATGGGCCCGGAGGAGAATCGCTCGGCCCGGGGCGCCTATGTCCTGGCCGAGGCCGAAGGGGGCGCGCAGGCCGTGACGCTCGTCGGCACGGGCTCGGAGGTGGCGCTCGCCCTCGGCGCCCGGGACCTGCTCCAGGCCGAGGGCATTCCGACCGCCGTCGTCTCGATGCCCTCCTGGGAGGCCTTCGCGCGGCAGGACGAGGCCTATCGCCGCCGCACGATCCCGCGCGACACCGTGCGGGTCGCGGTCGAGGCGGCGATCCGGCAGGGCTGGGATCACTGGATCGGCGAGGAGGGCGGCTTCGTCGGCATGACGGGGTTCGGCGCGTCGGGGCCCGCCGAAGCGCTGTTTGCTCATTTCGGCATCACCGCCGAGGCCGTCGCGGAGGCGGCGCGGGCCCGGCTCCCGGCGGCCTGACGCGCCCGGGCTCAGACCGGGCCGGCGCAGCCCGTCCGCGCGAGACGGGCGCGGGCCTCGGCGTACTGGACATCGTTCGCGCTGCGAAGGAGCGCCACGATCCGGCCGAACCAAGCCGGGGCCGGCGATGCGCGTCCCGCGAGACCGAGATCGAACCGCGCGCCGTCGAGATTGAGTCCCTTCGCCATCGAACCTGCTCCTGTCGCGGCCGGCAACCGGGCGTCCGGTCATGCCGCACTGCACAATATGCCCGAGCCGGACCGGGCGAGACAGGGTGGGAATCCGGGATCTGGCATGCGCCGGGATCAGCCGTGAGGCGGCATCGCTTCAGGATTGCTCAGCTCCGTCATGCTGCGGCGCCCCCGGATCCCGGTCCGTCGGAGGCCGATCGCCCCGATCCGCGAGGGGCCGAAGCGGGGAAGACACGGGACCTCGACGAATCGACGTCGCCTGCACGGCGCGCGATCTGCGGGTCCCGCTCCCCCGGGACGCCCGCGCTGCCGCGTGGGCCGATCGCCGGCGACATCGCCGGCAACCTGTCGCCCGGGCCGTCACTGGCGCCCGAGCTTATCTTGCCAGGGCGCAAGAGCACTCGTAGGAGAGAACAGCATCAGTATCCGCGCTTTAGAATTTAACAATTCAAAAGAACGGATGTTTCAAAGTTCTTGCGATGTCGAAGCCAGACGCCGAAACCGGAAGTGCAGGCGCGAGCCTGCGCGATGTCTCCGTCGATCCAGGCCTTGACCCATGTCTCGACCCAGGCCCCGATTTCGGCGTCGTGATCCGCACGGCGGCTCTGATGAAGGGCCATCGCGAGGTGACCATCCTGCATGCGGGCGAGCGCTACCGGCTGCGGATCACCGCCAACGACAAGCTGATCCTCACGAAATGACGAACGAACCCGCTTCCCTCCGCTGGACCCGCCGGGCCGTCCTCGCCGGCCTCGGCGGCATCGCCGCCCTCCCCCGCGCGGCGCGGGCCGCCGGGTCGCCCGCGCGCATCGCCTCGCTCGGCGGCGCCGTCACCGAGATCCTCTACCGGCTGGGCGCCGCCGACCGGATCGTGGCGGTCGACACGACGAGCATCTACCCGGCCGAGGCGCTGCGGGAGAAGCCGAATGTCGGGTATCTGCGGGCCCTCTCGGCCGAGGGGCTGCTCTCGGCCGGGCCGGACCTCGTGATCGCGGCCGAGGGCGCGGGGCCGCCGGACGTGCTGGCCCTGGTGCGCGAGGCCGGCGTGCCGGTCACCCTCGTGAAGGAGCCGCCGACCCCGGAGGGCGTCCTCGACAAGATCGTGACGGTCGGGCGCCTCGCCGGCCTCGACCGGCAGGCCGCGGAGCTCGCCGAGGCGGTCGGCGCGCAATTTGCCGGGTTGAGCCGGCAGCGCGCCCGCATCACCCGCCCGATGAAGGCCCTGGTGGTGCTGTCGCTGGCCAATGGCCGCGTCCTGGTGGGCGGCCGCACCAGCACGGCGGACGGCATCCTCGCGCTGGCGGGGGTCGACAACGCCGCCGCCGGCATCGAGGGCTTCAAGCCGATCACCGACGAGGCGATCCTGGCCGCCGCGCCCGACGCCGTGGTGCTGATGCGCAACGGCGCCGAGGCCCCCAGCCCGGAGGCGACCTTCGCCCCCGGAACCGCCCTCGGCCAGACGCCGGCCGCCGCCAGGCACGCCCTCGTGACGATGGACGGCCTCTACCTCCTGGGCTTCGGCCCGCGCACCCCCGACGCCGCCAGGGACCTGATGCGGGCGATCTACCCCGACCTCCTCCGTGGCTGAGACCGCCTTGCGGAGGGGGGACCGGCTCGGGGCTCCGCGCCGCCGGGGCGCCCTGATCTTCGCCGGTCTCGCGGTCTCGGTCGTCGCCGTCGGCCTCCTCTCCGTCGCGGTCGGGGCGGTCCGCATTCCCCCGTCCCGGATCCTCGACCTGCTGATGCGGGGCGGGGCGGACCCGGCGCTCGCGCGCGACGCCCTCGTGATCCTCAATATCCGCCTGCCCCGGACCCTGCTCGGCCTCCTGGTCGGAGCCGGGCTCGCGGTCTCGGGGGCCTTGATGCAGGGGTTGTTCCGCAATCCCCTGGCCGATCCGGCGCTGGTCGGCGTCTCGGCCGGTGCCGGGCTCGCGGCCGCCATCGTCATCGTGCTGGGCGACCGGCTCCTTCAGGCCCTCGGCTTGCCCGGGCCGCTCCCCTACGCGGTGCTGCCCGCGGCCGCCTTCCTGGGGGGACTTGCCGCGACGCTCGGTCTCTACCTCGTGGCGACCCGCTCGGGCCGCACCTCGGTCGCCACGATGCTCCTGGCCGGCATCGCCCTCGGGGCGCTGAGCGGTGCGATGACGGGCCTCCTGGTCTTTGCCAGCGACGACCGGCAATTGCGCGACCTCACCTTCTGGTCGCTGGGGAGCCTCGGCGGCGCGAGCTGGGCCAAGGTCGCGGTCAGCGCCCTCGCGATCCTGCCGGTCCTCGTCGCCGTCCCGTTCCTCGGCCGCGGCCTCAACGCCCTCGTCCTCGGGGAGGCGGAGGCCTTCCATCTCGGCATCCCGGTGGAGCGCCTCAAGCGCACCGCCATCCTGCTCGTCGCGGTCGCGGTGGGGGCGAGCGTGGCGGCGGCGGGCGTCATCGGCTTCATCGGCCTCGTGGTGCCCCATACCCTGCGCCTGCTCATCGGCCCGGAGCATCGCCGGCTCCTGCCGGCCTCCGCATTGCTGGGCGGTGCGCTCCTGGTCCTGGCGGATGTCGCGTCCCGCCTCGTCGTGGCCCCGGCCGAACTGCCGATCGGGATCGTCACCGCGCTCGTCGGCGCCCCGGTCTTCCTCTGGCTGCTGCTTGCCAGGAATCGGGGCCTCGATGTCTGAGGCGCCGCCCCTCGTCTCGGGCACGGACCTCGCCTTCGCGGCGGCCGGGCGGAACCTCGTCGAGGGGGTCTCGCTGGCGGTCGGGCCGGGCAGCCTGCAGGTGATCATCGGGCCGAACGGCGCGGGCAAGTCGACGCTCCTGCGCCTCCTCTGCGGGGAGCTGCGCCCGAGCCGGGGCGCGGTGACCTATGGCGGCGTGCCGTTGGCCGAGATCCCGCCCTGGCGGCTCGCGGCCCTGCGCGCGGTGCTGCCGCAGAGCGCCCGCCTCGCCTTCCCGTTCGCCGTCGCGGAGGTGGCCCGGATCGGCCTCGACGGGATCGGCCGCGGCCTCGGCCGCCGGGAGCGGGAGGCGATCCTGGCGGATGCCCTGCGCCGGGCCGACATCCTGCACCTCGCGGAGCGCGCCTATCCGAGCCTCTCGGGCGGCGAGCAGGCGCGGGTCCAGTTCGCGCGGGTGCTCTGCCAGCTCGCCGCCGGCCGCACCCTCGCAACCGGGCAGGCCCTGTTCCTCGACGAGCCGACCGCGAGCCTCGATCTGCGCCACCAGAGCGCGATCCTGGAGGCGGTGGACGACCTGCGGCGGGACGGCGTCGGGGTGGTGGCGATCCTGCACGACCTCAACCTCGCGGCGGCCTATGCCGATACCCTGGTGGTGCTCGCGGACGGACGCCTCGTGGCCCGGGGCAGCCCCGCCGCGATCCTGCGCGACGACCTAATCGCGGAGATCTTCCGGGTGCGCTGGCCGGTCGGCCGGATCCCGGCGGCCGGCCAGCCCTTCATCCTGCCCCAGCGTATGTTGCCGGGCGGCAACACGGAGCCGGATCGTGCGGCCAATCTGGAACCGTTTCAGCCACTGCCAGGACCGGTTTAGATTCCTGCCAATCTGCCCGCCTGGCCGGCCCGTTGACCGCACCGCGCCGGCGGCCGCATCACGGGCCCGCCGCCCGCCAGCCAGCCTTCCGCCAGCCAGCCGATCTCAGAGCGCTGTCTCCTGTCTCGCGGAACCGGTCATGGCCTCCCCTCGCATCGTCCTGTCGTGCCGCTGCTCGCTCGCGGCCGGCCTCTCGCTCCTGTCCGCCGCGGCCGCGCAGGCCCAGCCGGCCGCCGGCCCGCCCGCTTCGCTCCCGCCGGAGGCGCAGGTCAGCCTCGACACCCTCTCAGTGACCGCCACGAAGACCGAGGAGCCGGCGATCGATGCCCTCTCGGGAACCAGCGTGGTCACCCGCGCGCAGATCGAGCGCTTCCAGCCGAGCCGGCTCTCCGACGTGCTGCGGGACGTGCCGGGCGTGACCACCCAGGAGAACCAGAACGATCCGGCCCAGGCCATCAACATCCGCGGCCTGCAGGATTTCGGGCGCGTCAACGTGCTGATCGACGGGGCCCGCCAGAACTTCCAGACCTCGGGGCACAGCGCCAACGGCGTCTTCTACCTCGATCCGGAGCTCGTCGGCGGCATCGACATCACGCGGGGGCCGACCTCCACCATCTACGGCTCGGGCGCGATCGGGGGCGTGGTGGCCTTCCGCACCCGCGCGATCGACGACATCCTGGCGCCGGACGAGAGGGCGGGCGCGGTCCAGAAATGGGGCTTCGGCACGAACGGGCAGAAGTTCCTGAACGCGACGGCGCTCGGCGCCCGCATCGGCACCGGCGCGGACGTGTTCGGCCAGTTCGTCTACCGCAACAACGGCCCCTATCGCGACGGCCTCGGCACCCTGGTGCGCGACACCGGCAACGAGCTGACCGCCGGGCTCGCCAAGCTCAACCTCCGGCCCGCCGACGGTCACGAGATCAGCGGCACGGCGCTGGTCCAGAACTTCGACTTCGCCAATAACGGCACCAGCAACGCGGGCGCCCGATTCAACAACGCCGTCCAGGCCGACACCTACACGCTCGGCTACCGCTTCGCCCGGCCGGACGTGCCGCTGATCGACCTCAGCGCGAAGGGCTACTACACCACGACGCACAACACCCTGACCTTCCTCGATGATACGGCGAGCGGCCTCTACGGCAATCTCGGGGTGCGGGCCGGCAACCGGATCTCCTACGACATCGAGACCTCGGGCTTCGACATCCACAACACGGCGCGCTTCGACACCTTCGCGGTGAGCCATGCCCTGACAATCGGCGGCGACGCCGTGTTCGATCGGGTCAAGACCACGGACAATGCCGGCGGCTTCGGCCAGGCCTTCACGCCCTCCGGCGAGCGGACCCTCGCGGGGGCCTTCATCCAGGACGAGCTGCGCTACGCCGCGTGGCTGCGCGTGGTCGGCGCGCTCCGCTACGACCATTACGACCTATCCGGCGGCGCCTACCGCTCCGGCGGCGATCGCCTCTCCCCGAAGATCACCGTCGGGGTCTCGCCGCTGCCCGGCATCGAGATCTACGGCACCTACGCGGAAGGCTACCGGGCCCCCTCGATCACCGAGACCCTGGTCCAGGGCATCCACCCGTTCCCGGCCTTCAACATCCTGCCGAACCCGACCCTGCGGCCGGAGGTCGCCCACAACATCGAGGGCGGCGTCAACCTCAAATACGGCGACGTCCTCGCGCCCGGCGACACGTTCCGCGCGAAGCTCAACGTCTTCCAGAACGAGATCGACAACTACATCAACATATCGACGGTCGGCCCGACCTACTTCGTGCCGGCGATTCCCGGGATCCCGGCCTCGATCTGCGCCGCCCGGCCCGGCCGCTTCCCCTGCGTCATCCCGGTCCAGTCATTCCAGTATCTCAACGTGGCGCAGGCCGATCTCTCCGGCGTCGAGCTCGAGGGCGCCTACGATTGGGGCGGGGGCTTCGTCTCGCTGGCGGCCACCCATACCGAGGGGCGCGACAAGGCCACGCGCCAGACGCTCCTGACCATCCCGCCGGACCGGATCAGCACGACGCTGGGCCTGCGCTTCCTCGACGCGAGCCTGACGCTCGGCACGCGCCTCACCTTCGTGGACAGCCGCCTCGGCGTGCCGGCCGGCGCGACCATCCTGGCGACCAAGGCCTACGGCCTCGTCGATCTCTTCGCCTCCTACCGGGTCAACGACCGGATCCGGGCGGATTTCATCCTGCAGAACGCCTTCGACAAGCAGTTCAGGCAGTATCTCAACCTGCTGCCGAGCGCGGGCCTGACCGCGAAGGCGGCGATCAGCATCAAGTTCGCGACGCGATGACGGGGCGCGCCCGGGCGGCCTGATCTCCGGGACCCCCGCAGCGGAGGACCTTCCGAGCGCGCGCGGCTAATGGGCCGGGTTGGCCGCCGGCTGCGGCAGCGGCGCCCCGCCGCCCTCGTCGCGCGCGCCGATGAAGCGGCCGAACAGGCGCCCGAGGAGGCCGCTCAGGCTGTCCATGAGCAGGAACACCGCCGGCACGAACACCAGCGAGAGCAGGGTCGAGACGATCAGGCCGCTGATCACCGCCACCGCCATCGGCGCCCGGAACTCGCCGCCGACGCCGAGCGCCATCGCGGAGGGCACCATGCCGGCCGCCATCGCGATGGTGGTCATCACGATGGGCCGCGCCCGCTTGCGCCCGGCCTCCACGATGGCGGTGACCCGGTCGACGCCCCGCGCCATCTCCTCGACGGCGAAATCGACCAGCATGATGGCGTTCTTCGTCACCAGCCCCATCAGCATCAGGATGCCGATCACCACCGGCATCGAGATCGGCATGTTGAGGAGAAGCAGGCCCAGGATGGCGCCGCCGATCGAGAGGGGAAGCGAGAACAGGATGGTCAGGGGCTGCAGGAACGAGCCGAACAGCAGCACCAGCACAGCGTAGACCATCATGATGCCGGCCCCCATCGCCGTCAGGAAGCCCGAGAAGACCTCGCCCATAATCTCGGCATCGCCCGTCTGGCGGATCGTGACGCCCGGCGGCAGGCTCCTGGCGGTGGGCGTCGCGAGGGCCTGGGCGATCAGGGAGCCGAGGGCGTCCGAGCCCTCCATGTTCGCCTCGATCGCCACGCGCACGACGCGGTCGTAGCGGTCGATGGCGCCCGGGCCCTGGTCGAGCCCGATCTCGGCCACCGCCGCCAGCGGCACGGCCACCCCGTTCTTGGCCGGCACCTTCAGGCTCTCCAGCCGCGAGACCGCCCCGCGGGCGCTCTCGGGCAGCTGCACCCGGATCGGGACCTGCCGGTCGGCCGCGTTGAACTTCGCGAGGTTTAGGCCGATGTCGCCGATGGTGGCGACCCGCACCGTCTCGGCGATGGCGTCGGTGGACACGCCGAGATCGGCCGCGACGCCCTCCCGGGGCCGGATGCGCACCTCCGTCCGGTTGAGGGGCGCGGTCGACATCACCGAGACGAGGTGGGGGATCGCCGCCATGTCGCGCTGCAGGCGCGCGGCGACCTCGGCCACGACCGCCGCATCGGGGCCGCCGACCACGAGGGCGAGGTCGCGCTGGCCGCTGTCGCGCAGGGACCACGAGCGGATATCGGGCTCCTCGGCCAGCAGGGCCGCGATCTCGGTCTCGAGGTCGGCCTGCTTCTTCGCGCGGTGGTTCTTCGGCGTCAGGTTGACCGTGAGGGTGGCGAGCCGCGTCTCCTTCTTGCCGCCGACCTGCCGTCCGCCATCGACGAAGACCGAGGTCACCTCGGGCAGCGCGCGGATGCGCGCGACGACCCGGTCCGACACCGCCACGGTGTCGGCGAGCTTCGCGCCCGGCGCGAGCTCGACCATGAACAGGGTCCGGGCATTGTCCTGCTTCGGCACGAAGCCCGAGGGCAGCAGGCCCGTGGAGGCGAGCGAGGCGGCAAACAGCGCGAGGCCGACGACGAGCGTGATCACCCGGTGGCGCACCGACCAGCCGACGAGCCGGCCATAGGCGCGCATCACCGGGCCCTCGCGCTCCTCCGCAGGGCCGTGGTCGCGCAGGAAATAGGCGGCGAGCATCGGGGTGATCAGCCGCGCGACGAGCAGCGACATGAACACAGAGACCGCGATGGTCAGCCCGAACTGGATGAAGTAGCGGCCCGCGATGCCGCCCATGAAGGAGACCGGCGCGAACACCGCGATCAGCGTCGCCGTGATGGCGATGACCGCGAGCCCGATCTCGTCGGCCCCCTCGATGGCGGCCCGGTAGGGCGACTTGCCGAGCCGCATGTGCCGGACGATGTTCTCGATCTCCACGATGGCGTCGTCGACGAGGATGCCGGTCACCAGCGTGATGGCGAGCAGGCTGATCCCGTTGAGGGTGAAGCCGAGCGCGTCCATGGCCCAGAAGGTCGGGAAGACCGAGAGCGGCAGCGCGACCGCGGCGATCAGCGTGGCGCGCCAGTCGCGCAGGAACAGGAACACCACGATGACGGCCAGGACCGCGCCCTCGATCAGGGTGTGCATGGCCGAATCGTAGGAGCCGATGGTGGCCGAGACCGAGGAATCGATCGTCTCGAACTGGATGTCGGGATAATGCGCCCGGAACTCGGCGATCTTCCGCTCGACGCCGGCGGCCACCTCGGCATCGCTCGCGCCCGAGCCGCGCGAGACCGCGAAGGCGACGACGGGCTCGCCGTTGAAGCGCGCGAAGGTGCGCGGCTCCTCGATGGCGTCCTGCACGACCGCGAGGTCGTCGAGGCGGACCTTGCGCCCGCCGGGCAGCACGATGGAGGTGGCCTTGAGGTCGCGCAGGGTGCGGGAGGCGGCCAGCGTCCGGATCGACTGCTCGCGGCCGCCGACCTCGCCGCGCCCGCCCGCCATGTCGGCGGAGGTGAGGCGCAGCTGCCGGTTCACGTCCGCCGCCGTGATGCCCAGCGCCAGCAGCCGGTCGGGCTGGAGCACGACGCGCATCTCGCGGGCGACGCCCCCCACCCGCTCGACGCCGCCGACGCCCTTCACGCCCTGCAGCGTGCGCGCGACCTTGTCCTCGACGAACCAGGACAGCTCGGCCGGATTCATGGCCGGCGCCCTGACCCCGTAGACGAGGATCGGCAGCCCGGCGATCTCGACCCGGCTGATCACCGGCTCGTCGATGGTGCGGGGCAGATTGATGCGGATCTTGGAGACCGCGTCCTTCACGTCGTTGACGGCGCGGTCGGTGTTCACCTCCAGGCGGAACTCCACCGTGGTGACGGACGAGCCCTCGGTGATGGACGAGGTGATGTGCTTGACGCCCCGCACGCCCGCGATCGAGTCCTCGACCCACTTCGTCACCTGGGTCTGCAGCTCGGAGGGCGCGGCGCCGGCCTGCGTGATCGCCACCGAGACGATCGGCACGTCGACATTCGGCATGCGCGTGACCGCGAGCCCCCGGAAGCTGACGAGGCCGAGCACGATCAGCACGAGGAAGAGGACGAGGGGCGCGATCGGCTTGCGGATCGCCCAGGCGGAGACGTTCAGGCGCATCGGGGCAACCCGCTGACAGGAGGGACGGAAGGGCGGTGGCGCGGCCCGCTCAGGGCAGGCCGGCCTCGGCGGTATCCTGGGGCGAGGGTGTGGCGGCGACCGCCGGGGCCGGGGCGGCGGCGAGGACCGGGCGGACCCGGTCGCCGTCGCGCAGGAAGCTGCCGGCCCGGGCGACCACGCGCTCGCCCGGCGCGAGGCCGCTCCGGATCTCGATGTCGTCGTCGTCGCTGAGGCCGGTCCGGACGGCGCGGGCCTCGACCGCCTCGCCCGCGACGACGAGGACGCTGCTGCCCTGGGGACCGCCGTAGAGGATCGAGGCCTGCGGCACGCTCACCCCGCGGGTGCGGGCGAGCTCGACCGCCCCGCGGGCGAAGGTGCCGATGCGCAGGCGCGGGTCGGGGTCGAGGCGGACCCGGACCTTGCCGAGCCGGGTCGCCTTGTCGACCTCCGGATAGACCGCCCGCACGCTGCCGGGGACGCGCGCGCCGGCCCCGATCTCGATCCAGGCGGGGCTGCCCTCGCGCAGGAGCGGCAGCTTGGTCTCGATCACCTCGCCCTCCAGCTCGATCTCCCCGCGGGCGATCAGGCGGAACAGGGGCTCGGCGGAGGCCGAGGCCGCCATGCCGACCCGGGCGGTGCGGCGGTTGACGATGCCGGCCTCGGGCGCGCGGATCTCGGTGCGGGCGAGCCGCAATTCGAGTTCGTCGCGCGCGGCCCGGGCCTGGGCGAGCTCGGCCTTGGCGATGACGAGGCCGTTGCGGGCGAAGGCGAGCTTGCCCTCGGCCTGCCGCAGGGCCGCGGTGCGGCTCTCCATCACCACCGCGGTGGCGTTGCCGGTCTGGATCAGCTGCCGCGCCCGGTCATAGCCGAGGCGCGCCTCGGTCTCGGCGGCCTCCGCCTGCTCGATGCTGCTCTGGGCCTGCGGCACGGCGGCGCTCGCCTTGTCGACGAGGGCGCTCTGCTGGGCGAGCTGGCGGTCGATCAGGTCGCGCGACAGGCGGGCCAGGACCTGCCCGCGCGCGACGCGCATGCCCTCCTCCACCAGCACCTCGGTGATGCGGTAGCCGTCGATCTCGGGTGTCACCAGGATCTCGTCGCGGGGCACCAGGGTGCCGGTGACGACCAGGGTCTCGACGATCTCGCGCCGGGCCGCCTCGACCACGCTGACCGCCGGGACCGGCCCGGCCCTCGGCGGCACCGGCGCGGTCTCGGCGCGGGCGGGCCAGGCCGGCAGCCCGAGGGCGAGCGCCAGAAGGACGGGGGCGGCCCGCTTGCGAACAGGGCTCATCGGCGGGTCTCCGGAGCGGGAGCGGCGTCGGGACAGGTCGGCAGGCGGCCGGCCAGGCCCGCATCGAGAAGGCCCCGCAGCCGGGCGGCGGCCGGAGCCGGGTCGTAATCCGGCCGCAGGGCGCGGTTGACGACGATGCCCCGCATCAGCCCGTCCAGGGTCTCGAACAGCGCGACCGGGTCGCAATCCGGCGCGGTGGCCAGCGCCGAGATCGCCTCGATGAAGAAGTCCCGGCCCTCCTCGTCGAACCGCGCCGTCATCGCGGCGATCGCCGGATTGCGGGTGGCCTCCGACCAGAGGTCGAGGCGCAGCACCGCCGCCTCGCGCGGGATGCTCACGAAATACTGGTTGATGATGCCCATGAGGACCGCGCGCCGGTCGCCGCCGCCGGCCAGCCGGCTGACGAGCGCGGCACCCCGCGCGCGCTCCCGCTCGGCGAGGCCGAGGACGAGGGCCTCCTTCGACTCGAAGTAATGGTAGATGTTGCCCGCCGTCATGCCGGCCGCGCGGGCAAGGTCCTGCATGGTGGTGCGGTGGAAGCCGTTGCGGACGAAGCAGGCCTCGGCTGCGTCGAGGATCTGCTCGCGCCGGGCGGTCTGGCCGCTTCGCGCCTCGATGACGGTGCCGAGGGCCGCGCTCACGATTGCGGCCTCCCCGTGCCGGGAATCTGCGCGCGGCCGGCCTCGTCCGTGAGCTGGATCGCGCCGCAGGCGCGCGGCTGCAGGTCGAGATCGGCGCAGAGCCGCGCCTGCCAGCCCTCCGGGCCCGCCCCGGTCCAGCCGACCAGAACCAGCCAGCCGGCCAGGAGAACGCCGCCGAGCAGGAGGTTCGACGGCCTCAGGGCCGACCGGACGAGATCGAGCCCCCGCAGGCCGAACCCGTCGGTCTCCTCCGAAGGGAGAAGCCTGCCCGCATCGACCTCGCCGAACCGAACGCGATGAGAAGGACCCATCACCAACTCCTGTGTGCCGAAGATGCCTATTGAATGTTCATTCAAAAGTCAATGAACGCTCATTCAATGAGCCTCGGCCCGTGAGTGGCGGCGCACATGGCTTGCAGCGCCCGGTCGGCTAAATACGGCTCCGGCAGGCTCGGCGGATCAGGTGGCTTCGGCGTCAGTGGGCCCGGTCGAGGGCGCGGGCTGCGACGATGCCGGGGGCGGCCTGTTCGAGCGGCACGTCGAGCCGCAGGCAGACGCCGCCGGGATCGAAGGCCATGTCGATCTCGCCGTCGAGTTCCCGCTTGATCGCCCCCGTGATCAGGCGCGTGCCGAACCCGCGCCGCTGCGGCGGGGAAACCCGGGGGCCGTTGCTCTCCTGCCAGGTCAGGCGCAGGCGCTTCGCCCCGCCCTCGCCCGCCGCCACGCTCCAGCTGATCCGCACGCGCCCGTCGGCGCGCGTCAGGGCGCCGTACTTCACGGCGTTCGTGGTCAGCTCGTGGGCCATCATGCCGATCGCCAGGACGTAGCGGGGCGCCAGGATCACGGGCGGTCCTTCGAGGACGACCTGATCGGCGTCCCGGCGGTAGGGGCCGATCTCGTTCTCGATGATCTCGTGCAGCGCGGCACCGCTCCAATCGTCGCGCGTCAGGAGATCATGCGTCTTCGACAGGGCGAGGAGGCGGGATTCGAGCTGGGCGGCGCCCTCCTCGCCGCCGCGGGATTGCCGGGCGAGCGCCTGCACGGTGGCGAGCGTGTTCTTCACCCGGTGGTTCAGCTCGTGCAGCATGGTCGTCTGCTGATCCTGCAGGCTGCGGCTGCGGGCGAGCTCGTCCCGCAGGTGGTCCTGGCTGGCCTGGATCGAGCTCGCCATCGCGTCGAACGCCGCGCCGAGCTGCCCGAACTCGGACGGCCCCGAGACGCCCGTGCGGGCGCGCAGGTCGCCGGCGCGCCAGGCCGCCACGGTGCGCAGGAGCCGGTGCAGGGGCCGGCGGATGAAGACCCGGCCTCCGACCAGGGCGCCGAGGACCGACAGCACCGTGCCGATGAGGATCAGGACGAGGCCCCGCAGGGTGGCGGCGTCGACATCCGCGAAGGCCAGCGCCCGGTCCCGCCCGATGACGATCGTGACCCCTTCGAGGACGCCCCCGGGGCGCACGACGCCGACGACCCGCTCGCGCCCGTCGAGCCCGGTGACGATCCGCGCGGTGTCCCGGTCGCGGGCGAGGCGCGCCAGGCGCTCCGGCGGCAGGGGGCGGCCGACCCAGGTTTCCTGGTCCGGCCGGCGCACGAGCACGATGCCGTCCCGGTCGGAGACGGTTAGCGAGGTGCTCGCCTGCGGCACGAGGTGGCGAAGCCGTTCCGAGAGCCAGGAGAGATCGATGCTGGCGACGAGGACGCCGACCGGCCAGGCGTCGTCGTCCCGCAGGGGCTGCGCGAAATGAACGGATTCCCGCTCCGTCGCCACGCCCTGCGCGAACCCGCCCATCGCGAACTCGCCCGTCGCGAGGACGCGCTGGTGATGGTCGCGGCCGGCATTCGAGTAGGCCCCCGGTGCGGAACCGAGGCTGTTGCAGAGGAGGCGGCCGTTCATCTCGGTCACGGCGATGAGGATGATCTGCGGGAGATTGTCGATGATGCGATGGAGGTACTCGGTGCAGGCCTCCGCATCGCGCCCCCGGATGGCGGGCGTCTCGGCCACGATGTCGAGGGTCTGACGAAGGCTGTCGGCGAGCTGGTCGAGATCCGCCGCCACGATGCGGGCGGTCGCGAGGGCGTCGGCCCGGACCGCCTCGTCCCGGTCGGTCCGCAACGCGTATTCGTTGTAGCCCTGGATCGCGAGCGCCGGGGTCAACGCGAGGGCGACCAGGGCCAGGACCCGGCTCGTCAGCATCTTGGCCTCCCCCACACTCGGCGCCTGACAAGCACTCAAGCCGATGCTGCGTCCTCGATGGGCAATCTGCGCGGAGTTGACGCGCAAAGCAAGATCGCGGGTGCTGGCGCGCGTGTCTCGAACCCATCACGGGCTTTACATGGTTTAATATTAATCCGGTCAGGCAGGTTCGCTCCCCGAACTCGTGCGCCCCGAGCCTCCGCTCTTGCTTGCGGGTACAGTCGGGCTCAAGAATTACGCGCGGGAAAACGCCAGAACAACATGGTGCGCGGGGTGAGAGCGGAGGTCAGGCGGGCCGCCGCGCCGCGTCTCCAGAGCCCCGCCGCGGGGGCTCAGTCGGTTTGGCGCGCCCGGTTTGACCTGCCCGCGCAAGCCAGGATAGGCGACACGGGCATTGCGCGAGGCGGATCGGGAGCCCGATGGCGAACCCGTGGCCGATCCTCGGAGACCGGAGACGCCGTTGGGAAGCCGTTACGGACTGGAGATCCGCACCGCGACGGGGTCCGACGCGCCGGGTCTTGCCGCGTTGCTGGCGGCGGCGGGCCATCCGGTGCCCGCGCATGCCCTGGCGGACCGCCTGGACGCGCTCCGCTACGGCCACGGGACGGCTTTGCTGGCGCTCGAATGGGGGCCGCCGAGCGGGATCGTCGTGCTGCACTGGTACCCGGCCCTCGATCAGGCCTCGCCGGTCGCGCAGATCACGATGCTGCTCGTCGGCCCGGAGGAGCGCCGGCGCGGGATCGGCCGCCAACTCCTGAAGGCGGCCTCCCAGGCCGCCCGGATGGCGGGCTGCGCCACCCTGCAGATGCTCGCCGCCCCCGAGCAGCCGAACCTGCCGGAATTCTGCGCGGCCACCGGCTTCACGGCGGCGGCGGGCTGCCTCACCAGGCCCTTGCGGAAGAAAGGTTGAGCGGGACCGTGACCCGGATGGCTTTCCTGGATTTCGAGGCGTCCTCCCTCGGCAAGAGCAGCTACCCGATCGAGGTGGCCTGGGTGTTCGCGACCGGCGAGGCGGAGAGCTTCCTGATCCGGCCGGCGCCCGGCTGGACCGATTGGGCCGCCGAGGCGGAGGCCGTGCACGGCCTCCCGCGCCAGCGCCTCGTCCAGGAGGGCAAGGCCCATGATTGGGTCGCCCTGCACATGCTCACCGTCCTGCGGGGCGTGGAGCTCTACGCCTCCGCCCCCTCCTGGGATGGGCAATGGCTGAGCCGGCTCCTGCGCGCGTCCGGATTGCCCCGGCACGCCCTGCGGTTGCGGGATACCGAGGAGGCGCAACGCCGCAGTGTCCTGGAGATCCTCGCAGCGGGCGGCGTCTCGCCGGACCGGCGCGGCGGCCTCGCGAGCCGGGTGCTCGCCGCAATCGACGCGGAGAGCGCGGCGGGCGCGGCACCGGTGCACCGGGCTTTGGCCGATGCGCAGCGGGAGCGGCAACTCTGGCAGGCCGCCTGCGCCCGAGCCGAGGCCGAGATCCCGCGCGCCGGAGCGGGGCGCGGCGGCCGGGACGGCCCGGCCTGAGCACCCGCCCCGGCGCCCGGGCCGGGCCGCGCCCTAATGCGAGCGGTCGACGCGGTCGGGGGCTTGCCCCTGGTTGCTATGCCGGTGATGGCTGTCCCGCTCGCCGCCGCCCCCCGAAACGTGGGATTTGGTGTCGTTCGTCGGGCTGCCGGGCGTCGGCCCGGACCGGTGCTCGGCGGCGGGCTTCGAGGCGTCCTGGTGGCTGCTGCCGGGGCCGCCGTGATGGCGATCGGCGGCGGGATTCTTACTGGATGTGCTCATCACCGATCCTGCTGATAGCCCTGGTTCGTCGTGTTGACCTTCGTGTTCCCGGCCTGGCCGATCTTGTCGGGATCCTTGGTCTGCGACCCGCCCTTGCCCTGCGCGGTGGGCGCGGGCGCGGCGCTGCCCGGGCCCTTGTCGGATTGGTTGGCGGGCGGAACGGGCGGTGGTTTCGCGGTCATGTCGCCTCCGGGCTGGTGATGTTGGGCAAACCCCGGGCGAGCGAACGTGTTCCGAGAGCGCGGTCCAGTGCAGTCAACGAAGACTCGAAGCATCGGAAGACGCAACGTATCGCGCGCTGCTCGAGAAACAGCCGCGCTCGATCATCCGGATGCTCGACTATGCGGATGCATCAACATCCGAGCCGGTGAATCGTCAGAGTGACATCGTGCGGGGACCGGTCGTCAGCGCGCAGGACAGCGACTTCGGCGTGCCGCCTCGACGCGTCGGACCTCTCGGCCCGCCCGGGTCAGACCGCGCGCGTCATCCGCGCGGCGCGGTCGCCGGGATGCCGGACCCGCGAAGGTCCTTAAGCTCTGACCTGAAGGTCGGGCTGCTCGTCGCGCCGGCGCCAGTCTCGGAACAGAAGGCCGGTGAGTGCCGCCAGGACAGAAATGTAGCCGTAGAAAATAATGGCTTCAGGCATGGCGCGGTGCCCTGAAATGCGTTCAGGGCTCCTTGGAAGCACGGATTGCCGATGCTTCGCAACTGGTTTTCGAAGTTCTCCGGATTGTATTTATTTCGCTGTATAGATCAGCGGCGGGCCCCGCGAGGTCTGGGCGCGGTTCAGCGCGGCCGAGGCCCGGTCGGGGAGCGGGCGCGATCCCAACACCGTACCGATCCCGGGGGCGGCTGCCCTCGGGGCGGGATCTCTGCTACGGTCACGCTTGATCCCTCGGGATGGCGGCCTCGCATGGGGAGGCCGGTGGCGTGGCGGGAGCCTAACGATTGGGAACGTTCAGCATCCTCGTGGCCTTCTCGGTGCGCCTCCTGCTCGTTCTCCTGTTCCTGCCCTTCAGCGCCCTCGACAAGATCCTCAACTTCCAGGGGGCCGTCGGGCAGGCCAAGGAGGCGGTGGCCTCGCGGCGCGGCGCCACCGGCCTGATCCTGATCGGCCTGTTCGTCGAGATCGTGATGTCGCTCGGCGTCCTCACCGGCATCGCGGACCGGGCCGCCGCCTTCATCCTGGCCGGCTATTGCGGCGTCACCGCCCTGCTCTGGAAGCAGTTCTGGAAGCCCGGGGATTTCTGGGCGGGGAGCGACAGCCGCGGCCGCGGCCTGTTCTGGGACTTCCTCAAGAATTTCGCCCTCGCGGGGGGCTTCCTGCTCGTGACGTTCGGCACCGGCGCCGCGACGGTCGAGGCGTTCTTCGCCGATCCCCTCGCCTCCTCCCATCCCTATCGCCTGGCCGACACGCCGCTGCGCCCCTGAGCGCTCACATCTGCGCGCGAAGGCCCGCCCCCGCCGTTGTCAGGGCCGGCGGAACCGCGCAGACCATCCGGCGACGGGCCGCGGGGCGGATCGCGCCCGGCATCAGGGGAGGTCACGCCATGGCGCATTTCATCAACGCGCGCGAAACCCTCGTCACCGACGCGATCGACGGCCTGATCGCCGCGAGCGGCGGGCGCCTCGCCCGGCTCGACGGCTATCCCGACATCCGCGTGGTGCTGCGCGCCGACCCGGATCCGGACAGGGTCGCGGTGGTGTCCGGCGGCGGTTCCGGCCATGAGCCGGCCCATGAGGGCCTCGTCGGGCCCGGCCTCCTGAGCGCGGCCGTCTGCGGCGACGTCTTCGCCTCCCCGTCCGTCGATGCGGTGCTGGCCGGCATCCTGGCGGTGACCGGGCCGGCCGGCTGCCTTCTGGTGGTCAAGAACTACGCCGGCGACCGGCTGAATTTCGGGCTCGCGGCCGAGCGGGCCCGCGCCCGGGGCCTGCGGATCGAGACAGTGCTCGTCGCCGACGACGTCGCCCTGCCGGAGGCCAGGCAGCCGCGCGGCCTCGCTGGCACGCTCTTCGTCCACAAGGTCGCGGGCCATGCCGCCGCCTCCGGCGCCCCGCTGGAGGCGGTGGCGGCGCTGGCCCGCCGGACGGCCGCGGCCGCGCGCTCGCTCGGGATCGCGGTCTCGACCGCCACGATCCCGGGGACCGAGCCCCGGCCGCGCCTCGCGGCGGGACAGGCCGAGCTCGGGCTCGGCATCCACGGGGAGCCCGGCGCCGAGCGCATCGCGCTGCCGCCCGCGCGCGACCTCGCCGCCGTGATGACGGCGCGCCTGGCCGCCCCGGTCGCCGGGGCGGAGCGCCTCGCCCTCCTGGTCAACAATCTCGGGGGCACCACCGCCCTGGAGATGCAGGTGCTGACCCGTGCCGTGCTCGACACCGATCTCGGCGCGCGCGTGCGCCTGCTGCTCGGCCCGGCCCCCGCCATGACGGCGCTCGACATGCACGGCGCCTCGCTCTCCGTCCTGCCCCTCGACGACGAGCTGGAAGCGGCCCTGCTCGCGCCCGTCGCGGTGCCGGCCTGGCCGCGCGCCGAGCGGGTGGAGCCCCGCTTCGCGTCGGCGCGGGTGCGCCCGCTGCCCGAGGGGCTGGAGGGCGAGACCTTCGCGCCCTCGCGCGACGCCCTGACGGCCGGCCGGATCGAGGCGGTGGCGCGCGCGCTCATCGCGGCGGAAGCCGCCCTCAACGCCCTCGATGCGCGGGTCGGCGACGGGGATACCGGCACCACCTTCGCGGGGGCAGCCCGCGCGGTGCTCGCCGATCTCGACCGGCTGCCGCAGGCCGATCCCCCTGCCCTCGCCCGGGCCCTCGCCTGGCGGATCGGGCGGGCGGCGGGCGGATCGAGCGGCGTGCTGGCCTCGATCTTCTTCGCCGCGACCGGTGCCGCGCTCGCCGGCGGGGCGGCCTGGCCCGCAGCCCTCGCCGACGGGGTCGCGCGGGTGCGCGCCTATGGGGGGGCTGCGCCGGGCGACCGCACCCTGCTCGATGCCCTGGTCCCGGCCGTCGACGCGCTGGCCACTGAGGGCCTCGCCGGGGCGGCCCGCGCCGCGCGGGAGGGCGCCCGCGCCACCGCCCGGCTGGAGCGCGCCGCCACGGGGCGCTCCAGCTACCTCGCGGCGGGCGATCTCAGGGGCGTCGAGGATCCGGGCGCCGCCGCGGTGGCGGAGGCCTTCGGGGCGTTGGCGCCGGGTTGACCCGTTCCCTCGCCGGCCGGGCGGGCGGGAACGCTGATCACCCGACTTTAGCGTCCGTCCGCCCGGAGGATCCGCGCGAGATCGCCCGATTTCTCCTGCACGGAGAGCCAGAAGGCGCGCGGTTCCAGTTCCTCGGCGCCCCCGGCCTTGAGGTAATCGTCCAGCGCCGTGATGGCTTGCAGGCGCTCGGCGCCCGTTGCGTGCGCGGCGAGATAGTCGCTCAAGGCCGCGCTGATCGCGTCGTCCGACGTGACGCCGTGATCGGCCATATTCTTCAAGGTGCTGAGGCAGGTCTCGAGATCGTTCATGGCCGGAACCTAGCAACCGGTCGGCCCGGTCGCCAGATCATGGCGCAGCGTGTTCACAAGCAACGCCGCCGCGAAATGAGCATTCGCGGCCGGGGCCGACGCGAATTCGGGGCGTGCCGGCCTCGTACTTTAGTACAATTTCGTACGGATTCTGCCTTCGCGCGGCCTCACTTGCCTCGACCGAGGCGGTCCGGACACGCCGAACGGACGGCCGCCCGCGCCGGCGCGAGGCCGGTTCCTGAGGGACATAAGAGGAATATAAGTCTCTGCCCCTCTTTCGCCGAGCGGCGCACGCTGCCATATAGGCTCCAGAAGTTTTCAACGGAGAGATGCCATGAAGTGGTCCGCCCCGATCGTCCAGGAAATCTGCGTCGGCATGGAAGTCACCAGCTACGAGTCGGCTGAGGTCGACACCTTCCACTAAGCGGAAGATCAGGTTTCCGACCTGTCAGGGCGGCCCGAAAGGGCCGCCTTTTCTTTTGGCCGGTTTGGATAGCCTTTTCGCGTCGCTTGGGGACGCTGGCGCGCCGCTTCGCACGAAGCGGGACAACCCGGCCGGCGTCATGAAAAAAGGGCCGCCCCTGAGGACGGCCCGAGTCTAGGGAGGAAACGCCCGTGAGGGCGGAATGCAGCAGCGCGACCTGATCGCGTTGCTGCAATGCGGGAAACCCGGCCTGCGACGCGCTGGTTCCCGAATTTCTCGGAGCGGCCGCGATCGAGCGCCGTTTCCGATCGCGTTGTCATCCGGAACGGAATGCGCCCGGGCCGGCGTCAGCGCCGGACCGGGCGCCCGGCCATCAGGGCGCTCACGATCGCGGCGCGCACATCCTCCGGAAGGTTCGCGAAGGCCGGGAGGTTGATCGCCACCGCATGGGTGGCCGGAAGCGTGTTCTCCCCGTCGAAGATGGCCGAGGCGCTCCGCTTCACCTCCTCGAGGGAGAGGGTCTCGGACGCGAGGAGATCGCCGATGCTGGCGGCCAGGGGGATTGGTGCCTCGTGCGGAGGCCTCGAACGCTGGCAGGCTTCAACGCTCCCAAGGCTTCAACGCCGCCATCTGAGCATGGCGGCGCGGCCCGCAACGAATGGGAGCCATCGCGCCGCCGCAGGGCGGGGCGCCCGCCGGCGGCGCGCGGCTCAGGCCGCCCCGAGGCCGTTCCAGAGCATGCTCAGCCCGGAGACCAGCATCAGGCCGTCCATCACGTGGCGGAACCGGTCGGGCGAGAGCCGCAGCACGAACGGCTTGGCCAGGAAGGCGCCCCCCATCAAGGACGCGCCCACCACGAGCCCCTTCAGCAGGGTGTCGGGCGGCAGCGCCCCGGCGCCCTGGAAGGTGAGGGTCTTGCTCGCGTAGACGGCGAGCGAGCCGGCCGCCTCGGTTCCGATGAACGCCCCCTTGGCGAGGCCGTAGCCGACGAAGACCGGGACCGAGAGGGGGCCGGTCGAGACCACGATGCCGGTCAGGAAGCCGATGACGGCGCCCGCGAGGGCGAGATGCCGGAGGCGCAGCCGCAGGAGATGGGCAGCGAGCTGGTGCCGCACCGGGATCATGGCGAGGAGGAAGGCCCCGATGGCAAGGTCGACCGCGCGCGGCGGCAGCACGAGGAGCGTCCGGGCGCCCGCGGCCGCCGCGAGCGCTCCGGGAATCGCGTAGGCCGCGAAGGCGCGCCCGTCGATCTCCCGCCACCACGCCAGGATGCGCGCGGCATTCGCCATCACGGCCGCGACGGCCATGATCGGCACCGCGTCCCGCGGCCCGTAGACGGAGGCCAGCACGGGCACGAGCAGGATCGACGAGCCCGTGCCGATGATGCCGCTGACGAGGCCGGCGACGAGTCCGACGGCGAGGACGAAGAGGAGACCCATCCGGCTCCCCTAGCGGCTCCCGGCCCGCTCTGCACGCCGCATCGCGCCTCTTGGTCCCCGATCGACTCCACGGCGAGCGGCGGCCGGAGATTGAATTCGCGCGGAGATATCCTGGGAGCGCTCCGAACTCGGACGGAGGAGACGGCGTGCGTCCAGCACTGCCCGCCCCGCCCGGTCGCGAATGGCGCGTATTCGGTACTTTTCCGTCTGGGTAATTCTCACGAACTGCTCAACAGCGGAGCGGCAGCGTGTATATCCCTCCGGATGGAGGCTCGGTGAACACGCTCCCGATTGTCATTGCCGCAACGTTCATGCTCGCGCTCAGCTCGGGCTACGCCTCCCTGCGCTATCGACAGCATCGGGCGAGGTTGGAACTGATCGGCGCAATGCTTCTGCTGGTGAGTTTCGGGATGCTCAGCTGCAGATATCATCTGTTCTGCTGAGGCGCGGCCGCCGCATCCGCGCCGCGCGGGGTGCCCGGTCCTAGGCGGCCTCGGCCTGCTCGATATGCCAGGCCGCCGAGAGGTCGAGGGCAGCCGTCATCACGATCCGATCCGCGGCATCGCGGACCACGACGCGCAGCTTCTGGCTCACGTAGCGCTCGGGCTGGTCGCCCGCGATCTGGCACAGGGCTCGGAGCGCCTCATCGGAGATGGCCTTCCGGTCGGCGCAATCCGTGCCCTCGTGGTCGCAGGCCGAAAGCTTGAGATCGTGAACATCGAAGAAATACCGGGCCACAGAACGGTCTCCCAGAAGCGTGGATGATGCGAAGGCTTGGCCAAGCGAAAGGTTGGAAAATCAAGTAGATGATTCGCTGTATCAGAGATAAATCAAGATAAATCAACGATTTATAGCGTACGGAGCTGTACCTTGGTGCCGTCATCCCTGTGTTAACGAATTATTGATAGCCTGCTTGCTGACCTGAAAACGCCGAAGTCTCAGCGGTTTGCCTTCATGCTTTCAGGCAACCATTCATGTTCTGGCGTAGCGGCTGACGTGCGCGGACGCACGACGCGGGCCCCCGGACGATCATCGCGCCGGGGCCGGCGCGTCAGTGCAGCGGCGTCGCCGGCGGCGGCAGGCCGAGCGCCCTGGCGACGTGGCCGAGCTTGTCCGGGTTGCGCGTGATGAAGATGCCCGTGATCTTCCCGTCCGCGACGGCGAGGGCCGTCACCTGCAGGACGCCGCCGCGCTCCAGGCTCGCGAAGCCCGGCAGGCCATCGACCCGGATGGCCTTGAGGAAGGTCGCGGGCTTGGCGGCGGGCTTGCCGGCGGATTGGGCAGCCTTGCGGGCGAGGCCCCGGAACAGGCGCAGGATGCGCTCCACCCCCGCGATCGGGTTGAGGAAGGCGTGGACCTTGCCGCCTCCGTCCGAGCGCAGCACCACGCTGTCCGACAGCATGGCCCGGAGGGCGGAGAGGTCGCCGCTGCGCGAGGCGGTGAAGAATGCCTCGGCGATGCGGTCGCCGTCCTCCCGCGCCACCGGATAGCGCGGGCCGTCGGCCTGGACGTGCTTGCGGGCGCGGACCGCGAGCTGCCGGACCGCGCCGGGGTCCCGGTCGAGGGTCGCGGCGATCTCGTTCAGGGGCACGCCGAAGACGTCGTGCAGGAGGAAGGCGGCCCGCTCCAGCGGGGACAGCCGCTCCAGCGCCATCATCAGCGTCAAGGTCAGCGCGTCGCTCTCCATGCTGGCCTCCTCGGGCATCTCCACGAGCGGTTCGGGCAGCCAGGACCCGACATAGGTCTCCCGCCGGGCGCGGGCCGATTTCAGGGTGTCGAGGCAGAGCCGCGTGACGATCCGCGACAGGAAGGCCGGGGGCGCGCCCACCTGGGCGCGGTCGACCTGCCGCCAGCGCAGCCAGGCATCCTGGACGACGTCCTCGGCCTCCGCCACGGATCCCAGCATCCGGTAGGCGAGGCGGATCAGCCGCGGGCGCTGCGCCTCGAAGAGATCGGTGCCGGCCTCGTCAGGATGCATCGCGCGAGGGATCCCCGTCATGGACGCCGCGCAGGCCGATCTGCAGCCGGTTCCACAGGTTGATGGCCCCGATCTGGAGCGTGAGCTGCACCTGCTCCGCATCCGTGAACGCGGCCTTGAGCGCCGCGTAGTCGCCGTCGGGCGCCGCGGTCTCGGCGACCCGGGTCAGCGCCTCCGTCCAGGCGAGGGCCGCCCGCTCGCGCTCGCTGTAGAGGGTCGATTCGCGCCAGGCATTCAGCAGGTAGATCCGCATCTCGCTCTCGCCCTGCCGGCGGGCCTGCGTCGCGTGCAGGCCGATGCAGTAGGCGCAGCCGTTGATCTGCGAGGCGCGCAGCTTCACGAGTTCGAGCAGGCCGTGCTCCAGGCCGCTCGCCCGGATGCTGCCCTCCAGCGCCATCAGGGCCTTGATGCCGGCCGGGGCATGTTCGTAGGGATTGTCGACGCGTGGGGTCATGGCCGCTTCTCCATTCGATGTCCGTCCGGCAGCTCACCGGATCGGGGTGGTCAGATTCGTCTCGTTCGTGTCGACGACGAACACCGCGAGGAGCCGCGCGGGCGCGCTCATGCTCGCATTGGCGCTGACGCCGTGCCGGTCGCCCGGCAGCTCGGCGAAGCTCTCTCCGGCTTGGTAGACCCGCTCCGGCCCGTCATTGACCTGGCTGCGGATCGCCCCCTCCAGCACCGTGGCGTAGATGAAGGCGCTTGCCGGATGGGTGTGGGCGGGCGAGGCGCCGCCCGGCCCGTAGGCGACCAGCACGCCCTTCATGCTCTTGCCCGGGACGTTGGGGAGCGCGTGGTCGAACACCACCGTCACGGTCGCGTCGGCGGCCGCCGCGGTCGCATCGGCGGCCGCCGCGGTTGCGCCGGCATGCGGCGCGGGCTTGGACAGGTCGTGCGCGGAGGCGGCGCCGGCGAGCCCGGCGGCGAGCGCGGCGGCAGGGACGATTGTCTTGAACATCGGACATTCCTCGTGAGGCGAGCGTGGAATCGGGCAGGGTCGGGCGATTGCGCGGCCTTGCGGATGCGGATCCGTGCCGGCGGCTAGGCTAGGCTAGGCTTGCGGGCGGGGGCGGCCGAGCCAATCCGCGAAGCGCGTCGCGGCCAGGCGGGGATGCGCCCCCGGGATCAGGGAGCGCTCGCCGAGCTCGACGCCGAAGTAGCGGGCGCCCGGATCGGTCACGACCTGGCGCGTGTCCCCGGAGGCCGCCAGGAACCGGCGGACGAGGTCGTCGAGGCGGATGGCCTCGGGGCCGGCGATCTCGATCAGGCCGTTGACGGGGTCCGCGACCGCGACCTCCGCGAGGGCCGCCGCCACGTCGTCCGAGACCATGGGCTGCGCGAGGGCGGGCGAGAGGCGCACCGTGCCGCCCTCGGTGGCCGATTGGGCGATGCCGCCGACGAATTCGAAGAACTGCGTCGCCCGCACGATCGTGTAGGGGATCGGGCCGGCCTCGATCAGGCTCTCCTGCGCCATCTTCGCGCGGAAATAGCCGCTGGCGAGGAGGCGGTCGGTGCCGACGACCGAGAGGGCGACGTGGTGGCGCACGCCGGCCTCGGCCTTGGCCGCGAGCAGGTTGCGCCCCGATCGCTCGAAGAAGTCGAGCACCGCCCGGTCCTCGAACGAGGGCGCGTTCGCCACGTCGACGACGACCTCCGCCCCGGCCAGGGCCTGCGCGAGCCCCTCCCCCGTGACGGCGTTGACGCCGGTGCCCGGCGAGGCCGGGACGGCCGCGTGGCCCTGCCGGGATAGCCGCTCCACGAGTTTCGTCCCGATCAGTCCGGTACCGCCGATGACCACGATCTTCATGCCGGTCTCCTCACGTCCGTTGTCCCGCGCCCTCCCCTCGGGAGGCGCATCCGGGCTCAAGACGAGGCAGCCTGCGGGGACGTGACATCGCGGCGCGAATTTTCTCGCGCGGCGATCCCGTCCGGGCCCGGCTCCGTCACTCCGCAGCGGGCTCGGCCGCGCTGCCTCTCAGGGCCTTCTGGAATTCCGCCTCGGGGAGCAGCGCCCCGCCGGTGGTCCAGACCACGTGCGTCGCCCGCGCCGGGTTTGGCGGCGGCAGGGCGGTGAGGAAGGGCCGCACGGCCGCGAACCCCGCCGCGGCGGAGGGTTCGAGGCGCAGCCCCGCCGCGTGCCAGAGGTCGCGCAGCCAGGCGTGGAGCGCGTCGTCGGACACGGTCGCGACCGCCTCGATCAGCCCCCTGACCATCCGGGCGACCAGCATCGACGCGCGCGCGACCGCGAGGCCGTCCGCGGCGGTGCGGTTGTCCAACCCGACATCGTAGACGCTGACCGTCCGCTCCAGCCCCGCCGCGAGCTGCACCAGCATGCAGGGCGCGGCGACCGGCTCCACGAAGATGCAGCGGACGGCGTCGCCGAACAGCAGCTTCAGGCCGAGGGTGACGCCCCCGGGCGCGCCCCCGACGCCGCAGGGCAGGTAGACGAAGAGCGGATGGTCGCGGTCGACCGTGACGCCGGCCTCGGCGAGCTGGCGCCGGAGGTCGAAGGCCGCCGTGGCGTAGCCGAGGAATAGGTCGAGCGAATCCTCGTCGTCGACGAAATGGGCGTCGGGCCGGCCCTGGAACCCGGTGCGCGCCGCCGCGACGGCGCTGCCGTAATCGCCCGCATGCTCGACGACCTCGGCGCCGATCTCGCGCAGCCGCCGCTTCTTCCAGGCCTTGGCATCGCGGGACATGTGCACCTCCACCCGGAAGCCGAGGGCCCGCGCCATGACGCCGACACTGAAGCCGAGATTGCCGGTGCTCCCGACCGCGACCGTGTGCGCGCCGAACACCCGCCGGGCCTCCGGCTCCGCGAGGCGCGCATAGCCCTCCCTGGGCCCGAGCAGCCCCGCTTCGCGCGCCAGCGCCTCCGCGTAGACCAGGACTTCGTAGACGCCGCCGCGGGCCTTGATGCAGCCCGTGACGGGCAGCTCGTGGTCCGCCTTCACCCAGACCGTCCCGCCCGCCCCGCCGAGGACGCGCCGGGCCACCGGCTCGGACAGGGCGCGGAGCGGCGAGTCGATCCGGCCGGTCTCGAGCTCGTCGAAGAGCCGCGCCAGGAGCGGCTCGAAACGCCGCCAGCGCGCCAGCGCCGCCTCGACATCCGCGAGCGAGACGGCGCGCGTCGGGAGGCCATCGGCGGTGGGGGCGCGATGCGGGTTGAGCCAGACGGTCGGCTGCCCCCGCCGGACCGCGAGGGGCACGCCGCGGGGGATGTCCTGGTGCGGCGCCTCGGCGCGCGCGGGGTCCGGGAGCCCGTCCACCACCGCGTCTAGCCCTCGCCCGGCCGCATTCCGTCCGCGACCGAATCGAACAGGGTCGCGATCGCCCGGATATTCGCCTCCCGGATGGCTGCGTCGTAGGTGGCGCCCGCGCCCGGCACGGTCACGTCCTCCAGCTCGGCCGCGAAGCCGCGCCCGAGCGCGCGCACCTTCTCGGGCGTGAAGCCGTGACCCTCGAAGGTCAGCATCGCGAGCGTCTGGACGAGCACGCGAAGGGCGGAGAGATCCGCCGCCTGCTCGATCGCACCCCGGTTGATCGTCATGCGCGCCGTCTTCCTGTGCTCCCCGGCCGTCGCCCGCGTGCGGCAAGGGGCAGCACACGGGCGGCAGGCCCCCGGAGGCCCTGCATAGCGAAACCCGGCCGGGACGGCGAGGGTCCGGCCCCAGGGTCGGCGCGCCACGAGCGAAGGCCGCCAGGGGCCTCGGGTCTGTCGATGAGGGGCAGGATCGGCGCTCACCGGGGGCATGTCGAGCATTATCCTGCTTGACATCGCGCATCCGGCGGAAGAAAAAGGCCGCCCTTGCGGAGCGGCCCGAAGTCTAGGGAGGAAACGCCCAAGAAAGGGCAGCAGCGCGGCGACGCCATCGCCTTGCTGCACCGCAGAAATGACATCCCGGTTCAGGGCTCGCAAGCCTTTTCTGCTGCATCCGGCGGCATGCTGTGCGCTTGAGCACATGGCTGCGGCAGCGCGCCGACAGGCCGAGCGCAGGTTAACGATGTCTTAGCCATGATCGTCGAGGCTCCCGCGCGCCGGCACGGGACCCGCGCGCTCGCGCGATCCTGCCCCGGCGGCGCGGCGATGCCGGCGCCGATCCGATGCCGATCGACACCTGTGTGTTGCTCTTTTGTTCTAGTCGCGCGCGGACGGAGGCTGCAGAACCCACGGCATGCGCGCGACCCTGCTCATCCCGGCTCTGTTGGTTCTCGGCGCGGTGCCGGTCGCCGCGGGCACCCCGGATCTCCCGGCCCTGGAGCAGGCCTGGCACGGCTGCGTGCGCGAGGCCTATGGCCGGCAGATCCCCAGCCAGAGCCGGCTCGCCGCCGAGCGCAGCGCCCTCGACGAATGCAAGGACGGGGAGGATGCCTATGTCTCGGCGATCCTCGCGGCCCGGACCGCCGAGGAGGTGGCCCTGGCCGAGCGGGCGCGCGCGATGACGTCGCGGGCCACCGCCTGGGCCTCCTCCGTGGCGGCCTACGTCATCGATCCCGTCTCGTCCTGGCTGCGCCATTTCCGGCACTGAGGGCTCGCCCCTCAGCGCGGGGCGGAGCGGCCGAACCGCCAGGGGCGTCGTTCGGCCGGGCGCGGGGCCGCGGGCGCCCGGGCCCGCAACCGCCCGATCAGCGCGCGCCCCCGCATCTCGTGCAGGCTCGCGACGGTCGTGAACAGTTGCCGCGCGGCCGGGTCCCGGCTCTGCGCGGCGCAGTCCCGCAAGATCATCGCGTATTGCAGGTGCTTGAGAGCCTGTTCGAGCATGTCCGGCTTCCTCCGCCGGGCGGGAGAATGCCGGACAGGCGTGGCGCAGCCGTAAACGCCCGGATGAATTCGTCCGGGCCTGCGGCGCGCGGCCCGCGTCACGTCCGGACATTCGAGGCCCGGTTCCTGCTCCATTCGGAGTAAGTGTTGTACTTTATAGATCTTTCCGGGAAGATCCGCAGGTCCTAAGCTAATTCCTTCCAGAAAAGCGCAGCGTTCTGCAGCTATTCGGGGCTGGACGGAGCCGCTGGGCGCGAAGTGTGAGACACGCCATGTCCAATGCGCAGGAGCAACTCGTCTCGGTCCTCCGCACGATCATCGCCGAGTGCGAGGATCCCTGGGCCGCCATCAGCCGGGCCATCGAGGCCGTCGCCTGCGAGCCGATGCGGCTGCGCCAGGTCACGGTCGAGGAGGTTCCCGGGCCCTACGCGCCGAACGCCCTGTCGAACAATGCCAGGATGGTGGCGCGGGCGCGCTGACCGCCCGCGCAAGGCCCGCGCGCGATTCAGACAAGGCCGCGCGCGATTCAGATCCGCGTGCCGTCGTCCCGCGGGGGCTTGCCGCACCGGAAGCGCTCGACGCGCCAGCGCTCATGGGACCTCTGCCAGGCGGCCATCTGGGGCTGGGCGACGCTCATGCATTGCTGGGGAGTCCAGACCTCGTCGCCGAACGTATGGACGCGCAGGACGCAGTGCGACGGATTCGAAGCCAGGCAGGTGAGGAAGTACAGTCCATAGAGCATGCGACACGTCTCCGTGGCGTTGCGCGACGCTTCCTCGCAGTTCGATGTTGTTGCGGCCCTGCCGAGCAAGGGGCGTGCCGGAACCCGGCCCGGCCGGGGTTGCGGATCGCCCGAAAGCGCCTCGACGCCCTCCCGGCTCCGGAATCCTGGATGGCGTCGGGGGCGAGGGCGTCAAGCGCCGCCCGGGGCGCTACAGCACGAGGCTGACCGCCACGACGAGCAGAGCGGCCAGAACACCGAAGATGAGCGCGACGACGAGCGGGCGGGACACAACACCTCCTGCATCGCTCGATTGAACGGAGCATGTCGTTTAAAAATCGTTGAGACGCGCTGATGTACGGTTTACGACATTTGCACTTTGTCGAATGCGATCGCGACGTTCGATGATCTTCCCCGGCCGCTTGCACGATGGCGATCTCCGAGCGGGCGATCAGAGGCGCGGATCGCGCCGTCCGCACGCGCACCTCCCTCACCGCCGGGGCCCGGCGTGGAGGCGGGCGCCCCCATGCCGCGGCTCCGCGGGGCCGCCGCCGAACGATTTCGCAAGGTTTGTCAGGCAGAAGCTCGTCGGGGAGCGGGGCCCGGGAAGAAGTCTGTCATGCATGCGCTCGTCCTCGACGACGGTGAACTGAACAACCTCCTGATGGTCGAGGCCCTGCGGCCCATCGCTGGTTGCGAGCCGCATGACTTCACCCGGCCCGCCGACGCCCTCGCCTTCGCGCGGTCCTGCGCCCAGGACATCGGCGTCGTGATCACGGATTACGACATGCCCGGCATGAACGGGGTCGCGTTCATCCAGGCCGCGCGCCAGATCCCGGGCCTTGCCCACGTGCCCTTCGTGATGGTGACGAGCATCGACCAGCGCAGTCTCCGGCGCGAGGCCCTGGAGGCGGGGGCGACCGATTTCCTGACGAAGCCCTGCGACCCGGTCGAGATCCGGGCGCGGGTCACCAATCTCCTGGCCCTGTCCCGGGCCTACCGGGACCAGCAGGCCCACGCCGCCGTGCTGGTCCGGGAGGTCGCGGCCGCCGTCGCCACGATCGAGGCGCGCGAGCGCGAGATCATCATGCTGCTGATGCGCGCCGCCGAGCATCGCGACACCGATACCGGCAACCATATCGCGCGCGTCGCCGCCTATGTGGGCCTGATCGCCGAGGCGCTCGGGTTCCCGGCGGCCGAGTGCCGCCAGCTCAGCCTCGCCTCCACCATGCACGATGTCGGCAAGATCGCCGTGCCGGACGCGATCCTGCTCAAGCCCGGCCCCCTGACGGCGGAGGAGCGCTCCGAGATGGAGCGCCATGCCGAGCGGGGCCAGCGCATCCTGGAGAGCAGCACCTCGTCGATCGCGCGCCTCGCGGCCGAGATCGCCGGGAGCCATCACGAGCGCTGGGACGGGGCGGGCTATCCCCAGAGGCTGCGGGGCGAGGCGATCCCGCTCTCGGGCCGCATCGTCGCCGTCGCGGACGTGTTCGACGCCCTCACGACGGAGCGTCCCTACAAGCGGGCCTGGTCCTTCGAGGAGGCGCGCGCCCACCTCGTCGCCCAGGCCGGACGGCATTTCGATGCGGCCGTGGTGGAGGCCTTCCTGAGCCGGTGGCCCGAGATCGCCGCCGGGACGCTCCAGGCGGCGAGCGAAGCGGCCTGAGACCGGACGGCGCGAGGGGCAGGCAGGGTGTCGATGACAGGGATCAACCGCTCGGGCGCGCGCGCCTATCGCTCCCTGGCCCAGCGGCTCGGCTGGGCGGTCGTCGGGGCCGTCCTGATCGCGCTCTCGGCGGGCACGGGCCTCAGCGTCTGGAACGAGCTCGACCGCTACGCCGTCGACAAGCGGGCGGCGCTCCTCGACCTCGCGAGGGTCTTCGCCAGCGCCAGCGCGAAGGCCGCCGCGGCCCGCGACCCAGAGCCGGTCGAGGCGGTCCTGCGGGCGATCGCCGACCAGAACAACCTCGTCTACGCCGCCCTCACCCTGTCCGACGGAACGCTGCTGGCCGAGCAGGGGCTCGGCCTGCGCCTCGCGGGCGATGTCGACCTCGACCGCCAGGAGGGCGTCTCGGCCCTCGACCTCGCGCTGACCCGGACCGTGAGCCTCAGCGTGCCGGTGATCTCGGCCGGGCGCCCGGTCGGCCGCGTCACCGTGATCTCCGAGACGGCCGACCTGTCGGCGCGCCTCCTGCACCTGCTCCGGAACGCGGCCGTGGCGGCGAGCCTCGCGCTCCTGATCGGGCTCCTGGTGTCCTGGCGCCTGCAGAAGGCCCTGACGCGCCCGCTCATCGCGCTCACCGAGACCATGAACGCGGTGCGGGCGAACCACGACTACGCCACCCTCGCCCCCGTCACCACGAATGACGAGGTCGGGGCGCTGGCCGCCACCTTCAACGGGCTCCTGGGCGCCGTCCGGACCCGCGACCAGGCGCTCGCCCGCCACCGCGCCACCCTGGAGCAGGAGGTCAGCGACCGCACCGCCGACCTCAGCGAGGCCAAGCAGGTGGCCGAGGCCGCCAACGCCGCGAAATCCACCTTCCTGGCGACGATGAGCCACGAGATCCGCACGCCGATGAACGGCATGCTGGTCATGGCCGAGCTGCTCGCCGCCGCCGACCTGCCCCAGCGCCAGCGCCGCTACGCCGAGGTGATCGCCCGCTCCGGCCAGAGCCTCCTCGCCATCATCAACGACATCTTGGACTTCGCGAAGGTGGAGGCCGGCAAGCTCGAACTGGAGCGCATCCCGGTCGCCACCGCGGAGATCACCGACACGGTCGTGACCCTGTTCGGCGAGCGCGCCAGGGCCAAGGGGCTCGACCTCGCCGCCGAGATCGCCCCGGGGGTGCCGAGCGCCTTCCTGGGCGACCCCGTCCGCCTCGGCCAGGTCCTCGGCAATTTCGTCAACAACGCCCTCAAGTTCACCGAGGCGGGCCACGTCCTGATCCGGGTCGGCGCACGTTCTGAGGGGCGCATCCTGGAGATGAGCGTCACCGATACCGGCATCGGCATCCCGGCCGCGACGCTGCCGACGATCTTCTCGGCCTTCTCCCAGGCCGATCAATCCACGACGCGCCGCTTCGGCGGCACCGGCCTCGGCCTCTCGATCGCGCAGTCGCTCGTCGGCGCCATGGGGGGCGAGATCGGGGTGACGAGCGAGCTAGGCCAGGGATCGACCTTCTGGGTCCGGCTGCCCGTCGAGATCCTGGCGATGCCGGATGCCGTCCGGCGCGACCCGGCGGTTCCGGCCTCCGTCCGGATCGAGGCCCTCGGGGCCGCGACCGGCCGCGTGGCCGAGGCGGGCTTGCGCGACGCCGGATTCGCCCCGGGGGCGGATGCGGCGCCCGCGCACTGGATCCTTTCGGCCGAGGCGCTGATGCGGCGCGGCAAGCGGCCCGGCGGCGGCCGCGTGCTCGCCCTCGCGCCGATGGGCGACCCGAGCGGCGCGCAGGTCCTGCGCGCGGGCCTCGCCGACGAGGTCCTGCGCTGGCCCCTGGTCCAGGCCGAGTGGCGGCCGGCGCTCGCCGCGCTTGCCGCCGGGACCGCGTTCGAGGCCCCGGCGGGGCAGGCCGCGGCCACCCCGGACCTGCCCCGGTTCGACGCCGCGCGGGTGCTCGTCGCCGACGACAACCCGGTGAACCGCGAGGTCGCGGCCGAGGCGCTCAACCGCTGCGGCATCACCCGGATCGTCATGGTGGAGAACGGCCAGGAGGCGGTCGAGGCCGCGCGCGGCGGCGGGTTCGATCTCGTCCTGATGGATGGCAGCATGCCGGTCCTCGACGGCTTCGCGGCCACCCGGGCGATCCGCGCCGACGAGGCGCTGGCCGGCACCCGCCGGGTCCCGGTCGTCGCCCTCACGGCCCACGTCATCGGCACGGCGGCGGATGCGTGGCAGGCGGCCGGGATGGACGGGGTGCTGGTGAAGCCCTTCACGCTGGCCGACCTCGCGCGCATGCTCGCCGCCACGCTCCCCGATCACGCGGGCGCTCGCGCGCCCGTCCCGGACGGGGCGCCGGAGGAGGCGCCCGCGGCGGGCGCGACGGACGTCCGGCTCCTCGACCCGGACACCCTCGCGAGCCTCTCCGAGATCGCCGCGCAGAGCGGCACCCCCTTCATCGAGCGCCTCCTGCGCCTCTTCCGCGACCACGGCCCGACCGCCCTCGACGCCCTCGAGGCCGCGACCGAGGCCGGGGATGCGCCGGCGGTCGCGAGCGCGGCGCACGGCCTCAAATCCATGAGCGTGAATGTCGGCGCGCAAGCCCTCGGTCACGCCCTCGCCCGGATCGAGCGCCAGGCCCGCCTCGACGGGATCTGCCCCGAGGCCGGCCTCCTGGCCGGGCTCCGGCCCCTGCTGGCCGACACCCAGGCGGCGCTGCAGAGCCATTTCCGGGTGATGCGCGCCGCGTGAGGCCGGGAGGGCTCCCGGGGCGGGTCGATCGCCGGGGGCCGCGGGATCCGAACGGGACGGCTCAGGAATCCAGCGTCGCCGGGCAGGGCTGGCCGCCGGGCAGCACGACCTCTTCCTGGCCGTTGATGCGCACGCCCTCGCGCACCGGCCAGATCTTCGTGTAGGCGAAGCGCCAGCCGTTCAGGCCGGGGAAGATCGTGAAGACCGCCCGGTAGCGCATCTTCACCTCGGCCATGACGTAGCGGGCCCCGTTGGTCTCCATCCCGGCCGGCACCGGCGCCAGCGCGCTCCCGGGAATGCGCGCCTGGTCGTTCTGCGCGGCGCTGGAGCAGACCCGGGCGACGTAGCCCTTCGGCGTCTGGTAGACGCCCGCGGCCGTCAGCACGATGCCGGCCGAACTCACGTCGTAGGGGGCCGCGACCGTCCGGGCGGCCGCGTAGACATCCGCCAGGGTGCCGAAATCGCTGCGCGAGATCAGGTCCGCCATCGCGCTCGCCGCGCCGGCGAGGCGCCGGCCCGTCGTGTAGGCCCGCGGGATGTCGATGGCCGCCATGAAGAGCAGGATCAGGGTCGGGGCGATCAGCCCGAACTCGGTCGCGCTCACGCCCGCCTGGGCGCAGGGCAAGCTCCGGAGGCGGGCGAGCCCGGACCTCACGTGCAGGATCTCGCCGCGTAGGGCTCGGTCCGGAAGATCATCGTGGTGATCAGGAGCTGCCGGCCCCCCGTCATGGTCTGGCCGCTGAAATTGAGGGCGCTGAACGGGCGCATCACCGGCACGGCGGCCCGCAGGGCGATGATGTCGCCGCCGGCCGGGCAATCGAAATGCGTCCCGAAGCTGACGACCCAATCCTTCTTGGTGCCGTCATAGGCCTCGGTCGGCTGGGCCGCCGCGAACCCGCCCGAGCGCTGCACGTCGAGGCGCAGATCCTCGCACCGGAAGAACACGACCCCGTTCCGGCACATCAGCCGGCGCATGCGCTCGGCCGGGTCGGTTCCGTCGGCGGTGTCCTGGAACTCGCCGGTGCGCAGGACGCGGGCGGCGCGGTCGACCGCCCCGTCGAGGGTCTGCTGCGAGAGGAGCAGGAAGGCGGCTTCGAAGATGATGCACAGGAGGGCGAAGAACGGGATCGCCAGGAGCGCGAACTCGACGGCCGTCGCCCCGCCGCGATCCCGGGCGAGGGCCCGCCAGAGCGCGGCGCGGCGCGGCGCCCGCGGGGCGGCGACCCGGCGACGCGGCGCGGCGGACGGGACCGATCCGTCGCCGTCGCGCGGCCTTCCCCGACCTGTCTCGCCACCGCCCTGCATCGACGAGCCCACAATCTCCCGGTCCGAACCGTTGCGCCGCACCGATCAGCGATCGCTCATCCTGGGCGGCAAGCGGTTGAGAGATCGTAAGAAGAGCGGCGGAATCCGGCCCTGGAGGCCGCAAGACTCACCATTCTCCTTAATAGATGCTTTCGCGCCGCGTTCCGTAACCGCGAATTTACTGAGAAGACTCTGATTCCGGCTCAAGTGATCGCGAAGCAATGGCTGCCGCTTTCGACTCGGGACCTGTTAACGCTCCCCACCTTACGCTCGCGGACCTTGCTCGACGGAAGATGTGGCGCGCGTGAACCCGAACCCATCCCGCCCGATGCCCCGTGACGGCCGGAGGCCCGCAAGCCGCCCGGGCCCGGCCGCCTGGCTGCGGGCCTTCGGGGCGGATCGCGGCGGCTCGATCGCCCTCATCTTCGGATTGAGCGCCGTGCTGCTGATCGGTCTGGCGGGTGGGGGCGCCGATTATGCCCGCCTCGCCGCGCGGCGCGGCCAGTTGCAGGGCGCGGTCGATGCCGGCGCGCTCGCGGGCGGCAACGCCCTCAAGCTCGCCATGCCGAGCGCGGACGCGATCATCGGCCTGACGACGCAGACCATCCGCACCCAGGCGCAGGCGCCGGAGGACCGGCCGCTGACGATCCGGGTGACGGTCTCCGACGACAAGACCACCGTCTCCGCCTCGGCCGAGGAGGAGTTTTCCCTCGCCTTCGGGGGCTATGTCGGCGTGCCGAAGGTGCAGATCGCCGTGAAGGCCCGCGCCAGCGTCGTCGGGCGGATGCGCCTCTGCATGCTGACCCTCGATGCCGGCGCGCCGGCCGCCTTCGCGCTCCAGAAGAACGCCCAGGTCACCGCCAACGATTGCGCGCTCTACTCGAACTCCGCCAGCACCCGCGGCATGATGGGCCAGGACAGCGCCATGGCGCGGGCCCAGACGATCTGCTCCGCCGGCGGCTTCGACGGGGCCCGGGCGAATTTCTCGCCGACGCCCCAGACCGATTGCCCGGTGATCCAGGATCCCCTGAAGGACCGGCCGGCGCCGCCGATCGGCGCTTGTGCGCAGCTGCCCTGGCCGCTGAACCTCGTCGTGGCCAAGGGCCCGGCGACGATCGATGTCGACGCGACCCTGGAGCCCGGCACCTATTGCGGAGGCCTGCGCATCACCAAGAAGGCCGTCGTCACCCTGAAGCCGGGCATCTACGTGATGAAGGACGGCCCCCTGGTCGTCGACAAGTCGGGCTCGTTGTCGGGCACGGACGTGGCCTTCTACTTCACCGGCAGCAAGGGCGGCCTCCTGTTCGACAAGAAGACCACCATCAGCTTGTCGGCGCCGACGACGGGCGTGATGGCCGGCCTGCTGATGTCGGAGGAGCGGACCGTCAGCGTCCCGCTCGACCCGCTCCTGAGCCTGACCGATCCGCTCCTCGAGCTGCTCATCCCGCCGACCCCGCCGCCGCTGGGGCTGACGAAGCCGGTGCGGACCTACCGCATCATCAGCGACAATGCCCGCACGATGCTGGGGACGATCTATCTCCCGGCCGGCCGCCTCGTCATCGACGCGTCGCGCCCCGTCGCGGACCAATCCGCCTACACGGTCGTGGTGGCCCAGCAGGTCAACCTCTACGAGGGCCCGAACCTGTATCTCAACGCCAATTACGAGGCGACGAGCGTGCCGGTGCCGAAGGGCGTCGGCCCGGTGAGCGGCCGGCTGATGCTGACGCAGTGATCCGGCGGCCCGCGGCCCGCATCGTGCCCGGATCTGCCCGGATCCAGCCGGATCCGCCCGGGATCAGCCCTTCTTCTGGGCCTTCATGTAGCTGGTGATGGCGGATTGGCAGTTCGGGCTGAGCTTGGCCTTGTTCTGCCGGAAGCAGGCATGGACCTCGGGGCTGTCCGGCGCGAGGTCGCCGCAATAGGTCAGGTAATCGCCCGTGCAATACTGCTTCAGGGCGCTGCGATCGGGGGCCGTCCCGGCGCTCGGGGCCGCGAGGGCCGCGGCGGTGGTGGCCAGAAGGGCGAGGGCGGTGCGTACCAGCACGAGATCAACTCCACACAACCCGGCGAGCCCGGGCGTGGAGCGTAGATCAAGGGATCGCGACAAGAATGGGTTAGCTTGGCTGTAGGCCGCCCGGTCCGGCTGACGCATCGGCAAACCCGGTCACGGCAGAACCGAACAGCTGCTTCCGTGAGACGGGACGCGGCCCTAGGCTCCGCGCCGGTCCCGATCTGCCGAAGGAAGGCTCGTTGATGCGGCGCAAAACCTCGTGCCTTGCCGGGCGCCCAAGCCTTGTCGGGCGCCCATTTGGGCGCATTCACCTCGATGAGCGCAGACGCCTGCGGGGCGGCGCATCCGGGCTCCTCATCCTCATTCTCGTTACGGCCTCGGCGGCGCCGATCCATGCGCAGACGCCCCCGGAGGCCGCCGCGCCGGATGCCGCGGGGGCGTTCCGGCGCTGCGTTGCCGACATCATCCCCCTGGCGGACGCGAAGGGCATTGCCCGAAGGGTCGTGGCCGCCGAGCTCGAGGGCCTGTCGCCCGATCCCGGGATCCTGGCGCCCGCCCGCGACCAGGCCGAGTTCGTCAAGCCGATCTGGGACTATCTCGACGCCACGGTCACGCCGTCCCGCATCGCGCAGGGCCAGGCGAAGCTCGCCGAGTGGGCGCCGGTCCTGGCCCGGATCGAGGCGACCTACGGCGTCGACCGCCATGTCCTGGCGGCTATCTGGGGCGTCGAATCGACCTACGGGACAGTGCTGGAGGACCCGACAATCGTCCGTCCGGTCGTGCGGGCCCTCGCGACCCTCGCCTGCGGCGAGGCGGAGCGCTCCGCCTATTGGCGCGACGAGCTTCTCGGCGCCCTGCAGATCCTCGACGAGGGCCGCGTCTCGCCCGAGCGCATGACGGGCTCCTGGGCCGGCGCCATGGGCCACACCCAGTTCATGCCCACCACCTATCTCCAGCACGCGGTCGATTTCGACGGGGACGGCCGGCGCGACATCTGGAATTCGGTGCCCGACGCCCTCGCGTCGACGGCCAACTACCTCAAGGTCTCGGGCTGGCGCCCGGGCGAGGGCTGGGGCTTCGAGGTCCGGCTCCCCGAGGGCTTCGACTACGCGCTGGCCGACGAGGTGACCGAGCGACCGATCTCGGAATGGCTCCGGCTCGGCCTGCGGCGGGCCGAGCCGCTGGCCGCCCCGGACGCGCAGGGCGGCGCCCCGGAGTCGGGCGCGGTGCTGGTCCTGCCCACGGGCGCGCGGGGGCCGGCCTTCCTGCTCCTGCCGAACTTCCGGGTCATCCTGCGCTACAACACGGCGCTCGCCTACGCCCTGAGCGTCGCGCATCTGTCCGACCGGCTGCGCGGGGGGCCGGCCTTCGCGCAGGGATGGCCGCGGACGGACCGGCCGCTCAGCACCGAGGAGCGCCGGCAGCTTCAGGGGCACCTGGCCGGCCGCGGCTTCGCGGTCGGCGGCGTCGACGGCAAGGTCGGCCCGAAGACGCGCGCGGCCATCCGCGCCTACCAGGCCTCCGCGGGACTCGTCCCGGACGGCTACGCGGATGCGGCCCTGCTGGCGCGGCTCGGGGAGGGCCGCTGAGATCGCACGCGCCTGCTCCGGCGGGTTCCGGGATCGCTGCGCGTGGCGGCTCGCGGCCCGGCGCGATCAGCCCGCATCGCGCGGGGCGCGAAACGGCGCCGGGTCGCGGCCGAGGGCCGACAGGATGGCGTCGAGGCCGTCGGTCAGGGCCGCGGGCCCGGGCTGCAGGATCAGGGGCGACTTGATCTCGACGATCCGGCCCTGCGCCACAGCCGGGATCGCGTCCCAGCCCGGCCGCGACGCGATCCGGGCGGGCACGACCCGCTTGCCGCACCAGGAGGCGAGGATCAGCTCGGGCGCTGCCGCCACGACCGCCTCGGAGGTCACGATCCGGTCCTTGGCCGCCGCCTGGCCGGCCTGTTCCGGGAAAATGTCGGTGCCGCCCGCGATGCCGACGAGCTCCGACACCCAGCCGATCCCGGAGATCAGGGGCTCGTCCCATTCCTCGACATAGACCCGGATCCGAGGCAGGCCCCTCGCCCCCGCCGCGATGGCGGACAGGCGCGCCTCGTAGCCCCGCGCCAGCGCCTCGGCCCGGCTTCCGGCATCGACCAGGGCCCCGAGGGTGCGGATCATCGCCAGGATGCCCGCAACGTCGCGCTGGTTGAACAGGTGGATCGCGATCCCCGCCCGGGCGAGATCGGCCGCGATCCCGGCCTGCAGGTCCGAGAAGGCGAGCACCAGATCGGGGGCGAGGCGCAGGATCTTCGGCAGGTCGGCGCTGGTGAAGGCCGAGACCCGCGGCTTCTCGCGCCGGACCTGGGGCGGGCGCACGGCGTAGCCCGAGACGCCGACGATCCGGTCTTGCTCGCCCAGGAGATACAGGGTCTCGACCGTTTCCTCGGTGAGACAGACGATCCGCTCCGGCGGGAACCGGCGCATCGGCCGGGCTCAGGCGGGCCGCCCCCGCAGCGCGGCCGCCCGGGCGCGCCCGGACGCGCTGCGGACGAGCGCGTGGCCGCCGGCCTGCAGCAGGCTCAGCCCCGCGAGCGCCGCCAGGTTGATGAGGAGGAGGCGCAGGACGATCGGGGGCGCGAAGGCATCCGCGCCGCCCGGCAGCAGGAAGGCGGCGGCGCAGAGCACGGCCTCGTAGGCCGTAAACGCCGATCCGAGCCGGAGGAGCGCCGTCGCGACCGCGCCGCCGGCCCGGCGGCGCGGCACCAGGGCGGCCGCCAGGGCCGCCGCCAGGGCGCCGGCCCCAATGGCGAGGCCCCAGCCCAGGGTGGGGGGATCGAGGGGGTATCCGAGCAGGCCGAAGCCGATCGCCTGGTTCAGGAGCCAGGCGAGGGCCGCGAGGCTCAGGGCCTCGCGTCGGGACCTCGCCGCGGCCAGGGCCGCCAGGGCCGCGAAGGGCGTCGCGCAGGCGAGCGCGAGGCTGAGCAGCACGGCGGCCAGGGCCAGCAAAGCCAGCGAGGCCCTGGCGCCCGGATTCGCCCGGGCCGGGGGAGCGGAAAGGGGCTGTGCCGGCATGCATCCCGTCCTGATCGTCGGTCCGCGCAAGGTCCGGATCCGGCGGCAGCCTACGGCACCGGCGCCGGCTCGAAAAGCCGGCGCGTGGCCGGCCCGGATAGCCGGCGCGTGGCCGCCTCGAATAGCCGGCCCGCCGCTCCGCTTCGGCGGGCCGGCCGCGTGCGTTGCGGCATCCGCCCGCTCAAGCCTGCGTCTCGCCCAAGCATTCGAGGCCAGCGACGGAGCGACGCACAGTTCGAGCCGGGCGGGAGCGGCTATTTTTCCCCGCCTCGCCTTGAAAGACTGCCCGGTTTGATGTCGATTGGCGAAACCCTGCGAGAGAATAGGGCGGGCGACTGTGATGCGATGCGCTGACGACCTCCGGGCTGCTGCCTTGATCGACGAGACGATTGCTTTCGAGCTGAATGCGGCGGCCGCCTATTTCGACCGGCAAGGCAACGCCGTGGTGGCCGTGGCCCTGCGTGACCAGGCGGAGACGCTGCGCGCCGAGGCCGTGCGGCTGCAGGACGACGCCGACCAGCTGCCGCGCCGCGCCGCCGACGACCAGAGTCCGACCGTCCTCCTGGTGGAGGACGAGGTCCCGCTCCTCAAGGTCGTCACCGACGAATTGGAGGATGCGGGCTACAATGTGCTGCAGGCCGCTAGCTACGAGGTCGCCGACCTCCTGCTGCATTCCCCCAAGACGGTGGACCTGCTCCTGACCGACATCCGCCTGCCGAGCACCTTCACGGGCTGGGACGTGGCCGAGCGGGCGCGCAGCCGCTTCCCGAACCTGCCGGTGATCTACGTGACCGGCTACAGCGTCGAGGCGCCGCGGCGGGTGGAGGGCAGCCTCCTGATGATGAAGCCCTACCGGCCCTCCGCCCTGATCAACGCGATGCACCAGCTCGGCGTCGTCTCGCCCGCTTGAGCGCGGGGCCGCGCGGCCCCTCCGAATAGGATATGGGAGCGGGCCAAGGTCGCGTGGGTTCGCAGCGCCCGGCCCGCCCGCCGCGCCATGCCCGTGCGGGCCCAATGGGGCGACGCCGCGAGAAGGCAGATTCCGTGCCGGAGCCGGGTGGAGCGCAGCACCGGCGGGTGCGGCGCCTGCAACCCGCAGGGTCTCGCGCGGCATCGCCAAGCATCGGCTCCGGTTCGATGCCGGTGCGGACAATCTCGCGAGATCCGGGAGGTCGCGTGCTCTTGGGGCGGTCTCGGGCTGTGACGGCGCGATGCGCGCCGATCCCGCCGCGTCTTAAACGGCCACGCGTCCGTGCCTTCCGGACCCGCGGGTTTGGGTCCACGGACATGCGCGGGGGTGATCCTCAGATCACCGCCTCGATCAGCCCGAGCCCGCGGGCCTCCTCGGCCTCGACGTACCAGTTCGAGGGGGCGCGCGCGATCACCTCCTCGAGGCTCACCCTCGACCCCCGGACGAGGTTCTCGAAGCCCTCGTTCTGGATCGCGATCGAGCACTCGATCTCGTGGAGCGCGGCCTTGACGGTGGCGACGCAGCTCGTCAGCGGCCCGTAGATCTTCAGCTCCTTCGCCATCTTGCGCTCGTGGATCATCAGGCGGGTGCCCCGCGTGAGATAGCGGTTCGGGCGCGCGAAGAAGCTCATCAAGGTGGTGCCGGCGGAGTAGATGGCCGCCTTGCCGAGGAAGACGAAGCGCCGCTCCGGCGTCGTCTCGCTGTTGAAGCGGATGTCCTCCCCCATCATGCGCGCCACCTCGGGGTCTCCCCCGAGGGTGGTCAGCTCGACCACCACGAGATCCTGCTGCGAGGCCTGATCGAGTTGGCGCCGGAAATCGCTGTACATCGCGTGGTCGACGGTCCCCGACAGGAGGATCGCCGGTGCCTTGAAGGCGGCAGGCGTGAGGGGTGTGGCGTCCATGGCGGCTCCTCGTACGGGTGAACCGGCGCCAGCATCATCCATGCCGGGCATCCCGGCCCGGCGCCGATCCGATGATTGAGGCCCAACGCCAGCATTGCCCCGAGGCTCCGCACGACCGCGAGAAGCTGCGCGGGGCGGGCGTCAGGCTGAACCAACCGGCCCCGAGCCGCGTCGGCGCGAGGGGGGCTGCGGCCCGGCGGGTTCTCGGATAGACGGGCAGGATGGAGATGGACAAGGGCGCAGCCACCGCGGATTCCGTCGAGGTCACCTTCCGTGGCCGCGGCCTCGCGATTCTGCACGGCAGCCGGTTGGTGCTGAAGATCTGCCCGCTCTGCTCGCAGCGCAACACCCGCCGGACCGCCGAGACCGGCACCTGCAACTGGTGCGCCTATGTTCCGTCCCGGGCGGATGCCGAACCCGTCCCGCGCCGGACCGCCGACCCCTCCCCGACCTGACGCCCGCGCCGGCGGCGCGTATCCGGCCCCTCGCGCCTCATCGGGACCACGCGCGGCCGTTCAGCGCCCCGATCGCGCAAGCCTCGTCCGTCGCGAGGCTGACGCGCCGGCCAAAACTCGGGTGAAAAGATCCCCTGGCACGTCTCATGCTCGATCCTCACCACTGAGGCGTGTGGTGATGGAAGGGGCAGATCGGTGCTTCCGCCCGGGATCCCGGATGGCGATCTGGCCGAACCTGCCCTGCTGACCCTCTGGCCGGAGGGGCCGGACGGTCCGAAACACGTCGAGCCGACCGAGGTCGCGAGTCTGCGCGAGGCGCTGGGGACGGCCTCCGCCGTCCTCCGGGACGGCAGCGCCGCGCCCTGGATCATCACCGCGAGCGGGCTGATCCTGAGCCCGTCCTGGCTGATGAGCACCCTTCCGCCGGCCGCGGAGCCGCACGGGGTCTGACCTGCCCCTACGGGCCGGCCGTCACCGCCCGGGCGGCCTCTCAGTCGAGATCGCGGCGACCGCCGTAGCCGTAGCCATAGCCGTACGGGGTCACCCCGGCGGGGCGATAGGCCCGGCGCGGCGCTGGGGCGTAGCCGTCGATCGCCTCGACGCCCATCTGCATGCCGGCCGACATCAACCCGCCGCTCTCGTAGGAGCGCGCCCCGCGGCTCGCGGTCCGGCCGCCGTCCGAGCGCCCGGCGAGGAGATCGCTGCCCTCGATGCTGACGCGGGTGTTGCCGAGACCCTGCGCCTTCACGAGGCTGAACAGGGTCGCGGCATTCCTCGGCGAGAGCCGGACGCAGCCATGCGAGGCCGGGCGGCCGAGCTGGCGCGTGTGGTTGGTGGCGTGGATCGCGTGCCCCTGCATCGTGAAGAAGATCGCGTGGGGCATCGGCGCATCGTCCCATTCCCGCGAGAAATGGGTGCGCTCCATCCGGAACGGCCGGTAGGTGCCGCTCGGGGTGTCGTAGGCCTCGACCCCCGTCGAGACGGGCCAGGAATAGCGCGGCGTCCCGTCGACCGCGACGGACATGCGCTGGTCGGCCTTGTCGATGGTGATGCGAACCTCCGCCGAGGCCGGCGTCGGCAGTATGGCCGCCAGAAGTCCGGCGGCCATAAATCCGAAGGCCAGGAGGGAGGCCCACAGGCCTTCGGCCGACGGGAGCGCGGGGCGTGGGAAGCGCATGGGCAGCCTTCGAAGCGGCAAGGATGAAACAGCAAGGATGAGGCGGCAAGCGTGACGCTGCCATGGCTACGCCGTGACGCTCGGGAAGTTCCAGCCACGGTTGCGTCGGCGCGCGCCTCCGGTCCGGTGGCGAACCAACCGCAACGTCTGCGCGTATCCCCGTGCGGCTCGGATCAGGACCGCGCGACAGCGGAGAACCACCCGGGCATGGCATCGACAGCGGCAGGTCGCGCGTGTGGGGACGACAGCCAGGGTGAGGGCAGCCGCCGGCGCCGCATCCGAACCGAGGCCCGCCGCCTCTCCGCCGCCGTCGCGGCCCCCGGCCTCCTCTTCTGGGCCTCGGTCCTGGCGGTTCTCCTCGTCGATGCCGTCTGGCTTGCCGCCGCCGGCATCGTGCCCGCCCTGCCGGGCTTTGCCGCGACGGCGGCCCTGGTGGCGGCCCTGCTCGCGGCTGCGGCCTATTGGGGACGCGTCCGGTCGGAGCCGTCCCTGCGCGCCATGGCGCTCGCGAGCGCGGGCCTGATCGCCTTCACGGTCCCGGTCGCGGTGCTGCATTACCTGACCGCCACCCTGGCGCGACCCCTCGTCGATCCCTCGCTCGCCCGCATCGAGGCGGCCCTCGGCTTCGACTGGAACGCCCATCTCGCCGTCCTGATCGCGCATCCGGCGCTCTCGTGGTGGCTGGCGCTGGCGTATCATTCCAGCGGGCCGCAGGTCGGCCTCGTGGTGATCGCGCTCGGCGCCACGCGGCGGCTCGGACGGCTCTGGACCTATCTGCGCCTGTTCTGCGCCGGGCTGATCGCCGTCGTCGCCATCGCGGCGCTGTTCCCGGCCCTCGGCCCCTACGCCCATTACGCGCCCACCCGACTGCCGGCCGAGTCCCTGGAGACGGTCGGCGCCCTCTGGCACCTCGAGCCCCTGGCGAGGCTGCGCAGCGGCGCCGTCCGGACCCTGGCGCTCAGCGATATCCGCGCGCTGGTGACCTTCCCGTCCTTCCATGTCTGCCTCGCGATCCTGACGGCCTGGGCGCTGGCCCCCGTCCGGTTGATCGGCCCCCTGGCGATCCTGCTGAATGCCGCCGTGGTGGTCGCGACGCTTTCGGCCGGCGGCCATTACCTGCCGGACGTCCTGGCCGGCGCAATCCTGGCCGGCGCGCTTCTGGCCGGCGCGATTCTGGGCCTCGTGCGGGCGCGCCGCCCCGCCCTCCAGCCCGGGCCCCTGCGCGCCGCGGAAGGCCGCCTGGCCCGCGGCGAGCACCGGGCCGCACTCGCCGTCGAGGCCGCCGAGATGCGCCGCTGAAGCGCCCTCTGCCGCCCTGCCGACATGGGACCCTGGGGACCGGTTTGGTCCCAGTGCGCGCGCCGGATCGAGGATCGAGGGCCGTCGGATGGCCGGGCGCGGGATGCTCAGCGGCCGGGCGCGTCCTCGGACAGCTGCATCACCAGGCGGGTCGCGAGGTAGAGGCGCGGCGTCAGGCTGTCGAGCACGGCGAACTCGTCGGCGCTGTGATAGCGGCCGCCGACCACGCCGAGGGATTCCAGCACCGCGGGCTTGCCCGGGGAATCCGGCTGGAAGGCGTAGGCCGCGTCGGTGCCGCCGCCGATCTCGACGAGCTTCAGATCGCCGCCGATCTCGCGATAGATCGCCTGGGCCCGCGCCCCGAGAGCACGGGTGTCCGGGTTCGCCGGCAGGGGCGGCCGGCCCTTGGTGAGGGCGAACGTCACCTCGGTGTCGGGCACGCGGTGGGTCTCGGTGATCCGGCGGGCCTGCGACAGGACGCGCTCGGACTCGGTCTCGTCGAAATAGCGCATGTCGCCCTCGGCCTTGGCCGCGTCCGGGATGATGTTCGGCTTGGTGCCCCCCGAGACCACGGTCCAGTGCAGGCTGGTGCCCTTGCGCGGGTCGCCGAGGTCCTGCAGCTGGAGGATCTGGTGCGCGATCTCCGTGACGGCGTTGCGCCCGGCTTCCGGCGCGCCGCCCGCATGGGCGGAGCGGCCCTTCACGGTCAGGCTCGCGTAGTTGATGCCCTTGGTGGCGATGGTCGCCGCGTCGACCGCCTCGTCGGCGAAGCTCGGCTCGAAGGACAGGACCGCGTCCTGGTCCGCCGCGATCGCCCGGATCTCGTCCCGCGAGCCCCGGGAGCCGCGCTCCTCATCCGGGTTGAACACCACCGTGATCGTGCCGAACCGCGCGAAATCCAGGCTCTTGAGGGCCGCCAGGGTGTGCAGGATGATGGCGATGCCGCCCTTGGCATCGGCGACGCCGGGGCCGTAGGCGCGCCCGTCCCGCTCCGTGTAGGGCCGCTTGGCCGCATCCCCCTCGCCGAAGACCGTGTCGTAATGGACGAGCAGCATCAGTTTGCGGGTGCCCGTGCCCTTGAGGGTGCCGATCAGGGTGTTGCCCCCGAAGACCGGCGCCGGGCGGGTCTCGACGCTGGCGCCGAGCGCTTCGAGGCGCGCCCGCAGGCTGGCCTCGACCCGGGAGAGGCCCGCCACGGTGCCGGTGCCCGTATCGACGTTGACGAGCCCCGCCAGGGTCTCGCGCAGGGGCTGGTCCTGCGCCTTCACGGCGGCGAGCACCCGGGCCTCCGGCTCGGCCCTCGCGGCGACGGGCGCGAGCGTGAGGGCGCCCGCGAGGAGCAGGGCACCGGCGCGCCGGCGCGCGGCGGGGCTGGAATCGGGAAGGGAGCGGGTCATGCGGGCATCCGTCCGGACTGAGGGGTCAGGGGCGAGGTAGGGTGGCGCGGGCACGGGGCCAGCCCGAGCCCGGACCAGGGGTCGCGGGAGCCGCCCGAGCGCTGCCGGCCTCAGGCGCGCTCGGCCTCCGGCCGGGCCGCCTCGCACGGGCAATCCGGGAACGGCATCCAGTCCGTGAACGCGTCCGTCGGGTAGCTGTGGTCGCAGGACGAGACGTGCCAGGGCCGGGCATCGCCGAAGCGCTTCGGATCCCAGCGGATCACGGCGCGCCGGTCTGGCTCGTGGCGGCTGATGGCGATGATCCAGCGGCCATCCTGCGGAGCCCGGTCCATGGACCTCCAGGTGAACATGACACCCTCCCGCCGGCTGTTGGTGCGCGATGGCGCAGAACCGCACCGGTGACGGCGCAGGAACGCACGAAGCCCTAAATCCGTTCGTGCGGTCCGTGGCGATCGTGGCGAGCCGGTTCTCGCGAACCGGCGACGCGTCGACGACACGTTTCAAATCAACGTCCGCAAACAGGATCGAGATGCCGCTCCGTACCGCGACAGCTTTCATCGGCATGATGATTTTTCCCCTGGCGGTGCAAGCCGAGGAAAATTGTCCGAAGAATTTTCAGAACTACGGAGTCTTCCTTCAAGCGAAGCAATCCTGCGGTCGCGACAGCGAATATCCGTTCATGACGATCATGAAAGCCTGCGCCAAGGAGACCCCGCGGGAGAAGGCCGTCACGCTGATCGATGGCGGGCGGCGGGCCTTCGCCCGGGGCGTGATGCGCAGCAGCCTCGGCAGCATGTGCGCGGAGGTGTTCGCCCAGCTGCCGGCGGCGCCGCCCGCCCGCAAGCGCTGAGGCGGGAGCGAGCCGGGGCAGGGTTCGGGATCCTAAGCGCCGCGGAGACCCTTCGGCAAAGCCCCCGCCCCGCCTCGGCGGCGGTTCTTGCCTCGCCTCGGCGGCAACCCTGGCCCCGCCTCGGCGGCGGTCCTTGCCTCGCCGCGGCGGCCCTGGCCCCGCACGATGGCGCGGCCTCGGGATGGCCGAGGGCCGGATGACGCAGGCGGATGGTACTCAGTCGACCAGAACGCCGAAGCTGTGCAAGACTGACGGCCATCGGTTCGAGGGCAGCGCCCGGGACGCCCGAACGCAGCACGGTGCGAGGAAAGCGATGGTTCGTCTGAACGTGAACGGGGCCGTGCGCGAGGTCGAGGCCGAGCCCGACACGCCGCTCCTCTGGGTGCTGCGCGAGCAGGTCGGCCTCACGGGCACGAAGTACGGATGCGGCATCGCCCAGTGCGGGGCCTGCACCGTCCATCTCGACGGCGCGGCCGTGCGGTCCTGCTCGCTGCCGCTCTCGGCGCTCACCGCGGAGCAGAAGATCGTCACCATCGAGGGCCTGTCGGCCCACGCGGATCACCCGGTTCAGAAGGCCTGGGCTGCCCTCGACGTGCCGCAATGCGGCTTCTGCCAATCTGGCATGATCATGGCCTCGGCCGCCCTCCTGGCGCAGAACCCGCACCCGAGCGAGAGCGAGATCCGCGCCGAGATCACGAATATCTGCCGCTGCGGCACCTACAACCGGGTGCTCGCCGGGATCCAGCTCGCCGCCGAGGGCGGCCAGGGCGGCCGCGGTTGAGCCGGGAGAGAGCGATGCGCTTCGACATGGATATCCCCGCCGCCCCTTCGCCGGCCCCTTCCCCCGCCCATTCCCCCGGGCGGTCCGCGCCCGTGCAGGCTTCCCGCCGCGCCTTCCTGGCCGGGGCGGCGGCCGCCGCCGGCGGCTTCAGCCTCGGCTTCCACCTGCCCGGGCCTGCGGCGGCCGCGGCGCCGGCCGTGCCGGAGGTCAATGCCTGGGTGGTCGTGCGCCCGGACGAGACCGTGGTGATCCGCATCGCCCGCTCCGAGATGGGCCAGGGCACCCTCACGGGCCTTGCCCAGCTCGCCGCCGAGGAGCTCGGCTGCGACTGGGCCCGCGTCACCACCGAGTACCCGACCCCGGGCCAGAACCTCGCCCGCGGCCGGGTCTGGGGCGATTTCTCGACCGGCGGCAGCCGCGGCATCCGCGAGTCGCACGAGATCGTCCGGAAGGGCGGCGCCGCCGCCCGGATGATGCTGATCGAGGCCGCCGCGCAGGGCTGGAGCGTGCCGGCCTCCGCCTGCCGGGCCGAGAAGGGCGTGATCACGCACGCCGAATCCGGCCGCACCACCACCTACGGGGCGGTCGCGGAGCGGGCCGCCACGCTCGCGCCCCCGAAGGAGGTGGTGCTCAAGGACCCGAAGGACTGGACCATCGCGGGCCAGCCCCTGAAGCGCCTCGACACCGCCCCCAAGCTCGACGGCAGCCAGGTCTACGGCATGGACCTGACGCTGCCCGGGATGCTGAACGCCGCGATCCGGGACTGCCCGGTGACCGGCGGCACCGTGAAGAGCTTCGAGGCCGGGGCGGTCGCCGGCATGCCGGGCGTCAAGCGCGTCGTGCAGGTGGGCGAGACCGGCGTCGCGGTGATCGCCGACACGTTCTGGCGGGCGAAGACCGCCCTCGACGCGCTGCCGATCGTCTGGGACGAGGGCCCGAATGCGGAGGTCTCGAGCGCGAGCATCGCGGCGGTGCTGCGCGAGGGGCTCGACGCGCCCGAGGCCTATATCGGCAACAAGGCGGGCGACGTCGCGGGCGCCCTGCAGGGGGCCGACCGGGTGGTCGAGGCCGTCTACAGCGTGCCCTTCCAGAACCACGCCACGATGGAGCCGATGAACGCGACGGCGCGCTGGACGCCGGAGCGCTGCGAGGTCTGGACACCGACCCAGAACGGCGAGGCGGCGCTGGCGGCGACCGCCGAGGCCGCCGGGCTCTCGGCGGCGAAATGCGAGGTCTACAAGATCCATCTCGGCGGCGGCTTCGGCCGTCGCGGCGCCACCCACGATTGGGTGCGCCAGGCGGTGCTCATCGCCCGGGAGATGCCGGGCACGCCCGTCAAGCTGATCTGGACCCGCGAGGAGGACATGACGCACGGGCGTTATCATCCGATCACGCAGTGCCGGATGCGCGCGGCCCTCGATGCGAAGGGCGACCTCACCGGCCTGCACATGCGGATCTCGGGTCAGTCCATCCTGGCCGCCATCATGCCGCAGCGGATGGTCAACGGGCGTGATCCCGTGACCTTCCAGGGGCTCAATCCGAGCGGCCCGGAGGCGACGCTCGGCTACACGATCCCGAACATCCTCGTCGACCACGCCATGCGCAACCCGCACATCATCCCGGGTTTCTGGCGCGGCGTGAACATGAACCCGAACGCCATCTACCTCGAATGCTTCATGGACGAGCTCGCCCACGCGGCGGGCCAGGATCCCCTCGCCTTCCGGCGCAAGCTGATGGCGAACCACCCGAAGCACCGCGCCGTCCTCGACGCCGTGGCGGACAGGATCGGCTGGTCCACCAAGCCGCCGGAGGGGATCGCCCGAGGCATCGCCCAGATGATGGGCTTCGGCAGCTACGTGGCCGCGGCCGCCGAGGTCTCGGTGAGCCCGGACGGCAAGCTGAAGATCCACCGCATCGTCGCGGCGACCGATCCGGGCTACGCCCTCAACCCGCAGCAGATCGATGCACAGATCGCCGGATCCTTCGTGTACGGGCTCTCGGCCGCGCTCCACGGGGCCTGCACGGTGAAGGACGGCCGCATCGAGCAGACGAACTTCGACAGCTACCCGGTGATGCGCCTCGACGAGATGCCGGCGGTGGAGACGATCGTCATGCCGTCGGGTGGTTTCTGGGGCGGGGTCGGCGAGCCGACGATCGCGGTCGCGGCGCCGGCCGTCCTGAACGCGGTCTTCGCCGCGACGGGCAAGCGCGTCCGCAACCTGCCCCTGGCCAATACGGACCTGCGGCGCGCATGAGGCGCATGCGGGCCGCCCCGGCCCTTGCCGCCCCAGCCCTGTCCGCGCCGGCGCTCGCGCGGGTGGCCGCCCTCTTGTGCGCCCTCGCGGCCGCCCTCATGGGCCCCCTCCTGCCCTGCCCGGCGGGCGCCGTTGAGGGCCGCCCGCCCCCGGGGGCGGCCGCCTGCACCGGCTGCCACGCGGCCGGGGCCGCGATGGGGCCGCTCGCCGGGCGCCCCGAGGCCGAGATCGTCGCGGCGCTCGCGGATTATCGCTCCGGCGCGCGCCCGGCGAGCGTGATGAACCGCATCGCCAAGGGCTTCACGGAGGGCGAGAGCCGGGCCATCGCGGCCTATTTCGCGCAGATCGGTCCCGAGCGATGAGCCGGCCCGGCGCAAAGACGCGACGCAGCCTCCTGCGGACGGCCGCCACGGCCTCGGCGGCGCTCGCCCTCGCGCGGTCCGGCCTGCCGCGCCCGGCCCTGGCGGGGGCCGCCCCCCGGGTCGTCGTCATCGGCGGCGGCTTCGGGGGCGCCACCGCGGCCCGCGCCCTGCGCCGGGGCGGGGTCGACGTCACCCTCGTGGATTCCCGCGCCACCTACGTCGCCTGCCCCTTCAGCAACGAGGTGATCGTGGGGCTGCAGCCCCTCGCGGCCCAGAGCTTCGGCTACGGCAATCTCGCCAGGACCGGGCTCACCTTTGTCGAGGCCACCGCGACGGGCGTCGATGCCGCCGCCCGGACGGTGCGGCTGTCGGACGGCAGCAGCCTGGCCTATGACCGCCTCGTCCTGTCGCCCGGAATCGACCTGCGCTTCGACGCCGTGCCGGGCTACGACCCGGAGGCCGTGACGGCGATGCCGCATGCCTGGAAGGCCGGAGAGCAGACGGCGCTCCTCGCCCGCCAGCTCGAGGCGATGCGGGAGGGCGGCACCGTCATCCTCAGCGCGCCGGCCAACCCCTATCGCTGCCCGCCCGGCCCCTACGAGCGCGCCAGCCTGATCGCCCACTTCCTCAAGACCCGGAAGCCGCGGGCCAAGCTCATCCTGCTCGACGCCAAGGACAGCTTCTCCAAGCAGCGCCTGTTCGAATCCGCCTGGGCGGCGCTCTATCCCGACCTGCTCGAATACGTGCCGCTCGCCGCCGGCGGCGGAGTCACGGCGGTCGAGCCCGCCACCATGACGGTCCGGACCGACTTCGCCGAGTACAAGGCGGATGTCGCCTGCATCATCCCGCCCCAGCGGGCCGGGGCCATCGCGGCGCTCGCGGGGGCGGCCGACCGGAGCGGTTGGTGCCCGATCGACCCGGTCACCTTCGAATCGACCCTGGTGCCCGGCATCCACGTGATCGGCGACGCCGCCATCGCGGGGTCGATGCCGAAATCGGCCTTCTCGGCAAATGCCCAGGCCAAGGTCTGCGCGCAGGCGGTGATCGACCTGCTGGCGGGCCGCGCCCCGGAGGCGCCGAAGCTGATCAACACCTGCTACAGCCTCGTCGCGCCGGGCTACGGCATCTCGGTCGCCGGGGTGTTCCACCCGGTCAACGGCCAGCTCGCCGACGTGGAGGGCGCGGGCGGGATCAGCCCCGTCGACGCGCCGGCCTCGGTGCGGGCGCAGGAGGCCGCCTACGCGGCCGACTGGTATCGCACGATCACCCGGGAGGTCTTCGGGTGAGGCTCGGGCGCCGGGTCGCGCTCACGCTCCTGGTCCTCGCCTCCGCGGCCTCCGCGACGCGGGCCGAGGAGGCGGGCCAGCCGCTGCGGCCCGTCACGATCGTGGGAGACGCCATCCCGGCCTCGCTCACCGGGGCGGCGGGCGATCCGGCCCGCGGGCGCGCCCTCGTGCTGGACCGGACCCGCGGCCTCTGCCTCCTCTGCCATGCGGGGCCCTTCCCCGAGGAGCGGTTCCAGGGGAACCTCGCCCCGGACCTGTCGGGGGTCGGCGCGCGCCTGTCCGAGGGCCAGCTGCGCCTGCGCCTCGTTGACGGCCGTCGCGTGAACCCGCAGACCATCATGCCGGCCTATTACAGCCTGGCGGCCCGGACGCGGGTCGCCCGGGCCTGGCAGGGGCGGCCGATCCTCGAGGCCGGCGAGATCGAGGACGTCGTGACCTTCCTGGCAAGCCTGCGCGGGCCGGCGCGCGATCAACGGACGGGACCATGAACCGCTCGGCCAAGGACGATCTGGCGAAGGACGATCTGGCGAGAGACGACGGGAGGGGCGCGATCAGCCGCCGGCATCTCCTCGCCGGGGCGGCGACCTCCGCCCTCCTGGGCACGCTGCGGCCCGCCGAGGCGTCCCAGCGCACCGAGACCACGCAATCCGCCATCCGGCGCTTCGCGGGCGAGGCCGAGATCCGGGGCGGGCGCGTCAGCCTCGATCTGCCGCCGCTGGTCGAGAACGGCAACACCGTGCCCCTCACGGTCGCGGTGGAGAGCCCGATGACGGAGGCCGACCATGTCCGCCGGATCGGGATCTTCAACGAGAAGAACCCGCAGCCGAACGTCGTCACCCTGCATCTCGGCCCCCGGGCCGGACGCGCCCAGGTGGCGACCCGGATCCGGCTCGCCGACACGCAGCGCATCACCGCCATCGCGGAGATGAGCGACGGCACCTACTGGTCGGCGAGCGCGGACGCGATCGTCACCCTCGCGGCCTGCCTGGAGGGCTGAGACCATGGCGCGCGCGCTGATCAACCTGCCCAAGACCGCCAAGGCCGGCGACGTCATCGAGATCAAGACCCTGATCTCCCACCCGATGGAGACGGGCTTCCGGCCCGGGCCCGACGGGCGGATCCTGCCGCGCAACATCATCACCGAGTTCCTCTGCCGCTTCGAGGGCGAGGAGATCTTCCGGGCCGAGCTGTTCCCGGCCTCGGCCGCGAACCCCTACCTGACCTTCACCACGGTCGCGACGCGCAGCGGCACCTTTCAGTTCACCTGGCGCGGGGATGGCGGCTTCGACCAGACCGAGACCGCGACCCTGACGGTGGCGTGACGGCGCGCGGGATGATCCGGACCGCGACGGCGGCGCTGGCCGCCCTGCTCCTCGCGCCCGGGCCGGCGGCGTTCCCGGGGGAGATCGCGCCCGCGGACAAGCGCTCGGGGTTCGCCGAGATGGGCCCCGCGCTCCAGGCCATGCAGCGCGACGACACCGCCCATCCGGGCATGCTGTGGGTCCAGGACGGCGCCGATCTCTGGGCCCGCGCCCCGTCGGCCGACGCGCCGGCCTGCGGCGGCTGCCACGGCGAGGCGCGCGCGAGCATGCGCGGGGTCGCGGCCCGCTACCCCGCCTGGGACGCGCGCAGCGGCCGGCCGATCGATCTGGAGGACCGGATCAACCAGTGCCGGCGCACCCATCAGCAGGCCGAGCCCTTCGCCCGCGAGAGCGCCGACCTCCTCGGCCTCACCGCCTTCGTCGCCCTGCAATCGCGCGGGATGCCGCTCGCGCCGCCGGACGATTCCCGCCTCGCCCCGGCGCGCCAGGAGGGCCGCGCCCTGTTCGAGGCCCGGATGGGCCAGCTCGGCCTGTCCTGCGCGATCTGCCACGACGACCATTGGGGCCGGCATCTCGGGGCGGCCGTCATCCCGCAGGGCCACCCGACGGGCTACCCGCTCTATCGGCTCGAATGGCAGGGACTCGGCTCGCTGCAGCGCCGGCTGCGCAACTGCATGAGCGGCATGCGGGCGGAGCCCTACCCGTTCGGGGCGCCGGAATACGTCGCCCTCGAACTCTACCTCGCCGAGCGCGCGGCCCCGCTCCCGCTTGAGACGCCGGCCCTGCGCCCCTGACGCCGGCGCCCGACGAGGCCGACGGCATCGGGAACAGGCCCCCGCGAATGCGGGCGGCATTCCTCCGCCGGACCTCATGAGGCTTGAATTCAGAGGCCCGGGCCTCAGGCCGGGAGGCGCCCCTCCTCGGCGGCGTGGCAGGCCACGCCGTCGCGCAGCTGCGGCACCTCGCTGCGGCAGCGCGCATTCGCCAGCGGGCAGCGCGGGTTGAAGCTGCAGCCCGGGGGCGGGTCGATCGGGTTCGGGATCTCGCCCGCCACCGGCACGCGGCTGCGCCCGATATGAGCGAGGTCGGGCACCGCGTCGAGGAGCATCCTGGTATAGGGGTGGCGCGGCCGGACGAAGATCTCGCGCCCGCCCCCGACCTCGACGAGGCGCCCGAGATACATCACGCCGACCCGGGTCGCCATGTGGCGCACGACCGCGAGATTGTGGCTGATGAACAGGTAGGTCAGCCCGAGCCGGTCCTGCAGGTCGCGCATCAGGTTGAGGATCTGGGCCTGGACCGAGACGTCGAGGGCCGAGGTCGGCTCGTCGCCCACCAGGAACTCGGCCTCCGAGGCCAGCGCTCGCGCGATGGCGATGCGCTGGCGCTGCCCGCCCGAGAAGGCGTGCGGGTACTTGCGGGCATCGTCCGGGTGCAGCCCGACGAGCTCCAGGAGCGCGCCGACCCGGGCCCGGATCGCCGCCTCGCCCTGGATCAGGTCGAAGGCCCGGATCGGCTCCGCCACGATCGCGCCGACGCGCCAGCGCGGGTTCATCGAGGCATAGGGGTCCTGGAAGATCATCTGGATCCGGGCGCGCAGGCGCCGCCGCGCCGCCGCCTGGCGCGGGTCCGTCATGGAGATGCCGCTGATCCGGACCTCGCCGGCGCTCGGCGGCAGGAGGCCCACCACCATCCGGGCCACCGTCGACTTGCCCGAGCCGGATTCGCCGACCAGCGCGAAGGTCTCGCCCCGCGCGATGCTGAAGGCGACCCCGTCCACCGCCTTGAGGCTCTGGCGCGGCGCCCGCTCGATCACCCGGTTGAGCCAGGGCTTCGACACGTCGAAGACCCGGCGCAGGCCATCGACCTCGACATAGGGGGCAGCGACGCTCATCGGACCTGCAGGGGCTCGGCATGGGGAGCGGCCCCGCCGGCCGCGTCGGCATCGTAGAGGTGGCAGGCGACCGCGCTCGTGCCGATCCTCGCCGGATCGGTGCCGATCCCTCCGGGCTCGGTGCCGACCGGAATCGGCTCCGGCCGTTCGACGCGGCAGCGCCCGAACACCTTCGGGCAGCGCGGATGGAAGGCGCAGCCGGGGGGAATCGCGGTGAGCCGCGGCATCGATCCGGGGATCTGGGCAAGGCGGCCGGCCCCTTGCGTCAGGGTCGGGATCGCCCCCATCAGGCCGATCGCGTAGGGGTGCCGGGGATTGCGCACCACGGATTCGATGGGGCCGATCTCGGCGATGCGCCCGGAATACATCACGGCGACCCGGTCGGCGGCCTCGGCGATCACCCCCATATCGTGGGTGACGAGCATCACGGCGGTGCCGTGGTCGCGGCAGAGTCGCTTCAGCAGGGTAATGACCTGGGCCTGGACCGAGACGTCGAGGGCGGTCGTCGGCTCGTCGGCGATGATCAGCTCGGGCTCGGCCGCGAGCGCCAGCGCGATCACCACGCGCTGGCGCATGCCGCCCGAGAACTCGTGCGGGTAGCCGTCGATGCGCCGCTCCGGCGCCGGGATGCCGACCTCGGCCAGGAGGTCGACGGCCCGGTTCCGCGCGGCCCGGGCCGACAAATCGGTGTGGGTGCGGATCGTCTCCACGATCTGCTCGCCGACCCGGTAGAGCGGGTCGAGGGAGGTCAGCGGGTCCTGGAAGATCATGCCGATGCGCCGGCCCCGGACCCGGCGCATGCGCTCGGGCGGCAGGGTGTCGATGCGCTCGGTCCCGAGGTGGATCTCCCCGCCGACGATGCGGCCCGGCGGGTCGAGGAGCCCGATCACCGCGGAGCCCGTCACGGACTTGCCGGCGCCGGATTCGCCGACGACGCCGAGGATCTCGCCGCGGCCGATCTCGAAGGAGACGCCGTCGATGGCCGGCAGGCTGCCGGCCCGCGTCTCGAAGGCCACCCGCAGGTCGCGCACGGTGAGGATCGGTGCGCTCATTGCAGCTTCGGGTTCAGCGCGTCGCGCAGCCAGTCGCCCAGCAGGTTGATCGCCAGCACCAGCCCGGCGAGCGCGAGCCCCGGGAAGGCGACGATCCACCATTCCCCCGAGAACAGGAAGCGGTTGCCGGTGCGGATCAGGGTGCCGAGCGAGGGCATGGTCTCGGGCAGGCCGGTGCCGAGGAAGGACAGGGTCGCCTCCGTGATGATGGCGAGCGCCAGGTTGATCGTCGCGATGACGAAGACCGGCCCGGTCACGTTCGGCAGGACGTGCCGGACCATGATGACGGGCGCGGACAGGCCGATGAGGCGCGCGGCCTGGACGTAATCCTTGCCCCGCTCGACCATCACGGAGGAGCGCACGGTGCGGGCGTATTGGACCCAGAACGAGAGGCCGATCGAGACCACGATGAGCAGGATCGTGGCGTTGGTGTCGAGCGCGCCGCCGAAGGCCGCCTTGGCGACGCCGTCGACCACGAGGGCGATCAGGATGGCCGGGAAGGTGAGCTGCACGTCGGCGATCCGCATCACCAGGGCGTCGGCGATGCCGCCGAAATAGCCCGCCACCAGCCCGAGGGCGATGCCGAGGCTGCCCGAGACCGCGACGCCGAGGAGGCCGATGATCAGCGAGAGGCGCAGGCCGTAGAGCACGGCGGAGAGCACGTCGCGGCCCTGGTCGTCGGTGCCGAGGAGGAAGGGCGCCTGGCCGTCCGCCGCCCAGAGCGGGGGCAGGTTGGAGTTGATCAGCTCGAGCTGGGCCGGGTCGTAGGGGTTCTGCGGCGCGATCCAGGGGGCCGCGAAGGCGAGCCCGAAGAGCAGGAGCGTGACGGCGAGCGCCCCCATGGCGAGCTTCGAGCGCCGGAAGCTCGCCCAGAGGTCCGAGCCGAGGAACCGGGCCAGGCCGGGGCGCGGGGCCTCCGGTGCGGGCGGAGCCGCCCCCGCGATCGGCGCCGCGAGGGCGGCCTCGTGCGCGGAGATCTCGTGCGCCGAGGTCTCGTGCGCGGACATGCCGTTCCCGGAGGGGCTCACGCGGCGCGCCCCGTCGCGAGGCGCAGGCGCGGATCGACCACCGAGTAGAGCAGGTCCACCGCGAGGTTGATCGTCACGAAGATCGCCGCGACGAGGAGCAGGTAGGCCGCCATGATCGGGATGTCGACGTTCTGCACCGCCTGCACGAACAGGAGGCCCATGCCGGGCCACTGGAACACCGTCTCGGTGATGATCGAGAAGGCGATGACGGAGCCGAGCTGCAGCCCCGCGATGGTGATGACCGGCACGAGCGTGTTCTTGAGCGCGTGCCCGAAATGCACCGCATGCGTGGTCAGGCCCCGGGCCCGGGCGAAGCGGATGTAGTCGGTGCGCAGCACCTCCAGCATCTCGGCCCGGACGAGGCGCATGATCAGGGTCATCTGGAACAGCCCGAGGGTGACCGAGGGCAGGATCAGGGCCTTGAGGCCCGAGAGCGTCAGGAAGCCGGTGCTCCACCAGCCCAGCCGCACCGTGTCGCCGCGCCCGTAGGAGGGCAGCCAGCCGAGCGTCACCGAGAACAGGAAGATCAGCAGGATGCCGATCAGGAAGGTCGGCAGGCTGACCCCGATCAGCGACACCGCCTGGAACAGCTTGGCGAGCGCCGTGTCCCGCCGCAGGGCGCAGTAGACGCCCATCAGGATGCCCACCGTGAGGGCGAACACGGTGGCGCAGAGGGCGAGTTCCAGCGTCGCCGGCATGCGCTCGGCGAGGAGCGCCGCCACCGGCTGGCGGAACTGGTAGGAGATGCCGAAATTGCCTCGCAGCACGTTGCCGGCGTAGCGGCCGAACTGCACCAGCGTCGGGTCGTCGAGGCCGAGGCTCCTGCGGATCTCGGCCCGCTCGGAGACCGGCGTGTCGGGCCCGACGATCTGGTTCACGGGATCGCCCGCGAAGCGGAACATCGAGAAGGCGATGAGCCCCACGACCGCGAGCACGAGGACGGATTGGACGGCGCGGCGGAGGAGAAAGGCGAGCACGCTACGCGCCTCCGCTCACGGCTGCTTCGACACCCAGTACAGCATCAGCATGTTGTCGGGGCGCTGGACCAGGTTGACCTTCTTGGAGACGCCCCAGGCGAGCGCCTGCTGGTGGAGCGGGATGTAGCCCCACTCGGCCTGAATCGTGTCGAAGGCGTCCTTGATCTCGGCGTCGCGCGCCTTCGGGTCGGTCTCGCCCTCGACCTGATCGGCCAGGGCATCGACCTTGGGGTTGCAGTAATTGCCGAGGTTCCAGCCGCCGCGGCCCGACTTGCCGTCCCCGCGGCAGCCCGTGATCTCGTAGAGGATGTTGTGGCTGTCCTGCGAGGAGGGCGTCCAGCCGACGAGGTAGAACGAGGTGTCGTAGGCGGGCGCCAGCACCTTGGCGAAGTACTTGGCCTTGGGCTGCGCGTTGAGGTTCACCTTGACGCCGATGCGGGCCAGCATCGAGACCACGGCCTGGCAGATCGCCTCGTCGTTGACGTAGCGGTCGTTCGGGCAATCCATGGTCAGGCTGAAGCCGTCCGGATAGCCGGCCTCGGTCAGGAGCGTCTTGGCCGTCTTGGCGTCGGCGGCGGGGCGCTTGAACTCGCCGGAGCGGGCGTAGAGCGAGGGGGCGATCAGGAGGGCGGAGGGCGTCGCCTGCCCGCGCATCACGCGCTTGGCGATCGTGTCCTCGTCGATGGCGAGGTAGAAGGCCCGGCGGACGCGGGGATCCTTGAACGGGTTCTTGCCCTTGACGCTCGCATCCTTCAACTCGTCCCGCCACTGGTCCATGCCGAGGAAGACCGTGCGCAGCTCGGGCCCCGCCATCACGACGGCGTTGCCGCTGGATTCCACCCGCGGCTGGTCCTGCAGCGGCACCGGGTCGATCCAGTCGACCTCGCCCGATAGGAGCGCGGCGACCCGGGTCGCGGCGTTGCCGATCGTGGTGAAGACCGCCTCGTCGAGGTTCGACTCGACCTTGCCCCAGTAGCCCGGGAACTTCTTGAACACCGTGCGCACGCCCGGCTGGTGCTCGGTGACCACGAAGGGGCCGGTGCCGTTCTCGTGGAGCGCGGCGTAGCTCGGCGCGGCGGCGCTCGCCGGCGAGGGCGCGACCGCGCCGTTCTTCTCCGCCCAGGATTTCGACATGATGTACCAGGTCGAGAACTGGTGGATCGCGATCGGATTGGGCTTCTTCAGCACCATGTCGACGGTGTGGTCGTCGACCTTCACGAACTCGGCGTCGGCCGGCACGTTCGTCTGGAAGTTCGAGCCCGCCGCCCGCACCCGGGCGGCCGAGAAGATCACGTCGTCGGCGGTGAAGGCCGAGCCGTCGTGGAACTTGACGTCCCGGCGCAGGTGGAAGCGCCAGCGGGTCGGCTCGGGCGTCTCCCAGGATTCGGCGAGCTGGGGCGCGAGGTTGAGCTCCTTGTCGCGGGTCACCAGGGATTCATAGACCGCCCCGTGCATCCCGATCGTGAAACTCTCCTTCAGCGAGTAGGGATCGAGGGACTTGATGTCCCCCTGGAAGGCGAAGCGAAAGACGTTCGCGGCTTGGGCCGGGGCGGCTGCGGCGAGGCCGAGACCCAGCGCGACACCGAAGGCGAGCAGTGCTGTCTTTCTGTGCATCCTCGTAGCATCACACCGCTTCTGCTTCATGTCCACGCATCAAGGTTCGGGAGGAATCGGAATTTGGGGAAGGCTGCGCCGGGCGCGGCGAGCGTCATGCGGGACTCGTGCCAGGGCCGGGTCCAAGCGTTACTGAATGTGAATGAGAAGATTTTTCAAATATTATGGCAATTTCATTGAATAATTATTGATTTTCCGTGTCGAAATTATTTTTTTCAGCAATTTCCGTGCAAGATTTGTTTTGTGATCAGGATCGTTTCACGGCTTTGATCTGTCCTCGCCCCCGCGCGATGGGCCGATCGAAGGCGGGATGCTGCGTTTCGCGGTCGGGCGCCCGGCGCTGCCGAACCCGCTGGAGCGGGCGCGCAGGGTCCGCCGCGCGCTTCGCCGCAGGCTTGTCCCGTCGCGCCGCGCGCGCGTTGTCCCGGCATTCGCGGGAGATGCGCATGATGGGATTGCCGGCCGACGCTTTCGCTCACCCCACCCTCCTCGGGCGGTCCCATGCCCGGGTCGAGGGCGCCGACAAGGTGACGGGGGCCGCCGTCTATGCGTCGGATCTCCGCCCGGCCGGCCTCGCCCACGCGGCGCTCGTGACCAGCACCATCCCGCGGGGACGCATCACCGGCTTCGCCCTCGAGGGCGCGCGCGCCGTTCCGGGCGTCCTGGCGATCTTCACTCATCGGGATTTCGCCGGCGCCCTCCGACCCGTGAAGCACCTGATGGCCGGCGGCTACGCCAACAGCGCTCACCTGCCCCTCGGCTCCGACGCGGTGGCGTATGCCGGGCAGATCGTGGCCCTCGTGGTGGCCGAGACCCCCGAGGCGGCCGCGGAGGCCGCGGCCCGCACCGGCGTGACCTACGCGGCCGAACCCTTCGCCGGAACCTTCGAGGCGCCCGGCGCCGAGACCGTCGCCCTCGCCGACCTCAAGGAGAAGCACGTCGATCCGGGCTGCGGCGACGCCGACGGCGCCTTCGCGACGGCCGCCTTCCGGATCGCGGCGCGCTACGAGACGCCGGTGCAGCACCACAACCCGATCGAGCTGTTCACCACCACCTGCGCCTGGGACGGGCCCCGCCTCACCGTGCACGAGCCGACCCGCTACGTCGGCGCGGTGCGGCACGGGCTCGCCGCGCAGCTCGGCCTCGACCCGGCCGATATCCGCGTCGTCGCGGGGCTGATCGGCGGGCATTTCGGCTCGAAATTCGCCCTCTCTCAGCACACCGCCCTGGTGGCGCTCGCCGCCCGGCATCTCGGGCGCCCGGTCTCCCTGGTGCCGACGCGCCGACAAGGCTTCACCATCGCCAATTATCGGCCCGAGACCCGCCACGACCTCCGACTCGGGGCCGACCGGGACGGGCGCTTCACGGCGCTCATCCACGCGGCCGAGGCGGTGACCTCGCGCTTCGACCCCTTCGCGATGGAGGGCACGGACGTCACCGCGAGCCTCTATGCCTGCCCCAACGTGCGCACGCACGAGCGGGCCGTGCGCGTCGACCGCAACACGCCGGGGCCGATGCGGGCGCCCCTGGAGGTGCCCTACCTGTTCGCCCTGGAAAGCGCCGTCGACGAGATGGCGAGCGCGCTCGGGCTCGATCCGATCGCGCTGCGGCGGCGCAACGACACCCTGACGGACCCGATCTCCGGCAAGCCGTTCTCGTCGCGGCCGCTGATGCGCTGCTTCGATGCGGGCGCGGAGGCCTTCGGCTGGTCGCGGCGCGCGCCCGAGCCCGGCACGATGCGGGACGGCCCCTGGCGGGTCGGCCTCGGCTGCGCCGCCTCGGTGCGCCCCGTGAAGATCTCGCCCGCCACCCTGCGGCTGGCGCTGGCGCCGAACGGCACCGCCACGGTGGAGACGGCCCACCATGAGATCGGCAACGGCATCACGACGCTGCTCGCCATGGCGGCGGCCGAGTGGCTCGGAATCCCGATCGAGGCCGTGGCGATCCGCCTCGGGGACACCGCGCTGCCGCCGGCCGGCCTGTCGGGCGGGTCCTCCACCACCACGAGCCTGCTGCACACCCTGGCCCTCGGCTGCGAGACCCTGCGGACGAGGCTGGCCCTCGCTTGCACCGCGCCGGACGGGCCGCTCGCGGGGGCAGAGGCCGGATCCCTGCGCCTCGAGGCCGGATCGATCCGGGCGGCGGACGGCCGCGCTGTCCCGATCGCGGCCGCCATCGCGCGCCTGGACCCGGGCGAGGCCGAGACCCTCGCGGCGTTCGTGCCCGCGGGCGCCGGCCCGGAATCCCTCGCGGCGATCCGGGGCGGCCGGATGGCGCTCGCGAGCGGTGGCCAAGCGCTATCCTGGGCCTTCGGAGCCCAGTTCGCGCAGGTGCACGTCCATGCGGAGACCGGGGAGATCCGGGTGCCGCGCCTCCTCGGCGCCTTCGCGGCGGGGCGGATCCTCAACCCGCTGACGGCCCGCAGCCAGCTCACCGGCGGGATGATCTGGGGCCTCGGCTCGGCGCTCCTCGAGGAGACTGTGCTCGAGCGCGGAGCCTACCGCAACCCGGATCTCGCCGAGTACCTCGTCGCCACCGCGGCCGATGCGCCGGGGGTCGAGGCCCTGTTCGTGGACGATCCCGATACCGGCGTGAACCCGCTCGGGCTGAAGGGCTTGGGCGAACTCGGCATCATCGGCGTCAACGCCGCCATCGCCAACGCGGTCTTCCACGCCACCGGCCGGCGCCACCGGCGCCTGCCGATCCGCATCGAGGCCGTGCTCTGACGCCCGATGCGTCCTATCGCGGCGCGTTCTGCCCCACCGCAACCCAGACCGCATCGCCGACGACGCGCACCGGGTAGGTGCGCAGGCGGCGGAAGGACCAGCCCGGGGAGACCGCCCCGTCCGCGAGCGCGAACGAGGCCCGGTGGTGCGGGCAGAGCAGCCGGCCGCCCGCGCAGCGCCCCTGCGCGAGGTCGGCGCCCTCGTGCGGGCAGGCCCGCTCGACGGCGTAGACCCGGCCGCCGTCCCGCACCAGGAGGAGGCCCCGCCCGGCAACCCGGACGGGAACGATCGATCCGGCCGCGAACGCGCTCAGCGCGGCGACGCGGGTCCAGATGATCGCCCCGGCCTCGTCCGCGGGGGCCGGGTCCGGCGCCTGGGTGGATTCGTGCACGCGACCCTAGCCGCCCAGATACGCTTCCCGGACATGCGGGTCGGCGATCAGCGCCGCCCCGGAGCCCGCGCGCACGATGCGGCCGGTCTCCAGCAGGTAGGCGTGGTCGCAGAGTTCGAGGGCCGCGAACGCGTTCTGCTCCACGAGGAGCACGGTGGTGCCGGCGTCGCAGATCGTGCGGATCACCGAGAACATCCGCTCCACGATGTTCGGGGCAAGGCCCAGGGAGGGCTCGTCGAACAGCACGAGCTTGGGGCGCGACATCAGCGCCCGGCCGATCGCCAGCATCTGCTGCTCGCCCCCCGACAGGGTGCCGGCCGCCTGGTGGCGGCGCTCGGCGAGGCGCGGGAACTCGCCGTAGACATGGGCGAGGTCGGCGGCGATGCCGGCGCCGTCGCGGCGGCGATAGGCGCCGAGCGCGAGATTCTCGGCGACGCTCATCTGCGGAAAGACCCGCCGCCCCTCGGGGCAATGGGCGATGCCGTGGCCGAGCACCCGGCGCGGCTCGGCCCCGGTGATGTCGCGGCCCTCGAAGGTGATGGTGCCGGAGCGGGGCGGCACCAGCCCGGAGATCGCCCGCAGGGTCGTCGACTTGCCGGCCCCGTTGGCGCCGACCAGCGCCACGAGTTGGCCGGCCTCGACCCGGATCGAGAGGCCCTTGAGGGCCGTGACGTGGCCGTAGCCGCAGACGAGGTCCCGGATCTCAAGCATGGCTCGCCTCCGCGACGGCGGTTTCCGGGGTGGCCGGCACCGGCATTGGGGCCGGCACGGGAGTCGGCACCGAGGCCGCCCGCATGGCGGCCTCGCGCGCGGCGCTGCCCTGGCCCAGATAGGCCTCGATCACCGCCGGGTCGCTGCGGATTTCCGCCGGTGCGCCCTGCGCGATGAGGCGGCCGTAATTCAGGACGGCGATGCGGTCGGAGACCTCCATCACCATCGGCATGTCGTGCTCGACGAGCAGGATCGTGACGCCGCGCGCGCGGATCGCGCGGATCAGGCGCACGAAGACCCGGGTCTCGGAGGCGTTCATGCCGGAGACCGGCTCGTCGAGGAGCAGCATCGCGGGCTCGGTGGCGAGCGCCAGCGCGACCCCGACGAGGCGCTGCTCGCCGTAGGCGAGGGCGCCGGCCTTCTCGTCGGCCCGCGCGGTCAGGCCGACCCGGTCGAGGAGGTCGCGCGCCTCGGCGCGCAGGCGCCGCTCCGCGGCGCGGTCGCGGCCCAGCAGGGTGTCGACGAGGCGGGAGCGGGTGCGGCGGTGCAGGCCGATCATCACGTTGTCGAAGACGGTGTCGTCCGGGAAGACGCTGGTGCGCTGGAAGGTGCGGGACAGGCCGAGCCGCACGATCTCGTGGGGCTGAAGGCCGGTCAGCGCCGTGCCGCGGAAGCGCACGACCCCCTGGCTCGGCCGGAGGAAGCCCGTCATCACGTTGAAGGCCGTGGTCTTTCCGGCCCCGTTCGGGCCGATCAGGCTGACGATCTCGCCGGGACGCACGTCGAAATGCAGGTCCGCGATGGCGACGAGGCCGCCGAAGCGCACCCCCACATGCTCGACCGAGAGGATCGGGGATTCGGGCGCGGACGACGTCATGAACGAACCTCCACCGGCTGGATGGCGGACCCCGTCGGGGCCTCCCCGCGGCGGCGGGGCGTGAGGAGCCCGGCCAGTCCCGGCACGAGGCCGCGGGGCATCACGAACAGGATGGCGATGAGGACGAGGCCGAAGACGATCCACTGGGCCTCGGGCGCCATCACGGGGCGCAGGGCGACGGGGAGGAGCCCGAAGACGAGGCCGCCGACCACCGGGCCCATCAGGGTGCCCTTGCCGCCGCCCACCACCATGATCACCATGGTGACGGTGGTGGCGAACAGGAACACGTCGGGGTCGATGATGCGCAGGTAATGCGCGTAGAGGCTGCCCGCCGCCCCCGCCATCGCGGCCGAGATCACCGCCGCCACCGTGAGGGTGCGGGTGGCGTTGATCCCCACCGAGAGCGCCAGGGACTCGTTCTCCTTGAGGCCCCGCATGGCGCGGCCGAAGCGCGAGCCGACGAGGCGGGCGATCATGAGGTAGCAGAGCGTGCCGACCGCGAGCACGAGGTAGTAGTTCTGCACCTTGGTGCGCAGGGTCCAGCTGCCGAGCCCCGGCAGGCCGAGGGTGAGGGCCGGGATGCCGGTGAGCGCCAGCGGGCCCTGGGTCAGCTCCACCCAGTTGAGGGCCACGAGCCGCACCACCTCCGCGAAGGAAATCGTCACGATGACGAAATAGGCGCCGCGCACCCGGAAGGAGAGCCGCCCGATCAGCCAGCCGCAGAGGCCCGCCGCGACGACGGCCAGGAGGAAGCCGAGGGCAGCCGGCCAGGGCTCGTGCACGACCCGGATGCCGAAGCCGAGCTCCACCTCGAAGCCGAGGCTCGTCAGGGCGCTGACATAGGCGCCGATGCCGAAGAAGGCGATGTGGCCGAGGCTGAGCTGCCCGGTGAAGCCGAGGAGCAGGTTGAGGCTCATGGCCCCGATGGTGAGGATGCCCGTCGTGATCAGGGCGTTGAGCAGGTAGGGGTTGGCGTCGAGCCCGAGCGGCAGGAGGGCCAGCCCGGCGAGCAGGGCGAGGGGGAGGAGCCGGGTCATCCGATGCGCTCCGCCCGGGCGAACAGGCCGGTCGGCCGGAACACCAGCACCGCGATGATGATGAGGAAGCCCATCGCGTCCCGGTAGCCCGAGGAGATGTAGCCGGCGCCGAGTTCCTCCGCGAGCGCCAGGATGAAGCCGCCGATCGCCGCCCCCGTGATGTTGCCGAGCCCGCCCAGGATCACGATCGCGAAGGCCTTCAGCTCGGCCAGGCCCCCCATCTGCGGGAACACCACGTAGACGGGCCCCAGGAGCGCGCCGGCGGCGGCCGCGAGGCTCGAGCCGATCGCGAAGGTGGCGGTGTAGATCAGCCGCACGTTGACGCCCATCAGGGCCGCCGTGTCGTGGTCCTGGAACGTCGCCCGCATGGCGAGCCCGAGCCGGGTCCGGTTGATCAGCGCGTAGGTGAGGCCGATCAGCGCCAGAGCCGCCCCGAGCACGAACAGGCGCAGCCACGAGACCGAGACCGGCCCGAGATGGAGCGGCGCGTCTGGGAACGGCGTCGGGACCGATTTGGCGACGCCCCCGAAGATCCAGAGCGTGCCCGATTGCAGCACGATGCCGGCCCCGATCATCACCAGCATGGTGGTGTCGATGTCCGAGCCCCGCAGGGGGCGCAGGAGCACGAACTCGATCACGGCCCCGAGGAGAAGCCCTCCCAGGATCGCGGCGGGCAGGGCCAGGAAGAAGCCGAGCCCGAGCGCCGTCACGGCGAGATACATCAGGTAGGCGCCCATCGTGTAGAGGGCGCCGTGGGTGAAGTTCACGACGTTCATGATCCCGAAGATCAGGGTCAGCCCGATCCCCAGGAGGGCGTAGGTGCCCCCGAGGATCAGGGTGTTGACGAGGTGCTGGAGCAGCTGGTCCATGCGGCGCGCGCTCGCTCATCCGGAGGAGGGAGCCGGCCGCGCCGGGCTGGCGCGGCCGGACGTCACGGTCGGTCTCAGAGCTCGGGCATCACCACCCGGCCGCTCTCGATCCGGATCAGGTAGACGTCGGGCTTGCTCTGGCCGCTCTCGCGCCCGGCCGGGCCGGACTTGGCGAAGCGGATCTGGCCATTGAGCCCGGTGAAATCGACGGCCCAGAAGGCGGCCTTGATCTGGGCGGCCTCCGTGGAGCCCGCCTTCGCGATGGCCTGCGCGATGGTGCGGATGCCGTCGTAGCCGCGGAAGCTCTCGGTGACCCCGGCGAACTGGAAGCCGCGCTTCTTCCACTCCTCGATGAAGTAGGTGGTCGCCTTCGGGTTCGGGGTCCGGTCCGGGTACCAGGGCAGGAAGGTGGTGAGGTGCAGGGTGCCGTCGGCGGCCCCGCCGGCCTGGGCGATGATCTGGTCGGGGTTCTGCGAGCCGCCGGTGGTGATGATCCGCTTCTTCAGGCCGAGCGCCGACATCTGCTTGAACAGCAGCGTCAGCTGGTCGACGGCGGCCGTGATCATGATGGTGTCGGCGTCGGAGCCCTTCAGCTTCGAGAGCTGGGCGCTCATGTCCTGCGCGCCCTGGTCCATGGTCTCGACGAGCCCGACCGCGACGCCCTTGTCCTTGAGCATCTTGGTGAAATCCGCCGCGGCGCCCCGGCCCCAATCGTTGTTGATGACGATGAAATCGACCTTCTTCAGGCCGATCTTCCCGACCATCGGGGCGAAGGCTTCTGCCTCCAGGGCCGAGGGGGGCGAGATGCGGAAGACGTAGGGATTGCCCGTGGTGGTGATCTTGCCCGACGAGGATGTCTCGACCAGCATCGGGGTCTCGTAATCGGCGAGCTTGGGCATCACCGCGAGGGTCAGGCTGGAGCCCCAGGCCCCCATCATCACCGGGGTCTTGTCGCTGGTGATCAGCTTCTCGGCGACCGCGGCCGCCTCGGTCGGGTTGCTCTTGTTGTCCTCGATGACGAGCTCGATCTTGCGGCCGAGCACGCCGCCCTGGGCGTTGATCTCGTCGGCGGCGATCTTGGCGCCGTTGACCACGTAGGTGCCCGAGGCCGCGAAGGGGCCGGTCAGCGGCTCGTTGACGCCGATCCGGATCGGGCCGGCTCCGCTGGCTCCGGCATCGGCGCGGGCCGGCCCGGAGGCCAGCGTCAGCGCCAGCGCGAGCGAGGACATCATCGCCGGGTACAAAGTGGGCTTGCGCATCTGGGTCGTCTCCGGGGCCTGGAACGGGGCAGAGGAAGCGGGGATCGGGGAAGCGGGGATCGGGGAAGCGGGGATCGGGGATCGGGAGGGCGGGTGTCAGCTGCGCCCGCGCCAGGCGGCCCAGCGGGCGCGCAGCAGGTCGAGGAGGAGGCGCAGGGGGTTGAGACCGGGCGCGGCCTCGGGCGCCGGCTTGCCGGCGAGGCGCGCCTCGAGGTTGCGGGCGAATTCGGCGGTGAGGCGGCCGGCGAGGTCGCGCACGAGGCCGGGGCGGCCGAACTGGGCGAGCGGGCCCTTCAGGGTGTAGCCGACCGCGAGTTCGACCTTGGCCGTGCCGGGGACCGTGCCGGGGCCGACCCGGTAGCGGATCTCGCCCTCGGTGGTGGAGCGCCCGCCCGCGTCGCTGCCGGCGCCCAGGATGCGGCCGGAGCGGGCGGCCTCGTCCCGCTCGATGCGGGCGCGGCCCCGGAACAGGGCGCTGATCGGGCCGATCCGGACCTCGAGGCCGCCCTCGACCCGGTCCGAGGAGGGGGCGCCGCTCAGCACGGCGCCGGGCAGGCAGGCCGCCACCGCCGCGACGTCGCCGAACAGGGCGAAGACGGCCTCGGGCGGGTGCGACACGCTGAAATCCTGCGCGAAGCTCTGGGCGGGCCGGAAATCCGGCGCGATCTCGGCCCGGACAGGGGCGGCCGCCGGCGCGCTGGCCTGCACAGGCTGGGCGAGCGGCGTGCGCGCCGCGGCCGTGGCGGCCGTGCCGATCCGGGCGCCGACCGGGCCGAGACCACGCTTGTCACCGCCCCGCTCGTCGCCGCGCTCGCCCCCCTGCCCTCCGGCCGGGATGCCGCGGGCGCGCCGGTCCGCGATGACGCCGCGCACCGCCCGCACGATGCCGACATAGCCGGTGCAGCGGCAGAGATTGCCCGAGAGCCCGGCGCGGATGCGCCGCTCGTCCGGCTCGGGCAGGCGCAGGACGAGGTCGCGGGCGGCCACCAGCATGCCGGGGGTGCAGTAGCCGCACTGGAGGGCGTGCTCGCGGTTGAAGGCGGCGCGGAGCTCCCCCGCGATCTCGTCGTCGTCGAGCCCCTCGATCGTGGTCACGCTGGCGCCCTCGCAGGCCCCCGCGAAGGTGAGGCAGGCCCGCGCCGGCTCGCCGTCGAGGAGGATCGTGCAGGCGCCGCAGATTCCGTGCTCGCAGCCGAGATGCGTGCCGGTGAGATCGAGGCTGTCCCGAACGAGGTCGCCCAGATGCGTGCGCGGCTCGACGCGGGCGCGGATCTGGCGGCCGTTCACCGTCAGCCCCACGGGCATCCTCTGGTCGCGGCTCGGGTCGGCCATCAGCGCGCTCATGCGGCCTCGATCAGGCGTTGGGAGGTGACGGGGGCGGGATGCGCGGCGGGCCGGGCGGCCTGCGCCACGGCGCGGGCCAGCACGGTGACGTGGACGTGCCGGTCGACCGGGTCGGCCATGCCGGCGGAGCGGAGCGCGGCGTCGGCGGCGGCGGCGTCGAAGCGCCCGGCGAAATCCGCCCCGATCCGGCCGCCGAAGAGCGGGCGGGCATCGGCGAAGAGCAGCGGCGCCCGCTCGATCGCCCCGATCACGGCGCGGCCCGTGCCCGCGCCGGGCTCGAGGCGCACCGCCCCGATCGCGTGGGCGAACTCGCCGAGCTTGGCGCAGTGCTTGACGTAGCCCCAGGCGGCCGAGGGCGGCAGGGCGGGGATCCGCACGGCGGCCAGGATCTCGCCGGGCTCGAGCGCCACGTCGAGGGCGCCGGTGACGAAATCCTCCAGGGCGAGGCGGCGGCGCCCGGACCGGCCCGCGATCTCGACCTCGGCGCCCAGGGCCGTCAAGGCCGTGACCCAGTCGGCGGCGGGGTCGGCGTGGACGAGGCTGCCCCCGACCGTGCCGCGGTTGCGCACCGGCCGGTAGGCGATGGCCGAGGCGACCCGCGCCATGGCGCCGCCGGTCACGTCCGGCACCCGCCCGTCCTCGATATCCGCGTGCGTGACGCAGGCCCCGAGCACCAGGCTGTCCCCGTCGAGGCGCGCCTGGCGCAGCTCCGGGATGCCCGTGATGTCGATCACGAGTCCCGGCTCGACGAGGCGCAGGTTCAGCATCGGGCCGAGCGACTGCCCGCCGGCGATCAGCTTCACCGCACCCTCGACCTCTGCGAGGCGGTCGAGGAGCGCGGCGAGGTCGCGGGGGCGCTCGAAGGCGAAGGGGGCGGGCTTCATGCGGCCTCCCGCTTCACGGCGCCGGCCTTGTCCGCCGTGCCTGACGCGCGCGCGGCCAGCACCGCCTCGACGATGCGGCGCGGGCTCACGGGGGAATGCCGCATCTCGACGCCGAGCGGCCGCAGGGCGTCGTTGATGGCGTTGGCGATGGCGGCCGGCGGCGCGATGGCACCGCCCTCCCCGATCCCCTTCACGCCGAACTGCGTGTAGGGCGAGGGCGTCTCCATGTGCTCGATGCGGGGCTCCGGCACCTCGGCGGCGCCGGGCAGGAGGTAGTCGGCGAAGGTCGAGGCCAGCGGCTGGCCGCGCCCGTCGAAGGTCATCTCCTCGTAGAGCGCCGTGCCGATCCCCTGCGCGAGGCCGCCATAGATCTGCCCGTCGACCACGAGGGGGTTCACCAGGACGCCCCCATCCTCGACAATGCAGTAATCGAGGATCTCGACCGCCCCGAGATCGGGGTCGACGGCGACGAGCGCGGCGTGCGCCGCGTACGAGAAGGTGCCGGAATCGCGCTGCGGCTTGTAGCCGGCCGTGACCTCGAGGCCCCCCGGATCCACGTCCGGCGCGAGGTCCTGCGGGCGCCGGTACCAGGTGCGGGCGATCTCGGAGAGCGAGACGTCGCCGGCCGGGCCGATCACCCGGCCCGCCTCGAAGCGGCAGGCGGCGGGATCGACCTGGAGCAGGTGGGCGCCGATCCGCAGCGCCCGGTCGCGCAGGGCGTTGCAGGCGGCCGCGACCGCGCCGCCGGCCATCACCATCACGCGCGAGCCCCAGGAGCCCGTCGAGTAGGGGGTCATCGCGGTGTCGCCGTGGACGAGGCGGGTGCGCGCCACCGGCACGCCGAGGATCTCGTGGGCGACCTGGGCGAGCGTCGTCTCCAGCCCCTGCCCGTGCGAGTGGGCGCCGATCCGCAATTCGAGGCCGCCATCGGGGGTGAGCCGGGCGCCGGCCTGCTCGTGGCCCGGCACCATCGGGATGCCCCAGCCGGAATAGACCGAGGTGCCGTGCGCGGCCTGCTCGCAATAGATCGAGAGGCCGAGGCCGATCCGGCGCCCGTCCGGCTCCCCGGCCTGCTGGCGGGCGCGCAAAGCCGCGACGTCGATGGCCGCGAGCACCCGGGCCAGCGCCTGCGGGTAGTCGCCGCTGTCGAAATGCTTGTTCGTGATGTTGTCGAAGGGCATCCGCTCCGGGCGCACGAGGTTTTTCTCACGCACGATCCAGGGTTCGAGGCCGGCCTCGGCCGCGACGGCGTCGAGGACGAGTTCGAGGGCGAAGCAGACGCCCGTGCGGGCGACCCCGCGATAGGGCAGGATCGGGCATTTGTTCGTCGCCACCGACCAGGTGCGGCAGCGATAGGACGGGAAATCGTAGGGGCCGGGCAGGATGCTGGCCACCTGCGCGGCCTCCAGGCAGGCCGAGAACGGGTAGGCCGAGTAGGCGCCGGAATCGACGGTCGCCTCGCAATCGATGCCGCGCAGGCGCCCGTCGCGCTCGGCATAGGCCGTGATGCGGTAATGGTGCTCGCGGCAATTGGCGTTGGCGGTGAGGTGCTCGCGCCGGTCCTCGAGCCAGCGCACCGGGTGGCCGCAGCGGAGCGCCAGCCAGCCGAGGCAGATCTCCTCGGCGAGCAGGATCGCCTTGTAGCCGAAGCCGCCCCCGACATCGGGCGAGACGATGCGGATGCGGCCCTGCTCGATCCGCAGGCATTCCGAGAGGCCGTTGCGCACGATGTGCGGCATCTGGCTCGCGGTGTGGACCACGAGCTGGTCGAGGCGGTGATCGAGATGGACGACCGTGCCGCGCCCCTCGATCGGCGCCATGCATTGGCGGCCGGTGGAGATCGTGCGCGTGACCCGGATCGGGGCGTCGAGGGCGGCCCCGATGTTCACGTCGACGAGGGTTTCCAGGAAGACGTTGTCCCCCCAATGCTCGTGCACGAGGGCGGAGCCCGGCGTGCGGGCCGCCAGCATGTCGTGGACGGCCGGCAGCTCCTCGAGGTCGAGAACGATCGAGGCCGCGATGTCCTCGGCCTCGGCCCGGCTCGGGGCGAGGCAGAAGGCCACGAGCTCGCCCACCTGCCGGACCTTGCCGGTGGCCAGGACCGGCTGCTCCGAGACCTTGAAGCCGGGCAGGCCCGAGACCGCCCGGATCGGCTCGACGCCGTCGAGATCGGCCGCGGTGAAGACGCGGTCGCGGTAGGCCTCCGGCACGTGGATCGCCCGGATGCGGGCATGGGCGAGGGGGCTGCGCACGAAGGCGACGTCCTGCAGGCCGGGCAGGCGGAGGTCGCCGACATATTGGCCGCGCCCGCGCATCAGGCGGTCGTCCTCCTTGCGGGGCAGGCGCGCGCCGACGCCCTCGGCGAGGACGCCGTCCGGCGGAATCGTGTCGCTCATCGGGAAGCCCCTTCGAGGAGATCGCGGGCGGCGCGCACGAGGAGGCCGTCGGGCCGCAGGAACGCGTTGAGGATCGAGAAGTGGTCGGCGCCCGCCACCGGCAGCAGGGCGCCCGGGGCATGCGCGGCGCTGCGGAGCGCGTGGAGGTTGCGCGCATCGTGGACGAGGGCGGGCAACTCGCCGCTGCCGTAGGCGATCGTCATGGGCTTTTGCACGACCGGAAGCCGCAGGGGCGAGAGCCCGGCGATCTCCGCGTCGGTCAGGTTCAGCGCCTCGTTCAGGACGGTCTCGCGGATCGGGGCGAGGTCGTAGACGCCCGAGATCGCCAGCACCCCGCTCACGGAGGCGTGGCCGAGATGGAGCGCGGCGAGCTGTGCGCCGGCCGACCAGCCGGAGAGGATGACGGGTCCGTCGATCCCGCGCGCGGGGCCGTGCGCGGCGAGCCAGTCGAGGGCGGCGCCGATCTCGGCGACGATACCGGCGAGGCGCGCCTCGGGCGCCAGGGTGTAGCCCGGCATCGCCACCGACCAGCCGGCGGTGTTCAGCCCCGCCGCGAAGCAGGCAAAGTCAGCCCGCGCGTTGCGCTGCCAGTAGCCGCCATGGACGAAGACGAGGCAGGGGGCGGATGGGTCCGCCGCCGGATAGAGATCGAAGGCGGTGCGCGCGCCCGCCGCGTAGGGGATATCGAGGCCGCTCGCGTGCGCAGCCCAGTAGGCGGCCGAGGCCGCGTTGCGGGCCGCGATCTGGGTGGCGCTGTCCGGGACGGCGGCGTTGTTGTCGTAGCAGGCGCCCCGCGCCGCGTGGTCGAGTTCGGCCCAGGCGGCCCGCGGGTCGGCGGGCCCGGGAGCGCCGAGGACGAAGCCCGACGCGGCGGAGGGAGCCGTCCCGGACGCCATCAGGCCGCGATCGCCTGCGGCAGGATCGGCGAATCGGCGTCGAAGCGCCGGCCGGCCCGCAGGCAGAAGGCCGGGCGCAGCAGCCGGTCCGCGATCACCCGCGTGTCCTCGTTGTCGCGCAGGAGGAAGCGGCCGCGATCGTCGTGCAGCACCGAGACGTCGGCGGCGAAGCCCGGCGTCAGCGCGCCGATCCGGTCGGAGAGCCCCAGCATCGCGGCCGGGTGCGAGGTCACCATCGGGACCACCTGTTCGAGGGGGATCCCGAGGGCCATCATCGAGCTCATCGCCTGGGTCAGGCTGAAGCGCGCCTGGCCGAGGAAGGGGTGGTTCTCGTCGTCGTGGTGCTCGTCGGGCGTGCCGGCGGGCTGGGGCACCTCGGTGTTGTAGCCGTGCATGTCGGCCCCCAGCGTGTAGGGGATCACCCCGGCGGGCAGCGAGGCGCGGGCGACCCGGTAGGAGAAGTGGCTGCCGTGCCCGACATCGACCTTGAGGCCCGCATCCATGGCGGCCCGGATGATGGGGTGGACCACGCCCTCTTCGTTGATGAAGCCGCCCGGATGCCGGGTGAAGGGGTGGGCCAGCACGTCGCCGGGGCGCAGGAGCGGGATCACCCGCTCCATGATGGTGTCGGCGTCCTCCCCGTTGGCGCCGCTCTCGGGCAGGCCCCAGAGCTGGCCGAAATGCACGTAGAGGGGCAGGTCGGAGCGCCGGCTGATCTCGGCGGCCATCTCCATCACCTTGATGCCCCAGCGGGCGAAGCCCCCGATCTCCGCGTGGCCCTTGATGCCGCGCACGAGATCCCGGTTCTCGATGGCCGACTTCACCGTCGCGTCGACGTCGACCCCGTCCGGGCTGTAGAGGTTCGGGTAGAAATGACCCTCCAGGCCCCCGACCAGATAGGCGGACAGGAAGGCGTAGACCCGCGTCTCCGAGGCCTCGGCGATGAAGCGGCGGAAGCCCGGCAGGGTCATGCAGGACGGGCCGCCCTGGTCCACCACCGTGGTCACGCCGGAGCGCACGCCCACCATGTCGGGGTTCAGGCCGAAGCGGCCGGTGACGTATTGGTAGACATGCGCGTGGGTGTCGATCAGGCCGGGCAGAACGAGCTTGCCCGCGACATCGACCACCTCGGCGGCGGCCGAGGGCAGGATGGTCTGCGCAACCGCGGCGATGCGCCCGTCGCGCACCGCGACATCCCTGACGCCGTCGATCCCGGAGGCCGGGCAGATCACGCGCCCACCGCGCAGGAGCAGGTCGTACCGGGTGTCGTCCATCTCAGCACCTCATCGGACGGGAGCCGCGGCGCGCCGCCCCACGATCCCGTGATTAAAAGCGAAGTATGCTTCGCATCTCCCTAAGCATGTGGCATGCCAAGCGAGTTCGACGCTCTGCGCGGAGGCCGGCGATGGATGATGGGCTCGACGGGCTGAGCGAGCGGGACGGGGTGGCCGCCAAACAGGCAGGCCTGCCTGCCGATGCGGCAGGGGCGCCGCCCTGGCCCCTCTCCGAACGGCCCGGCTTCCTTGCGCGCCGGCTGCACCAGATCCACGTCAGCCTGTTCGCGGAGCTCTGTGCCGAATTCCGCATCACGCCGCTGCAATACAGCCTGCTCTCGCGGCTGGCGGAGATCGGCGAGGCCGACCAGACCACCCTGGCGAACGCCGTGGCCCTCGACCGGACGACGACGACCGGGGCCCTGAAGCGCCTGGCCGCGCGGGGCTATATCCGCCGGGCGACCTCGGTCTCGGACCGCCGGGCGCAGCAATGCGGCCTGACGCCGGAGGGCCGCGCGCTCCACGCCGCGATGGAGGCCGGCGCTCGGGCGGCGCACGAGGCCACCGTCTCGGCCCTGTCGCCGGCCGAGCAGGCGATGCTGGTGCGGCTGATGAAAAAGATCACCGCCGTCCACGCCCAGCGGCTCGGCGCGCCCGACCTCCTGGCGTGATGTTTTCGCGCGCGGCGCTGGTTTCGCGTGTTTGCGATCTCGCTGGCCCGCGACTCACCATTTCGCGCCCCGCCGCGCCGAGGTTTGGCTCACCACCGCGGGCGGCATCGCCGACCACGTGGCGCGGATGGACCGCCCGGCCTGAGCCCGAGCCTGAGCCCGAGCCTTGGCCCGGCGCTCAGGGGCGCCGGGCGAGATCCGCGAGCAGGCTCGAGGCGACCACCGCCTTCGAGACCGTGAGGCCGGAGGCCGCGATGGCCTCGACCGCGCCGCGGATGCGGGCGAGCGCGGGCCCCCGCGCGGCGCTCCAGGCCGCGACCGCCTCGGCGCCGGCGCCGACATCCCCCACCACCTCGGCGGTCAGCCCGCGATGGGCCGTGGAGATGCCCGCCACCGCCCGCTCGAGGGCGATGTGGTCGAAGGTGTCGCTCACCGGCACCTGGCGGGCCTCGGCCGCGAGGTCGTCGAGCCGGAAGGCGTGCTCGATGGCGAAGTGGGTCGCGGCGATCTCCGGCACCGAGTGGCCGTCGGTCTCGGCGATGCGCACGATGTCGGGGGCCGAGACCAGCGCCTTGAGCGAGGCGAGGCGCCGGGCCGGCTCCTCGGCCATGCCCTGGTCGACGAGGGCGGCGCGGCGGGCCTCGATGGAGGCGAGCGCCTCCGGATCGAGGATGCGCGGCAGCGCCTCCAGCACCGCCGCGATGCCCTCGCGGTAGCGGGCGACGGTGGGCGCGATGCCCCCGGTCAGGTCGAGGTTGCGGATGAACCAGACGATGCGGTTCTGCAGCAGGTCCTGCACCTCGGCGTAGAGGCCGAGCTGCGCCTGGCCGGGCATGCGCCGGTCCGGCATCGCCGCGTCGAGGGCGTCGATGGCCTGGTTCAGCTCCATCAGCCCGAAGGCGTCGCGGGTCACCGCGTAGGCCCGGGCGATGGTGGCGGCATCCGCCCCCGTCTCGTCCATCAGCCGGGTCACGAGGGTGGGCCCGCCCCGGTTGACGATGATGTTCGAGAGCGCGGTCGCGATGATCTCCCGGCGCAGGCGATGCCCCTTCACGGCGTCGGGGAATTGCCGCTTGAGCGCCTGCGGGAAGTAGCGCTGCAGCTCGCGGTCGAAATAGGGATCGTCCGGCACCGGGCTCGCCAGGATGGCGTCGTAGAGCGAGAGCTTGGCATAGGCCAGGAGCACCGCGTATTCCGGCCGGGTCAGGCCCTCGCCGCGGCGCAGGCGCTCGCCCAGCGTCGCGTCGTCGGGCAGGAACTCGACGGCGCGGTCGAGCCGCCCCTCCGCCTCGAGCGCCTGCATCACCCGCATGGCGAAGCCCGTCTCGGCGGTGCCGCGGCGCAGCGCCAGGGAGAGGGCGAGGGTCTGGAGCTCGTTGTTGCGCAGGACGAGGGCGGCGACCTCGTCGGTCATCGAGACCAGGAGCGCGTTGCGCGCCGTCTCGCCGAGGCGGCCGTCGCGCTCCGGGATCATCAGGGCGATCTTGATGTTCACCTCGACGTCGGAGGTGTTGACGCCCGCCGAGTTGTCGATGGCGTCGGTGTTGAGCCGGATGCCGGCGCGGGCGGCCTCGATGCGCCCGCGCTGGGTCAGGCCGAGATTGGCGCCCTCCCCCACGACCTTGGCGCGCAGCATCGCGCCGGTGATGCGCACCGCGTCGTTGGCCCGGTCGCCCGCCTCCTCGTCGCTCTCGGAGGAGGCGCGCACGTAGGTGCCGATGCCGCCGAACCAGAGCAGGTCGACCGGCGCCCGCAGGATCGCCTGCATCACCTCGGCCGGGCTCGCCTCCGCCGCGCTGATGCCCAGAGCCGCCCGGATCTCGGGCGAGAGCGGGATCGTCTTCAGGCTGCGCGAGAACACGCCGCCGCCCGGCGCGATCAGGCTGGTGTCGTAATCGCCCCAGCTCGACCGGCCGAGGCCGAACAGGCGCCGGCGCTCGGCAAAGCTCGCGGCCGGGTCCGGGTCGGGATCGAGGAAGATGTCGCGGTGGTCGAAGGCCGCCACGAGCTTGAGGCTCTGCGACAGGAGCATGCCGTTGCCGAACACGTCGCCCGACATGTCGCCGACGCCCACCACCGTGACGGGGTCGCGCTGCACGTCCACGTCGATCTCGCGGAAATGCCGCTTCACCGCCTCCCAGGCGCCCCGCGCGGTGATGCCCATGCCCTTGTGGTCGTAGCCCTGGCTGCCCCCCGACGCGAAGGCGTCGCCGAGCCAGTGGCCCTTCTCCAGGGAAAGGCCGTTGGCGATGTCCGAGAAGGTCGCCGTGCCCTTGTCGGCGGCGACCACCAGGTAGGCGTCGTCCGGGTCGTGCCGGACCGTGTCGGGCGGGGGCAGGATGGCGTCGCCCACGATGTTGTCGGTGAGCTCGAGCAGCGTGCGGATGAAGAGCTTGTAGCTCTCGGTGCCCTCCGCGAGCCAGGCGGCGCGCTCGGAGGCCGGCGGCAGGCGCTTGGGGAAGAACCCGCCCTTGGCGCCGACCGGCACGATCACGGCGTTCTTGACCTGCTGCGCCTTGACGAGGCCCAGGATCTCGGTGCGAAAATCCTCCGGCCGGTCGGACCAGCGCAGGCCCCCGCGCGCGACGTAGCCGTAGCGCAAGTGCAGGCCCTCGACGCGGGGGGCGTAGACGAAGATCTCGAAGAAGGGCCGCGGCAGGGGCATGCCGGAGACCTGGGCGCAGGCGAACTTGAACGAGATCGTCTCGCGCGGGTGCCCCTCGGCGTCGCGCTGGTAGAAGTTGGTGCGGATCGCCGCCTCGACGAGGTTCACGAAGCGGCGCAGGATCCGGTCCTCGTCGAGGCTCGTGACTGCGGCCAAAGCGGTCTCGATCTCGGCGCGGATCGCGGCCTGCGCGGCCTCGCGGTCGCCCTCGGCCGCCGGGTCGAAGCGGGCCCGGAACAGGGCGGCGATGCGGGCGGCGAGCGCCCCGTGGCGGCTCAGCGTCGCGGCGAGGTAATCCTGGCCGTAGCGGATGCGCAGCTGGCGCAGGTAGCGCCCGAGCGCCCGCATCAGGGCGGTGTCGCGCCAGTCGAGCCCGGCCTCCAGGATCAGGCGGTTGTAGCCGTCGGATTCGGCCCGCCCCTCCGACAGGGCGAAGAGCGCCGCCTCCAGGGGCTTCTCGGCGCGGGCGAGGTCGATCGGCGCGCCGGTGGCGCGCTCCAGGAGCATGTCGTGCAGCCAGACCCAGGTCTCGGCGGCCCCGAGCTCGATCCGGTAGGTGCGCTCGTTGATGACCCGGAAGCCGAGATTCTCCAGCGCCGGCACCCGCTCGGAGAGCGGCAGCGCGGCGCCCCGGGTGAAGACCTTGAGGCGAACCTGCGCGTCCCGGTCGGTGTCGCGCCGGTCGAGGTCGACCGCGCGGGGAGCGGCCTCGCTCAGGCGCTCCAGGATGGCGATGTCGCGCACCGCCGCCTCGGGGGTGAAGGTCTCCCGGTAGCCCACCGAGAAGGCGTCCGCGTAGCGCCCCGCCAGGGCCCGGGCGCTCTGGCCCGGAAGGGTCTCGGAGAGCGCCTCGCGCAGGCCGTCGCCCCAGGTCTGGACGATGCGCGCGACGCCGGCCTCCAGGGCCGTCGGGTCGCGCTCCTGCCGGCCCTTGCCGGCGAAGCCGATGATGAAGTGGGTGCGCGCCAGCGGGCCCTCGGGGAAGGCCGGGTAGGCGGCCGAGAGGCGCCCGCCATATTCCTCCGCCAGATAGGCGCCGATGCGGGCCCGCACGCCAGAGTCGTAGCGGTCCTTCGGCACGTAGACGAGGAGCGAGACGAAGCGGCCGAACCGGTCCGGCCGCGACAGCACGCGGATGCGCGGCCGGTCGGCGAGGTTCATGATCGCGAGGGCGAAGCGGTGGAGCCGGTCGACGTCGATCTGGAAGAGATCGTCGCGCGGGTAGGTTTCCAGCACGTCGATCAGGGTGCGCCCGGCATGGCTCGTCGGGTCGAGGCCGGCGCGGTCGACGACCTCCGCCACCTTGCCGCGCAGGTAGGGCACCTCGCGCGCCGGGCTCGAATAGGCGGTGGCGGCGAACAGGCCGACGATGCGCATCTCCCCCGAGAGCGCCCCGGCGGCGGTGTAGAGCTTGACCTCGATGTAATCGAGATGGGTCGGCCGGTGGACGCGGGCGCGGGCGCTCGCCTTGGTGACGATGAGCGCCTGGGGCCCCTGCAGGAAGGCGGCGATCTCGGGCGTCATGTCGACGAAGCTGCGCCCGAGGCGGAGCACCTCCACCTTCGGGTCGCGCAGGAGCCCGAGGGCGGTGTCGCCCACGATCGGGTGCGATTGCCCGTCGAGGCCGTGCGCGCGCATCCCGAGAAGCGTGAAGTGCCCGTCGCGCAGCCATTCGAGGAAGGCGAGCGCCTCGCGCGCCTCGGCGGCGGGGAGCGGCGGCGGCGCGGCGCGATAGGCCTCGATGATCGCGTCGAGGAGCCCCTGCATCGCCTCGGCATCGTCGGTCGCGACGGCGACGTCGGTGTAGACCCGGGTCAGGCCCTCGATGAGGCGCGCCCGCGCCTCCGCGCCGTCGAGCCGGTCGAGGTGGATGTGCAGGAAGCTCTCGCGCCGGAAGGCGCCCTGGGCATCCGCCGTTGTCTCGCCGACCACCCGGGTGAGCGTGCCCTCCGCGTCGCGCTCCACCCCGAAGATCGGGTGCGCCACGAGGAGCGGGGCCAGACCCTGGTTCGCCAGCTCCGCCAGGGTCGAATCGAGCAGGAAGGGCCGGTTGTCGTTGATCACTTCGAGGATCGTGAGGTCGCGGGGGCGTCCGCCGGGCCCGGCCCCCTCCGCCGCGACGTCGCGCAGCCGCAGATCCGCCTCGGCATGGGGGCCGCGCGGGGCCGAGAGGTCGTGCCGCGCCGCGATCGCCAGCTCGGCCAGCGTCTCGGGGGAATAGGGGGCGAGATCCTCGGGCAGGACGCGCCCGTACAGGTCCCGGACGAAGCCGCCCGGATGCCCCCGCTCCTCGACGAGGGCGGCCGCGGCCTCGATCAGCCCGGTGCGCGCCGCTTTCCCTTCCGGGGAGGTCAGGGCCGTTGCCGCTTCAACCGTCATCGCCGATCTCCTGTCGCGGGGGGCTGCCGGCCTCGCAGCGTAGCAGCATCTCTGCCGGCTTGGCAGATTGCCGTGACGGAACGCCGACACCGGACTGGCCCGCGCCCGGCCACCGGTGCGGGAACGGGGGCGCCGGCGCGCGAAGACCCTCCGCTACGCCTGCGCCCCTCATTCCCCTCGCGGCCCGTGCGAGCTGCGCGGGGGATGACGATCAGAGATCAGATTCGGGTGAGGTGGAAAAGCCCGCGCCCCGCCGGCGTGGCCCGAGGCGCGGCATTCGGGTGACAGGCGCGGCCTGCCGTCATCGCGGGGCGGCCCGATCCGCGCCGGCGGCCGGAGCCCGCGCCCGGCGCCGTTCGTCTGGGATCGTACGCAGCGCCGGTGAAATCTTTCGGAGTAGTCCCAATGAAGCTAGCCTCCGGATTGCTGATTTGCAGGGGGCAATGATGGCAACATGGTCGGGACTGCTTCGCTTGGCGCAAGCTTGGTATCGCGGCGATCTGACGATCCTGCCTGAGGGCATGGTCATCACCCACGCGCAGACCGATCGATTTCATCCCTCGACCCATTGCCCGACAGCGCGCGAGCTGATCGGGATGGCGCGTTCTTCGCGCAGACTTGCATCCCGCCTTTAGACCTGTTTTTCCGATCGCGTCGTCATCGGGAACCGCTCCAAGTCCTTGGTGTGACGCGCCTTGATGGGACGCGCGTCCTGGCGCCGAACCGGTCTCCACATCGGCTCGGCGTGCTCTCGGGCCGCCCTTCCCGGGCCCCGCCGATCGTCCCCGCACGCGCGCTCTCCTGCGCATTCCCGCTCCGCGCCAAGGACCTGCCGCCCCCGCAACCGGGTTATGCTGCCGGGCCGTCCGGAAGGGGAAGGAGCTTGCGGGAAGCATGGCGGAACTCGTCTACACGCGTCTGCAGGACCATCCGCGCGAGACCTACTTCGCCACGAGCGGGGCCCTCATCGTCGGGCGGATCGACTGCATCTGCCCGGATCCGCCGCCGGCGGAGCAATGGGGCTGGGGCATGAGCCTCGATATCGGGGCGCTGCCCTTCCGCCGCGGCGGGGTCGCCCCCTCGCGGGAGGGGGCCGCGGCGGCCCTCGGGGAGGCCTGGGCGCAGTGGAAGGCCTGGGCGGGCCTGCGCGATATCGAGGCGATCAGCCCCTGAGGCGCCCGCGCGCGGCATGGCCGCTTCCTGACCGCCGTCACATGGCCGCCTCACATGGCCGCCTCAGCCCGGCCGCGCCTTGGCGCCGTAGCGGCGCGTCCACTCGCGCAGGATGCGGGCGCGGTTGGCCGCCTCCCAGGCGCGGTCGTTGCGGATCATCCGCGCCTCCGCGTGGGGCGGGTAGATCGAGAGCGGGCTCGACACGTCCGGATAGGCGACGACCGCGAAGCTGCGCGCGTAGATCTCGTTGGCCTCGCGCGAGGCCGCCCAGTCGACGACGCGCCGGGCGAGGTCGGGATGGGGCGTCGTCCGCAGGATGGCGATCGCCTCCTGCTCCCAGCCGACGCCGTCGACCGGCACGATGACGTCGACGGGGGCCCCGTTCGCCTTCTCGGTGGCCGCCCGCATGTCGAAGGAGAGGCCCGCGATGACCTCGCCCCGCGCGGCGGCGTGGCAGGGCGCCGAGCCGGAGGGCAGGTAGGCCGAGACGTTCCGGTCGAGGGCGTCCATGTAGGCCCAGCCGGCCGCCTCGCCCATGCTCTGCAGCCAGCCGGCCACGAGGAGGAAGCCCGTCCCCGACAGGTTCGGGTTCGGCATCGCGACCTGCCCCTTGAGCCCGGGCGTCAGCAATTCCCGCCAGAGTTGCGGAGGCAGCAACCCCGCCGCGGCGGCCCGGCCGCTGTTGAAGCAGATCGCCCCCAGATAGGCGTCCATGCCGGTCCAGGCATAGGGCGGCGTCGGATCCCGGAAGAACGCGCGGAGCTGCGCGGCGCCCGGCGGTTCGTAGGCGGCCAGGAGCCCCGCCTGCTTGAGGATGACGAGGCTGGAGGCCGCGAGCCCGAAGACGATGTCGGCCTGCGGCCGTTCCGCCTCGGCGAGGAGCCGGTCGGTGATGACGCCCGTCGAGCCCCGGATCCACAGGGGCTCGACCTCCGGCAGGGCGCGGCGCAGCCCCGCATCGATCCAGGCGATCTGCTCGGTCTCGATCGCCGTGTAGATCGTGATCGGGGTGCGCTCGCCGGCCGCCCCGGCGCCGGCCCAGGCCATCTCGGCCGCGGAGATGATCCAGGCCAGGGCGCATAGGAGGCCGCGAAGCCGTCGCCCTCCCTCCATTCCGCCGGTCATCGGACGCGCCTCCGCCCGGAGCCCCGCGCGGGCGGCGCTCCCCGGGCTGGCTAGCAGAAATCCCCGGGCCTTCCTAAGCCCAGGCGCGGTTCGCCGGAAGCCTGCCGCAGGCCTGCTACACGCCTGCCGGACATCCGCTGGAGCGTGACGACGCTTGGCCCGAACATCGCGTCCCGGTCGTTCGGGTGCCCTGGCGCACGGGATACCGGGGCGCGCGCGCTAGGTTCGTTCAGGAAGTGCCCGTAGCCTCGGCGGGTCGGGGGACGCATCAAGGTGCCGCGATGACGCTTCGCTCGCTCGTCTGCCCGCTCTGCCGCGTCACGACGCTCGGCAGGTTCCGCGGCGGGATTCTCAGGGTGATTCCCAGGATGATTCCCAGGATGATTCTCGGCGTGAGCCTCGGCCTGATTGTCGGCTTGGCTCCCCTCGGGTCGGGCGGGGCGCGGGCGCAATTCTCCCCGGAGGTGCAGGGCTGGCTCTCGGCCCTCGTCACCAAGATCGACCGGGCGGACCGTGACCGGAGCGACCCCTCCGGCGCGAAGGCCGCCGGCACCGTGATGATCCGGGTGCAGGTGGCCGCCGACGGCTTCGTGAACCGGGTCTTCCTCGAGCGCAGCTCCGGCTCGACCGCCCTCGACGACCGGGCCCTCTCCGCGGCCCGGGCCGCGAGCCCCTTCACCCCGCCGCCGCCCACGCTCCTGACGCGCGAGGGCGTGACCGAGCTGAGCTTCCCCTTACGCCTCGCGCGCAAGCCCTGAATGCCGGGTCGACCCAAGGTCGAGCCGAAGTCCAGCCATGACGTGAGGGCGCTGCTGCACCGCAGCACGAACGCGCGATGCGCCACGAAAAAACGCGCCCCGGATCGCTCCGGAGCGCGTCGATCGGATGGAAGCCTGGCGGGTCGGCGCTGGGCCGGCCCGGCCCGGATCAGGCGGCGAGCTTGACCTCGGCCGGGCTGTTCTCGTTGACGGCGACGAGCTCGCCGGCCGAGACGGTAACACCTTCAGCGGGGGTCAGGCGGTCGGCCACGAAGGCGACCAGCGAGACGTTGACGGCGGCGACGGCGATCAGGGCGGCGATGGTGAGGGTGATCATCGGAGAAGGTCCCGGTGGGCAATTGCGATGACGCTGATATGGCACCGCACAAAGACTTTTGGCATGCCACATCCCACAAGCCATCCATGCGCTGACGTCATGCGTCCACGCCCGGACGCGGCGGTCCCTGCGACGGGGTCAGGGTCCGGGCGAGGGCCGCTTCAGGCGCCGCGCAGGGCGTGCAGGGTCCGGCGCTGGCATCCGGCCGCGTCGAAATTCTCCGGGTCGAGCCAGGCCGCGAAGGCGGCGCGCAGGCGCGGCCACTCGGCATCCGTGACCGAGAACCAGGCCGTGTCGCGCGAGCGGCCCTTGGTGACGATGGCGTTGCGGAAGATGCCCTCGAAGGTGAAGCCGTAGCGCAGCGCCGCCGCGCGCGAGGGCGCGTTGAGGCTGTCGCATTTCCACTCGTAGCGCCGGTAGCCGAGCCCGTCGAAGGCGCGGGCCATCATCAGGGCCATCGCCTCGGTGCCGGCGGCCCGGCCCGAGAGGTCCGGCCCGAAATGGATGTGCCCGACCTCGATCACCCCGTGGGCCGGCTCGATCCGCAGATAGGCGGCGAGCCCGAGCGCCCGCTCGCCCGCCGCGTCGAGGATCGCGTGGTGCAGCGGGTCGGAGCTCGCCGCGATCCCGGCGAGGCGGTCGCGATAGGCGGCCTCGCTCGCGGGCGGCTCGGCCGGCAGGTAGGTCCAGCGCGCCGGGTCTGCGCCGAGCGCCGCGTAGAGGTCGGCGGCGTGGCGCTCGGGATCGAGCGGGACGATCCGGCAGAGGCGGCCCTGCAGCGCCGCGCGCGGCGGGTGCGGGCGCGGCGACCAGCCCGGCAGAGCGGGGCCGACCGGCTGGCCGTGGGCGTTCGCGCGCGCGCCGTCCTCCGCGCTCATGCCCGCACGCCCCGCGCCGCGACGAGGCCCGCCATGGCGTCGTCGGGCCCGGCCTCGTGGCGCAAGCCCGCCGCCACGCCGGCCCGGTCCGCCTCCGGCCGGTTCTGGCTCACCTTCCACTTGCCGGCGATCCGCGTGATCGCGATCTCGATCCCCACGATGGCGCGGAGCTGCACGGCCGTGAAGGCGGGCGGCGCGTCCGCCACCGACCAGGGCTCGGCCCGGCTCGCCTCCTGCGCCCGGGTGAGGTCGTCGATCTGGCGGCGCAGCCAGGCCTCGTCGGAGACGAGGCGGGGGCGGCCCCAGACCTGGACCGTGGCGTAGTTCCAGGTCGGCACCACTTTGCCGGTCTCGCGCTTCGTCGCGTACCAGGAGGGCGTCACGTAGGCGTCGGGCCCGCGGAACACCGAGAGGCACTCGGCGAGCCCATCGAGGTCGCGCCACTGCGCGTTGGCGCGGGCGAGATGCGCCCGCAGCGTCCCGGGGCCGGCCGCGTCGGCATCGATCAGGAACGGCACCGGGTTCGCGGTCAGCCCGCCCGCGCCCGCGCTGATCAGGAGCCCGAGGGGATGGGCGCGGATCAGCGCGTGCTGGGTCTCGCGGTCGTCCTCGCGGAAATGCGGGGGCTGGTACACGGGGATCCTCACGTCGGGGCTGCGGGCGGGAGCCCGCACCTTGACGAAAGGCGGCCCATCCGGAAGGTCCATTTTTCTGGCTACGACTGGACCACTTGTGCCGTGATGCGATCATGACGTCCCGGGTCCGCCCTCGCCCCTGCCCCCGCCCCTGCCCCCGCCCTCGCGCGGAGCTGCCGCTCCAGCTCGGCCTCGATCCGGCGGGCGCCCAGCCCCTGCACGCGCAGGTGCGGGAGGCCCTGCGCAGCGCGATCCTGGTCGGGCGGCTGGCGCCGGGCGCGCGCCTGCCGGCCTCGCGCGTGCTCGCGGCCGATCTCGGCTGCGCCCGCGGCACCGTGCTGCTCGCCCTGGAGCAGCTCGCGGCGGAGGGCTATCTCGCGGCCCGCCCCGGCTCCGGCACGCGGGTGGCCGCGACCCTCCCGGACGACCTCACGGCCCGGCCCCAGCCCCCGGAGGCGGCGCGCGCGCCCGCGCCGGTCCTGTCGCGGCGCGGCGCCCGGCTCGCGGCCGGCGCGGCGGAGACCGGGGCGGAGGGGCCCGGCCTCGCGGCCCCCGATGCCTTCGCGCTCGGCCGGCCGGCCCTCGACGTCTTCCCGTACGAGACCTGGGCCAAGCTCCTGGCGGCCGAGTGGCGGGAGGCCGCCGCGGCGCAGCCCGAGCCCCTCGGCGATCCGCGGCTGCGCCGGGCGGTGGCGGCCTATCTGGCGGCCGGGCGCGGGGTGCCCTGCAGCGCCGAGGCCGTGATCGTCACCGCGAGCATCCGCCAGAGCCTGCGCCTGCTGGCCGAGCTCCTGCTCGATCCGGGCGAGACGGCCTTCGTGGAGGAGCCGGGCTTCCCCGGCCTCGCCCAGGCCTTGCGGGAGGCGGGCCTGGGCGTCATGCCGGTGCCGATGGGGGACAAGGGCTTCTGCGCCGCGCGGGCGCGCCGCCTCGCCCCGGAGGCGCGCCTTGCCGTGGTGACGCCGGCGCAGCACTACCCCCTCGGCACCGTGATGAGCCTGGAGAACCGCCTCGCGCTGCTCGCCTGGGCGGAGGCGGCGGGGGGCTGGATCATCGAGGATGATTTCGACGGCGCCTATCGCTACGCGGGCCGCCCGGCGGCGCCGCTCGCCGCCCTCGACCGGGGCGGGCGCGTCCTCTACGTCGGCAGCTTCTCGAAGGTGCTGCTGCCGGCCCTGCAGCTGAGCTACCTCGTGCTGCCCCCTTCCCTGATCGAGCCCGTGCAGCGCGCCCTGCGCCGCACCGGGGTCGCGGCCTCGGCGCTCGGCCAGGGCGCGCTCGCCCGCTTCATCGCCGAGGGGCATTTCGCCGGCCACCTGCGCCGGACGCGCAAGCTCTACGCCGCGCGGCAGGCGGCCCTGGTGGAGGCGGCCGGGCGCCACCTCGCCGACATCCTGACGATCCCGCCCCTCGACGGGGGCCTGCACCTCGTGGCGCGGCCCCGGCCGGGCTTGGCGGCGCCCTTCGACGATATCCGGGCGGTCGAGGCCTGCGCCCGGGCCGGGCTGACGGTGGCGGCGCTCTCCCCCTATTTCGCGAATCCTGCCGCGGCCGAGCCCGGCCTGCTCCTCGGCTACGCGGCGGTCCCCGAGCGGGCGATCGGGCCGGCTTTGCGCCGCCTCGCGGAGGTGCTGCGGGGCCCCCCGTGAGGCTTGGCCCGGGTGCCCGCCAGGATCAGGCGCCGTCCCGCCGCGCCGGCGCCTCCGCGTACTGGGCGCGGCCGAGCCCGAAGGACCAGTTCTCGGGCTTCACCTCCACGAGGTTGATGAAGACGTCCTCCGGGCGCAGGCCGGGTTCGGCCGAGAGCCGCGCCGCGATGGCCTCGTAGAGGGCGCGTTTCTGCGCCGCCGGGCGGGTGTCGTTGCAGGTGATCTGGATGATCACGAGGTCGTCGCTGCGGGGAATGCCGAGATAGGCGGCCCCGTACGCGAAGGCGCCCGGTTCGTGCTCGTGGATCATCATGAAGCGGTCGTCCTCCGGCACCCCGAAGGTCTCCCGCATGGCGGCGTAGACGCCCTCCATCAGGGCGGCGTGGTAGGCGGCGGACTTGCCGGCGCGGAGCGAGATTCGGGTCAGGGGCATCGGGTCACTCCGGGTCGCGTGGGGCGAGGGCGGCCCAGCCGGGCCGGGCGAGGTGCAGGATCTCGTAGGCGCCGGCCTGTTCCGACCGGGCCGGCGGCTCCGGCGAGAGGGTGAGGCGCAGGAGGCGCCAGGCCCCGGCATCCACGGCCGAGACCACGGCGAGGCGCCCGTCCCGGGCGAGCGCCGCGCGGTTGCGCTCGGCCTCCCCCGCCCGCAGGGCCCGCAGGTCGGTGCCGGGCTCGATTCCGACCGCCTCGCGGATCAGGGTGCGGGCGGGCCCCGCCGGGGCCGCCCGGGCGTCGAGGGCGAGCCAGGTATCGATCCGGGGCCGCCCGAAGGTCTCGACCACGCTCGCGAAGCGCGCATCGGTGAGGAAATCGAGGGCCGCCCCGGCCTCCCGCCACAGGTAGAGCGAGGCGTAGGCGTTCTCCTCCGCCCCCAGCCGCCCCCGCTCGCGGACCACGAAGGCCTTGAAGCCGAGGCCGGGCGTCTCGTCCCAGGACGGCCCCCGTTCGGCGATGCGCCCCCGGATGCGCGCCATCGGGTAATCGGCCGGCAGCCGGTGCCGGTAATGCTTGACCAGCATGTCCTGTCCCTTCGCCGCGCCCGTCGCGGCCAGGACCGGCTTGCCAGAGCCGTAAGATTAAGAAAACATATGGCTGATTATATCTGAGATGGGCTTTCGTTATGACACTGCCGCTGCGGGCCATCGATCTCGACACCGTTCAGGCCTTCGTCTGGGTGGCCGATCTCGGCAGCTTCACCCGCGCGGCCGAGACCCTCGACACCTCGCAGGCGGCGATCAGCCTGAAGCTGAAGCGCCTCGAGGACCGGCTCGGCTGCCGGCTGCTCGAGCGGACGCCTCGGCACGTGCGCCTGTCCCCCGAGGGCGAGAGCTTCCTGGCGCCCGCCCGCGACCTCCTGGCCGCGCATGCGCGGGCGCTCAGCGGCATCGCCCCGGCCCCGCCCCGGCGGCTGGTGCTCGGGATCAGCGACCACGTCGCCGGGCCCGAATTGCCGGGCCTCGTCGCCCGCCTGGCGGCCACGGATCCGGGCCTCGTGATCGAGGTCCGGATCGGCCCCTCGCGCGATCTCGGGGCGGCCTTCGACCGGGGCGAGGTCGATGCCGTGATCGTCCGGCGCGAGGGCGAGCGCCGGGACGGGCGCCTGCTCGCCGAGGAGCGGGTCGGCTGGTTCGCGGCCTCGACCTGGCGCCGGCGCCCGGGCGAGCCCCTGCGGCTCGCGACCCTGGCGGCTCCGTGCGGCGTGCGGGCGGTCGCGACCCGGGCCCTCGATGCGGCCGGGATCCCCTGGACGGAGGTGTTCGTCGGCGGCGGCGTCCTGGCGCTCGGCGCCGCGATCAGCGCGGGGCTCGGGGTGGCGGCGCTGGCCGGGCGGGTGACGCCCGCCGGGGCGGTGGAGGTCGGCGAGAGCCTCGGCCTGCCCCCGCTCCCCGCCTCGCAGGTGGTGCTGCGCACCCGCCTCGCCGATGCCCGCGCCCGCGAGGCCCTGCGCGTCGTCGGCAGCGCCTTCCGCTCCGCGATCCCGCGCTGAGCCCAACGCGCCGTTCCCGGGCCGCGTCGTCCTGCGCAAGGGGGGCGCAAGGGTGGCGACCGGTGCGGCGGCGGGCCCGGAGGACTATGCCCGCGCGCTCAGGTCCGCAGGGTCAGGCGGTAGGCGTAGCTGTCGCCGCGGAAGAGGCCCTCCACGTACTCGATCATCCGGCCGCTCGCGGCGTAGGAGCGGCGCTTGATCAGGAGGCACGGGACCGGCGTCTCGAAGCCGAACAGGGTGCATTCCTCCTGGGTCGGGAAGGCCGCCTCGATCGTCTGCTCGCAATGGGTCAGGGCCACGCCCTCCCGCGCCAGGACGGCGTAGAGGGAGCCCGACAGGTCGGCGCCTGCTAGGGCCGGGGCGGCGCTGAGGTCGTACCAGGCGATCTCGCGGGACAGGGGCACGCCGTCGCCCCGCCGCACCCGCACGAGCTTCAGGAACGGCGTGTTCGAGGGCGCGCCGAACACGGAGGCGATGGCCCGGTCCGGGGCCGCCACCCGCTCCAGGATGTCCGAGGACGGCACCTTGCCGAGCTCGCGCATCTCCTCGGTGAAGCCCTTGAGCCGGTCCATGCCGGGGTTGAGGGGCTTGGTCCGGCCCTCCACCATGAATCCGAGGCGCCCGTGGGCGCTGAGGAGCGCCTGGTCGCGCAGGGCCCCGTAGCAGCGCTTCACCGTGGTGCGGCTGATCCCGAGGGCATCCGCGAGCACGCGCTCGGCCGGCAGGGTGGCGCCCGCCGCCAGCACCCCGTCGCCGATCATCTGCCGGATCTGCGCCTCGAGCTGCTGGTACATCGGCTGCGCCGTGTCCGTCCGCAGCCGCAACAGGCTCGCGAGCGAGGGCTGTTGCGGTGCGCCGGGCTCAGAGGCCATCCTGGGCACTCCCGGCGATTCCCGCCCCGCCCCGGTTCCGGCGCGCGGCCGCCCGGCCCGGAGCCCGTCGATGCCGCCCGAGACCCCGTCCTCCGACATTGACGCGGAAATTTTGGGCGCCCCCGCCTTGGGCGCGCCCGCCCCGCCCCGGCTGTTCGTGCTGGCGAGCTTCATCGCCGCGAGCGCCATGCGGGTGAGCCGCCTGCCGGAGCCCGGCCAATCCCTCGCGGCCTCCGCCTACACCTTCGAGGCCGGCGGCAAGGGCCTGAACCTCGCCGTCGCGGCGCGCCGCCTCGGCGCCGCGGTCGACGGCATCATGGCGGTGGGCAGCGATCCCCTGGCAGCCCTGGCCGAGCCCGCCCTGCACCGGGCCGGGCTGCCGGGCGGGATGCTGCGCCGCTTCGAGGCGCAGACGGGGGCGGGCATCGGCTTCACGCAGGATGACGGGGAGAACTGCCTCGCGGTCTTCCTCGGCGCCAACCGGCTGCTCGACGGGGCCGCCATCCGGGCCAGGGCGGCGGCGATCACGGCGGCCGACCTCGTCCTGGCGCAGTTCGAGATCAGCGACGCCGCCATCGCGGAGGCCTTCCGGCTGGCACGGGAGGCGGGCCGGCGCACCCTGCTCAACCCCTCCCCGTTCCGCCCCATCCCGCCGGCGATCCTGCGCGACACCGCGATCCTGGTGGTGAATGCCGGCGAGGCGCGCCTGCTCGCGGCCGAGGCCGGCATCCCCGAGGCCGGCACCCCCGAGACGGGCATCCCCGAGGCGGGCAACAGTGAGACGGGCAATCGTGAGACGGGCAATCGTGAGACTTGCGACGGCGAGGCGGCCCTGGCCGCGGGTCTGCGCGCGCGGGGCCCCGACCTGGTGGTGATCACCCGCGGGGCCGGTGGCGCGACCGCCTATCCGGCGGGCTCGGCGCCCCATCATCAGGCGGCCTTCCCGGTCGCGGCCGTGGATACGCTCGGGGCGGGCGATGCCTTCGCGGCGGGCCTCGCCGTCGCCCTGGCCGAGGGGCGCTCCCTCCCGGAGGCGATGCGCTGGGGGGCGGCCTGCGGTGCCCTCGTGGCGATGCAGCTCGGCGTCTTCGACGCCCTGCCCGGCCGGGCGGCCGTCGCGGCGTTCCTCGATGCGGGGACGCCCTCCGCCCTGTTCTGACCGGAGCCGGCCCCGCCTGCCCCCATCGGGCTCCCCCCTGCTTTTGGGCAAAGTTGGTTCATGCCCCTGAGATACGCCTTTACGACGTCGTGAGTTCAGAATAAAGTGCCATAAAGTATCCAAAAAAACTTCGGCACCCTGGTGCTCAACGCCCCGATCCCGCGGCTCCGTGGTCGAGGCGACGCGTGACAAGCGGCGGCTCTGACCTGTGCGAGGGCGGCATGATCGGCGTATCGGATTCGAGGTCGACGGGACGGTTCATGGGCACGGGACTCGGCGCGATGCCCCAGGCCCTGTTGATGCGGCTCGAGCACGGCACCACGCTCGGCCATGCCGAGAAGGCCGCGCTGGCGGCCTCGGTGAATGCCTACGAGCGGGTGCCGCCCCGGACTGTCCTGGTCGAGGAGTCCGCCCGCCCGCGCACCGGCTACGCCGTGGTGGAGGGCTTCGCCTGCCATTACCGCCAGGGCCGCGACGGCAAGCGCCAGATCACCGCCCTGCTCCTGCCGGGCGATCTCTACGACCCGCAGACGAGCATCCTGCACGGCGCCGACCACGGCGTCGCGACCCTGACGGGCTGCCTCGTCGCGGTGATCGGGGCCACCGCCCTGGAGCGGCTGAAGCTGGAGCATCCCCGCCTTGCTCGGGCCTTCACCTGGAGGCTCCTCACCGAGGCCAGCACGGCGCGGGAATGGATCGTCGGCCTGGGCACCCGTCCGGCGGGCAAGCGCTTCGCCCACCTCCTCTGCGAGCTGCAGGCCCGCCTCCAGGCCGTCGGGCTCGCGAGCGAGACCTGCTACCGCCTGCCCCTGACCTGGGAAGACCTCGCCGACACCCTCGGGATCTCCCTCGTGCACATGAACCGCGTCGCCCAGGAGATGCGCGATACCGGCCTGATCACCTTCCGGGACAAGATGCTGACAATCGAGGATGCCGCGCGCCTGCGGGTCTTCGCGGATTTCAGCCCCGCCTACCTGCACCTGACGCCGCCCTGACGCTGCCCCAACTTGCCACCGGCGGGCGCGGGGCGCGGTTTCGCGGGGAGAACGGTTTCGGAAACGAACGAAGGCGCTGCCCATCGGGCCGCGCCCATTCTATCCTGGCCCGGTTTCGCGCATGCCGAGGCCCGCCACCGTGACACGCCCCCCCGACCGGACCGAGATGACGGGCGTCGAGGCGCGCCGCTCCGCCATCGTGGCGGCGGTGCGCCAGCGCGGCTTCGTCACCATCGAGGCGCTGGCGAGCCAGTTCGCCGTCACCGTCCAGACCATCCGGCGCGACCTCAACGAGCTCAGCGCGGAAGGGCGCCTGGAGCGCTATCGGGGCGGGGGCGGCCTGCCCTCCAGCGTCGAGAACATTGACTATGCCGACCGCCGGATCACCCTCTCGGCGGAGAAGACCCGGATCGGGCGCCTCGCCGCCCGCCACATCCCCTCCCATTGCTCGGTCTTCATCAATATCGGCACCACGCCCGAGGCGGTGGCGCGGGAATTGATGCAGCACGACGACCTCAGCGTCATCACCAACAACCTCAACGTCGCGATCTCGCTTGCCGAGGCCACCGAGTTCCGCATCGTCATGGCGGGCGGCACCGTGCGCAACCGCGACGGCGCGGTGCTGGGCCAGCTCACCTGCGACACGCTCAGCCAGTTCCGGGTCGACGTGGCGGTGATCGGCACCAGCGGCATCGACGCCGACGGGGCCCTCCTCGACTACGACATCGAGGAGGTGCGGGCGACCCAGACCATCCTGGCCCAGGCCCGCAGGACCTTCCTGGTGGCCGACCACAGCAAGTTCACCCGCCGGCCGATGGTGCAGGTCGGCCGCCTGGCGCAGGTCGACACCTTCTTCACCGACAGGCCCCCGCCCCCGGAGATCGCCGCCCTGATGCAGCGCCACGGCGTCAAGCTGGCGGTGGCCGACGCGAACGATTGAGCGATATCGAAAGCTCGTATTTTCTCTTGCGAAAATCACCCGAGGGTGCAATATCCTGCCAACCGGCGATTCGACCGGGGCGGGAGATGCACCATGATGGCAGATTCGGACGGTCCGGCCACGGCCTACGACCTGCTCGTCATCGGCGGCGGCATCAACGGCACCGGCATCGCGCGCGACGCGGCCGGGCGCGGCCTCAAGGTCCTGCTCTGCGAGCGCGGGGACCTCGCGGAATTCACCTCGTCCTCCAGCACGAAGCTGATCCACGGCGGCCTGCGCTACCTCGAATATTACGAGTTCCGCCTCGTGCGCGAGGCTTTGGCCGAGCGCGAGCGCCTGCTGCGGCTCGCCCCCCACATCATCTGGCCCCTGCGCTTCGTGCTGCCCCATGACCGGGGCCTGCGCCCGGCCTGGATGCTGCGGGTGGGGCTGTTCCTCTACGACCATCTGGCGCGGCTGCGAACGCTTCCGGGCTCCGAGATGGTTCGTTTGCGAACTTCGCCGGTCGGCGCGCCGCTGCAGCCGCGCCTGACCCAGGGCTTCCTCTATTCCGATTGCTGGGTCGAGGACAGCCGCCTCGTGGTGCTCAACGCCATGGACGCCCAGGCGCGCGGCGCCGAGATCCGCACCCGCACCGGCGTCGAATCGGCCCGGCGCGACGCCGAGGGCTGGACCGCGACGCTCCGGGAGGGGCCGAGCGGCCGCAGCGAGATCGTACGGGCCAAGGCCGTCGTCAACGCGGCCGGCCCCTGGGTCAGCGAGACGCTCGGGGGGACGCTGGGCATCAACAGCCGCGCGGCGGTGCGGCTGATCAAGGGCAGCCACATCGTGGTGCGCAAGCTCTACGAGGGCGACCAGGCCTACATCCTGCAGCAGCCCGACAAGCGCATCATCTTCGCGATCCCCTACGAGCGCGACTTCACCCTGATCGGCACCACCGACGTGCCCTACGAGGCCGAGCCCGGCCCCGTCGCGATCTCGCCCGAGGAGACGCGCTACCTCTGCGACTGCATCAACCGCTCCTTCGCGCGGGCGATCGGCCCCGAGGACGTGGTCTGGAGCTATTCGGGGGTGCGCCCGCTCTACGACGACGCGGCCGCCAACGCCTCGGCGGTGACGCGCGACTACGTCCTCGACGTCGCCGACGAGGGCGGCCGGCTGCCGGCCCTCTCGGTCTTCGGGGGCAAGATCACGACCTACCGGCGCCTCGCCGAGCACGCGATCGAGAAGCTGGCGCCCTATTTCCCCGGCCTCGCGCCGGCCTGGACCGGCGACGCGCCGCTCCCCGGGGGCCAGATGCCGGGGGCGGATTTCGACGCGTTCCTGGCCGAGCTGAGCCGCGCGGCGCCCTTCCTGCCCGCCGAGACCGCAAGGCGCCTCGCCCGCGCCTACGGCACCAACGCGCGCCTGATCCTGGGCCGCGCCCGCAGCCTCGCCGATCTCGGCGAGAGCTTCGACGGCGGCCTCAGCGCCGCGGAGGTCGATTACCTCGTGCACCACGAATGGGCGCGCACCCCCGAGGACATCCTCTGGCGCCGCTCGAAGCTCGGCCTGCGCACCGGCCCCGACAGCGCCGGGCGCCTCGCCGCCTACCTGACGCGCAAGGCCCAAGCCGCCTGAGCCGAGCCGCCTGATCCAAGCCGCCAGATTCAAGCCGCCTGAGCCACACCGTCCGACCCGGACGGATCCGACGATCACCACCACGGGGAGCCGGCACCAAGACCGGCCCCGCCCATTCAAGGCCTTCAACAGGGAGGGTTCAGCCCATGAGCCAGTATGTCGGCGCCATCGACCAGGGCACCACCAGCAGCCGCTTCATCGTGTTCGACCGCGAGGGGCGCATCATCGCGTGCCGGCAGCGCGAGCACGCGCAGATCTATCCCCGCCCCGGCCAGGTCGAGCACGACCCCCGGGAGATCTGGACCAACACGCAGGCCGTGATGCGCGAGGCCTTGGCCGAGGCCGGGATCGAGCCCCGGAGCCTCCTGTCGATCGGCATCACCAACCAGCGCGAGACCACGCTGATCTGGGACCGGCGCACCGGCGAGCCCCTGCACAACGCCCTCGTCTGGCAGGACACCCGCAACGACCGCCTCGTCGCGGAATTCGCCCGGGACGGCGGGCGCGACCGCTTCCGGGGCATCACCGGCCTGCCGCTGGCGAGCTACTTCTCGGGCCTCAAGCTGCGCTGGCTCCTCGACCATGTCGAGGGGGCGCGCGCGAAGGCGGAGGCCGGCGACGTCCTGTTCGGCAACATCGACACCTGGCTTGTCTGGAACCTCACGGGCGGTCCGGACGGGGGGCTCCACCTCACCGACGTGACGAATGCGAGCCGCACGCAGCTCATGGCCCTCGACACCCTGGCCTGGGATCCGGGCATGCTCGCGGCCTTCGGCATCCCGCGGGCGATGCTGCCCGAGATCGTCTCCTCCTCGCAGGTCTACGGCGAGACCAAGGTGCCCTTCGCGGGCGTGCCGATCGCCGGCATCCTCGGCGACCAGCAGGCGGCCCTGTTCGGCCAGACCTGCTTCCGGCCCGGCGAGGCCAAGAACACCTACGGCACCGGCTGCTTCGCGCTGATGAACACCGGCGAGACCCCCGTCCCCTCCACCTGCGGCCTCGTCACCACGGTGGGCTACAAGCTCGACGGCAAGCCGGCCATCTACGCCCTCGAGGGCTCCATCGCCATCACGGGCGCCCTGGTGCAGTGGCTGCGCGACAATCTCGGGATGATCCGCGACAGCGCCGAGGTCGAGACCCTGGCGGCCACCGTCACGGATAACGGCGACGTCTACTTCGTGCCGGCCTTCTCGGGGCTCTACGCGCCGCACTGGAACGAGGGCGCCCGCGGGCTGATCATCGGGCTCACCCGCTACGCCAACAAGGGCCACATCGCCCGGGCCTGCCTGGAGGCCACCGCCTTCCAGACCCGCGAGGTGCTGGAGGCGATGGAGAAGGATTCCGGCATCCCCGTGCGGGAGCTGCGCTCGGATGGCGGCATGGTGGCCAACCGCACCCTGATGCAGTTCCAGGCCGACATCCTCGACGTGCCGGTGGTGCGCCCGCAGGTGACCGAGACCACGGCGCTCGGCGCGGCCTACGCGGCGGGCCTCGCCACCGGCTACTGGAACAGCCTCGACGACCTCGTCCACAATTGGGGCGTCGACCGGCGCTGGAAGCCCGACATGGATGCCGGCGAGCGCCGCCGCATCACCGCCGCCTGGGGCCGGGCCGTGAAGCGCTCCTTCGACTGGACCGTCTAGGAGGATTGAGGGATCGGGCGCCGCGCCCCCGCCTGCCTTCGGGCAGGCGCCGCGCCCGCAGCCTCCCGGTCCGGGGCGGCGACCGCACGGCCGGTCCGGCACGCGTCGGCACGCACCGCACCCAGAACCAGACGAAACCAGAACCAGACGACACCCGGAGGATACCGTCATGACGCCCCCCTTCATCTCCCCGTTCCTGGGCGAGCTTCTGGGCACGATGGTGCTGATCATCCTGGGCAACGGGGTGGTGGCGGGCGCGCTCCTGCGCGGCTCGAAGGCCGAGGGAGCGGGCTGGATCGCGATCACGGCCGGATGGGCCTTCGCGGTGCTGGCCGGCATCTTCGTGGCGACCGCCACCGGCAGCCCCGACGCCCATATCAACCCCGCCGTGACGCTCGCCGGCGCCATCGTGTCCGGCGACTGGTCGAAGCTCCCGACCTACGTGCCGGCCCAGATGCTCGGGGCGTTCCTGGGCGCCACCGTGGTCTGGCTGCACTACCTGCCCCATTGGGGCGCCACCGAGGATGCGGGGCTGAAGCGGGCCTGCTTCTGCACCGCCCCGGCGATCCGCCGGGCCCCCGACAACTGGCTGAGCGAGATCATCGGCACCTTCGTGCTGATCCTGATCATCAGCGCCCTCCTGTCGAAGGCGGTGGGGGCGGCGGGCAGCATCCCGACCGGGCTCGCCCCCTACCTCGTCGGCATGGTGGTGTGGGGCATCGGCCTGTCGCTCGGCGGCACCACCAGCTACGCCATCAACCCCGCCCGCGACCTCGGGCCCCGCCTCGCCCACGCGGTCCTGCCGATCGCCGGCAAGGGCCATTCGGATTGGGGCTACGCCCTGATCCCCGTCGCCGGGCCGGCGGTCGGGGCGGCGGTGGCCGCCCTGGTGGTGCGCGGCCTCGGGATCTGATCCCGGCCGGTTCAGGGTGTGCGCGCCGTCGGCGGCGCGGCCTGGGGGCACTCGGCCGGGCGCGGGCCCTTGTCGTAGCCGGGCGGGTCGCAGGCGGGAACCGGGGCCTTGCCCGCCGCGTCCTCGCTCGCCGTCCGGTACTGGCCGGTGGCGCGCAGCACCAGCACCACCGCCGCGACGGCGATCAGAAGAACGACCGCGAGGAGCGCGATCCGGCGAAATCCAGTCATGGCCAATTCCGTGCCTGAGGGTCCCTGTTCCAATCCGCTCCGGCCCTCGAGGATCCGGACGAACCGCCCCCCGTTCGGAGGAGCCAGCCCTCGCACCGGCCGGCGCGGCCGCAGGCGCCCACCTCTCCCGTCCGGGAGAGGTCGAGTCGGCTCCTGCCGACCGGGTGAGGGGTGCGACCTCTCCGGACAACGCGCACCCCTCACCCCAGCCCTCTCCCGAACGGGAGAGGGGGCGTGTCGCGCTGCCTGCGCCTTTATCTCCGGGCTGCGAAGCGGAACCCTGGGACAACGCTGCACCCCACCTCTCCCGTCCGGGAGAGGTCGAGTCGGCGTGAGCCGACCGGGTGAGGGGTGCGACTTTTCCGGACAACGCACACCCCTCACCCCAACCCTCTCCCGCACGGGAGAGGGGGCCCGTCGCGCCAAGGGAGGCCAGACCCGGGGCGGCCTGTGTCGCCGGGTTCGAGCCGAGGTCGGGCGCCCGCGAGGGCCTGCCGCTGGCCGCGTCCGGGTCGTGAAGATGGAACTTCTCTTCTTGCCGGGTTGGATTGGAAGATTCATCCAAGATCTTGAGAAAAAACGCTGAACTCCATCCATTGCCTCGGAGGGCCCGGCTACGACATGTGGGGGTGAACCCGAATGTGCAGCCCCGCCCATGTCCGAGACGCAATTCGACCCATTCGGTGAGCCGGTCGCCCAGAGCCGGGGCGGCGAGGCTGCGGCGCCGGCCGCGAGCTCGACCCTGCTGATGCGCGCGGGCGCGGCCGTGTTCTGGCTGCTCGTCGCCGGCATCCTGACGGCGCGGGTCGCCTATTTCGATCCGGATTTCGCCGCGCGCTTCACCAGCCTCGCGAACACCCTCCAGTCCATCCTGAACGGCTGACGGCACGCTGCCGCCTTAGCCCGGCAATCTGGCCGCTTCGAGGATGCGTCGGGCGATGCCCGGGTAATCGCCGTCGAAATGGTGGCCGCCTTCCAGGCGCAGCCGGCGCACCGCCGAGAGCGAGGCGTCGGCGCAACCGGGATTCGTCTCGGCCGAGCCGTAGAGGCAGAACACCTTGGCGGGGGGCATCGCGGCGATCTGCGGCACCACCGCGTGGGCGCCGCCGAGGCCGAGCCAGCCCTTCACCGAGACGCTGAAGCCGGTGGTCCGCCCGGGCCCGAGCAGGGCCACGAGGCCGATCCGCTCCTGCAGGTCGCGCCCGAGATGGGGCCAGGCGAAGGGGAAGACGTCGGCCCCGAAGGAGTAGCCGAGGATCAGCACCGGCAGGCGCCCGCCCGGATCGGCCGCGCGCACGATCGCGGTGGTGTCGGCCGCCACCGTCTCGGGGCTCTTGTCGGACCAGAAATAGCGCAGGGCGTCGACGCCCACGACGTGCACGCCCTGGCGGGCGAGCCACTCGCCGATGGTCTTGTCGATGTCGCGCCAGCCCCCGTCGCCCGAGAAGAACACCGCGAGCGCGCGCGTCGGCCCCACGGCCGGGTGGTCGACCAGCGGCAGCGTGCCGGTGCCGGCATCCTGCGCCGTGAGCCCCGCCGCGGCATCGACCGTCCGCTCCAGCCGGGCCTCCGCGCCGGGCACCACCCGGGTCTCGGGCCGGTGCGACCCGGGCCCCGCGACGGGATCGCTGGCGGCGGGCGCCTCGGGCCCCGCGACGGGATCGCTGGCGGCGGGCGCCTCGGGCGCCGCGACGGGATTGCCAGAGGCGGGCGCCTCGGGCGCCGCGCCCGTCACGAACACCATCGGGGCCTGGAGCGGGGCGCGCCGGTCGTAGCGGAAGCCGCCCTCCGCCGGGGTGGCCGGGGCGCCGTCGCAGGTCGGGCGCCCGGTCGCCAGCACGTCCGCGGGGTCGAGGGCGACACCCCCCGCCACGGTGGCGGCCAGCGCCTGCCCCAGGATGGCGTGGACCAGGGTCCCGCCCTCGCCCGTGCCGACCAGGACGGGGTGGAGGTAGCGGCTCGCCCCGAGGGCCCGCTGGGTCTCCTTCGAGAGATCCTCGACATCCGACATCGGGCGGATGCAGGGGCCGGCATCGCGCGCGAGCCCGGCGCGCCAGGCTTGCGCGTCGAGGTGCAGCACCATCAGGCCGCGCCGGAGCAGCGCCCGGGACAGGGCGTCGTCGCGGCCCTCGGGCTCGCTCCGGCCCGCGACCAGCATGGCGAGGCCGATCGGCGCGCTGGCCGGCATCGCCACCGGAACGTCCTTGAAATGCGCCGAGGAGACCCGGACCGGGCTGGCGGCGGCGATATGCGTCGGCGCGGGCGGGCGCGAGGCCAGGAGCAGGGCGAGGCCGGCCGCCGCCGCCGCGCCGAGGGCGAGGATCGGGCGGATCCGCGGCGGCCCGCCTCCGGGGATCATCGCCGGATCAGCCCGAGGGGCGAGCCGTTGACCAGGGTCGCGACGTCGAGGAGCGCCTTCGGGGTGCCGAGGCCGCCGGGGCAGATCAGGTAATAGGGCGTCCAGACCGGGTCGAATTTCTGCTTGAAGGCCCGCAGGCCGTCGAAGCTGTAGAGGTCGGCCCCGCGCCGGTACAGGAAGGCGCCGAAGCGGTTCCAGCGCGACGCCAGGCGGCGGTCGTCGAGGCCCGACAGCGGGGCCGCCCCGAGGTTGAACCAGCGGTAGCCCTCGGCCTTGGCGGCGAGCAGGAGGTTCGCGAACAGCGCGTCCATGATCACCCGCGAGGCGTCCGGGGTGTAGCGGATCAGGTCGATCGCCATCTCGTGGCGGTCGGCCCCGCGCCAGAGATTGGCGAAGGCGACGATGCGGCCCTCCTTGCGCATCACCGCGAGGTCGAACTGCGCCAGGTAGGCCGGGTCGAAGAAGCCGAGCGAGAAGCGCTTCTCGCTGCCGGATTTCAGCGCGAGCCACGCATCCGAGACGGCGCGGAGCGCGGGCATCGCCGCCGGCACCGCGTCGCGCGGCAGGATCTCGAAGGTGAGACCCTCCTTCTCGGCCCGGCGCGCGCCGTAGCGCAGGTCGTGGCGGGCGGGGCCCTTGAGGGAGAATTCGGCGAGCGGCACGCGGGCGACCTCGCCGAGCTTCAGGGCCGCGAGACCCATGTCGAGGAAGAGCGGCAGGTTCTCGGGGCCGACCCCGTAGAAGACCGGGCGCGCGGCGGCGCGGTCGGCGAGCTCCCGGAAGGCCCAGGCGAGCTCGGCCGTGGTGCCGCCCGGGCCGACCGGCTCGCCGAGCGCCACGAGGCTGCGGCCGGCGCGGGCATACATGACGAAGCCCCGGCCGTCGCCCGAGGTGATGAACTGCTTGTCGCCGAGCAGCGCCAGGGCGGCCCAGGCCCCCGGCGCCCGGGCCACGGCCTCGCGCACGGCCGGCGGGATCTCGGCCTCCGCCGCGGCCTGGACGCCCCGGCGGTTGACCGCGCTGTCGAAGCCGATCGCGACGACGCCCGCCATCAGGGCGAAGGAGGCGCGCAGGACGCTCGGGGCGTCCCCGTCCCAGGCGACCTGCCACCAGAGGGCGTCCGCGTCGGCGCAGTGGCGCCAGAGGAAGAAGCCGAGGCCGATCGCGGCCGCGAACAGGAGGGCGGCGCCCGCGAGCCCGGTGGGGCGCCAGGCGAGCGCCTTCGAGGAGAGCGAGCGGGCCGCGAGCGACTGGCTCAGGAACGGGTTCACCTGCGGGCAGCGGTAGAACGAGCCGCGGAAGATCGCCAGCAGCGCCGCGAGGCTGCCGAGGAGCAGCGCCTCCTCCCAGTCGAGGCCCTTGCCGAGGGAGAAGGCGGCGCCGAGGACCAGGAGCGTCAGGGCGTAGCGCCAGGCCCGGGCGAGCCGCCGGTTGAGGCCGCGGGCCAGGACCAGGAGGGCGAGGCCGACGAGGCTCGCGGCGAAGTGGGAGGCCTCCACGAAGGGCAGCGGCACCACCTGCGACAGGATCTCGATCCGGGTCGCGAGGTCGCGGGTGGCGCCGGATGCCAGGAGCACGAGGCCGCCCGTCAGCGCGATGCCGGCGGCGGCCCGGGGCACCATCGGCTCGAGGAAGCGGCCGACCGCCTGCGCGGGGGCGGCGACGAGCGCCCGGCGGCGATAACCCTCGACGCCGGCAAGCCCCAGCATGGCGGCCCCGAAGGGCAGGAGCGTGTAGATGATCCGGTAGGCCAGGAGCCCCCCGATCACGTCGGCCCGGCCGCCGGCCCCGAGGCTCGCGATCAGGGTCGCCTCGAAGGCGCCGAGGCCCCCCGGGGCGTGGCTGGCGATGCCCACGACGGTGGCCACCACGTAGATCAGCGCGAAGGCCGGGAAAGCCCCGACCGCGTCGGCGGGCAGGAGCACGTAGAGGGTCGCGGCCGCCGCCGTCAGGTCGACGATGCCGGCCCCGATCTGGACCAGCGCCGCCCGGGTGGTGGGCAGGCGCAGGCTGACGCGGCCGAGGCGCAGCAGGCGCTCGCGCCGGCCGAGCCAGGCCACGAGGCCGATCACCAGGCTGAGGATCGTCGCGCCCGCGGTCGTGTGCAGGACCGGGTGCAGGCCCGGCAGGCCCGGCAGGTTCGGCGGCCCGAGGAGGAGCGCCAGCGCCGTCATGGTGACGAGGGAGACGAGGAGCGCGAACCACGAGGCGCCGAGCACCCGGCCGACATCCGCGATCCCCACGGCGGTGGGGCCGTAGAGCCGGTAGCGCAGGGCCGCCTGCGTCAGGAGGGGGAAGCCGAGGGCGTTCGAGACGGCGTAGCCCGCCGCCCCCGTGGCGGCCGCGAGCGGGCGCGGCAGCCGGCCGGGCGCCACGGTCTCGACGGCCACGAGGTCGTAGAGGCCGATCGCCGCGAAGCTCACGAGGGTGCAGGCGAGGCCGAGGCCGAGCGCCTGCGCGGGGATCTGCGAGAGCGCGCCCGAGACGGCGTCGAGGGTGACGCTGCCGAGCGTCCGGTGGATCACCACGAGGCCCAGCAGGGTGATGCAGAGCCCCGCCATCGGGGCGACGACCCGCTTCAGCTGCGCCCGGAGCCCGGACGTGTCCGGGCCGGGTTCCAGCAGGTCGCCCTCCCGGAGGGGCAAGGTTTCTGAGCGCGTCGGCATGCGGGTGGTCAAGGGCGGCAGGGCTCGATCCGGGAACCGGGGCGGCGGGGCATGCCGTCCGGGTGAGGCGCTCGCGGGTGCCGCGAACGAATCATGCATCCAATTTGATCAGAGAAGCTGGATATTGCCTGAACGAAGTCCAGGGCGTGCTCGGTTCGGCGTCAGCGCTCTCGCGCGATTGTTTGGCGGAAATCAGGCATTTGGCCCGGTCCATGAGCCGGAACCTCTCATCCTGGGCGCCTCGGACCGGGCGAATCCGGGAGGTCGGGGGATTCGCGGCGTTTGCAAGGCGGGTCAATCGCGGTCCGGGCGGCGGACCCATGTGCGGAAAGCGGGAGACTTGGCCCGCCGCGAGGGCTTATACGGCGCCTCCCGAATCCCAAAGGAACAAGGCCCCGAGCGGATGACCGATGCGTTGTGGACGGAGGAGGCGACCCGCAGGGCGGTCGCCATGTGGGTCGCCGGAAGCGATCCCGCGGCGATCGCCGACGCGGTGGGCACCACCCCGGAGGACGTGATCCGCCGGGTGGCGCAGGCCGCCCTGACCCTGCCGGCCAAGCCGCAGGAGACCAGGTCGCAGGAGACCAGGTCGCAAGAGGCCAGGTCGCAAGAGGCAAAGCCGCAGGAAACCAAGGCGCAGGAGGTCAAGCCGCAGGCCGCGAGGGTTCAGCCCGCCCCGCCGGTCGCTCCCAAGCCGGTCGCCGCCAAGCCTGTCGCCCCCAAGCCCCTCGCCGCCGAGGCGCCCTCCGATGCGCTCCGGGCCGCGCGGCCGGTCCTCGGGCCCGCGGCGTTGAATCGGCTCGCCTCGCAGATCCTCGCTGCCAAGCCCGCTGCGCCGAAACCTGTCGCCTCCAAGCCTGTCGCTCCCAAGCCGGTGGCCGCGAAGCCCGCTGCCCCGAAGCCCGTCGAGGCCGCGGCGATCCCGGCCAAGGCGGCCGCCCGGCCCGCCGAGCCGGCGCCCCGCGCGGTCTTGGCGCCGGCCCCCGCCGCCCTGGCGCCGGCGGAGCCGGCCCCCGCGCTGCCGGTCGCGGCGGGGCCGGGCGGCGTGATGCCGCCGACGCCCCTGTCGCGCCGGCCGCTGATCGCGGCCGATGGCGGCGACGGCATGCCCTTCATGAAGGCCGGCCTCCTCGATTGCGTCTACCCGCTCTGGTCGGATCACGAGCCGGTCTCGATCGAGAGCAAGCGCGTCTGCGGCTGCCGCGTCGTCACGGGCAAGCGCTGGTGCGCGCAGCACTACGCCGTGGTGTTCGAGCCCCTGAAGAAGCCGCTGCGCGCCGCCTGATCGGCCCCGAGGGACGCGCTGGCCAAGTCTCGCGGCTTCATCGTGAGGTTTCGGCCGCCCTCAGCGGGCGGCTTTCCGGGCCGGCGCGGGGCCCTGCCCCCAGCTCCGGATGAGCCAGGGAATCCGGGTGGCGATCATGGGCTTGGCGTAGCGGTAGCCCTGGGCGAAGTCGCAGCCCATGGCGCGCAGGCGCTCGGCCTGTCCCTCGGTCTCGACGCCCTCGGCGGTCACCTGCGTCTTCAGGGAGCGGCCGAGGCCGATCACCGCCGCCACGATCGCGGCGTCGTCCCCGTCCTGCTCCAGCCCCCGCACGAAGCTCTGATCGACCTTGATGTGGTCGACCGGAAACTGCTTCAGGTGGGTGAGCGAGGCGTAGCCGGTGCCGAAATCGTCGAGCGCCACGGTGACGCCGCTCTCGTGGAAGCGCCGCAGGATGGCGGCGACGCAATCCGAGCCGCGCCCGAGGAACACCGTCTCGGTCACCTCGATCTCCAGGCACGTCGCCGGGACGCCGGCCGCCTCCAGCACCCCCAGCATCGTGTCGGCGAGGTCGGGCTGGTGGAACTCGGCCGAGGACACGTTCACGGCGACGCGGCCGAACGCGAGCCCGCGCGCGCGCCAGCCGCGCATATCCGCCGCCACGTGGCCGATGATGCAGGCCCCGATCATCCTGGCGAGTTCCGGATCCTCGAAGGCCGAGCCGAAATAGCCCGGCGCCCGGATCCCGTCGGTCGGGTGCTGCCAGCGCGCGAGCGCCTCGAAGCCGACGATCCGGCCCGTCACGAGGCAGACCTTCGGCTGGTAGAACGGAATGATCCGCCGCTGCGCCAGGGCCTCGCGCATCTCCCCCGCGATGGCGACCCGCCGCTCGGTGAGCGCCCGCATCTCCGGGGCGTAGACGGCGATGCGGTTGCGCCCGGCGGATTTCGCCCGATAGAGCGCGATGTCGGCATCCTTCATCAGCTCGTCGGGCAGGCGATGATGGGCGGGGTAGCCCGCGAGCCCGATGCTGACCTTGCTGGCGAGCGGACGCCCCCGGTAGGTGAAGGGCTCGCGCAGGCGCGCGACCAGGCGCTCTGCGAAGGCCGCCGCCTCGGCGAGGCCGTAGGGCGCCACCAGGATCACCGCGAACTCGTCGCCGCCGAGCCGCGCCACCGTGTCGGCGGGGCGGATCAGGGCGGACAGGCGCGCGCTCATCTCCTTGAGCATCGCGTCGCCCGCATCGTGCCCGAGGGTGTCGTTGACGTCCTTGAAGTCGTCGATGTCGATCAGGAGCAGGCCGACGCCGGTGCCGTCCCGCTCGGCCGCCGCCAGGGCCGCCTTGAACCGGGCCTGGAACAGGGCGCGGTTCGGCAATTCCGTGAGGGGATCGTGGTTGGCCGTGCGCCAGAGCCGCGCCTCCGCCTGCTTCCGGTCCGTGATGTCGAAGGTGATCCCGACGATGCGCTCCGGCTCGGCCTGCTCGGCGCGCATGCAGAGCCACATCTCCGGCCCGTCCGGCGGCTGGAACCGGAACTCGACCGCATCGAGGGCGCCCCCATAGGCGCTGAAATCCTCCACATGCGCCCGGTCCTCGGGATGCACCCGGTCGGTCAGGTAGGAGACCGGCCCCGAACCGATCCCGAGCAGCTCGCGGGCATTGTCGGAGCGCGTGGCGAGGCCGGTCCGGAGGTCGCGCTCCCAGGCGACCATCCGCCCGGCCCGGAGGGCGAGGCGCAGGCGCTCCTCGCTGGCGCGCAGGGCGGATTCCGAGAGCCGGCGCTCGGTGACGTCATGCGTGGCGCCGACCATGCGCAGGGCCGCCCCGGTCCCGGAGCGGATCACGAAGCCGCGGTCGAGGACCTGCGCGTAGGTGCCGTCGCCGCGCCGGACGCGGTACTCGTCGCTGTAATGGTCCTCGGTGCCGTCGACGGCGCCCGCGATGGTGGCGCGGGCCCGGTCCCGGTCCTCGGGGTGGATGCGTTCGATCCACTGCGCCCCCGTCAGGTCCGCCTCGGGCGGGCGGGGGCCGAACAGGGTCTCGGCCGCCTCGCCCCAGCTGATCGCGTCGGTGACGAGGTCCCAGTCCCAGATCGCGTCCTTGGTGGCCTGCTCGGCGAGGCGGTAGCGCTCCTCGCGCTCGCGGATGTCGCGCTCGGCCCGGAGCAGGCGCAATTGCGCCACCACGATCGCGGCGAGATCCCGGAGCTGGCGGCGCTGCTCGGCCGGGAAGCGGCGCGGCACCACGTCCTTGAGGCAGAGGGTGCCCACATGCAGTCCCGGCTCCAGGGTCAGGGGAGCGCCGGCGTAGAAGCGGATATGGGGCGGTCCGGTGACGAGGGGGTTCTCAGCGAAGCGCGGATCCGCGGCCGCATCCTCGATCACCAGCACGTCGTCGGCCAGGATCGCGTGGGCGCAGAAGGCGACCGCCCGCGGGGTCCGGCCGAGATCGAGGCCGCAGCTCGCCTTGAACCATTGCTGGTCTTCCTCGACCAGGGAGACGAGGCTGATCGGAACCGAGAACAGGGCGGCGGCGGTCCGGCAGACGGCGTCGAGATGGGGCTCCGGCGGGCTGTCGGCGATCGCCAGGTTCCGCAGGGCCTTCAGCCGCTCGGCCTCGCGCGGTACGACGGGAAACATCGGCGACCCCCTCCAGCGCGGGCCCTGCCCGCCCCCGACCGATCGGGGCTCGCTCCCGATGCCGGGGCCTCGTCGGTGGGGTTTGCTTCAATCTCCAGTTGCCGAAACGGTAGGCCGCAGATTCTTAAGAAACGCCTCCGCGTCGGAGACCTTCGAGAGAGGTCTCCGCGTCGGCGCGGCCCGGCCTCCGGTTGTGTCTCTGGTCGTGTCTTCGGGTGTGTCTTCGGGTGTGTCTTGGGCTGTGCGGGCGGATCGAAACCGCTGTCGACCCGGGTCGGCGCCGTGCTATGCCGGGCCCTGGAGGCGAACGGGGTCTGGTGGCCCTCCTGGTCTTCAAAACCAGCGGCACGCCAACAGCGTGCGGTGGGTTCGATTCCCATCCGCCTCCGCCAGCTTTTCGCGATTGATCCTGGGCCGCCCGGGAGCCCTCAGGCGTCCTCGCGGAGCGGCCCGACCAGCCGCTCGTACTCGGCCTCCGCGAAGCCGTAGCTCGTGCCCGCCAGCCGGACGAGCTTGTCGCGGTCGAGGATCGTGATCAATCCGCGCCGGGTCGCGATCATGCCCCCGCTCTCGAGTTCGTGGACCGCGACCGTCACGCCGGGGCGGTGCACGCCGAGCATCGTCGACAGGATCTCGTGCGTGATCGCGAGGTCGTCGCCGTCGAGGCGGTCATGCACGAGGAGGAGCCAGCGGGCGAGCCGCTCCTCGGTCTTGTGCCGGCGGTTGGAGAGGGCGGTCTGGCTCGTCCACAGGTTGGCGACCTGGACGTAGCGCAGCAGGAGGGCGCGCAGGGCCTCGCTGCGGGCCATGGCGCTCCGGAGGAGGTCGGCCTCCAGCCGCAGGGCGTGGCCGGCCACGCGGATCTCGGTGTCGAAGGGCGTGCGGTCGACCCCGAGCACCAGGGCCGGGCTGACCATGCCCTCGCGGCCCAGGATCGCCACTTCGAGCCGGACGCCCTCCCCGGTCGCGAGGCTGACCGAGGCGAGGCCGCTCTCGAGGAAGTAGACCCGCTGGATCGGCGTGTTGGCGGCGGCGATGCGCGCGCCGAGATCGAGGGGCACGCTCTCGAGATGGGGGCGCAGCCCGTCCAGATCCTCCGGCGCGAGGGCGCGGAGCAGGCGGTTCTGGACCGTCGGTTGGGCCGGGGCGGTCGGGATCAGGGGCGGGTCCTGGAGCACGAGCGTGTCCATCGGGTTGAACCGCCCTCCGCTCACCCATCCAGGCGGCGAGCTCGGGCGCCGCACACAATGCCGGGCCGGAGGTGAGGGCCGGACGGGCCCTCATACTTAGCCGCTGGACGGTCCGGGGGGGATTCACCAAAGTTAAGGATCTGCGGATCGAGACGGCTTCGTACTCTCCTGAACGCTTGCCCGGGCCTGGCTTGATCCCGGGCTCGAACCCTTGCCCGGCCCCTTGCCCTGCCCCTTGCCCGAACCTCGCCGGCCTCAGAGCCCGTGCAGGGATCCCGGGCCGGCTTCGAGGTTGCGCCCATGCGGCAAGGTGAGGTTCTTGGGCAGGTGCAGGTAGCTGCCGTCGAACATCGCCGCGCTCTGCAGGGCCGGGAAATCCAGGATGGTGAGTTCCCGCCCGCGCAGGCAGATCAGGCCGTCGCTGCGCAGTTGCTGCACCGTGCGGTTGATGTGGACCGCCGAGAGGCCGAGGGCATCGGCGAGCTCCCCCTGCGTCAGGGGCAATTCGCAGCGGTTGCCCTGCGTCAGCCCGACCGCGCTCAGGCGGACGAACAGCTCGCAGAACAGGTGCGCGATCCGCTCGTAGCCGGTGCGCTGGCCGATATTGACGATCCATTCCCGGTGCACCGCCTCCTCCACGAGGGCGGCGCAGGCGAGCGCCCGGGTGAGCCGCGGATGCTCCTCGACCAGGGCCGCGAAGGCCTGGCGCGGGATCACCGCGACCGTCGCGGCGGTGAGCGTCACGACGCTCTCGTCGCCGAGGTCGAGATCGGGCAGGCAGCGCCCGCACAGGTCGCCCGGGATGAACAGGGTCAGGATCTGGCGCCGCCCGTCGGGCAGGATCTTGTAGCGGCAGGCATTGCCCTCGATGATCAGGCAGACCGAGCGGGACAGGCCGTTCTCCAGGCTCAGGTGCTCGCGGGCGCCGTGGTGGCGCTGCTGGCGGCCCAATTCGTTCAGGCTCTCCCGCTCCGGCCCCGAGAGCTCGAGAAAATTCCCGAGCTTGCGCGCCAGGATCCCGCCCACCACCTCGCCTCCCCCTTCGGACGCCCCGCCGGGCCGCCGGGCGGACAGACCCGCCGATGTGCCGGAGCGAAGGGGCGACACCGCATAGCGCGGCAACGTATCCATCGATGCCTCCTCTCGCCCGATTCCCGTCCGCGGCAGCGCCTGCCGGTGGAATGGAGGCTCGGGTCCCTCGCACGACCGCGGGGTGCTGCCCCGCGACCACGGTCTCGCATCGTGTGATCCGGGCCAGACGGCCCGCATCGTTGCCGAGTCTCCCCGTCTCAGCGTCCTCCCAAGTTTCGGATGGCAGAGATTTCGGCGGATCGCGTGAGGCTCGCCGCTTTCCGCGACGTCCGGATCCGCTCCCTCTGCAATCGGTCTCCTGAGGCCGCCGCGGACTCGACCTCCGCCGCGGGCATCAAGCGATACAGGCGTATGTTAGCAATAATTCTGTTCTTTTCAAACACGGGTTGTGGGTAATGTGAACCAAAAACTGCGGAGATGTTCGGGACGGCTGAGTTGCGCAGGCATTCGGCGATCTTAGATTCTTCAAATGGTCGATCTGTACGAAATCTGACTATCGTGGTCCCCGGCCAGACCCGGTTGGACAGTCTTCGCGCGGTGGAGGTGCAACCTGTGATGGGTGATCCGGCCGCGCCGTCACGGTGCCGGCGACCCGCATATCGGCTCCGGACCGGGACCGCAGGCCTCTCCGGGGATCCGGGGGCAGGGGCGCCGCGCGCTTCATCCCAAGCGCGCAGTTTTTCGAGAGATAAAACCTTAGATTGCGTTTCGTCGCGCACGCGGCCGGATGGCGCGTCACGGGTCAGATTCGCCGGGTCGCTGCCTTCTAAGCCGGACCCTGTCCACCCGATTGCCGATTCCGCCGGGTCCGGACCGGCACATCCGTGCGCCGTTCGGTCACCGCCGGCCGAGGCGGCCGAATGCGCAATCGTTCATGAAATGTTCCGTCAAAAAAGAGCGGCCGGGCCGGCCCCAAGGGTCGGTCCCGTGCCGCATCGCATGCGCCCTGCCGGACGCCGCGCCGACTCAGCGGCGCGTCTTGACCTTGGCCTTGCGGGCCGCGTAGCGCGCATCGCGCAGGGCCTTCTTGGCGACCAGTTCGGCGGATTTGCGCTCCTGGGCGGCGGCGCTCTCGGCTTCCTCGCGCGCGATCTGGGCGGCGAGTTCCGCCTCCTCGCGGGCGCGCTTCTCTTCCGCTGCCTGAATCTCGGCCGCGATGCGGGCGGCCTCACGCTCCCGGATACGCTCGTCGCGGGCGCGGGCAACCTCTTGGCGCGCCTTGGCTTTCGCGATCAGCTCGGGGTCGTCGGCCGGCGGGCGGGCCTTGAACTTGGCCAGCAAAGCCGCCTTCGCGTTCGCGGAGTTCTGGCGGCGGTCGTCGAAATTCCTGTAGTCGAATGCGCTCATCTGACCTTTCTCGTGCGATATCTCAGGTGCGACGCTTCACGGGATCGCCGCCGGCGCGCCAGCGCGGACGGAGGCGAGCGGAGATCGAGAATCCGATCCTGTCCCGCGAAACCGGATTGCCAATGCCTCAGCCCCAGGCCCGACGCAACAGAATCGGCCTCGCGCGCGGAGCGCATCGAACGCTTTGTCCGTCACCGACCGGAAAAGATCGGTGACGGTCTCTCAAAAGCCTCACACGGCCTGGAGGTTGCCCGCCGATTGCTTGCCGGTGCGGCGATCGCTCTCGATCTCGTAGGAGACCTTCTGTCCCTCGATCAGGTTGCGCATCCCGGCGCGCTCGACGGCCGAGATGTGGACGAACACGTCCTTGCCGCCGTCATCCGGCTGAATGAAGCCGTAACCCTTGGTCTCGTTGAACCACTTCACGGTACCCGTGCTCATGGCGTATTCCTCCAGTCTGTGAGGTAGGGGACCCGCCCGCCCTCGCGGCTGTCCGCGCAGGAGCATGAAGGGCAGGTCGGTCGATATGGGAACGGGTCGATGCGGCGCCCTTGGGGACAGCGGGAACGATGGGGCGAGGCAACCCGGCATGAGCCGGCCACGGATCGATGAGAGGCTGAGTTAGGTCGCCGCCGCCGTTCTGGCAAGGCGGCGCACCGCGGAATCGTGCTGTCGCGCACCTGCGGGGATGGGGCGCGGGCGCGACCCGATTCCTGAGGCCTGACGGCGGCTTGAGGATACTCCGGCGCGGCCCTCCCTCCGGCGCGAGCCGGCTCCGTCCCCCGCGAAGGTTGCCCCCGCAAGGTCCGACGGCTAGGTTCGCGGCGACCAGCGCGGCTTTCTGGGCATGACTCCTCGGAGCCGGACACATGGGCCAGTCATCGGCATTCAGGGCCGGATGGCCCCGTTCGCGCGAGCCGGCATCGAGCGGGGGCTTGAGATGACGACGCAGGCGACGTTTCGGATCGGGAGGGCTCCGGCCGGCGGGTCGGGGCGGGCCGTGATCGCCTGCAGCGCGGCTTGAGAGACGAGAACCGTTCGCGCGTGGCTCAGACGATCCCAAGGCGGGACCGGTTTCCGACGATCGGCCGGTTTGGACAGGCCTGGCTGGCGGCCGGCATCACGCTCGGCGTCACGCTCGGCATGACCCAGACCGCATCGGCCTTCGACCTCTTCGGGCTGTTCGGATCCGAGGAGGCTCCGCCGGCTCCGAACGCGGGCGCCCTGCCCTACAGCGTCAAGGTCTCGGGGGCCGACGACGAGGATCTCCTCAAGGCCCTGCAGGACACCTCCGCCCTCTACCGCCTGCGCCAGGAGCCGCCGCCGGACGGCGATGGCCTCGTGCGCCGCGCCGAGGCGGATCTCCGGCGGCTTCCTGAGGCTCTGTCCGGCTACGGCTACTATGCGGGCCGGGTCGCGATCCGCGTCGACGGCGTGGCGATCGGCGGCGAGGCTTCCCTCGCCCCGGCCGCGCGGGCGGCGGAAGCCTCGCGCAACCGGGCTCTGGTTCCGGTCAGGATCGCCCTCGATCCTGGCCCCCTCTACACGCTCCGCTCCGTCACGGTGCGCGATTCCCGCGGACGCTCCTTCACCGAAGAGGTGCTGCCCGCGCGCTTCACGCGTGTCGACGAGGCGGTTCCGGCCCGCTCCGCGACCGTCCTGGCGCGCGAGGCCAGGATCGTTGATCGCTTCCGCTCGCTCGGCCATCCCTTCGCCAAGGTGGTCTCGCGCGATCCCGTGGTGGACGACGCGGCCCACGTGATGGACGTGACCTTCACGGTCGATCCGGGACCGCTCGCGGGTCTCGGCTCGGTCGCCCTGCGGGGCACCGAGGATATCGACCCGGCGGTGGTGCGCTCCTTCATCTATGCGGAGCCGGGCGACCCGTATTCGCCGCGGGCAATCGCCGACATCCGGCGCTCGGTCGCGAAGGTGGAGGGCCTCGGCTCGGTGCGGGTACGCGAAGGCGAGACCCTCGACCCGCAGGGCAACCTGCCGATCTTCGTCGACGTGACGGAGCGGGAGCGCAACCTGATCGGCGTCGCCGCCCGCTACTCGACCGTCGATGGTCCGGGCATTCGCGCCTATTACGCCAACCGCAACCTTTTCGGCGGGGGCGAGACCCTGCGGGTCGACGCCGATCTCTACTATCTTGGCAACGACCTCTACGCGACGCAGCGCAAGCTCGCGGGCATCGATTCGAACGGGCTCGGCGGGCGCCTCTCGGCGACCTTCGTCAAGCCGGCGCTCTGGGGCACCCGCAACGACCTCGTCGCCAACGCCTTCGCCGGACGCGAGGCGCAGCAGAGCTACGTCGCCGATGCGGCCGGCGGCACGGTCGGCATCCGGCACCGCTTCTCCGATACGTTCTTCGCACAGCTCGGCGTCGAGGGGCAGGCCGGCCGCTCGCAGGACGCGCTGGGCAAGGTCGATTACCGCCTCGTCGGCGTACCCCTCTCGGTGTCCTACGATTCGACCGACAATCTCCTCGACCCGACGGAGGGCGTGCGGCTCACCGCTTCCGCCACGCCTTACGCGGGGTTTCTCGGCTCCGATCCCTCGATCTTCGTGGCGAAGGCGCAGGGCTCGACCTATTACGCCTTCGACGACGAGGCGCGATACATCCTCGCGGGCCGCCTCGGCTTCGGCTCGATCTCCGGCGCGCGGCTCGAGGACATCCCGGCCAACATCCGGTTCTTCGCGGGCGGCGGTGGCTCGGTGCGCGGCTATCCCTATCGGACGCTCGGCCCCCGCGGCCCCTTCAACCTGCCGATCGGCGGCCGCAGTTTGCTGGAAGCCTCGCTCGAGGCCCGCATCAAGGTCACCGACACCATCGGCGTGGTGCCCTTCTTCGACGCCGGCACGGCCTTCGCCGGCAGCTTGCCCGACTTCAACGAGCGGATCCGGTACGCCGCCGGCATCGGCCTGCGCTATTATACCGGAATCGGCCCGATCCGCGTCGACCTCGCCTTCCCGCTCAATCGGATCAAGGGCAATCACGAGCGCCCGGCAGCCCTCTACATCAGCCTGGGACAAGCCTTCTGATGGCTGGATCACGCATGCGCCCCGTCGCGAGCCGCGGCCGAGCCCTGGCCGCGGCGCTCTGTGCCCTGGTCATCGCGACGCTCGTCGGGACCGCCACCTTCACGCGGGCGGCCGACGAGGGCGAGAAGACGGTGCTGGGCGGGCTCCTCTCCAAAGCCCTCTCGACGCCGAGTTCCCGCGTCGCCATCGGGGCGGTCGACGGCGCCCTCTCCTCCGACGCCACCATCCGGGACGTGGCGATCAGCGACCGCGACGGCGTCTGGCTGAAGCTCGACCGAGCCCGCCTCGTCTGGCGTCGCCTCGCGCTCCTGTCGGGGCGCCTCGAGATCGACAGCCTCGAACTCGGACGCCTCGAGGTCCTGCGCCGTCCCCTGCCCGCCCCGGCCGCTGATGCGCCGGAGCCCGACGGCTCGCTGCTGCCGGACCTGCCCGTGAAGGTCGAGGTCAAGGGGTTCCGCCTCGCGGAGCTGGTGCTTGGCGAGGCCATCGCGGGACAGCCGGCCCGGCTCGAGGCGCAGGGCAAGGTGAAGCTCGGTGCCCCCGCGGAGGGCCTCGACCTCGATCTCGGCGTCCATCGCCTCGATGCGGCCGGGCAATTCGTGGCGCGGCTCCTGTTCGTGCCGAAGGGCGAGCGGCTGGAGGTGAAGGCAACGCTGACGGAGCCCGCCGGCGGCCTGCTCTCGAAGGGTTTGAACGTGCCGGGTACGCCGCCCATCAACCTCGACCTCGATGGGCGCGGCACTCTCGATGCGTGGAATGCGCGCCTCGATTTCGACGCGGGCGAGAGCATCGGCGCCAAGGGAGCCGCGAAGATCTCGCGCATCGGCGCCGAGCGGCGCCTCAGCCTCGATCTCGCCTCGCGCATCGAGGGCCTGCTGCCCGGCCCGGTTGCCGCCGTGTTCTCGGGCACGACCCAGCTCGACGGGTCCCTGCGCTTCTCCGACAGCGGCAGCCTCGGCATCGACCGGCTGGAACTCGCCTCGCGCACCGCTCGCCTCGATGCGCGCGGCAGCCTCAGCACCGACCGAATGGCCGACTTCACCGTCTCGGCCCGTGCCGTGCCGACCGAGGGCGGCGTGACGAAGGCCGCCGAGACGGAATTGCAGAGCCTCGTCCTCGACGCCAGCCTGAAGGGGCCGCTCGCCCGTCCCGAGATCAATGGATCGCTCAAGGCGGCGGGCCTGCGCACCCGCGACAGCAGACTCGACCGCATGGACGCCAGCGTCAAAGCGGTGCCGGTGACTGCGGAGAAGACGGGCCGTTTCGCCCTCAGCGCCGATGCGCGGGTCGAGGGCCTCTCGCTCGCCGATCCGGCGCTCGCCCACGCCATCGGGTCTCGCGCCGCCCTGACGTTCCGGGCCACGCTCGAGCCCGACAACACGCTCGCGGTGTCGAGCCTGCGCATCGAAGGGCTGAATGCCGAGGCCACCTATGCGGGCCGGATCGGCCAGAACATCCTGACGGGCGAGGTCGAGGCCGAGATGCGCGACCTCGCGGTCTATTCGGGTCTGGCCGGTCGCCCGCTCGCCGGCAGCCTCGCGGCCCGGGCGGCGCTCAGCGGCGACCCCGCCCGCAAGGCCGTGACGGCGGATGTGGATCTGCGCGCGCAGGGGCTCGGCCTCGCGCATCCGATCCTCGACCGACTTCTCGGCCGGACCCCACGATTCAACGGGCGCCTGTCCCAGGTCTATGACGGCTACGCCTTCGAGCAGGCCCGTCTCGAAGGGGCCGAGATGATCGCGCGATTGGAAGGGCGGGCCACGGCGCGTCTCGCCGATGCGCGGCTCAGCCTCGACCTCAAGGATCTTGCTGCCCTCGACGACAAGCTGGCCGGGCGCGCCACGCTGGAGGGGCGCCTCACCGGCTCCCTGGTGCGACCCGACCTCGCCGCGGTGCTGAGCGCTTCCGAAGCGACGGCGCTCGGACGTCCGATCCGCAATCTGCGCATGGACGCCACGATCGGCGATCTCACCGGTGCTCTCGATGGCCGCGTGCGGCTCGGCGGCATGATCGGCGGCAAGGCCCTGGAGGGCGACGTTCATCTGACGCGTCCCTCCGCACAGAATTGGGCGCTCGACCGTCTCGCGGTCCGCCTCGGCAGCGTCGGCATGGACGGGCGCGCCGCGATCGATGCCGGAACGGGCCTTGCGGACGGGACCCTGACGCTCACGGCGGCCGATCTCGACGATCTGTCGCCCCTCGCCCTGACCCGCATGTCCGGCAGCCTCGATGCGAACATCGCGCTGACGCGCAGTGGCGGCCGGCAGAACGCGGCCCTCCGCGCCAAGGGCGCGCAGATCCGTGTCGGCGAGGTCGGGCTCGCGCGCCTCGATGCCGATCTCAAGGGCCAGGATCTCCTCCGGGCCCCGGTGCTCGACGGACGCCTCGACGCGGATCGCCTCGTCGCCGCGGGCGAGAGCCTCGATACGGTCCGGTTTTCCGCCATCGGCACGCCCTCGGCGAGCGACGTGACCTTCAAGGCCAAGGCCCGCGGCTTCGATCTCGATGGGGCCGCCCGGCTCGTGCCGGCCGAGCGCACGCGCATCGAACTGTCGCGGTTCTCGGCCGTGCGGGGGGCCGATCGGCTGGCGCTGACCGGTCCGGCCACGATCACGCTCGGCGACGGCGGTGCCCGGATCGACGGCTTCGGCCTCGCGGCGGGTTCAGGGCGCCTCACGGTCTCGGGCCGGGCCGGTCACGATCTCGACCTCAAGCTCGGTCTGCGCGCCCTGCCCCTCTCCCTGGCCCGCATCGCGAGCCCGGGCCTTGCCCTGAGCGGCACCCTCGACGGCGATGCCGAGGTTCGGGGCCAGGCGACCCGGCCGGACGGGCATTACGCCTTCACGGTGAGCCGCCTCGTCACGCCCGAGACCCGCAAGGCCGGCCTTCCGCCGATCGAGGCGCGGGTGAGCGGCGCCCTCGCGAATGGGCGTGCCGGCCTCGACGGCCGCGTCTCGGCCGGGCCCGGCGTCGCGGTGACGCTTGGCGGCTCCCTGCCGGTGGAGGCCGGGGGCACCCTGGCGCTCAAGGCGGGCGGCACCGTCGAGGCCGCACTCGCCAATGGCCTGCTCAGCGCCGGCGGACAGCGCCTCACCGGTCGCGTCGCCTTCGACGCCGGTGTGACCGGCACCCTTGCGGCGCCCCGCGTCGAGGGCGCGGCGACGCTCTCGGGCGGCAGCTTCACCGACCCGCTCCAGGGCATTCGCTTCACCGGCATCGAGGGCCGGGCCACCGGGCGCGGCGACACCATCGTGCTGGAGCGCCTCACCGCCGCGACCCGCAACGGCGGTACGCTGCGCGCCTCCGGCCGCGTCGCGGTCGCGCCCGAGGCTGGGTTTCCCGGCACGCTGACGCTCACGGCCGAGCGGGCGGAACTGGTCTCAAGCCCCCTGATGACGGCGGTCGCGAGCCTGAATCTGGCACTGAGCGGGCCGCTCGCCCGCACGCCGCGCGTGGCGGGCCGGGTCGACGTGGTCTCGATCGACGTCTCCGTGCCGGACCGGTTGCCCGCCACGGTGCAGCCGCTGCCGGGCATCCGCCGGGTCAACACGCCGCCGGAGGTCCGGGCGCGGCTCGACCGCAAGGCCGAGCGCAACGCGCAGGCCGCCGCCATTGGACGCCGCCGCGGCCGGCCGGCCGGCCCCTTCGACGCCAATCTCGACATCGCCGTGACGGCGCCGAACCGCATCTTCGTGCGCGGGCGCGGCATCGATGCCGAACTCGGCGGGACCTTGCGGCTCACCGGTTCCTCGCGCGATCCGCAGGCGATCGGTGCCTTCGAGATGCGACGGGGCCGCCTCAGCATCATCGGCCAGCGCCTCGACTTCACGCGCGGCCGCCTGACCTTCGCGGGGGAGATCACGGCACCCGATCTCGATTTCGCGGCCGAGACCAAGGCCGCCGAGGTGACAGCCCGCGTGGCCGTGACGGGACCGGCCAACCAGCCGAACTTCGTCCTCAGCTCGGATCCGAGCCTGCCGCAGGACGAGGTGTTGTCGCGGCTCCTGTTCAAGAAGGCGGCCGGCAAGCTCTCGCCGTTCCAGGCGCTGCAACTGGCGCAAGGGGTGGCCCAGCTCTCGGGCGGCGCCGGCGGCATCGACGTGTTCGAGCAAGCCCGCAAGGGCCTCGGTCTCGACAGCCTCGATGTCTCGACGGGGGCGAGCGGTGGCCCCGCGATCGGGGCCTCGCGCTATCTGAGCGATCGCCTGAGCGTTGGCGTGAAGGCCGGGGCGAAACCGGCCGATACGGCCGCCACCATCGATTACGACGTGACGCGCCGGGTGAAGATCCAGGGTGAGGCCGGCAGCGATGGCCGCGCGGCCGTCGGCATCGGGGCGGAATGGGAGTATTGAGCCCCGAAATCCACGGTGGCACCCAACGAAAAGCCCGCTTCCGCAGGGCGCGGAAGCGGGCTTGACCTTGCAGGCTGACCCAGGTTGGCGGGCCGCGCTTACTTGATGAGCGCGAGCAGGGCCTTGCCGGCGGGGGTCTGGAGTTCCTTGGCGTCGAGGGTGCCGTCGTTGTCCGGGTCGGCGGCCTTGAAGCGCTCGGCCACGGCAGCGAGGTATTCCTTCTTGTCGAGGGTGCCGTCGTTGTCGGGATCGGCCTGCTTGACGCCGGCCTTGCTGAGGCGGCCCTTCAGCTCCTTGGCATCGAGGGTGCCGTCGGCGTCCTTCTCGAGACGATCGAAGGTCGCGGACGCGACGGCCTGGACTTCCTTCAGGTCGACGGTGGCATCGTTGTCGGTATCGATCATCTTGACCGCGCCGGCGCCGCTCAGGGGCTTGGCGAGGACGGCGGGGGCTGCGAGGGTCGACAGCGCCAGGACAAGCGCGGCGAAGCTGCTGGAAACACGAAGGCTCATTGCCACTTTCTCCCGATTTGTTTGCGAGAGTTTCCCTATCCCTGGCCGTTGCGTTGCACAAGGGGCAGGCAAGGGGGAAATGGGCATCAGCGCAGGAATCCGCCATGACGTCGTGGAAGACACGGAAACGTGATGCTTCTTCGCAAGACGAGGGCCGCTCTCTCTCCGAGGTTTCCGGCGCGAACGCCGAATCAGGCCCCGGGCGCGGCACGCAGCGGCGAAGCGTCCGGCCCAGTGAGCGCGATCGCAACGCTGAACATTTCATATGGGGCGTGCACGCGAATCGGCCCCCTACGTTGAACAATTCCGCATCCGGCGCTCCATGTTGGCTGACGGGCATCCGGATGCTGCGCCGCAGCGGCGCGCCTGATCCCCGCACATCCCTTCGGAGAGTCGTTTCGTGCCCGCGCAACCGCTGATTTTCTACCCGGATCCCCGACTGCGCTTGCGCGCCGAGCCGGTCCCGGCCTTCGACGAGAGCCTGCGGGATCTCGCCCGGGACGTGCGCGACACCCTCGATGCCGCGCAGGCGGTGGGGCTCACCGCGCCCCATATCGGCCGGCCGCTCCGGCTGGTGGTGCTGCGCCTCGAGCCGGGCGAGCCGCACACGGTTTATGCCGATCCGGAAATCGTCTGGGCCTCGCCGGAGCGGGCTTCGGGCACCGAGGGCAGCGTCCTGATGCCGGGCGTCGCCGAGACGGTGGAGCGGGCCCGCGCCGTGCGGCTCCGCTACCGCGACCTCGACGGGGTTGAGCGGGAGGAAGCGGCGGAGGGGTTCCGCGCCGCCTGCCTGCAGCACGAGATCGACCAGCTCGACGGCATCTTCTGGATCGAGCGCCTGTCGCGGCTCCGGCGGGAGCGGGCGCTGAAGCGCTTCGCCAAGCTCCGGCGCGAGGCCCGCGCGGGCTGACGCGCGATGGCGGCGCGCGGGCGGGCCGTGATAGGCATGGCCCATGCGCAGCCTGCTCCCGGCGGTCCTTTCCTGTCTCGCGGCCCTGCTCGCGACGTTATCCGCCGCGGCGCAGGCCCAGAAGGCCCCCGCCAAGGCGGCGCCCGATCCGGTCCCGGTGGTCGGCTGCCCGTCGCTCGCCAATCTGCGCCTGCTGCTGCGCCAGGCGAAGGGGGATGCGGGGCTCGCCGCCGCGCGCCTCGGGGATGAGCGGGCGGACCATCTCGGCTGCAGCGTCATCGGCCGCGACAAGGTCTCGGCGCTCGCCGACCATGTCGGGCTCGATGGGCAAGCTTACGATTGCGTCGGCCTGCAGGGGACGCAGGTCTGCCACTGGACGCTCGCCGGCGCAGTGACGCCGGTGAAGCCCGCCCCCGAGCCGCCCCGTCGGGCTGCCCCGGAGAAGGCGCGCCGCTGAGCCAGAACGCTGCCGGTCGACCGGCCCCTTCTATCGGCTGGCCCCCCGGGTCTATGCTCGGCTCCCGCCCGCGGATCCCCGCGGCGGATGGGGCCGAACCCGACCCGGCGCTTCGACCGGGAGCATCGCGGAGCGCGCGGCCCGGCGCGCCTGGGAGGAATGTCCATGGGGATTGCGCGCAATCCGGCCCTGCGAGCCCGGCTCGCCTCGCCCGCGATCACGGCCGTGGCGGCGGGCCTTGCCCTCGCGGCCAGCGCTTGGGCCGTCCCGGCCTGGGGGCAGGAGCCCGTTCCGGGGGCCCCTCGCGCCGATGGCCGCGCCGGCGGCGCGGGAGACGTGGTCGCGTGCGATTCCCTCATCGCCCTGCGCCAATTGATGGCGCGGGCGGGCGAGGATCGCGGCGCGGCGGCCGCCCTCGTCGCGCAGGAGCCGCTCTGCCGGGCCCTGCCCCGGGCCGAGATCGGCGCCGTCGCGCATCGCGCCATGGTGGGGGGCGCGCCCTATGAATGCCTGGCCGTGCAGGCGGCGCCGGCCTGCCTCTGGGTTTTGCCCTGATCCGCCCCTTGCCCTGATCCGCCTCGGTCCACCCGCCAGGGCGGGCCGGCCCTGAGGGCGGAATGCGGATCCGAGCTTCGCTGCGGCGTCGGGCGCCCTATCTGCCCGGGGCCGGGCGAGGGCCGCGCGCCGCGCCTGCCATCAGACCCAACGACCGCGAGGAAACGACCCGATGCCGCCTGCCGCCGTCCGGAGCCGCCCCGAAACCGCCCATCCGTCCCGTTCCCTGGCGCGTGCGCTCCTCGGCCTCGGCCTGATCCTGGCCTGTCTCGGCACGGCATCGGGGGCCTCCGCCCAGGGCGAGCCGCCGATCAAGAGCGCGCAGGATGCCGCCTGCCGCAACGAGGCCCGGGCCCGGGTGTTCTCGACCCCCGACCCGCAGGGACTCGGCCTGCGCGCGGTCGGCCGGCAGATCTACATGGCCTGCATGCAGCGCGCGAGCGCCGCCGCCCGCAGACCCGTCACCCACAAATCGGCCCGGCGCCCCCGCCGGACGCGCTGAGACGCGGGAATACGGGCCGCCGGGCGGGTCGCGTGCCGGCCCTGCCCGGTGCGGGTGAGGCTCAGGCGCTGAGCGGTGCGCCGATGCGGGCGCGGAGCTGATGCCGGAGGTTCTCGTTGGCGCTGCCGGCATCGGCATCCAGCGCCGACATCAGGCGCAGGAGCTGGCTGATCGGGGTCGCCCGGTTCTGGACGGCCTCCGAGATTTGCTGCTGGAGGGATTTCGACGGGGTCTGGAAGATCGACTGGGCCGGCTGAGACATGATCCGCGCTTGTCCTCGTGGGATCTCGGGCTTTTCCGCGCGGCTCGCTACGCCGTTCGGAGGCCGCGCACCACCCATCTCGTCACCGATTGGTAGCCGGCACGTTACCGATGTCACATCACCGCAACAGAAGGTCTGGAAGTCGGGGATATCTCGCGCGGCGCATGAATTCGCGCTTGAGCGGGTCTCAGCGCGGGATCGCGTGGCCCCGCGCCAGGGGCGAGGCGTCGTAGCCGTCGAGGAGATCCTGCGGGTCGCGGTAGATCGCGACGCAGCCGGCGGCGGAGAGCTCCGCCTCGGGGAAGCCGCCGCAGAGAACCCCCAGGGTGGGGAGCCCCGCCTTGCGGGCGGCCTCGGCATCGTAGGGGGTGTCGCCGATCACCAGGATGTCGCGGGCCTTCCAGGGCGCGAGCTTGCCGAGGGCCGCCTCGAAGATGTCGGGATGGGGCTTCGAGCGGTCGGCGTCGTCGGAGCTCGTCGCCACGTCGACGAGATCGGTGATGCCCAGGATGTCCTGGTAATGCGCGACCTCGGATGCCTTGCCCGACGAGGCCAGCGCGACCGCGTGCCCGTCGGCCCGGATGCGGGAGAACAGCGCGCGCACGCCCGGGAACGGCGTCACCTTCGACAGATAGGCGCGCTTGAACAGGTCCGAGCGGTAGGCCTCGATGGTCTCGCCCTCCCGCTCCACCCGCTCCCGCGGCAGGAAGACCGGCATCAGCTGGTCGCCGCCCTTGCCGATCTGGCGCCGGACATCCGCCTGCGCGACCGCGACGCCGAAATGCCGGAAGGCCTCGACCCAGGCCGCGGCGTGCAGGTCCACGCTGTCGAGGAGCGTGCCGTCGATGTCGAAGATCACGGCTTTCATCGGCTGGGCTCCCTCCTGGCGCCGATCCCCGGCGTGGGGGGCGAACGGGGCGGGAGGGCCGGCGGTTCCGGAGCGCGATCCGCCGGGGGCGTCTCAGCGCGGGAACAGGTGCAGCCCGTCATCCGGCAGCAGGTTGCGGGCGGGGCCGCCGGTCTGCTGGCCGCGCCCCTGCTGGTAATATTCGAGCTCGGGGCGGCGGTCGTTGTCGCCGCCCGAATCGTATTCCCAGGGCTGGTCCCAGGGGGCGCGGCCCCCGAGCGTGATCGGGATCTCGGGCCCGAGGATGCCCGCGGCCGGGCGGCCATAGGAGCCGGCCTGCGCCGCGACGGGGACCAGGGCCGCCAGGGCGGCGAGAAGGGCGATCGATCCGGGCCGCATGGTGCTGGTGCCTCGCTGATGGGGATGGGCCGGCCAGAGGCCGGTGCCGCGACGGGCCGGTGGATGAAGCTTTGCCATACAACGAAGGCGGCGTCCGGCTGTTCCGTTGCGGGCGCCCGCAGCCTGGCGTCACGCCTCCTGAAACGCGAGAGCCCGCCCCGGTCGGCCGGGGCGGGCTCTCTTGCGGCGGACCGGCTGGTCCGCGCGGCGGATGGGTTCAGTGCACCGCCGGGCGGGCGCCGGCCGGGCTCTTCGTCTTGGCAGCGGTGAGCTTGGCGATCGCGGCGGCCTCGGCCTTGCCGGCCTTCGCCGCCACAATCTTGGCGGGTGCAGTCTTGGCGGGTGCAGCCTTGGCGGTCGCAGCCTTGGCGGTCGCGGCCTTGTGGGCCGAAGCCTTCGCGGTGTTCTTGGGAGCCGCAGCCTTGGATGCTTCGGCCTTAGGGGCCGCGACCTTGGATGCCGCGACCTTGGTGGGGGCGGCCTGCGCGGGCTCCGCCTTCGGGGCCTTGGCCGCCTTGGGCTTCAGCACCTTGGCGGGGCTCGGGGCGAGGCTCGCCTCGGTGGTGGCCTGCACGATGACCGGACCCGCCGCGCGGAACTCCGCCTCGGCCTGGAACCAATGCGCCTCGGCGCGACCGGACACGCGGCCCTCGTCCTCCCAGATGTAATAGGCGCGCTCGCGCACCCGCTGCTCCCGATGATCCATCGAACACTCCTCCTGATTGAACCTGCCCGGACGATGGAAGGGCGTGGTTAAGGAGGCGTTAACACCAATCTGGAGTTGTATCGCGCACCGATCCGGGGGGCGGCGGAGCGCCCCTATGCCCGCGACAGGCGGCGCGCATTCGCCCGCACCTTGCGGCGGTAGCCGGCCACGACCCGGGCGGTCGAGCCGCCGGTGGCGACCAAGAGGGCGGCCTCGCCCGCCGCCATGAACTTCTCGCTCACCATGCGCTGCGCCTCGACCTGCGCGGCCGAGCCGCCCGCGGAGAGCATCATCAGGCGCATGCCGATCACCTGCTGGGATTCGAGCGCCAGCATCGTGGCGTCCATCCCGAGCTTCCACCAAGCACCGAACATTCAGGCATTCTCCACCGACGGCCCTGGACAAGCCGCGCCGTGGCCCCGGGGTTCCGGGGCCGCGGCGCGGGTTTCGATCCGGCGGACCGCGATCGCCCGGATTGGCCGCGTCTCAATCGAAGCGGCGGCCCTTGGCGGAGGACCCGCCGAGGCTGATCTTCTTCGGGACGCCGGGCGCCGCCGGGGTCGGGGCGGCCTTGGCGGGCTTGAGGCGGGACTGGCCGTAGATCACCGCCCCGATCTCGTCGGCGGCCTGGATCAGCTCCTCGCGCTCGCAGGCCCGCGCCACCGTGAGGCCGAGCTGGTGCATGTGGCTCTTGCCGTAGAGATAGGCGGCGAGCTTCGCCCGGGTCAGGGGCGGGATCTGGGCCAGGATCTCGGGCAGGTCGTACTCGTCGGCCCGGTAGACCGCGCCGAGCAGGTCGAGGGAGACGGGGCAGTTCGGATCCGGCAGGGCGCCGCTGGTCGGATGGCTCTGGGTCATGGATCACCTCGCGTGGCAGGTTCGGGAAGGACGGATTCGGGAAGAGCGGGTTCCGGAGGGGTGGGGACGGTCCGGTCGGCGAGGGCGGCGAGGCTTGCCGGGGCGGGCCGGTTCTCGGCCTGCGCCCCGCTCCGCGCGCCGACGGCATTCCGCCGGGGTTCCTCGGCGGCGTTGCGTGCCGGCGCGGCGCCCTGCGGCTCCGGCCTCAGGCAGCCGGTGCAGACCGACGCGATGGCGATGCGCGCCCGCGCGGCGGCGCGCTCCCACACCGCCTCCCGGGCCGCGCGTGCCTGCCGGGCGATCTCGGCGTCGGCGAGGTCGCCCGACAGGGCCGCCGACCCGCCGCCGCCGAGGGAGGCCGGCATCTGCGGCCGGATGCGCAGGAACAGGGGCCGCTCGGCCGCCATGCCCCGGACCTCTTGCTGGGTGTCCTGCCGGATGTCCTGCGCCCGAGCCGGGTGCGCGACTGCGAGGGCCGAGGCGGCAAGGCTCGCGGCAAGGCCCATGGCTGTCAGGCTCGCGGCGGCGAGACGGCACGAAACTCCCGGCAGGCAGCCGCGCAGGCGACGCGTCATCCCTCACGTCCCTCAATCCTCGGTTGCGTCTCGGTGCGGTCGGGCAGGATCGGCGCCTCATGGTTAATCGCGACTTAAGGGACGGCCCCGGTCTAGGCGAGTCGCGGCCGGATCGGAAGCCGCCGGGCCCGCGCCGGGCGCCGGGCGGACCGGGCGCGGATGAGCGGAACCGGAATCGCGCCGCACGCCTTCGCGCGCCCACAAATCCTTGCACCTCACGAAATCGTGGCTAAGCTCCGCGGCGCGCTCCGGCACCCCGCATCCGATTCGTCGGTCGGGTGGTCCACAATTCCGTCCCGCGAAGGCGGCCGGTGGCGCCGGCACCACCCGGGTGCCCCCGGGTCTCGACTCACGGCGTCGAACCCACCCGCCGCGTCGAATTCGCCGCCGGCCGCGACGGCTCCCCGGGAGCCCGCGGCCTCGATCCCTCCTGCGTCGCGCGCTCCGCCCGAGGGCGGGGCACGGCGCGTCGCGACCCCGCCACGCGGCCCCGGCTCCGGGTGCCCCGATCCCTGCCTGTCGCCAGCGTTCGTGCGAGAAAGGAACCGCCCATGCAGCGCCACGAGCGTCGTCTCCTCGGCAAGGCCGCCATCTCGGTCGAGGGCCGCATCTCGATCAAGCAGACCCCGGACCGCGCCTGGCCGCGGGACCATGCGCGCCTGCGCCTCCTCGAACGGGCGGGCAGCCTGCAATGGGTCGGCACCCAGGCCGGCCCGCATATCGGCGGCACCTTCGCGACCTGGGCGATCACCGCGCAGGGCCGGGCCCGGCTCGGCGATCTGGAACCGGAGGAGACCCGTTAACGGCTCGTTAACCATGCAGGCGCAACCCTTTCCATGAGATCGGAGGGCTTCCCCATGATGATCGTCCCGCTGCTGGTCGAGATCGCCGAATCCGTCACCGACGGCCTGGTCGGCGGCTCGGTCCTCGTCTCGGTTCTCCTCGCGGGTTGGGCGCTCGGGCCCCGCCGCGCCGGGGTGCTGCAGCCGATGCTGCAGCCGGTGCGGATCCGCGCCGGTCGTTCCTGAGGCGCGCCTCAGGCCTCGCGCTCCCGCGCCGCGAGGGCGCGCCGCTCCTGCGCCCGGCCGAGCCAGAGGCTGTTCACGAGCCAGGCCAGCGAGAGCGGCACGGCGGTCGCCGCCACCGCCGTCGCGCCGAAGCCGAGCGCCCCGATGCCGGTGAACGACCAGGCGCCGACCTGGTCGCCGAGGCGGTAGACCACGGTATCGATGAAGCTCTTCGCCTTGTAGCGGTCCTCCCGGGGCACCACCGTGAACAGCACCTCGCGGATTGGGCGCGCGATGGCGAAGTTGCCGGCCCGGCGCAGCACCTGGAACGCCACGATCGCCGCGATGGTGGGCGCGAGCGCCAGCGCCGCGAAGCCGATCGCGCTGATGGCGGGCAGCAGCGCCAGCGTCCAGCCGACGCCGAGGCGGCGCACGATGCGGCCGGTGAGGAAGAGCTGCACCCCGAGCGTCAGCACGTTCACCAGGAGGTCGACCTGGGCGAAGAAGGCCGTCTGCGCCGCCTTGTCGGGGAAGCTGCGCTTGGCGATGCCGGCCTGCTCGAAATACAGGAAGGTCGAGGTCACCGAGAACAGCAGCAGGAACAGGCCGATATTCAGGAGGTAGGGGGATGCGAGCGTCCGGGTCAGGCCGGCCCAGATGCTGCCGCCGATGGCCGCCCGGGTCTCCGCCGCCGGCACCGCGTGCAGGCGCTCCGACAGGCGGGCGAGGCCCCGCATGCTGAACACCGCCGCCTCGAGGAGCACGACCGCGCAGAGCAGGAGCGCCCAGGTCGGCACGCTGCGGGCGAGCCCCGCGGTGGTGGCCGAGCCCGCGATCGCCCCGAGCGTCGCCCCGGCCGCGATGAAGCCGAACAGGCGCTTGCCCTGCTCGGTGTTGAACACGTCCACGATCGTGGCCCAGAAGATCGACACCACGAACAGGTTGAAGATCGAGAGCCAGACGAAGAACACCCGCCCGATCCAGATCTCGGCCTCGGGGGGCGCCAGCGCGAGTGCGAGGGCAAAGAGCAGGATGTTGAGGGCGAAGAACCGGTAGGTCAGCGGCACGAAGCGCGCCCGAGGCAGGGTCTTCACCAGAAAGCCGAACGGGACGTTGAGGGCCAGCATCCCCACCAGGGTGGCGGTGAACAGCCAGGGCAGGTTCTCGAGGCCGCTCGCCACGCCCATCTGGTCGCGGATCGGGCGCAGCACGTAATAGGCGGCCAGGATCGAGAAGATGTAGGCCCAGGACCAGGCGAGCGCCGGCCCCTCGCCCGGGCGGATGCCGATCAGGCGGGCGAGGGCGCCCCGCCCGCCCCCGGGGCCCGCGGGCTCATCCGCCGCCGGGCCCGCCGCTTTCTCGTCCCTCACGGGGCGAGACCGAGCTTGGCGCGCAGGTCCGGCGCCGAGAGCTCGTGGCCGAAGCCCGCCGAGCCCATGGCGAATGTGTCGGCGTCCTTGAGGCTGCCGACCACGACGGGATCGAAGCCCGCATCCGAGATCAGGCGCTTGACCAGGTCGAGCGCCGCTTCGTCGTCGCCCGCGATCGGGATCGCCATGCGGGGGGCGGGCCGGCCCGCATTCTGGGCGAAGACCTTGTAGTTCGCCGCGTTGAAGGCCCGCACGATCCGGGCGCCGGGGAAGTATTTGGCGCTCGTCGCGCCGATGCCGTTCGCCCGAACCTCGGTGTAGAGGTCGCCGTCGCGGGCCTGCGTGGCGTTGCCGGCATCGATCACGACCCGGCCCTTCAGGGCCTCCCCATAGGCCTTCGAGAGCTCCGGATAGGCCTTGTAGGGCACGGCGATCAGCACCGCCTCCCCGAACGCGATGGCCTCGGCCGGCATCCCGGCCTTCGCCCCCGCGCCGAGCCCCTCGACGAGGCCCTTCAGCTCCTCCGGGTGGCGCGAGGAGAACATCACCGGGTGCCCGGCCTTGACCCAGAGGCCGCCGATGGTGCCCCCGATATGGCCGGCTCCGATGATGCCGATGCGGGCGGGCGCCGCGCCCTCGGCCTCGGCCCTGCCCCCGAGGCCGAGGGCGCCGAGGCCGAGCGCGAGGCCGAGGAGGTGGCGGCGGTGGGGGGTGTCAGAGCGCATCGATCAGGGCCTCCATCTTGGCGCGGGTGGTCGCATCGGGCAGCCGGCCGCGGGCGGCGCCGAGGTTGTCCTCGACATACGAGGCCTTGGCCATCCCGGGGATCGGGCAGGTCACGGCCGGGTGGGCGATGACGTATTTCAGGAAGAATTGCGGCCAGCTCGCGCAGTCGAACTCGGCCGCCCAGGGCGGCAGCGCGCGGCCCTGCACCGCCTTGAACAGGCGGTCGCGCCCGAACGGCACGTTGACCATCACGGCCATGCCGCGCTCCTGCGCGAGCGGCAGGATGCGCTCGGCCGCGGCCCGGTTGTCGATGGCGTAATTGACCTGGATCGCGTCGAGGGCTTCCCGCCGCATCAGCGCCTCGAGCTCCGGGAACTGGCTGTCCCGCCAGACCGTGACGCCGAGATAGCGGATGCGCTTGCGCGCCTTGAGGTCGCGCAGGGTCGCGAGGTTGTTCTCGGGGTCGACGAGGTTATGCACCGCGACGAGGTCGATCACCGGGGTGCGCAGCCGCTCGAAGGAGCGCTCGATCTGGGCCGCCCCGGCGGCGCGGCCGGGCTCGCTGACCTTGCTGGCCAGGAACACCTTCTCGCGCAACGGTCCCGGCAGGATCAGGCCCAGCACGTCCTCGGCGGTGCCGTAGCTCGGCGCCGTGTCGATCACCGTGCCGCCGAGCGCGACGAAGCGCTCCACCGCCTCGCGCAAGGGGGCGACCTTGTCGGGCACCGGCTCGACCTCGTAGCGGCGCGAGGTGCCGATGCCGATGACCGGCAAGGCCTCGCCCGAGGACGGGATCGGCCGCCGGATCAGGGCGTCGGCGGGAGCCGCGGCCGGGGCGGCAGACTGGGCGGCAGACTGGGCACTTGCCTGGAGCGCGGCCGGCAGCAGGGCGGCCCCGGCCAGGATCGTGCGTCGGGATGGGAGCATGGCGGGCCTCCTCGCGCGGTGTCGGGCCCGCTCTCAGCTAGGGCGCAACCAGCGGTTTGAAGACGGTCCGGGGCGCCGAAGGCCCGGGATTTTTGTCGCGGATTGTTTCCGGCCGCGCTGGCGCGCGTGCCGCGGCCGGAGCGACCCGCCTCAATCCTCCTCGGGCGGGTCCTCGAATTCGGCGCCCTCGGTGTCGGGCGCGATCCGGTAGCGGTACTCGTCGATGGCCAGGAAGGCCCGGTGGGCGGCCTGCGCGTCGATGCCGTCGCGGACCACCAGGGTGTTGAAGGCGATGAACAGGGCGGCGATGCGCTGCGCCTCCGGCATCGCGTGGAGCGCCGAGGAACTGGCGCCGGCCGTCATCATGAAGCGTTTGGCCGCCCCGTCGGGATCGGGATGGGGCAGGATTGCGACCTGACCGGCGGTCTCCGGGCGCAGATCCGCCCAGCGGGCCGGCGTCCAGGCGATGATGGCCTCGAGCTGCTTCATGCCGGTCTCGTGCGCGATCCGGGCGGGTCGCGCAAGGTCGGCCCAGGCGGCACCGCGAGACTATCCGGGTGCTTCCGAAGCGGAACCCCGCCCGCGCCCGCCGGGGCTCAGGCGCCCCCGGCCCGGCGCGGCCAGAGCTGGACGATGTTGTCGGGGCCCAGAGGCTCTGAACCGTCCCGTCCCGCGCTGCGGCCCGACCCGAAATCGATCCAGCGCACCGCCAGGGTGCTGCCGCGGCGCGCGATGTGGCGCTCCAGCCGGCGCGCGGTCCAGGGCGGCGGCTTCGCGAACTTCTTCTGCATGGATGGAAAACCCCCCTCGAGATGGCGACCGGACCCCTGAGACGTCCCCGGAGCGTCGCGTAATGGCGGCCGATCGGTCCCTGCGAGTGAGCCGCGCCGCACATCCGTGCGCATCCCCCAAATGGGTGACGCGGGCGGACCTGCGTGAGACAACGTCAACGCGTGACGACCAGGCCGGAGAGCAGGCGGGCGAGATCGACCTGGCGCGACACCCCGGTCTTGGCGAAGGCCGCCTTGACCTGGCTTCGCACCGTCGCCTCCAGCACCCCCTGACCCCGCGCGAGGCCGGCGATCGTCGCCCCCTCGGCGATCCCGCGGGCAACCCGCGCCTCCGCGGCCGTGAGGTCGAACAGGCCCTGCAGAAGCTCGGCACCGGGCACCTGCCCCGGCACCACGGGCGTGAGCGCCAGGAGGGCGGCGCTGCCCGCGAAGATGTCGCGCGCCGCGCCGCGCACGGGCACCAGATGGGCGACCGTGGCGGGGTCCTCGCCCGAGGCCGGGATCGGGATCGAGCGCGCCGACCGGCCGGCCCCGCCCGCGAGCGCCCGGGCCAGGAGCGCGTCGGCGCGCGGATCCGAGAAGGCGACGCGGCTGCGCCCGTCGCGCACGATGCGGGGCATCAGGGCCTGCAGCAGGTCGTTGGCGGATTGCAGCTTGGCGTTGTGCGTCACGATCCCGGCCGGCAGGCCGAGCAGGGCCAGCGCCTCGACCGCGGCCCGCGCCCGCTCCAGCTGGAGCCGGGCCGAGAGCAGGGCCGCCCGCCCGAGATGCGGGCGCAGCCCGTCGAGCACCGCGACCGCCTCGCGGGGCACCGGCCCGTCCGCGTGGCGCCGCTCGATGCTGAAGACCAGGGTGTCGCCGGTCGGCATCGGGAAGGCCGTGGCGGTGGCCCAGCCGAGGCCGCGCGGCCGCAGGAAGTCCTGGATGATCGGATCCTGCGCGATCTCCTCCCGGCTATAGACGTCCTCCTCGAGGAGGAAGCCCGCATGCTGCGCTTCCAGCACCCGCGGGGTGCGGGTGTTGCGCTGGGCCCAGCCGCCGGCCAGGAACGCCTCGACGAAGCCGTCGAGGCCCGCGGTGTTGAGCCAGCGCAGGTTCTCCATCTCGGAGGCGAGCAGGACCGTGCCGGCCCCCCCGGCGATCTCCGTCATCAGGTCGAGGACGTCGATCCAGTGGTCGGGCAGGACCGACGCCTCGTAGATCTTGTCGATGAGGCTCACGGGGTCGAAGGCGCGCATCATCGCGCGGCCCCGGCGGGCGGGAGCGGGAATGACGCGGGCCCTGCGGGATGTCGCTGTGCGTCTTCCAGGATGGCAGGCACCAGAGGACTCGACGCTTCATCCCTCACGCACCTGTCTCCGTCATGGTACGAACGCGGACAAAGACTACCATGAGTTGTATAAAGACCAAGCGACAGCGGGATGATCGGGTCGGCTCAGCACTCTTCCGCGGGGAAAACCGGCAAAGGGTCGGCAAACGGACCGGCAAAAGGGCTGGCGAGTGGGTCGGCAAGTGGGTCTGCAAGTGGGTCTGCAAGACGGCCCGCAGGGGGCGGCACGGGTGGGGACCCGGCTCACCGCCCTTTGGAGCGGTCCTTGGGCGCCTCGGGGCGCGTCACCGCGAAGGGCATCGTGCGGGGGGGCTTGGCCTCGTCGATGCCCGCCTCCTGAACCTGCGGCTTGCCGGCGCAGATCGCCCGCGCCGTGAGGGGCTGCGGGGCCGCGCCGACCCCCAGGCAGTAGATGCTGGTCTCGTCCATGCCGGGCCGGTCGCCGCCGCTGCAGGTGCCGCTGACGGCGAACTCGTCGGCGCCGCAGCTGGCGACGCAGCGCCCGCCCTCCGCGCAATGCGCGGTCTGGACCCGCAATCCGCTCGCGGACCCGGATTTCCCCTCGGGGCCGGCGGGCCCCGCCGGTCCGGCCTCGCCGCGCTCGCCCGCCGGCCCGGGGGGGCCGCCGGCGCCGGCCGGGCCGGCTTCGCCCTTGGCGCCCTGCGGACCCGCGGGCCCGGCCGGGCCGACCTCCCCCTTGGCGCCCTGCGGCCCCTCCGGGCCCTGCGGGCCGGCGCTGCCCTGCGGCCCGCGCGGGCCGATCTGGGCAGGCGGCGGGGCGGCATGCGCCTGCAGGGCGCCCCGCTGGACCGGAGCGGCCTGCGCCGCACCCTCGGGGCCGCGCTGGCCGCAGAAGCCGATGACGGCCTGCCGGGTCTCGCTCCCGGATTTCAGGGTCACGATGCAGCTCGCCGGGTGGTAGACCACGCGGAACAGGAAGCGTCCGTCCTTGTCGGCGACGGTGGTGTTCTTCTCGTCGAGGAGGATCGTGGCGGCCTGGGCCGGGCTGACGCGCCCGCTCACCCGCAACTCGCCTCCGGTGATCATCGCCTGATCGACCAGGAGCTCGGCCCGGGCCGGCGCGCAGGCCAGCATCATCAAGCTCACGAGCGAGACGCGAAGAATCATCTGCCAGGCTCTCGCTGACGAAATCTGTACAGCGAAACTATAGCGAACCGCCCGCACCGTCCATGAATAGTGCGGATTCATACCCAGCCGATGGCGCGCTCACGCGAGGCGATCCGCGGGCTCGGCGCCCTCGGGATTCGGCCGGGGCCGCGGGGCCGTGCCGGCCGGTCGCTTCGCGCCGCGTGGTCCGCCGGCGCGCGGCCGAGATCGTCCAGAATCACGATGCCGAGGAAGGTACAGGCCTGTGCGGGCGCGGTGCGCGCGAGGACAGCCAGGGCCGAGGCGCGCACGGTTGCCCGGCGAACAGGATCCATGAGGGCCGAATCCTGCCCGCGGGCGCCGCCTATTGCAGGCCCCGCGTGATCACCCAGCCGACCCAGAGCAGGACCGTCACCGAGGCGAAGTTGAGGAACAGGGCGCCGGCCAGGGGGCCCTGCGTGCGGGCGAGGAATTTCCACCAGCCGAGCGTATCGCCGTGCAGATGCCCTGCGGGGTGGTGCAGGTGGCCTGCGGGGTGGCGATGGTGCAGCTTCCACATCATCAGCGTCCCTCTGTCAACGGGAGCGAGACAAGGATTCATAGCATGCCGGCTCGGTGCCCGGCGAGCAATTTCGCGGAATTCGCTCGATCCGCGCGCCTTGAATTCGAATCCGGCAAGGGAAAGCTTGGTTTCCGTCCGGATCGGTGCCGAAGACCAGGTTTTGTCATCGCGAATACATTGCTCAGGCCTCCGGTTCGTCGGGGCCGCGCGCCTCGTGGGTGCTGAGCTCGCGCGGCGACAGGCCCAGGACCGCGCCGACGGCCTCGATCGAGCGCGGGTCGAGGACGGGACGGGCCTCCTCGATGGCGCGGATCAGGTCGGGCTCGACCGCGGCGAGGCGCGCCAGGGTGGCCACGCTGAAGGCGCAGTCGCGCCGGCGGGCCTGGAAGCGCTGGGCCAGGCTCACGGCCAGGCTCACCGCGAGGGGCGTCGGGTCGTTCGGAGCGTCGTTCATCGGCGTCTGTACGAATTAATACGCGCCAGGGTTTCAGGTTGCGTAATGAATGCAATTCCAGGGCGCCGCGGCCTCACTGCGTCAGCTGGCCGACGCTGAGGATCGCCCCCATGACCGAGAGGATCAGGCCGCCGATCAGGCCGCCGATCGCGATGGTGACGAGGGGCGTCAGCAGGCCGAGGAGGCGGTCGATGCGCTCGCGGGTCTGGCGCTCGTGCATCTCGGCGGCGTGGAGCAGCACGCTGGGCAGCCGGTTCACCTGCTCGCCGCTGGCGATGAGGTTGAGGGTCGAGGGGGCGTAGGGCTGGAGGGCGGCGAGGCCCGAGGCGAGGCTGCCGCCCTCGGCGAGCCGTCGCCCCGCCGCCCCGAGGGCGTCCCGGAACACGGCGTTGCGCGGCAGCGGCCGGGTGGCCGCCACCGCGTCGGGGATCGGCACCTCGGCCTGGAGCAGCGTGCCGAGCACCCGGCAGAGCCGGCCGAACTCCGCTCCCGCCACGATCTCGCGCAGGAGCGGCAGGCGCAGGGCCAGCCGCGCCCGCCAGGCGCCGAAGCCCGGGCGCCCCCAGGACCGGGCCAGGACGAGGCCCGCGAGCCCCAGGCCCGCGAGCGCGTGCGGCCAGAAGGCGGCCGTGAGGGCCCCGAGCCCTGCGGCGGCCCGGATCGCGAAGGGCGGCGCCTGGCCGCTGCCCTCGAAGAGCGGCGACAGGGCCGGCACCAGGACGCCCACCACCATCGCGAGGGTGCCGATCGCCATGGCGACGAGGAGGGCGGGATAGACCATCGCGGAGGCGAGGTGGCGCCGCACCGCGTCCCGCCGCTCGAGCGAAACGCTGAGGGTCCCGACCACGTCGACGAGGCGGCCCGTGGCCTCGCCTGCCCGCACCGCATCGACCATGTCGCGCGGGAAGGCCTCGGGATGGGCCGCCATCGCCCGCGACAGGCTGGCCCCGGAGACGACGCGCTCGAGGAGGTCGGCCAGGATCGGCCGCAGCGCGGCCGAGGCTTGGCGCTCCACGAGGCGCAGGGCCCGGTCGACGGTGAGCCCGGCACCGAGCAACGTGCCGAATTCCTTGAGGAAGCCGATCCGGGCGGCATCGTTGACCCGGTCGCGGCCGAGGAGGTCGCGGGACCAGAACGGCGCGCCCCCCCGCGGCGCCGGGGTGATCTCGAAGACCTGCAGCCCCTCCCCGCGCAGGGCCGAGACGGCGCGCTCGCGCCCCGCCGCCTCGATGCGGCCGGCGCGGATCCAGCCGTCCGGCCCGTAGGCCCGGTAGGCGAAGGCCGGCATCAGACCAGCCCCTCGAAGACGCGGCCGATCTCGTCGAGGGTGGTGTCGCCCGCGATCACCCGGGCGCGCGCGGTCTCGGCGAGGCTCGCCATGCCGCCCTCCCGGGCGGCCCGCGTCAGCCGTCCCTCGTCCGCCCCCTCCGCGAGCAGGGCGCGCAGGCCCGCGTCGAGGACCATGATCTCCGAGACCACCATCCGGCCCCGGTATCCCGAGCCGTTGCAGGCCGGGCAGCCGCAGGCCCGGCGCAGCCGGAGCGGCTCGCCGGCCGCGCGCCCGAGGCGCAGCCGCGCCTCGGCGGTCGCCGGGACCCAGACGGCGCAATCCGGGCAGACCCGGCGCACGAGGCGCTGGGCCACGACGCCGTTCAGGGTCGCGGCGATGAGGAAGGGCGCGACGCCCATGTCGACGAGGCGCGTCACCGTGGCGGGCGCCGAGTTGGTGTGCAGCGTCGAGACCACGAGATGGCCCGTGAGCGAGGCCTGGACGGCGATGCGGGCGGTCTCGCCGTCGCGGATCTCGCCCACCATCACGACGTCCGGGTCCTGGCGCAGGATCGACCGCAGGGCGGCGGCGAAATCGAGCCCGATGCCCGGATGGGCCTGGACCTGATTGACCCCCGCCATCCGGTACTCCACCGGGTCCTCGACCGTGACCACCTTGAGGTGCGGGCCGTTGAGGCGCTTGAGGGCGGCGTAGAGGGTCGTGGTCTTGCCGCTGCCGGTGGGGCCGGTGACGAGGACGAGGCCGTTCGGCTTGCCCGTCATCGCGGCGATCTCGGCGATCGCCGCCGCGTCGAAGCCGAGCCCGGCGAAATCCGCGATGCCGCGGGAGCCGTCGAGGACGCGCAGCACCACGCTCTCGCCATGGGCGGTCGGCAGGGTGGAGACGCGGATGTCGACGTCCTGGCCCCGGTCCGAGACCTTCATGCGCCCGTCCTGCGGCAGGCGCCGCTCGGCGATGTTGAGGCCCGCCAGGATCTTGATGCGGGTGGTGAGCGCGAGCTGGGCGGATTTCGCCAGCCGCTCCGCCTCGATCAGCACCCCGTCGACCCGGTAGCGCACCCGCACGTCGCTCGCCTCGGCCTCCACGTGGATGTCGGGGGCCTGCAGCTCGAAGGCCTTGCGCACGAGCCGGGCGGCGAGGCGCACGATCGGGGCCTGGCTCGCCACGTCCTGCAGCCGGGCGAGGTCGTCGTCGAGGCCCGTGGCCTCCCCGTCCTCCGCCGCGGAGCCCGCCTCGCCGTAGACGGCCCGGTGCGCCCGCTCGAAGGCGCCGGGTCCGACGATGCACAAGCTGACGCGCCGGTCGGTGAGGTGCTCCAGGGCCGGGACGATCTCGGGGTCGAACACGTCGACCGCCGCCACCGTCAGCGCCGCCCCGGAGGCCGCGAGGGGCAGCACCCGGGCGCGGGCGCAGTACTCGGCGCCGATCTCCCCCGGCAGGACGGGTTCCGCCGGCACGTCCTCCTCGCGCAGGAAGGCCAGGCCGCTCAGGTCGGCCAGCGCGGTGACGAGGGTCGCCTCGTGGACGAGGCCGAGCTCGGTCAGCAGGATGGGCAGCGGGCGCCGCCCCGGCAGGTCGAGGGCCGCGCGGGCGCGGGCATGGCCGGCCTCGTCGAGCACCTGGCGGCGCGCGAGATCGGCCAGGATGCCGCGGGCCGCGTCGAGGCGGTCGCGGGCCGGGCCGCGCCGGTCGGCCTGGATCCGGCGCGGCCGGCGCTTGCCGGCCCAGATGGTGAGCATGCCCGAAACGTCCTGGATCGCGGGGGCTCGGGCGCCCCGACGATCGGAGCGTCCGCTTAAATCAAATGAAACACCCGCCGCGTTAAGATTGCGTCTCGGGACTCGACCTCGCAATACTGCAACCAAAAGTAGAGAATGAGCGGAATTCACTCTTCGTTGGCCGGAGCATCTCCGCCCGCCCTCGCCACGGCGCGGGGCGCGCTGGCCTGGTGGCTCGCGGAGATCGGCGGCCTCGTCGGCCGGGCCGAGGCGCGGCCGGACCGGGCGCCGGCGGCGCTGACGATCCGGCTCGGGGCCCCCGGCGCGGCCTGCGGCCTGAGCGTCACGGACCGGCGCGGGGCGGCCGCCCGCACCTATCACCTCGCCCCCGGGGCCGAGGACCTGCCCGAAGACCTGCCCGAGCGCCTCCGGGCGATCCGGGGCGCCGGGCGCGGGGCGGTCGCCGCCAAGGTGCTGGTCGATCCCGCCGCCTGCTTCGTGCGCGACCTCACCCTGCCGGCCGCGTCCCTGCCGCGGATGCGCGACCTCCTCGCCCAGGAACTCGAGGCCGCGACCCCGTTCCGCCAGGACGGCGTCCATGCCGATTGGTACGTCGAGGGCGAGGATGCGCAGGCCCGCACCCTCAAGGTGCGCCACGTCATCCTCAAGCGCGCCCGGCTCGATCCGCTGCTCGAGGCCGTGCGGGCCGCCGGCCTCGTGCCCGGGCCGGTGACGGTGGGGCGGGCGGAGGACCAGGCCATGCCGGTCGATCTCCTCAGCGGCGGCCACCGGCCGATGCCGCGGGCGCTGCGGGGCCTCAAGCCGGGGGATCTCGGGCTTCTCGCCCTCGCGCTTCTCCTCGGCGCCGGGGCGCTCGCGGGCTGGCAGGCGCATCAGGCCGCGACCCTCGAGGCGCTCGACGCCAACATCCTGGCGGCGCGCCGGGCCGCCGGGCCCCCCCTGCCCCCGGCCCTCCAGGCGGGCGCGCAGGCCCTCGCGGCCGAGCGGGCATCGAATCCGCCCGTCGCGGCGATCTGGGACGCGGTGGCGGCGGCCCTGCCGGACACGATGAGCGCCGAGGCCCTGCGCCTCGACGGGGCCGGCCTGACCCTGACGCTGACCGCCCCGGAGGCGGGCGCGGCCCTGCGGGCGCTCGCGGGCGCGGCCCTGCCGGGTCTCGGCGCGCCGATCCTGCGGGAGGAGGCCGGCCCCGCGAGCCCGGGGGCGCAAGGCGGCCCCGGCCGGACGCGCCTCACCCTGGTTCTGCCCCGCCAGGGCGCCCCGCGATGATGGTCCCGCCTGCCCTCTCGGGTCGGCCCGTCCCGGGCGGGCGGGCGCTGGCCCTGGCGCTCCTCGGCCTCGTCCTCGCCGGGGGGATCGCCGTCCTGGGCGGCCCCGTGGCCGATCTCCTCGCGGCGCGGGAGCAGATCGCCGACGCGCGTTCGCGCCTCGCGCGGATGCGGGAGGCCGCCGCCCGGCCCGCTCCGGCCGCCCCCCTCTGGGCCGCCGACGGGCCGGCCCTCCTGGCGGCGTTCCGGGCGCGGCTCGACGGGCTCGCGGCCGGGCGCGCGGTGCTGATCGACGCGGCCCGCCTGGAGATCGACCCGGCGCGGCCGGGCGCCCCGCGCCTCGCCGCCGAGCTGCGGGGCAGCGCCGAGGGCCTGCACGGGCTGCTGCAGGATCTCGAGGGCGGGAGCCCGCAGGTCGCGATCGCGCGCGCGGAACTCGCGGTCCTCCGCCCGGCCGAGGCCGAGGCGGAGCGCCCGACGCTGATGCGCCTCGCCCTGGCGGTCCGGGGCCTCGTGATCCCGGCCGCCGACGGCGCGGAGGCGCCCCGATGAACCCCCCGATTCCCACCTTGCGCGCGGGCCTCGCGGGCACCAGCCCCCTGCCCCGGGCGGGCGCGGCCCTGATGGGCCTCCTGGCCGTCGCGGCCCTCGCCTGGCCCGTCGACGGCACGGCCCCGCCCGCTGCGGCGCCGGTGGCGCGTCCCGTTGCCGAGGGACCGGGCGCCGCCCTCGCCCGGCCCCTGTTCGACCCGCTGCGGCGCGCCTGGACGGCGCGCGGCAGCCGCGCCGACCTCGCGGTCGAGGCGCCGACGGCGCTGCGGGTGCGCGGCATCCTGGTGGAGGCCCGGGCCCGGCTGGCCCTGATCGATGACGGAGGCCCGGAGCCCGCCTGGCTCGGCGAGGGGGCGGGCCGCGGCGCCTGGCGCGTCGTCGGGATCGAGCCCGGCCAGGTCCGGATCAGCGACGGCGGCCGCCTCTACACGCTCGATTTCCTGGGCGAGCCCGTGCCCCTGCGCCCCCCGCCGCGCCGGCCGGCGGCCGCCGGGGCCGCGGCCGGGCCCCCGGCCGGCGCCTCCGCCCCCCTCGGGTTGCGGCCGAGCCTCGCCGCGGCCGATGCCCCCGTGCGCCGCATCGCCATCGCGCCGTAGTTCTGGCGCTGAGGACCTGTTCGCGAGGTCCGCTTGCGGCCGAGTGTGCGAGAACGCGGAGGCGGTAGAAAGATCTTCTCCGAAACAGCCTGAGCGGCGCTGTTCTCGGCATCCGCGCAGCGTTGGGGCAGTCCTCCAGCAGGGCTGCCTGTCTGCTACGTAGAGGATTGTTCTGCAAATTGGGGTGCACTTCCGTTTTCACACAGCGGGCACCGATAGCGGAAGTTGAGCATCAACCGCGAGCAATGGCCCTACGTCTATTCGAGGGGATGGCATAGGCTCGCCGCATGGGACTTCTGACCTTCAGCATCAACGTCACCCTGGACGGCTGCGTCGACCACCAGGAAGGAATCGCTGACGACGAGACGCACGCGTTCTTCACCCGCCTCATGGACGAGGGCGGGGCGATGCTGTGGGGCCGCAGCACCTACGAGATGATGGAGAGCTACTGGCCGGCGGTCGCTCGCGGCGACGTGAAGGCGCCGCCGGCGATACGCGAGTGGGCGGTCAAGCTTGAGGCCAAGCCGAAATACGTGGTGTCGTCGACGCGAAGGGACTTCCCGTGGACCAACAGTCATCACATCGCCGACGACCTGCGAACAGGCGTGCAGAGGCTCAAGGACGCGACTCCGGCGGGCGTGCTCCTCGGGAGCGGCAAACTCGCGACCGAGTTGGACCGGTTGGGTCTGATCGACGCGTACAGGCTCCTCGTCCATCCCAGGATCGCTGGCCACGGCCCGACCCTGTACCAGGGCGGGCTGCCCAGTACGCGACGGCTCGATCTGGTCTCGGCGAAGCCGCTCCGCAATGGCGCGGTCGCCCTGCACTACCGGCGCGAAGGCTGACTCAGAGCAGCCTCTCGCGCACAGCCTAGGCCCTGAGGAGCCCTTCGATATGACGTCAGGTTCGGGCGGCCGAGGGAGGAGGCCTAGCGGAGCTACAGGGGGATCCTGCCACCGATGGCAGGTGGGCTTGGCTGTTCCGATGGGCTCCGAGACCGCGAGGGACGGGCCGTTTCAGAACGCTTGGGCCCGTCATCTGGAATGGGCTGGGCGGCTGCCCGGAAACTTCCGAATGGGCGCGCCCGATTGGAACGCTGCATCGCTCGGTGCGGGCTTGGCCCAAGCCGCTGCACGCCTCGCGCCGCCCTCCTGTCCGTTCGCTGCGAACACTTGCCCCCCTCTACCCGGAAGCGCAGCATGCCCGTGCGCTTCCTTCACACGAGCCGACTTCGGCACGCCAACGAGCCGGGACGTCTCCTGCTCGAGACTCCCGACGTCGCGCGGCGCGACCGGGCCATGACGGGCCGGTTGGTCATCGAAGTCGCGGATCGGGAGGCTCCTGAAGCGACCTGCCCGAGCGAGCATGTCCAGGAGGCAGACATGAGGCGAACGCGAAGCCTGAACGGCATCGACCGACGCAGGGTGCTGTCGAGTCTAGCCCTGCTGCCGGTCCTGCCGGGAACCCTCGTCGCCGCTGCCGCACAAACAAGAGCACCGGGCGACTTGCTGCCGTCTTGGAGCGACGGGCCGGCAAAGCAGGCGATCGTCGATTTCGTGCGCGCCACGACCGAGCCGTCGAGCCCGACCTACGTGGCTCCGGGCGACCGGATCGCCGTGTTTGATCAGGACGGCACCCTCTGGGTCGAGCAGCCAATGTACGCGCAGGTCGCCTATTGCCTGGAGCGCGTCCCGGCCCTGGTCGCGAGAAAGCCGGAGCTGCGGAACGTCGAGCCGTTCAAGACCGTGCTGTCGGGCAACCGCGAGGCGATGGCGAAACTTCCCCTGCGGGATATCGAGAAGATCCTCGCCGCCACGCTCACAGGTATGACGGTGGAGGAATTCCAGTCCGAGGTGTCGAGATGGCTCGAGACCGCCCGGCATCCACGCTGGAACCGGCCCTATACCGAGCTGACCTTTCAGCCGATGCAGGAGGTCCTGCAATACCTGCAGAGCAATGCCTTCAAGACCTACATCGTCACCGGCGGCGGTCAGGACTTCGTGCGCGTCTACGCTGCAAAGACCTATGGCATCCCGCCCGAACAGGTGGTCGGCACCGCGGGCACGACGAAGTTCGGCTACGGCCGGAACGGCCAGCCGCTCCTGACCAAGGAGCCGAAGCTGCTGCTCAACGACGACAAGGGCGGCAAGGTCGAAGGCATTCACCTCATGATTGGCCGGCGTCCCGTCGCCGCCTTCGGCAACTCCGTCGGTGATCGTGAGATGCTGGAATACACGCGCGCCGGCCAGGGCGCCCCCCTGGCGATGCTGGTGCTCCACGACGATGCCGCGCGCGAATATGCCTACGGTCCAGCGGCCGGCCTTCCCGACAGCAAGATCGGCACCTTCACCCCGGCGCTCTACGACGAGGCGCGAAAACGGGACTGGACGGTGATCAGCATGAAGAACGACTGGAAGCGCATCTTCGCCTTCGAGGCATGAGGCGGAAAGCAGACTAACCGATTGCGGCCAGCCGCTTCGCCGGGACCGCAGCGGGCCGCGACCGCAGGGCGGCCCCTGGGCCGAGCGTCCGCCCGTCGCGCCCTGGCCCCGCGCGGCATTCCTCAATCGATCATGCGGCGCAGGAAGCCCTGGGGGCCCGGCGGCACCTCGGGGAGCGGCGCGGGGGCAGTGGCCGGCCGGATCGGCATCATCGCCCGCAGCTGCTCGCGGAAATCCTGGCTGATCCGGTCGGCATCGGCCGTGCCGCGGATCACCTTGGGGCGGATGAAGACGATCAGCTCGGTGCGGACCCGGCTGTCGACGCGGTTGCGGAAGGCCGCGCCGACAAGCGGCAGGTCGCCGAGCAGCGGCACGCTCTCGTTGGTGATCTGGGCCTTCTCCTGGACGAGACCCCCGATGGCGAGGCTGTGGCCGTCATGGACCGCGACGCTCGTCGCCACCCGGCGCTGGCGGATCGTCGGCGAGTTGATGCTCGACGTCGTGGTCGGCACCACGTCGCTGACCTCCTGGTTGATGTCGAGCACCACGAGGCCGTTCTTGTTCACCCGCGGCGTCACCGACAGGATCACGCCCGTGTCCTTGAGCTCGATCTGGTTCAGGATCGGGGCGTTGCCGGCGAGCGCGCTCTGGCCCGATTGCTTCACGATCGGCACCTGATCGCCGATCTGGAGCCGCGCCGTGCGGTTGTCCAGGACCGTGATGTTGGGCGAGGAGATCACGTTGACCCGGGTCACGCCCCGCAGGGCGTTGAGCACCACGTTGAAGTCGGTATTGGCCAGGAGATAGTTGAAGCCCGTGACGCCGCGGGCCGCCGCCGAGGCGAGGGCCGCGGTGCCGCCGGTCGCGGCCGAGACCGCCCCGACGGTGGCGGCCTGCGCGAGGTTCACCCGCGAGCCGCCCTCCTTCAGGAACCACTGCACCCCGAATTCGAGGCTGTCGTTGAGCGTCACCTCGGCGATCACGGTCTCGAGCAGCACCTGCGTCGGCATCGCGTCGAGGCGCCCGAGGATCCGCAGGATCTTGTCGTACTGGTTGCGGGTGGCCGAGATCACCAGGCTGTTGTTGGCCTCGTCCGCCACGATGCCGACCGCGTTCTCCCGCCGGCCGGAGCCCCCGCCCCCCGCATAGGCCGCCGGGTCGGGCAGGTTGAACTCCAATCCGCCGCCGGCCGGCGCCAGGCCTTGTCCGAGACCACCTTGGCCGAGACCGCCTTGGCCGAATCCGGCTTGGCTACCACCTTGGCCGCCACCTTGGCCGAATCCGCCCGGCCCGTTCCCCTGGCCGTAACCCTGGCCGGGGGATTGCCCGAATCCTTGACCGCTTCCTTGACCGTTTCCTGGCCCGGCGCCCTGGCCGAAGCCGCCCGCCTCCGCGCCGCCAAAACCGCCCCCGAAGCCGCCCGCGGCATCGGCCCCGCGCGGGCTGCCGCCATAGCCGCCGCCCGAGCCGCCCTGGAGGGCGTTGAGGCCCGCCGCGAGGTTGACATTGGCGCCGGTCTCGGCCGCGACCACGCCCTGGAGCACCGCCGCGAGCTCCTTCGCCGAGCGGTTCTGGATGCGGTAGACGAAGAGCTGGCGCTCCCGCTCGGCGGCGAGGTCCTCGAGGCGGGCGATCCAGTCCCGGGCCCGGTCGAGATAGGCGGCGCGGGCGCTCACCACCAGGATGGCGTTGAGGGGCTCGTTCGGCAGGAACCGGATGATGTCGCCGGTCGCCCCCATCTGCGTCCCGAAGATCTGGGTGAGGTCGCGGGCGATCACCCCCGGATTGGCGCTGCGCACCGGGATCACGGCGGTCGACATGCCGCGCATCCAGTCGACGTCGAAGACCGCGATGGTGTCGCGCAGGGCCTGGATCTGGGCGGGGTCGCCGGAGAGCAGCAGCAGGTTGCGGGCGCGGTCGGCCCGCAGCACCACCTCGCGCGGGGCGACCGCCGCGAGGATCGCCTGCATCTCCTGGGCGGCGATCCAGCGCAGCGGCACCGCCTGGATGCCCGGCTCCGACCCGGCTCCCCCCGCCTCGGCGAGCCGGCGCACCGGGGCGAGGCCGGGCGCGCTGCCGGCGGGCAGGATCTGGACGCCGGCGCCGCGGCGGCGCAGGGCGGCGCCGCGGCTCGCCAGCGCCGTCTCGAACAGGGCCAGGAGGGTCTCGCGCCGCACCGGCCCGGCGGTCTGCAGGGTGATGGTGCCGGTGACCCGCTCGTCGAGGCTGTAGCTCCAGCCGAGCGCCTCGACGAGCACGGCCTTGGCGGCCACCGCCACCGGCACCTCGACGAGGTTGAGGCTGACGGGACCGCCCGGGATCGGCGCCGCGGGCGCCGCCGCGCCGCCGATGAGCTGGTCGCTGCCCCGGCGCAGCAGGGGCCGCGCGGCCGGTCCGCCCCGGCCATAGACCGCGTCGGGCTCGGCCGCGTGGACGGCCGGCGGGGAGGCCAGGAGCGGGAATGCCAGGAGGGCGAGGCCCGGAAGCAGGCAAGCCGCGAGGCGACGGGCGATCGCAGACCTGGCCATGCCCTCCCTCGCGTTCTGCCCCGATGCGGATCGTTCCAGGGTCAGTGCTAAGGTTTCATGGTTAATCGGCGATTAATCGGCCCGTCTATCCCTGATCTGCCGCAATTTTCGCGTTTGAGTTGTATTTGCGCCGGATATCCAATTCCGACTGATTGAACATTCGCCGCTCAATCAGTCAGAGTTTTGATGTTTTAATGCTCAAGCCACGGCCGCTATTGCGTGGCGGCGGCCATGACCTGGCAGGTCTTCACCGTGCCGGGGACCGGGTCGCCGAAGATCGCGTTGTTGCAGCCGACCGGGCCCGTCACGCTCCGCGTGACGTATTGGCCGTTCGCCCCGTAGCGCACGCTCTGCTGGCCCGACACCGTGCAGGTGCCGCCCTCGGGCGCGCAGTCGCGCCAGGATCCCGCCTGGGCGCCGGTCGCCGCGGTCGCCAGCGGGGCGGCGGCGCAGAAGGAGGCGTCCTGCCGGAAGCTCGCGCTCCCGTCGGGCTTCTGGATGCCGAGCGCGTTGCCCGCGTGGCGCAGGTAGTAGCCCCGGTAGTTCACGGATTCGTAGGAGACGCATTGGCCGCTGCAGCCGCAGCTGCCGCCGAGCGGCGAGACCGGCAACAGGCTCGCATCCTGGGTGAAGGTCTGGCCGCCATCCGGGGGGGTCTGCCACATCTGGAAATAGGCGTGGCGCAGGTACTGGCCGGGGCTCGCCAGGGCCTCGAACGAGATGCCCTGGCCGGCAAGCCCCGCCACCTGCCGGAAGGTCGCGCGCTGCCGGTCGCCGTCGTTGCCGGGGGCCACGAGCGCGACCGCGCCGCCGATATTCGTCACGTAGCTCCCCGGCAGGTTGCTGCTCTGCAGGCTCACCGCGCCGGACCCGGTCCCAACATCCGATCCCAGCGCCGGCCGCTCGCAGAAGGAGGCGTCGAGCTTCCAGGCATCCGCTTCCTGGCGCGCCTCCAGGACCATCTGGCCGGCCCGCGCGCGCAGGAAGAAGCCCGGATAGTTCACCGCCTCGTAGGAGAGGCAGGCGCCGCTGGTGCAGCCGCAGGCGGCCGCGAGGGCCGTGCCGCGCCGGAACGTGGCATCCGGATAGGCGCCCGGGCTGTCGGTCACGTCATGCGTGTAGGCCACGAAGTTCTGGTGCCGCAGGTATTTCCTGGGTGCCGCGACCGATTGCAGGCTGACGCCGCTGCCCGCGAGCCCCGGCCTCACCGTGAAGGAGGCGGCACTCTTGTCCGCGACGCTCGCGGCCTGGGCCGCGGCGAGCGCGTCCGTGCCGAGCGGGCGGACATAATATCCCGGGTTGCTCGCCGATTCGAGGCTGATCGGGCTCGTCGGCAGCGCCGCCAGGACGGTCGTGGCCGAAGGGGCCGGGGTGGTGGGGGCCGGGGTGGTGGGGGCCGGGAGCGTGGGGGCTGAGGCCGTGGGAGCAGAGGTCGTGGGCGCCGGCGATGCGGTCGCGCCGCCCGCGCGCGTTCCGTTGCGGCAGAGCAGGCCGACGCGGCTGCCCTGGGCGTTGCCCTCGCCGTAGAGGCCGTAGGCCGAGCCGCTCTCGCCGCAGGCCGCGTCGGGCACCGCTGTCCCGCCGCCATTGCCCACGGCGGCGAGCTTGCCGCCGCCGCCGGCCGAGCCGTTGGCCGCATTCATCGGGCTGCAGGTCACGACGAGCTGCGTCGCCTGGACGCTCGCCTGCCCGCCGATCGCCGTGATCGCCTGATCGCGGGGGCAGTCGCGCAGGAAGGGCGGGCGGGCGTCGAGGCCGGCCCCGACGCTGCGCGGATTCGCGGTCCACCGGCCCGTGACGGCGGTGACGCAGCGCGGTCCGACGCCGCCGATCGCGGCATCCGCCGTGCCGTAGAGGCCGGCCACCACCTCCCCGTCCGCGCAGGCGATGTTCCACAGGCCGCCGCGGCTGGTGCCGACCGTCGCCGTCCAGTTGGCCGAGGGCGCATCCCCCGGCGCCACCCGTTCGTCGAGGCTCGACGGGACCGGCACCTTGACCATCCTGGCCTCGGAGGGAACGCCGTTCCGGTCGATCACGAACAGCATGTAATAGCCCGGGGTGGCGATCACCGTGTTGGCCGGGGCATCGACCGAGAGGGTGTTCCCGCTCGCCCGGAAGCCGAGCTCGATGAAGCGCTGGTCGTTGTTCCAGCCATGCGTGACGGCCCCCGTCTTGAGGAGGGTCACGCGCGCGATGCCGCTGGCGCTCGTCGCCGTGACGGGGAAGCTCTGGCCGAGGGTGAGAAGCCCCGGCGCCGCCGTGATCGCGGGCCGCGGGGCGGGGTTGCCGGCCGCGTCGAGCAGGTAGGCCGGGGTGTAGATCTCGGCGTTGCGCGCGCTGATCGGGCCCGGCGCGCCGCCCCCGCCCGTGAAGACCCGCCCGTCGGGCAGCAGGATCGCGGTCGAGTGGTAGAGCCGCATCACCGCCGCCGAGGCGTCGATGCGCCAGGCCTGCGTCGCCGGATTCCAGATCTCGGCCGCGTAGACCGTGCCCAGGTCGGCATTGCTGACCGCCGAGCCGCCGATGACCAGCACCTCGCCGTTGGCCATCAAGGTGGCGGTGCCCCAGTGGCGCGGGAAGGTCATCGGGGCGGTCTCGGTGATCACCGGCGCCGGGCCGGTGATGTCGAGGAGCGTCGCGGCGCGGCTCGCGGCGAAGCGCCGGTCGAGATCCGACGAGCCGCCGCCCCCGACCTTCAGGATCTTGCCGGGCTGGTACATCACCGCCGTGGAGGTCGCGCCCCAGTTCGGGCGGGCGAAGGGCTGCAATCCGGAGATGCTGCCCTGCCCGGCGATGTCGAGGTAGAAGGTGGCCTGGCCCGCGATCGTGAACAGCCTGGTGTTCGAGACCGGCCAGGATTGCACGTAATTGGCGCGCCCGTCCTCGAACACGCTCCCGTAGGCGTCCGCGCTGCGGGCGCCCGGCAATTCCGACCAGCCCTGGCCCGGGGTGAACACCTCCGGGGTGATCGAGTGGGTGTACCAGTCATACGGGACCATGCCGCCCTGCATCGTCAGGCGGCCATCCGGCATCGTCGTCAGGGTGCCGTACCAGCGCGGGTAGCGCGTCGCGTTGACGAGGTTCGTCTTGAGGGTCCGGGCGTCGTAATTGCCCGCCCCGGTGGCGCTGTTGCCGCCCGCCGTGAGCACGACGCCGTTCCACGGCTGCAGCACCTGCGCGGCGCAGAAGCTGTTCATGGCGATCAGGCTCGGCAGGGTGAGGTGGGCGCCGTCGCCGGTGCCGCGCTTCGGGTCCCAGAGATCGTAGTCGAAGGCGCCCTGCCCATCGTCCGGGGTGGTGCCGTAGGTCATCAGGCGCCCGTCCGGCATCACCATGGCGTGGATGGCGATGCGCGGCCAGCTCACCACGCCGGACCAGCGGCCGGTGCCGGCCTCGGCCGGGGACGCGAGCAGGATCGGCGCGCTCAGGGGAAGCCCCAGGAGCGCGAGGCCGAGCCCCGCGCGGATCCGCCGCCCGGCGCACCCGATACTAAATCTCTGAGTTGTACTCATGACAGAAATACAATCCAATACCGTTGAGCTTCGCCAGATCCTGCCGAAGAGAAGTTTTGGATTGGTTGATCGGCGCGAAGAAACCCGGATGTAGTCCGGATTGCCCCGGATCAACTCAATGGCCGGCGATGTCGGCGTCCTCGCCGGAGCCACCGACGCTGCCGTCGCGGCCCAGGGATGCGATCTCGTAGGCGCTCCCGGCGGCGCCGGGGACGCGGTAGAGGTAGGGGCGGCCCCAGGGGTCGATCAGCCCGCGGGCGTCCCGCACGTAGGGGCCGCGCCAGCCCACGGCGCCGGGGGGCGCCGCCGTCAGCGCCCCCAGGCCCTGCTGCGCCCCCGGATAGGTGCCGAGGTCGAGATAGTAGAGCTCGATCGCCTGGGCGATGTTCTTGACCTGGATCCGGGCCGTCTCGCCCTTGGCGCGGCCGAGATAGCCGAGCACCTGCGGCGCCACCATCGTGGCGATCATCCCGATGATGGCGAGCACCACCAGAAGCTCGACCAGGGAGAAGCCCGCCTGCGCAGGCTCCCGCGCAGGCTCCGGCGTGCCGCTCCGCGCCCGCCCGCCCCCGACTGCGGCCTCGCCCGAACCCTTGCGCATTGTCTTGGTTGTATCCCTATTTAAACACAACCAATAATACCGGATGCGAGTAAAGGATTTGCTCATGTGGCAAGAGCGTTTTTTGTTCTTGACCGCGCCGGAATGCAATAATCAGGTTCGTGTTTTCTTACGAGATCTCGCGCGACACTGCGCCCTCGAGCGAAGCGGCGGGGGCCGGGCGAAACATGGCGGGCAGGCGGGGCGGGTTCGCCGGATGGGTCGTGCCGCTCCCGGCGCTGCTTGCGTTCGCGGCGGGGCTGGCCTGCCTGCCGGCGCTCGCGGGCCCGCTGGCCGTGCCGCTGCCCGCCCCCCTGCCGCCGGTGCGGCTCCTGACCCTGCTGGTGGGGATGCACCTCGTCGGCCTCTGCCTCGGGCTCGGCGGGGCGACCATGCTGGATTTCTGGATCCTGCGCTGGATGCGCTGGGGCGGGATGCCGCCGGAGATCGAGCGGACCTTCCTGTTCATCAGCAAGGTGGTGTCGGTGGGGATCGGCCTGCTCTGGCTCTCCGGCCTCGGCTTCCTGGCGCTCTACGCCGTCGAGGCCCCGGAGAAGCTCGCCAACCCGAAGCTCTGGGCCAAGATCCTGGTGGTGGTGGTCCTGACCGTCAACGGTCTCCTGATCCACGCCCTCGTCCTGCCGAGCGTGCTGCGGGACGTGCGCCGGCCGATGCTGGCGGGCGCCTCCGGCATCGAGGCCGGCATCTTCCTGGTCTCGGGGGCGGTCTCGGGGGTGTCCTGGTACACGGCCTTCGCGCTCGGGCTGATGCGCGAGCTGAACGACCGGGTGCCGGCCCACCTGCTCGTCCTGCTCTGGCTCGGCGCCACCGTGGCGGCCTCCCTGGGGGCCGCTCTCCTGTGGGGCCACCTGCGCCGCCTCGCCGCCGCGCGGCCCCCGCGCTTCCTGGATGAGGCGGGACCGCCGGCGCCTCCCGCCCCGCTCGCAGTGCCGCCTTCCCCCATCGCGGCGCGGCCGAGCGTCCCGCAGGAGCGCTGCGTGCGCCTGCGCCGGAGCGCGCCGGCCCTCGCCCGAGCCTGACGCCCATGCCTGTCCTGATCACCATGCCTGTCCTGATCACCATGCCTGCCCTGATCACCATGCCTGCCCTGATCACCATGCCCGGCCTCCTCGCCGACCCGCTCGTCGCGGCCTTGCTGCCCCTGCCCCTGACGCTGCCGATCGCCCTGATCGACCTGCGCCGGCAGATCATCCCGGATCGGCTGAACCTCGCGCTCCTCGGCCTCGGCCTCGGCCTCGCCGGGCTGCGGGCCGCGCAGGCGCCGCTCGCGGCCCTGGCGGAGGGCCTCGCGGGGGCAGGGCTCGCGGCCGCCCTGCTCTGGGGACTCCGCGCCGCCTATGGGGCCTGGCGCGGGCGCACCGGCCTCGGCCTCGGCGACGTCAAGTTCGTCGGCGCGGCGACGGCCTGGATCGGGCTTTCGGGCCTCCCGCTGATGATCTTCGCGGCGAGCGGCTCGGCGCTCGTCCTGATCGGCCTCGCGGCCCTGCGCGGCCGGACGATCGGCGCCGCGACCCGCCTGCCCTTCGGGCCGTTCCTGGCCCTTGGGCTGCATGCCGCCCTCTGGGCCGGGGGCGCCGGGCCCGATCTGCCCTAGAACGCTCCGCGCCGAAGTGGAGACCGGTTTTGCCTCAGGTGATCGGCTCGACCCACTGCGCGCGCGACGCCCCCGGCGCGAACCCATCGCCGAAATACTGGGTCTCGCGGGCCACCTTCGCGTCGCGGAACTCCATGATGCTCACGGTGTAGGACGGCCGCCCATCATAGGTCAGGACGTATTCGGTGATCCAAAGATCGCCCGTGCCGATGATCCGGCGAATTGCGAAGCGTTTCCGGTTCGGCTGCGCGGCGCGAGACGCCTGAATGCTCTGCCGGCCGCGGATCCGCTCACCGGATTGCGGGTAATCGAGAACCGCGTCCTCTCGGTAGATCCGGTGTTCCGCCTCGAAGTCGCTCGCGTCGGAGGCAGCCCAGTGCTGATCCAGGGCCGCGCGAATCTCCTGATCCCGCATGTCGAACCTCCTTGACCCGCGCGGTCGGCGTCGCCGCGCGCCATCCGGCAGCGGCAGGAACCGCATGTCAGCACGCAGGCCGGGTGGCCGTGAAGGGTCGCAAGCGTTCCGAGCCGCGCGCACCGCGCACCGGAGCCGGCGCTCGGCCTTTGCCGGGACGCGCTCTCCTGCGCCGAGCCGGTCTCCGCCTCGGCGCTGAGCTCGCTAGAGCTGTTCCCGATCGCGTTGCGACGGGACCGTCGGCCGCGCCCGTGCCGAAGCGGGCGCGGATCCCCTCTCCCGTGCGGGAGAGGGACAGGGTGAGGGTCGAGACCTTTCAGAACGAGGTGCGCCCGATCGGCGCTCAGTCGGCGATACGACCGCATGCTCCATCCTGAAGGCGCTCATCCCTCACCCCAACCCTCTCCCGCACGGGAGAGGGGGCCCGCCGCGCTGCCCGCGTCGTCATCCCGAGACCGCGAAACGGAGCCCTGGAATGACGCTGTGCTTCACCTCTCCCGTCCGGGAGTGGTCGAGTCGGCGCGAGCCGACCGGGTGAGGGGTGCGACTTCTCCGGACAACGCGCACCCCTCACCCCAACCCTCTCCCGCACGGGAGAGGGGGTCCGTCGCGCCGAACCGGACCGGGGCTGCCGATTTTCCAGCCCGTTGCAACGCGATCGGGCGCGGCTCTAGCGCGGGCCCTCCCGGGGCATCGCGGCCGCGCCGGCGCTCGCCCGCAGCCGCTCCGCCAGGGCGTCCGGCCCGATCGCGTAGGGCAGGCGGGCGATGAGGTCGCCGGCCGGGCCGACGAGGTGGAGGTCGGTGGAATGGTCCACCGCGTAGCCCGCCGCCCCCTCGTCCGGATGGCGCAGGATCAGGGCCCCGTAGGACCAGGCGAGATCGTCGATGGCCGCGACCGGGCCGGTGACCGCGACGAAGCCCGGATGGAAGGCCTCCAGATAGGCGCCGAGCACCCGCGCATCGTCCCGCGCCGGGTCGGCGGCGACGAGGATCGGGACGATGCGCCGGGCGATCTCGGGGGGCAGCCGGTCGAGGGCCTGCGTCACGGTGGCGAGCGCCGTCGGGCAGGAATCCGGGCAATGGGTGTAGCCGAAATAGACGAGCCGGATCCGGCCCGCGAAGGCGGCCTCCGTGAGGGGCCGGCCATTCTGGTCCATGAGGCCCGCGGCATCCGGGATCGGGGCGATCCGCCGGGTTGCGGCCGGCGCGGCCGGCGCGCCCGCCTCCGCGCGGGCGTGTCCCTGCGCCGCCAGGACGATCGGCAGGGCGATCAAGCCGGCCCGGAAAAGTATTGGAAGTTGCATTCTCGCCTCCGACCGGCCGACAGGCCCGCGCGGATGCGCGAAGACAGATCAGCCGGGTGCGCCACCCGAAGTTCGAGCTTGGATCAGCTTGCCTGAGCGCCGCGTTAACTGGCCGGCCGTTAGGCTGATCCGGCGCGGGATCGCGCAGGATGCGGGCATGCGCGGATGCGGCGGGCGAGGATCGGGGGCGTGGCGATGCGGGACGGGCGCGCCGAGACCGCGCGCGCGGGCTTCGTGCTGCCGACCGTGCTGGCGCTCCTCCTGGTGCTCTCGGCGCTCGCCGCCGCCGTGACCTTGCGCACCCGCACGGCGATCGCGCTGGCGGCCGCCTCCCGCGACAGGCTCACCCTCGATGCCGAGGCGGACGGCATCGTGCGGCTCGTCGGCCTCTGGCTCGCCCTCGAGGCGCGGGGCCGGGCGAGCCCGTCCGGCCTGCCCCTGAACGGCGAGCCCGTGCGCTGCCGCCTCGGCCCCGCGCACAGCACCACCATCGTGCTGCAGGACCAGGGCGGCCTGCTCGACCTCAACGCCGCCCCGCGGCCCCTGCTGGAGGAGGTGCTGCGCCGCCTCGGCCTCTCCTCCGGGGACGCGCTCGCGGTCGCGGCCCAGATCATCGATTTCCGCGATCCCGACGACGTGCCCGAGCCCCATGGCGGCGCCGAATCCCGGCGCTACCGCGAGGCCGGGCTCGCCTACGGGCCGCGCAACGCCCCCTTCGCGAGCCCGGACGAGATCGACCAGCTCCCCGCCGTCACGCCGGAGATCTACGCGGTCCTGCGCCCGGCGCTGACGGTGCAGAACGGGCGCGGCGCCCTCGACCCGGCCCGGATGGAGCGCCGGCTCGCGGCGCGCCTGCCCCCCGGCGCCCTGAGCGGGCCGGGTCTCGGCGCGGCGGCTCTGCCCTCCGACGGGGTGCGCTTCGAGATCTCCGCGATGGTCGAATCCGGCCGCGGCGCCCGGGCGATCCGTTCAGGCCTGGTCGGCCTCGACGATCCGGGCCAGGGGGCCGGCGCCATCCTGTCCTGGCGCCGCCCCTCCGCCTGGGAATGGGGCCCGGCCCGCCCCGACCATCCCGCCTGCAAGGCCGTCGCGGCCCTGTTCGGGGCATCGTAGGGTCGGTCTGGCGAGGGCGTGCTCCGACGGGCTGAAGCCGGGCTGGAGATAGGAGGTGCTGAACTCGGCGATGTCGCGCACGCGGCCGAGGTCCAGGATCCTCAGGGTGCGCCCGTGGAATTCGAGCAATCCCTGCCGCCGCAATTCCTGCAGCACCCGGTTCACGTGGACGTTCGAGAGGCCGAGCGTGTCGGCGAGGTCGATCTGCGAGATCGGCAGGCGGCAGGTGTCCTGGCGCGCCAGCCCGACCACCTCGAGGCGGGCGAGCACCTCGCAGAACAGGTGGGCGAGGCGCTCGAGCGCCGAGCGGGTGCCGAGATTGACCAGCCACTCGCGCGTGGTCGCCTCCTCGGCGAGCTTGGCGAGGCGAAGCGCCCGCGCGATGGCGGGGTGCTGCTGCATCACCTCCCCCAGGAGCCCGCGCGGGATCCGCGCCACGGCGGCGGTCGAGAGGGTCCCGACCGCGTGGTCCATCCGCCCGAGATAGGGCGCGTCGACGTCGCAGAGATCGCCCGGCAGCAGGTAGGTCATGATCTGGCGCGAGCCGGTCTGGCGCAGCTTGTAGCGGCCGGCGAAGCCGTCGAGCATCAGCACCGCCTCCTCCGGCACGTCGCCCTCGCGGATCAGGTCCACATGCGGATCCACCGTGCGCGCCTCGGCGCTCAGGCGCTCCAGCACGAGGCGGTCCGCCTCGCTCAGGCTGGCGAAATGCTCGAGCTTGCGGACCAGCGGATTGCGGGTCGGGAAGTCCGGCGCGGCCCTGCGCAGGGGAGAGGCCGCATGGATGCTTTGGAGGTCTCTCATGAGCGCGGGCTCCGGAACGAGGCCGACCGCGCCCGAGCGTGCCGGCAAGTAAATCTGAAGCAATATGATTCATAAGCGGTTGAAACACGATTTGTTACAGGTGCGGGTTCGTTCGTGACTTTCCCGACAATTCCCATTCTTGCGAGCTTGAGCCTAGTATAACCTATGATAGAGTAACTTATGTTATCCTGGACTGCCTTGCATTGGCGTGCCCAGGAGGCGATAATCTACCTGCCGTTCGCCGAATTCGACTGATATCGGCGCTCGGGCGACGGCACCTGCTCTCGCCCTGAACCGGAGCGGAGCCATGTCCCAGCCTTCCCAAGCGGAGATTCGCAACCGCCTGTTGAGGGTCCTGCCGAAGTGCGATTTCGCCCTGCTGGCGCCGCACCTGCAGGCGATGCCGACCGAGCTGCGGCAGGTGCTGATCACCCCCCAGGAGCCGGTCCGGTACCTCTACTTCCCCGAGAGCGGCTTCGCCTCGATCACCACGCAGGGGTCCTCCGGCCGGGTCGAGATCGGCCTCGTCGGCCGCGAGGGTCTGGTCGGGGCCTCGCCGTTGCTGCTCGGCGCGGACCGCACGCCCTTCGCGCATTTCATCCAGGGTGCCGGCGAGGTGCTGTGCATCGACCGGGCCGCCTTCTGCGCCGCCGTCGACGAGAGCGCCTCCCTGCGCCGGCTGCTGCTGCGCTACGTTCAGATCCAGCTGATCCAGACCGCGCAGACCGCCTTCGTGAACGCGACCTACAGCCTCGAGGTGCGCCTCGCGCGCTGGCTGCTGATGTGCCAGGACCGGACCGACGGGGACGAGCTCGCGATCACCCACGAGTTCCTGTCGCTGATGCTGGGGGCGCAGCGCAGCAGCACGACCCTGGCGGTCCAGGCGCTGGAGGGCTACCGGCTGATCCGGGCGCGGCGCGGGCGCATCACGGTGCTCGACCGCGAGGCGCTGGAGGCGGCGGCCGATGACGGCTACGGCGTGCCCGAGGCGGAATATGCCCGCCTGATCGAGGGCGCCTGATGCCGCGCTACTATTTCCATCTCCGGCATCGGCCGGGACCGGAGGGCCTCGCGGTCGACGAGGACGGCGACGACCTGCCCGACCTCGACGCGGCCCGCCTGCATGCCCTCGCGGTGGCGCGCGACACCATCGCGCGGACGCGCACGGACATCGTCCGCGACTGGTTCGTCTGCGCCTTCGAGATCACCGACGAGGCGGGCCGGCACCTCCTGACCGTGCCCTTCAGCGACACCGTGCCGGACGAGGTGCCCTGACACCAGGAGACTCAAGACCCTTGGCGCCCGGGGCGCCCGGCGGCGGTGCCTCAGCGCGCGCCCCCGATCGGCACCGCCAGCGGCGCCCACGCGCGCGGGTCGCCCTGCGGGAACGCCACCGTGACGGAGACCAGGAACGGCAGGCGGTCGCCCACGTCCCAGGTCTCCCCCCAGGTCGCCAGCGGCGTCGGGCTGCGCCGGCCGTAATAGCGCAGGGACCAGCCGGCAATGCCCCGCAACAGGGGCTCCGGCCGCGCGGCCTCGGCGCGCACGCCCCGGTCGAGGCCGCGCGCCTCGACGAGGTCGAGCCCGGTCGTGCCAGACCCGGACGCGCCGGGTCCCGTCGTGCTCGGCGCGAGCCCGGTCGCGCTCGGAGCGAGCCCGAGATGCACCCGCATCTGGCCGCCCGCCTCGACCGTACGCTCGGAATCCGTGACCAGGAGGAGGCGGTCGGGGCCCCCCGCGAAGGCGGCGCTGCGCCCCGCCCCGATCCCCGCGACCGCGTCCTCCAGGGTCCGGCGGAGATGGTCGCGCACCGCCTGCACGCTTGCCTGGCGCTCGGCCGCGGCGAGGTGCCGGCTCATCCGGGTGGCCGTCCAGGCGCCCTGGAGCAGCAGCAGCGACAGGAGCGCCACCAGGGCGAGGCTGACCAGAACCTCGACGAGGGTGAAGCCCGCCTCGGATTCCCGCGCCGCCCCGCCGATCGCCGCCGCCTCAGCCACCGGAGCCTCCCACGAGGGCGGTGCGCAGGACCAGCCGGAAGGGGGCCGGGCCCTGCCAGAGGCCGACGACGCGCAGGCGCGTCCCGGTGGCGCCCGCGCCCAGCGCCGCGGCGGCATCCTCGATCCGGATCTCGTAGGGCGTGCCGTCCCGGAAGCGCCCGCTGCGGCGCCCCACCGCGAGGGGCTCGGCCGCCAGCCCCGCCACCAGGGCCGCCGCCTCCTCGGTCCGGCGCAGGGCCTCGGTGCTGCGGGCGAGCCGGCCGGCGGATTCGCCGAAGGCCTGGAAGGCCGCGAGCATCGCCAGCGCGGTGATCGCGAAGGCGACCAGCACCTCCACGAGGCTGAAGCCGGATTGGGCGCTCTCCCGAGCCGTCGCGGCGCCGCTCACGGGGCCCCCGGGCGGCCGAGATGCACGCTCCCGGTCAGGCGCTCGATGGAGAGGAGGCGCGTCTCCGCCCCCTGGTCCAGGCGGATCTCGCCGCCGCTGCTGCGGCCATCGGGCAGGAAGCGGATCAGCCCCGCGGGGCCGCGGCTCTGGGGCGGCGGCACCAGGGTGACGCGCAGCTCCGCCGGGATCGGCAGGGGCGCGAGGCCCGCATCGGAGGCGAAGCTCCGCCCCGCCGGGTCGAGGGCGAGGCCCCGGATCGCGTTGCTGCGGATCGCGGCGGCCCGCGTCAGGCTCAGCCGCGCCGCCAGGGTCTCGCCGAAGGCATCGAGGGCCTGGCCCCGGCCGATGCGGCTCAGCACCGGGCCCGACATCGCCGCCACGCCGGCGAGGATCGCCAGCACCACCAGCATCTCGATGAGGGTGAAGCCGGCCGCCGCCGGAGCGGGCGTGCCGGCCTGTGGGGCGGCCATCACGGGGCGCCTCCTCGAAGGCGGTCGGGATCGGGAGCGATCCGGCCGATCCCATCAGAATCCGGCTAACGCGGGCTTAAGCGCGGCGCTGTCAGCGCCGGCACCGGCACACTCTTGGCGCAGGCACCGGCACACTCTTGGCGCCGGCAGCGCCGGCGGGGACGCTTCGGCCCGCTCGGGCGTTGTCGCTGCAGCCAAGGACGAGGCGAGGCATGCACGCACCGACGGATCTGACGCCCGCAACCCTGCGCCGGATGCCCCTGCCGCGCCCCCAGGGCGGCAGCAAGGAGGAGCGCGGCCGCATCCTGGTCGTCGGCGGGAGCCGCGAGTTGCCCGGCGCGCCGCTCCTCGCCGGGCGGGCGGCCCTGCGCGCGGGCGCCGGCAAGCTCCAGGTCGCGACCCTCGCGAGCCTCGCCCTCGGCCTCGGGCTCGCCTTGCCGGAGGCCCGGGTGATCGGCCTCGACGAGACGCAGGCCGGCGGCATCGCGCCTGCCGCCCTCGAGACCCTGCTGCCCCGGGTCGCGGCCTGCGCGGCCCTGCTCGTCGGCCCCGGCATGATGGATGCGGAGGCGGTGGCGCGCCTGACGCGCGACCTGCTGCTCGGCTGCGACGGTCCGGCCCTCGTCCTCGACGCGGCCGCGATGATGCGCCTGCGCGCCGACGCGGAGGCGCTGCGCCGCCATCGCGGCCGGGCGATCATCACCCCGCATCCCGGCGAGATGGCGGGCCTCCTCGGGATCGACAAGCGGGAGGTCGAGGCCGACCCCGTCGGGATCGCCCGGCGCACGGCCGCCAGCCTCGGATGCATCGTGATCCTCAAGGGCGCCTGCACACGCATCTGCACGCCGGAGGGCGAGGCCTGGGCGAGCGCCCACGGCCCGGTCGGGCTCGCCACCTCGGGCTCGGGCGACACCCTGGCGGGGCTCCTCCTAGGGCTCCTCGGGCGCGGCGCCGCCCCGCTCCAGGCCGCGCTCTGGGCGGTCCACGTCCATGCCGAGGCGGGCCGGCGCCTCGGGCATCAGGTCGGCCCCCTCGGGTTCCTGGCCGGCGAGCTGCCCGGCCAGTTCCCCGGCATCCTGGCGGATCTCGCGCCGACCGCTCCCTGACCCACGGCCCGCAACGAAACGTGGCTATTGGCGTTGATGGAGCCCGTGCCGCGGCCTGCGGCGCAACCCGGAGTTCTTTTTTGACCATGACGCTTCTCGCCCTCCTGATCGTCGGCAATATCGCGCTCGCGGGCACGTTCTCCCTCGCGGCCTGCCTGGCCGATTAGGCCTTTCGCGGGGTCATTGGCGGGGTCAGAGGAACCGAGGGAGGCCGCGTGCCAGCCTGGATCGAACACGCCGTCTGGTGGCAGGTCTACCCGCTCGGCTTCGTCGGCGCCGAGCCCGAGGCCCGGCCGCGCGAGGCCGGCCCCCTCCGCCGCCTGCCCCGACTCCAGGGCTGGCTCGACTACGCGGTCGAGCTCGGAGCCTCGGGGATCGCCCTCGGGCCGATCTTCTCCGCCGCGACCCACGGCTACGACACGATCGACCATTACCGGATCGATCCCCGCCTCGGCGATGTCGGCGATTTCGACGCGTTCGTGGCCGCCGCCCACAAGCGGGGCCTGCGCGTGCTCCTCGACGGGGTCTTCAACCATGTCGGGCGCGATTTCCCGGCCTTCCGGGAGGTTCTGCGCGAGGGCGCGCAGGCGCCGCTGGCATCCTGGTTCCGCCTGTCCTGGCCGCGGGGCCGCGGACCCGGCGCGGTGCCCGATCACGCGAATTTCGAGGGGCACGACGCCCTCGTGGCGCTCAACCACGACGAGCCCTCGGTCGTTGATTACGTGGCGGGCGTCATGGATCACTGGTTGCGGCGCGGCGCCGATGGCTGGCGCCTCGACGCCGCCTACGCGGTACCGAACCGGTTCTGGGCCGAGGTGCTGGCGCGCGTGCGCGCCGCCCACCCGGAGGCCTATTTCCTCGGCGAGGTGATCCACGGCGACTACGCCGGCATCGTGCGCGCGACCGGCCTCGACGCGGTGACCCAATACGAGCTCTGGAAGGCGATCTGGAGCGGGCTCAACGACCGCAACCTGTACGAGCTCGCCCATGCCCTCGAGCGCCATAACGGCTTCCTCGACAGCTTCGCGCCCCTCACCTTCGTGGGCAACCACGACGTGACCCGGATCGCCAGCCGCCTCGCCGATCCCCGCCACCTGCCGCACGCCCTGGCCGTGCTGTTCTGTTGCGGCGGCACGCCCTCGATCTATGCCGGGGACGAGCAGGCGTTCCGGGGGGTGAAGGAGGAGCGCGCCGGCGGGGACGACGCCGTCCGTCCGGCCTTCCCGGAGGATCCGGCCGGCCTCGCGCCCTATGGCTGGCCGATCTACCGCCTGCACCAGAGCCTGATCGGCCTGCGCCGCCGCCATCCCTGGCTGCACGGCGCGCGGAGCACGGTGCTTGACCTCACGAACGAGACCCTCGCCCTCGCCTGCCAATCCGGCGCGGGCCGCCTCCTCCTCGCCCTGAACCTCGGCGAGGCGGGCGCCGACCTCTCCGCGCCCGGCGCGCGCGCGGTCGAGGCCGGCGAGGCCGAGCTGATCGCGGCGGGCGCGCAGGCGCGGGTCCGCCTGCCGCCGCATGGCTGGGCGATCCTGGCGGCCTGACGACAGGGCCGCGCCTGGCCTGCAACGGTTGGCGCGACGCCTTGAAACTTTGTCGACCAACCCGCCGTAAGGGCGCCCGGAACGCGCGGCCGACACTCAGGATCCGCGCGGCGCCGACGCGCATCCGAGGCTGCATTCCCGTGACCGACACCGATTGGACCACCCCCGCCTATGCCATTCGCCGGGTCGGCGACGGCTGGACGGTCTATCATTGGGCGACATTAGAGCCCGCGCGGGTGCACGGCACCGCGCAGGTCGGACTGAGCCGGGAGGTCGCCGGGGCGATCGCGGAATTCCTGAATGACGAGGCCGGGCGCGTGGGCGCCATGCCAAGACACCGGGTTGCAGCCCCGGGCGGGGCACGCGGGCCAGCGCATCGGCCGGCGCCGCGGCGGCGGCGCGCGTTTACGGTTTCTTAACCACGCGGGCGCATCCCTGACGCATCGGAACAAAGCATGAACGAACGATGATGCAGATCCATCAGAACCCGGTGCCGTCGCTCTGCCCGGAGGCCATCGCGGGCATCGGCGCCCGGCTCCGCCGGGCTTACGCGGAGAGCGCCTTCGAGGGGCTGCCGCGGCGCCATGTCGAGCTCATCCTCGCGCTGCGGGCCAAGGAGCGGGAGCGGGCCCGGCGGTGAGTGGCCGCCGGTCCCGCTCCTGTCGGTCCCGCTCCTGCCCGATCCTCAGGCCGCGACCTTGCGCTTGGCCCGGGCCTTCGGGGCCGGCTCGGAGGATTCCGCTGCCTTGGCCCCACGGGGCGCCTTGGCGGGCTTCTCGGCCAAAGGCGCCTCGGCCGATTTCGGGGCGCGCTTGGAGGCGGCAGCCGCCTTGGGACCCGCTGACGCCTTGGGGGCTTCTGCCTCGGCCGCCTTGGCGGCAGGCTTGGCGGTGGATTTGGGGGCGGCCTTGGCGCTGGCCTTGGGGCTGGCCTTGGCCTCCGGCTCCGGGGCCTGCACGGTCTCGGCGGGGGCGGCCGCGGCGGCCGGCTTGCGGCGCTGCTGGCCGAGGCCGAGGCTCTTGGCGAGGGAGGAGCGCTGCTCCGAATAGGCGGCGGCGACCATCGGGTAATCGACCGGCAGGCCCCACTTGGTGCGGTAGGCCTCGGGGGTGAGGTTCCGGATCGTCAGGTGGCGGCGCAGGGTCTTGTAGGGCTTGCCGTCCTCGAAGCTGACCAGCGCGTCGTGGGTGATCGACTTGCGGACCTGCGCGGGCGTCGCCTTCGGGGCGGCCTCGGTGCTGGCGCCGCCGGCGCTGGCGAGGCCCGACAAAGCCGCGTGGACATTGCCGAGAAGTGCCGGCAACTCGGTCACCGGCAGGGAGTTGTTGGATACGTAAGCGGAGACGATTTCCGACGCGAGATCGATGTAGTCGATCTGGAAAGTGGCGGCAGGCTCTTCCATTTTTCTATTCCTCTTCCAGGGTCCTGCTGTTCAGTTCATTGTCGCAGCTTGCCCGTCAATAGGCGTAAAGCTGAAATCCACTGCCTCTAAGCACAATTCGCCTGAAATATGCGCTGTAACGTCGACGTTCGTCGCGCGCCCGGTCGGATTCGGTCGAAACCGCCGATGCGCGGGCCGCCAAAACAGCCCGGGCCGGCCCGGAACCCGTCCGGGCTTCGGCGGTTGCTTTGATGGAGCCCCGCTCCAGCGCGAAACCAGCCTCGGAGGTGAAGCCATGCAGCATCACGGTCAGTCCGACAGTGAGGAGGCTCCGCCGAATCAGGTCCGGGCATAGGTTCTCGCGCGATCGCGCACACGGAGGCGGGATGAGAAGTCCCGCCTTTCTTGTGTTCCACTGTGCGCAGGTCTCGACGTTCTCTTCATCCCGACGTCTTCACGCCCCGATGGACTGACGGGCCATCGCCCGCCGGCCGGCCCCGCGATCCGAACGCTTGCGGACGGAGGCGCCCCGGTGGAACGACAGGGCGCTAGACAATCGCTAGAATCGGATTTCCGATCGGATAACGAACCGGTGGTTGTTTTCAGGAGCGCCAAGTCTTCACGTCAAGTTCTTCCGCCAAGTCCTCTCGTCAAGTTCTTCCGCCAATTCCTCAGGCAATGGACCGAGCCATCTTCGTTGCGCCGACCGGCCGGCCCGTCCGGAGCGACCGAGTCCTCTCCACCGCGCTTGGCGGGCCGACGCCCCGAAGCGCTCACAGGCCGCCGCGGCAATCCCTGCCGACGGCCGGTCCCCAAGCCTGCCCGGCCAAGCACCGGACCCGCGGGCAAACCCGGAAGGATCCCCCGATGAAATTCGCCGTCGCCGCCCTGTCGCTGGCCCTCTGCGCGGCCCCCGCCCTCCTGGCGGCCCCCGCCCTCGCCCAGGGCAACTCGCCCTACAACACGTCGGGCCCGCAGGCGGGCGGGCCGCTCGCCGGGCAGGAGCGCGAGATGGGCGCCCGCGGCGGCACCCCCAGCATGGCCCCGAATGCAAGCGGGCGCGCCATGGCCAAGCCCACGCGCCACAACCGCAAGGCGATGAAGCGCCGCAACAACCGCATGTGAGCCGCCGGAGCGGCTGAGATACGGGCCCGGCTCGCCTTCGAGCGACCGCCGCAGCCGCAGGGCTCCTCCGCCCAGACCCGGTTCCGCTTGCGCGGAATCGGGTTTCGGTGTTTTGGGCATCAGATTCTCTCAGACACCCGCCGGCTTCACCGACAGGGACGGACCGGCCGATGATCGGAGCCCGGGATCGTCCCAGGGGCCGCGCCGCGCCTTGTCGCAGGATCGGGGCGATCCGAGGTCCTGCCCAGCGCGTGCTCGAAATTTCAAGCTTGGTGCCGTCCGCGTCCAACCCGTTGACCGTGGAGGGCCGACATTCGGCACCGGGCGCTCCCTCAACCAGCATGTCCAATGCACACGGCACCCAGCGCGACGACAAGGCAGGCTGCGATCCGGTGGGCGGTCAGGTGCTCGCGCAGAAAGAAGCGGCCTATCAGCGCTGCGAACACCACACTGGTCTCGCGAAGGGCCGAGACCGGTCCCATGGGGCCGAGCGACATGGCGAAGATGATGAGCCCGTAAGCCGTCAGGGAGGCGATGCCGCCGCCTGCGGCCACCCAGGTTTCGCGGGGGCCTCGCACGAGGCTGCGCCAATCACGCAGGGCGGCATAGACAGGCGGCGCCAGGACACCCCAGAGGAGGCACATCCAGACGGTATAGCCGACCGGCGTGCCCGAGAGCCGAACGCCGATCCCGTCCACCACGCTGTACGCGCCGATGAAGCATCCGGTACCCAGCGCGTAGAGCAGATTGGTACGCCCGATGCCGCGCCCCTGGAACGCCAGCGAGACGATGCCGCCGGAGACCAGCAGAATGCCCGCCGTGGCGATCGCATCGGGACGCTCATGCGCGAACGCGGCCGCCCCGAGGGACACCAGCAGCGGCGACGATCCGCGCGAGATCGGATCGGTCTGCCCAAGGTCCCCATGCGCATAGGTGCGCACCAGGAAGAGATTGTAGCCGACATGGAGCACGGCCGAGAGGGCAGCGTAGCCCCAGCTCTCGCGCGCGGGCAGGGGTAGGAGCGGGACGAGCGCCGCGCAGACCAGGGCGATGGCGATGCACATGATCGTCATCGACCACAACCTGTCGCGACCGGCGCGCAACAGGGCGTTCCAGCTCGCGTGAAGGATGGCGGCCAGGAGAACGATGAGGCAGATTCCGAGCGACATGCTTGCCCTGCAGCCTATTCGCGTGTGAGTGCCCCTGGAGAGATCAGTCATTCCGTCGAATGACCGGTTCGGCTGGTTTGATGGACAGCCGACTTCTCGGCAGAAGCGTCGTCAATCCGGCGTCGCGAGACAGCGGTCATTCGTCTGCCGGGATGAAGCGGAGGGTGCCTGCTCGACGTGTCGGCCTGCCGGTGTCGTTCGTGTGATGGATGCCGTCCATGACAGGCACTTCGGGGAAATCGAACGGGCTCACCCCGTCGAGGCAGGCCACGTTCACGGCATAGAGATCTTGGTTCGATCGTCTCTGATGATGCGTGTAGATCCCGCAGCGAGAACAGAAGAAGTGCTGCGCCGCTCCCGTATGGAAGCGGTAGCTCGTCAACGCATCCTCGCCCCGCAGGAACTTGATCCCGCCCATGGCAGCCATCGCCACGACGGCGCCTCGCATTCGGCAGTACGAGCAGGTGCAGCGGCGGATCGAACCGAAGCCATCGCTCAGCGTCGCTTCGAAACGCACGGCACCGCAATGGCACTGGCCAACCCGAACGTCCGTGTTGTCGACCATACTGTCCCTCCATCCTGTTCAGATTAAGCCTGAGTCGAAATTCTGCCTCCAGAAATTCGATAACATTTGTAGATGCTGTATTCGAGATCGACGTGCTTGAAGTCGCGAAGGCATAAGACCGAAGACATAAGCCCGAAGACATAAGCCCGAAGACACAAGCTCGAAGAGCGGGACGACTTTCGTGTCGCCGTCCGAGAATCACGGCCTCGACGGGGCCTTCGCCGGCAGATGAGGAGAAAGGCTGAGCATGAGCGGGACGACTGCGAGCGCCGTCGCGGCGGCCGCGACAGCGGCCCAGCCAGGCCCTACGGCGTCGCCCAAGCGGCCGTAGATCAGAGGAGCCGCGAGCGCGCTTCCCCCGAGCGTGCAGGTGTAGAACACCGCGAAGGCCGTCTCGACCCGGCCGCCCGGCGCGAGGTCCGGCACCGTGCCGTACAGGACCGAGGAGGTGCCGTTCAGCAGAAGGCCGAGCAGGGGCAACACCGTGAGCGCCGGCACGAGCGGCAGCGCGATCGCGGCCAGGATCGCCGCGGCCGTCCCGGTCTCGGTCAGGATCACGGTCCTGGTCACGCCGAGGCGATCTCCGAGCCGGCCGCAGACCGCCTTGCCCAGAGCGCCACCCACGAAGACCAGCGACAGGGCAAGGCCGATTGTCGTCAGCCCGGCACCCTTCGCCTGCAGCAGGAATGGCAGGTAGAGCAGGAAGGCCGGGCGCGCGGCGTTGTCGAGCATGCCGATGGCGACGAGGAGCCGGAATCCGGTCTGGCCGTTCTGCGCCTCGCTCCGAGGCTGAGCCGCCCGCGGCCTCCCGTCCCGTGATCCGCCCCCGGAGGTGGGGTCTCGCGGCAACAATTGCCCGACGGCGAGTGCGACAGCGGCACCCAGGCCGGCGATCAGCCACAACGCCGTGCGCCAATCCGTGAGCGTCAGGAGGAAGCCGACCAGCGGCGGCACGCTCGCCTTCCCCAGATCGCCGGTGAAGTTGTAGGTGCCGAGCGGTCCGCGGGCGCAGGGCCCGAAGCTCCGGGCGATCACCGACGAGGCCAAGGGGTGCTGCGTGCTGCCGCCGGCACCGCCGAGCACCAGCGCGGTGCAGAGGCCGACCAGACCGCCGGACGTGCCGGCGAACGCGTAGCCGCCGGCGCTGAGCAGCGTGCCGAATATCAGCACGGTGCGGGCACCGAGGCGTCGCGCGAGCTGGCTGGAGGGCACCTGCAGCGCGGCGAGCGTGCCGTTGTAGAGGCTGCGCAGCAGGGCGAGGGCGGCGAACCCCAAACCGAACTCTCCCTGCCAGACCGGCAGGAGCACGTAGATCAAGTCGGTATAGCCGTCGTGCAGGGCGTGATTGAGGCCGGTCGCGATGAGCGTCCGCTGCGCCTCGCGGGCGGAGGCGGTCTCACCGACCGGGGCGAGATCCGGTGCGATCGACATGCGGCGTCCCTGTCCAATTCCGGACATGGAGGAAACGCACTTCACGGGAGATTGTCGAATTGATAGGTTTTTCCGCAGCCATATAAAAAATCAATGCGCTACACCCAGCTTCGCTCCTTTCACGCCGTCGCCGAAGCCGGCAGCGTGACCGCCGCCGCCGCCGTGCTGCATGTCAGCCAACCGACGTTGACGACCCAGATCCGGGCTCTCGAGCAGCACTACGCGGTCGAACTCTTCGTCCGCACCGGAGGCCGGCTTCACCTGACCGAAGCCGGTCGCCACTTACAGCGCCTCGCGCAACGCATGTTCTCGGACGAGGCCGAGGCGCGGCATTTCCTATTGGAGAGCCAGGAGCTGCGCACGGGCCGTCTTCGGTTGGGTGCCGTCAGTCCCTTCCACGCAACGGCGATGCTCATCGCCTTTCACGCACGCTACCCCGGCATCGAGATCTCGGTGTCGGTCGGAAACTCGAAGTCAGTCCTGCAAGACCTGCTCGAATTCCGCACGGATGTGGCGATCCTGGCCTATGCCGAGAGCGATGATCGATTGTGGGTGTCGCAGTACAGCAAGGATCCGATCGTCGCCTTCGCCCATAAGGATCATCCGCTGTTCCGGCCGGAGCGTACCGGCATCCGGATCGCCGAACTGCACGGTGAGGCGATGGTCGCGCGGGAGGTCGGGTCGAACACGCGTCGCGCCACGGAAGCGGCGATGGTCCAAGCCGGTGTTCGACCGCATGTCGTGATGGAGATCGGCAGTCGGGAGGCTGTTCGCGAGGCGGTCGCAAGCGGCGTCGGGATCGGGGTGGTCTCCAATGCCGAGCATATGCCCGATCCACGGACCCGATGGCTCCCTTTCCTCGATGTCGAGATCTACAACTACGCTCATATTGTCTGCCTACAAGATCGCCGCAATTCTCGCATGATCGGGGCGTTCATCGATATCGCCTGCGCGAAGAATACTTGCCCTCCTTAGAGTGCTGTGTCGTTTTACAAGTTAGGTCCCTTGAACGAGGCACGTGTTCGGCCTCCGGCGTCGGGGCGCGGGCAGGATCCTGTTGCTTGCCGAGGCCGTGAAGGGGCTCACCACCCAGGCCGAGCGCCCGGGCAGTCGCGGCGATGGGGCTTGCCGCCGGTGGCCGATGAACGTCCGATTGCAGGCACCGCGGGCCGCTGTCTGCGGCGAGGATGGCACGGGTCCCAAGCGTCGGCTTCCACTAGAGCCGCGCCCGATCGCGTTGCAACGGGCTGGAAAATAGGCAGCCCCGGTCCGGTTCGGCGCGACGGCCCCCCTCTCCCGTCCGGGAGAGGGTTGGGGTGAGGGGTGCGCGCTGTCCGGAGAAGTCGCACCCCT
>NZ_VZZK01000070.1 GCF_008806385.1 Methylobacterium soli
AGAAGCACGCGGGAGATCGCCCACGAGCAGGCCGAGGCGGTCGGAAAGGCGGAGGCCGACATCCTGAGCGGCTGAGGGCTCGTCGCGCCGCCCACAACGGGGCAAATCCTCACGCCGGAGCGCGGTCCCTGTCCTAGCGACGCCCGCGCGTCAGGGCGAGGCCGGCGCGGCCCGTGCCAGCCCGATCCTGCGGGCGATCAGCTGCCGGACCTGGCCCAGCGGCCCCCAGAACAGCAGCAGCAGGGCGAGGATCATCAGCGTCGAGACGAGGCCGTTCGAGAAGAAGATCGAGAGGTCGCCGCCCGACCCGAGGAGCGCCTGCCGGAACGCATCCTCGGCGCGGTCGCCGAGCACGAGGGCGAGCACGAGGGGGGCGAGGGGATAGTCGAGCTTCTTGAACACGTAGCCGACGATGCCGAAGACCAGCATCAGCCAGATGTCGAAACGCGAGGATTCCACCGTGTAGGCGCCGATCGCGCAGACCACCAGGATGATCGGCGCCACCAGCGCGAAGGGAATGCGCATGATCGCGGCGAAGACCGGCACGGTGGCGAGCACGATCAGCAGGCCGGCGACGTTTCCGAGATACATCGAGGCGATCAGGCCCCAGACGAATTCCTTCTTCTCGATGAACAGCAGCGGGCCGGGCTGAAGGCCCCAGATCATCAGACCGCCGAGCAGGACCGCGGCCGTCGCCGAGCCCGGGATGCCGAGCGCCAGCATCGGCAGCAGGGCCGAGGTGCCGGCGGCGTGGGCGGCGGTCTCGGGAGCGAGCACCCCCTCGACCTCGCCGCGCCCGAACGCCTCGGGTGTTCGCGAGAACCGCTTCGCCAGTCCGTAGCCCATGAACGAGGCCGCGATGGCCCCGCCCGGCGTCACTCCCATCCACATCCCCACCACCGAGGAGCGGAGCAGGGTGGCCCAGTAGCGTGGCAGGGAGGCCCAGGTGCGCAGCACCACGGCGAGGTCCATGGCCGCCCGCTTGCCCTTGAAGTGCAGGCCTTCCTCGATGGTGAGGAGGATCTCCGACACGCCGAACAGGCCGATCACCACGACCAGGAAGTCGAAGCCCTTCATCAGCTCGGGGGAGCCGAAGGTCAGGCGCAGGTCTCCCGAGATCGTATCGAGGCCGACGGCCGCGAGCAGGAAGCCGAGCGCGAGGGACGCCACGATCTTGGCCTTGTTCTCGCGGCCCGTGCCGATGAAGGAGCAGAACGTCAGGAAGAAGACGCCGAAGAACTCCGCCGGCCCGAAGCGGAGGGCGAATTTGGCGACGAGGGGCGCCACGAAGGTGATCAGGATCACGCCCGAGAGGGCGCCGATGAAGGAGGCCGTGAAGGCCGCCGTCAGGGCCTCTCCGGCCCGGCCCTGCTGCGCCATCGGGTAGCCGTCGAAGGTCGTGGCGACCGACCACGCCTCCCCCGGGATGTTGAACAGGATCGACGTGATGGCCCCGCCGAACAACGCACCCCAGTAGATCGAGGACAGGAGGATGATGGCCGAGGTCGGATCCATCCCGAAGGTGAGCGGCAGCAGGATGGCGACGCCGTTCGGGCCGCCGAGACCGGGCAGGACGCCGACCACGATGCCGAGCAGCACGCCGACGATCATGAACAGGACGTTGTGCCAGGTCAGCGCGACCTGGAAGCCGAGAAGGAGCTGGTTGAGATCGTCCATCGTCGATGTCTCTGGAGGCGGCCGTTCGCGAGGTCAGTAGCCGAGCATGGTCTCGAGCGGCCCCTTCGGCAGGGGAACCCGGAATTGCAGCTCGAACACCCAGAAGATGATCAGCGGTGTCAGCACGACGGCGAGCAGGGTCTGCCACCAGCGGAACGAGCCCAGCATCACCATGAACAGGGCCATGAACAGGGCCGAGGCCACGTAGATGCCCACGAAGGCGATGGCCAGCACGTAGAGGAAGAGCGGCACGAAGACCTGAGCCACGAGACGCAGCTGGCTGTAGGTCACGAAGACGCTCTCCTCGCGGCGGAGGGCGCTCACGAGGGTGGCGATGGCCGCGATGACGAGGATCCAGGCGACCCGGGCCGGGAAGAAGCCGTTCTCCGGTCCGTTGTCCCAGCCCGCGCCGCGGCCGTAGGAATCCCACAGGGCGAGCCCCGCGACGCCGAGCAGGGACAGCGCCACGAGGGTTTCGACGAGCCGGCGCGAGATGCCGCGCTCGGAGATCGGGGGAGAAGCGTCCACCATGACAGGCCTTTTGCGCGTCGGACAGGGAGACTAGTTCGTCGCGATGAAGCCGGCCTTGCCCATCAGGTCCTTGTGCTTGCGCTCATCCTCGACGAGGAAGTCGACGAAGGCTTGGCCGGAGCGAAAATCGGGCACCAAGGCATTGCGCTCGAGATAGGCCTTCCAGTCCGGCGTCTCAGCGACCTTCTGGAAGAGGTCGACGTAATAGGCCTGCTGCTCCGGCGTGACCTTGCCGGGCATGAACATGCCGCGCAGCATCTGGTAGGTGACGTTGAGACCCTGTGAGGGGCAGGGCGGGATGTCGGACCACGCCATGTCCGCCGTGACCTTCTGGGTGTAGGCCATGGGCTTCGGCGAGAACACGCAGAGGGGCTTCACGGCGCCGGAGCGCCAATTGGCGATCTCCTCGGCCGGGTTGTTCATGTTGGCATCGATATGCCCGCCCGCGAGCTGCACCGAGGACGGGCCCCCGCCCTGGTAGGGAACGTAGGTGATCTTGACGCCCGCAATCTGCTCCATGGTGACGGAGATCAGATGGTCCTCGCGCTTCGAGCCGTTGCCGCCCGTCTTGAGGGGTGGAGCCGCAATCCTGGCAGCCTCGATGAAATCCTTGGCCGTCTTGTAGGGCTTCTGGACGTTCACCCAGAGCACGAACGCGTCCTGGGCCATCATCGCCACCGGCGTGAAGTCCCGCCAACTCACCGGAAGCTTGGTCGCGAGCGGCGTCATGTAGATGCCGCTCGATGTCGTGATGAGCTTGTGCGGGTCGCCAGCCGATTTCTGGATGTCGAGCATCGCCTCGCCGCCGGCGGCCGCAGGCTTGTTCACGATGATGATCGGCTGCTTGACGAGGTTGTTCTTCTGAATCGCGCCCTGGATGGTGCGCGCCATCTGGTCGGACGAGCCGCCCGGCGGGAACGGGACGATGATCTCGATCGGCTTCGTCGGCTCCCAGGCCTGAGCCGAGGCAACCGGCAGCAAGGCGGCCGCAATCGCGGCTTTCACGGCAACTCTCATGGCGTTTCCTCGCGAAGTGCTCTTGTCGGCACTGTCTCTGTCGAAGTTATTGGAAGATCGTCGCACTCCGCAAGCCGGGCGTCGAGCAAGCATCCTTCGCCGATTACAGCGCGGGCCGCCGCTTCTTCCCGAGAACGGGATGCGCGGGATGCTGATCAGGACCAGCCATGACATCCTTCTCACAGGTTTTTTGAACTTTGTATTATTCAGTATGTTCACGCAAGAGGCCCGGTCTGCCGTCGAGATCTCCGCGATTTTTTTAAATAGCCGAGGATCAAATCTCCGGCGACGACGTGTGAGGTCGAGGTTCTTCGCCGCGGCCCGGATGCATGGCAAGATCGTGACCGATGCCCGGCCGCGTCCCCGAGGCCTGGCGGGATAGGATGTCGCGAGCAAGCGGCTTGAGCCCGCTTCAGTGATGTCTCAAGAATTCGGGTGCGTTTCGGGTGGAGCGGGATCGCCATGACACTGACCGGAAGCTGCCTGTGCGGGGACGTGCGCTACGAAGTCGATCAGCTCGACATGCCGATCGTGCACTGTCACTGCGTGACCTGTCGCAAGGCCCATGCGAGCGCCTTCGCGACGACCGCCGGTGTGCTGCGCGAGCATTTCCGCTGGACGGCCGGCGAGGACAGGCTGCGGGCCTATCCGTCCTCGCCCGATAAGCTTCGTCACTTCTGCTCCCAATGCGGCACGCATCTCGTTGCGGAGCGGCCGGCGCAGCCGCATGTCCTGCTGCGGGTGGCGACCCTGGACGAGGATCCCGGCCGGCGGCCGATGCTGCACATCTGGACCTCGCATGAGGCACCCTGGCTCCTGGACGAGGCCGACCTGCCCCGGCATGCCGAGTGGCAGCCCGGACGCTGAGGTTTGATGCTGCAGGGCCCTCGGGTGCGGCGGCCCCGGCCCGCCCTCATCTCCGATCGGGGCGCGGTTCAGGTCCGCGCGGCGACGGGCTGGCCCGCGACGCCATAGCCCAGCCTCGCGGCCTTCTGGTTCACCAGCCCGAACCGCAGCACCGCCTGCTCCAGGTAATCGATGGCCGCGATGAGGTGATCGCGCGCCGCGCCGACTTCCTCCGCTCCCGCGTCGGGCGGAGATTCGGCCAACATCACGGCCGCGATGAGCACCCGGTCCCGCTCATCCTCGATGCGCCGGTCGCGCTCGACATGGCCGCGCACCTCCGCATCGAAGGTCTCGAGCACCGCCCACGGGAGATCGTCCGCCCGGATCGAGCCCGGATAGTTCATCGCGCGGCGGCGCGCATGGGCCGCCGCTTCCCTGACGGTCTCTGCGAGTTTGGCGTCCATCGCGGCCTCCGGCACCCATCGTGATACCCGCACCACGCAAACGCGCCCCGCCACGGTGACGGTTCCGCCGCATCGCCCCGCGCGTTCGGGGTCCGGGCCGGTTGTTCGGCCCGCCGCCGCATCACATCTTCAGGGTGCGCGGCCCAGCGGCCCGGAGCAAGGCAGAGGCGCCATGGCGGTCGAGAGGACGGTCGAGGATACCGGGAACCTGGGGCGGTTCGTCGAGGCTCAGCGTGGCGTCCACGAACGGGCCCTGAGTGAGATCCGAAGCGGACGCAAGACGAGCCACTGGATGTGGTTCATCTTCCCGCAGATCGCGGGCCTCGGCCACAGCCCCATGGCCCAGCTTTACGCGATCACCTCCCTGGCGGAAGCGCGCGCCTATCTGCGTCACCCCGTGCTCGGCGAACGCCTGCTGGCCTGCACGCAAGCCGCGAACGGTGTCACGGGGCGCTCTGCGCGCGCGCTGTTCGGTTCACCCGACGACATGAAGTTCCGATCGTCCATGACGCTGTTTGCCCGGGCGGCGCCGGACGAGCCGGCCTTCGGCCGAGCCCTCGCGACCTATTTCGAGGGCGAGCCCGATCCGCTGACGCTCGCGAAGCTATCGTCCGGGTAAGCGTGATAACAGGACCCTTGCGACAGGTCCTGCCTCCTCGCACGTTTGCGGGGCCGATCCGTACGGCTTTCTGGCCCGCGCGCAACGCCGCCGGTGGTCTCGGGTCTGCGCGGAGGCCACCGAGACAGGTTCAATGGGGTGAGCACCCGGCGCTCACGGGGGGCCGAGACGATGCGCGACAGGAATTGGACGGTGCGGGCATCGAGGCACGCGGTGCGTGATCGCTGGATCAGCCTGCGCGCCGACGATTGCGTGACGGCGTCGGGCGCAGCCGTCGCACCCTATTATGTGCTGGAGTTTCCCGATTTCGTGCATGTGCTGGCGCTGGACGAGGCCGATCGAGTCGTTCTGGTGCGGCAATACCGGCACGGTTACGGGGGCCCGAGCCTCGAACTCCCCGGTGGCGTGATGGATCCGGGCGAGACCGATATTCCGGCGGTCGCCGCCCGCGAGTTGCGCGAGGAGACCGGCTATGTCGGCGCGAGCCTGACGCATCTCACCACGTTGAGCGTCGATCCGGCCCGCTACGCCAATCGTCTGCACCTCGTGCGGGCGACCGGGGTGGTCGCCGGAATGGCGAGCCCGGAGCCGACGGAGGATATCGAGGTGGTTCTCGTCCCGCGCGACGCGGCGATCCGCTTGGCGCTCACGGGCGGGATCGTCAACGCCGCGCATGTCGGGCTGCTTCTGATCGGCCTGACCGATGGGACCGAAATCCCGGTTCTCTCGCGACCCTGAGGCATCCGGGCGGCGTGGGTCGCTGCGGTGAAGGGCGGGCGGAGGAGCCGGGCTTGCCGGCAATCTCCGCCACCCGGATCGGGCATCGTCAGGGCGTTCCGAGGAGTTCCAGCCAGACATCGCCCAGGTAGGCGGCGATACGCCGCCCGGCACCGTCGTCCTGGCACTCGATCGTGTAGGTCACCTTGCATGGCCTCGCGTACAGCTCGCGGAAGAATGCTTCCGCCAGGAGGCAAAGGCCGCGCTCGGTGCAGGCTTCGACCACGGTTTCCTGGCCACCGAAGTCGATCCGAACCGCAAAGTCCCGTGCTGGACGCCTCATCCCGGTCTCCCGAGCAGACCCCACTCCTGATGCAACCCGGGAACAGGCGAAAGGGTCAGAGGCTGAGGCGTTTCTCGTGATCAACGCCGGCTCGGTACGACGGTGGACGGGATCGGCGCGCGCTGATCCGCATCCGCGGCGGCGATCCGTCTCGCCGCAGCATAGGGGGGCCGCCGGCGTCCTGCAGGATCGTCGAAGACGCCAGCCCAGAGGCCGCGACGCCGGGCCCAGGCCAGCTTCTCCTCAGCCAGATAGGGGGTCGAGGCGAACCGGTGCGCCGTCGCGTATCCTTGCGCGGCCATCCATGCGCTGAGATCTTCCGCGCCCCTGCGGCAGGTCGCGATCAGGCGCCCGTCCTGATCCGCCTGATGCGGCTCGCACGAGACCGTCGCATCCCCGATGGCATCCGTCAGCGCGCGTGCCGAGATCGCCCCGCAGGCATAGTTCTGACCGTTCGCGCCGAGGCAGACCTGTTCGAGGCCCGGCGCCGCGATCCCGTGCAGGCCGATGACTTTTCCACGGAGGCTGAGGGTATCGCCATCGAGGACGACCGCGCGTCCCGTCATGGCTTCGCCGGACCAGGACATCTCCGGCGTCATGAGCGCGAGCAGACCTAGTCCGGCAAGCAGGGGCCGCCGCATCGCACGCCTCGCCACGAATGTGAGTTCTGGACCACTTCCGCACCGGCCGCTCGTCAATTCGGCCGGCGGGCCTCGGACCCAGGCACCCTACGGCGCGGGGCGGTTCCCGACCGTGATCTCCCTCACGTTGGGAACTCGGCCGGCGCGTTGGATGCGTAGCATCGGCGGACCGCTTCGAGGAACGCGACTCGCTGGTCGGAGGTCAGGCGCGCCAAGCGTTCCTCCAGCAAGGCCCTGGCGGCGACCGCGTCCGGATGCGTCTCGACCTCGGATTCGGTTGGCATGACTATCCTCCTGCGCTCCGGCGAGCCTTCGGCCCTGGATCGGGCCGCCTCATTTCTGCCAATGGTCACGCCGGATCTTCCCGAGCAGGACAATCGACGCGAAGAGGGCTGCGGCAGCGCTGTCGCCTAGGGCAATTTCCGGCTCGTCCGGCACCGCGACCACCCACACCACGGCGGTCGCCGCGATGACGATGGCAGCCAGAATGGCCAGATTCCGCGCGTGCCCCTTCATGCGCGCGGCGCCACGCGAGACTGCCTGAGGCTTTCGATGTGCCGACGTGTCATGCCTGCCTCTCGGATGCCGACTGATGCGGGCAAATCTCCGCAGCCGGACGCGCTGCTCGGACGTGCTCGCGGGAATCGCTACCGCCACCACGGCGCCTCAGGAATGCGGAATCCCTGGTCCGCGCCTGAAGGCCGCCACCATCGCGGCGCGGCGCCCGCGTTGGTCTGTCCTGGGCGTCCAGCTTAGGACACCTGCCTGGCTATGCAACCTGAGGATCTCAAGGCCTGCGTCCCGACCAACCGGGAAGCGCGTTTTCATCGCCGCCCCGGGGGAACGCGCCGCAATCCCACCGCTGCCGGAGACGCGCCGGCACTCGAAAATGCCGGTTCGGAGCCGTCGGGTTGAATGCCCGATCCATGGCTGCTAGCAAGCGAGGCGCGGGCCGGTGTAGCACAGCGGTAGTGCAGCGGTTTTGTAAACCGAAGGTCGGGAGTTCGATCCTCTCCACCGGCACCAGCCCTTTTGCAATAATCACAGCTAGTTGCCGGTCTGATTGAGGATCGGGTGACCCACTGCTACGCAGGGCTGCTCCGCAATGGTCCTCTGCAGGCTGGGTGACCGGGTGGGTCGCGGCGTTCTTCGCTGAAGCTGTCGCGGATGGCCGAGAGGTCGAGCGCCCCCGCACCATGTCGCGCACGAAGTGCGCCCGGCGCCCGGGCGGCACGAATTCGTACAGCCAGGACGGCAGCAGCCAGCCCTGATCGACGTCTCAGAAGCGAAACACCTTGCCCAAAAGCCGCGTGAATCACCCCTGAGCCGCGCCGTCGAGACCCTGCCCGGACGGGCTCCTAGATGTGGATCGCGCGCTTGCCGACCGCGAGGGCGGCTTCCTTGACCGCCTCGGTCAGCGTCGGATGGGCATGGCAGGTGCGGGCCACATCCTCGGCGCTCGCGCCGAACTCCATCGCCACCGCGACCTCGGCGATGAGGTTGCCCGCATCGGCGCCGACGATGTGCACGCCGAGCACTCGGTCGGTGGCGGCATCCGCCAGGATTTTCACGAAGCCGTCGGTGGTGTGGTTGACCTTGGCGCGGCCATTGGCGGTGAAGGGGAACTTGCCGGCATTGTAGGCGATGCCGTCCTTCTTCAATTCCTCCTCTGTCTTCCCGACCGAGGCGACCTCCGGATAGGTGTAGACCACGTTCGGGATCACCGCGTAGTTTACGTGGCCCGACTGGCCGGCGAGCAACTCGGCCACCGCGACACCCTCGTCCTCGGCCTTGTGGGCGAGCATCGGCCCCGCGATCACGTCGCCGATGGCGTAGATGCCCGTCACGTTGGTGGCGTAATGGCTGTCCGTCTGGATCCGGCCCTTGTTGTCGACCTGCACGCCGACCGTCTCCAGCCCGAGCCCGTCGGTATAGGGCACGCGGCCGATGGCGACGAGCACCACGTCGGCCTGCAGCGTCTCGGCGGCGCCGCCCGCGGCCGGCTCGACCGTGACGGTGGCGCCCTTCTTGCCGAGCTCGACGCCGGTGACCTTCGAGGACAATTTGAAGGTGATGCCCTGCTTGCCGAGGATCCGGTGGAACTGCTTGCCGACCTCGCCATCCATGCCGGGCAGCACCCGGTCGAGATACTCGACCACCGTCACCTCCGCGCCGAGGCGGCGCCAGACCGAGCCGAGCTCGAGGCCGATCACTCCCGCCCCGATCACGACGAGCTTCTTCGGCACGCTCTCCAGTTCCAGGGCACCGGTCGAGGAGACCACGACCCTCTCATCGATGGTGACGCCGGGGAGTTTCGTCACGTCCGAGCCCGTGGCGATGACGACGTTCTTCGTCTCCAGGAGCTGGTTGCCGCCATCCTCGGCGATGACCTCGACGCGCCCGGCGCCCGCGAGGCGGCCCGTGCCGCGATAGCTGTCGACGCCGTTCTTCTTGAGCAGGAACTCGACGCCCTTGGTGTTGCCGGCCACACCCTCGTCCTTGAAGGCCATCATCTTCTTGAGATCGAGCTTGGGCGCGCTCACGATCACGCCGAGATCGGCGAAATGCGTTCCCGCCTCCTCGAACGCCTCGGAGGCGTGGAGCAGCGCCTTGGAGGGAATGCAGCCGACATTGAGGCAGGTGCCTCCATGCGTGGCCCGCTTCTCGACGACCGCCGTCTTCAACCCGAGCTGAGCCGCACGGATGGCGCAGACATAGCCGCCGGGGCCGGTGCCGATGACGACGAGATCGTAGCTGCTCATGGTCCGTTCCTAAAAGTTCAGATCAGTGGCCGGTGAAATCCGCCCGGAGAATCCTGGCGCTCACCGGCCGCCCGTGACGTCGACGATGGCCCCGGTCATGTAGGCTGCCTCCTCGGAGAGCAGCCAGACGATGGGGCCGCCGATCTCCTCGGCGGTGCCGGGCCGCTGCATGGGAATCAGGGGCGCCAGCGCCCGGGCCCGGTCCGGCTGGCCGCCGCTCGCGTGAATCTCGGTGTCGATGATGCCGGGCGCGACCGCGTTGACGCGGATGCCCTCCGGGGCGACCTCGCGGGCGAGCCCGACGGTGAAGCTGTCGATCGCGCCCTTCGAGGCGGCGTAGTCGACATATTGCCCCGCCCCGCCGAGCTTGGCCGCCACCGAGGACAGGTTGACGATCGACCCGCCCTGTCCGCCGTGGCGGGTCGACATCCGCCGCACCGCCTCCCGGGCGCAGAGCAGGCTGCCGACGACGTTGATGGTCATCATCCGCCGCAGGCGCTCGGCGCTCATCGCGTCGACCCGCGCGGCGACATCGACCACGCCCGCATTGTTGACCAGCGCCGCGACCGTGCCGAGCCGGTCGGCCGCCGCGAACAGGGCGAGCACGTCGGTCTCCACGCCGACATCGCCCTGCACGGCCACGGCTTGGCCCCCCTCGGCCTCGATCGCCGCGACGACCTGACGGGCGGCGGCCGCATCCGAGACGTAGCTCAGGCAGATGCGGTAGCCGGCGCGCGCCGCCAGGATCGACACGGCGCGGCCGATGCCACGGCCGCCGCCCGTAACGACCGCGACCCTGTCGGCGATGTCCGGCACGAAGGCCTCAGAGGTCCAGCACGAGCCGGGCGGGATCCTCCAGAGCCTCCTTCACCCGCACCAGGAAGGTCACGGCCTCCTTCCCGTCGACGATCCGGTGATCGTAGGAGAGGGCGAGATACATCATCGGCCGCGCCTCGATCTTGCCGGCGCGGACCACCGGGCGCTCCTCGATGCGGTGCATGCCGAGGATGCCCGATTGCGGCGCGTTGAGGATCGGCGTCGACATCAGCGAGCCATAGATGCCGCCATTGGTGATCGTGAAGGTGCCGCCCTGCATCTCGTCGATGGAGAGCTTGCCATCGCGGGCCTTCTTGCCGAAGCCCGCGATCTTCTTCTCGATCCCGGCGATCGAGAGGTCGTCGGCATCGCGCACCACCGGCACCACGAGGCCCTTATCGGTGCCGACCGCGATGCCGATGTGGTAGTAGTTCTTGTAGACGACGTCCTGTCCGTCGATCTCGGCATTGACCGCCGGCACGTCCTTCAGCGCGCCGATCACCGCCTTGGTGAAGAAGCCCATGAAGCCGAGCTTCGTGCCGTGCTTCTTCTCGAAGATATCCTTGTACTGGGCGCGCATCGCCATCACGGCACCCATGTCGACGTCGTTGAACGTCGTGAGCATCGCGGCAGTGTCCTGCGCCTCCTTGAGGCGGCGCGCGATGGTCTGGCGCAGCTTCGTCATGCGCACGCGCTCCTCGCGCGCGGCATCGTCCGGCGCGGAGGGCGCGCGCGGCAGCGTCGGCTTGGCGTCCCGGGAGGGCTCGCGCTGCGCCGGTCCCTTGGCGAGCGCGGCCAGCATGTCGCCCTTGGTCACGCGGCCGTCCTTGCCGCTGCCGTTGACGCTGGCCGGGTCGACGCCCGATTCCCGGGCGAGCTTCGCCACGGCGGGGCCGTTGTCGCCCGCCGGGCGAGCGCCGGCCGGGGCCGCCTCCCCGTGGTTGCCGTAGCCCGCGGCCGAGTCCCGGGCGGGCGCCTGCTCGACGGACCTGGTCTCGGCGGCCTTCTCCTTCGGCGCCTCGCTGCGGCTCTCGGCCTTCGTCTCGGATCGGGCGGCCTCCTTGGGCGCGGCCTTGGCCCCGCCCGCCTCGACGATCGAGCCGAGGAGCGCCCCGGGCTCCACCGTCTCGCCGTCCTTGACCAGGATTTCGCCGAGTTCGCCGGCTGCCGGCGCGTTGACCTCGAGCGTCACCTTGTCGGTCTCGAGCTCGACCAGGGGCTCGTCGGCCGCCACGGTGTCGCCCGGCTTCTTGAACCAGCGGCCGATGGTGGCCTCGCTCACGGATTCGCCGAGCGTCGGGACGAGGATGTCGGTTGCCATGGGTCTTCACGCCGGGGTTGGGGCCGGCTCGCCGGCCCGGAAAGGGAGGCGGCGCCGGCTCGAGGGCGCCGTCAGGTCAGGGTCGCAGACGGCTCAGACCGCCAGGGCCTCGTTCAGGAACGCCTGGAGCTGGGCCTGGTGCTTCGACATCTGGCCGACCGCCGTCGAGGCGGAGGCGGGGCGGCCGACATAGCGCACGCGCTTCACCGCGGCACCGGCCTGGCCCAGCACCCATTCGAGATAGGGCTCGACGAAGGCCCAGGAGCCCATGTTCTTGGGCTCCTCCTGGCACCAGACCACCTCGGCATTGCGGAAGCGGCTCATCTCGGTGGCGAGCGCCTTGAGGGGGAAGGGGTAGAGCTGCTCGACGCGCATCAGGTAGACGTCGCTGACGCCGCGCTTCTCGCGCTCCTCGAACAGGTCGTAATAGACCTTGCCCGAGCAGAGCACGACGCGCCGGACCTTGTCGTCCTTGACGAGCTTGACGCCGCCCTCCTCGTGCTCGGCATCGTCCCAGAGGATGCGGTGGAAGGTCGAGCCCTCCGCGATCGCGTCGAGGGAGGAGACCGCCCGCTTGTGGCGCAGCAGCGATTTCGGCGTCATCAGGATCAGCGGCTTGCGGAAGTCGCGCTTCAGCTGCCGGCGCAGGATGTGGAAGTAGTTCGCCGGCGTCGAGCAGTTCGCCACCTGCATGTTGTCCTCGGCGCACATCTGCAGGTAGCGCTCGAGGCGGGCGGAGGAATGCTCCGGACCCTGCCCCTCGTAGCCGTGGGGCAGCAGCATCACGAGGCCGGACATGCGCAGCCACTTGCGCTCGCCGCTCGAGATGAACTGGTCGACGACGACCTGCGCGCCGTTGGCGAAGTCGCCGAACTGCGCCTCCCACAGGACGAGGGCGTTCGGCTCGGCCAGCGAGTAGCCGTACTCGAAGCCGAGGACCGCCTCCTCCGAGAGCATCGAGTTGATGACCTCGAGATTCGCCTGTCCCTCCCGGATCCCGTTCAGCGAGGTGTAGCGCTGCTCGTTCTCCTGATCGATCACCACGGCGTGGCGCTGCGAGAAGGTGCCGCGCTCGACGTCCTGACCGGAGAGGCGGACCCGGTGGCCTTCGAGGAGCAGCGAGCCGAAGGCCAGGGCCTCGGCGCTCGCCCAATCGATGCCGACGCCCGTCTCGACCGCCTTGGCGCGGTTGTCGAGGAAGCGCTGGATGGTGCGGTGCAGGTGGAAGCCGGGGGGCGCCTGGGTGATCTTCTGGCCGATCTCCCGCAGGGTCTCGGCGGGCACGCCCGTCTGCCCACGGCGGGGATCGTCGACATCCTCGCGCACGGCCTTGAAGCCCGACCAGCGGCCGTCGAGCCAATCGGCCTTGTTGGCCTTGTAGTTGCCCGCGACGTCGAGCTCGCCGTCGAGCAGCGACCGGAACTCGGCCTTGCGGGCATCGAGCGCCTCCTGCGTCACGGCGCCGGATTCCACGAGCTTGCGCCCGTAGGTCTCCAGCACCGTCGGGTGCTTGCGGATGCGCTGGTACATCTTCGGCTGCGTGAAGGCCGGCTCGTCGCCCTCGTTGTGGCCGAAGCGGCGGTAGCAGAGCATGTCGATGACGACGGGCTTGCCGAACTTCTGGCGGTACTCGGTCGCGACCTTCGCGGCAAAGGTCACGGCCTCCGGATCATCGCCATTGCAGTGGAAGATCGGCGCCTCGACCATCTTGGCGACGTCCGACGGGTAGGGCGAGGAGCGCGAGAAGCGCGGATCGGTGGTGAAGCCGATCTGGTTGTTGATGATGAAGTGGATCGAGCCGCCGGTGCGGTGGCCCTTCAGCCCCGAGAGGCCGAAGCACTCCGCCACCACGCCCTGGCCCGCGAAGGCGGCGTCGCCATGGATCAGGAGCGGCAGCACCTTCTTGCGGTCGACATTCGGCTTGGCGAGCTGATCCTGCTTGGCGCGGACCTTGCCCAGCACGACCGGATCGACGATCTCGAGATGCGACGGGTTGGCGGTGAGCGACAGGTGGACGTTGTTGCCGTCGAAAGCGCGGTCCGAGGACGCGCCGAGATGGTACTTCACGTCGCCCGAGCCCTCGACCTCGGCCGGGGAGGCCGAGCCGCCCTTGAACTCGTTGAAGATCGCCCGAAAGGGCTTGGCCATCACGTTCGAGAGCACGTTGAGGCGGCCGCGATGGGCCATGCCGAGCACGAGCTCCTCGACGCCGAGCGCCCCGCCGCGCTTGATGATCTGTTCCAGCGCCGGGATCATCGCCTCGGAGCCGTCGAGGCCGAAGCGCTTGGTGCCGGTATATTTGAGATCGAGGAACTTCTCGAAGCCCTCGGCCTCGATCAGCTTGTTGAGGATCGCGCGCCGGCCTTCCGGCGTGAAGGAGATCTCCTTGTCCTTGCCCTCGATGCGCTCCTGGATCCAGGCCTTCTCGGCGGGATCGGAGATGTGCATGAACTCGACGCCGAGCGTCTGGCAGTAGGTGCGCTCCAGGATCTTGACGATCTCGCGGATCGTCGAGAATTCGAGACCCAGCACGTTGTCGAGGAAGATCGGGCGGTCCCAATCTGATTCCTGGAAGCCGTAATGCTGCGGGTGCAGTTCCTCGTGGTCGCCGCGGGGGGCAAGGCCCAGGGGGTCGAGCTTGGCATGCAGGTGGCCGCGCATGCGGTAGGCGCGGATTAGCATGATCGCGCGGACCGAATCCTTGGTGGCCTGCTCGACGGAGACGCCGGTCCTGGCGACGACGGCGGCCCCCTCGCTCGCGCCCGGCTTCGCCTCGCCCTTCGCGCGGATCTTCTCGCCGACGGCCTTCTCGAGGGCGCTCCAGTTGCCGTCGAGGGCCGAGACGATCTCGCCATTGGCCGGAACCGGCCAGTTCGGCTTCTGCCAGGAGGCGCCCGCCGCGTTCTTCTCGACGAGCGTCCCGTCCTCGCCGAGCGACTTGAAGAAGCTCTGCCACTCGGGGTCGACCGAGCCCGGGTCTCTGGCGAACGCCGCCTGGAGTTCCTCGATATAGGCGGCGTTGCCGCCGTAGAGGAACGAGGTTTCGAGGAGGGCTTCGTTCACGTCCTGACGTGCCATCGTCCGTCCATCCTGCCGCTGCGCGGGGGGCACGACCGCGCCGCGATCGCTTCCCGCTCACCTGTCCGTCCGCATCCTTCGCGGCCGGCTCACGACCGCACCGGAATGCGGGGGTCTATATGGGTTCCGCATGGCTGCGTGCGCTGCAGGGCAGCCGCGCGGGGTTGGTTCAGCCTTTGAGGCGTTCGACGAGGGTGGATCCGAGGCGGGCGGGCGAGGGAGAGACGCGGATG
>NZ_VZZK01000071.1 GCF_008806385.1 Methylobacterium soli
GACCTCGGTGCCGGACCACTTGCCGAACAGGACCCGGTCGCCGGCCTTGACGTCGAGCGCGTTGACACGGCCGGATTCGTCCCGGGCCCCGGGGCCGACGGCGACGATTTCGCCTTCCTGCGGCTTCTCCTTGGCGGTGTCCGGGATGATGATGCCGCCCTTGGTCTTCTCCTCGCCCTCGATACGGCGGACGACGACACGGTCGTGCAGCGGACGGAACTTCATGAGCTGCCCTCTTGCTTCGAATTCAGAGATGGCGTTGATGCGGTCGAAACCGCGCCTTGCGCCGACGGTTAGCACTCTCGAGCATCGAGTGCTAACGAGGCCGCGAGATAGGCGCGTCGGTTTTTTGAGTCAAGGCTGTCGCCGCCGTCTTCGCCTGTGGACGGCGGTGAAATTCGTCTCCCGCCCGGGCCCGACACGGAATTCCCCACCATGCTCAGCCTGCACGGCCCCGAGGGCGCGGCCGATCACGCCGGCCCGTCGCCCGGGTCGCTTCCCCCTTACGCGATCTGGATCGACCTGAACGATCCGAATGCGGAGGAGGCCGAGCGCATCGAGGCGCAGACGGGCCTGCGGGTGCCCTCGCGGCAGGCGCTCAGCGAGGTCGAGAGTTCGAGCCGCCTGCGCCGGCTCAAGACCGGTCTCTCGCTCTCGACCCCGATGATCACCTTCGACCAGGCGGATTCGCAGCTGAAGCCCCTCGGCTTCGTCCTCACCAAGGACCGGCTGATCACGGTGCGGTTCCATGACCTGCGGGCCTTCGCGGCGGTGAAGACGCGCATCGCGGAGGGCGATGGCCCCTGCGCCACAAGCACCGAGATCTTCCTGCTCCTGATGGAGGAACTGGTCGACAGCCTCGCCGACGCGCTGGAGGATATGGGCGCCGATCTCGACGCGCTCTCCACCCGGATCTTCGATTTCGACGTGCGGGCGCGGCCGAGCGCGCGGCCCGACGACAAGCGGCCGCCGCGCCGCCGGGACCTCGCGCTGCGCCGGATCCTGCGCGGCATCGGCCGGCGCGGCAAGGCGCTGGGCAAGATCCGCTCAAGCCTCCTCGGCCTCGAGCGCATCGTGCCCTTCGTCGCCGCCGAGTGCGAGAGCTTCAGCGAGGGCGAGGCGGATCAGCGCTTCGAGACCATCCGCCGGGACATCGCCTCGCTCGACGAGTTCGAGACCCGCCTGTCGGAGAACGTCCAGTTCCTGCTCGACGCGGCTCTGGGCCTCATCAGCATCGAGCAGAACAACGTCTTCCGGGTCCTCACCGTGGTGTCGGTGGTGGGCGTGCCCCCGACCCTCATCGCCTCGATGTACGGCATGAACTTCAAGCACATGCCCGAACTCGACTGGATCTACGGCTATCCCTACGGCCTGTCGCTGATCACCCTGAGCGCGCTCGTGCCGATCGTGTTCTTCAAGATCAAGGGCTGGTTCTGAGACCCGCGCGGGCGGCGCGAAGCCTAGCCCTCGATCTTCGAGAACTCCGCCACCTCGCGGGTAGCGGCCCGCAGCGCGTTGAGCAGCGCGAGGCGGTTGGCGCGCAGCGCCGGATCCTCGGCATTCACCGTCACCTTGTCGAAGAAGGCATCGACCGGCGCGCGCAGCGTCGAGAGCGCCCGCATCGCGCCCTCGAAATCCTCCGCCGCCACGGCCGCGGAGGCGGAGGTCCGGGCGGAGGCGAGGGCATCGGCGAGCGCCCGCTCCTCGGGCTGGCCGGACGATGCGGTCAGCGCCGCGTCGGGCTCCGCGTCGTAGGCGCGCCCGTCCTTCTTCTCCTCGATCCGCAGGATGTTGGCCGCGCGCTTGTAGCCGGCCAGCAGGTTGCGGCCGTCATCCGTCTCCAGGAACTTGCCCAGGGCCTCGACGCGCCGCACCACCATCAGGAGATCGTCCTGCCCCGGCAGCGCGAAGACGGCGTCGATCAGGTCGTGGCGGGCGCCCTTTTCGCGGAGATAGACCTTGAGGCGGTCGGCGAAGAAGGCGAGAAGATCGGGAAGATAGTCCTCTTCGATCTTGGCAGGAGCCGAAACGCCCTTCTCGGACAAGAAGTGGTCAGCTTGCCTCAAGCTTTTCGTCAATCCGATCTTGATCTGCCGCTCATTGATCAGCCGGATGACGCCCAAAGCCGCGCGACGCAGCGCGTACGGGTCCTTGCTCCCCGTCGGCTTCTCGTCGATGGCCCAGAAGCCCACCAGCGTGTCGAGCTTGTCGGCGAGCGCCACCGCCACCGAGACCGGGTCCGTCGGCACCCGGTCGCTCGGGCCCAGCGGCTTGTAATGCTCCTCGATCGCCGCGCAGACGCTCGGGTGCTCGCCCTGGAGGCTCGCGTATTTGCGGCCCATCAGGCCCTGGAGCTCGGGGAACTCGCCGACCATCTCGGTGACGAGGTCGGCCTTGGCGAGCGTCGCGGCGCGGTGGGCGAGGTCCGGGTCGGCGCCGACCAGAGGCGCCAGGTCACGGGCGAGCGTTGCGATGCGCTCGACGCGCTGCCCTTGCGTCCCGAGCTTCTCGTGGAACACGATGCTGTCGAGCTTCGGCAGCCGGTCTTCGAGGCGGATCGCCTTGTCGGTCTCCCAGAAGAACTTCGCGTCCGAGAGGCGGGCCCGCACCACGCGCTCGTTGCCGGCCGTGATCGCGGCGCCGCCGTCGCTCGCCACGAGGTTCGAGACCAGGATGAAGGCGGGGGCCAGGTCCTCGCCGTCGCCCCGCCGCAGGACGAAGCACTTCTGGTTTGCCCGGATGGTGGCCCGGATGGCTTCGGCCGGGATGTCGAGGAAGCTCGCGTCGAAGGAGCCCATCAGCACGACGGGCCACTCGACGAGGCCCGCCACCTCCTCCAGCAGGCCCTCGTCCTCGACGAGGTCGAGGCCGCGCGCGAAAGCGAGGTCGCGGGCATCGTGCAGGATTATGTCCTTGCGCCGGTCGGCATCGAGCACGACCTTGGCGCGCTCCAGGCTCGGCCCGTAATCGTCGAAGCGGCGGACTTCAAAGGCAGCGGGCGCCAGGAAGCGGTGGCCATAGGTCACCGTGCCGGCCTCGATGCCGTCCACCGCGAACGGCACGGTCTCGGGCGTCTCGGTCTCGGGGCCGAAGGTGGCGACGATCGATTGCAGCGGGCGCACCCAGCGCAGCGCCCCCGGCTGCGCCGAGGCCCTGCCCCAGCGCATGGATTTCGGCCAGGGGAAGTTGCGGATGATGCTGGGCAGGATCTCGGCCAGCACGTCGAGGGTCTCGCGGCCCGGCCGCTCGATCACCGCGAGGTAGAATTCGCCCTTCTTCGGGTCCGTGACGGTCGTCGCCTCCGACAGGCTCGCGAGGCCGGCGCCCTTGAGGAAGCCCTGCACGGCGGCCTCGGGCGCGCCGACGCGGGGGCCGCGGCGCTCTTCCCGCACCGCCTCGCCGCGCGGCGGCAGGCCGGCGACGTGAAGGGCGAGGCGGCGCGGCGTCGCGAAGGCCTTGGCGCCCTCGTAGAGGAAGCCGCGCTCCACCAGCGCGTCGGTGACGAGCTTGCGCAGGTCCTCGGCCGCGCGGCGCTGCATCCGGGCGGGGATCTCTTCGGAGCGGAGTTCGAGGAGGAGGTCAGGCATCGTGGCGGCGTCCGGGCGGGGTTCGGAATGTCGGAAGGGGACGCGGCCGCGTCACCCGGATTCGGTCAGGCCGCACCGCCCGCCGTCCGCAGCCAGGCCGCGCCGCAGGCCTTGGCGAGCTCGCGGACCCGCAGGATGTAGCTCTGGCGCTCGGTGACGGAGATCACCCCGCGCGCGTCGAGCAGGTTGAAGACGTGGCTCGCCTTGATGCACTGGTCATAGGCCGGCTGGGCCATACGGTGGCGCCCCTCCGGGCCGTCCGGCTCGCCCGCCACGAGGTAGCTGCGGCAGGCCTTCTCGGCATCGGCGAATTGCCGGAACAGCATCGCGGTGTCGGCGGCCTCGAAGTTGTGGCGCGAATATTCCTGCTCGGCCTGCAGGAAGACGTCGCCATACGTGACCTTGTCCGCGCCCGCGCCGCCGTTGAAATTGAGGTCGTAGACGTTCTCGACGCCCTGCACGTACATGGCGAGGCGCTCGAGCCCGTAAGTCAGCTCGCCCGCCACCGGGGCGCATTCGAAGCCCGCCACCTGCTGGAAATAGGTGAACTGGCTCACCTCCATCCCGTCGCACCAGCATTCCCAGCCGAGCCCCCAGGCGCCCAGCGTCGGGCTCTCCCAATCGTCCTCGACGAAGCGGATGTCGTGGAGCCCGAGATCGACCCCGATGGCGTCGAGGGAGGCGAGGTAGAGGTCCTGCAGGTTCTCCGGGTTCGGCTTCAGGATCACCTGGAACTGGTAGTAATGCTGCAGCCGGTTCGGGTTCTCGCCGTAGCGGCCGTCCTTCGGCCGGCGTGAGGGCTGCACGTAGGCGGCCTTCCAGGGCTTCGGGCCGAGCGCGCGCAGCGTCGTGGCCGGATGGAAGGTGCCGGCGCCGACCTCCATGTCGTAGGGCTGGAGAATCACGCAGCCCTGCGCCGCCCAGAACTGCTGGAGCGTCAGGATCAGCCCCTGGAACGAGGCTTCTGGGGCGAGATCGACGGCGCTCGACATCGTTGAAAAACTTCCGGCGGGCGGGAAAGCGATGGGCCGGAGCGTTTAAGAGCGCGGGGCGGGGTGTCAAGCGAAGGCCCCGTGCGAAGCCCCCCGTGCGCCCTCGCACACATTTCCGCCACGATTGCGTCAAGGTGCGGAACTGCCAAGCCCCCGGCCAAGTTTACTGGGCAATCAGGGAATGACGCACCGCCCCCGGGCGGTCAAACGGTTCGGATGACCAGTCATGCGCAAGGGTTTCACAGTCTTCGCCGCCATCGTGGCCACCTCGCTCGTCGCGACACCTTTCGTCATGGGCGCCAGCAAGGCGCTCGCGACCTCGGAGGTCACCTCCGCGGTGGCGGTGCCGGTGGCTGTGCTGCCGGTGGAGGTCGCGCCGATCGCCGCGCCGGTTCAGCCGGAGAATTGCGCCCGCAAGGTCCGGGTGGTCTATTCCGGCTACGGGACGCCGAGCGCCGCCTGCCCGGCGCGCTGAGCCGGGCGATCCGGCACCGCAGGCCTCGCGCTGCGCGGCGTCCCTCGTTGGACGCCGCGTCCGACCGACACGATCACAGCCCGAAGCGCGCCCAGGCCGCGCGCTCCTCGATGGCCCCGAGGGCCTCCTCGGCCAGGCCGATCCCGCCCGGGCTGGCGCGACGCAGGAGCCGCGCCACGAGCGAGCCGCGGGCCTCCGCCACGAGGCGCAGGTCGACCGTCTCGCCGAAGCGCGCCCGCATCACCTGGCGGACATCGCCCAGCGCATCGACGAGGCCGAGCGCGACCGCCTGACGCCCGGTCCAGACGGCGCCCGTGAACAGGCTCTCGCCGTCCTGGCGCAGCCCGGGGCGCCGTTCCGTGACGAGGTTCGTGAACAGCTCCTGGACATCCGCCTGGATGCGCTTCAACCGGGCGACGTCGGCCGGGTCCTCCGGCCGGAACGGGTCCAGCATCGCCTTGGCCTCGCCCTGCGTGTGGACGCGGCGCTCGATGCCGATGCGCTCGATCAGGCGATCGAAGCCGAAACCCGCCGAGACCACGCCGATCGAGCCGACCACGGAGGTCGGGTCGGCCACGATCTCGTCGGCCGCGCAGGCGATCATGTAGCCGCCCGAGGCCGCCACATCCTCCACGAAGGCGATCACCGGAACCTTCGTCTCGGCGGCGAGCGCGCGGATGCGCCGATGGATCAGGTGCGACTGGGCCGGAGCGCCGCCGGGCGAGTTGATCACGATCGCGACGGCCGACAGCCCCGACATGCCGAAGGCCCGTTCCAGGCTTCCCGCCACCGTGCCGATCGAGAGGCCGGGCCGAAGCGGCGAGACCGCCCCGATGGCGCCGCTCAGGCGCACCACCGCGACGCGCGGGCGCGGCTTGCGGAAGCGGCGGGGCAGGAGGGCGCGCAAGGGGGCGGGCAACGCGAGCGGCATGGGGATCCTGATCCGACGAGGCTGCGGGAGAGAGGGGTCCGGCTCTCGCAGGTGGTCACTGCGCCGCCCACCGCAAGGCTTCGCGGCGTCAAGGCTTCGCGGCGTCAAGGCTTCGCGGCGTCAAGGCTTCGCGGCGTCAAGGCTTCGCGGCGTCAAGGCTTCGCGGCGTCAAGGCTTCGCGGCGTCAAGGCTTCGCGGCGTCAAGGCTTCGCGGCGTCGTGCCTCCTGGGTCAGCGCCCCGACCGATCCGGTCTCCGGGCCGTGCCGGTGCGTCGGGACCAGGCGCGGAGCACGCCGCGCACGTGTTGGCGCAGCGCCTGGCCGTTCTGAGGGCTCGGGCGATCCGCGCTCCCGCGCGGCCCGGACTTGGCCGGATGAAGCAGGTGCTCGGTCAGGATCCGTCGAATATGGGCGTGCAGGGCCGCGTGATCATCCGTCATGCCGCCCCCTACGCGGATGAGCGCCGGATGGGTTCAACGGCCGCGCTTCTTTGCCGATCGCGGAGCCCGTGCGTACGCGATCGGACCGGGCGTTAGGCTTCGGGCTTCACGCTTCGGGCTTCAGTTCCCGGCGGTCCGGAAGGTGTCGCAGGATTTGGTCTGGCCGCTCTTGTAGCCGGTCATGAACCAGCGCATCCGCTGCTCCGAGGAGCCGTGCGTGAAGGAATCCGGCACCGCGTAGCCCTGGCTCTGCTTCTGCAGCTTGTCGTCGCCGATGGCGCTCGCCGCCTGGAGAGCCTCCTCGATGTCGCCTTGTTCGAGGGAATTCCAGCGGTCGTTGGAGTTCTTCGCCCAGACGCCCGCGAGGCAATCGGCCATCAGCTCGACCCGGACCGAGAGGCGGTTCGATTCGACCTTGCCCGAGGCCTGCTGGCGCGCCTGCACCTTGCCGAGGATGCCGAGCACGTCCTGGACGTGGTGGCCGACCTCGTGCGCGATGACGTAGGCGTAGGCGAAGTCGCCCTTCACGCCGAACTTCTGCTGCATCTCCTTGAAGAAGCCGGTGTCGAGATAGACCTTCTTGTCGAGTGGGCAGTAGAACGGCCCCATGGCGGCCTGGGCCGAGCCGCACCCGCTTCGGGTGCCGCCGGTGTAGAGCACCATCGCGGTCGGGGTGTAGCGCTTGCCGGTCTGATTCGGCAGCACGGTGGTCCAGACATCCTCGGTGTTGCCCAGGATCTTGGCGGCGAATTGCCCGCTCTGATCGGTCGGGGGCGTGCGGCGGCGCTGCTGCGTGCCGGTATCGGCCTGTTCCTCGCGCTGGCGCCCGCCGCCCGACATCTGCTCGGCCCCGCCGATCAGGATCGCCGGGTTGATGCCCGTGACCCAGCCGATGATGCAGAGGATCACGATGGTGCCGATGCCGAGCCCGCCGGCCCCGCCGCCGGGGAAGCCGAATCCGCCGCCGCCCTCGCCGCGACGGTCCTCGACGTTCTCCGAACTGCGAAAGTCTTCCCAGCGCATGATTCCGCCACCACTCGTTCAACGCCGTCGCCGCCAGCCAGACCAATGGCGCCGGCCAAGAAACGGTTCCGCTTGGCGCAGCGCCTAGACCGATTCAGGCCCGTCCGTCGAGTGCCGCGCGCAGCATCCGGAAATCCCGCCAGGCCAGCCGCTTCTGCACGGGCTGGCGCAGGAGATAGGCCGGATGCAGGGTGGCGAGCACGCGGATCTCGCGGCTGCCGACCCGGTAGGGGTAGAAGCGCCCGCGCGCCTTGAGGATGCCGTCCTTGGTGCCGGTGAGCGCCTGGGTCGCCGGGCTGCCGAGGCAGACGATCAGGTCGGGGTCGGCAAGCTCGATCTGCCGCTCCACGAACGGCTTGCAGATCGAGACCTCCTGGGGCGTCGGGTTGCGGTTACCGGGCGGGCGCCACGGCACGATGTTGGCGATGTAGGCGCTGGAGCGGTCGAGCCCGATCGCCCGCATCATCCGGTCGAGGAGCTGCCCGGAGCGGCCCATGAAGGGCTTGCCGATGCGGTCCTCGTCGGCGCCCGGGGCCTCGCCCACGAACATCAGGCGCGAGGCCGGGTTGCCGTCGGCGAAGACGAGATTCTTGGCCGTGAACTTGAGCGGGCAGCCGTCGAACCCGGCAAGCAGCGCCACCAACTCCTCGAGCGAGCGGGTCTCCTTGGCGCGCGCGCGGGCATCGCCCGCCGCCTCGTCGGGCTTGGCCGCGGCCGATTGGCCGTAGGTGCGCGCCGGCGGCGCCGGGGCAGCCTCGCCGCCATCGCGTGGCGGCAGGGCGCGGCGCGGCGGCTCCGCGGCTTGCGCCCGCGCGGCCGGCCGGGCTGGGGGCGGCGCGTCCGCCTCCTGGAAGCGGTCATGCGGGTGTTCGTCGAGGGCGGCATCGACGCCGGCCTCCACGTGGAAGTCGAGATACGAGATCAGGTCGCGCTCAACGTCGGCATGCGAAGTCATGAGGGGAAATGTGGTGTTCCGAATGCCTGTGGACAACACAGGAGATGCCGATCCGGGCCAGGCGCGGCGTTGCCGCGCGCCTGTCCATTGCCGCTTGCCTTCCTACCTTGGAACGGGTTGAGAAAGACCACGAGTTGAGACGATCAGCCACGGTCGCGCGGGTTTTGTCGCGCGGGTGGCGCGAGGAGGAAACAGGATGGCGCTTCCGGAACGCGAGGGCATGGAACGCGAGGGTATGGATTTCGACGTGGTGATCGTGGGCGCCGGGCCCGCGGGCCTCGCCGCCGCCATCCGCCTGAAGCAGCGCGCCGCGGAAACGGGCCAGGAGATCAGCGTCGTGGTGGTCGAGAAGGGCTCCGAGGTCGGCGCCCACATCCTCTCGGGCGCCGTCATCGACCCGAGCGGGCTCGATGCCCTGGTGCCGGATTGGCGCGAGGATCCGGACCGGCCGCTCAAGACGGCCGTCGAGCGCGACGAGTTCATGTTCCTGACGAAGAACAGCGGCATCGGCCTGCCGAACCTGTTCTTCCCCAAGCTCATGTCCAACCACGGCAATTTCGTCGGCTCGCTCTCGAACCTGACGAAGTTCCTCGGCCGCAAGGCGGAGGAGATCGGCGTCGAGATCTATCCGGGCTTCCCGGCCTCCGAGGTGCTCTACGACGGCAACGGCGCGGTCGTGGGCGTCGCCACGGGCGATCTCGGCATCGGCAAGTCCGGCGAGCCGCGCGACGACTACACCCGCGGCATGGAGCTGCGCGGCAAGTACACGATCTTCGGCGAGGGCGCGCGGGGCTCGCTCACCAAGACCCTGATCGACCGGTTCAAGCTCAATGCGGACCGCGACCACCAGAAATACGGGCTCGGCGTGAAGGAGCTCTGGCAGCTCGCGCCCGACAAGTTCCAGCCCGGCCTCGTCCAGCACACGATGGGCTGGCCCCTGCCGAACAAGGCCGGCGGCGGCTCCTGGCTCTATCATTTCGACGACCACCTGCTCTCGGTCGGCTTCGTCACGCACCTGAACTACGAGAACCCGACCCTGTCGCCGTTCGAGGAGTTCCAGCGCTTCAAGACGCATCCGATGATCCGCGAGGTGTTCGAGGGCGCCAAGCGCATCGGCTACGGCGCCCGCGCGATCATGGAGGGCGGCTGGCAATCGGTCCCGAAGCTCGTCTTCCCGGGCGGCTGCCTCGTCGGCGATTCCGCCGGCTTCGTGAACGTGCCGCGCATCAAGGGCTCCCACAACGCCGTGCTCTCCGGCATGCAGGCGGCCGATGCCATCGCGTCGGCGCTCCAGGCGGGCCGCCAGGGCGACGAGCTCGCCGATTACGAGAACGGCTGGCGCGACAGCCCGATCGGGCAGGACCTCAAGGCGGTGCGCAACGTGAAGCCGCTCTGGTCGCGCTACGGCACCCTGGTCGGCGTCGGGCTCGGCGGCGTCGACATGTGGGCCAACACGCTGTTGAACACCTCGCTGTTCGGCACGCTGCGCCACGGCAAGCCGGACCATGCCTGCACCAAGCCGCTCGCCGAGGTGACGCCGATCGTCTACCCGAAGCCGGACGGCAAGCTCACCTTCGACCGGCTCTCCTCGGTCTACCTGTCGAACACCAACCACGAGGAGGACCAGCCGCCCCACCTCAAGGTCAAGGATATGGGGCTGCAGAAGACCTCCGAGCACGACGTGTTCGGCGGCCCGAGCGCGCGCTACTGCCCGGCCGGCGTCTACGAATGGGTGGAGGATGCGTCCGCGGGCGACGGCGTACGCTACCAGATCAACGCGCAGAACTGCGTCCACTGCAAGACCTGCGACATCAAGGATCCGAACCAGAACATCAACTGGGAGACCCCCGAGGGCCCCGGCGGACCGAATTACCCGAACATGTGATCCGGGCGATTGCGTCGCGGAGGGCGGGCCAGCGCACGCCATCCTTTCGCCTTGCGGGCGTGGCGGGAAGAGTTCACTGTCCCCGCCAAAATCGGCGCCGGCCCCTTCGCGGTCCGGCGCGCGCAGGAGCCGCGACTGGTGCCCATGAACGCAAAAGCTGCCCGCCGGACCGTGTCGCTGCTGGCCCTGATGCTCGCCGCGAGCGTCCCGTTCCCGGCCGCCGTCTCGGCGGCGCAGCCGCGCGAATCCTCGCCGATCTCCGAGTACGAGCCCGCCGAATCCCTGGAGGGGAACTTCCTCTCGGCCTACATCGCCGGCGCCTCGCGCGACACGGCGGCGGCGGCGAGCTTCTATCGCGAGGCCGTGAAGGCCGATCCGCGCAATGCCGAGCTCCTCGAGCGGGCCTTCGTGTCGCTGCTCGCCGACGGGGCTCTGCCGGACGCCTTCCGGGCCGCCGAGCGCCTCGCCACCCGGGACGGGGCCAACGGCCTCGCGCAGCTCGCCCTCGGCGTGCGCCAGATCAAGGCCGGCCAGTGGGCCGCCGCCCGCCAGAACTTCGCCCGCAGCGGCCGGGGCGCCGCCGCCGACCTCACGGCGACGCTCCTGACCGCCTGGGCCTTCGCCGGCCAGGGCGACGGCAAGCGCGCCCTCGATACGGTGGCCAAGCTCAAGGGCGAGCGCTACTACAACACCTTCCGGGACTACCATGCGGGGCTGATCGCCAGCGTGGTCGGCGACCAGGCCGAGGCCGAGCGCCGCCTCAAGGCCGCCTACGACGCCGACCGCAACACCCTGCGCATCGTCGACGCCTATGCGCGGTTCGAGGCCCAGGCCGGGCGGACCGATCTCGCCATCCAGGCCTATTCCGAGTTCGACAGCCTGCTGCCGCGTCACCCGATCGTGCGCGACGCCCTCGACAAGCTGCGCGCCGGCAAGCCGCTGAGCCGCATCATCACGACCGCCCAGGAGGGCGGGGCCGAGGTGCTGTACGGGCTGGGTTCGGCCGGCTCGACCCAGGGCGACGAGCTGCCGGCGGTGGTCTATCTGCGCCTCGCCCTCTATCTCGCGCCCGAGCACGCCCTGGCCCGCCTGACGCTCGCCGACACCCTCGACCGGATGAAGCAGCCGGAGCGCGCGAACGAGGCCTATAGCCAGATCCCGGCGAACTCCCCGCTCAAGCTCAACGCCGACATCCAGGTCGGCCTCAATCTCGAGCAGATGGGAAGGGGCGAGGAGGCCCTGGCGCATCTCGACGCTGCCATGAAGGCGCATCCCAACGACATCGACGTGATCACGGCGCTCGGCAACGTCCAGCGCTCGCGCAAGAAGTACGAGGAGGCCGCCGCCACCTACTCGCGCGCGATCGAGCTGATCGGCGACCGCCCGGTGCAGAATTACTGGACGACCTTCTACTTCCGCGGCACGGCTTACGAGCGCGCCAAGCAATGGCCGAAGGCCGAGGCCGATTTGCGCAAGGCCCTCGACCTCGTGCCCCCGAGCCAGCCCAATGCCCGGGCCCAGGTGCTGAACTACCTCGCCTATTCCTGGGTCGACCAGAACATCAACATCGACGATGCCTTCAAGATGCTGAAGCAGGCGGTCGACGCCTCGCCGCGCGACGGCATGATCATCGACAGCCTGGGCTGGGCCTATTTCCGCCTCGGCCGCTGGGACGACGCCACCCGCGAGCTGGAGAAGGCCGTCGAGCTCAAGCCCGGCGACCCGACCATCAACGACCATCTCGGCGACGCCTATTGGCGCTCCGGCCGCCGCCTCGAGGGCAAGTTCCAGTGGCAGCATGCCAAGGACCTGAACCCCGAGCCCGAGGATCTCGAGAAGATCAACGAGAAGCTGAAGAACGGCCTGCCCGAGCTCGACAAGCCGACCGCCACCGCCGAGAACCCGCCGGCCCCCGTGGCGGCCCCGCACAACCCCGAGAACCCGGAACTGCCCAAGGGTGCTCCCGCCCCGAACGACGCCCCGGGCTCGGCCGACAAGAAGAAGACCGGCGGCTAACGCTGTCTGCGCCGAAGCGCGGACCGGTTCGGCCTGAGAGAGCGCGCCACCGCAACGGCGCGGCGCGGCAAGCCAGGGCTCCGGAACGGTGGATGGCTGTCCGGGCTTTGCCCCGAGAGCTCTCCCCGCCGGGAGCGGGGCCGTGCTAGACGCGCCCCATGTCCAGCCTCGTCACCCGCGCGCCCGCCAAGATCAACCTGACGCTCCATGTCCTCGGACGGCGGGCGGGCGACGGTTATCATGCGCTGGAGAGCCTCGTTGCCTTCGCGGGCAGCGCCGACCTCCTGTCCCTCATGCCGGGTGAGAGCCTCGGTCTCACGGTGAGCGGCCCGACCGCCGGCCCCGCGGGCCCGACCGACGACAACCTCGTGCTGCGCGCCGTGCGCCATCTGGCGCGCCTCCGGCCGAACCTGCGCGCCGGGGCCTTCCACCTGACGAAGCGCCTGCCGGTAGCGGCCGGCATCGGCGGCGGCTCGTCGGATGCGGCCGCGGCCCTGCGCCTCGTGGCGCAGCTCAACGGAATCGCCCTCGATGATCCCGACGTGATCGCGGCGGCCCGCGCCACCGGGGCTGACGTGCGGGTTTGCCTGGAGCCGCGCGCCCGGATGATGCGCGGCGCCGGTGAGAGCATCGGCCCGGCCCTGGCGCCGATTCCGCTGCCGGCGGTGCTGATCAATCCCGGGGTGCCGGTGCCGACCGCACCGGTCTTCAAGGCCCTCGGGCTCAATGTCGGCGAGAGCCTGCCCGGCGCGGCCCATCCGGAGATCGCGCGAGACCTTGGGCCGGAGGCGCTGCTCGCGGCGATCGGCCCCGCCCGCAACGATCTCGAAGCGCCGGCCCTGACGGTGGCGCCGGTGATCGGCGCGGCGCTCAGCGCCTTGCGGGCGCAAGCCGATTGCCAGCTCGCCCGGATGTCGGGCTCGGGCGCGACGGTGTTCGGGATCTTCGGCCATCGCAGCCGGGCGGCCCTGGCCGCCCGCGCCATCGGGCAAGCCCATCCCGGCTGGTGGGTGGTGCCGACGCTGCTGCGCTGAGCCGGGATTGGACGCTAGAGCTGTTCCCGATCGCGTTGCGACGGGACCGTCGGCCGCGCCCGTGCCGAAGCGGGCGCGG
>NZ_VZZK01000072.1 GCF_008806385.1 Methylobacterium soli
CCGCGAGAAGCTGCAGGAGCGTCTGGCCAAGCTCGCGGGCGGCGTCGCGGTGATCCGCGTCGGCGGTTCGACCGAGGTCGAGGTCAAGGAGAAGAAGGACCGCGTCGACGACGCGCTCAACGCCACCCGCGCGGCGGTCGAGGAGGGCATCGTTCCCGGCGGCGGCACGGCGCTGCTCCGCGCCAAGAAGGCGGTCGCCGCTCTCACCAGCGACAATGCCGACGTCCATGCCGGCATCAAGATCGTCCTCAGGTCCCTCGAGGCCCCGATCCGCCAGATCGCCGAGAATTCGGGCGTCGAGGGCTCGATCGTGGTCGGCAAGATCACCGACAACGAAGGCTCCGAGACCTTCGGCTTCAACGCCCAGACCGAAGAGTACGTGGATCTGCTCCAGGCCGGCATCGTCGACCCGGCCAAGGTTGTCCGGGCCGCGCTGCAGGGTGCCGCCTCGGTCGCCGGCCTCCTCGTCACCACCGAGGCGATGGTGGCCGACGCTCCGAAGAGGGATGGCGGCGCCCCGGCGATGCCGGGCGGCGGCATGGGTGGCATGGGCGGCATGGATTTCTGATCCGCCCCATTCGGAGACAGGATCGGAGAGGGCCGCCGTCAGGGCGGCCCTTTTCGCATGGGCCGCCCCGGGTCTCCCTCGGACACCCGGATCATCCGTCCGGCCGGCATCCCGTGCAGATGCCGCCGAGCACCCCGTCGAGACGCCTTTGCCGGTCGGTGCGCGCGTCGGGATCGACGACCGGTGCGGCGGCCGCCCCGGGCGGCACGGTCTGGCCCACCGGGGAGGTATGGGGCGCCGTGATCGTCGTGTGCGGCCCGCCGCCGGTACCCGTGACGGCGATCTGGGCCAGGGCCGGAAGGCAGGCCTGTGACAGCCCGGCCAGGGCGGACAGCGTGGTCGTCAAGCCGCGGATCGGCCCGGTCCTGCCTGTCATGTCGGGATCTCCTCCGGATGCGTGGCGGGTCGGATGCGGGGTTTCGTCCCCGCATCCGGGGGAGCGCCCAGAGCGGCACGGCCAACCCGGGTGATGGCCCAGCGGTCGCGCTCGCCCGCCCCGGCCTGCGTCAGCGGCTCGATCAGCCCGCGCCTGTGAAGCGCCTGGATCTGCGGGTCGGTAGGGCTGTAGGCCCGCGGCCCGCGCGCCAGGATCTCGAGGCGGTAGCGGGCCATCGGGGCGAGCGCTTCGCGCCGCTCGGGCACCTCCTGCCCGACCCGGACCCAGGCCAGGAATTCGCGCCAGGGTCGCAACGGTCCGTGCAGGCTCTCGCCGCCGCCTTGCGCCTCATCCCTCACGTATCGCTCGACGTCGCCCAGGATGTCGGCCCGGATCGGCTTGGGCAGGTCGCGCCAATGGCCGCGCAGCCAGTTCGTGCAGAGGCAGGGCGCATTCTTCGGCCGCCCGAGGCAGTACCGGACCGCTGCCTGCACCATGAATCCCGCACTCGGCTGCCCGCCATCGATCAGGTTGCTCTCCGGATGGTTCCGCTGCCCCGGATCGGCCTGCGCGCGCAAAGCGGCCTCGACCACGTGCCATTGCGGGATCGTCAGGGCGATGCCGGGCTTGAGCCCCTCGCTGATGCGCCGCCGGCGGCTGGATTCGAGTTGCCGCGCGACCTCCGTCAGCACGGCCGCGCGCTGGACGGTCTCACACATGGGAAGCCTCGCAGGCCCAAGGCCGAAGATTCCGGTCCGGCAGCCTCTCCGTCGAGGGCCGGGCCGCATCGGGGGAGCCGGCTGGTCCGGTGTCTTGCACCGCGATGCCCCTCACGACGCGGCCTCCCGGCGCGCGAGGTTCTGTGGCGTCGGCCGGCCCGCTCGGACGGCGGATGAAGTCCGGTTTCCCGGATCGGATCCGCCAGCGATCGGCGTCGCCGTGATGCGTGCAGCGCTCGTGTGCATGGGCTTTGGTCCTGTATGAGCGAGAGGAACGAGGAACGGAGGCTCGCCCGCCCGAAGGGCCGCGGGGGCGAGCCGCCATCGCGCGTGACCGGGCACGGTCAGCGCTGGCGCGGGCTGCGGCCGATGGCCCAGCTCGGACGTGCCAGCCCGCCCGGACGCGCCAGCCCGCCGGCGGTCAGCCTGGAGGGGCCCTGGTCCGTGAGCATCGGGGCGCCCAGGATCTGACCGGTGCCGCGCCGCTGCGCGTAGAGGGAGCGGGGATCGTGATAAGGGTGGTTCACATACGAACTCATATGCGCGCCGCCCGCCGCCTGTCGGCTCCCCTCGCCGCCCTCCGCACGGGCCGCGCCGGTGGCGCCCAGAACAGCCATCGCAACGGCCAAGATCATTGTATTACGCATGTTGTCTACCTCGCTGATCATCTCTTCGATTGGTACAGCGATCGATCTAACCCGCTTCCGCGAAAGTAAAAGTGCGCTATAACACGATGTTATTTCTGTAATTTAATCCGACGCGCGATGGGCCCTCGTGCGCTCGCGCACCGGCCAGGCAAGACATTCGGAAATTTGATGGATTATATTTTGCCTATCCTCAGAAATAACAATCATGCATGTGTCTCATTGACAATTTCGATGAATTTATCGGCATCATCGCGCACTGGATCCAAGATCTCACCCGTCAGCATGATGGAAGACGTGGCGGCCATGGATGGCCGCGCGCATGCCGGAGTGATGACACGGTGCCTTGTCGAACATCGAAGGCCGCCCGCCTCGGGCTCGCGGCCGCCTGCGCCCTCGGGCTCGCCTGCAGCGCCGCGCAGGGCGGCTCCGCCGCTCAGCCCGGGCAGACGGTCGGCCTGCCGACCGGCGCGCAATTGCCGGTCGGCCTCTATCTCGTGAACCTGTCGAGCTTCGGCCAGCGCGAGACCTGGCCCCTGCGCTCGGAATCGAACGTCAACCTGCCGACCTTCGCCTGGTCGACCCCGTGGAACCTGGCCGATGCCCGCCTGCAATTCTTCCTCACCCAGCCCGTGGCCGCCGCGAGCGCGCGCGGGGCGCCCTATCAGAGCGGCATCGGGCAGCCCCTGCTCGCGGCGCAACTCGCCTGGGATCTCGGGAACGATGTCGGGGTCAGCTATCTCTTCGGCGGCTACCTGCCGATCGAGACCCGGTTCCTGACGCAATCCGCCTCGCTCAGCCACCGCTTCGCGGTGAGCTACACCGGAGACGGCTGGAACCTGACGGCGAACCTCCTCTACGGCCTCTTCCTCGAGAGCCGCTCGCCGCTCGGGACCCTCTATCCGGATTATCTCAACCTCGACCTCACGGCGACGCGCAAGTTCGGCAAGTGGCAGGTCGGGGCGGTGGCCTTCGGCTCCACCGATCTGCCGACCGGGATCGGCAGCCCTCGCCCGCAGGGGCAGATCGCGGCGGGCGGGCTCGTCGGCTACAATTTCGGGCCCGTGACCCTGCAAGCCTACCTCACCCGCGACGTGGTCGAGCGGAACTATGGCGGGCCGGAGACGCGGGGCTGGCTGCGCGCCATCGTGCCGTTCTACCAGGACACGGGCGAGGTCGAACCGAACCGGGCCCTGGTCACGCGCCGACAGGCGGAATGATCGCGCCCGGCCCCTGAACCGAGCCGGATGCCGCGTCGGGCCGGGCCGGATTCGGGCGGGCGCGCATCCCTTGTGTTGCAGCGCACATGATCTCCCGAACCATCCCGCGAAGTCCCCGTTGAGAGGAGACATTCGGCCAAGCAAAGCCGGGTCGACCAGAATCGCGAAGACACACGATCCTTCTCAACCCCGTGTTGACCGGATGATTTCCGCCAGAAGTCTGATTCAGGAGATCATCATGACGTTTCGCATCCTCGCCGCGGCCATGCTCGTCGCAGCCGCCTCCCCCGCTCTGGCGCAGGGCATCGACTCGAAGCACAGCCCCTACCCGGCCTCGGCCTATTCGGGCTACGCGAGCGTGCTCGGCGAGAGCTTCGTCCCCGCCTCGGCGACGCCCTACCGCACCGCTTCGGCCTATCGCTATTCGGGCCAGCATGCCGGCGGCCCGGCGGACGCCCTGCGGCGCTGACGATCGGGAGCCGGGCGTGCGGAGCGATCCGCGCGCCCGCGCGTCTCTCAGGACCGATCCGCCCCCGCCGCATCCCGGGACCCTTCGGGCGCGAGCCGGGGAAGCGCCCGCTGCGCGCCGATGAAATCCACGAAGGCCCGGAGCGGCGCCGGCAGGTAGCGGCGGCCCGGATAGTACAGGAACGGTCCCGAGAAGGGCTGCCACCAGGATTCCAGCACGGGCTCCAGAGCCCCGCTGTCGAGATGCGGGCGCAGCCAATCCTCGAACAGGGTGATGATGCCGGTCCCGGCGATCGCCGCGTCCACGGCCAGGTCCGTGGCGGCGCCGACGCGGACGATCAGCGGACCGCCCGGATCCACCCGCACGACCTCCCCGTCGCGCTCGAACTCCCACGCCGTCATGGCGCCGCTCGCGAACCGTCCGCGCAGGCAGGCATGGTCCAGCAGGTCGCGCGGGTGCTGCGGCCGCCCGTGGCGGTCGAGGTAATGCGGCGCGGCGGCCGTCGCGAAGCGCTGCACCCGCGGCCCGATCGGGATCGCGATCATGTCCTGCGCGAGCCTCTCGTCGTAGCGGATCCCGGCATCGCAGCCGGCGGCCAGCACGTCGACGAAGCCGTCCTCCGCCACCACGTCGAGGCGGATGTCCGGATAGGCCGCGAGGAAGGGCGGCACGATCCGGGGCAGCACCAGCCGCGCCGCGCTGACCGGGACGTTGAGCCGGAGCGTCCCGGCCGGGCTGTCGCGAAACCCGTTCACCACATCCAGCGCCGCCTCGACCTCGTCGAGGGCCGGCGTCAGCCGTTCGAGGAGGCGCGCGCCCGCCTCCGTCGGGGCGACGCTGCGCGTCGTGCGGTTGAGGAGCCTGACGCCGAGCTTGGCCTCCAGCCGGCGGACGGCCTCGCTCAGGCCGGACGCGCTCGTGCCGGACGCGCGCGCCCCGTCGCGGAAGCCGCCGGCCCGCGCGACGGAAGCGAAAGCCGCGAGGTCTCCGAGATCAGCCGCCACTGTTCGATCCTTCGTACGGCCTGTGCCGATTGAGAGGGATTATCACGCAATCCGCGCGCGCCTACATCCCGGTCAGCACGAAGGAGCGACACCATGACCGAGATCGACCAGGCCGGGACCTATGCCCTCGGCGATTGCCGCGTGCGGCGCCTGGGCTACGGCGCGATGCAATTGGCCGGGCCGCATGTGTTCGGCCCCCGAGGGACCGGGCCGGCGCCGTCGCGGTGCTGCGCGAAGCGGTCGCGCGCGGGGTGAACCACATCGACACGAGCGACTTCTACGGGCCGCACGTCACCAACGAGATCATCCGCGAGGCACTTCATCCCTATCCGGACGATCTCGTGATCGTCACCAAGATCGGGGCGAAGCGCGGCGCGGACGCCTCCTGGAACCCGGCCTTCTCGACTGAGGATCTCACAAGCGCCGTCCACGACAACCTGCGCAACCTCGGCGTGGACGCGCTCGACGTCGTGAACCTGCGCATCATGTTCGACGTGCACGGCCCGGCGGAGGGCTCCATCGCGGAGCCACTCGCGGTCCTGGCCGAGTTGCAGCGCCAGGGGCTCGTGCGCCGGATCGGCCTCAGCAACGTGACGGCCCGGCAAATCGCCGAGGGGCGGACCATCGCGCCGATCGTCTGCGTCCAGAACCAGTACAATCTCGCGCATCGGGCCGATGACGGGCTCATCGACGCCTTGGCGGCCGCCGGCACCGCGTACGTGCCGTTTATTCCCCTCGGCGGATTCAGCCCGCTCCAATCGTCGGCCCTGACCGAGATCGCCGAGGGTCTGGGCGCGACCCCGATGCAGGTGGCGCTCGCCTGGCTGCTGCGCCGCTCGCCGAACATCCTGCTGATCCCCGGCACGTCCTCGGTCGGGCACCTGCGCGAGAACGTGGCGGCGGCCCAGCTGAGCCTGCCGGACGACGCGATGGCGCGGCTCGACCGGATTGCCGGACCGCCCGCCTCCGCGTGAGGCGCGCTCCGACGAGCGCCCGCGCCGGGGGCTCGGCGCCGAGGGTCCGGCGCCCGGCGGTCAGGTCCAGTACAGAACCCGCGCGGCGGGCAGGTCGCGGGCGAGGAGGCCCGTCAGGGCCTCGCGCATCTCGGCCATCAGGTCCTTCGGGAAGACGTATTTCACCGAGCCGAACTTGGTGAGCTTGCGGCTGCGCTCGGCCTCGCGCATCGGCAGGTCGGAGCCCGGATACCAGCCCTCCAGCACCTGCTTGGAGCCCGGCGTGAAGCGATGGGTGATCAGCTCCGCCGTGAGGTCGAGATTCGGCACGCCCGCGAGAACCCGGGCCGCGTCCGCGATCAGGGCCGCGTAGGCCGCGCGCCAATCCGGAACCGGGAGGATGGGCGCGATGGTGAGGCCGACGGGATAGCCCGCGCGGGCCACCGCGCCCATCGCGTCGAGGCGCGCGCGCAAGGGGGCGGTGCCGCCCTCGAAACGGGCGGCAGGCGCCGCGTTGACCGAGAAGCGGATGCGGGTGCGCCCGCGATGGGGCAGGTCGAGCAGGGGCGCGACCGCCGCGAACTTGGTGGTGAACCGCAATTGCACCGGCGCCTCCCAGGCGCCGAAATGCCGGATCGCGGCCGAGAGCGAGCCCGTCAGGTGCTCGATCCCGAGGGGGTCGGTGTAGCACGAGGCCTCGAAGGTGGTGCCCTCGTGGGCGCGCGCAGCCTGGGCCGAGGTGACGCCGCCCTGCCCCGCATAGGATCCGAGATTGGCCAGGATCGCCTCGAGATTGGCGTAGGCCCGGGTCACCGGCGGCCCCGAGAGGGAGCCGGCGAGGTAGCAATATTGGCAATGGGCCGGGCAGCCCTCGGCGAGGTCGAAGCGCCAATCCGCCGAGGGCGGGATCGGCTGCAGCTTCAGCTTGGTCGGGGGCGCCACCACGATCGCGAGGGTCGCCTTGGCCTCCGCATAAGCCCGGCGCGGGTCGGCATGGCGCAGGCCCGTCAGGCGGTTCGCGGCCAGGCGCTCGACCGGAAGGCCCTGGGCTTCGAGCCGCGCCAGGATCGCGCGTCCGTGGGGGTGCTCCAGGGCACCCGGCGTGACGAGGACGCGGCGCGGGCGCCAGAGCCGGGACGCCCGCCCGGTAGCTGGGGCGGCGGCCGGATCCCGCCGGACGGGATCGCCCGCGTGGAGGTCGGAGGGGGAGGAGGCGTCCATCCCGGCCAACGCGGCGGGGCCGCCGCCGGCTCCGGCCTGGCGCCCCGCCGGCCTGGGGCGCGTCGCCGCGCCGTCGCGCCCGCGCCCGGCCCGATACCTCTGCTCGCGCAATCTTCCCGCAATTCGACGACGCGACGCTGCCGGGTTCTGCGTTGAACGGGCCCGTTCTCGGCCGGTTGCACATCTACGCGCATCCCTTGCGACGAGGATCCATGGACCAGCCCCTGACCAAGCCGCCGAACCGGGACCAGGAGCAGACAGGGCATCGGACGCGCGGCGGCCTCCTTCGCGCCCTCGGCACGGGCGTGATCACGGGCGCGGCCGATGACGACCCCTCCGCCATCGGCACCTACGCCAGCGCGGGGGCAAAGTTCGGGCTGGCCTTCCTGTGGATCGCGCCCGTCCTCCTGCCGATGATGTACGTGGTGGTCTACGTCTCGGCCAAGCTCGGCCAGGTCTACGGGAAAGGCCTGTTCGCGATCGTGCGCGACCGCTACCCGCGCTGGGTGCTCTACCCGGTCGTGCTCGGCGCCTTCTGCGGCAACGTCATCGAGGCGGCGGCCAATCTCGGGGGCATCGGGGCGGCCCTGAACCTGCTGATCCCGGTGCCGATCCCCGCAATCGTGGTGGTCGCCGCCGGGGTGATCCTGGCCTTCCAGGTCTTCGGCTCCTACACGCTCCTGCGCAACATCTTCCGCTGGCTCGCCCTCGCGCTGTTCGCCTACGTGGCGGCCGCCCTCCTGGCCAGGCCCGATCCCGGCGAGGTCCTGCGCGCCACCTTCCTGCCCCGTCTCCGCTTCGATGCCGAGTTCCTGTCGATGATCGTGGCCTGCATCGGCACCTCGCTCTCGGCCTATATCTACACCTGGCAATCGAACCAGGAGGTCGAGGAGGAGATCGCGCAGGGCCGCCACACGCTCCGGCAGCGAAAGGGCGCGACCGACGCCGAGTTGCGCAGGACGCGCCGGGACGTGGTGACCGGGATGCTGTTCTCGAACGTGATCCTCTACTTCATCATCCTGTCCACCGGCGCGACCCTGCATCCCGCCGGGCAGACCGAGATCGAGAGCGCGGCCCAGGCGGCCGCCGCCTTGGAGCCGCTGGCGGGCGCCGGGGCCACCTACCTGTTCGCCCTCGGCGTGGTGGGCGTCGGCTTCCTCGCGGTGCCGGTGATGACCACGGGGGCGGCCTACGATCTCGTGCAGGGGACCGGCCGGAGCGGCAGCCTGCACGCGCGCCCCGGCGAGGCGAAGCTGTTCTACGCCACCATCGCGGCCGTGACGGTGCTGGCGGTGGCGCTCAATTTCCTCGGCTTCAACCCGATGCGGGCGCTGGTGTGGTCCGGCATCGTCCAGGGCTTCTCGGTGCCGCCGCTGCTCTTTCTCATGATGCGGATGACGAACGACAGGGCCGTCATGGGCGAGCGGGTCAATGGCCGGCTGACGAATCTGCTCGGCTGGACCACCACCCTGGTGACCTTCTTGGCCACCGCGTGCCTCGTGGCGACCTGGGTCTGGTGAGGGCTTCGGGAGAACCCGCCCGTCGACCCGGCCCCGGCCTCACGTATCCAGGGTCTTGCGCGCGAAGCTCTCGATATAGTCGATCAGCCGGTCGGACGCGGCGCCTGCGGCGTCCACGTCCCGCTTGGCGACCGCCTCGCACACATCGGCGTGGAGATGAGCGCTCAGCGGCAGATCCCCGGCCTGCTGATAATGCTGGTACCAGAACCGGCGCGAGAGGCCTGCCATGCTGGCCAGAGAGCGCACCGCGAACTCGTTGCGTGAGGCGCTCGCCATCAGCTCGTTGAACTGGTGGTCCAGGCGCATGAAGGCGAGATCGTCGGAGGCCGCCGCCGCCGCGCGCATGGCCCCGGCGATGCCGGCGAACACGGCGCGCTCCGCCGGGGTCGCGCGCTCGGCCGCGAGCCGCGCGATCAGCCGTTCCAGCACCCGCCGGGTCTCGAGCAGGCGCAATTGCGTGCGCACGTTGATGTCGGAGACCAGGATCCCGCGCCGGGGCATCACCACCACGAGCCCGTCGCGGGCCAGCCGCTGCAGGGCCTCGCGGATCGGCGTGCGCCCGATCCCGAGACGCTGCACGAGGCTCTGCTCGCCGAGCACCATCCCGGGCGGCAGGACGAGGGTCGTGATCAGTTCCTCGAGCTGCTGATAGGCCTTCTCGGTGAGGGTGAGGTCCGGCAGGTCGTCCCGGACCGCGACCTTCCCGCTCCCCGGGTCGGCAGCCTTGCGGGACCGCTTGCGGTCGCTGCTCGCCGAACGGACGCTCGCCGTTTTCCCGGTCACGAAGTTCATGGTCGTCCCAAGCCCTGCTCCGACATTCCCAGTACCACGGTGGTCGCGCGCACGCATGATGGGGCGGACGCCACCCGCATCACATGTACGTCTGATATATCTTGCGGATCTCAGACATATCCCGCATGTTTCCCAGCGCTATAATACAGCCCGGGAGGCACATCATGGTAGGGGAGTTCGCGGTACCCATTGGCGGCGTGCTGCCGGAGACCGTCACCGAGGCGGGCTCGGCCCGCGCCTCGGACGTGATGATCGCGGCGCGTCTCGAGCGCCTGCCGATGACGCAGTTTCAGCGCAACATCTTCCTCATAATCGCGACCGCCTGGTTCTTCGACTCGATCGATCTCGGCTCGCTCACCTTCCTGCTCGGCTCGATCAAGACGGAGTTCGGCCTCACCACGGCTCAGGCCGGCCTCCTGTCCAGCATGAGCTTCGTCGGCATGTTCCTGGGCGCCGGCATCTCGGGCATGCTGGCCGACCGCTTCGGCCGGAAGGTCGTGTTCCAGGTCAGCATGATCTTCTGGGGCCTCGGCAGCCTCTGGTGCGCCTACGCGCCCGACGCGACGACGCTGGGCTACGCCCGCCTGCTGCTCGGCTTCGGCATGGGCATGGAATTCCCGGTGGCCCTGGCCATCGTCTCGGAATTCCTGCCGACGGCCAAGCGCGGCCGCTATCTCGCCATCATGGAGGGCTTCTGGCCGCTCGGCTTCATCGCCGCGGGCTGCCTCAGCTACGTGCTGCTGAGCTATTTCGACTGGCGGGCGGTCTTCCTGGCGCAGGCCGTGCCGGCGGTGTTCCTCTTCGCGATCCGGTTCTTCGTGCCCGAATCGCCCCGCTGGCTCGCCGATCGCGGCCGTCACGCGGAGGCCGACCGGGTGATGGAGGAGATCGAGGCGAAGGTGAGCGCCCGCCTCGACGGCCGGCCGCTGCCCGAGCCGCAGCCCCTGCCGGCGCAGGCGCGGGGCGAGCGCCGCTTCTCGTTCCTGGAATTGTGGAGCCCGGGTTACGCCAGCCGCACCGTGATGATCTGGCTGACCTGGTTCTTCGCGCTGCTGGGCTTCTACGGCCTGACCACCTGGCTCGGGGCGCTGCTGCAGGAGGCCGGGCACAGCGTCACCAAATCCGTCGTCTACACCATCCTGATCTCGCTCGCGGGCGTCCCGGGCTTCATCACCTCGGCGATCCTCGTCGAGCGCTGGGGCCGCAAGCCCACCGCCGTGCTGATGCTCCTCGGCAGCGCCGTCGCGGCCTATCTCTACGGCCACTCGCCTTCCTTCGGCTGGCTGATCGCCTTCGGGTTGATGATGCAGTTCTTCCTGTTCGGCATGTGGTCGGTGCTCTACGCCTACACGCCCGAACTCTACCCGACCCGCGCGCGCGCCACCGGCGCGGGCTGCGCCTCGGCGATCGGCCGGGTCGGATCGCTGATCGGCCCCTACGCCATCGGCATCATCCTGCCCACGATGGGGCATGGCGGGGTGTTCGCCCTCGGTGCCGGCTCCTTCGTGATCGCGGCCATGAGCGTGGCGTTCCTGGGAATCGAGACCAAGGGCCGGTCCCTTGAGGCGATCTCCCACTGATCCCGGGCCGGGCGCCTTCCGGCGCCCGGCTCATTCGGGCAGGGGCGACTTTTCGGTTGCACTCTGATATATCAGCGGTATCCTAAGCCCAATTCCGGAACCCAGGAGATCTCCATGGAACTCGCGGCCACCAGCATGAGCGAGCGGCAGCGCAGCTACCGGGCGAATTACCGGCAGCGGGTCGCGGGTTGGTACAATGGCTTCCTGCATATCGCGATCATCTACACGATCGGGCTCACCGCGCTGTACATCTACCTCTCGAACCTGAAACAGGTGACGTGGCTCGAGCTGATCACCGTCCCGGTCGTGTTCCTGTTCTGCAATTTCTTCGAATGGTGGCTGCACCGCTACGTGATGCATCGTCCGTCGCAGAATCCGATCGCCCGCGCGGTCTACAACCGCCACACGCTGCAGCATCATCAGTTCTTCACCGACCACGAGATGCGCTTTGCCGACCACAAGGATTATCGGGTCACGTTCTTCCCGCCCTACGCGCTGGCGAGCTTCACGCTGATGTCGATCCCGGGCGCCATCGTGCTCGGCACCCTGCTCACGGCGAATGTCGGCTGGCTGTTCATCGCCACGACGACCAGCATCTACCTGATCTACGAGTTCATGCACTTCTGCTGCCATGTCGAGGACAACTGGTTCGTCCGCAACATGCCGTTCATCAACACGAACCGGCGCCACCACACCGCCCATCACGACCAGTCGATCATGATGGAGCGCAACATGAATCTCACCTTCCCGATCATGGATTGGCTGTTCGGCACCTCGGATCTCAACCGCGGCCTGCTGGGCACGCTCTTCAACGGCTACGACACGCGCCACGTGAAGACCGACATGCGCAAGACCGCGCGCACGCCGGGCGCCCCGGCGGCGATCCAGCCGGCCGAGTGAGCCGGCCCCCGAACCGGCCTCGCGGCGCCCCGGGCGCGCCGCCGACAGAATGCGGGAGCTCGTCTCATGGCCATGGTTGAACCGAATGTGGCGGCACTGCTCTGGTTCGCGCTCTTCGCGGGCGTGGCGAGCACCGGCTTCTACGTGCTCACGGGCATGTTCCCGTTGGAGACGCGGCCCGATCTGCGGCGCCGGCCCCTCGGCCTCGCGCTCATCGCGGCCAATGTCCTGCTGCTGCTCGCCCTGATCGGCGGCAGCCTCGCCTACGGCGCGGCAAACCTGCGCTGGACGAGCCTCGTCATCGTGGGCGGCTTCGCCGTCCTGTTCGCGCCGGGCCTGTTCAACGTCTGGCCGCAGCGCTGGCGCGACGGCTTGGCCGGCCTCACGATCGTGCTCGGGGGGTTGGGCGTGTCGCTCGGCCTGCTCCAGCATGTCGGCGCCCTGTTCTAGTCTTTCGCGAGCGACGCAAGGTCCGGGAGTGATGTGATGCCGTTTCCGATCAAGTTCGGATTGTCGGTCGCCGTGGCCTTGGCCGCGCTCGCCGGCTGGTTCTACATGGGGTATCTCGGCCAGACCGGCCCGCAATGGGCCGTGGCCTTCCTCGGCCCCTTCATGATCGTCAGCCTCTGGATCTTCCCCGAGGTGATGCGCTCCCGCTCCGATGGCCGCACGCCGCGCCACGCGCTGAAGGGGGCGCGGCCGTGAACAAGGTCTATCACGGGGACCGGACCATCGACGGCATCGTGGTCACGGTTGACGGCGAGCCGCTCGACGCGCATGCGGCGACGAAGTGCTACTCGCGCAACGGCTTCGAATGGAGCTACGAGGGGCCCGAGCCGTCGCAGCTCGCCTACGCGATCCTGGTCGATCATCTCGGCGACCCCGCCGAGGCGGAGCGGCGTCAGGACCGCTTCATGCGCGGCGTCGTGGCCAATTTCCAGAACGAGTGGGAGATGACCTCCGCCGATATCGACCGGGCCCTGCAACAGCAGCGCTAGCGGCTCGCAGCGGACGAATCCTGCTCGCCGATGACCGTCTCGGGGTGTTCCCGGACGACGATCACGCCGATCCGGCGGAAGACGAGAAGGGCCTCTCGCGCGTCGCGCATCGCAAGCCCGTTTGAGCCGATGCCGCGATGGCGTCGGCGGCCGGACGCCGAGACCCGGCGTCGAAGAGCCCGTTCCGATAAGTTCTCGGACGGTTCGACCGCGTTGATTGGCAAGTCTCTGGAAGGTTTGGTGGGCGCACTAGGGTTCGAACCTAGGACCCGCTGATTAAGAGTTCAAGGATTTTGCGCGGA
>NZ_VZZK01000073.1 GCF_008806385.1 Methylobacterium soli
GAAGCGGACGAGCCATCAAGACCAACGCCCGTCCGCCCGATCCGTGCCCGTTCTGTTAGGCGCTCTAAGTTTATCCCCATAGCAGACAGTAGGACCTACGAGCGGGAGGGCGGCTTGGGCGGCGTGTCGGACTGCCACGTAGCTGACATCATGAGGGTCCGCTCGGGGTCGACAGCGGACGGCCGTTCAGCAGGATCTGAATGTCTGCTATCGGACGGGGAGTTGATGTCTGCTCATGGCGCGTCTCTGCCATTTCGAGGCGGGGTGATCATTGATGGATCAGGGTACAAATGCCGGTTTGTCATGGCGGGCTGAGCTACAGGTCGTTGGTGGCCATGAAGGCGGCATGTAGGCAGCAGGATTGAATTGAGCGTGCTGAAGTTTCAAACACTTGGCTGGGTGCGATTCTGCCCAAAAAGCCAGATGTATGGACTCGGGTGGTCGCTCGAAGTGACGCTGTGATGTCAGGTGGGTGAAGGTCTGTCTGACCTCGGTGAGTTGAGCGTTGCACAGGGAAGATTTGCTCAGGTGTCAGCCTTCTTCTGGGTCGTAGGCGGGCATGGTTGTAGGTTGGCGTGGCTTGGCGCCGGCAGCCGTGAACCGCCGACGCCACTGGTTCAGAGTGAGTTAGCCTACGCTGCCTCTGCTCGGTGGGCAGAACGGGTTCCGGGGCGGCGAGTCACCGTCAGCTCAGCGGTGCCGGAGCCTGCAGGGGAGGGCACCGCGTTGAGCTCGAGTTCGCCGTCTACAAGCCACCAATCGCTGTAGCGGCGGTGGAGCGCCCGGGCATGCTCCGGCAGGCCAGCTGCGGCGATGGCCGTGATCACGCGCTCCAGCGTGAGCGGAATGAAGGGGAGGGGACCGGTCAGCGGGTCGGTGAGCAAACGCATGTAAGCTGCGGCGGCCGTGTGCGCGAGCGTGTTGTGGCTAGGCGCGATGAAGGTGAGCACGGCCCGGTCTGCGAGACCTTGATTGAGGATTGTCGCGGCGAGGCAGTGCTGCCGGAAGAGTTGCTGGCAGGGGTTCGTTGTTAGCGCGGGTGCGGCTGGGTCGATGAACAGACCTGAGGCTTGGGCGATTTCAGCATATCGAGAGCTGAAGCGCGGGACGGCTTCGTAGGTGCTCTCACTGTATTTTACTTCAACTGCAACGAAGACCCGCTCGCCGGTGGCGGTTCGCCCGCGGATGGCGACGTCGAAGGCAGTGCCGTCACGCGTGAAGCGGGCCTCTCCGCGGCTGGGACTGTGCTCGAAGGTGAGGTGCGTGACTGTCTGCATTAGGCCCGGAAACAACTCCGCCATGAAGCGGGTGGCGAGATCGAGGTCGCGCGCGAGCAGGCCGAAGAGGTTGAAGGTGAGCGGCTGGGACGAGAGCAGGTTCGTTTTGAGCCGGTCCACGTCGTAGGCCGCGCCCGGCTCGCGGTAGTGGAGGGCGTGGGCAACGACCGGAATGATGCGTGGATGAAGGAAGTTGGCGCCGTCTCCGCCAGCAGACATGCTGATGCGCGAGCCGAGGCGGCGGCGCTTGCCGCGTGGGTCAATGTGGAGGCCGATGGGTAGCTCTCGGTCTTCGCGCCAGAGCGCTTGCAGGAAGCGGGCGGCGGCCTTGAAGCGGTGGTCGGCGGGGACGAAGACGTGGCGCTGGCGACGCTGGGCCTCGGAGATGAGCGGCAGCCAGGGCATTGGTCCCAGGCCGCTAGGATCAAGCAGGGCAAGGACGGCTGATGAAGAGGCGGGGTCGCCGCCTGGTGTCAGCGGGATGAGGGCGTTGTTAGCCATGAGGAAGTCCTGACATGCGTGCGGCCGCGGTGATGCGGTCAGATCAGGGTTCCCGGACAGGATCGAGAACTGAACGGGAATAGGTCAGTGGCAAGGCGCTTGGTGGGAGTGACGAAGGTTGGTGTCGTCGTGCAGGTAGAGGGCGCCGTTGGCTACATCCGCGGAGTGGGAGCCATACGGTCACGTCGTGCTCGTCGCTGTGGTCATCCACGTCGTGGCCGTCCGTGGCGTACGGGCAGGTCGTGGTCGGCACCGCCGTCCACGCCGGGCTGGCTGGGTTAGCGTAGTGGTTGTCCGCATCGTGCAGGGGGTTGTGATTTTATAGTCAGTGAAGAAGCCCATGCACACTCGATTGAGCCGTCGCCCTTCGCAGCTATGCGTTGCGTCGTGATTTGGGCAATCAACGAGCTTCAAATCATCAATCTGAGAGGCCGCAAATCTCCTGCTGCGTTGAATCTGAACGGAAGATATTGACCCAAAACGGTCATTCCGTTTAGCTCGATCGAATGGCCGCTTTGTGGCGTGAAGCGCACGTCTTCTGACCAGCGCCCTTCAGTAGGTCACTAACGAGCGGGTGTTCGAATCATGCGCGATGCCGTGCCGGTGACGGCCTCTCGTTCGACTTGAGCCGCGCCCGCCATGCACCCCTCTCCACAAGCTCGGCGATGACACTCGCCAAAACCTTGGCAACGCCCTCGCTGCCGCGGCCGTTCAGCGTGCGCTGGGAGACCACAACCGATAACCGCCAGGACGGCGTCGGGTCTGTAATAGGGATCGCAATCATCTCACCGCGCTCGATCTCCGCGGACAGAGCGAAGTGCGGCATGATCGCAGCAAACTTCTTCGAGCGTACGAGTTCCGCAATGGCCGGCAGGCTCTCACAATCGATCGCCGTGGCCGTGACCTCGTGACGAGCGGCCAGTTGCTCGATCACGACGCGGAGGATGTTCGGGCGCCCAGGTAATACGATCGGCAATGGAAGCTGGAAGATGTGCTGGAAGCCGATCTGCTCCTGGCCGGCAATCGGGTGGCTTGCCGGCACGATGAGCATCAAGTCCTCGACCATCATCTCGGTCCAGGCCACATGCTCGAAGGCCTTGTGATCGTAGAGCAGCGCTACGTCGAGGCGGCCGGCCTGGATCCATTCGTCGAGCGTGCCACTCATCGCCTCGACAATGTGCAGCGTGATGTTCGGCAGTGCCTCGGCGATGGACTCGTAGAGTGGCAGTGACAGTCCGCGGCAGGCGGAAGTTGGCAGGCCGACGGAGACCCGCCCGCTCGGGCTCGTTGCCTGCGAGCGGACGATGTCCTTGGTCCGCTCGACCTCGTGCAGGATGCGGCGGGCATGCTCGTAGAATGTGAGGCCCTGCTCGGTCGGCGTAACACCACGGGCATGGCGAAAGAGCAACTCCACACCGAGTTCGCCCTCGAGATTTCGGATCTGCTGACTCAGCGAGGGCTGCGCCACACTCAGCACCTCGGCAGCGCGGGAGACGTTCCCGCTCTCCGCGATCTGCACAAAGTATCGAAGCTGACGAAGGTCCATACGCGCGTTCTCCCGACGTGAGGATCGTCGGCCGCCGGCACTTCTGTCAAATGATCTACCAAAGGGCAATCTGCGCATCCTATGGGCACGATTTTCGGCTTTTTGCTGCGCAGCAAAAGACTTGCCCCCAAGCCTGTACGATCGCTTTTGCTTATGGATCATGCTGATAGGTTTTTCCGATAGGTCGTATCGGAAATTGGTCTTTGATGTCTTTCGTTTTGAACGGGTAACTTCCAGTAAGTTGCGGGTGGGTTGGGCGCTGCCGACACGCGCTCACAGGCACTTGGAGAGTTTCGCATGAAAGCGCAGAAGTATTTGCGCAGCCTCGTTATGGCTGCTCCGATGGCGGTTGCCTTGTCGACGCCAGTGCTGGCTCAGCAGCAGCCCTGCATCGGCAACTCCGCGGCGATCACCGGTCCGGCAGCCTTCGGCGGTCAGGCCATCAAGATGGGCGCCGAGATCGCGATTGAGGAAATCAACGCGAAGGGTGGGGTGCTGGGTCAGCGCCTGCGCTTCGTTCAGTACGACGATGCGGGCGCACCGCCTCGCGGCGTCGACAACACCCGCCGCATCGCGCTGGCCGACAAGTGCGTGGTGATCCTCGGAGGCTACCACTCCACGGTGTCTGTCGCGCAGGTTGAGCCAGTCCACGCCCTCGGAATTCCATTCGTTGGCGTTCTCGCCGCCAACACACAGGCGATCGAGAACGGCCGTAGCCCGAACTACATGTTCCGGGTCTCGGCCAAGGACAAATGGGTCGCCCGCTTCCTGGTTGAGCAGGCCGCAAAGGTCTCAAAATCCGGAAAGATCGCCTTCTTCTATGAGAATACTGGTTGGGGCAACGGCGCTCTGCCTGATGTCAAGGCCGCGGTGGCCAAGGCTGGAAAGGAGCTCGTTGCGACGGAGACCTTCAACTGGAACGATCAGGACATGACCCCGCAAGCCATGCGGGCGCGGGACGCCGGCGCGGATGTGGCGCTGTTCTGGGCGCTGGACCGGGAGGGCAACCAGATCGTGCGCTCGATGGACAAGGTCGGCTACAAGCCGACGATCATCGGTGCCTGGGGCATCGCCGGCAATCTCGGTGAGCTCGCCGGTCCCCTCGCCAATGGCGTGGAGGTCGTGCAGACCTACAGCTTCATGGGCGAACTCGATCCCAAAGGTCAGGCGCTCTGGCAGAAGATCCAGGCCAAGTACGGCTTGAAGGACCCGTCTCAGATCAAGATGGGCTCGGGCGTCGCGAACGCCTACGATGCGGTCTACATCGTCGCCAAAGCGATCGAGAAGGCTGGCAGCTACGATTGGAAGAAGGTCCGCGAGGCCCTCTACAGCGTCCGCCACGATGGGCTCGTGGCCAAGTACGACCCGGCCTTCGATGCATCGGACCCGGAGCGCCAGGACGCGATCCTGCCGCGCGATTACAAGCTGACCGTTTGGTCTGACGGCAAGTTGCTGCCGATCGCGCAGACCCCCTACGGCAAGGCGAACTGAACCCGTCGCGAGCCGGCGCTTCGGCGCCGGCCGGCCCACTCTGCGATGGGCGGAAAGCCAGTGATGACAACGGCTCTGCAATACACCCTTTCGGGGCTTGCCATCGGGGGGATCTACGCCCTGGTGGCGCTCGGCTTCCACATCATGTGGTCTGCCGCCAAGGCGGTGAATTTCGCCCATGGCGATACCCTAATGCTCGGTGCCGTACTGGCGGTGCTCGGTGTCGATGCCGGCCTGCCCTTACCGCTGGCCTGTCTGCTGGCCATCGCCGCCGGGGGCATCTTCGGGGTCGTGTTGGAACGCTTCGCGGTCCGACCCTTTACGGGCACGAACGCCTCGATCGGCTGGATGCTCACCACCATCGCGGTCGGCATCATGATCGAGTCGCTCGCGACGATGCAGTTCGGCGGCTTCTCGCGGCCCCTGGCCTCGCCGGGCATCGAGAAGGCCATCACGATCGGTGGTGCGGGCGTCTACCCGCAGGAGCTTCTGATCCCGCTCGTTGCCGTCGTTGCGATGATCGGCTTCCGCCTGCTGCAGAAGCGAACCCTGGTCGGTCGGGCGATGCAGGCCGTCGCCCACAACCGGCAGGCCGCCTCTCTGATGGGCATCGACGTCAACCGTATCGTGATGCTGTCGTTCGGGCTCGCCGCCCTCTTCGGCGCCGCCGCCGGCGTGCTGGTCGCGCCCGTCATCCAGGCTTCCGCCACGATGGGCGCCCTGCTCGGGCTCAAGGGCTTCGCGGTCGCGATCATTGGCGGCATCACCAGCGCACCTGGCGTCGTCGTGGCAGGTCTGGCCTTCGGCATCATGGAAAAGTTCGTCGAAGGATACGTCTCGACCGCCGCACGTGAGATCGTCGGGTTCGGAGCGATGATCCTTGTTCTCCTGGCCTTTCCGCAGGGCCTGTTCGGCAAGCGGGAGATCTTCAAGGTATGAACGCGCTTTTCCGTCTTGGCTTCGCGCTCCTCGCGCTCACCCTCGTTGCAGTCCCCGTGGCGGCCGGCAACGAGTACGAGCTCCGGCTCTTCATGCTCTTCCTGATCTACGGGATCATCGCCGTCGGTTTGAATGTGCTCGTGGGACTCACCGGCCTCGTCTCGCTCGGTCAGGCCGGCCTGTTCGCCCTCGGCGCCTATACGGGCGGCATCCTGGCGACGAGGTTCGGCTTCGACATCCTGTTCGCCAGCCTCGGAGCTGCACTGATTTCCGGCCTGTTCGGCATCCTCCTCGCCTATCCGACGGTGCGGGTGCGCGGCGTCTACCTTGCGGTCGTGACGATCGCCTTCGGCCTCATCGTCGAGAACGTCGCGATCGAGTGGCAGTCACTCACCGGCGGCACGACGGGCCTGAGCGGCATTCCCGGGCCCAACATTCTCGGCTTTCCGCTCTCGGGCTATGCCTTCTACGGGGTGCTCGCCGCCACCCTGTTCGCCGTCACCCTGCTCGCCCATCATCTCAAGTGGTCGGCCTATGGCCGCGCCATGTTGGCGGTCTCGCAGAGCGAGACCGCGGCGCGCAGCCTCGGGATTAACGTGACGGCACTGCGCACCCTCGCCTTTGTGGTTGCGGCGACGACGGCGGGGATTGCCGGGAGCTTCTATGCCTTCCTCAACGCCTACATCTCGCCAGACATCTTCACCTTCTCGGACTCGGTTCGCTTCCTCTTGATGGTCATCCTCGGCGGCGCTGCCTCGACTTTCGGTCCTGTCATCGGCGCCGCCATCCTGACCTACCTGCCCGAGCTGCTGCAGCAATTCGCCGAGTGGCAGAAATTTGTCTACGGGGCGCTGCTGCTGCTCGTGATGTTCGGTCTGCCGCGCGGCATCCTCGGCACCTTGGGCGGCCTCCTGGGGCGACTGCGTCCGCCAGCTCGCGGCATCGATCCGCATGAGGGCATGCCGGTGGCCGAGTTCCTGCAGGATGGTGTGCGCGCACCCGCCGAGTTGGCGACCGAAGGGTTGACCGTGCGCTTCGGCGGCCTGACCGCACTCTCCGAGGCGTCGGTCCGCATCAAGCCCGGCGAGATCCATGCCCTCATCGGCCCGAACGGTGCCGGCAAGTCGACCTTCGTCAACACAATCTCCGGCTTCTACAGCCCGACCGACGGTTCATTCAGCCTCGACGGCCTTCCGCTCGCCGGACACAAGCCGCACCAGATCGCTCGGCTCGGCCTTGGCCGCACGTTCCAGAACACCGAGCTGTTCGGCGAGCTGAGCGTGCTTGAGAACGTCATGGTCGGTGTCGAGCAGCGCCGGCACTACGGATTGCCGGGTGCTCTCCTGCGAACGCCTGGCTTCCGACGCGAGGAGGTTGCCTGCCGCCGCGCCGCGATCGGGCTGCTGGCCTTCGTAGGATTGGCCGAATACGCCAACGAAGCCGCACGCTTCCTGCCCTTCGGCCACCAGCGCCGCCTGGAGATCGCCCGAGCCCTCGCCGCCCGGCCCCGGCTGCTGCTGCTCGATGAACCGGCTGCCGGTCTGACCACTCACGAGATCGACGAACTCGAGGACATGATCCGGAAGATCGCCGCCTTGGGCGTCTCGGTGCTGCTGATCGAGCATCATGTCGACCTGATCATGGCTGTCGCCGACACCGTGACGGTGCTCGATTACGGCCAGATCATCGCCAGCGCGTCGCCCGCCGTGGTCCAGGCCGATCCTCGCGTGATCGAGGCCTATTTCGGTGGCCCGCTGACGCAGGCGCCCGCGACGGAGGCCGCATGAGTACCCAGGATCCCCTGCTCTCGGTCGAGGGCATCGAAGTTCGCTACGGCGCCGCCACGGCGCTGCGCGAGGCCAGCTTGCTGGTCCGTCCCGGCCAGCTCGTCGCGGTGATCGGCAACAACGGTGCTGGTAAGACCTCGCTCATGCGCGGCTTGACCGGCCTCGTCCGGCCCTCGGCCGGACGCGTGATGTTCAAGGGAGCGGACACGACGCGCTTGGCCGCGCATGCGAAGGTGGCGCGTGGCCTCGTGATGGTGCCCGAAGGCCGGATGCTGTTTCCCGACCAGAGCGTCGAGGACAACCTGATTCTGGGGGCTTACGTCCATGGCGGCCTGAAGCGGCCGGAGGCCAAGCGCAACCTGGAGCGGGCTCTGAGCCTATTCCCGCGCCTGCGCGAGCGCCTGCAGCAGCCGGCCGGCAGCATGTCGGGCGGCGAGCAGCAAATGCTCGCCATCGCCCGTGGCCTGATGACCGAACCGGATCTTCTCGTCATTGATGAGCTCTCCCTCGGCCTCGCTCCAAAGATCGTCGAGCAGCTCATCGGCATCCTGCGCGATCTCAACCGGCAGGGCCTCACCATTCTTCTCGTCGAGCAGCTCGCCTCCTACGCGCTCGCCATCGCGGACTACGCCTATGTGGTCGCGCATGGGCACGTCGAGCGCGAAGGGCCAAGTGCCGTCCTGGCGAAGGACCCGGACGTCATGGAGGCGTTCCTCGGGAAGAAGAAAGCTGCCTGAGCGCTGGGCGGGTCCACCCCGCCTCGCGCCACGGCCGATAGCATCGCGTCCCGGACACACCGGAGCGCGGACGGTCTCCACCATCCCTATCGAAGGACAAGTCATGCCCCAACACGTCGTCGACCTCAGCCTCCTGATCGAAGACAACATGCCGGCCCACAAGCTGTTTCAGCGGCCGGTCATCACAACGCATCTCAGCCATGAGAGCTCGGCGGCGCTGAACCTCGGCGTCCCTGGCGACGCGATGACGTTCCAGACCAACTTCATCGCCATGCTCGATCACGTCGGAACCCACGTCGACGCCTTCAAGCACGTGAACCCGAACGGAGCACCCGTCGACGAGATGCCGCTCGAGATGTTCATGGGCAAGGCGGTCTGCTTCGACCTGCGTCACATCCCGGATCTTGGCGATATCACGGTCGCCGACATGGAAGCTGCCGAGGAGAAGAGTGGCGTGAAGGTCGACGGCCACATCGTGCTGCTCTGCACCGGCTTCCACGCGCGCAACTATCCCAGCGTCGATTCTGTCTGGAAGAACCCCCTGCTGACGGTGGAGGCCACGCGCTGGCTCCACGAGCGCGGCTCGAAGATGCACGGTGTCGAGGGCCCCTCGACCGACAAGCCGAGCGACAACATCTTCGCCCAGCACCGGCTCTGCCGCGACCTCGGGATGAGCCACTGGGAGTGGCTGGTGAACCTGGAGGAACTCGTCGGGAAGGGCGAGGTCCAGTTCTTCGGCGTCCCGCTGAAGTTCAAGGGTGGCTCCGGCTCACCAGTACGTGCCTTCGCGCTCGTCGACGCCTGACCTCCTGCCGGAGCCCCGAACCGTTCGGGCTCCGGCACCAGCCCCACTCCGGGCGCTGGCCCTCGCAGCGGGGCCCCGTTCCACAGCCACCTTGCCCGGAGGATCGTGATGAGCGAGTTCGACTTCATGAGCGCGCTGGAACTGCGGCGCCTCGTGGCATCCCGGCAAGTCTCGCCGGTCGAGTTGACCGAGCGGGCTCTGAGCCGGGCCGAAGCCACCCAGTCCAGCCTCAACGCCTTCTTCGTGCTGATGCCGGACGCCGCCCGCGCCGCCGCCCGGCAGGCGGAGGCGGCGGTCATGCAGGGCGGCGCGCTCGGCTTGCTGCACGGCCTGCCGGTCTCGGTGAAGGACCTGATCGCGGTCGCGGGGCAGCCCTTTGCATCGGGTTCGCGGGCAATGGCGGATAACGTGGCCACCGTTGACGCTCCCTCGGTAGAGCGGCTCAGGCAGCACGGCGCCATCATCATCGGCAAGACCACGACGAGCGAGTTTGGCTGCAAGCCGGTCGGCGACTCGCCCCTCACCGGGATTACCCGCCATCCTTGGGATCTCGCTAAAACGCCCGGCGGCTCGAGCGCCGGGGCCGCGGCATCGGTCGCGGCCGGCATCACCCCGTTCGCGATCGGCACCGACGGCGGGGGCTCGCTTCGCATCCCGGCGGCGCTGACCGGTCTCGTCGGCCTCAAGGCGCAGTTCGGGCGCGTTCCGGTCTGGCCAACCTCCGCGACCCCGACCCTTGCCCATGTCGGCTCGCTGGCTCGGTCCGTCGCGGATGCCGCGCTTCTGACCACGGCCGTGGCAGGGCACGACCCGCGCGACCCGTCCGCGGTCGCTGGACCGGTTCCGGATCTCCTTGGAGCGGCGCAGGCTTCTGTTGCCGGCCTGCGCGTCGCCTGGAGTGCGACGCTTGGCTATGCCCGACCGGATCCCGAAATCGTCGAGATCGCCCGCGCTTCCGCGATGGCGCTCGCTGACCAAGGCGCCATCGTCGAGGCAGTCGAGACCGTGTTCGAGAGCGATCCCGGCGATCTTTGGACGGCCGAATTCTACGCGGGCGTCGGCACGCGCCTGCGCACCGTCCTCGAGAGGCAGCGCGACCTCCTCGATCCTGCCGTGGCAGACGTGCTCGACGCTGCGCTCGCCCAGGAGATGCGGGCCTATTACGAGAGCGTGTTTCGGCGTTACGCGCTTCGCGACGAGATGAGCCGCTTCTTCGCGCGCTATGACGTGCTGCTCTCACCGACCGTGCCGGTCACCTCGCTCGAGGCGGGGCGCAACTTGCCCGAGCGGCTCTCGGACCGCTCTCTGGTGACCTGGGTGTTCTATACCTATCCGTTCAACCTCACGGGGCAGCCGGCTGCCTCGGTCTGTGCGGGCATTGCAGCGGACGGCATGCCGGTCGGCCTCCAGATCGTCGGCCGCAGCCTCGGCGAGGCTGATGTTGTGCGGGTCGCGGCGGCCGTTGAGCGCACCAAACCTCCTGGCTACAATCTCAAGCCGCCGCTTGCATAAGCAGATCGCTCAGAAACAGGCGCCCTTGGACGGCGCGCTTCTGCTTCAGATCCTCCGCTAGGCGGGCCGGGTGGCGATTGCGTAGTTTTCCGGCTCGGCCTACGGCTCGTCTGAAATCATGTTCAGGTCGTTCCCATCTCCAGCGGACGTCCGCCCTCACCCTCAACTCGCCGCGTACACCAGCTTGAACATTTCCTCCCGACGCACGCCTGACGAGCCGGGCCCGGTCGCCTGCCAGGCGATCTTCGACAGCGCCGTCGACTTCGCCATCATCACCACCGACCATGAAGGGCGCATCACAGCCTGGAACCCCGGCGCCGAGCGCGTGCTGGGCTGGTCGGCCGAGGAGATGCTCGGCCAGCCGACGGCGACCTTCTTCACGCCCGAAGACCGTGCCGCGGATCGGCCCGCGACGGAGATGCAGTGCGCGAGCGAGACTGGGCGTGCCGCCGACGAGCGTTGGCACCTGCGCAAGGACGGTTCGCGGTTCTGGGCCAGCGGCGAGCTGATGCCCCTCAAGGCCCGCGACGGCTCCGATCTCGGCTTCCTCAAGATCCTGCGCGACCGCACTGCGGCCACGGCGGAGGAAGCGACGACGCGGCGGAGCCGGGACGAGCTCCAGGTCGTCACCGACGCGCTGCCGGTGCTAATCTCCTTCATCGACAAGGACCACGTCTACCGCTTCGCGAACCGGCACTACGAGACCTGGTTTGGCCGGCCGGCGAGCGAGATCCTCGACCGCCCCGTGCGAGAGGTCGTCGGCGAGGAGGTCTACGCAGCGCGGCTCCCCTACATGGCGCGCGCGCTCGCCGGCGCGGACGTCACCTTCGACGCGCCGATGCCCTATCGGGCCGGCACCACTCGGCAATCGGAGATCCGCTACATCCCGCGCAGGACCGGCGGGACCGTCGACGGCTTCTTCGTCATGGTCACCGACATCGCCGAGCGGCAGGCCGCCCAGGCCGACCTGCAGGAGGCCGAGGACCGCCTCAGGCTGGCGCTGGAGGGCGCAGGCACGGGCATCTACGACTACGACCTCGTCACCGGCGCGCTGACCTGGGACGCGCGGACCCGCGCCCTGTTCGGCATCGGGCCCGACGAGCCGGTCTCGTTCGAGGGTACCTACCTCGCCGGCCTGCATCCGGAGGACCGGGAGAGAGCGGATGCGGCAGTCCAGGCCGCCATCCGCTCGCAGGGCGCGTTCCACCTGGAGTATCGGGTGATCGGCCGCGCCGATGGCGCCGAGCGCCACCTCGCGGCCAACGGCATGACCGTGTTCCGGGACGGGCAGGCCGTGCGCTTCGTCGGCACCGTCCACGACATCACGGAAGCCCGGGCGGCGGAGGCGCAGGGGCGCAGGCTCGCGGCCCTGGTCGAGCAATCGAGCGACTTTATTGGGCTCGCCGGCCTCGACGGAGGGGCCGAGTTCCTCAACGAGGCGGGCCGCAGGCTCGTCGGGCTCGCAAGCCTGGAGGAAGCCCGCCGCTACAACCTGGCGGACTACTTCGAGCCGCAGGACCGGTCGACGGTGCAGGAGGAGGTCCTCCCGGCCGTGCGCGAGAGCGGCTTCTGGGAAGGCGACCTGTGCTTCCGCAACTTCGCGACTGGCGCCGCGGTCCCGGTCCATTACACCATCTTCCCCGTCCGCGACGCCCACGGCGGCGTCTCCGGCTACGGCACCGTCACCCGCGACCTCACCGAGCGCCGGCGGCAGGAAGCCTTCCGGGATGCCCTGATCGCGTTCGGCGACCGGCTTCAGACTTGCCGAGACACCGCCGAAATGGCCGCGGTCGGGGCCGAGATCATGGCCCGCACGCTCGGCCTCGACCGGGCCGGGTACGGCACCGTCGACGGGACGCTGGAGCACGTCGTGATTGAGCGCGACTGGACGGCGCCGGGCGTCGCCAGCATCGCGGGCCGCCACCGCTTCGACGATTACGGCGGGATCCGGGCGGGCCTGGAGGAAGGCCGCGAGGTCGTCATCCGCGACGTGACCACGGACCCGCGCACCGCCGCCGACCCGGGCGCCCTCATCGCGGTCGGGGCCCGCGCCCTGATCAACGTGCCGGTGATGGAGCACGGCCGGCTGGTCGCCCTGTTCTTCCTGCACGACCGGCAAGTCCGGGACTGGCGCACCGACAAGCTCGCCTTCATCCGCGACATCGCCGAGCGCACCCGCGCCGCCATCGAACGCTTTCGCGCCGAGGCGAGCCGGCGCGAGAGCGAGGAGCAGTTCCGGGCCTTCGCGCAGGCGATGCCGAACCACGTCTGGGCGGCCGATGCCGAAGGCGCGCTCTACTGGTTCAACGAGCAGGTCTACGCCTATAGCGGCGCGCGGCCGGGCGAGCTCGACGGAGGAGCATGGGCGGCCATTGTCCACCCTGGCGACGTCGAGCCGGCAGGTCGGACTTGGGCGGGAGCGCTCGCAGCCGGCGCAAACTACGAGACGGAATTCCGCATCCGCCGCGCCGACGGGGCCTATCGCTGGTTCCTCGTGCGGGCGGAGCCGATCCGTGGTTCCGACGGGGCGGTCGTCCGCTGGATCGGCACGAACACTGACATCGAGGACCGCAAGTGCGCCGCGGCGCAGCTGGAACGCCTCAACGAAGGCCTGGAGCAGCAGGTCGAGGAGCGCACGCGCGACCGCGACCGGATGTGG
>NZ_VZZK01000074.1 GCF_008806385.1 Methylobacterium soli
CCGGCTGGCCTACTCAGAAATCCACCCCGACGAGAAGCGCGGCTCCTGCCTCGCCTTCCTCATCAACGCCCTGCGCTTCTTCCGCCGCCACGCCATCGCGGTCGAGCGGGTGATGACCGACAACGGATCAGCCTTCAAATCCCGGCGCTACGCCAAAGCTCTGCGATGGCTCGGCATCACCCACAAGCGCACGCGGCCCTATACCCCAAAGACCAACGGCAAGGTCGAGCGCTTCGTCCAGACGTCGCTGCGCGAATGGGCCTATGCCCACGCCTACGACACCTCCGACCAGCGCGGCCAGGAGCTCCCAGCCTTCCTCTTCCGCTACAACTGGCTACGACCTCATAGGGGCATCAACGGCCAAACACCCATCAGCCGCCTCCGCCTCACCGAGGACAACCTGTTGACACTCTACACCTAGCTCACGGATGCGGACGGCGCCCTGGTCTGTTCACTCCGGCTCGACGAGGGCACGGTGCCGAGCCCTTGAGGTCCCGCGTCCATTCGGATGCTCAATAACATCCAGTTGGCGAACTGCGGCGTAGCAGAATGGCGCCTCCTGAGTTCCGCTGGAGCAAGCCCTATCGGAAGACCAGCTACGGGCGAGGATCTTCATAGTGTTCGTCGCGCGTCGTCTCCGGTCGGTTGGCCTACCGGACACCATGTTGGAGCGACTGCACTTCGTCGCCCTGGTGCGAGCTTGCGCGCTACAACAACGAAGGTTCTGAGCGGTTGCCCCACGGTGTGGCAGCACACCGTATCGCTGCAACGCACAATATGCATGTTGCGGCGCAGCAACGAACGGCCCATGTTCTCTCTGTCGGTCCGTAGGCTCCTCGACCGGCTGGAGAAGCACCATGCGAGCCCCTCGCGTCTGTTCGCTCACAGCGTTCCTCCTCCCCCTCGTCGCCGCTGGATCCACCCTCGCTGGGCCAGATCATCACTTGAGCGTCAACGCACCGCTCTATCGTGAGCAGATCCGAGACACACAGCACGAGCGTTCCCGCAACGACCTCAGAGTGACGTCGCAACCCGTTTGGACGGAGCGCTCTGACAAGGCCGATCTCAAGAACACGTCGGCCAGCCAGAGCCGGTAGCGAAGCGGGGCGGCCGCCTCGGCTACCTGCGTACGCCCCTTCGCCCATTTGGCGCTGTTCTACTGCACCGCTTCACGGCGGATGGTGGGCCACGACCCTCCCGGCGCTTCTTCAAACCAGCTGTGGGTTTCAGCCCCAGCCGGAGGATGTCCGATCTACCAATCCCTTATCGAAGCTGACCAAAGCCGCCCTCGGGAACGACACCTGTCGCTGGCACTCCAGGGTGGAGGCTCTCTGGGAGCGTTCGCCTGGGGCGTTCTCGACCGCTTACTCGAAGAGGAGAACCTGACCTTTGATGCAGTCAGCGGCGCAAGCGCCGGTGCGGTGAACGCGGTCATTCTCGCAGGCGGTCTTCTGGCGGGCGGCAAGCCTGAAGCTCGACGTCGCCTCGACCATTTCTGGGAGCGTATGAGCCAGATGGCTCCGCCGAAGCGCAGTGCGGCGGCGGCCCTCTTCGCCGACCTCGTCTCGCATCTGGTCTCGCCCTATCAGCTTAACCCTTTGAACTTGAACCCCTTGAAGCGACTCCTCTCGGCAGAGGTCGATTTTGAGGCCCTGCGAGCGAACCCATCCCTAAAGCTGCTGATCGCGGCGACCGCCGTGTCTACCGGCCGGCTGCAGATCTTCCGCGAGACGGAACTCACGCGCGAGATGGTGCTGGCCTCGGCAAGCCTCCCCCTGCTGAGCCAAGCCGTGCCCATCGGAGGAGAGCGGTACTGGGATGGCGGCTACTCGGCCAACCCGCCCCTGACACCGCTCGTGGAAGTGTCCGAGGCATCCGACCTGCTCATCGTCCAGATCATGCCGACACAGGGCGCGGAGCTGCCCATGTCCTCGCCCGCCATTGTGAAGCGGCTTGAACAGGTCACCTTCAACGGCGTGTTTCTGAGGGAAGCTGCCGCTCTCGCGATGATGGCGCGGGTGGCTGGGTCGGACAGTCAGGATCCTGCCTTCTCTCGCAAGCTGCAGCAGCTGCGCGTTCACCACATCTCAGCGGATCGAGAGTGCCCAAAGCTGAGCGAGGCCAGCGGCAGCAATCTCGATCGACGGTTCTTACTGAAACCGCGCGAGTGCGGACGGTCAGCAGCAGAAACTTGGCTCTCGGACGGGATGAACACCCCAGCCTTGCAGCGCGGCATGCTGAGCGAAGAGTATTCAGAAACAGTTTTGCCGGCCGTGTGAGAGGTAATCCCTATCTGTGTGACCCATCATAGAATTTTCATCCTATAACTCAGGCGGCGTAATTCCCTTGGAGTGAGGAGCGCTTATTGCCCACGGGGTGCTACCTTGCTCCGCGGCACTTTTGATTTGACGAAAACCTACAGCGCACCTCGAACGTCGCCAGGTTGACGTCTCGTCTCATCTGTCACTCAGCTGCTTTTCGGCACTGAAAAGGTATTGTGCAGCGCACTCAGGGGTTTGCCTCCTCATCATGACGCCTGATGAAATTCGTCATAAATTAATAACTGGCGAGATGTCGCCTTAGGCCTTGAACGAAGGCTGTGCGGCACAACCTAGGTGCAGTGCGGTAAACGCAGAGATGCACTTCGCCGCCTAAGTTATGTGTGCTTATTGTCTTAATATAAGCGCTCTGAATTCATAATTCTTAAAGGCAGGAAACCCAGATGGCTTTCAATCAGAACAACAATCAGGGCAAACAGCACGAGCAGACCGACAAAACTGCTGATGCCGCGAAGGCAAGCTTCAACAAGGCTACTGAGCAGAGCACCCAGTTTGTTGATGCGGCTCGTGACGGCGTGAACAAGATGGTCGATCTGCGCGAGCAAGCGACAGAGAACACCAAGCAGGTTGTGCAGAAGAGCGTCGAGACCGCTTCGCACCAGGCTCGTGAGGCCGCAGATCGGTTTACGAAGACGCTCGGCTTCTCGGGTGAAGACAGTGAGCGCCTCGCGCGTCAGTCCAAGCAGAACATGGAAGCTGTGACACGCTGCGGCACGGTCCTGACCCAGGCGTTCCAGGACGTCTCGCGTAGCTGGTTCGGTCTGGCCCAGAAGCAGTTCCAGCATAACCTTGAGGGCATGAACAAGCTGGTGCGGGCCAAGTCGCTCCAGGAGTTCACCGCGATCCAGAGCGATCTAATTCGTGAGAGCCTGCAGCACATGGTTCAGGACAGCAAGGCGATCACCGAGACCTCTGCACGCGCCGTCGAGGAGGCCAGCAAGACCTTCTCCAGCGTTGCGCAGCAGAGCCCGACGCTCGTCCGCTGAGGCGCATGGCCACTGAGCCGCCACGCTCAAGGTTCGGCAATAAATCAGAGGGGCGGTCGCTGCGGCCGCCCCTTCTTCTTGTCTCAGTCGCCCTGGCTCCGTCGCCTCGCGGCGCGGAGTAGCTCATGTACAATCCCTTTGCCGTCGCCCTACTCGCCCTAGAGGCGCAGAAGGTGGTTGAGCTTCGGCTCATGAAGCTCGCCTCGGGCGGTGCCGAGGGTTGGGCTGAGGCCGAGCAGATGGTGAGCGAGAAGGTCAGCGCCCTCGTCGAAGCGTCCGGGACGCTGATGATGGGTGGCTCATGCGACACAGTGGTGGGACGCTACCGCGAGCATGTGGCCGCGAACACGCAGCGTCTGACCGCCGGGTAGCGCGGAGAGCTATCTGCCCGCCAAACAGCTCGCATCCCCTCGCATTGATCTGGCTGATCACGAGGCATGCACCATCGCATACAGGACCATATCATGATGCAGCGTTCCAATACCCAAGGTTGGCTTGTTCCAACACTCCTCGGCTCAGCAGTGGCACTCGGAGCCTCAGCTCTCTACGCGGTCTCGAAGACCCGTGAGTCCGAGCGGCGCACCCCACCCGTTGGACGCCTCATGACGGTTGACGGTTTGCGCCTGCACTATGTCGAGCGCGGCCGAGGCGAGCCGTTGGTGCTCATCCACGGCAACGGCACGATGATCCAGGACTTCCTGGTCAGCGGCATCGTCGACGAACTCACCAAGCGCTATCGCGTCATCATCTTCGACCGCCCCGGCTATGGCTACAGCGACCGGCCGCGTGGCCTCTGGACGCCACGTGCGCACGCGACCCTCTTTCAGAAAGCGCTGCAGCAGCTCGGCGTCACGCAGGCCGTGGTGCTCGGGCACTCGTGGGGCAGCCTGGTCGCCGTGGCGCTTGCACTTCAGGCTCCGCAGCTCGTGCGCAGCCTCGTCCTGGCTTCAGGCTACTACTACCCGACGCTTCGAGCCGACGTGATCCTCAGCTCGCCGCCGGCGATCCCGGTAATCGGGGACATCCTGCGCTACACGGTTTCGCCGCTGGTCGGACGCGCCCTTCTTCCGGGCATGATCAAGGGCATGTTTGCGCCTGCCCCCGTGCCGGAGCGCTTCGACCGAGAGTTCCCGAAGGAGCTGATGCTGCGTCCCTTGCAGCTGCGCGCGTCTGCCGAGGATGCCGCGCTGATGACCCCCTCCGCCATGGAGCTTCAGGAACATTACCGGGAGCTGCAGCAGCCAGTGGTGATCGTCACGGGAGCAGACGATCAGATCGCTGACGTTGGACGTCAGTCCGAGCGGCTCCATCGCGAGTTGCCGGGAAGTGAGTTCATCGTCGTTCCGGGCATGGGCCACATGATCCATCACCTTGCACCCGAACAGGTGGTCAGGGCTGTTGATCGTGCCTCGGCCAGAACCGTCGCAGAGGCGGCTTAAGGATCAGCTGACTATCTCGGTAGGCCTGAATTCGAAGAGGGAGGTGCTGTAGACCGCCAGCTTCCAAGCGGGTCTCTGCGCGACGAGAGTGCGTCGCACTCTCGTAGACCGGAGAAGGCAAAAAGGCGGTCGGAGCTATCCGCCATCGTCAATCGTCCGGACCGGTGAGGACCAGCATTCTCATGCCGGAGCCCTGTTTTGCGAACAAGCTGCCGGGGACTCAAGCGCCTGCGCTCTGGAGCGCTTCACGCCTCCAGTTCTCGATCATCTCATCGAGCACAGCCTTACCGGCCAAACGAGCTTCCTCGAAGCTGGCGTAGGACGTACGCGACTGCTTCTTCTCGATACCTCCGCGCTGCGAGACGGCCCAGGAGAAGGTGCCACGAAGAGGCTTGTGCGGCCCGACGGTTATTGTGAAGGGGTGGGCAAGGGGCTTCTGCATAGCAGCAGGATATCACAGGTTTAGCCAGCTGCTATTGCGATGCAGAGAAATTTTGCGCACCGCACATTCGGGCTCCTCGCACGAAAACGGGCCCGCCTTTCCGGCGAGCCCGCTCGGCAACCTGTCCATAGGAACAATGCGGCCCCTCGCGGGTTTCTCGCACTGCAGCATAGCGATGGCGTCGCCGTGCTGTAGCCCTTCTCGGGCGTTTCCTCCCTAGACTCGGGCCGTCCTTAGGGGCGGCCCTTTTTCTAAAATGGTTGCTCCACGTTAACTCGTTGGATCGCAATCGGTTCTCAGGAACCGCTTGCGCGAAGCCCTTATCGATCCTGTGGCCACAAATGGCTCTGCCACGCGTCGCCTTGTGCCCCGATACAATGGCACCTGCCTCACAAGAACTGCCTCGTATGGGTCCCGCCCCTACTTCTAGGCTCTGAAGCACCCCTGGAGCATTTCGGGACCCGTGGGGACGTGTTGGGTTGCTCGTCCGGAACATGGTCATACGACGGTGCGGTGAGCCAACAAGCCGTCACGGCCGGCGTATTCGCGCAGCTTTACGGTGCGGTCCGGCCGGAGGTTGAAAATTTTTCTTTGATGGTGTAGAAAGTAGGTATCGATCTTTGGCCAGATATTCGGCCGCCCCGCCCCTCGGGCGTGCGCTCTGCATTTCTCCCATACTTCGACGATGTGCGAACGAGCGCGTGCTTGCATGCGCTGGTCATATTCTTTTGCCTACAAAGATACGGAAATACCTATGAGCATCGGCACCGTTAAGTGGTTCAACGGAACCAAGGGCTTCGGCTTCATCCAGCCTGAAGATGGCAGCAAGGACGTCTTCGTCCACATCTCGGCCGTTGAGCGAGCCGGCATGCAGAACCTCGATGAGGGCCAGAAGGTCTCCTACGAGATGGAGACAGACCGCCGCACGGGTAAGCAGTCGGCCGGCAGCCTTCAGGCCGCCTGAGCCTTATTCGTCCGCCACTGACGAATTTCGGAGCCGTTCCACCTGGAGCGGCTTCATCGATTTCTCGCCACCCGCGCTGAGCCGCGGTGCGCATAAGGAATGTACGTGGGTCAATTCAAAACCAACCAGATCGTCGACCGTCTCGAGGCCGCCACCAAGGCCCGGCAGGCCACAGTAGCCCGGTTCCGGGCTCGTCCCGCGGCTGATGACCCGGTTGTTCTCGCGCGGCATGCTGCGCGGCGCGCTGTCGTTCAGGCGCGAGAGACTCGGGCCCACGAGCGGGAGGTGGCTCGCCTTGCAGCTGAGGCTCAGCGCGAGGCCGAGGCCCTCGCTGCGCTGGAGCGCGAGGCTGCTGAGGCTGCCCGTCAGGCCGCCGAGAAGGTGGAGCGGCAAGCTGCACTCGCTGCCGAGCAGAAGGCCGCCCGTGATGCGCGCTTTGCTGCCCGCAAGGCCAAGGTGCGCCGGTAGACCACCCGCGTTTGACGGAATACCGCGTGCCTGAAGGAAATCGATTGTCTCACAAGTTCAAGGTCGGTCAGCACGTCCGGCAGTCCACGGTTGGCTATGCTGACGCCAAGAGCGTCGCTGGTGGCCTCTTCGAGGTTGTTCGGCTTATGCCAGAGGACCGGACGGGTGAACCGTCGTATCGGGTGAAATCGGCGGTGGGCGAGCGTGCCGTGCGGGAAGGCGAACTCACCCTCGCCTCCTGAGCAGGGAGGCTTCTGGCCACTCAGGCTTGATGGACTGGGCTGGCATCTCCGACGCGCTTGGCGCACTCTGACGAGACCCCTTGAGTATGGCTAAGCGACTGAAACTGAAGCCCCAGGAGCGGGGTTTCGTGCTGTTCGACGTGGTCTATGAGGATAGCTCCCGCGCCTCCAATCGCCGAGTTCCGATTGAGATCTTAGGCGGGCTTGATGGTGACGAGCCTGCCCGCCGAGTGATCGAAGAGCAGGACGAGGTAATTGCGCAGAAGTCGGGCCGACCCCGCTCGCCTATCCAGGACCTGACCAGATCCGTGATCAAGGTCCCGAAGCTAGTCTCCGACGAGCGCTGAAACTCAAACAGGCAGGCCACCGACAGATTGCGTTCTGCTCGGGGCTGATTGTCTTCGTCGGGCCATAACGGTGCTCCGCGTGCGAAGGACGGGCGTAGCGCTGACGCGACTGAGCGTAGATGGCCTCACCCAACACACCCACTTTCCGCCTCAGCAAGCTCTCTTCGCATGCCGCCGCGACCCTCAGTCCGAGTTCGTGTGAGTGGCCTGCGGCCGTAGAGCAAGGCCACAAGACGTGCTCGCGTCTGCTCCAGGATGCCGGCGACAGGGTTGGGAAGGACCTCCGCGTCGGCACGGTAGATCCGGCCGAGCGTGTCGAGCAGTACGAGCCCGAGCCAATTCGGGGCAGTTGGCATCCAGGTCGTCTAGGCTAAGCGGGACGAGCTCGGATCACGGTGGCACCTGCTGATGGGACGCAATCAAACAAGCAAGGGTATGGTCAACGAACCGCATCCCACGGCTTACCGATATATGGGGTTGCCCAGCACCGGTACGCGCTCTCGGTTAGCTCTGCCCTTTCCGTACGATCTTGTCGTCTGTGGCGTCCCGAGCCAGCCGTGCTGCCTTCAGCCGCGCATTCTTCTCATCAAGCGGGCTGACGACTGTTCCTTTCGCAGCCTCAGGTCGTAAAGGGTTTTGCGTCTTCGCGAATTCAGCATCAGCCCGCTTCCATTCTTTGCTGTGATCGTCGGCCATGGCCCACCTCCAAAGGTCGTGTTCAGATGCGATTGATCTTTCGCTTCGGCTTCGAGATCAAAGCAGCCTGAGCTGCAACTTCAGTCTCAGCAGCCTCTTTCGCGAGTCGCAGGGCCTTCAGGCGCGCCGTCTTCTCGTCTTGTGCCAGGAGTGCTTCGTCGTGGTTGACCCAAGCGTCTGCGCCATCCTGAGTCCAGCGTTTCTCTCGATCAGCGAGGGGCTCTAGAATGGTTGGGATGTACCCTGCAAATTGTGCCATAGACGCTTTCCTTCTTGTTCCGCAAAAAATTTGAAGTACTAGTATTTGATTTGCCAGCAGCCAATATACGGCATTGAAATGCTCGATCTCTACAGCGCCATTGCAATGTCTGGCATGAGGCCAATGGCCTGAGCAGTACTCTGCGATAGCCGAGCGTCCATTAAAGTCACAGCGGCCCCTGACTTCACCGCCTGCCGAACCAAGGCAACAGCCCGCTCCGGCGTCTCCGTCAAAGCCGCATAGAAAGCCACCAACGGAACGCGCGATACCTCCTCATCCAGAAAGCTCACGTGCACGATGTAGGCGGTCTGGTTCGCCTCAGCGATCCAGATTGGATACACGTCGTGGACCATGTCTTACTTCCGAGCTTTCGCTCTGCGAGCAGCATACCGTGCAACACGCACGAGCTTCTGCTCGGCTACGGCCTCGCGCGCTCAGCTTCGTAAGCGCGGCGCTGCGCATCACGTGCCGCGGTGCGCGCCGCGCGGGCTTCGGACACAGCCTGACGTGCCACTTGCTTTGCGACAACATCTGGATCGTCGGCTGCGGGCCTTGGACGGAAGTGATCGATCGCTTCCTGACGCGCATTGGCGGCGTCCTGAAGCCGGTGAGCGAGCGGGTCTTTCTTGAACTCGCTCACCTGTAAATCCTTATGTGCCTGAGAACCCGCCGGCGGCACAAACAAACAAAGCCGTCCCGGTCGGAACGGCTTTGGTGAATGTCAGGTGCTACGGCGGACTTCAGGCCGATTGTAGGTTCGCCGCAGACTGCTTCCCGCTGCGCTTGTCGGTTTCCAGTTCGTAGGAGACTTTCTGGCCCTCGACGAGATTACGCATACCAGCGCGCTCAACGGCCGAGATGTGCACGAAGGCGTCGGGGCCGCCATTATCGGGCTGAATGAAGCCGAAGCCTTTGGTTTCGTTGAACCACTTAACAGTGCCAGTCGGCATAAGTATTTCCGTATCTTGATAGGCGGTAGAATATAACCAGCGCATATAACTACGCGCTCAGTCGCTCGTCGTCGAAATGTGGGAGAAATGTAGGGCGTGCGCCCAAGGTGAGCGCTACAGCCGATATCTGGCCAAAGATCGATCCTCGATTTCTAGCATGTTCACAGAAATTTTACAAACAAGGCGCGCTCCTCAGCCATATTTGAGGGTGCTGTCCCTATGTGGGTAGCGGGTTCGCTCTGCGACTCTCAGCAGAAGCGTACTGAAATGCCCTGCTCTCGTATTGTCGCCGGTTTGAGATGAGGGGTGCCGCACGGGGGCGTAAGGCCAGCGCAGAGCGCGGGTGCGCCGAAAGCCCGAACAATCTGCGACCTTCGCGCTGCCTCGCACCCTCAACCTGATCGCGGTTCAAGGGCGTGTCGTGTTCCAGCCTACTTCGCAAAGCACGGTCATGATCCTGTGGAGATGAATGTCAGGCCTTCGCACCTGCGAGCACTCTTGAGCAGACATCTTGAAGGGACCAAGCCTGATATGATCCCCTTGGGGAGCCCCGCGATGAGGGTTTCGTCAGGGGGAGACAAGCGATGTCGGATTGGCAGCCAATCGAGACGGCACCGCGCGATGACACGTGGATCTTGCTCAGCGGAGGCACGGTGGATTGGGCCGAGTACGCTTTCGGGATCACCTGCCCGCCCGTCGTCGTGGCCTGTCGCAGGAGCGAGGAATGGATCGTCTCTCTTGCCGACGGTGGACACAAGCTGACGCGCTACAAGTGCCCAACCCACTGGATGCCACTCCCCGCAACCTCCTTCTCAAATGATGCGCCGGTACAGATCCGAAAGGAGGTACCTTCCGTGCCGGAGAGAGCGAGCCCCTATGTGAAGCCCCGCCCCGTTCGTCGGCAGCGTTAGCAATCAGGGTCGTTCATATGCAGAAGCCACAGCCAGAGCTGCCCCGGGTGGGGAGGTTGTCTCGCCCGCTTCATCAGCCGGCTTTCGCGTTGTCTCGACCCGCGGCATCCCTTCAAATCGACCCCGCCGACATGCCGCATCGCTTAGAGGGCTGAGGGCATGCGATATCGGCTGCGGGTTGGTTCAGTCGCATGGGGCAACTCCGTCACCGGCTGTGCTGAGACTCTCCTCGAGCAAGCACGGTCGGTGGCACCTCAACGCATTCTGGATCGGTTTTGCGGTAGAGCCGTTTCTAGCCCCAGAGCTGTCCCAAGCGAGCAGCTCGGCCGGCGGGGCGAGGAGGGGGCATTCTCGGCGTCTCGCCGGTTTCGCTTTCCGTCCGCGTTTCCTTGCCTCAGCAATCTAATCGGCAGACGACACCCCGCGCCCTGTCACAGCCAGGGTGGCAGGCACCGGCCGTACGCGCTTTTCCCCCTGTGTCGTGCGGTCGGTGACCCCCTCGCCTGCTTCAGAAGCTCTTGTCGTGGTCGCTCAGCTCGGCTCGTAGATCCGGGGCTGCCGCCATTGTGCCCGCGATGCGCCGCGCCTCGTCCCGTGACATGCGGTTGGTGATGTCCCGCCGCTTCGGATCATCGCAGAAATGCACGTAGGCGAGATGGCAGCCGTTGGCGTCCACGATGCGGAATGCCTCGTGTAGCTCCACGACGGCCGACGAAGAGGGAAAGGTGCGATTGGTCGGTTCGGTCATGCGTCAAATGTCATGATGTCCTGAACTTGGCCTGTCCGCTTCAGCTAACGCCATCCTTCTCCCGCAAGGCTGCCCGCAGGTCAGGCAGCGCCGCGATGTTGAGTGCAATCCGCTGCGCCTCTTCACGCGACATGTAGCCGGTGATGGCTCGGCGCTCCGAGTCATCCGAAAAATACACGTAGGCCAGAGGTAAGCTGATCGCATCCTCGATGCGGAACGCCTCCTCAAGCTCGATGAGGCGCCAAGGCGGAGAGAAGCGTCGAGCTTGCTCAGTCATGCTGTGGCTATGTTCTCCAGGGTTTGGCTGCAACCCGTCTTGTATGTCGGTTGGTGCGCGATCAGGGGCAGACGACGGGAGCCTCACAGCGAGCCACCTTTGAGATGGACGGTCTCGCTTACTCGGATCGTGGCGTGGAACGGCCGAGGGCGGGCGGTGTTTGCGCGGGGCGCGGCCGGCACCTTCCTTCCGCAGGCGCTACCTGCTGGACCTATCAGCCGCCCCGGCGGCTCATCCCTTCCCAATGAATGAAGAGGCCGAAACGAACGGGTGTGGGCATCCCGGCCATACAGGAATTGGGCCGCTAATCCTTCATTGCCCCTACGATGCGAGCAATCTCATCGACGCTTTCCTCGATGCGCTTGGCGTGAAGGGTGACGCTCTCAGCGTCGTCGTGTCCAAAGGCATCTGATGGCCACCAGCGGCCATCATCGATGTCGCGCATAATGTCATTGAGACGCGCCACCTGCCGCTTCAACGTTCCTATGGCGTCCGCACATGCTTCCGTTCCAGCCATGGTTCTCTCCTGCTACGCCGCCCAGCACGGGAGCGTGAAGAGCGCGGCGATTATCGGTCGCCCGCTCCTGACAGCAACTTCTCGATCTGCGCCATTCCACTCTCGCGCGCCTTTGTCTCGCTCGTGAGACTGCGGTCCGAACGTTGGACCAGCTTACCGCTTCTGCGGATCGCCCATTGGTAGGATGCGCCCTCGGCCTTCGGCGGCAAGATCTCCAGCGTGTAGGGATGCGTGTTCGTCATCGTGTCACTCACGCCCACTCTTAGCTCTGGATGCTGGCTATCGTTAATACGAAGCCTCGTTGAGCGGGACTCACGCGGGGTAGCGGTGCGGAAAGGGGTGTGATTCTGT
>NZ_VZZK01000075.1 GCF_008806385.1 Methylobacterium soli
CGTCCTCCTGAACGTCCCCGCCACGATCCGCCCCGACAGTTCCCACCCACGGGCGCGCCAGACAGTTAGGCCAGCATGATCGTCGGGATGATTCCAGAGATGGTCGGGATTTGGGTGCTCGGTCGAGTTCGTGGCGAGCGTGGAGGAGAAGGGGGCGGCGAGCGTCGGACTGCGAGGTGCCCGCGCATGGGCGGCTCCGAGCAGGTCAGCGATGCCGATAGGTGGGCCGCGACGGAGGAGTGGGACGCCTCAGGACGGTCTGGCGGCAGCTTCCTAGTGGCCGAACTCTGACGCTTAGTACCCCTCGCGAGGTCCGCAGCGGGTGCACGCTATGTAAAAACGGAAGCGCATCCCAAATTTGTAGAACAATCATCTGCGCGACAGACATGCAGCCCTACTGGAGGACCATTCTAGCGCCGTCTGGATGCCCACTTCAGCGCTGCTCAGGTTACTTTCGGGGGGGGAAGATCCTTCTACCGCTTCTGCGTTTTCAAACACCCTCGGTGGTTTGCGGTCATTGAGCGGTTCGACGTGCCGAGCCTCGCGACGCCATGAGCAACGCGATCGCGAGCGTCGGAGCGATGAGGTCCATGTAGAAGGGGAGCCCAGCGTTGCCGGGCGCGAAATTGCCTGCCACGAGCATCTGCCGCACATGTCCGGCTGCGTCGCCGAGCAGGAAGACGGAGGCAGCGCAGACGGCGGCAGCGCGGAACTCCCAGGGACGCCAGAAGGCAAGGCAAGCGGTGATGCCCACCGCAAGGTCTGCCATCCCGACTTCGAACTGAAATGGGCTCACCTGCCAACCGATGTGCTCGGCCGCGACTTGGGGGAAAGCAACGTGCGCGATCCCCGCCCAGAGCCCGACTGCCCCGATGGGAAGGAGCAGCACCCAGCCCAAGAAACGGCTCGCCGCAGCACCGCGCGGCCGACCCAACGCTCCCAGGATCAGCGCCAGGATCAGCATCGCGGCAGGGAAATTGCTGATAGACAAGGCGATCGTCTGCGCAATCATGGCTACACCGCGTAGCGGCTGATCATCACTAATGCCGCAAAGCCTAGCTATACAGAAAGCTGGCGGGCCGTGCATGCGGAAGCCGAAGACGGCTTTCAGTGGTTACTGACGGTTTTGCGTCACGCTCAGGCGATACCCTGCAAGGTATGCGAACGGAGTGAGCGATGCGAAAAGCGCCCTCTGCAACCAGATTGGGATGGCTGCTGCGTAGCCGTGCCCGGCGTAGTGGTGCAAGGCCAACGCCCGCAACAGCAGCGGCGGCTCACCGCGCTCGTCATACCAGTCTGGGTGGTCCGCTGTTCCCGATGCCATGTTGAGGAAGAAGCGCAGGAACTGCTGCCCCGGCGTGAACCGCGCGGTGAACAGCGTCTCGCCCGCATGCCCGTTCCTGAAGAAATGCGGGATGCCCGCCGCGATGACGCAGTTTTCGCCTGCACCAAGAATGCGGCACTCTCCCTGGATCGATAGTGCAAGCTTGCCCGACTTAACGGTGAACGCCTCGCTGGCAAACGGGTGCACATGATGCATGCCAGTGCCAGTCTGCATGCCACCGGGCTCCAACAGGACATCAAACTGGAACGCGCTTGCGTCCTCCCGGACATGCGTGAAGATGAAGGTTTCGCCGTTGAACGCGTTGCGGATGCGATGGCCTTCGGCGACTAGGGGGCTGTCGTGATACATTGTCATCACCGTGGCGCTTGATGAGTGCAGTCACGCGGGCGAAAGACTGCTTATGCTCGTGGCCCGAGCAAGAACCACGTCTGCATCGTACCTTTCCCTTTTACCTCGACCGCACCACGCTCTTCCAGAGAGAAACTTTGGCCTAAACGCGCGCGCATTTCGCGCGAGACGTGAATTGCGTCGGGTACGCCCGTTGCCTCCATGCGCGCTGCGACGTTCACGGCATCACCCCAAACGTCGTAGGAGAATTTGCGCGTGCCAATCACGCCCGCCATCACTGGCCCGCAAGCGAGCCCGATCCGAATCCGAACCGTGCGGCCGAGCGGATCGAATATGGTCGCGGTCGCGCTGCGCATCGCCAGCGACAGGCTCGCAAGAGCCTGCGCATGGTCGGGGCGACGAAGGGGAACACCGCTCACCACCATGTACCCGTCGCCGGTCGTCTTAATCTTCTCCAGGCCATGCTGATCGACGAGCTTGTCAAAGGTCGAGAACAGGGTGTTCAGAAACTCGACCAATGCGGCAGCCGATATCGCACCGGCCAGCGCTGTGGAGCCCGTTAAATCAGCAAACAGGATCGACGCTTCGTCGTAGGCGTCGGCGATGATTGGCTCCCCCTTATCCTTCAAGCGCTTCACGATCGGTGCAGGGAGGATGTTCCCGAGAAGGGCCTCGGCGCGCTCGAATTCTCGATCCGCTATGGCTTCGGCACGCGCCACCTCGTTGACCGCGTAAAGAATTACTCCGAACAGGATCGTGCAGGTGCCGACCATGCAGGCCACGAAGTTCGCGAACATCGCCTCGCTGCTGAGCAGACCCGTGTCGGGCGGTACTGTAACCCGCAGCGCGATGATGAGGGTGATTGCAGCGGTACCGATCACCGCAATGAGTACACGTCTCTGCGGACCGAGAACGATGATCATCACCGCCGCAACAGCGAGGTACTGCATCGGCATGCCGGACTCAGTGCCGATCATGGCGCAGACGACGAAGCTTCCTGTGTAGGCTCCAATTACGAAGGCCAGCGGAGCGACGAGTTCACCGAATCGATGCCAGACCGGGATGCTCGCAAGGAAGAGCGCGGCGGTGACATTGACTGCCGCGAGTGTCCGGAGCTTTAAATCAGTTGCGTCGTAGATTGCGAAGCCGAGGACGAAAATCGAACTAAGCCACGCGGTGACGTTGAGGGCGCGCAGGCGTCGCGCGACGCGCGCGGTGTACCGCTCGGTACCGTACCCGATCCACGAGGTGAGGGACATGCGCGACGACATGGCAATCCCGCCTGTGGCCGAGCGTCCGAAAATATTCGAACTCCCGCTGGGCCTGCAAGGCGCGGAGGCTATTGGTCGAAATCTGACGCTTGGTACCGATTCGCGAGGTCCGTTCAGGGTGGTTCTCTGCCCTTCGCGAACCGCAGGCAGCGCAGGGCACGCTGGCGCGACGCCAATCTTCTCGATCTGGTCCAGACAGTTCTCCGACCTGTGGTCGATCGGGCTCGCCGCAACTGACCTGTGGCCGCTGAATGCCGCCGGTCTACATGCGTGCAGCGGCAGTAAAATCGTTCCCAAGCCGGACAGCGAGCGCTCGTTGGCAGCAAGGATGCGATCACGCGGGTCGAACGACCGACGACATGAAGCCTCCCGCGATCATCAGCGCCAGACCTAAGACGAAAAAGATGCCCGCACCCGTCAGGGCATTGGCGGCGAACCTGCTCAGCCGCCTCGACCTCCGAGGCGGGCGCACTTCATCCTGCCCCCAGATCATGTAGCGCGCTGAATTCCAACTGAAGGCCATCGACAGTCCGCAGAACGTGATAGATATGAGCAAGCATGCCCAAGAAGCGAGCAGAACGTATTTGTAGGAAGGCGGGGAATTTTGCAGTCCTCCGAGCTTGTCGGAAAAGTTTACTGAGAACAAAAGAATTCCGCTGATTACACCGATTGATTATTTCGAAAGTTCAATCGGCTCTCGATAATTATAGTTGAGAAAGTCTTCGCGCTCCGCAAGAGCTTTTTCTGCGCTCTTGTGATCTCGATCATCGCCTGTGACATCTGGCATCGCACTCTCCGATTGAGCGGTGAATGCTCGGAAAGGGTCGATAGCAGCCATGTTCCAGCGTGGCCGTTGCACTGAGACAAGCCCTGTTGGAACGCTTGGGCCGGCTCCAGGCTGCTGGGAGTGCTGTAGGGGTCTACTCGCCGTCTTGAAGGTCGAAGAAGAAGTGCGGCATGCCGCCCTCAGTGCCCGTGCGGCGTCGCTTGCAACGTGCGTAGACAGGCGAAGCCAGCCATCGTGCGCGCTCGCCCAAGGAGGGAGAGGGTTCTGTCGCAGGCACCGTTTTGCAGGGCTTCGGCTTCGAGATCTGCGAGTTGCATCAGAAGGAAGTCGGGTGCCTCACCACAGCGGACTGGTCCGCCCTCCCCGAGGCGCTGAATAAGCGTTTCGACGTACTCGGAAGAGAAGGGCGGAGTCGCGTCCGGCATAGTAACTACCTCCAGGGAGGTGACGGCGCGGACCTGTGTGAGGGGAAATGCGCGCCCGCACCGTCGTGCAAAGCCGCCTGTCGGAAACGGAAGAGAGGTAGCCTAGCGCGAGATCAACCGCCGTCTTCGATAAAAGTTCTGTCGCTTTAAATAAAACCTTAGACTTGCCCGCAGGATTACTTGCTATCTCATGTTAATTTCGGCAGCGTAAATTGCCACAAGTTAACTGAGCGTAATTGAGTATAAAGCATTCGGTTGCGACCGCTCCAACAGCACGGGACGGCTGCCTGAATAGGGTCGTACGGCGTTCCGATCGGGAGGCTCATCTTGCGTCGCTGGCAAAGCCTCTCGGAGGTCCACTATGCCTCCGTCAGCGACCATCCGTTCATGACGCTTTGAATGGCTCCATAGGGTCGCAAACGGAAGATACCAAGTTTCAGATTTCACCCGCTAGTATTGCACTGTTGCTCGAACGCCGAGCACCGCCGCGTTCTTGACCCGCCGTCCATCCGGATCACGCGGGTTGGCGATTCCCGCACCGGGCCGCAGGATGTACTGCACGTCTGGCTGCACGGTGAAGCCGGGGACCACGAGAGCCTGATAGGTCGCCTCGATCACGGTCTCGGCTTTGCGCACTGGTATCACCTGACCGGTGTAGAGGATCACGTCCCGATCAGCCCGCCGCGCATTGGCGCTGATGTGCGCGTAACCCACTCCGATCCCGAGCGTGTCGCTGTCTCGACCAGGGATCAGGCCCTTATAGGCCAGCCCCGCATCCACATAGTAGTCGATCAGACTGCTGCGCGTCGGCGAGACCGAGGCCCGAATAAAGGCGCTCAATCCCTCCTCCTCACCCTTCCCTGGCTCCCGGTAGAGGGTCTGATCGAGAATAGCGTAGATCCCGGCATTACCGCGCAGGCTTCGCGCGATTCCCGTTGAGGTCGGATCGGCAAGTGGACGGCCGCTGGTGTCGAGGCGCAGATCCTCGAAGCGGCCGAAGTTCTGCCAGCCACCGAGTGTTACGGTGCCGGGCAGCGTCGTCGGATCGCCGTCCGTGTTGTAGGCGTAGGCCGCTTCCGCGATGACGAGAGCCGGATCATGAGTGCGGAAGTTCGTGCCGGTGCGGTTTAGCCGCTGCGCCTCGGGATCAGGGCCGGGCTGGTTTGCGCCAGCCGGGTCGCCGTCGAACAGGCCGATCTGCAACGAGAACTTGTCGTCGGGGGTATACTTGGCGCGGATGCCGGGCGTCGCCAGCGGGTAGGCCGGCCCGCCACTCGGCAGGTTCAGGCCCGTAATTGCCGGCCAACCGAAGGTTGAGTTCACGAACAGCGTCGCCGTCTGGCTGACGATGAACTCCGTGTCGGCCGCAAGCTGCCCGCCTCTGATCGCGAGCTTGCCGTCCATGAGCTTCTGGTCGAACCAGAGCACGTACAGGCGCGTCGAGGGCAGCGCTTCGATCACACTGGTGGTGAGCAGGTTGCCGACGTAGTAGCGCGAGAGGCCGGTGCCGTGGATGAAGTAGGCGTTGGCGTGGATCGTGCCGCCTTCCCATCCCACGATTCGTTGCAGGTCGAGGTTGAGGCGCAGGTTCAAACGGTCCTCGACAGCCGCTCCCTGCCGGATGCCCCCGACCGGATTGCCGTGCACATCGGCAATGTAGGTGAGGCTGTACTCGATGCCTCGTTCCTTCAGCACGGGCCGGAGGCCGAGCGGGTCGCCGAGTGGCCCGAGATAGGGTTCAACCGAACTGACGTAGCCGCCTGAGGCTTGGCTCGTCGTCTCGGGTTGCGCGATGGCGGTGCGCGGGTCGTCGCCTGCTCCGCGAGAGCGCGGAAATGCCAGTTGCTGCGCCTGCGCTGATCCGCCGACGAGGCACAAGGCCAGCGCGAGACCATGCCGGCCGATCACGCGACCCAGGCAGCAATTTCGTCTGTCTCGGCCGGCAGGAGCGCAGCAAGCGGCGGTCAAGAACGGAACTCCGCTTCTCGGGAGAGAAATTAAGTCTGGCGGAGCTTAGCACGGGCGCAGGTCACCTGAGCAGTTCCCCGGATGGGCGCTACTCCCGAGGCGCACGAACGCCGAGGGCGCGAATGATGCCATAGGCAAGCACCGCCGATCCGAGTGCCAGGATCATGACGATCAACGAGCCGTGCTGGTTGTCGGCGAACGGCAGGCCCTTGGTGTTGATCCCGAAGAAGCCCGTGATCAGGGTGGGCGGTAGGAACAGCGCGGTCAGGACCGACAGGGTGTAGAGTTGTCGATTCGACTGCTCCGCAACACGGGCGGACAGTTCCTCTTGCAGGAGCCGGGAGATCCTGTGCTGCCCCATCTTGCTCAAGGCGATGGAAGACCGCGCGAAGGCCGAGAAGTTGACGGTGCAGCCGCACAGCGTCGCGCCGGATCGGTCCGAGGCGGCGGCGGTCACCGCGCACGCGCTCGTCGAGGATGTGATCCTCAATCGCATCGAGTTCATCGGAGAACTTCGCGCCCGAGGCGGCGATGGAAGCGATGACGTAGCCGATCAGCGTCTCAAGCAGGGTGATGGGCGAGGCGATGCGTGCCCCCTCGGTTGCAGCCTCCCGCGTCGCCTCTGGACTCTCCACGGGCTGCCGCCGGCCACTCACGAGCGAGCACGGCTCCATCACGAAGTGCAGGCGGCCGGTCACGTCGTCCTGCTCCGTGCCATCCGCAACGCGGCTGACGTCGGCTACCACGCCGCCGACATAGGTCCCCTCAACCGTGACGCGCTGATGGCTATCCGGACCAAAAGCCGATGCTGCGAGATGTGCCGGCCCGAGATAGCCCGCGCTGATCGCAGGTCCGAGATCGGCGGTGGCGAGGTCGAAGTGAAGCCAGAGAAAACCTTCGCCGAAGGCTCCAAGCTGCAAAAGATCGACGCCTGACTTTGCGAGATGCCCGCACCCGGCCTCGTCGAAGCGCATGGCCCAGAGCAACCCTGGCGGAGCTAACTGCCTTTCATCGGCCGTGTTAGCGCCAGCATCTACCTGATCGGGGTGTAGCTGGGGCAAGTCTGGCTTCTGTCAGCCGGTCAGTCCGTCAGGACCGCGACCAGCGAAAACGTGCCAGCGATGGCCATGTTGCCGGCAATCAAAATGGTGAGAAGGGTCATGACCTGAAACTCCGTACTGTCGAGGTTCAACGCCAATGGCTACGTTTCGTTGCCATGGCAGGCGCTTCTCTCTCCGCTAACGGCAGTTCAGGTGAGAGGTGCGAGCCTCTGATTCCCACAGGAGGCATAAGCGTCCGCCCGTCAAACTGCGCCCGATCTAAGCCACACGCGGACACCAAACTGTAAAATCGGAGAAACAGCCGAGTGCTATTTCTCCTGCGTCCTGAACGACCCAGGAGGTTACGACCATCATGAAGCGTCTGATCGCTGCCGGCCTCGGAGCCGTACTCGCCAGTACCGTCTGTTGGGCTCAATCGGCACCCGAAGGTTCCTCAAATCCACCACCTTCAGGAGGCTTCGCGCAGGATAGTGGTGGCCGATCCGAAGGACCACGGCGTGGGCCTCCCGACGCGGGCGGGGATCGAAATGGCGGTTGGCATCATCGCCGTCCCTTCATGATGGGCATGAAGGGTGGCCATCTGCGTTTCCGTCGCGGCGAGACAGGGATCGATTTCAAATGTGCCGCTGACGACAGCACAAAGGCATGCGTGGACGCCTTGCTGCCGCTCGTGGACAAGCTCCTCCAGGCCCGCTGAGAGGGGTGAATCGGCAGAAGGAGCGTCGCCTCAGTTTCGCCAAGCCTCCTCCGCCAAATGCTCAAGCCAGCACCACAGAACCAATCTACGGCGTCGGCATGAAGGCCACGCGCTTAAGCCGAGTGACGGCCAGAGCGCGCAGCCTCTTCCGCCTGCCATGGATCGAGGTCTCACGATGCCGCTGCAACTTGATTCACGGATGCCAAGGACGACCGCTCGGTTCGGCTACAAAAGGACCGTCTGGGCCATCGCGGCCAGCATCCTGCTGCTGGCCCTTGTCGAAGCAGCCTGGGCACATGCCATTGGCTCGAAGGACCTGCTGAAAGATGCTTCCGGATTCGGCTACGACATCGCCCTCAATGTCGTAGCGGCCTTCGTGTTTGGCCGTGGCGCACGCACCGAGCGGCTATCGGCCTTCGTCATCGCCGCGCTGCTCGCCGCCACCGGCATCGACGGATTGTCCGATCTTTGGTCAGATCTCCAGAACCCGGACGCCAGCAGCGTCGGGGAGATTGTCACCTCCAACCTCATTGCTGTTGCGGTTGCCTGCTTTGCCGCCGCCGCTCTGGTCCGCTTCCGCAACGACCAGAACCCACTGGTTCAGGCGACGTGGCTGAATGCGCGCAACGATGCGGCTGCCGCCGTGCTGACGGCTGTCCTTGGCCTTCTCGCTCATCTGGCTCCGGTGCGCTGGCCCGAATACGCGCTCGACCTTATCGGCGTGATCTTCTCGTTCCAGGCTGCCGTGACCGTGCTGAGGTCGGCGTGGCGCGATCTCAAGCGGATGCCGAATCCGGCGGGTTGGACCGACACTGCTCAGCCCAAGCCGTAGGGCGCGACCGGGAACATACGCAAGCAGGTAGGTAGGGAGATCCGACTGCATGCTTATGGGCCGCATTTCGAAAGCAACGGTCGTGACGGCTATCGCCTTTCTCTTCAGCCTCGTCGCCTTCGGCAACATCACGGATTACGGGGCGAATCTGCCCTTCGTACAGCACGTCCTGATGATGGACACCATCTTTCCGAGCGCAACGACCCGCTACCGCGCCGTCGAAGCTCCAGCGCTACAACAGGCCGCCTACCTTCTCATCATCGCTGTCGAGGTTTTATCGGCCGGTCTGTGCTGGCTCGGCGTCGTTCGATTGCTCAGGTCCCTGCGCGTTTCAGGAGCAGCCTTCAATCGAGCCAAGAGCACGGCCGTTGCCGGGCTTACGTTGGGTTACCTGCTCTGGCAGGTCGGACTGATTGCTGTTGGTAGCGAGTGGTTCGGGATGTGGATGTCGCACGAGTGGAACGGCATTGAGAGCGCGTTCCGCTTTCTGATGATGACTCTGGGCGCACTGGTCTACGTCAGCCTGCCGGACGGAGACCTCACCGGCTCCGTTCACTCATGAGATCTATCTGAAAATCCGAACGGGTATCCCGATCAGGGAAACCATCGGCGCTGCCGCTTCACCTCTCCGATCATCTCCAGTACGCATCTCTACCAGCAAGCTTCTGAGTGCGAAGCCAGCGAGGGTCATCATCATTTGTTGGCGAAGATTTCCATAAAGTAAATTTGTACGTCAGCGCACGGACAAGCATTATTCTAGGAACGGCTTCGATATCGCTCGACAAGAGGCGGGTGCCGTACCAGAAATTGCCAGCGGTTTAAGCCATTGACTGTGGCAGTTTTGCTGCGCCGTTGCCAATCGCAGCAGAGCTATTGCCTAACTGAACGCTTAGGTGCCTGTGCCCGGTAACGGCTTGGTTCCTGCCGGGGCACTTGTCTGACGACCCGCGAAGCTACGGGAGACCCTCATGCTCCAAAGCGATGCCCTACCCAGCCTAGCCACAGACGACCTAACGGGCGACCTCCAGTACGCGCTGGCGGCTCTGGCCGATGTCGAGTTTGCGTTCCAAAGCGCGTGCGAGAGACTGAATGATCTGTCGGGTCCGCAGGCGCGCAAAGAGCAAGTCCGACAGCAGCTTGAGGCGGAGCGCGACCGTCGCCGTACGCCGCTGATCCGGCGTTTGGACGAGCTTGACCGACGCATGAAAGCGTTCGTGTTTTCTCAGCCGTCGTCAGAGTGGCAGGCATCCGGAGGATTGGAGAGGCCGATGCCTGCCTCTAAAGTTCACGCCTGATACGGCAGCCTTATCACATTCGACGCTGCTTGTGCTCGCTGCTCAGATGAGCGGGATAGGTTCTGTGACGCAATAAGTTCCAAGGCCGTGGACAGTTCGCCGCCGGACTCCATGATCCGACCGCGAGAAGCTTGAGGAGCAGCCGAAGCGAGAACCGTGACATTGGTGCGTTCACACCGCTGCTCCTGCCGTACTTCGCGGGCATTCTGCTCCATGAACGCGGCGATCTTCGGCGCGATCTCGGCCCGGAACCGTGAGCCGTTGAAGACGCCGTAGTGACCTGCACCCATTTGGAGATGATAGGTTTTTTTCTCAGCCGAGAGGTTTGGAGTAAGGTCTAGAGCCGCGCGAGTCTGGCCGATGCCAGTGATGTCGTCCTTCTCGCCTTCAATCGCCATCAAGGCGCAGCGGCGGATCGCGCTGAGATCCACTAGCCTGCCCCGGTGCTGCATCTCCCCCTTCGGCAGGGCGTGCTCAATGAACACCGTCTCGACGGTCTGGAGGTAGTACTCCGCCGTGAGATCCATCACGGCCAGATATTCGTCGTAGAACTCCCGGTGCTTGGCGGCCGAGTCGCCGTCGCCTTGCACCAGATGGTTGAACATGTCCCAATGCGCCCTGCGATGCCGGTCAAGGTTCATCCCGATGAAGCCGGCCAACTGGAGAAAGCCGGGGTAGACCTTGCGGCCATAGCCCGAGTGCGGCCACGGCACAGGGTGGACGCAGTGCTGCCGGAACCAGTCGATGCTGCGCTCCTGCGGCAGCTTGTTGACGGCAGTGGGTGAGTGCCGAGTGTCGATGGGGCCACCGATCAGAACGGCCGCGCGGGGCACCAGCGGGTGATCCTCTGCCTCCATCCGGGCAACGGCCGCGAGCACCGGCACGGAGGGCTGACAGACGGCCATCACGTGTAGATCCGGTCCCAGCGCCTCGAACATGGCGACGCAGTAATCGATGTAGTCGTCGAGGTCGAAGCGGCCGGCTGAAAGGGGCACCTGCTTGGCGTCGTGCCAATCGGTGATAAAAACCTGATGCGTGTCGAGGAAGGCCGTGACTGTCCCGCGCAGCAGGGTCGCGTAGTGGCCCGACATCGGAGCCACGATCAGCATCTTCGGCTTAGCCGAGGGCTCGCCGAAGGCGATCACGCGGCAGAAGGGGCGCTCCCAGACGACGCGCTCAGACGCCGGCAGATTGAAGACGGGTTTGGCGTAGGTGCGCGTCGCGCGCTCGAAGAGTTCGCAGGAGGCCACCATGGCGCGGCTGTTCGGCGTGTAGGCGAAAGGATTGAACGGGTTCTCGTAGGCTCGCTTGGTCGCTCCGGCCGCGAACCGGGCTGGCGTGAGCATCATGTCACAGGTGTCACGCATCAGGTACAACACTCAAAGCCCTCCCTCGTGTAGCCCGCCGCGCAAGCCACATCGTGTCCAATCGCTTTCTGACCAACTCGCTCCTCTGAGGGAGGGTTGCGTCAGCGTATGACGTGGGCTGCGCAATAAGCATAGGGCGATGCAATGCCGCAACAGTGCTGCGAGAGATTCGTCCATTCTGCTCAGCCGAGCGAAGCGGACGATCGCAGGACCGCACCCAGCTTTTCACTGCGCCCCCGAGAGTGAAACTGGAGTTGCCCCCATCAAACCGGACACGGGGCTGGTTGGATCTGAGCACGAATGAACTCGCGAGGC
>NZ_VZZK01000076.1 GCF_008806385.1 Methylobacterium soli
CCGCGAGAAGCTGCAGGAGCGTCTGGCCAAGCTCGCGGGCGGCGTCGCGGTGATCCGCGTCGGCGGCGCGACCGAGGTCGAGGTCAAGGAGAAGAAGGACCGCGTCGACGACGCGCTCAACGCCACCCGCGCGGCGGTCGAGGAGGGCATCGTTCCCGGCGGCGGCACGGCGCTGCTCCGCGCCAAGAAGGCGGTCGCGGCTCTCACCAGCGACAACGCCGATGTCGCGGCCGGCATCAAGATCGTCCTGAAGGCGCTTGAGGCCCCGATCCGCCAGATCGCCGGCAATGCCGGCGTCGAGGGCTCGATCGTGGTCGGCCGGATCACCGACAACACGGGCTCCGAGACCTACGGCTTCAACGCCCAGACCGAAGAGTACGTGGACATGATCCAGGCCGGCATCGTCGACCCGGCCAAGGTCGTGCGCACGGCGCTCCAGGACGCGGCCTCGGTCGCCGGCCTCCTCGTCACCACCGAGGCGATGGTGGCCGACGCTCCGAAGAAGGATGGCGGCGCCCCGGCGATGCCGGGCGGCGGCGGCATGGGTGGCATGGACTTCTAAGAGGTCCATTCCCAGAACCAAAGACGAGGGGTCGCCGAGAGGCGGCCCCTTTTTCGTTGGTCTTGAGGAAGGCCGCGAGCCCGCCGCGGAGGTGAGAGCGATCCGGCGGAGGGCGAATCAGCCGGCCCGGCGGGCGCAGCGCACGTAGGACGAGCTGCCCTTGCCGCTCGTCCAGGTCAAACGGTCGCCCTCGACCAGGAGGCGGACCTGCGACGACCAGCGGCGCCCGCGATCGCTGCACTCGGCCGCCATCACCCAGGCATTGCCGCTGCGGCGCCCATCGTGGAAGCTGCAGATGGTGCGCCCGGCCCGGGCTCCGTCCTGGGTGATCGTGGCCGGCAGGAAGCCGCGGCGGCGCGAGCGCGCCCCGCAGGCCGCACCGGTCGGCCCCCAGATGCCCACATACTCGGCGCGCTCGGCCGGCATCGGCGCGGGCGGCGCGACGGCAGCCGGGGCAGCACTCAGTCCCGGCCCCGGCAGGGCGACGCGCTGAGGCTGCGGGGCCGCGTCCGGCGGCGGAGCCTCGGCGCGGCGGCGGAGCGCCGGCCCGACCGGGCGGGCGAGCTCGGCCGGCAGCTCGAAGGAGGCGGCCTCCGCGCGAACCGCCCCGAGGGCGTCGGCGGGAACCGGCCGCAGCGGGATGTCCTCGGCCAGGAACACGGCGCTGTAGCTGAACAGGGCGCCCCAGCCGGCCGCGAGCAGCAGGAGCATCGACAGACTGCCCCTGGACATGCCGATGCGCGGCGCCTCGGCCCTCGGGCCCGCCAGCCGGTCACCGCCCTGCGGCGGACCGGTCAGGGCCGCCTCGATCCCCACCGCCATCGTCCCGCCCCCCCGGTCCCGTCGTCAGCGCCCGAAGATGCCCTTCAGGAATTGTGCCGTGCGGTTGCGCTTCTTCTTGCGCTCCAGCTCCGCCGCATCCTTGAGCCACGCCACCTGCACGACCCGACGCTCCCCCTCGAACGGCTCGTGGCCGTGCCAGGAATTGTCGGCGCGCAGGAAGGCGAACATCGTCCCCATGGTGGGGGGCACCTCGACCGCGAAGGGCGCGTAGTTCTGGCCGTCATAGAGCACCCGCAGGCGCCCGGCGGTCGGGGCGTCCCAGGCGTCGTTCATGTAGACGAGGAGCGTCAGCACCTTCGACGGGCCGTCGGTGTGGATCGAGCCGTATTTGGGCTGCGAGCGCTTCATGATGGTGGTGAGGCGCGGGCAGGAGACGAGGTCGACCCCGAACTTGTCGCCGAGGATCTTGGAGAATGCGTCGCTCTCCAGCTCGTCGATCAGGGCCTTGAAGCGCCCCTTCAGCGCCACCTCGTCCACCGTGAGATAGCCGGGCTTGGCGATGTCGGGGAAATCGCGGCGGATCTCCGCGATCGCCTCGTCCTTCAGCACCCCGTCCGCCAGGGCATAGCGATAGGGCTCGTGGCTCAGGGGGGCCGCCCGCACCGCGTCAATATTGAGGATCGAGAGTTCGGACATCGAACGGGTTCCTGCTACCGCGAGTTGTGACCGCGCGCCGGCCCTATCCGTCAAGTTCGCGTTGAGCGAAATCTTAACGCGTCTTCGCGCTTGGGAAATCCCCTAAATTCTCCGATTGCGGCGCGCACAGGGCAGCTTGGGCCGCGGCCCCTTCCCGCCCAAGGCGGAAACTGCCATGCTTGCGCCCTCGATACAGTTCAAGGCGCCCGACCCCCCGCGATGAGACGCCCTGCCCTCGCCCTGCTGCTCGGCCTCGCGACTGCGATGCCGGCGAGCGGGCAGAATCGCTCGGCGACGCCGCGCCAGACCTGCATGGACGTGATGAACCTCGTGAAGCGAGAGGGCGCGGTCGTGCTGAGCACCGGCGGCAATGCCGCCGAGCGCATCGTGCGGGATCGCAGCTTCTGCGAATTCACCGAGATCGCCGAACTGCGCTTCGCTCCCACGCGCGACAACCCGCAATGCCCGATCGGCTACCGCTGCAAGGAGCCGGGCTACGAGGATTGGGACTGGGACTGGAAGTAGCCGCGCCGGCCAGGCGCGGCATGCCGTCCTGTGCGCGGCATGCCGCGCCGGGGCGCGGCGCATCCGCGCTCCCACCGGGCCCCGGCACCGTACCATGACCAAAAATTCACGGGACAAGCCGGGAGCCGCGCCACTATCTCGCCATGAGGCGCCGTCATGGGCGGCCGGTCGGGCTCGGCAGCAGGCCCGGCGCAGCGAAGCAATCGGGAGATCCGCGTGGCCGCAATCAGGAGCGGGCTCGGCCTTCAGGCCGTCCTCACGGCGATCTTCGCCTTGGTGCTGCTGGCGCTACCCGGGGTGCCCTCCCCGCCCCTCTACGTCTCGCTCGCCGGCTTCGTCATGGCGGGCATCCTGCTCGCCTCCGCCCATCTCTCCGCCTACCTGAAGGTCTTCGTCTCGGTCTACGGCGTCGGCTACCTCGTGCTCGCGGGCGGCAAGACGCTTGCGGCGATGGGGCTTCTCCCGCCGACGCTCGCCGCCCTCCTGCCCCCCGCCTTCGCGGCCACCGGCGCGGTGGTCTTCGCCGCGATCGTGCTCGGCATCTCGTATCTCGGCCCGATCCGCGACATCACGCTCATCGCCGATCCCTACTTCGCCTCCCGCGACGCGCCGACCCGCGAGATCGGCCCATTCCGCTTCTTCGGAGCCACGGAGGGCACGGTCGGTCAGCGCCTCGTGGCCCTGTCCATCTTCATCACCTTCGCGCAGGTGGCGCTTCAGCTGCGCCTGAACTTCTGGTTCCGGGACCTGTTCAACGCGCTGCAGGAATACCAGGCCGACGTGTTCTGGTACCAGCTGATCTGGGTGTTCGGGCCGCTCGCCACGATCTGGGTGATCATCGGCATGTTCGATACCTTCGTGGATGCCTCGCTCCACCTGCGCTGGCGGACCTGGCTCACCCGCAGCCTCTACGAGCGCTGGCTCGATGGCGGCACCCATTACCGCATCCCCTTCACGGGCGAGCACGCGGACAACCCGGACCAGCGCATCCAGAGCGACGTCAACCTGTTCATCTCGCAGACGACGACGCTCTCGATCCGCCTGCTCTCGCAGGCCGCGACCCTGGTCTCCTTCATGGTGATCCTCTGGGGCCTGTCGCGGGACTTCGTGCTGCCATTCACCGACACGGTGGTGCCGGGCTTCCTGGTCTGGCTTGTGGTCGGCTACGCCGTGATCGGCACCTGGCTGACGCACGTGATCGGCCGGCCGCTGATCGGGCTCGATTTCCGGCAGGAGAAGGTGGAGGCCGATTTCCGCTTCTCGCTCGCCCGCTCGCGCATCTACTCGGAGCAGATCGCGCTCCTGCGCGGCGAGCGCGCCGAGAGCGTGCGCCTCAAGAGCCTGTTCGGCGAGATCATCGACAACTATCTCGGCATCATCTACCGGCGGATCAAGCTCGGCAGCTTCACGCTCTCCTACAGCCAGCTGAGCGTCGTCTTCCCGTATATCCTCGCCGCGCCCTCGTACTTCCTCAAGAAGATCACCCTCGGGCAGTTCCAGCAGACCGGCGACGCCTTCTCGAGCGTGCAATCCTCGCTGTCCTTCTTCATCAATTCCTACGTGACGATCGCCGCCTACAAGGCGAACACCAACCGCCTCGCCTCGTTCAAGCGGGCGATGACCAAGGCCGAGGCCCTGTCCGGCGCGGGCTACGGCCTCGCCCAGGGCAACGAGACCCGGGCCGACGTCACCGCCACCGGCCTCGCTCTGGCGCTGCCCGACGGCCGCGAGATCCTCCAGGCCGACAGGATCTCGCTCGCCAAGGGCGCCGCGACCCTCGTCACCGGGCCCTCGGGCTCGGGCAAGTCCACCCTGTTCCGGGCGATTGCCGGGATCTGGCCCTTCGGCCGGGGCCGCATCGACGTGCCGAAGGGCCAGTCCGCGCTGCTCCTGCCGCAACGCCCCTACATCCCGCTCGGCAGCCTGCGCGGGGCCGTGGTCTATCCCAACACCACCGACCAATTCACCGACGCGGCGATTCGCGACGCCCTCACGGCCGCGCAACTGCCCCAGCTCGTCGACCGGCTGGACGAGGTCGATGCCTGGGACCAGCGCCTCTCGGGGGGCGAGCAGCAGCGCCTCGCCATCGCCCGCGCGGTGCTGGCCAAGCCGGCCTGGCTCTTCCTCGACGAATCGACCGCGGCCCTCGACGAGCCGAGCGAGGCCAACATCTACCGGATGCTGCGCGAGCGACTGCCGGACACCACCATCGTGTCGATCGGCCACCGCTCGACGCTCCTCGAGCACCACGACAACCGCCTCGACCTGCAGGCCGGGCCCGACGGCCGCTTCGTGCCGCGCGAGCTGCGCCAGCCGGTCCCGGCCCAGTAAAGCTTAACCGGGCGGCGCGAAAGCATCGCGCCGCCGCGTTCCGGTACAGACACCATGTGGGCTCTCAGCACCCACGGAAGCCGCAGAATTATCGCGGTCGCGATTGTCAAGTTTTAGACGAAACGGGCCGCGAATACGGTTCAGTTTGCACTGCCGCACTACCGTTTTGCGCTGCATCGATCGGGAGATGTGCGCAAAAAGCGCCAGATCTCGTGGCAAGATTTCGCGGTTATTTTGGAACCGTCGCCGGAAATCATCGTTTGCCCTGCGTTAATTCCAATGGAGGAACGCATGCGGAAGCTTACGACACTGACCGGCGCCATCCTGCTCATGTCCTCGGCTGCCTTCGCGGCGCCGTGCACGACCGGCACCACGGTCGGCAACCAGGCCAACAAGGATACGAGCTCCAATGTCGATCCGGGCTCGCAGGCGAAGGTCTCGCCCGGCGCGAAGGCGGAATCGCCCGGCACAGTCGGCGCCATGAACAATGCCGGCTCGTCCACCGCGACCTCCGCGAGCGACGTCAAGAAGCAGACCGAGGGCAAGCCCACGGCCTCGCAGCAGGCGGCCAACGACGGCTGTTGATCGGGCGCGGGGCAACCCGCGACCCCTCAGGCGAAACGCCCGCCCGGCCTCACGGATCGGCGGGCGTTTTCGTGTCCGATACGGTCGCGCGACGGCGTCAGGCCTGGCGGAGCCGGGAGGCTGCCTCGGCGGCGCGCCGGATCGCGCCGACGTCCGGCTTGCCCGCCGGCACGACCCAGCTGCCGCCGACGCAGAGCACGGGCGGTAGGGCGAGCCAGTCCGGCGCATTGGCCTCGCTGATGCCGCCCGTCGGGCAGAAGCGCACCTGCCCGAACGGCCCGGCCAGCGCCTTCAGGGCCTTGATGCCGCCGGCGGCCTCGGCGGGGAAGAACTTGAAGCGATCGAGCCCGTGGTCGAGCCCGCGCATGATGTCGGCCGCGTTGGCCACGCCCGGCAGGTAGGGCACCCCTCGCTCGATCGCGGCCTCGGTCAGCGGCGCCGTGAGGCCCGGGCTGACGATGAAGCGGGCGCCCGCCTCCAGGGCGGCATCGAGGTCGCGGGGGTTGAGCACCGTGCCGGCCCCGACCACGGCGCCCTCGACCCGCGCCATCGCGCGGATCACGTCGAGCGCAGCGGGCGTCCGGAGCGTCACTTCGAGGGCCGTCAGCCCGCCCTCCACGAGGGCGCGGGCGATCGGCTCGGCATGGGCCGCATCCTCGATCACGAGGACCGGGATCACCGAGACCGAGCGCATCAGCGCGTCGATGCTCATCGTCGACATGGGATTCTCCGAGGATTCTGGTTCGGGTCGGCGTCAGAGGCCGGCGGCGGCGAGCATCGCGGAGGCGCCCTGCTCGGCCCCGTCCGCCCCCTGGCGCATGAAGGCGAAGAGCTCGCGTCCCGTGCCCGAGGCGGGCGGCGGCGCCGTTGCGGCCTCGCGGGCGGCGAATTCCTCCGCGTCGACGAGCACCTCGAGGCGGCCCTCCTCGGCGCTGAGCCGCACGATGTCGCCGTCGCGGATCCGGCTGATCGGCCCGCCGCCGATCGCCTCCGGGCTGAGATGGATCGCGGCCGGGACCTTGCCGGAGGCGCCCGACATGCGCCCGTCCGTCACCAACGCGACCTTGTGGCCGCGGTCCTGCAGCACGCCGAGGGGCGGCGTCAGCTTGTGGAGCTCGGGCATGCCGTTGGCGCGGGGGCCCTGGAAGCGCACCACCACGATCACGTCGCGCTCCAGCTCGCCCGCCTTGAAGGCCTTGAGCACGTCGTCCTGGTCGGAGAAGACCCGGGCCGGCGCCTCGATGGTGCGGCGATGCTCCTCGACCGCGCTGGTCTTGAAGGTGGCGCGGCCGAGATTGCCCCGCACGAGCCGCATGCCGCCATCCGGCTGGAACGGGCAGCCGGGCCGGCGCAGCATGGTGTCGTCGAGGCTCTCGGTGATCGCCTCCTCGTAGACCAGTTCCTCGCCCGCGAGCCTGGGGTCGCGGGCATGGTCGCGCAGGCGGGTGCCGGAGACCGTCAGGATGTCGTCGTGCAGCATCCCGGCATCGATCAGGCTCGCGATCACGAAGCTCATGCCGCCGGCCGCGTGGAAGTGGTTCACGTCGCCCGCACCGTTCGGGTAGACCCGGGCGATCAGGGGCACGACCGCGGAGAGCCGGTCGAAATCCTCCCAGTCGAGGACGATGCCGGCCGCCCGCGCCATGGCGGGCAGGTGGATGGCGTGGTTCGTCGAGCCGCCGGTCGCCAGGAGCCCGACCACGGCGTTGATGATGGCCTTCTCGTCGACGCAGCGGCCGAGCGGCCGGTAATCGTTGCCGTCGGCGCCGATCTCGGTGAGGCGGTGCACGGCGGCCCGCGTCACCGCCTGGCGCAGCTTCGTGCCGGGATTGATGAAGGCGGCGCCCGGCATGTGCAGGCCCATCACGTCCATCATCATCTGGTTGGAATTGGCGGTGCCGTAGAAGGTGCAGGTGCCGGCCCCGTGATAGGAGGCGGATTCGGATTCGAGGAGTTCCTCGCGCCCGACCTTGCCCTCCGCGTAGAGCTGGCGGATGCGCTGCTTCTCCTTGTTGGCGAGGCCCGACGGCATCGGGCCGGCGGGCACCAGGATCACCGGCAGGTGGCCGAACCGAAGGGCGCCGATCAGCAGGCCCGGCACGATCTTGTCGCAGATGCCGAGGAGGGCCGCCCCGTCGAACATGCCGTGGCTCAGCGCCACCGCGGTGGAGAGCGCGATGGTGTCGCGCGAGAACAGCGACAGCTCCATGCCGCGCTGGCCCTGGGTGACGCCGTCGCACATGGCCGGCGTGCCGCCCGCCACCTGGGCGGTGGCGCCGCGCTCGCGGGCGAAGATCTTCATCTGCTCCGGGTAGCGCCCGTAGGGCTGATGAGCCGAGAGCATGTCGTTATAGGCCGTGACGATGCCGATATTCATCGTCCGCCCGGAGCGGATCGCCGCCTTGTCCTCGCCGGCGGCGGCAAAGCCGTGGGCGAGGTTGCCGCAGGCGAGGCTCGGGCGATGCACGCCGGTCTCGCGCTCGCGCGCGATCAGGTCGAGATAGGCCCGGCGCGAGTCCCGCGAGCGCGCGATCACGCGGGCGGTGACGGCCGCGATCTCGGGATGGATCTCGGTCATTCCTCATCCTTCCGTCGGGAAGCCCGGGTCCCTGCTGACCCCGGCCGGTCGGCGCGTTGTAGGCCCGCCAGCGGCTGTTGTAAACGTTTACACGAAGCGCCAGTTACCCTGCTGGCCGCCCTTCCGATCACTTATGCGCGGGGCGGCGGGTTGGAAGGGGCTGGGACCCCGGCCGGCCCGGACGAGGGGCCGGCCGGGGCTCCGGTGCCTCAATATTCCCAGAAGATGCGCTGCAATTCCTTGGTGTCGCTGGTCTTGGTCAGCGCCACCGCGGCCAGGATCTTGGCCTTCTGCGGATTGAAATCGTGGGCGACGACCCAGTCGTACTTGTCGTCGGGCTGCTCGGCGTTGCGGAGCACGAAGCCGTCGCCGACCCGCGACGAGCGGATCACCAGGGTGCCCTTCTGGCGGACGTCCTTCAGGGTGTCGACGAGGTAACCCGGGACGGAGCCGTTGCCGGTGCCGGCATTGACGATCGCCTTGGCGCCCGCATCGACCGCGGCCGTGTAGGCACCCGGGAACATGTTGCCCGAGCCGTACACGATGGCCACGAGCGGCAGGCTGTCAATGGTGTCGATGTCGAATTCGGAGCTCGTGTTGTGGCGCTTGTAGGGGGCGCGGAAGAAGTAGGTCTTGCCCTCCACCACCATGCCGAGCGGCCCCCATTGGCTCGAGAAGGCGCTCGGCACGATGTTCGTCCGCTTGGTCACGTCGCGGCCGGCCTGGATGTAGTCGTTCATGGTGACGAGGACGCCCTTGCCGACCGCCTCCTTGCTGGAGGCCGCCGTCACGGCGTCGAGAAGGTTGAGGGCGCCGTCCGCCGAGATCGCGGTCGAGGGCCGCATCGAGCCCACCACCACGATGGGCTTGTCGCTGCGGACCACCAGATTCAGGAACAGCGCCGTCTCCTCGAGGGTGTCGGTGCCGTGGGTGATGACGACGCCATCGACGTCGTCCTGCTTCAGGAGCTGCGAGACCCGCTTCCCCAGCTGGATCAGCTGGGCATCCGTGAAGCTCTCGGAGGCGATCTGGAAGACCTGCTCGCCGCGCACATTGGCGACGTTCGCCATGGCGGGCACCGCCGCGATCAGCTTGTCCACCGGCACCTTGGCGGCCTGGTAGGTGGCGCTGTTGCTGGCATCCGCCCCGGCCCCCGCGATGGTGCCGCCGGTCGCCAGGATCACCACGTTCGGCTTGCGGGCCTCCGTCGCGCTGCCGGCCTCCGGCATCTCGCGCGCCTGGAGCGGCGCGCCGGGCAGCGCGCCCACGGCCCCGAGCAGAAGAGCCGCCAGGGCGAAGCGGGCGGCACGGGGGCTGCGCGCGGGACGAAGCTGTGCGGGATACATGGGCGAACCTTGTCTGGAGAACCTTGGGAATAGGACATCTCCGCAGGCCGTAACGCAAGAAGAGGGCCGGCCGGCCCGGGTGAATCCCGCCGCGCCGACGCGTTGCCCCACTTCCAGGTTGTGACGTCGTCGGAGCCGCGACCGGAAGCGCTGCCCGGGCCGGGCGCGTCTGCCGCCGTACGCAAGGGCGCCCGGCTGCGCCTCGCCACGGCAGCGTCAAACTCCGCCCCTACCGCCGGCCCACGGAAATGGAGGGTCCTGAATGCACGCAAGAGTTCTTCTCGCCACGATCCTGATCGCGGGCTCGGCCTGGCTGCAGGGCGCCGCGATGCGCGGCGCCTCGGCGCAGGATCGCGGGTCGGCCGACCTGATTCGGGGCCTGTGCCAGCCGGATGGCTGCGACGAGTTCAGCATCGTCTCGGTCGATCCGGTGCGGACAACCCCGGAAGGCAGCCTGAAGCGGACGCGCCTGAAGACCTTCCACGCGAGCTATAGCGGCCGCGTCCCCCGGGCCGAGGCAAGCGGCTACGTCTATTGCTCGCCGACGCGGCCCGCCGTGATCGCCGAGAAGCAGGGCCGCACCGTGGGCATCCTGCTCGCCCCCTTCGCCACCGAGGATTCCCGCGAGACGGTGCGCCGCTACACAAACTTCACCGCGACCTATTTCGCGATCTGCCACGGGCCCGAGGTCGGCAAGGCCGCCGTCCGGGACCTGCCCGGCACGGCCCGATCCCTCGGGTACCGCGTCCCGGCGACGCGTTCGCAGGTGGTGGACCTCAAGCGGGCCGAGGACATCCTTCCCGCCTCGGCCGCGCCCCTCGTGGCGGCCAAGCCCGCTCCGCCGCCTTCCCGGGAGGCCCAGGCCCGAATCCAGGCTCAAGCCCGCCACGCGCCGGTGCCGCCGGACGAGGACCTGCTGCCCCCGGGCGAGATCCCGGAGGATTGAGCCTCCCCGCCCGGACCGGCGTGAGCCCGATCACAGTCGCCGCCGCCCGATCGGATCATACCAGCCTCCGCGGCCGAACCCCTCGGCCGAACACAGACAGGAGGCTCAAGATGGTTCGTTCGGTTCGGTTTCTCGCTGCGGCGCTCGCGGTCGGTGCGGCGGCGCTCGGCGCCACCGAGGCGTCCGCGCGAGGCGGGTTCGGCGGCGGGTTCGGGGGTGGCTTCGGAGGCCGCGGCTTCGGCGGCTTCGGGCATCACCACCATGGCGGCTGGGGCGGCCGCTTCGGCTGGGGTCCGCGCTTCGTCAGCGTCGTGCCGGCCTATTACGGCGCCTGCTACGTCAAGCGCTTCATCAACGAGGACGGCGACATGGTGGTGCGCCGGGTCTGCAACTGAGTGCCGCGCGGGAGCGCGCCGGCCGCTCGGCCCGTCGCGCTCCCCTGGCCCGGCCTACTGGCCCTGCGGCGCCTGACCCTGACCCTGGCCCTGGGCGCCCTGCTGGTCCTTCTTGTTGGCCTTGTGGTGCCCGACGGCGCAGCCCGCGGCCGCCCCCATCTTGCCGTGACCGGCCATGCTGCCGGCCGCACCGCCGACGATCGCCCCCTTGATACAGCCCTTGGCCTCCGCCGAGGCCGCGCCGAGTAGCAGGCCGGGCGCGAGGGCGGCGGCGAGCACGATGCGATATCCCATGAAACAACCTCCTGAAGATGCCGGGAGGAAACGGCGCGAGCGGGAGCGCTGTTCCGGGATGGATCCCGCGCGACCGCGATCCGCTCGACGCGCCAGGACCGCTGACGGCCGAGGTCCCATGATCGGGAGATGCGTCGGAAAGCCGTTGGTGCGGACGGCGGGACTCGAACCCGCACAGCCTTGCGGCCGCAAGATTTTAAGAAATGTGCGTGGGGCTAACGGTCCACAACTTTCTCGCACGTCTTTCGGCCGTAAGCCGCGACAGCACTTAGCTTTTCACCTGAACGCGTCTAACATCGGGTAACGTCGCAAAACATGCCTCATACCAACTCTCACTGATCAGAACTCATGGGCCCAGGCGCGCTGGCCGATGGACATGATAC
>NZ_VZZK01000077.1 GCF_008806385.1 Methylobacterium soli
GAACACGCCGTCCTTGGTGGCGACATCCGCTCCCTCCGCCACGGCGCTCGCCGTCGGGCCCGATGCAGGGAGCACCGAGCAGCCCCCGACGAGACATACCATCAGCGCCGAGAGCGCCGCTTTACGCACCATGTACAACTCTCCATCCGGACCGGCCGCAGGGCACAATCCTGGGATTGGCACGGCATCCATGCGCGCCATTGCCTGAGATCGGTTTAACGATCGCGCGGGCGCAGCCGGATGCGGCCCCGCCGGGCGCCAAGCCCGGCGGGGCCGCAAGCCATCGGCGCGCAATGCGTCACGACCGTGGCACGGCCACGCTTGGATGGCGTTGCGGGGGGCGAGCGCCCGTCACTGTGTCCCGCAGGAGACGCCCCAGGGCATCCGCGGTCAGGTCGATTCGGGCGGGCGGGGACGCGTCGTCCTGGCCGAACCGGAAGATCGCGTAATCGGTCGTCGTGTCGCCGAAGCCGGGGCGGCAGGTCGGCAGCGCCGGAGCGTGGTCGCCGAAGACGCAGAGGGTGGCGCGCATTCCGGCGAGGCCCGCGACGAGATCCTCCACCATCCGGCCCGTATGCGCCACGTGGTGGAGATATTGCGCCAGCGGATCGTCGATCCCGGGCAGGCGGCCGGGCTTCCACGGGCCATGGTTCTCCATGGTCACGGAGAAGACGAGGAGCGGGCCCCGCCGGTCGCCGATCTCGGCGAGGATGCGTTCCCCGAGGGTGACATCGCCCACATAGGGGCCGACGCGTTGCGCGCCGACGAACGCGTCCTCCATCACGAGGCGGCGGAATCCGAAGGCCCGCATCACGGCCGCGCGCTGGAAGAAATCCCGGTGGAAGGGGTGAATGAAGGCGGTCTCGTAGCCGGCGGCGCCGGCAAGGCGGGCGAGGCTCGTCGGCTCGTGCCCGCCGGTGCTGAGATAGGGGTCGAAAACCCCGAAGCCGAGGCTCTCCGCGTCGCGGCCCGTCAGGACGGCGTGCTCCGTCCGCATCGTGTAGGCCCCGTGCGCGGGCACGCGCAGGCGTCCGTACTGCGCGGCGCGGCGGCGGATGAGCTCCATGACGGGCAGCGCCGGCCCGCCGAGCCGCTCGGGATCCACGAAGGATTCGAGCTGGATCACGACCACGACGTCGTCGCTGGATCCTGAACGCGGCGCGGGCGGCGTCATCTCCGGCGCCCGGACCGGCCGCGTCGCGCGCCAGCGCAGGGCATAGGCCAGGATGGTGGCCGCGTGGCCGTAGCGGGCGATGTCGGCCTCGAGATCCGGGCGCGGCGCGAAGCGCGCGAGCCGGTCCGCGAGCGGCGGCCGCAGGCAGGCGTAGGCGAGCGCCAGGAGTCCGAGCGGCAGGGCCAGGATCGCCGCCAGGGCAGCGGCCGGCGCCCGCGGCAGGACGGCCGGCTCGAGCCAGTACCAGAGTGCGACACCCGCGACGGCGGCGAGCAGAGGGCCGGCGATGCGCGGATCGGTGACGGGGCGGGTGTAGTAGAGGTCCGGATGGCGCGGCACCTGCGGCAGCAGGGCGAAATCGCTGAAGACCAGCGGCTCCCCGATCACGCCGCGCTTCAGCCGACTGACGAGGCTCAAGCCCGCCGCGGTCAGGATGCAGGAGAAGCCCGCGAGCCAGGGGCGCCAGGAGAACGTGAACCAGAACAGCATCACGAGGGCGTAGGCCGCGAACCGGATCGCCAGATCGCCCGGCCGGAGCGAGACCGGCCTCTGCCGGCCGCCCTCGACGGCCTCGATGGCGAGGGACGCCGCGAGCGCGACGATCAGCGCAGGAAGGAATGTCATGATCGGATCGGTGGCTTCTAGCGCGGCTTGCCGCCGGATCCCCGGGCAATGCCGCGGCGGTCCCGCAGGTAGCGCACGATCGGGTTCAGGACGGCGTAGCGGGCGCGCATGATGGTTTGCCCGGTTCGGCTGAGCGAGAGCGGTGTCCGCGGAGCCGCGTCGCGCGCCGCGCTCAAGCGGTCGAGGAGCTGCTCGGGCGAGCAGGGCTTCATGGCGACCGGGTCGAGATAGCGCGGATAGAGGATGAGCGCGCCGGCGACGAGCTCGTCGAGGGCGAGATGCCGCCCGCGCGCGGCCTGGGGCGCCAGATCCTCGGTGAGGCCCCAGCCGGAATAGAAGGGCCGGCCATGCACCGCCACCGTGAGGCCTCGGATCAGCGCCTCGAACCCCGCAAGCGAAGTCATGGTCTCGACATGGTGCACCCGATCAAGAAGATCGACGATGCTGATGCCGCCGACGATCCGGTCTGCGAGCGTCAGGGCCTCGGCCTCCGGGATGGCGCCGGGCCGGAACCCGGCCTCCACGTCGGGATGCGGCTTGAACAGCAGGATGGCGCCGGGATTGCGGGCGCGCGCCGCGCGCAGGAGATCGCGATTCGAGCGGACATGGGGCGAGCCGTGCAGGACGGAGGCGTCGTCCTCCACCTGCCCGGGGACGAGGACGATGCGGCGCCCGCTCGGCCAGTCGCCGGCGGAATCCGCGATCCCGACATTGTACTTGCTGAGCCGGCGCGCCACGATCGCCTCGCGCAGCGCCCGCGCCCGGGCCACGAGGGCGTCCGGGAAGGCGGCGTTGGCGAGGATCAGCGACAGGCGGCTCTCCTTGCGGGGATCGTAGTAGATGCCCTGATCGTCGACCACGATGGAGGCGCCGGGCTGGAGGCTCGCCCCCAACCCGACCGAGCGCAGGAAGCCGTCCTCGATCCGCGCGAGGGGAAGCCCCGCCTCGGCGCAGCGCGCTTCGAGCTGTTCCGGCGCCCGCGTGGCCCAGGCGAGGACCCGCGCCCCGTAAAGGAGGCCCGCCGCCACGGCATCCTCCGCATTCATGGTGTGGACCGGCGGTCCCTGCGGGCCATCGGCGAAGACATCGAGTGCCGGCCGCTTCCAGCCGGAAATGCCCACATAGACGACCCGGCGGTCGTTGGCGGCGAAGCGGTCGCGCAGCCACGCCACCCGCTCGACGCAATCGCCCGGCGCGATCGGCCGCCGCGTCCAGGGATCGAAGGTGTGGAGGCCCGCCGCGAAGAGCCGGACGAGCTCGGTCTCGTCGCGCGCGGCCCCGCCGGTTGCGGGGTCCAGGCAGATGGTCTCGTAGCCCGACAGGCGCGCGGCGGCGCCGCTTTCCCGGGAGGCGACGAAGACCCGCGCCGCACGCTCGAACAGGAGCCAGGGGTTTGCGGGCGCGTCCAGCACGGCGAGGCGGGCGGGAAGGCCGCCGCCGAGCCCGGGGCAGCCCTCCGGACCCGCCGCCACGAGCCTGCCCTCGGGGCAGCGCGCGAGGGCGGCCTCGACGAAGCTGCGCAGCCGCCGCGGCGCGGCCGCCATGACCTCGTCCACGAGGATCAGCGACGGCGCGGGAGATCCGGAGAAGACGGCGTCGAGGGCCGCGCTGCCGCCGGGCGCGAACCGATTGCGGCCGTAGAGGCGCCGCTCCCGGAGCGCCGAAAGCAGGTTTTCCGAGCCTGTCGCGGCGCCGAGCGGCGCCTCGCCGTGGCGGATCCGCAGGCTCGACAACCCGGTCGCGGGCGTGTCGTAGGGGCTCAGGAGCGGGCCCGCCTCGACCACGAGCGCCGGGCGGCCGATGCCCGCGAGGATGCGCGCCGCCAGCGCATCGCGCCCCCAGACCGCCCCGGTCGCGTCGGCGCGGCGCGGGCCCGCGAGCACGCAGCCGGTCGCGCCCTCGATCTCGGGGCGGAGGCGGCGGATCGTCCGGCCGGTCGCGAACAGCGACGGGGGAAGGCTGCGTGGCATGGCTCGTTCGGTGGTCGCGCGGGCCCCTGCCTTACCCCAACTCGGTCATCGCTGGCGAACGCTTCCTGTGCACGGCGCCATCCCGGACACACCCTTGCCCTGATTGGCCCCTAGCCAAGCCGTGCCGAGCAGGCTCCTGCGGACGTTGCCGGAATGGCACGGGGCGGCGAAATCGCCTCCGCCCCACCGGCGGCCGCATTGCTGGCTCGTGCTGCGTATGCGACCCGTTCATGCGGATCGTTGGTCGGGCCCAAGCGCCCGGTGAAGGACCAAGCGCCTCGGAATGCTGCAGTCTCGCCCCGACGCCCTCCTCGATCGCCCGGCGACCTTCCTGTTCCTGCAGGGGATCGCATCCCCGTTCTTTGCCGATCTCGGACGGACCCTGAAGGCCCGGGGCCATCAGGTCCGCCGCATCAATTTCTGCTCCGGCGATTGGCTGTTCTGGCGCCTGCCCTCCGACCATTACCGCGGCAGCCGCGACGGCTGGGAGGCCTATCTCGACGCCTACGTGGCCCGCCACGCGGTCACCGACATCGTCCTCTTCGGCGATTGCCGTCCCTTCCACGTCACCGCCCGCGAGATCGCCAAGACGCGCGGGCTGCGCGTCCACGTGTTCGAGGAAGGCTATATCCGGCCGAACTGGATCACCTGCGAGCTCGGAGGGGTGAACGGCCATTCCTCGCTGCCGAAGACCGCCGAGGAGGTCCGGGCCCTGGCCCGCCGGCTGCCGCAGCCGGGCCGCGCGATGCCCTCCACGGGCGACATGGCGCGCCGCAGTCTCTGGGACGTCGCCTACAACATCGCCAATATCGGGTTCCCCTATTTCTACCCGAACTTCCGCAGCCACCGCCCGACGCATATCGCGGCCGAGTATGCGGGCTGGATCAAGAAGTTCAGCCGCCGCGGGCGCACCCGCCGCGAGGCGGTCCGCTGCAACGAGATCTACAACGCCGTCGGGGCCGATTACTTCCTGCTGCCGCTGCAGCTCGACAGCGACTACCAGATCCGGGTCCACTCGCCCTTCCTGGGGGTCGAGGGCTTCATGGACCGGGTGATCAAGTCCTTCGCCTCCGCCTCGGCCGCGCCGACGCGGCTCCTCGTCAAGCTGCATCCCCTCGATAGCGGCCTGATCAACTGGCGCAAATTCGCCCGCGCCTCCGCCCGGCGCCACGGCGTCAGCGACCGCCTCGACTTCATCGATGGCGGCGACCTGCCGAGCCTGATCCAGGGCAGCCGCGGCGTCGTCATCGTCAACAGCACCGTCGGCATGCTCTCCCTGGAGATGGGCCGCCCGACGCTCGCCACCGGCACGGCGATCTACAACATGGCGGGCCTCACCCATCAGGGCGATGTCGACAGCTTCTGGACCGACCCGACCGGGCCCGACATGGCGCTGATGGCGGATTTCCGCCGGGTCGTGCTGCACCGGACCCAGGTGAACGGCGGCTTCTTCTCCCACGCCGCGATCGCGCGGGCGGTCGCCGGTACGGTTCCGCGCATCGAGGCGGCCCTGCCGGACGCGATGGTGGCGGCGGCCCGCACGATCCGCGAGGGCACCGAGGATGGCGGACGCCTCGCCCCGGTCTATTGATCGCGCAGGCCCGCCCGGAGTAGCACCGGGGCCATGCCCGTCATTCTGATCACCGGCGCGTCGAGCGGCATCGGCGCCGCGCTTGCCCGCCACTACGCGGCGCCGTCCGCCACCCTGATCCTGAATGCGCGCGATCCCGACCGGCTCGAAGCCGTGGCGCAAGCCTGCCGGGCGAAGGGCGCGCAGGTGGAGGTCGAGCGCCTCGACGTGCGCGACCGCGCCGGGATGCGGGCCTTTCTGCAGGCCGCGGATGCGCGCCACCCCCTCGACCTCGTCATCGTCAACGCGGCGATCAATGGCGGCCATCCCGCTGGCGGCATCGAGACCGAGGAGACCGCCTTCGAGACCGTCGACATCAACCTGAACGGCGCCCTCAACGTCGCCCTGCCGAGCCTGACCCTGATGCTCGCCCGCGGCCGGGGCCAGATCGCCCTGATCTCGTCGCTCGCCGCCTACGCGCCCTTGCCGGATGCCCCCGCCTATAGCGGCGCCAAGGCGGCACTCCTCGCCCATGGCCTCGCGCTGAGGGCCAAGGTGAAGCCGCACGGGGTGCGGGTGAACGTGGTGACGCCGGGCTACGTCAAGACGCCGATGGGGGGCGACTACAAGGGCTGGCGCCCGCTGGAGATGAGCGCGGACCAGGCCGCTTCGCGGATCGCCGAGGGTCTCGCGCGCGACCTCGACGTGGTCGCCTTCCCGCGCCGGCTCGCGGCCGCGGCGCGGGGCGCCGCGCTGCTGCCCGAGCGCCTGCGCCACATCGGGATGCACGGCTTCCGCTTCCAGATCCGGCAGCGGCGCTGATGCCGGCGCCGCGCCTCGCGCTCTTCGCCCTCGAGGCCCTGCCGAATGCCCGCGCGGTCCGGCGCTTCGTGGCGGATCATTCGGCCGAGATCGCCTTCGTGGGCCTCTCGAATGCGGAGCGGCCGAATGCGGGCGGCTTCTTCGGGCAGATCCGCCGCCATCTCGCCCGGTCGGGACCGGCCTTCCTGCCCTATCTCGGGGTGAATTTCGGCCTGCCCGACCTGATGCGGCCCCTGGCGCCGCTGACGCAGCGCCTCTCCGACAGCCGCGACGCCCCGGAGGCGACGCCGCTCGCGGCCCTCTGCCGACGCCTCGGGATCCCGACGCTCACGGTCGACGACGTCAACGGCCCCGAGATCGCGCAGGCCCTGCGTGACTACGAGGCTGAGCTCATCCTGACCTTCCACTTCGATCAGATCCTGTCCGGCCCGACCCTCGCGGCCGTGCCCCTCGGCGGGCTCAACCTGCATCCGGGCCTGCTCCCGCGCCATCGCGGGCCGGTTCCGACGATCCACGCGCTGGCCGAGGGCCCCGATGTCTTCGGGATCACCCTCCACCGTCTCGCGGTGGCGATCGATGCGGGCGCGATCCTGGCGCAGGAGGCGTTGAGGTTGCCGCCCGACGTCACCGCGAGCCGCGCATCCGTGCTGCTGCACGCGCATGGGCGGGTGATGCTCGACGCGGTTCTTGAGGTGATCGCCCGCACGGGCCGCGTGCCGGAGGGCCGCGTCGCGCCGATTCTGCCCTATTGCCCGTTCCCGAGCCGCGCGCTGCTGCGGGACCTGCGCCGCCGCGGCCTGAAGCTCACGGATGCGCGCGACCTCACGGATGCGGCCGTGCTCAACGCGCGGGCGTGAGGCCGGTCCCGAGCCGAGGCCGCCTCCCTTGGGGAGAGGCGCGGGGACGCCGGCCCGAGGCCCGCGTCCCGAGGCCCGCGTCCTCTGCCCGATCAGCGGGCGAACTTCTTGTACTTCAGCTTCTTCGGGATGATCGTGTCGGTGCCGAGACGCCGCTTCTTGTCCTCCTCGTAATCCGAGAAGTTGCCCTCGAACCACTCGACATGGCTCTCGCCCTCAAAGGCCAGGATGTGGGTCGCGATGCGGTTCAGGAACCAGCGATCGTGGCTGATGATGACGGCGCAGCCCGCGTAATCCTCCAGCGCCTCTTCGAGGGCCCGCAGGGTCTCCATGTCGAGGTCGTTGGTCGGCTCGTCGAGGAGCAGCACGTTGGCGCCGGCCTTCAGCGTGCGGGCGAGGTGCACGCGGTTGCGCTCACCGCCCGAGAGGGTGCCGACCTTCTTCTGCTGGTCGCCGCCCTTGAAGGCGAAGGCCGCGCAATAGGCGCGCGAATTGATCTCGCGCTTGTTGAAATAGATGATGTCGTTGCCGCCCGAGACCTCCTGCCAGACCGTCGCGTTCGGGTCGAGCGCGTCGCGCGACTGGTCGACATAGCCGAGATGGACGGTCTCGCCGACCGAGATCGAGCCGCCATCGGGCTTCTCCTGCCCGGTGATCATCTTGAACAGGGTGGTCTTGCCGGCGCCGTTCGGGCCGATCACCCCGACGATGCCGCCCGGCGGCAGCTTGAACGACAAGTCCTCGATCAGGAGGCGGTCGCCGAAGGCCTTGTTGAGGTGCTCGAACTCGATGACGTTGTTGCCGAGGCGCTCGTCGATCGGGATGACGATCTGGGCCGAAGCGTCGATCTTGTCGTTCTGCTTGGCCACCAGCTCGTCGTAGCGGGTGATGCGGGCCTTCGACTTCGACTGGCGGGCCTTCGGGGAGGCCGCGATCCATTCCTGCTCGCGGTTGATGGCGCGCTGCCGGGCCATGTCCTCGCGGCCCTCCTGCGCGAGGCGCTTCTGCTTCTGCACCAGCCAGGCCGAGTAATTGCCCTCGTAGGGGTAGCCGCGGGTCCGGTCGAGCTCGAGGATCCAGCCCGTCACGTTGTCCAGGAAGTAGCGATCGTGGGTCACGATCAGGATCGCGCCCGGATACTGACGCAGATGCCCTTCGAGCCAGTTCACCGTCTCGGCGTCGAGGTGGTTGGTCGGCTCGTCGAGGAGCAGGAGCTCGGGCTCCCACAGCAGCAGCTTGCAGAGGGCCACGCGGCGGCGCTCGCCACCCGACAAGGTCGCCACCGGCTGCTCGTCGCTCGGGCAGCCCAAGGCTTCCATGGCCTGATCGACCTTGGATTCCAGCTCCCAGAGGTTCTGCGCCTCGATCCGGTCCTGGAGGGCGGTCATCTCGTCCGCCGTCTCCTCGGAATAGTTCATGGCGAGCTCGTTGTAGCGGTCGAGCAGCGCCTGCTTCTCGGCCACGCCCTCCATCACGTTCTCGCGGACCGATTTCGTCGGGTCGAGCTGCGGCTCCTGCGGCAGGTAGCCGACGCGGGCGCCCTGCGCGACGAAGCCTTCGCCGGTCCAGTCCTTGTCGATCCCCGCCATGATCTTGAGGAGCGTCGACTTGCCGGAGCCGTTGATGCCGAGCACGCCGATCTTGGCGTCCGGATAGAACGACAGGTTGACGTTCTCGAGGACCTTCTTGCCCCCGGTGTAGGTCTTGGTGAGACCGCGCATGTGGTAGATGAATTCGCGGGCCATTCGATGTCCTTGCGTGTCAGCGGGCCGGGCGCGCCGCCTGACGCGCCGGCCGGATTTCGTGGCGGATGAAGGCTCGCGCCGGGCACGCATCGAACGTGCCTGCCGCGAGGCCTCCGCATGTGGTCCTGCGGCCGGTCCGGACCCTCGGCGCTCCGAATCGGAGCAGCGCGGGGGCCCGCGTCTTGCGGGGCCGCAATGCCATGTGATGAACGCGCCCGAGTACCAGGGCGGCCCGGGCCCGGCAAGGATGCCGGAGGATCGAAGCCGGCCTCGCGCTCAGGCGAACGGGTTCTTCACGGTCCGGGACGCCTCGCCCTCCTGCGCGACGGCCTCCGGCAGGTCCTCGGCGGCCAGGACCGCCACGATGGCGTCGATGGCCGATTTCAGATCCCTGGCCTGGCGCAGCCCGGCCTGATCGCGGGTGATGTCGAGGGAGCCGTGCAGCGCGATCCGGTTCGTCCCGTTCTCGAACGACAGCGCCCCGATGGTCCTGACCGCCGTCTCGTCGGCATAGGGTCTGAATGTGGGTTCGATTTTTCGGCGCGCCATAGGGGAGCCCTTCAGAAGATCGATCGCAGGACGTCGCGGAGGGCGCGGCGCAGGATGCGCAGGAGCTCCGAGCGGGCCCAGCCGGCCCAAACGTCCGCGTGCTGGCGCGGGCGCCCCTCCGACGCCTCGCCCCGGGGCTCGTCGCGCGGCTCCGGCAGGCGCATGGCGCGCGCCTTGACCCGATCGGGCAGCGTCGGGAAGACGTCGAGCCCGGCGATGCCCTTGAGTTCGTCGAGGGAGATCGCCCGCCAATCGGCATCCGCCCGGTTCGGCGCCAGGTAGGCGCCGGCCTCGCCCCGGGCCGGGTCGTAGATCGCCTTGAAGAGCTGCGTCGGCACGAGGACGCGCCCCTTGATGGATTGCGCCGTGTCGCCCTGGAAGACCGGGCCCGTGACGACGAAGATCTCGCCGCGCTCGCTCGCGAATCGGCGCACGCTCTCCTCGATCCCCGCCCAGAGGCCGCGATTGAAGGCGCGGTTCTGCGGCACGATGTTGGCGAGGCTGAAGGATTGGGCCTGCGCCGCGCCGGTCGGCATGTCGCCGGCCGGTGCCATGTGGCCGCGATCGTAGCCGCTATGCACGTAATCCTCGATGCGGGCGCGGGCCTCGGGCGCCAGCCGATCCTCGTCGTGGAAGGCGTCGATCCGCTCGACCCGGCGCGCGGCGGCGACGCTCGCCCGCGTCAGGTGCTCTGCGGCGTAGAGCGGCGTGCGGGCAAGGCCCGAATGCAGGACCGAGAAGGCATCGTAGCAGAGGCTCGCGGTCTCGCTCGAAAGTTTCGGGTTCGTCAGGACCGGCGGCGCGCCCTCCGCGAACAGGCCGGGGCAGACCTCGCCGGCCCGGACTTCGCCGGCCCTGACCTGGCCTGCGGCCAGGAGGACGAGGAGCGCGAGCCAGGGCGGCGCGCGGCGCAGGCCTAGTAGCACACCCGGACTTTCCGGGTGCCGGACGGCGTCGGGCGCCAGCGCCAGCCACAGGGCCGCCCGAGGCTGCCCTCGAAGGGCCGGACGTCCCGGTCGAGGCCGCCCGGCCCCGCCTGATCGATGCAGACCGGGTCGAAGGCGCAGGCCACCGTGGTGTTCGTCGGATAGGGCCGCGATTCGGCCCGCGCCTCCCGGGCCAGGACCGACCCGTAGAGAGCCAGACCCGCGGCGAGATACGGTCTGAGATGCAGGCGAAACATCACGCCCTCATGTTGCCGCAACGGCACGAAACCCTGAAAATGACGCATTCAACATTGATCACGGTCTCGGTGATCCATACTTGCCGCTCTCATCGTCCCGCCACCGGACCCGGTTCGGTCGGCAGTCTTTAGCGCCCAATGCGCTGGAGATGTGAGCGAAAAGTTCGGGATGCCGCCTGCCGGATTCCGAGGCCAGCGTGGCAAAGCTGGTCGAGATCGGTATATAGGTCCGCAATTCTCATCGACCGCCCTGGCGCGTCGAAACCGGGACCGGACATCGATCGAGGGATGTTCCGGGTCGGGCGTCAGAGAGCAAGCGAGCGGGTATAAATCATTGGCACGGCAAGACACTTCCCCCCTGCACGACACCTCCCCCCTGGACGGATTGGACCATCCCTCTGATCTTCGGCGTCTGCCTGAGAGCGCGCTCTCG
>NZ_VZZK01000078.1 GCF_008806385.1 Methylobacterium soli
GCCGCCGCCCGGCACGGTGGCCGCCGCGAAGCGGTTCCGGTTACGGCCGAAATCGACGTACTGGGCGTCGGCCTCGACGCCGATCACGACACCCGAGCCCGGGGTGAACTGGTAGTTATAGCCGATCTGACCACCGCCGACGAAGCCGTCGTTGCTGTTGCGGTTGGAGAAGGCGACGACGCCGGCCGCCGGAGCGCCCGCACCGGTGACGAACAGGCTGGAGGCGGCGGTCGGGCCGGCGGGGACGCCGATCACGGTCGGGGCGCGGTCATCCTGGGTGCCGAAGCCGTAGCCGGCGTTGAAACCGGCGTAGAAGCCCGTCCAGGTGAAGACCGGCACCGGGGCGAACACCGGCGGGGGCGCGGCGCGGCGCGGCAGGTCGGCAGCGGCGGCAGCAGTGGTCAGGAGAGCCGTGGCAGCGCTGGCGAGGAGGAGCTTCTTGATCATCTGGTCCTTCGTCCCTTGTCTCAGGGCTTTGCAGATCGAGACAGGACGGCAGATTGCGTTGTAGCGATAGTGCAGACTTACAACACCCCTGCCGCACGCAGGAAAGGACGACGGTCAGATGTGCGAGAGCGCACGTCAGGACCAACACGTTAAGACGAGTTAACGGGTTCGTATCTGGATGTAACTGAAAGCAAAAACGCCCTGCGGCGACTTGGCGCACAGGGCGGTAGTTTTCTGCTAGTCGTTCCCAGGACCAACCAGGAAGTTTCACACCTTATTAGAACCTACGGCGGCCCCACCCACAAGCCTAACTTATGATCATTCGGCGCTCTGAATGAGCGAGGCCAACGCGCCCGCGGACCTTCGATGCTGCGGCACACGTAGACTCTCTCCTCGGGAGAACATCATCCCGGAACCGCCAAGCCGCCGCAGGGGGCCATAGCGAGCAGCAACATGGTGGGAGAGGTAAATCGAGCATCCCGGTCAAGCTAGGCAGGAAGCGTCTCTGAGTTAGACTTCAGGATGTTGCCCCAGCGGCTGACTGCTTCTCTGGCCGCGCTTCGAGGATCGCCTTGCGGACAGCGGCCCGCTTCAACCCAGGGCTTGCTTCCGGATTTCTGAGATTGTCCCGCGCGAACGCATGCGCCTTCACGGCGGCTTGAGGATTAAGCTGGTAGACACTACCCATCACGTACAGCGTCGCCTTTCGGTCTGCCATAAAGGTCTCAACGGCGGCGTCGACCTCCGCGTCGGTGAGGAGCCCTTGCTTGAGGAGGTCGCCAGTCGTCGGGTTGGTATCCATTGCTGGCAGCTAGCACACCGCTCGCCCTGTGAAAGGGGGTAAGGCTCAACCACCGACCTCTCACCGGAGCCCGTTGCATTCTCAGCTTGCAAGAGCGCCGGCCGCGCCTCCCCAGTGTCACAGAAGCCGCCGACTCTCGGCTGTTACTCGCCACATGCCGAGTAGGCGCAGACGCCCCTTCGCAAAGGCGGCCTGCTGTGCTGATTGCAACGAGTAGGCCAAGATCGCGGTACTCCTCTGGGCACCCACATGCTCGGGATCGCCACGGTGGAAGTCGCATCCAATGTCGGACACCAAACCCGTCAGCTTGATCTACCCCATCGTTTTCTTCGGTGGGGTGCTGTTCCTGTGCGCATGGTATCTGAATGGCAACCGCATCTTCGCGCCTTTCGTCGCTGCGGAGCAGCACATCACCGAGAGGGAATAGGGGCGCTGAAAGCCGATCCGGCTGGCTCAGAACCCGAAGCTGAACCCTGGCAGTCGCCCCTTTGGCAGGAAGTTGGCGCCTGAAGGCGTGGCGGGAGACGATGGCGCGCCGAGTTGCCGGGCGCGCTTCCGCCGTCACAAAGGCCGCACCCCTTCACCGAGATCGAGCACCGCTTCGACACCCTCGAAGGGGGGTTGCCGTGGCTCGGCGATGCCCAGATTGCCAACAACAGCTGAGCCAAACGTAGGCCAATCGGGCCGCCTTAATGCCAGCCAACATCCAGGGTTATGATTGGGCATGAGTGACACGATGACGAACACGCATCCCTACACGCTGGAGATCCTTCCGCCCAAGGCCGAGGGGGCGTCCTATCAATGGGCGATCCGCAGAAGCGGCAAGCTGGTCCAGCGCTCAGATCGCAGCCTCCCGAACGAGGCAAAGGCGCACGAAAATGGAATAGCGCAGATCGAGAAGCTGCTGTCCGGTGCGGGCGACCGATAGGCGTCGCCCTCTTCGCGCGCTTACGCTGGGCGGCATAGTGGAGGTATCTTAGCGTTCGCCGCGAGCGTCACGCGGCCTTCCCCAGATCGTCACGCTACGCACTGCCTGCCCTGCCCAATCAACTGTGCAGCCGATGTCAGCCATCGCGTCGTCCAAAAGCGTCTGCCAGTCCTTTCCATAGCTGCCGTTGGACAATCGGTTCCGGATCGCTGCGTGAGCGCGCGTCACGGTATCCTGGTCGGGTGGCAATCCCGCCCTGATCCAGTACGCAGCAAGGGCAGTGGTCGCACGCTCACCGATGGTCGGGGTGTCTGCCATGCTTCGGAGCTAGGGTGCTACCTCAACTCGGGAAGGTTCCCTCAGTGATCTGCCCGCGGCTTCGGAGCCGGGATCTCGACCAGTTGACCGGTCAGCGGATTGAGGATCACCATGGCGGTCTCCCAGACGCCGATACGAGCTACAGCTTCGCAAACCGAAACGGCTGAGATTGGGGCGGTATCCGGATCATTGGTGAGTGTGGTTGGCAGTCTCCAAACCATGTGCGGCAACGCTCGTCCCTCGGCGGCTCAAGGCCGCGCCAACCAGATGGCGGGGCGGACTGCGGCCGCATTTTCGGAGGTACAAGCCGTCGCATGATTGAGCAGGCTCGCCGCTTCTCTGCACCTTGGCGCATCATCGAGCTTGAGGAGGCATTCCGCATCGAGGACGCTACCAGTTCGCCGCTGGCCTACGTCTACTTCTCGGACGACACCGAGCGTCGGGTGATCACTGGGTACATGTCGCGGGAGGAGGCGCAGCGGATCGCTGCGAACATCGCCGCCCTACCTGATCTCCGGGCGGCGCTGCGTGCGAAGGACGAGGCCGCATGAGGCTGGATCTCACACCTTCTCAGGTCGCCCCAGTACAATGGCAGTGCGCACCGCTGCACGACGGGCTGCAAGGCCCGCGTTCATGCGTTTTAGCGTCTTCACGGCAAACGGATCGGCCGCGACGGCAGCGGATAGATTGAGCGAGAACCGCTCACCCAACACGTAGGTCTTCGGACTTGGATCAGCCAGGACGGCGTCCACTGCCGCAGTTATTTCTACTCTGTCAATCGCGTCGCTTGTGACAAGGGCGCCGATGGTGGGGTTCTCGGCCATGCTTGTGAGCATGGGGGAAATGACGACAGAGAAAAGGGCACCGGTACATCCGCGGTCGCCCTCTCCCTTGCCTGTCATCAGCCGGTGGATCTGACCACGGTATGGTTAACAGCCCCTTAGGTTTTCCAGCCGAGGATCAGGCCCGTCGATGACAAGCGGGGCTGCCATGAGTCCACGTTCCTCAAATCGCGTAGCCGACGCCTGCATCGCTGAAGCGATTGCGACGGAGCTTGCAGCCGCTGCCGCACACCACCTGCAGGAGGAGCGGACAGACGTTGCTGAGGTCCTACTTCGAAACGCGCGACGCCAGCGCGTGCGAGCGATCCTGTTGCGCGCTCTCAGTGGTGCCGAGCACTACAAGGCCATCAGCACGGCGCGGTAGACCGGTGGGTGAAGTCGGCAGCAGCGGCATTCGCATAAGATGCAGTATGGAGCCGCCGATTTAGGGCGGCACAAGCCCCGTCCAATCTGAGTATATCTTGATCCGCTTGCCGCCGCGGGCCGTGCAGCGCAGGCGTAGGACGCTACCAAGTGTGGGATCAAACATCCGCCCGATGCGTTCCATGATTTGAGTAGGTTTCAAGTTATGAATTTTGGCCACAAAGATTTCGCTGTCCGATCGCGAGTGGTGAAAGATGTGCTCGACAAGAGAGCGCATATTTTGCCAGACAGTGAACGGCGCAATTTTTGGTCAGATATTGCGAAGCTTTATGCCCGTCGATCAGTAGGAACACTGAAGCTTGTCAAAAGCGTTCGCACCCAACGGCCCGGACACTGAAGTGGCATTTGAGGGCCCAGGAAGAGCCGTTTAGGTTTTTGTGCGAGACCGACGCTACTGGCGAAGGCGCAGTGAGGCAGGATGCTGTCGTTTCCCGAACCTCGGCAAGAGCCCCGGTCAAGCCCTTATGGGTTCGTGATACAGGCTCTCGTCAGGTTTCTTGAGCGAACTTGCCCCCCGCCATCTGCACGCACTCTGCCCGACAATCTTCGCGAGGTGCTGACGCGCCTGGAGGCGCAGAGGCCGGGAAAGCGAGAGCGCATATTACGGGCGGGGAAGGGAAGCGGATCTCAAGTGTGTGAGACGGGAAGCCGCTCCACGATCAAAAGCGGCTCTCCTGCTTATAGCGGCAGGGAGGGCGACGGTTCCTAAGCCGTCCGCGACGCGCCTCGCGGAATGGGCGTTATGGAGCCGGTCGGCTGATGAAGTGGTCCACCGACCTCACAATATAGATGCACGCAATTCAGAGTATATGAACAATCACCAGTGCCGCAGCGACAAACCCGGAAAGTGCAAGGACAATAATCTCAGGAACCATCATGGATTACAAATAGTCACATCCCCACAATTATGCTCCATCATTTGAGGTATTTTCGAAATTATCCCGAAATTCGTGATCAAGATCAGCGCGTTGACTTACGTTAATTATCGCGCTCCATAACTCATATGCTCGTAGGATGGAGATCGAGACCCATCGAACATGGCGGTGGAGCCCGTCATGCCTCACTCAGGCTCTGGAGGATCGCTCGGTAGGCCCGGGCAAGCCCGAGAGTTGTCTCGATCTCCCGCAGCACCTGTTTGGCCAGAGGAACTTCCGCCAGGGCTGCGCTATCGGTCTGCTCGCGAAGCTGCGCGATCCGGTCGATCTGCTCGCTCCAGCGCTGCTCTGTCTCGGTCACAAGCCGGATCGCGGCCTCTATTGCTTCATCGGAGGCTGAGGGAGCGGTCTGCCGTGTCTCGGTGGGCGCGCTCATGGCTTCGTTGCCCGGGCCGGGATCGCCCATCGCTGGCGGCGTAGGGTCGCCAGGGCGTTTCGGGTGTCGCGCAGCGCCGTCTCAAACTCGGTCGCATCACATCCGGCCCCGGTGAGGCCGATGATGGCGGCGGTCAACGCCGTGCTGTTTGCCTCGCCCATTGCGATGCCGCGGTCCACCTCATCGAGGAGGTCGTCGTGCGTTCGTGCCATAACTCACGCATGCAACAGGCGGGAGCACAGACATCTCTCAAGCGCTGACGGCCAGGATCGAAGTCAACGATTGTCTACTAATAGACACATCTGCGACAGCAAACATTAACGTGAGTGGACGCTCAGGCGGCCCGTTTTTCCAGATGCAGGTACGTGGGATCGAACTCCGACACCCGCATCAGTTCATTCCATGCCTCAATGACGAGTGTATTGTTGCGGAGCGTGATCAGGCCCTTGCCGCGCATGTCCTGCAGCGTCCGGTTCACGTGCACGTTCGAGAGACCCAGGGCGTCACCGAGGTCGATCTGCGTGATCGGCAGGGTGTAGCGGTAGCCCCTGGCCAGACCAACAGCTTGGAGTTTGAGGTACATCTCGCAGAACAGGTGCGCGATCCGCCCATAGGCTGTCTTGCGGCCGATGCCGATCATCCACTCGCGGAAGATCGCCGCATCGACCAGCGTGTCGCGCCAGAAGGCCGCCGCGATGCCAGGATAGCGGGTGGTCAACTCGCGCATGTCGTCGTGCGGGATGAGCGCCACCGTGGCTTGGGTGATCGTACCAAGGGTGTGGTCCATGGTGTGCAGATGCAGGCTCTGCAAATCCGGGACGTCACCCGGGATGTGGAAGGAGAAAATCTGTCGCCGACCCTTGTCCAGGACCTTGTAGCGGCAGGCCCAACCATCGAGGATGAGGCAGCATTGCGAGGGCTTGTCGCCGTCGCGCGCGATGTCCTGACCCGCCTGGAGGACGCGGGTCTTCGCCGGCAGGCTCAGGATGGCCTGACGCTCCTCGTCCGAGAGGGTCGCGATGCTCTCCAGCTTGCGGACGAGCATGGTCAGGGAGTGGATTTCGGAAGCCGAGGACATAGAGCTTCACCTTGCATTGCAGGTAGAAGCGCTCGTCTCTCCCAGCCACCAGCACCTGTGTCGGATTAGCTGGCGATAAGGATGACCTTACACCATTGTGATCCGAATGTCCCAACGTAAATCGGTTTGCAGAGCGTTTTGTCTACTTGGTGGGGCACCCAACAATTCTACCAACCACCGGCCGGATGGTCAGAAATTGCGGCGGCTGACCTGCAGCGGCAACAGCGATAGAGCAGAGGCGATCTCAAGCCGTCGTCGTTCCAAGAGGGCTTGCCCCAGTGGAACGTTCGAAGGCGCCGTTGCATCACTTGCAGGAAAAACGACCGTTTTCCCGGCATAGGCCTAGAGAGGTCCGCTTGGTCCTCCGAACCGGCCCTTTTATGTCGGGAAAATATGTCGGGTTTTCTACCGTCGATAAAACGCACCTAGCGCACTATCCCGACATGCTCGTCGGCTATGGTCGCAACTCCATCATCAACCAGAACTGTGCGCCAAGAGCCGGGGAAGCGCCGGACCGCGGATCTGGCGCCGATCATCGGCGATATCCGGGCGACGGGCGGCACCTCCCTTCATGGGATCGCCACTGGGCTGAACGGGCGCGAGATCCCAACGGCGCAGGGCGGCACGTGGTCGGTGGTGCAGGTGCAGCGGGTGCTCGACGCTGCTTAAGCGCCTTCAGAGGCGCTGCCGATCTCGCGGTCGGTCTCCCTACAAGGTAGCCTCGGCTGCAGTGCAGGAGCGTTCCAGATGGCCCTACTCATCCGCGAGCTTCAACGATCCGCCAAAGGCCCTGTTGCCGACGACAAGGATTGGTGGCGGCTGGTCTTCGATACGGACACAAAGCGCCTCTACGTCGAGCACGCGTGGCAGCATACCGAGGTGCGCGAAGCCGGCCATTCAGGCCAGGGGAAGGAGCAGATCGAGATCCCGGATTACCTCACGCAGGCGGGGCAGACCGCTGGCCACCGTGAACTCTGGCGGCTCATTCAAACGCTCTTTCGCGAGGCGCAGTGACCCACACGCTTGTTGGCTTCGACAGACCTGTCGCAAACCGGGCTTGGCGGAGCGCCATAGGCAACCAATCTTGAAGGCATGGTTCGAGGTTCACCCGCCGCTTGATCGGGATCGCCGTCCGCGGTGTGGCGGGTGAACGGCTGTCACGATGGAGAAACCGATGGCGCACCTGATGCAGTCGCTTCGCTCGTTCTACGACCATCTTTGCATGCGGATTGAAGCCTCCGCCGAAAGACACGAGGCCGAAGCGGCGCGCCTGCGAGCAGAACTCGCCAAACACTCAGGAGAGCGGGCCGGAACCGGCCGTTGAGATACCGTCCGCATAGAAACCTGTCGGTCTCAGAGGCCGTTCAGGCTGCTGCGAGCTCATACAGGTGCGGGTAGTCTGATCGTTCAGCGAGCCGTTCGATATCGGCAAGGTGGTAGGTCTGTCCGCCGCAATCGACCCTGGCGGTCTGCCGATGCTCTCTGTCGAGCCCGGTCGTGAACAGCACCGCCTGCGCCAGCTCGGCAAAGGCGCGTGTTTGGCCGCAAGGGCGAAACGCACCGCTCTCCCACAGCCGATTTACGGTCCAGTGGACGACCGCATAGCGGCCCCAGTCGATGTCGCGCGTCATTCACAGCCCCAACCCGCATGGCAGCCTTCCTCCGGGAGAGATCCTCGAGGCGGCTTCATCTGGGCCCGCATCAACTACGCCGCCATTCGTGAACGGCGGCTCAACCGCGAGCCGTGGCGCCGTTCATCCTCGTATCTGACGACATTCCTGTCCGTAGGGGTATGCTTTAACGGACATTGTGCTCTTGGTGGGCGGCCTCACGGCGCTCGCCGATTGGGTGTTATGGGGTGAGGGCCTACCGCTCCGGTGAAATGCTTGAGAGCTGCCCTTCGCCAAAGTGCAGGTACCCGGGATCGAACTCGGCGAAGGCCTTCAGGCGCGCCACGTCCGGGATGGTCAGCCGGCGATGGCTCCAGACGATGAGGCCGCTGCTACGCAGGGATTGCACCACACGGTTGATGTGGACCTGTGAGACCCCAATCACGTCAGCCAAATCCGGCTGGCTGAGCCCGAACTCGAAACTGTTCTCGTCAGCGAGGCCTCTGGCCTGCAGGCGCACGAGCAACTCGCAGAAGACAAGGGCCAGATGCTTCTCAGCACCTCGGCTCGTGCTGGCGAGCCACTCTTGCGCGACATTCAGCTTCACCAGCGTCATCCACCAGAGAGTGCGTGCGATCCGCGGGTAGGTCTCGATGAGATCCGCCATGGTTTGGCGCGGGATGTCCGCCACGGTGCAGGGGGTGAGCGCCCCGACCATGTTCCCGAGCGTGTAGGGAATGGGCAGGTGACCGTCGCACAGGTCTCCTGGGAGGATCAGGGAGATGATGCGCCGTGTACCACCGGACCAAATCTTGTAGCGGCAGGCGATGCCGCTCAGGATCAGCTGCACGCTGTGGGGCTCACCCCCAGCATCGATGTCGGTACGTGCAGCCACGGCTCGGGGACGCAGCGTCAGCGTGTGAAGTGCCTGCCGCTCGGGATCAGACAGAAGACCGGCATGTTCCAGTCGTCCGATCAGCAGGTCATGCATCGCCAAACCCTGATCGCCTCCTGACGCGCAGGTTGTCTGGCCCGCAGCCTCATCTACGGCACGAGCGTAGCCATACGGGCGGGAACATACAAAACGTGATAGGTGGCCGCCCGCTGGGGCGGTTCATCGACTGTCGATGTGCGACAAGGGCCGAGGACTGGCCGCATGCCATGGACGCTGTTGCGCGCGGATTGGGCGTTATGGAGCGTCCTCGATCACCGCGAGAAGGGATGCCGTCACGACGCGCTTGCCGCTTTCATCCCGAACGTCGACCCGGATCTGTATGGCATTCGTGCCGAGTGGCGTAGTCGCGATCATTCCGGCGAGGGCACGCTGCGCCTCAGCGCGGACCGCTTTCAGGTCGGGGAGGTCATGTCCCGCATCATCGCGGATGTCATCACCATCGTGGATGTCGAAGAAGAACCGTGGCACGTGCCTTCCCAACCTGGATCGGCTGAAGGCGCGGGCCTTCAGCCCTGCGATGTCCGCTTGATACGCGCCTCTAAGCCAGGATCGGCCCGTTCAGCAAATCGTCGGTTACCGAGACCGATGGAAAGCCCGGATGAGGACGATCTGCAGCGTGATCTCGGCCATTCTGCTCCTCGACGAGGCGGCTCATCGCCAAGCCTGTGATCCTAACCACTTGAACCTGCGGCAAGTTCATATGGCGAGCAGGCCAGAGGCGGGTGAGTGTGATCCGTGGCTCTGTCAGGGGCCGAACCCGTCAAAGCACAGGTAGGCCGGGTCGAACTCGCCAAAGGCCTTGAACTCCTGAACGTCCGAGATCGTCACGAGATTGTCGCTCCAGGTGATCAGGCCACCAGCGCGCAGGCTCTGTACGACGCGGTTGATGTGGACATGCGAGATGCCCAGCACATCCGCCACGTCCGACTGTGAGAGCGGAAGCTCGAAGCTATCCTCGTCCGCCAGCCCGATCACCTGCAGACAGACCAGCAGCTCGCAGAGGGTGTGGGCCAGCCGTTTGTCGGCCGGGCGCGTGTCGTTGACGATCCACTCGCGGGCCCGGCTCAGTTCGCGCAAGGTGACCCACCAGATCGCCCGATTGATGCCGGGGTAGGTGCCGATCAGCTCTATCAGCTCAGAACGGGAGAGATCCACGACCGAGCAGGGGGTGAGGGCACCCACGCGCAGATCGCGCCCGAAGGCGCCGGTGTCGTGCATGTAGCAGAGGTCGCCCGGCAGAACGAAAGAGACAATCCGGCGGGTGCCACCTCTGAGGATTTTATAGCGGCAGGCAAAGCCGTTCATGACGAGGTAGACGCGATCCGGGATGTCACCCGTGACAATGTCATTGCGGGCCGGCACGGCACGGCGGTTGAAGGTCAGGGCCTGCAGCTCGGCTTGCTCTTCGTCGGACAGCGCGCCCGCACGCTCAAGTTTTCGCAGGAACGGATCCCCAGACGCCACGTCGCCACCTAAGCTTACCCGCGCGATAAGAGACTATAATCGTGCAAAAGTTACTGAACCACAATTCGACGTTGGGAATGCGTAAAGCCGGATCAACTCTAGACTGAATTCAAAATGCGGCTAGGAAGTTCCCGGGACTGGCTCGCGAGGAGATGCTCGCCCGTGCATCTCGTTCCGATAGGGCTTGCCCGTGTGGAACGGCCCGAAGCCACCGACAGCCTGCTGTAGACGTTCGGATCCAAACGCGGGCGCACTCCGCTTCTAAGACCCTTCCAGAACGGTCATGCATCCTGAGCATGCTCCAGCTTGTCCGTTGGGATATACCTCAACGGACATTCTGACCTTAGCGCGCAGGCTCATAGCGCTCGCCGTTCACGCTTTTTGGAGCGGCGCAGCTGGCCTTAACCAGCCATGGCCCGCATCTCGACCATGCCGTCGTGCAGCGAGTACCCTCGACCCCACACCGTCTCGATGTAGTTCTGACCGCCAGAGGCGTTGGCGAGCTTCTTGCGCAGCTTGCAGATGAAGACGTCGATGATCTTCAGCTCGGGCTCGTCCATGCCGCCGTAGAGATGGTTGAGGAACATCTCCTTGGTGAGCGTCGTGCCCTTCCGCAGCGAGAGGAGTTCCAGCATCTGGTACTCCTTGCCGGTGAGATGCACCCGCGAGCCCGAGACCTCGAC
>NZ_VZZK01000079.1 GCF_008806385.1 Methylobacterium soli
CGTCCTCCTGAACGTCCCCGCCACGATCCGCCCCGACAGTTCCCACCCACGGGCGCGCCAGACAGTCAGGCCGACACGATCGCACCGCTGGTCTTGAAGGCGATCGGGATTCGGGTGGTCGGTCGAGTTCGTGACGAAGGTGGAGGAGAAGGCGTCGGCGAGCGTCGGACTGCGAGGTGCCCGCCAGGGCTCAGAGCAGGCCAGCGATGCCGATAGGCGGGCCACGACGGAGGAGTGGGACGCCTCGAAGGGATTAAGTGAATGAAGGGGCGAGATTTAACTCCGATCTCGCCCCTTCCTCCTGTCAGGGCAGACGCATCCGGATCGCGAACGCGTCGTTCGGATCGCGCGTGTAAACGTTCTGATGGGGCCAACAGTCACGCGCCGCAACGATGACAGGTGCTTCATTGAGGCCCAGACCCTCCAACGTGCGCTCGACCTGCGATTTGGTGCCCCGCGTTTTCACGCCGAAGAACATGGCGTCGCCGGTTCGGATCAGGATCGGACCACGGATCACGAAGCCAACTCGGGCGAACAACTTGGTTGCGTCTTGATTGACGGGAGCGCCCTTCCTGTAGTTCCAGAAGTGTAGCTCCGCCGGCTGACCAGCCCAGGTGATCGGAGCCACCATGCTGGTCGTGAAGGCGGTCTTCTCGACCCAGGTACTCTCCCGCTTCCCATGCTCGTCAATCCGGACGACGGAGGAGAGACGGCGGCGCTTCTTCTTAACAACGGTCATAATATTAATTCCTCAAATTGAGCGAATTTGGCCTGAAACACTTGCTGCCAGTTCGCCTGTGTCTAACGATCTCTTCGTAGATGGAGGCGCGGCCGAACGTCAAAATTAAAATTACGAATGCTCAGCCTGGATTTTCAGGCAGGCTCTATCGATGGGACCCGGCGAGTGACCGAATCTGTCGCGTGGTGCGGTCGAATCCTGAATGCTCTCAGGCCCGGAACGGCATCCGGGCGCAGGCCACATCGGCAGCCCGCGAATCTCACGCTCAGCCGTTCAGACCAAGCTCAAGTTAGTTCACGTGAGATATCGTGAGATAAATATGGACAGACAAGTGCCTGTGCGGGCATTTTGGTTAAGTCTCGTTGCGAGACGCAATAACCCATTTTTAGAAAGACATTTCTCAATGACTTCTCGCGTTTACGCCGTGAGCGATCTCACGCGCACCTATACCTCCGCTCAGACTGGAACTCGACGCCTCGACATGGTAGCGATCACCGGTCTCGACGAACTGCCCTCGTTCGCCGCCGTTCGCGATCACGTCCTGAACGGGCTGCGCTATCCCCTGCTCCAGGCCAACAAGCTGGAGAGCTACGGCTGGGTGCCGACCCTCTACATGCCCAACGAGCGCATCTTCACGAGCCGACAGACCGGGCATTCCTTCACCCGCTTCGGCTGCTGGCGCAACGGAGCCGCCGAGAACCCGACGCTGAGCCTGTTCTACGCCGACGTGGATAATGCTGACACCGGTCGGCCCACCGTCTCCATGCAAAGCGTCGCCGCAGCCCTGGATGCTCGGGGCCTCACCTACTTCATGTACACGAGTTTCAGCCACACGGCCGAGAAGCCGAAGTTCCGGGTCGTCATCGACACGGACCGGGACCTCACCCGTGTCGAGATGCTGCGAATCGCGGTGTTGCTGAACCGCGTCGCCTTCGGTCAGCAGGCAGACCTCTCGATCTACGATCCCGGCGATTTCGTGTTCGCGCCGCCGCACAACACGACCGTCACGGAGCACCTGCGCGGCTTGCCGCTCACCGTCGATGCGGCGCTCGCCGAGCAGCATCAGCTTGAGCAGCACTACCCCTGCATCTGGACCAAGTACGTCGCCCAGAAGCAGACACCCGAGGCCCGCATCGAGCCGACTCCGGAGCAGGTCGCGGCCATGAAGCAGCGCCGGGCCGATCGGACTGCTCGGCCCGAGATGGTCATCGACAACCCGACCGTCTTCAACCAAGCCTGGGCAGGCTTCTACCGCGAGCGGATCACCAACAGGAGCCACTTCGAGACGATGCGTTCGCTGCTCGGCATGGTGTGGGCAAAGACCGCCGGCGCGCTCAGCTACGGTGAGGTGGATCAGATCCTCCGGCAGATCGACGCCACAGCCGGCGGCTACTTCATCCGCCAGCACGGTGAACAGAAGGCGGCGGACCTGATCGACTGGCTCATGAGCCTGCCCGTCGAGGAGGACGAGGACGCCCGTGAGTGGAACCCGCTCCTTGAACGGGATGAGAGCGGTTTGACGGTACAGGTCAAGGAAGGGGAGTGCGGCGAAGGCAAGACGCGCGACGAACTCACCCGCATGGCACGGGCGAAGGGCCGCTACGTCTACGTCGTGGACAAGATCGCCACCATCGAGCAGCGCAAGCAGGAGTTCTTCGAGATCGCCGGCCGCTGGACCGCGATGCGCTTCCGGATCGAGGAGGCGCACAGCGAAAAGCAGGAATGCCGAGTGCCGGTCCAGTTGGCCGCCATCCGGAAGGATCTCGACAAGGAGCCGGCGGGACGCCCCGCCATCGTGTTCGTGACCCAGGCCGGCGCGGCGATGATGGATTGGTCAGCCTGGGGGGACTGCGAGGTCATCTTCGACGAGGTGCCAGACTGCTTCACCACTTTCCGAATCGACGCGAAGAACCACGCTGAGGTGCTGCGCCGTTACGTGCACGTCGAGGCGGAGGATGGCGGCTGCTACAGCCTAGGCTCGACCGGTGCTGGCCGTGAACTCGCCCGCACCACGGACGTAGACGACTACGACAAGGTCCACCATGGTCTGTGCGTGCTGCTGAGCAAGCCGAACACCCACGTCTGGGTGAAGCAGAAGGCGTGGGACAACCCAGCCGAGGGCGGCCGGCTGGAGTTTTTCGCCGTCACCTCGCCGCTGAACCTCTGCCATTTCAGCAGCGTGCGCCTGCTCGGGGACGAGGCGATGAAGGCGGTCACGGTCAGAGCCTGGACTGAGAAGTGGGGTGTGACTTTCGAGCCGATCACGTTTGAGCGCCGCAAGCGCCTCGTGCCCACGGCAGATCGAGTGACGATCCGGTACTTCTCGGATCACCGCGACAGTTCAATCACCCGGTTCCATGAAGGCGACCTACCGCTCGAATCCGTGACCGCGTGGATCAAGCAGGACGCAGCCGGCGAGCCGGTGCTCTGGACCGCCAACGAGAAGCTGCGCGGGAAGGCTAAGCTCGACCAGCGCGACTTCATCAGCCCGAAGGCGCATGGCCGCAACGATCTCCAGCACTACAAGCGTGTGGCGTGGCTTGCCGCGATGAAGCCGAGCCAGTTTGAGGTTGGCTCGCTACGCGAGGTCTGCGGCATGACGGCTGCCGAACTGACGGAATGGCGCGAGTTCAACGCCATGTACCAGTTCGTGATGCGTTGCGTGCTGCGCGACTTCTCCTCAGCCGAGCCGGCCGTGGTTTACGTCTTCTCGCGCAAGCAGGCTGAGTACCTGAAGGGCCGCCTCGGCGGCACCATCGAGAAGGTGCCGGGTGTCGTCGAGGATAAGCCGGTGCGTTGCATCGACGAGGAGGGCGCGATGACGGACGCCGAACGGTCCCTGGCCAAATACTGGCGGGAAAAAATGCTGAAAGCCGGCGTCACCGATGTTCGCCTCCTGCCGAAGGCTGCCCAGAAGCTGGATGAGCGCAAGATCCGGCTGGTGAACGCCACATTCGAGAAGTTGAGCGCCGAAGCAGCGCCGAAGCGGCTGGCCGCATAACCAATTGGGTGAAGGGGCGCAGGCTGCGACCTGTGTCCCTGGCTCCCTACCGTCAGCTATGCTGCCTCTGTAGCTCGGGTTGGTAGCGGCGGGGATCGGGTAAGCACTCTTTAACCCCATTGCGCTCCACTCTCGACACGGAACCCTGTTCGTAGCAGAGCTAAGCCGCGCACCGTTGCTGCGCCGGAAACCAACAGCTTCCAGTTCTCAGGATTGATCAATGAAGCGCCGTAGCGCGCGACCCGTTGTGGTCGAAATCAAACGTACCCGTACCTCATCCGCATCTACCCTCGCCCATGCATTCGGCCGCACTCCGCCCAGCAGAGATCTCTGGAAGGGTTTGCCGCTTCACGATGTGGCTCCCTCGGTTGCGGACAAACCTAAACAGCAAGCCGAGGTCGTGCATCAGCCTGCGAAGGTCGCTGAGCAGACGCGCCGCGTTCTGCCCGCCATCACACCGATCTTCGTGCTGAGCGAGCCGGAGCCACGGGAGGAGCCAGCGGAATCTGACGCTGCTACGACCAGATCGCATCGGACCGGTGGCAAGCGTAAACGCCGAGCCTCGGCGGTGAGGCCGACAGCAGAGAGCGTGTCCGCAGCGCCGGCAGTCAGCGCGACCGATCGCATTGACACTGCTCAAGCACCAAAGCTGACTCCGAGCAATCCTACGCACCTACAGCAGCCGCGCTCGGATCGGCGCGAGCGCACTTCACGCCAGCCTGAGTTGCGCCGAGGTGAGGGTTGGAAGAAGCGACTGCCCCGCGCGTGCTGGTGAGCTTGCCGATGATGGTTGCGCCGCTATGTCAGTCGCGGCCAATCATCATCGGAAAGATTTCTTATGACAGTAGAAGCTGAGCAGTACGATCGTTTGGTTCGAACTGCTGAGATTGTCACATCCTACCTGAGCCGTAATCAGGTTCAGTCTATAGACTTGCCGAGCCTGATCCAGACTGTGCACGGCAAGCTTGTCGAACTGACGACAGAGGTTCCGGACAAGGTTGAGGCGGTTCAAACGCTGACATCGGCTGCGATTAAGCGCTCGATCACGTCCGACTACCTTGTCAGCTTTGAGGACGGCAAGCGCTACAAGACCCTTCGACGCCACCTGTTAGGACGGGGGCTTACGCCAGAGAGTTACAGGGCAAAATGGGGCCTGCCATCAGATTATCCAATGGTCGCGGCTGGCTACTCGGCTCATCGCGCGGAGCTTGCTCGCTCACTCGGGCTGGGCAAATTGCGATGGAGCGCCAAGGATGCGGCTTCGACTCCGGTCGCTAAGTCTAAGGCACCCGAGGTACTGACCGCCCAAACGTCTGGGGCGGACGAGAGCGCTGATCTGATTGCGCGCGAACCCATCGAGGATGGTGGCGCGTACGAGTAGGATCGCAGAACCGCCGGCTGTCCCGCCGAAAATTTTGTGCGCCGACGGAGCAGAGCATGCTCGACCCAACCAAGCTCCTGGCAAACGCTCTCGGCGAACATCTCTCGCTCAACTACCGGCGCACCTTCGGAAGCCGCGAGCCGCGCTTTGGCGAGATCATTGAGGAGGCGGCTCGCCTTACCATCGAGCGGATCGTCGGCAGCGATGCTCTCTACCACGACGCTTACCATACGGCGCTGGTAACTCTCGTTACTCAGGACATCCTACGAGGGCGCTTCATCTCTCAGGGCATCACACCCGAGGATTGGCTGCACGCGATCCTAGCGGCGCTGTATCACGACATCGGCTACGTGCGCGGCATCTGTCGCGGCGACCGTAACGGGCAGTTCGTCATCGATGCAAGTGGGACCATGATGGGTCTACCCCGAGGAGCCTCTGACGCGGCTCTCACGCCCTACCATGTTGAACGCTCGAAGATCGCCGTGGGGGAGCGTTTCGGCAGCCATGACATCGTCGATGCCACGCGCGTGGTCCGCGCTATCGAACTCACCCGCTTCCCGGTGCCTGACGACTGCGACCACACCGAGACAGCAACAGAAGCGGGTTTGATGCGGGCGGCAGACCTGATCGGGCAGCTTGGTGACCCGCTGTACCCGCGCAAACTGAACGCGCTCTTCCACGAGTTTGCCGAGGCCGGGCTCAACGAGCAGCTTGGCTACCTGACATCGGCCGACCTCGCCGAGCGCTATCCGACGTTTTTCTGGTCGAAGGTTGAGCCTGTGATCGGCGATGCGATCCGTTTCCTCGATCTCACCGTCGAGGGCCGTCGCTGGGTTGCCCACCTGTACGCGCACATCTTTGCCATCGAGCACGACCGCCGCCGCATGGGGCCGCATCCGGGTTGATGAATGATGTAGAATAGCGCTGGTGGACCTAACCTATCGGACGGTCAGCCACTCCCGCAGCTTCGTCCAACGACGTTTCGTCTGACCGCTCCGGACGGCCATGCCGATCGCCTTACGTTGGCCGATCAGCACCACAAGCTGCTTGCCCCGCGTGACCCCCGTGTAGAGCAGGTTCCGAGCCAGCATGTTGAAGTGCTGCGTCACAATCGGGATCACCACAGCCGGGTACTCCGAGCCCTGGCTCTTGTGGATCGTCGTAGCGAAGGCCGGCACGAGCGTGTCGAGTTCGCCGAACGGGTAGATCACCTCGCGGCCGTCAAAGGTGACGATCACCGCCTCTTCCTCGTCATCGATGCCGGTGACCATGCCGAGATCGCCGTTAAAGACCTCCCGGTCGTAGTCGTTCTGCGTCTCCATCACCCGGTCACCCGGCGCAAAGCGCCAGCCGAAGCGTTCGACCTGGGCCGGCGGGTTCGGGTTAAGCACGCGCTGGAGTTCGTGGTTCAGGTTGCGGGAGCCGAGTGAGCCTCGCAGCATCGGCGTGAGGACCTGCACGTCGCGCACAGGGTCGAGACCGAAGGTGCGCGGAATGCGGTTCGTGACCACCTCGATCAGCTTGGCAACGCCGATCTCGGGGTCGTCGATCTCGATCAGGTAGAAGTCGGCCTTCTCGCCCGGACGAGGCTTCTCGGGCATCTGACCGTGGTTGATCCGGTGCGCGTTGACGATGATCCGGCTCTCGGCTGCCTGCCGGAACACCTCGGTCAGCCGCGCCACGGGCACGCGCTCGGACGCGATCACGTCGGCTAAGACCTGCCCCGGTCCGACCGAGGGTAGCTGATCCACGTCGCCGACAAGCAGTAACCCAGATCGCTGCGGCACGGCCTTCAGCAGCGCGTTCATCAGCGGCACGTCCACCATCGAGGTCTCGTCAATGACGAGCAGATCGCAATCGAGCGGGTTCTCCTCGTTGCGCGTGAAGCCACCGTGCTTTGGGTCGATCTCCAGCAGCCGGTGGATGGTCTTGGCCTCCAGCCCCGTCTGCTCGGTCATGCGCTTGGCGGCGCGACCTGTGGGGGCGGCGAGCAGCACGTGCACGCCTTTGGCCTTCAAGATGCGCAGCACCGAGTCGAGGGTGCTGGTCTTGCCCACGCCCGGTCCACCCGTGATGATGCAGAGCTTCGAGCCGAGCATCAGCCGCACGGCCTCGACCTGTGAGGGCGAGAGTGTCTTGCCGGTCTTCTGCTCGACCCAGGGCCGCGCCTTGTCGAGGTCGATCTCCGGCCAGGGCGGCGTACCAGTTGCGCGCGCGATCAGCCGCTCGGCAATGATGCGCTCGGACGCGTGCAGCCCTTTGAGGAAGACGCAGGTCTCGCCGTCCACCGTGTCGGCGACCACCTCCTCGCCGCGCAACTCCAACGCGATGGCGACACGGATCAGGTCCGCATCGACCTCCAACAACTTCTGCGCGAGCACGGCGAGGCGCTCGGTGGGCAAGCCGCAATGGCCCTCGTCCATGGCGGTCTGGAGTGCGAAGGAGACGCCGGCCCGCAGCCGCTGCGGTGCCTCCTTCTCCAGCCCAAGCTTCATCGCGATGGCATCCGCCGTGCGAAAGCCGATGCCGCGGATGTCGCGCGCGAGCCGGTACGGGTCTTCGGTCATGACTTTGATCGACTCGTGGCCGTAGGTCTTGAAGATGCGCACCGCCCGCGCGGTACCTACGCCGTGCGCGTGCAGGAAGATCATGATCTCCCGCACCGCCTTCTGCTCAGCCCAGCCGCGCACGATACGCTCCGCGCGCTTCGGGCCGATACCGCCGACCTCCTTCAGCCGCTCAGGCTCGGCCTCGATGATCTCGAAGGTGGCCTCGCCAAACAGCGCCACGATGCGCTTGGCCATGGCTGGACCGATGCCGCGCATGTAGCCGGAGGCGAGGTACTTCTCGATGCCCTCAACCCCGGTCGGGGGTGCCGCCTTAAGAGTGTCAGCCTTGAATTGAAGCCCGTGCTGACGGTCAGAGAACCAGATGCCGGTGGCGGTGATCCACTCGCCCGCGCCGATAGCCGGAGCATGGCCGATCACCGGCACAAGGTCGCGTTTGCCGCGCGTCTGCACCTTCAGCACACAGAAGCCCGTCTCGGCATTGTGGAAGGTGACACGCTCTACGGTTCCGGCCAGCGCCTCGATCGGTATGCCACGCTCAAGCTTATCTTGCCTCCCCATCTCATTTATCTCGTTGGTTCAGCTTGCTCTGACGCATCGACTCCATCATCGTAGTGCTGGGTGCGACCTTCAGCACCATGTTCCCCGGCGGGATCATCGCGCGCCGTGACGAGTAACATGCGCCCACGTTGGAGTTGGGCCTACGAGAAGCACGGAAGTAGCAAACGCAATCATATGCGTGTTTCGCATGGTGGCGTTTCCTGCTCATCGGTCGAGCCCGAACTAAGGCAAGCCGGTTGCTAGTGACCTTCCCACTTCTCGCTGGTGACGCCTTAGCTTGAGCCTCCATGTGACGACACTGCCGGCTCGACCATTGTCAACAAACCCCATCGTATCGGTCGAACCAGTGAGGGCGGCGACAAGAGCTTAACCGCTGGTGCCACCCGATCTAACGCTGTGTACAGTAAAAGATATTCCGGAGTCGGTCTTCGGCCGTGACAAATAATTCCAGCGAACCCTCTTGATCATAATCTTAAAATAGCGAATTAGTCCGCCTGGAATTAACCAAATCGGAAAAGAAAATGACCGACCTATTTCAGGGCACACAGCCTGAAACCATCGAACTCTCCGCCGGCATCATTGCAGCCTATGTGTCGAACAACTCTGTGCCTGTGGCAGATCTTCCGGCTCTCATCAGCAACGTTCACGCGGCGCTGAATGGTCTCACCAGCGGGGCTTCGCAGGCTGCTGCCGAGGAGCAGGTGGAGAAGGCGACGCCGGCTCAGGTCCGCAAATCAATCACGCCGGATGCGCTGATCAGCTTCATCGACGGCAAGCCCTACAAGACGCTCAAGCGCCACCTCACCGGCCATGGGCTTGACCCCCACAGCTATCGCCAGCGCTATGGCCTGCCGAGCGACTATCCGATGGTCGCAGCCAGCTACGCGGCTCAGCGTTCGAAGCTTGCCAAGGCGATCGGTCTTGGAAGAGCGGGCGCTCAGACTGAGACCGAGCAGGACAGGGGGCGTGGCCGCAAAGCTGCTTAAACCGATTGTGGCCTCTCTGGGCACTCGTGGCAGTTTAGGCGAGTTGCCCAGGGAGGTTTTGAAAGAGCCTTAGCGAGGATTGGAGTTATCGCGGTTTCTCTGCGACAGGTCCACGTCGGTCCGCCGGCACCGCGTTACTCGAACTTCTCAGCCTCGAAAGCGTTACTGTTTTAGTAGCGATTGAGGCCGGTCATGATTGTGCCGGACCTTCATACGGTCACGGTTGTCACCTACGATTGCAAGCGCATCGTGCGTGCGTCGTCTGAGCGTGAGGCTGCTCTGCGCGCGGAATCCGTGCTTCGGTTGTTGTACGAGCGCGGTGAAGCAATCGGTTTCCGCGTAGAAGGGTCTGATACGGCAGCCATACTGCGCATTGCAGCTTACCTCGACGAGATTGTGCTCGAAGTCGCTTCTGGAGTGTGAGCCCCCGGTCTTGTACGTCGAGCCCCTAATCGACCTACGGGACCGCACTCCTTTTTCGAACGGGCTCGGGGCCTCCAAGTCAGCGCATGGCCTCTTGCAGTGCAATCTGACTGGCTCCGCGCGACGCCTCGGATTGGAGCCGCCTGCGCTCCTCAGTTTCTGGAGTGGCCCCCAATTTGACCGGACACCGGGCGCAACCGTGAGGGCCTAGGTGGACGCCTAGGCA
>NZ_VZZK01000008.1 GCF_008806385.1 Methylobacterium soli
GACGTCGATGCCGGTGCCGGCGCCTTCCGTGTACTCGCCCTTGAGGAGGTGCGGGATGCCGGTGGCGAACTCCACCACCTCGACGCCGCGCTGGATGTCGCCCTTGGCGTCCGGCACCGTCTTGCCGTGCTCGCTGGCGAGGAGCTCGGCGAGCGAATCGTGCTCGGCCCGGATCAGCTCGAGGAAGCGCATCATCACGCGGGCGCGCTTCTGCGGGTTCTGCGCCGCCCAGGCGGGCTGCGCCGCGCTGGCATTCTCCACGGCGGCGCGCAGCTCGGCCTTGCTCGCGAGCGCGACCCGGGCCTGGATCTCGCCGGTGGTCGGATTGAACACGTCGGCGAAGCGCCCACTGGTGCCCTCGACGGTCTTGCCGCCCACGAAATGCCCGATCGTGCGCATGGCCGCGCTCCTCCTGCCGTTTCCTCTGGACCCGGGCCGCCTTCGGGCGGTCCGACTTTGCGCGGGAGGGTATCAGCGTTTCGCGCACGAGAAAGCGCGGCAACTTCCCAAGGGTTGTGCATCGATGCACAGTGTCGGGAGGCCTGAAAGGCCGGGTCTCGGAGCGAGCGCGTCGACATGAGCAGCCGGAAGCCGGGCCGGAACTGGGATGATCTGCGCTTCTTCCTGGCCGTTGCGCGCGCCGGCACCCTCACGGCCGCGGCGGCGCAGACGGGCACCGAGCACACCACCGTCGCGCGCCGCATCCTGGCGCTGGAGGAGGCCCTGAACAGCCGCCTGTTCCACAAGAGCCATGTCGGCTACGCCCTGACGGAGGCGGGCGAGGGCCTGCTCTCCGCCGCCGAAGCGATGGAGAGCGCCTTCGTGTCCGCCACCGCGGCGGCGGGCAGCACCGGGCGGACGATCGTTGGCACCGTGCGCATCGGTGCGCCGGACGGGTTCGGCAGCGTGTTCCTGGCCCCCCGGATGCACCGGCTGACCGAGCAGCATCCGGGCCTCGAGATCGAGATCCTGGCCACCGCCCGCATCTTCAGCCTGCCCAAGCGCGAGGCCGACATCGTCATCAGCCTGTCGAGCCCGGAGCAGGGGCGCGTCGTGGCCCGCCGCCTGACGGATTACCGGCTCTACGTCTACGGCGCCGAGCATTATCTTCGGGCGGCGCCGCCGATCCGGACCATCGACGACCTCACGCGGCACCCGTTCGTGGGCTACATCGAGGACATGCTGTTCGCGCGCGAGTTGAACTACCTCAACGTGATCGGGCCGGATGCGGCGGCGCGGCTGCGCAGCACCAACCTGCTGGCGCAGGTCCACGCGACGCTGGCGGGCGCGGGCCTCTGCATCCTGCCGGGCTTCATCGCCGCGGCCCATCCGGGGCTCGCGCCCGTGCTGCCGGACGCCCTCTCCCTGACGCGCGCCTTCCACATGCACATCCACGAGGACCACCGGAAGGCGGCCCATATCCGCGAGGTGGCGGCCTTCATCGCGGCCGAGGTCGCGGGCGCCCAGGCGCTCTTCACCGGGCCAGTCTTCGCGGAGCCCCGGGTGTAACGCGGCGCGGTTCCCGAGCGGGCGCGCAACCTCTAGCTTTATCCACAACCTGCCACCCGGACCACCCGCCGCCCCGGGCGCGGAGCGGACCGAACACGAATCCGGAGGACACCATGGTCAGCGCGATCGCCCTGCCCCGCCTGATGCGGATCGGAGCCGGCGCCTCGGGGCTCCTGCCCGAGGTCTTGAGCCAACTGAGCTTGAGCCGACCCTTCATCGTGACGGACCCGTACCTGGCAGGCAGCGGCCGGGTCGAGGCCCTGGTCGAGCGGCTGGGCCCGAGGGGCATCGCGGCGGCAATCTTCGCCGACACCGTGCCGGACCCGACCGTCCAATCCGTCGAAGCGGCCCTCGACGCCCTGAACCGGGGCGAGCACGATTGCGTCGTCGGGTTCGGCGGCGGCAGCCCGATGGACACCGCCAAGGCGGTCGCGGTGCTGGCCCGCCATGGCGGCCACATGCGCGACTACAAGGCGCCGCACCTGCAGGACGCGCCGGGCCTGCCCATCGTGGCGATCCCCACCACCGCCGGCACCGGCTCGGAGGCGACGCGCTTCACCATCGTCACGGATGCGGAGACCGACGAGAAAATGCTCTGCATCGGCCTCGCCTACCTGCCGGTGGCGGCCCTGGTGGATTACGAGCTGACGCTGAGCAAGCCGAAGCGCCTCACCGCCGATACCGGCATCGACGCCCTCACCCACGCGATCGAGGCCTATGTCTCGCGCAGGGCCAATCCGTTCGCGGACGGCTTTGCGCTCACGGCGATGCGCGCCATCGCGCCGAACCTGCGCCGGGTCTGGACCGATCCGGGCGACCGGGCCGCGCGCGAGGCGATGATGCTCGGGGCGACGCAGGCCGGCATCGCGTTCTCGAACAGCTCGGTTGCCCTCGTGCACGGCATGAGCCGGCCGATCGGGGCGCATTTCCACGTCGCGCACGGTCTCTCGAACGCGATGCTCCTGCCCGCGGTGACGCGATTCTCGGTGAAGGCGGCCCCCGCCCGCTACGCCGATTGCGCCCGCGCCATGGGCGTCGCCTCGGAGCAGGACGGCAACGAGGCGGCCTGCGAGCGCCTGGTCGCCGCGCTGATTGCGCTCAACGACGACCTCGATGTGCCGACGCCCCGGAGCTACGGCCTCGACGCGGAGCGCTGGTCGACGCTCCTGCCGCTCATGGCCCAGCAGGCGCTCGCCTCGGGCTCGCCCGCCAACAACCCGGTGGAGCCGAGCGCGGACGAGATCGTGGCGCTCTACCGCGAGGTCTGGGCGGGCTGACGCCCAGACCTCTGCCGCCTCGGCGCGCCGACCGGCTCAGCGCATGGTCATCGGGCAGCCGCTCTCCTCGGCCTTGGCGAAGGCCTCGGCGCCGGGGATCGTCGCGAGGTGCTTGAAGAGGTCCCATTCCGACTTCGACTCGGCGGGCTTCTTGACCTCGAACAGATACATGTCGTGCACCATGCGGCCGTTCGGCAGGACCTTGCCGCCGCGGGCGAAGACGTCGTCCACCGGAAGCGAGTGGAGTTGCTTGGTCACCGCCTCCGTCTCGTCGGTGCCGGCGGCCTTCACCGCCTTGAGGTACTGGAGCACCGCCGAGTAGGTGCCCATGTGGATCATGTTCGGCATCTTGCCGGTGCGCTTCATGAAGCGCTGGCCGAAGGCGCGGGTCTCGTCGTTGAGGTCCCAGTACCAGCCCTCCGTCAGGGTCAGCCCCTGGGCCACCTTGAGGCCGAGCCCGTGCACCTCCGCCAGGGTGAAGAGGAGGGCGGCGAGGCGCTGGTTGCCCTCCGATATGCCGAATTCCGAGGCCTGCTTGATGGCATTCGCGGTGTCGTTGCCGGCATTGGCGAGTCCGATCACCTTGGCGCCCGATCCCTGCGCCTGGAGGAGGAAGGACGAGTAATCCTGCGCCGAGAGCGGGTGCCGCACCGATCCCAGGATCTTGCCGCCCTTCGACTTGACGTAGCGGCTCGTCTCCTCTTCGAGCGAGTAGCCGAAGGCGTAATCGGCCGTGAGGAAGAACCAGGTGTCGCCGCCCTGCTGCACCAGCGCGCCGCCCGTCCCGACCGCGAGGGCGCGGGTGTCGTAGGCCCAGTGGAAGCCGAAGGGCGTGCATTGCTTGCCTGTGAGCTCGCTCGTGGCAGCTCCCGTCACGATGGTGATCTTCTTCTTGTCCTTGGACAGGCCCTGGACGGCCAGCGCCACCGACGAGGTCGTCAGGTCCATGATCGCGTCGACCCCGTCGCGGTCGTACCATTGGCGCGCGATCGAGGAGGCGATGTCGGGCTTGTTCTGATGGTCGGCGTTGAGGATCTCGATCGGGATGTTGTTGAGCTTGCCGCCGAAATCCTCGACGGCCATCTTGGCCGCCTCGACCGAGGAGCGCCCGCCGAACTCGGCGTAGGTGCCCGACTGGTCGTTGAGGATGCCGATCTTGATCGTGCCGCCCGAGAAGGCCGCATCCTGCGCGGAGGCCGCCGGCGGCAGCGCCAACGTACCTGCCAGCGCCGCGGCGAGCGCCAGACCATTGCGTCGTGTCATCGTGGATTCCTCCCAACGTTTCTCGGCGTGAGCCCCGGCTCCCATGCGGCCGCAGGCCTGCGGTCCTCCGCGCGGGATCCATCGGGGCGGTCGCCAGGAGGGGTTCCTGAGGCGTCGACCACCCGCGGGCTCTCGGGGCGGCTCTCGTTGAAGGCGGGCCGCCGCGGCGCGATCTTGGCCCGCGCATCGGGGCGCCACAAGAATAAACACCGATCCATACAGAAACGACGCGGGATCGATGTAACCGCGAGCCAATAAATCGTCGGCGCGCGCCCCTCATGGTGGCCGCGCAATCCCCATATCTCAGGGACATCCAGGGTGATCGGGCGCGAATCCTCTCCCAGCGTGAGCCCGGTCACAGTCGCCGACGGAAAATCGCGCGAACCTGCGGACCTCACGAGAGGAGACGGACATGACCCTGACCATCATCGATTCCAAAGCCGGTACCCGGGTGACGATCTGGTATCCCGACCTTCCCCCCGTCGCGCGCACGATCCCGGCCGTCGTGGTGCGCCATCCCCGCGTCGCCTGCGCCTGAGGAGGCCGCGATGAAACGCTCCAACGCCCTGCGCGCCAAATGCACGATCCTTCGCGAGCTCGACCGGGTGCTCGCCCGGCAGAGCGCGGACAACGCCCGGCCCCCGTCCTATTCCAGGACCGAGCAGGCCTGATCGCCATCATCGTCCTGTTTGGACGCCTTCTCCGGCCAGCCCTCGGCACCGATCAGCGGAACGAAGCTGACGCAGCCGAGCACATCCTCCGCAAAATCATTCTCACCGCGGCATCGGACGCGAACGAGATCCTGGCGGCTCCTGCGCCGTCCCACCGGCATCACCAGACGGCCATCGACCCGAAGCTGGCGCCGCAAGGTGTCGGGCACTTCCGGGCCTCCGGCCGCGACGATCACGGCATCGAACGGAGCGGCCTCGGGCCAGCCGCGCGTGCCGTCGCCCAACCGGACGGCGACGTTCGCGTAGCCGAGCTGCGCCAGGCGCCGACGCGCATCCCCGGCCAGAACCGCGTGCCGCTCGATGGTGAAGATCTCGGCCGCCAGGCGGCTCATCACGGCGGCGGCGTAGCCCGAGCCGGTCCCGATCTCCAGCACTCGGTCGTCCGGCGCGAGCGCCGCCGCCTCGATCATCAGCGCGACGATATAGGGCTGCGAGATCGTCTGCCCGGCCGCGATCGGCAGCGGGCCGTCCTCGTAGGCGAAGCGGCGCAGATGCGGAGGCACGAAGTGCTCCCGCGGGACCGCCCGCAGGGCCGCGAGCAGGCGGGCATCCGCGATGCCCCGATCCGCGATCTGGCGCGAGACCATGTGCGTGCGCAGGCGAGCGAACCGCGCCACGAAAGCCCTCCGACCAGCGAGACGGTCTCCCCTCGTCAACGGCGCCGCCCGCCGCGCGATCCGCCGCCCCACCGCCGCTCCGCCGCGCGGTGACGATGGGACGAAATCCCGCGAAGAACGCGCGCGCCATCCGGTGGACGGGCTGGTAGGCTGCCTGTGGGGAAGACGAGCCCGGAACGAGACCAGTCCGCGGCCCCATGCAGTCGATGGCGATGCTGACGCGGACACCCGGTGACGTGACGTTCCACTACGCGGACCTCCCGGTCTTCGCGCGCTTCGATGACGTTCTCGACGAGGCGCAGTTTCGGCTGGTGCCGTCCGATTGGACGATCGCGCTCTGCGACATCGTCGGCTCGACCCGGGCGATCGCGGCGGGGGGCTACCGCTCGGTCAATTACGCCGCCGCGGCCGTCATCGCGGCGATCCGCAACGCCCTGCCGGAGACCGAGATCCCGTTCGTGTTCGGCGGCGACGGCGCGAGCTTCCTGCTCGCGCCGGGCGAGGAGCAGGTTGCGGGCCCGGTTCTGTCGGCCTGCATCACCTTCGTGCGCGAGCGCCTCGGTCTCGAGCTGCGCGCCGCCCTCATCCCGGTGCGGACCGTGCGGGAGGCGGGCCACGACGTCCTGGTCGCCCGCTACGCGCCGTCGCCCGACGTCGCCTACGCGATGATCCGGGGCGGGGGCCTCGCCTGGGCGGAGGCCGCCCTGAAGCGGGGACTTTGCGCCCTCGCGCCCGCCGCGCCCGGCACGGAGCCGGACCTCACCGGCCTGTCCTGCCGCTTCGAGGCATCGCCCGCGCAGAACGGAATCATCCTCTCGCTCATCGTCGTGCCGCGGGCGGGCGCGGACGCGGCGGCGCTGCGGCGGGCCCTCGGCGCCGTGATCGGGCTGGTTCAGGCCGATCCGCGCCTTGGCCAGCCCCTGCCCGACCGTGGCCCGGAGCTCGGCAGCCGCCCGAGCAGCGTGGCCCTGACGCCTCAGCGCGGCGCGAGCATGCGCGATCTCCTCGCCGGGGCCCGTCGCAGGATCGGGGCCCTCGTCTCGTTCCTGGCGTTCCGGTTCCGCGTCTCGGTGCCGGGCTTCTCGGCCCCGACCTATCTGCGCGAGCTCGTCGCCAACGCCGATTACCGCAAATACGATGACGGCCTGCGCATGACGATCGACAGCACGCCCGAGACGGCGCGCAGGATCGAGGCCTGCCTCGAGGAGGCCGAGACCGCGGGCCTCGTGCAGTTCGGCCTCGTGCGGCAGGCATCCAGCGTCGTGACCTGCTTCACCCCCGACCGCCTCGGGAGCGGCCATGTCCACTTCGTCGATGGCGGCGAGGGTGGCTACGCCCTGGCCGCCACCCAGATCAAGCGCAAGCTCGGGGCGGCCGGACCTTGAGCGCGGCCCGCACCCTGGCACCGGCTTCCTACCGGGTCCCCTTCCTCGACGGCCTCGATGCCGAGGCCGTCGACGCCTTCCGGCGGCGCCTCGAGCCCGTCGCGGTCGCGGGGGGGCGGATCCTGTTCGCGGAGGGGGAGGAGGCCGACAGCCTCTACGTGCTCGTCTCGGGCGCGGTCGGCATCGCCAATCACGACCCGGCCACCGGCCTGATCCGCCGGATCGCCCGGCTGCGCCCGCCCGAGACGGTGGGCGAGGTGGCGCTCCTCTCGAACGGCCCGCGCTCGGCGACCGCCACGGTGCTGCGGGATTCGCTGCTCCTGCGCCTGAGCCGGGAGGCCTTCGACGAGATCGCCGCGCGCCATCCGAGCGCGATGCTCTACTTCGCCCGCCTCCTCGCCGACCGGCTGCGCAGCGGCACGACGCGGCCGGCTTTGCACCTGCCGATGACCTTCGCGGTGATTGGCGTCACGCCGGGCGTGTCGGCAGCCCGCTTCGGCCGTACGCTCGCGACCGCGCTGGGCGCCCGCACCGGCTGCCTCCCCGCCTGGCCGGAGAACGCCGACGAGACCTGGTTTCACGCCTACGAGACGGAGCACGGGCGCGTCGTCTACGCGGCGGACGACCCGGTCTGCGCCTGGACCCGCCTCTGCCTGCGGCGGGCCGACCACGTGCTGCTCCTCGCTGCACCGGGGCAGCCGCCCTTCCCGGCCCTCCAGGGCGTCGATCTCGGCGCGCCGGACGGCTGGCGCCGCTGCGACCTCGTCATCGAGCAGGCGGCCGACGCCGCCGTCCCACGCGCGGCCGACCCGGCCATCGACGCGCTCGGCGTCGCCATGCGCCATCAGGTCCGGGCCGGCCGCACCGCCGATCACGACCGCCTCGGCCGGCTCGTGAGCGGCCGGGCGCGGGGCCTCGTCCTCGGCGGGGGCGGCGCGCGGGGTTTCGCGCATCTCGGCGTGCTGCGGGCGCTGCACGAGGCGGACCACACCATCGACTTCGTCGGCGGCACCAGCATCGGGGCGGTGGTGGCGGCCAGCGTCGCGATGGGCTGGAGCCTCGACGAGATCCAGGATCACATCCTGGAGGCCTTCGTCCTAAGCTCGCCCCTCAACGACTACACCCTGCCGGTCCTCTCGCTCACCCGCGGCATCAAGGTCGATACCCGCCTGCGCCACCATTTCGGGACGGTCCGGATCGAGGACCTGTGGCTGCCCTTCCTCTGCGTCTCCGCGAACCTGACCACGGGGGCCGCCATGGTCCATACCCGCGGCGACCTCGTCGGCGCCTTGCGCGCCAGCATCGCGATCCCGGGCCTGCTGCCGCCGGTGATCGCCGAGGACGGCGTGCTCGTCGATGGCGGGACCATGAACAACCTGCCGGCCGATCTGCTGGCCGATCTCGAGCGGGGTCGCGTCCTCGCGGTCGATGTCGGCAGCGATCTCGCCTTCGAGCGGATGCCGATGCGCTCCTGGCGCGGCCGCATGATCCGGCGCCTCCTCGGGGCGCCGGAGGCCACCCCCGGCATCGCTCAGCTGCTGCTGCGGGCCGCCACGGTATCGAGCGACGCCCAGGCCGCGATGGCGCGCGAGCGCGCCGCCGTGGTGCTGCGCCCGCCGCTGGCCGGCATCGACCTGCGCGACTGGGCCGCCTACGCGTCGGTGGCGGAGATCGGCTACCGCCACGCCTCGCAGCGCATCGCGGCGGACGGCCTGCATCCCTGGGCCGACGCCGCGCCATGACGCCGTACCATGATGGGGCGCCATGACGCCGTGCCATGACGGGGCGCCTTAGACGATCCCGTCGATCGTGATCTCCAGGCCCGCCGGGCCGCGCAGGGCCGCACCCGGCCGGTAGGATGGCGGATCCTGGGCAAGGCGCGGCCGGATCAGGCGCTGGCAGAGCCGCACCAGCGCGATCTCCACCTCGATCCGGGCGAGCGGCGCGCCGACGCAGTAATGCAGGCCGGCGCCGAAGCCGAAATGCTGGATGTCCGCCCGGTCCGGGTCGAAGATGTCGGGGTTGGGGAAGCGCTCGGGATCGCGGCTCGCCGCGGCCAGAACCAGCATGACGGAGGCGCCCTTCGGGATCGTCTCGCCCGCGACCGCGATGTCGCCCAGCGCCTTGCGGGTCCGGAAATGCACCGGCGGCTCGTAGCGCAGCAATTCCTCGATCACCCGCGGTGCCCGCTCCGGATCGGCGCGGAGGCGCTCCAGCTCGTGGGGATGGCGCAGCAGGGTCAGCATGCCGTTGGTGATCAGGTTCACGGTGGTCTCGTGACCGGCCACGAGGAGCAGGATCGCGGTCGAGACCAGATCGAAATCGCTCATCTTCCGCGTCGTCGGATCGGCATGGTTGGCGAGACCGCTCAGCATGTCGTCCGCGGGCTTGCGCCGCTTCTCGCGGATGAGGGCCCTCATGTAATCCGCGATCGCGTCGAAACTCGCGACATTGGCGCGCCGCGTGTCCGCGTCGCGGCGCGCATCGGGTTCCAGCGCCGTCGAGAGCTGGGTCGCCCAGGATTGAAACTGCGACTCGTCCTGCTCCGGCACGCCGAGCAGCTCGCAGATCACCGCCACGGGCAGCGGGTAAGACAGGTCCTCCACAAGGCAGACGCGGTCGCGGCCACGGCAGCGCTCGATCAGGGTGTCGACCACCGCGGCGACCCGGTCATGCGTGCCCCGGACGCGTTTCACGGTGAACTGCTCCATCACGAGGTGGCGCAGGCTGTCGTGGTCGGGCGGGTCGCGGAAGATCAAGGGACGGTGCGCCGTGGCGATGCGATCCTTGATCGGGTTGAGCAGCCAGTCCTTCAGGGGGTTTCCCGTGGGCGGGCGGCGAAAAGGCGGCAGGTCCTCGGAGCTGAGGCGCGGATCGAACAGCAGGCTGCGAATGGCCGCGTGGGTGCTCACCACGTAGCTCCCGTCCTGCTGGCGCCGCACCGGCTTCTCCCGCAGGCGCGCGAGGAGCGGATAGGGATTGGCCCGGTTGGCCGGGTCCAGGATCCGGGCGAACAGCGTGTCGTCCTGGGAGAGCGGCGGCGGCTCGGCCGCGAGAGCGTCAGGCATCGACAATCTCCCTTGCGGCCGGCTCGGAGCGGCGCGGCGGAAAGCCCGGTGCGTGGATCTCGATCCGCGCCTGATCGGTGGCGTCCCGGATCGGCGGGAACGGGCGGCCCGCGCGGATCTGCTCGGCATAGGCCGGGAGCCAGCGGGCCTCGTCGAAGGAGACCGCCGCGATGCTGCGCCCGGCCCGGCCATAGACCGCGAGGAACCGGCGCGCGGCGCGCGACCCCTGCACGATCGCGACCGAATCCGCGCCCTCGCTCAGGCCTACCGCCTTGATGTTGATGCCGAATTGGCTCGACCAGAAGGCCGGCAGATGCGCGTAGGGCTCCTGGTCGTCGGGGGCGGCCAGCATGTTGCGAGCCGCGTGCCCGGCCTGCTCGACGGCGTTGCCCCAGTGCTCCACGGAGATCAGGCGGCCGCTATAGATCGGATTCGGCCAGCGCGCGACGTCGCCCGCCGCGTAGATGTCCTCGCACGGCGTGCCGTCCGCCGCGAGCGCCCGGCAGGCGCCGTCGCAGGTGAGCCCGCCCGCATCCGCCATGAGGCCCGCACCGGCGAGCCATCCCGTGCTGCGCACGGCGCCGAGCGCCACGATGGCGACCTCGGCCTCGATCGTCTCGCCGCCGCGCAGATGGGCCCGCCGAAACCCGCCGAAGGAATCACCCTCCAGAAGCTCGACATGCGCGCCGGGGCGAAAATCGACGCCCGACCGCTCCAGGAGACCCGCGACGACACCGCCCACGAAGGTGCCGAGGGACCGCGCCAGCGGCGTCGGATTGGGGTCGACCAGGGTCACGTCGATGCCGAGGTCCCGGCAGCAGGAGGCGGCCTCGCAGCCGATCAGCCCGCCCCCGACGATCAGGACGTGGCGCGGCCCCTTCGCCAGCACGGCGCGCAGGGCCGCCGCATCGTCGCGCCCGCGCAGGGTGAACACGCCGCTGAGCGCCGCCCGCTCGGGGCCGGGCCAGGGCCGGGCCTGCGCGCCCGTCGCGATCAGGAGGCGCCGATAGGCGAGCGCGCGCCCGTCGGCGAGGCGGAGCGTGCGGGCCTCCCGGTCGAGGCCGGTGGCGGCCACGCCGAGATGCCAGTTGGCCCGCAGCGGCACGAGGTTGGGCAGGGCGGTGGCGTCGGGGGCGAGCTCCCCCGCCAGCACGTGCTTCGACAGGGGCGGCCGGTCATAGGGCGGGTGCGGCTCGTCTCCGACGATGTCGAGCGGGCCCGTGTAGCCGCGAAGGCGCAGGGCCTCGGCCCCGCGCAGGCCCGCGAGCGATGCGCCGACGATGACGATGCCGGGCTCCGGCAGCGCGCTCACGATCCGGTCTCCACCTCGGGGCTGGTCACCGCGTCGAGCCCCTCGACGCTGATCGCCCGGACCGGACAGGCCTGAACCGCCCGGGCGATCTCGCCCCGCTTCGCCGCGGGCGGGGCGGGATCGTAGAACAGGATCTCGTGGCCGCGCAGGACGAAGGATTCGGGCGCCGCGTAGCAGCACTGGGCGTAGCCCTGGCACCGGTTCAGATCGACAACGACGCGCATGCGGCAATCTTCCTTCGCGCCCTCGCGCGGCAAGCGGGCCCGCGGCAGGATCCTGTGCCGGCTCCGCGTGGGTTACTCGCGGAGCCGGCGCGAAGGTTACCCGCCGGGGGAGCGCCGGCCGGTCCCCCGATCCCGGCCCGAGTGTGAACCAGCGCCCGCCCCCTGACGAGGCCGCGTCAGCAAGGGAACGCTCAAGCCGGTTTCAGACCAGGGGCTCCTTCATACCTGCTTCCGCTGCGCGATACGGGTCCCGTGGCCTCCCAGGGCGGCGCCCCGGGATCAGCCCCGGTGTTGCGGATCGTTCGCTAGGAGGATCGGCTCGCCGTGCGGGGTCGCGGCGGCGGCGCGGGCGAAGGCGGCCCGGCGATCCGCGAGGGCATCCGGGTCGGCGATGCCCCGGGCCGCGAGCAGGCCCTCGACCGTGGCGAGCCAGGCGGCGTAATCGGCCGCGCGGCCGGTGCGGCGGGTCTCGGCGCCGAGCGCGTCGGCCCACTCGCTCCAGCTGAAGAGGCCGCGATCGTGAAGGGCGACCACGAGCGCGAAGGCCTGCGCCTCCCAGGGCTCGGCGAAGACCGGATCGGTCACGGCGCCGACCGGGATCGGCCCGAGCGTCACGGGATCGGCTCCAGGTAGCTCTCGAAGGCGTTCACCGAGACGGTGTGGCCGGGCTCGGCCGCCTCGCCCCAGAGATCCCGGCCGGAGAACCGAACGGTGTAGAGCCATTGCGGCGCCTCGCCGGCAAGGCGCGCATTCGTGTCCGGGAAGATGAAGCCGCCGTGCACGGCTTCGACAAGGCCGGGCCGGCCGCGGACGTAGCGGGGCAGCCGGGTATGGCCGGGCGGGTTGATGGTCAGCGCGCGCACCCGCTCCCCCACCGCGAAGCGGGCCGGCGCGGCCACGGGCCTGTCGCTCGGGAAGCCGCGGGCGAAGAGCGGCGCCACCTCCGTGCCCTCGAGCACGCGCTTCACGGGCGCGGCCGGCGCCGAGACCGTGCCGGTGGCGAGTTCGTCGGCGGTGGCGAGGCCGTGGGCCTTCACCTGCCGCTCCAGGGCCTTGAGCCAGATCGCGTAATAGCTGGAGGTCAGGTACTCGCCGGGCGGCAGCGATTCACGCGCGGCCCGGCTCGCATCGAGGTTCCAGGTGCCGGTCGCGCCCATCGCCATGGCGAGGCCAAAGACGCGCTTCTCCCAAGGGGCGTGGAAGCGCGGCTCGTTCGGTTCGGGCGCGATCGGGCCGAAGCCCTGCATGCCGCCGAGATCCTGGCCGCCATTCATGAGGAGGCTCCGGGTGCGCGCGGCAGGCCGGTGCCGATCATGGAATCGCGGGTGACGAGGGCGGCCAGCGCCGCCTCGTCGAGCCCCTCCGTTCCGGCAGGTCGCATCGGCAGCACCATGTAGCGAAGCTCGGCGGTGGAATCCCAGACGCGGATGCGGGTGGCCTCGGGCAGCGCGACGCCGAACTCGGCCAGCACGGCGCGGGGCTCGATCACGGCGCGCGCGCGATAGGGCGGCGACTTGTACCAGACCGGCGGCAGGCCGAGCACCGGCCAGGGATAACAGGAGCATAAAGTGCAGACGACGAGGTTGTGCTCGTCCGGGGTGTTGGCGGCGACCACCATGTGCTCGCCGCCCCGGCCGCCGACCCCGATCTCCCGCATGGCCGGCGTCGCGTCCGCGAGCAGGCGCTCCCGGAAGCCCGGATCGACCCAGGCGCGGGCCACCACGCGGGCGCCGTTATGCGGCCCGACCTTGGTCTCGTAGGTCTCGATCAGCGCGTCGAGGGCGGCGGGATCGACGTAGCCCTTCTCGACGAGGACGGATTCGAGGGCCCGCACGCGCAGGTCCATGGGGGAGAGCTCGCTACCGTGGGGATGCGGGTGATCGTCGTGATGCTCGTCGTGATGATCGTGCGGCATGCGGCTCTCCGGAGGCGAGATTAGTCCGGCTCCGCTTCGCCGTCACCCGCGCCGGGAGCGGAACCGTGATCCGCTCCCGGCGCGTCGGTCGGCCGCCCGGCTCAGCGCGCCTCGCCCTTCGGCAGGCCCGAGAGCTTGTCGATCAATTGCAGGGTGATGTCGGCGCAGGCCTTCATCGGCTCGTCGGCCGCGCATCGGACATCGATGCCGACATCCCCGCGCTGGAGCTTGAACTGCGCGGCCTTCGGCGGAGGCGGTGGTCCGTCGGGGCCGCGCCGCGGGCCGCCCGGCGGGGGCGGCGGGGGTGGTGCCCCCGCCTCCGGGCCCGGTCGGGGAGCGCCGGGCGGCGGCGTCTGAGCCACGGCCGCGGTGGCGAGGAGGAGCGCGGCCGCGGTGAGGAGCAGGGAGGGTCGGGTCATGGCGGGCCTTTCGGGTTGAAGCAGGGGAGCGATCCTCAGAAGACCCGCTTCTCGCGGATCTGGCCATCGAAGCCGACATGCAGCGCGCGCTCGCGGCCATCGCCGCCCCGGGCCGCCACATCGAGGTGGCGCGGTCCGCGGCCGGTGACGCGCACGTCGGAATAGCCGGCGGCGGTCACCATCGCGGTCAGCGCCGCCACGTCCGGGCTCGGTCCCAGGCCGACCTTGTCCTTGGCCCAGTCGAGGGTGCCGGGCGGGCGGCCGGCCGGGCCGAGGCGCACCTGGTTGCCGTCCGCGTGGGCGATCAGGGTGGCGTGCAGGAAGCCCTTCTCGAAGCGGCCCTGCACCGTCACGGTCTCGCCCTTGACGACGAGGCCGCCGCCCTCGCCAGAGCGCCCGGTCTCCACCAGGGCCCGCCCGCTACCGTCCTGGAGGATGAACTTGTTGCCGAAGATCTCGGCGACCTCGCCCCTGGCCGCCACGGCACCCGACGGTGCCAGCGCCGAGATCGCCACCGGCGCGAGCGGCGTCAGCGCCACCTCGCCGGGCTTGGCGAGGGAGAGCCCGACGGCGCCGAGAGCGAGCGGCGCCGCGAGTGCTCCGACCACGAGGGTGCGGCGGGAGCGGCGGCGGGCTGCCTTGGACCCCTTGTCGGAGGATGCCGCCTGGGAGGACGGGGCGGCCGCCGTCGTCTCGGCCGCGGTCCCGTCGATCACGTGTTCGTTCGTCATGGTGTTCCTGTCCTGGTTGGTCGCCCTTTCGGGTTGGCGCCGTTCTAGGACGGGGTCGGCAATCGGGCCTGAACCGGGCGGTTCAGCTCCGGTTAAACCGGCCGATCTAGGCCGGACCGAACAGGAAGACACGCGCCATGAAGATCCTGCTGGCCGAGGACGATGCGGCGCTCGCAGCCGAGATCGTGAAGGCCCTGCGCGCCGAGAACTTCGCGCTCGACCACGCCCGCAACGGCGAGGACGCGCAGCATCTCGGCGAGACCGAGCGCTACGACGCGGTCGTGCTCGATCTCGGCCTGCCCCGCCGCGACGGGGTCGCGGTGCTGCAGGCGTGGCGCGCGGCGGGCCACACCCTGCCGGTCCTCATTCTCACGGCCCGCGACGGCTGGAGCGACAAGGTCGCGGGCTTCAAGGCCGGCGCCGACGATTACCTCGTCAAGCCGTTCCGGGTGGAGGAACTGGTGATCCGCCTGCGCGCCCTAATCCGGCGGGCGGCGGCCAACGGCGCCAGCCGCATCGCCTGCGGCCCGCTGAGCTACGATGCCGGCCTCGGCAGCTTCGAGCGCGACGGCCTGCCGCTCCGGCTCACCGGGCTCGAATGGCGGGTGCTGACCTGCCTGATCCTGCGCAAGGAGGGGGTGGTGCCGCGCGACCAGCTGATCGAGCGGGTCTACGATGGCGATGCGGAGGTCGATTCGAACTCCGTCGAGGTCATCATCACGCGCCTGCGCCGCAAGATCGCGCCGGCCCGCATCGAGGGCGTGCGCGGCCTCGGCTACCAGTTGCTGCCGGGCGATCCGGCCTGATGGGCGCGCCCCCGAAGCCCCGGGCCCGGAAGGCCCCGCCAGGACCGCCCGCCTGGTTCCATCTCGGCTCGCTGCAGCGCCGCCTCGTCCTGGCGGCCCTGGTCTTCATCACCGCCGCCCTGGTGGTGGCCGGCCTCGCGATCGGCCTCATCCTGCACCGGTTCGTGCGGGGCCAGCTCGATTCGCGCCTCGACAGCCAGATCGTCGCCCTCGTCTCCGGCCTCCAGGAGGGGCCGGACGGCAGCCCGCGGCTCGACCGCGACCGCGACGGCCCGCCCTTCGACCGGCCCCGCTCGGGCTGGTACTGGCAGGTGACGCGCGGCGGGCAGATCCTGAGGTCCCGCTCCCTTCGCGACGGCGTGATCGACCTCGACGGATCGCCCGAGGGCGGGGACGAGCGGCCCCGCCCGGCCGAGGGGCGCGGCCCTCGCGGCGAGGCGCTGATCCTGCGGGTCCTCACCCTGCCGGGCCCGGGCCAGCCCACCACCATCCTGGCGGCCGCCCCCGCCGCCGCCCTGCAGGGGCCGGTCCGGGACGCGCTCGCGACCCTTGCGCTCGCCCTCGCGGTTCTCGGGCTCTGCCTCATGGCGGGCGTCGCCGTGCAGGTCCGGCTCGGCCTGCGTCCCCTCGAACGCCTGCGCGGCGACCTCGCAGAGGTTCGCAGCGGGCGCCGGACGCGGGTGCCCCCGAAGCAGCCGGCCGAGGTCCGCCCCCTCGTCGCCGAGATCAACGGCCTCCTCGACCAGAACGAGGCCAATCTCGAACGGGCCCGGATGCATGTGGCAAACCTCGCGCATGGGCTGAAGACCCCGCTCGCGACCCTCAGCCTGGCGCTGGCGAACCGGCCGGAGCCGGAGGCCGGCCTGGCCGGCGTCGTCGCTGCCATGGACAGGCAGGTGCGTCACCACCTGCGCCGGGCCCGCGCCGCGGCGCTCGGCGGGCCGGTCCGGACGCGCACGGAACTCGTCGGCCGGGTCGGCGACCTCGCGGCCGCCCTCGGGCGGATCCACGCCGCCAAGGCGCCGACGATCGCGATCGACATCGCCCCGGGCCTCGCGGTCACCTGCGATCCACAGGATCTCGACGAGATGCTCGGCAACCTGATCGACAATGCCTGCCAATGGTGCCGGTCGCGCGTCCGCGTCTCGGCCGTCGTCGATGCACCGCACCTGCACGTCCTCGTGGAGGATGACGGTCCGGGCCTCGATGCGGCGGCCCGCGCCGAGGTCCTGCGCCATGGCCTTCGGCTCGACGAGAGCGTCCCGGGCAACGGCTTCGGCCTCTCGATCACCCTGGAACTCGCGGAGCTGTACGGCGGCGGTCTCGCCCTCGAACCTTCGGATCTCGGCGGGTTGCGGGCGCGTCTTCGACTCCCGGCCTGAGCTGCGTCGGGACGCGAACCGCAGGCGCACAGCAATCGGGAGTTGAGACAGTGCTGAAGCGGCATCTGACGGCCCCAACGGAGCATTGCGGGCGGCTTGGGCCTTATCAGCCCATCCCCTTGTTCTGATCAATACATTCACGCCCCGCCACAATGCAGAAACCAACATTTGTTAGAACAGTTTGCTGCCAGCGGCACTTGCCCCTGGGCAACATTTGTGCAACTAAGACGCGTCCGTACATGGCAATGCGGGAGAGCCCAGACCGGTGATGCCGGTTATGGCGCCGAGCGAGCGACCGCCCCCGGGAGCTCCTAGGCACAATCCCGTAGGGTTGGACGATCTGGAGTCCGAGCGCGCATGCGCTCGCCTAACGAGTCGATCGGGTCCGCGTCGGATCGGAACGGCTCCCAGGGGACCGCGACAGATGGGGGCAGACGGAGTGCTGAGAGCGGGCATTTCGTAGCCCGCCGGTCGTGGGAGAACGCCATGTACGACGACGATCTGGTCTACGACTTCGACGCGCCGGATTCGGACTGGAACTACGAGCCGAGCCGGGGCGAGTTGTTCCGCCAGCTCGATTCCGCCGTCTACACCACCGATGCCGACGGGTACCTCACCTATTACAACGAGGCCGCCGCCAAGCTCTGGGGTCGACGCCCTATTCTCGGCGTCGAGCGCTGGTGCGGCTCCTGGCGGATCTACCGCCCGGACGGGACGCCCCTGCCCCTCGACGCCTGCCCCATGGCCATCGCCATGAAGGAGGGCCGGCCGGTGCGCGGCGAGCAGGCCGTGCTCGAACGCCCGGATGGGACCCGGGTGGCCTTCATGCCGTACCCGACCCCGTTGCGCGACGCGTCTGGCCGTATCGTGGCCGGCTCCAACGTCCTCCTGGAACTGCGTCAGCCGCGCTCGGTCCCGCTTCCCGCCTCCGGCGCACCGCGGGTGCGGGCCGCGGCCCTTTGCTGAGGCGCTCGGGCCGCCGGCCACCCTCGCCTCGGGGCATCGCGGCCTAGCCGTGCCGGTGCCCGTCGCCCTCGGATGGGCAATTCCGATGCTCCGGCAGCGTCAGCCCGAAATGGCTGACGAGGTCCTGCACCTGATCCGGGCTCAAGGTCCGCGGGTTGAGGTTGCGCAGGAGGAGGTAGAGCTTGGCGGTCTCCTCCAGTTCCTCCGTGGCGAAGACGGCGCCCTCCAGGGTCGTCCCCGCGACGACGGGGCCGTGATTGGCCAGCAGCACCGAGGCGTAGCGCCCGGCCAGCCCCCGGATCGCGTCGGCCACGGCCGGGTCGCCGGGGCGGAAATACGGCACGAGCGCCGTCGCGCCCGCTCGCATCAGGTAATAGGGCGTCAGCGGCGGCAGCACCGCCTTCGGGTCGATCTCGGGCAGCATCGAGACCGCGACGGCGTGGGTCGAGTGCAGGTGCACGATGGCGCGCGCCTCGGTGCGGCTGTCGTAGAGCGCCGTGTGGAGGGGGATCTCCTTCGTGGGCTTGTCGCCCGAGATCAGCCTCCCCCCCGCATCGAGGCGCGAGATCCGGGCCGGATCGAGGAAGCCCAGCGAGGCGTTCGTCGGGGTCACGAGCCAGCCCCCATCGTCGAGCCGCAGCGAGATGTTGCCGGAGGAGCCCGGCGTCAGACCGCGCTCGAAAAGGGAGCGCCCGTAGCGGCAGATTTCCTCGCGAAGCCGCGTCTCCTCGCTCATGCGGTGGCTCCCTCGATGAGTTCGAACCCGAGATCGACGATCTCCGCCGGACCGCCCGCCCCGAGCCGCTCGGCCGCGACCTCGCCGATGCGCAGCCGCGGCGTGCGGATGGTCGAGAGCGGCTGGGGCATCGCGGCCGTGATGTCGAGCCCGTTATAGCCGAACAGGGCGAGGCGTCCGGGAATCGACAGGCCCGCCGCGAGGCAGTGGAAGTAGCCCCCCAGCGCCATGTCGTCGTTCGAGAAATAGACCGCGTCGAGATCGGTCGTGCGCGCGAGAAGCCGCCCGAGGGCCTCCCGGCCCGCGGCGGCCGAGGACGGGCCGGCGAGGATCTCGCGGTCGCGCAAGGGGTGGCCCGCCGCCGCGAGGGCCGCAGCGAAGCCCGCGAGACGCTTGCCCGCCCGCAGGTCGCGGTCGAGGTCGTGCCCGACGAAGCCGATGCGCCGGTAGCCGCGCCCGAGCAGGTGCTCGGCGCTGGCGCGCCCGACCGCGCGGTTCGAGAACCCGACCACGATATCGAGGCCCGGCCCGTCCGTGTCGACCATCTCGACGATGCGCACGCCGCTCGCCCTCAGGCGCGCCACCGCGCCGGGCGTGTGTTCCAGGCCAGTGACGATCAGCCCGGCCGGGCGCCAGGACAGGAGCGCGCCGATCAGCGCCTCCTCGCGCTCGGGATCGTAGTCGCTGACGGCGATCACGCTCTGGAAGCCGACGGCGTCGAGGCCGCCCGCGATGCCGCGCAGGAGGTCCGGGAAGACGATGTTCGTGAGCGACGGAATCACGATGCCGACGAGTTGCGGGCCCGTGGAATTGGCCGAGCCCGCGAGGCTGCCGGCAAGCCGGTTCGGCACGTAGCCGAGCCGCGCGACGGCCTCCGCCACCCGGTCCTGCGTGCCCTTCGAGAACGAGCCGTGCTTGCGCAGGACGCGGGACACGGTGCTCTCGCCCACCCCCGCCGCGCGGGCGACATCGGAGAGGGTCACGAGGCGCTGGCGCGGCTGGTGGACGTTCATGACCGCTCTCCCGATCCGCCAAGTTCGACACCGCGCCCGACGGCGGGCCGGTGCAGTCCGGGCGACCATGTTCGAGCACATACCAAGCTTCATCTTGCCGAACAACTGGATTGGCAGCGCTGCCAAATCCTGGTAGTCAAGATGCAAGCGCTGCCAAAATGAGTCGCGCAAAGCAAAAGTCTTCGCGACGGACAACGTTCCGTGCGCGGCAGAGGAGGACGCCCATGACCGTGCAAGCCGCCCGGATTCCCGGAGCTGCCGCTCCCCCGGCCGATTTCGTCGAGCAGACCTACGCCAAGGTGTTCTGGCGGCTCGTCCCGTTCCTGATGCTCTGCTACGTGATCGCGTATCTCGACCGCGTGAATGTGGGCTTCGCCAAGCTGCAGATGTCGCAGCAGCTCGGCTTCAGCGAGACGGTCTACGGTCTCGGCGCCGGCGTGTTCTTCATCGGCTACTTCCTGTTCGAGGTGCCGAGCAACGTCATCCTGCACCGGGTCGGGGCGCGCGTCTGGATCGCCCGAATCATGATCACCTGGGGGCTGATCTCGGGCGCCTTCCTGTTCGTGAACTCGGCCACGAGCTTCTACATCATGCGCTTCCTGCTCGGCCTCGCGGAGGCCGGGTTCTACCCGGGCATCATCCTGTACACGACCGCCTGGTTCCCGGCGCATCGGCGCGCCAAGGTCATCGCGGTGTTCATGTCGGCGATCCCGATCTCGGGCATCTTCGGCAACCCGCTCTCGGGCTGGATCATGGACGCCTTCAACGGGGCGCACGGCCTCGCCGGCTGGCAATGGATGTTCCTGATCGAGGCGATTCCCGCAATCCTCGTCGGCGTCGCGGTCTACCTCTATCTCGACAACCGCGCCTCGGAGGCGAAGTGGCTCACCGATGCCGAGAAGGCCGTGATCGAGCGCGACATCGCGCAGGACAATACCGGCAAGGACAACAGCCCGCACTCGATCGCCACCGTGTTTCGCGATCCCCGCGTCTGGTTCATGAGCCTGATCTACTTCGCCTTCGTCACGGGCCAGTACGGGCTGACCTTCTGGATGCCGACCCTCGTCAAGGCGACCGGCGTGCAGGGCAACTTCAATATCGGCTTGATCAGCGCCATCCCGTTCCTGTTCGCCGCCATCGTGATGGTGATCCTCGGCCGCAACGCCGACCGGATGCGCGAGCGCCGCTGGCACCTGATCGGCCCGGCGCTCTGCGGCGCCGTCGGCTTCATCGTGGCCGCGACGGCGACCAGCACTCCGCTCGCCATCGCGTTCCTGTCGATCGCCGCCGCCGGCGTCCTTACCTGCGCGCCCCTGTTCTGGTCGCTGCCGACGTCCTTCCTGGCCGGCACCGGCGCGGCGGCCGGCATCGCGCTCATCAACTCGGTGGGCAACCTCGCGGGTTTCGTCAGCCCCTACGTGATCGGGGCGTTGCGCGACCTGACCGGCACCACCGAGACCGGCATGTACGCCCTGGCCGGCATGCTCGTCGTCGGCGCGGTCTGCGTGTTCCTGACGCCGGCCCGCATGGTGAACCGCTGACCCTCCCCGCACAGACCGGATGACCTGTCATGACTGAAGCAGCACGGACCGGACGAGCCGCCGTCATCGGCCTCGGCTCGATGGGAACCGGCATGGCGCTCTCGCTCCTGCGGGGGGGCCTGTCGGTGGCGGCCTTCGACGTCAACCCGGGCGCGGTGGCGCGCTTCGCGGAGGGCGGCGGCCATGGCGCGGGCTCCCCGGCGGATGCCGCCGCCGGGGCCGACATCGTCGTCTGCGTCGTCGTGAACGCGGCGCAGACCGAGGCGGTGCTGTTCGGAACGGGCGGCGTCGCCGCGGCGATGCCGGAGGGCGCGGTCTTCGTGTCCTGCGCGACCATGGACCCGGCGCTCGCCCGCGACCTCGCCGCCCGCCTCGAGGCCGGCGGCCGCCACTTCCTCGATGCGCCGATCAGCGGCGGCGCCACCCGCGCGGCCGAAGGCGCTCTCACCATCCTGGCCTCGGGCTCCCGTGCGGCCTTCGACCGGGCGCAGCCGGCCCTCGACGCGATGGCGGCCAAGCTCTACCGGCTCGGCGACGCCCCGGGCCAGGGCGCGGCCTTCAAGATGATCAACCAGCTGCTCGCGGGCGTGCACATCGCCGCCGCCTGCGAGGCGATGAGCTTTGCCGCCAAGCAGGGCCTCGACCTCGCCAAGGTCTACGAGGTGATCACCGCCTCGGCGGGCAATTCCTGGATGTTCGAGAACCGGATGAAGCACGTGCTCGACGGCGATTACACGCCTCGGAGCGCCGTCGAGATCTTCGTGAAGGATCTCGGCATCGTTCAGGACATGGCCCGGGCCGAGCGCTTCCCCGTCCCGGTGGCGGCCGCCGCCCTGCAGATGTTCCTGATGACCGCGGGCTCCGGCATGGGCCGCGACGACGACGCCTCGGTCGCCCGCCTCTACGCGCAGGTCGCCGGGGCGAGCCTGCCCGGCCATCCGAAGAAGTAAGGTCACGCCATGCCGCGCTTCGCCGCCAACCTCACCCTGATGTTCACCGAGCACGCCTTCCTCGACCGCTTCGCCGCGGCGGCGGATGCGGGCTTCCGGGCCGTCGAGTTCCTGTTCCCCTACGCGCACCCGCCCGAGGCCATCGGCGAGCGCCTGCGCCGGAACGGCCTGACCCAAGCCCTGTTCAACCTGCCCCCCGGAGATTGGGCTGCGGGCGAGCGCGGCATCGCGGCGCTCCCGGGCCGGTTCGCGGACCTGCAGGCCGGCGTCGAGACGGGGCTCCTCTACGCCGAGGCGACAGGGGTGGCGCGCCTCCACCTGATGGCGGGCCTGGCGGACCACGACGATCCGGAGGCGCAGGCGGCCTATCGCCGCTCGGTCGCCTGGGCGGCCGAGCGCGTGGGCCGGGCCGGGCTCAACCTCGTGCTGGAGCCCATCAATGCCCGCAACATGCCGGGCTACTTCCTCGACGATTTCGGCGCCGCCGCCGCGCTCATCGCCGCGTTGAACCTGCCGAACTTGAAGCTCCAGTTCGACCTCTACCATTGCCAGATCATGCACGGCGACGTGACCATGCGGCTGCGCCAGCTCATGCCCATCATCGGCCATGTCCAGACCGCGAGCGTGCCCGAGCGCCACGAACCCGGGACGGGCGAGATGAACGACGCCTTCCTGTTCGCCGAGCTCGACCGCCTCGGCTATGACGGCTTCGTCGGCTGCGAGTACAACCCGCGCGCCGGCACGACCGAAGGGCTCGGCTGGTTCACGCCCTATCGCGATGGGGGGACCGCCCAATGAGCCCGCGTGCCCTCGCCCTCGGAGCGGTCGCCGACGATTACACGGGCGCCTCCGACCTCGCCAACACCCTGACCAAGGCGGGCCTGCGCACCGTCCAGACCATCGGGGTGCCGGATCCCGATCTCGCCCTGCCGGAGGTCGACGCCGTGGTGGTGGCGCTGAAGAGCCGGTCGATCCCGGCGGGGCAAGCCGTCGAGCGCTCCCTGGCCGCCGAACGCTGGCTGCGCGAACGCGGCGCGGCCCATGTCCTGTTCAAGATCTGCTCCACCTTCGATTCGACCGATGCGGGCAATATCGGTCCGGTCCTCGATGCCCTCCGGACCGCCGCCGGCGCCCCGATCGCCCTCGTCACGCCGGCCTTCCCGGAGACCGGGCGCACCATCTACCAGGGCCACCTCTTCGTGGGCGCCGTGCCCCTCGACGAGAGTCCGCTCAAGGACCATCCCCTCAACCCGATGCGGGACGCCAACCTCGTGCGCGTCCTCGCCCGACAGACCGCCTCCCCCGTCGGCCTCGTCGATCTCGCGACGGTAGCCGGCGGCGTTGCCGCGGTCGCCTCGCGCCTCGACGCCCTCGCGCAGGCCGGACACGGCGCCGCCATCGCCGACACGGTCTTCGAATCCGATCTCGAGATCCTCGGCAACGCGGCCCTCGCCCACCCCCTCTCGGTCGGGGCCTCCGGCCTCGGCCTCGGCCTCGGCCGCGCCCTGGTCGCGGCCGGGCGCGGCTCCGCCGCCGCCGATGCGCTGCCGGGCGAGGGAGTCGGCGGCCACGCCGCCTGCCTCGCGGGCAGTTGCTCGCAGGCGACCCTCGGCCAGATCGAGGCGGCAGAGGCGCATATGCCGGTGCTGCGCCTCGACCCGGAGCGGATCCTGGCCGGCGAGGCCGCGATCGAGGGCGCCCTCGCCTGGGCGGCGGAGCGCCTCGGGAATGGGCCCGTTCTGATCGCGACCAGCGCCACCCCCGAGGCGGTCCGGGCGCTTCAGGCCAGGCATGGCGGCGCCGAGGCCGGCCACGCGATCGAGGCGGCGAATGCCGCCATCGCGGCCGGGCTCGTGGCCGGCGGCGTGCGCCGCCTCGTGGTCGCGGGCGGCGAGACATCGGGTGCCGTCGTCGATCATCTCGGCCTGCGCGCCTTCCGGCTCGGCCCCGAGATTGCCGCCGGCGTGCCCGTGCTGCGCACGGCGAGCGCGGCCGAACCCATGCTGCTCGCGCTCAAATCCGGCAATTTCGGCGGGCGCGATTTCTTCGCCCGCGCCCTCGACCTGATGCGCTGACCCCAACCGCAAGGACGCAACCCGATGCACGCCCTGATCCTCGGTGCCGCCGGCATGATCGGCCGGCGCCTCACGGACGCCCTCGCGCAATCCGGCAGCCTCGGTGGGCAGGCCCTCGACGCGCTCACCCTCGTCGACGTGGTGACGCCCGCGGTCCCTGACGCCCTCGCGGGGCGCGTCACCGCGCAGGCGGCCGACCTCTCCGGGACGGGCGCCGCGGAGACGGCGATTGCCGGGCGGCCGGACGTGATCTTCCATCTCGCCGCCGTGGTCTCCGGAGAGGCGGAAGCCGATTTCGAGAAGGGCTACCGGATCAATCTCGACAGCACCCGCCTGCTCTTCGAGGCGATTCGCCAGGCCCATCTCGCCGAGGGCTACCGGCCGCGCGTGGTGTTCACCTCCTCCCTCGCCGTGTTCGGGGCGCCGCTGCCCCCCGTGATCGGCGACGACATGATCCTGACGCCAGCGAGTTCCTACGGCACCCAGAAGGCGATGGGCGAATTACTCCTCTCCGACTACACGCGGCGCGGTTTCCTCGACGGGATCGGCCTGCGGCTCCCGACCATCTGCGTGCGGCCCGGCAAGCCCAACAAGGCGGCGTCCGGCTTCTTCTCGGGCATCATCCGGGAACCCTTGGCCGGGCAGGAGGCGGTTCTTCCCGTGCCCGACACCGTGCGGCACTGGTTCGCCAGCCCGCGCGCGGCCACGGATTTCCTGGTCCACGCCGCCGGCATCGACCTCGCGCCCCTGGGCCAGCGCCGCAACCTCACCATGCCGGGCGTCTCGGCGACGGTCGCCGAGGAGATCGAGGCCCTGCGCCGCGTCGCGGGCGAGCGCGCCGTCGCGTTGATCCGGCGCGAGCCCGATCCGGCGATCCTGCGGATCATCGAGACCTGGCCGGAGGCCTTCGCGACCGAGCGCGCCCTCGGTCTCGGCTTCCGGGCCGATCCGTCCTTCGACGCGATCGTGGCGCTCCACATCGCCGAGACCGGCGCCGGCCCGGCCTGATCGTCCGCGCCCGATCCCGCGCGACCAGCGCGGCGCGCGGAGGGCGCGCTACAGGAGCGTGCCCTTGAGGATCAGGAGCGCGACCGAGAAGTAGATCACCAGGCCCGTCACGTCGACGAGGGTCGCCACGAAGGGCGCGGAGGCGGTCGCCGGGTCGAAGCCGAGCCGCTGCAGAATGAAGGGCAGCATCGAGCCCGTGAGCGAGCCGAAGGTGACGATGCCGACGAGCGCCGTGCCGACGGTCGCGGCCACGAGCGGCCAGTGCGGGCCGTAATCGTACAGGCCGGTCTTCTGCCAGATCACGATGCGCACGATGCCGATGATCCCCAGGATCGCCCCGAGGAGAAGGCCCGTCGGAAACTCGCGCAGGGCCACCCGCCACCAGTCGCGCAGCCGCACCTGATGCAGCGCCAGGGCCCGGATCAGCAGCGACGTCGCCTGCGAGCCGGAATTGCCGCCCGACGACATGATCAGGGGGATGAACAGCGTCAGGACGATGGCCTTCTCCAATTCGCCCTCGAAGCCCTGCATGGCGGAGGCGGTCAGCATCTCCGACAGGAACAGCGCGCAGAGCCAGCCGGCCCGTTTCCGGATCATCGTGAAGAAGCCGATATCCATGTAGGGCTCGGGCAGCGCCTCCATGCCGCCGAAGCGCTGCACGTCCTGGGTCTGCTTCGCCACCATGGCGTCGATCATGTCGTCGACCGTGACGATGCCGATGACGTGGCCGACCGCATCGATCACCGGTAGCGCCAGGAGGTCGTATTTCGAGATCAGCCGCGCGGCCTCCTCGCGGCTGGCCGTCGGCGAGACCGCGAGCGGGCGCCGCCCCGGGGCGACGCTGAGGACGTTGTCCTCCGGGTTGCCCGAGATCAGCCGGCGCAGCGGCACCGACTTGGTCAGCGCGCGCGTGCGCGGATCGAGCACGAAGATGGCGTAGATGGTCTCGCGGGTCTTCTCGACGTGGCGGACATGGTCGAGGGTCTGGGCCACCGTCCAGTTGCCCGGCACCGTGACGAACTCGGTGGTCATCAGCGAGCCGACCGTCTCCTCGCCGTAGGCGCTGAGTCTGTCGACGGCGCCCCGCGTCTCGGCGTCGAGGCGCGCGCGCAGGTCCGAGCGGCCCGGCTCCTCGATCTCGCGAAAGAGGTCGGTGACCCGGTCGGCCGACATGCCGGACAGGTAGGAGGCGACGCGGTCGCGGGGCAGCATCTCGACGATGTCGGCGGCGCAGTCGAGTTCCGGCTGGTCGAGCACCTCGACCGCCCGCTCATGCGGGAGCCCGAGCAGGATGGCGGCGGCGACCTCGGGCGCCTCCTCGTTCAGGGCCTCGACGATGTCGGGCGCGCGCTCGTCGGAGAGCCGGGCCGCGAGCACGGCGGGATCGATTCGGGTGTCGAAGGGGGCGATCTCGTTCATGGGCCTCGCCTTGTTTCGCTGGGCTCGCCGTGCGCGTCGGGCCGTAGCCGGCGACGCGCGCGGTGGCCCGCGGCGGGCCTCAGGGGCTCAGGCGGGCGCGCGGCACGGGGCCGGACACGGCATGGACGATCGATCGGGACTGTCGCTGGGCATCGCTATGGCTGTGAGGTCGGCTGCCCGCTGGCCGCCGGGCGGCCGCAGGCGCGCGGGTCGTGCGCCTCGCGCGCGAGACCGTCAAGGCAAATCGCGGATTCGTGGGCGGATGGCGCGTTCGCAAGGCCGCGAGCACCCGGGGGCAGGCTCGGGCGCCGGTGCCCGCGGGCCTGCCTTCGGCACCATATCTCTGAAATCCCGTGCCTTTCGTGCCTCGCAGCGACATCCGGGGAGCCGCCGGCCTCGGTCACGCACGTCCCTATGAGAAATATAAGTGTAGGGCCCGCTTGTATTGTGCCCAACACATCGGCTAGATTCAGTCCATCGTGTTGCAAGGAGAGACGCCATGAAGTGGTCCGCCCCCGTCGTTCAGGAAGTTTGCGTCGGCATGGAAGTCACCAGCTACGAGTCGGCTGAGATCGACACCTTCCACTAAGGCTCTGCTGGCCCTGTTGAGCCGGCAAAGCGCGTTCCATCGTCAATGTCACCAGGAGAGACGCCATGAAGTGGTCTGCCCCCATCGTTCAGGAAATCTGCGTCGGCATGGAAGTCACCAGCTACGAGTCGGCTGAGATCGACACCTTCCACTAAGCTGACGGTCGCGTTCGCGACAGTCTTTCGGGCCGTCGTTCCTCCGGGGGCGGCGGCCTTTGCATGTGAGCTTGCCGGCCGATCGCGGTGGCCGGGGCACGGCGATCCCGATGGAGCCTCTGAATGCAGAGAGCCGGACGGCCAACAGGCCGTCCGGCTCTCTGCATTCGGGGAACGGGGAGCCGCGCGTGCGCGATCCTCAGAGGCGGTAACGGATCTGATCGGTCCAGAACCGCTCCAGGCGGCCGAGCGCCAGGTTGAGGCGCCCGAAATCGTCGTCCGAGATGCCGCCGATCGGCTGGATCGTGCGGGCGTGCTTGTCGTAGAGGCCCTGGATGATGTCGTGGACCTGACGGCCCTTGTCGGTGAGGCTGATGCGCACCGAGCGCCGGTCCGTCTTCGAGCGCGCGTGGTGGAGGTAGCCGGCCTCGACCAGCTTCTTGACGTTGTAGGAGACGTTCGAGCCGAGATAGTAGCCCTTGGTGCGCAGCTCGCTCGCGGTCAGTTCCTTGTCGCCGATATTGTAGAGGAGCAGCGCCTGGACGCTGTTGACGTCCTCGCGGCCACGACGCTCGAACTCGTCCTTGATGACGTCGAGGAGCCGGCGGTGCAGGCGCTCCACGAGGTGGAGGGCCTCGAGGTACGAGCCGCTCGCGGCGCCCGTCTCGAGCGTGGTGTTGGTCTCGACAACCTTGACGGCCTGGGACTTCATCGTGTGCCTCACCCGATTTTGTTGTGCCGGTCACGCCGGTGTCCGGCGCCGCTTATGAAGCGAACCTAGGGGTGGGGGATGAAAGGTGGTTTAAGCGACAGGATGAATTCGCGATTTACTTCTGTAGGTAAATGCAAAATGAAGCGGTGTTCGTAACCCTCCGTTTACCGGATTTCCCGCGCCGCTAGCCAAGACAAAACGAAGTAGATTGCAATGATACTTGCCTGCGCGGCGATCAGGGGCAGCGGCATGGGCAGCAATTGCGGCGTCAGCACTGCCAGCGTGAGTGCAGAGGTCGCGGCAAGAAGCCAGACGACACCACCCCAGGCGCTCGTCAGCCAGAGGCCGACCGCGGCGGTCAGGTCGATCACCGCGAAGTAGACGATCACCGTCTGGCGCCCCACGGGCTCGGTCTCGAAGGCCCGTGCGCCCGGCACCACGTCGAGGATCGAGGCCCAGGAGAGCACCCCCTTCGCCAGCCAGGCGAGCGCGGTGATGCGCATGAACCAGACGAGCAGCGTGTCCCAGGTCGTCCTGGGCGCCGCCGCGCTGCGCTCGATCCGGTCGCTCGACAGGTCGCCGACGCTGCCGCGCCGGAGCTTCAGGGCGCCGCGCATCTCAGGCGAAGCTCGGCTCGGGCCGGTCCGCGGGCCCGAAGGCCGCCGCGATCCACGCCGGATCCACCGCATCGAGGCTGGCGGGCCGCCAGTCCGGCGCGTTGTCCTTGTCCACCAGGACGGCGCGCACGCCCTCGAAGAAATCGTGCCCTTCCATCACCCGCGTGACCAGCCGGTACTCCGTCAGGATCGCGTCCGGCAGGCTGAGGCCGGGGCCGCGCCGCATCTGCTCGCGCGCGATGCAGAGGCTCGTCGGCGAGCGCGTGCGCAGGAGCGCGGCGGTCTCCGCCGCGAAGCTCGCATGCGCCGAGGCGGCGACGTCCAGGCGTCCGAGAATATCGGTCACGCTCTCGCCCGAGAAGCAATCATCGATCAGCCCGCGCTCCCGCACGAGCGGGCCGGCCGGCGGCGGCGCGGCGGCCAGGCCCGCGAGGACGCCGTCGATGGCCCGGCCCGCCGCGAGCCCGTCGAGGATCGCGTCGAAATCCGCCGCCTGCGCGTGGTGGGTCGCGAGCCCGACCGCGAGCGCGTCGCCGGGCCCGATCCGCGCGCCCGTGAGCGCCAAATAGGTCCCGGTCCGCCCGGGCAGGCGCGGCAGCAGGTGGGTCGTGCCGACATCGGGGAAGAAGCCGATGCCGACCTCCGGCATCGCGAAGCTGTAGCGCTCCGAGGCGACCCGGTAGGGCCCATGCACCGAGATGCCGACACCGCCGCCCATGACGATGCCGTCGATGAGCGCGACATAGGGCTTGGGGAAGCGCGCCACGGTGGCGACGAGGCCGTATTCCCCCTGCCAGATCGCGTACAGGTCCCGCTCGTTCCCGGCCCGGGCGCATTCGTAGATGCGGCGGATGTCGCCGCCGGCACAGAAGGCTCGGCCGCCGGCGCCCCGCACCGCGACACGGGTCACCGCCGGATCCGCCGCCCAGGCCTCGAGCTGCGCCTGCATGGCCCGGATCATTCCGAGCGAGAGCGCGTTCAGAGCCTTCGGGCGATTGAGGGTGATCAGGCCGAGGGGGCCGCGCCGCTCGAACAGGATCTCGTCCGCCGCCTCGTCCGTCATGGTCCGCATCTCTTCCATCGCGCGCCGGTTAGAGACGGGGAGCCCCCCGCCGTCAACCGGAGGGTTGGCGACGCCGCAGGCCGGGCGGGTTTCGCCCTCATTTGCGAAGTGATAGGCCCGTGCGGCGACGCGCGCTTTCCAAGTCACGTCTTCAGTCACGTCACGCGAGAGACATCGCAAGCCATGTCGAACGACACGCCTCAGCCCCGCCCGCTTGCCGTCGAGACCGCGCGGGAAAGCGCCCGCGCCGAGGGCCTGAAGATCACGCAGCGCCCCCGCCGCAACCGCAAGGCCGAGTGGTCGCGCCGCCTCGTGCGCGAGCATACGCTCACCGTCGACGACCTGATCTGGCCCCTCTTCGTGATCGAGGGCGAGCGCCGGCGCGAGCCGATCGCCTCGATGCCCGGCGTCGAGCGCCTGAGCGTCGACGAGATCGTGCGCGAGGCCGAGCGGGCGGCCCGCCTCGGCATCCCGGCGGTCTCGTTCTTCCCCTACACGGAGAAGGCCCTGCGGGATCCGACCGGCTCCGAGGCCCTGAACCGGAACAACCTGGTCTGCCAGGCGGTGCGCGCGGTGAAGCGGGCGGTCCCGGAGATCGGCGTCATGACCGACGTCGCCCTCGACCCCTATACGAGCCACGGCCATGACGGGATCCTCGAGGACGGCGCCATCCTCAACGACGAGACCGTGGCGCTCCTCGTGGAGCAGAGCCTGATCCAGGCCGAGGCCGGCACCGACATCATCGCCCCCTCCGACATGATGGACGGGCGCGTCGGGGCGATCCGGGCCGGCCTCGACAAGGCCGGCTTTCGCGACGTTCAGATCATGGCCTACGCGGCGAAATACGCCTCGGCCTTCTACGGCCCGTTCCGCGACGCCATCGGCACCCAGGCCGCCCTCGTCGGCGACAAGCGGACCTACCAGATGGACCCGGGCAACGGCGCGGAGGCTTTGCGCGAGGTCGCCCTCGATCTCGACGAGGGCGCCGATTCCGTGATGGTGAAGCCGGGCCTGCCCTATCTCGACATCATCCGGCGCGTGAAGGACGCCTTCGGCGTGCCGACCTTCGCCTATCAGGTCTCCGGGGAGTACGCGATGATCGAGGCGGCCGCCCGCAACGGCTGGCTCGACGGCGATCGCGCCATGGTCGAGAGCCTTCTGGCCTTCAAGCGGGCGGGCGCCGACGGCGTCCTCACCTATTACGCGCCGCGCGTCGCCGAGCGGCTGCGCGCGAACGCGTGAGCCCGCGCCGCGTCCGCGCCTGCCTGCTCGCCGGCGCCCTCCTGGGCTTCCTGACGGGGCTCGCCGCCTGCGAGAGCGCGGTGGAGCGCCAGCGCGTCACCCTCTGCCGCCGGGCGGTGCCGGCCCTCGCCCCGACGGAGACCGACCTCGCGGTCCTGCGCGCCGGGGCCGGGCCGGCCCCCGACACGGTGCGGGTCGATTACCGGGTCGGGAGCCGCCCGCGCTGGGCGCTCTGCCGCTTCAATGCCGGCGCCGAACTCCTCGGGATCACCACGGACCAAGGGCATCTCAACGGGGCCGCCCTGTACCTGCTGAAGCGCTACTACCTCGACACGCCGGACGCCGAAGCGAGCGACCCGGCCCGCGCCGACGGGGCGCGCTGACGGACCGAGGGCGGGCCCGGTCGCCGCCGGGCCCGGGGGCCATCTTGAGGGCCGACAGCCGGCTTCCTACCTCATGCGCGGCGGCTCATCGCCTTGCAGGACCTGACGGCCATGCTCAATCCCCCGCCCGGTTACGCCGAGCGCCTCGACACGCCCGGCTACTTGCCCCCGACGACGCTGCCGATGGTGCGCGCCAGCCTCGGCGCCAGGACCGTCGCGTATCTCCTCGACATCCTGTTCATCTTCGGCTTCTCGATCCTGCTCTGGCTGGCGATCGCGGTGCTCGGGGTAATCACCTTCGGGCTCGGCTGGACGCTCTTCGCGGTGCTGCCGGCGAGCGGGATCCTGTACAGCGCGATCACGGTCGGCGGCGCGCGCCAGAGCACGCTCGGCATGCGGATGATGGGCTTGCGGGTCGTCGCCCCCGAGACCGGCCGGCAGGTCGACTTCATCACGGCGGCGGTGCACGCGCTCTTGTTCTACGTCGCGGTCTCGACCTTCCTGCTCTGGTTCGTCGACATCGTGTTCGGCTTCGCCCGCAGCGACCGGCGCCTCGGCCACGACCTGCTGCTCGGCCTCGCGGTGGTGCGCGGCTAGAGCGTACGCTTCCGCGCGCCGAATTTCTGGCGCGCGGGCCCATCCAGGCAGTTGAGCGGAGCCGTGGCGGCGCTACACTCCTGCGCTCGGCACGGGTCTCCGCGCCGGCCCCGAAGGCAACGTGAAGCGTGACGAGCCACCCGCGCGATACCCCCCAATTCTACCTGACCGCCCCCTCGCCCTGCCCCTACCTGCCGGGCCAGGAGGAGCGGAAGGTCTTCACCCACCTCGTGGGACGGCGCGCGCGCGATCTCAACGAGATCCTGACCCAGGGCGGCTTCCGCCGCTCGCAGACCATCGCCTACCGGCCGGCCTGCGAGACCTGCCGCGCCTGCGTCTCGGTGCGGGTGGTGGTCGATGATTTCCGGCCGACCGGGAGCCAGCGCCGCATCCTCCAGCGCAACGACGACATCGTCGGCAACCCGGAGACGAACCGGCCGGCCTCCGAGCAATACGCGCTGTTTCGCCGCTATCTCGACGCCCGCCACGGCGATGGCGGCATGGTCGACATGACCGTGCTCGACTACGCCATGATGATCGAGGACAGCCACGTCGACACGCATCTGGTGACCTACCGCCGCCGCGGCCCCGACACCGCCATCAATGGCCGCGGAAGCGGCGGGCCGGTGGCCCTGTGCCTGACGGACGTCCTCGCGGACGGGCTCTCGATGGTCTACTCGTTCTACGATCCGGACGAGGCGCACCGCTCGCTCGGCACCTTCATGATCCTCGACCATATCCGGCGGGCACGCGCCCTCGGCCTGCCCTATCTCTATCTCGGCTACTGGGTCGAGGGCTCCCGCAAGATGGATTACAAGGCCCGCTTCACGCCGCAGGAGCGGCTGCTGGCGCAGGGCTGGGTGCGGGTGGAGTGACCCCGCCCCAGCGCGAACCCGGCTGCCCCGTGAGGCGCCGGGCCCTCATCCTCGGAACCGCGCGATGATCTGCGCCCGGATGGTCCGGGGCGCGCCGGGCGTGATGTTGTTGTCGGCCGTATAGATGTAGCGCCGGTCGAAGATGTTCTCGGTATTCACCTGGGCCCGCACCGAGTCGCCCCTCTCCGCGCCGCGTTGAGCCGGCCTGCGCCGCATGCTAGAGCGCTCTCCGCCGAGCGGGTCACTGGTTCGGCGCAAGAGAGCGCGTCACATCAAGGACTTAGTGTCGTCCCCGATCGCCGCGATCGGACACGAGACTGGCGCGCCTCCCGTTCACCTGCACCGCATCAAGAGCCCGAGGCGTCCCATGATCCCCCGTTACAGCCGCCCCGCGATGACGGCGATCTGGTCACCCGAGACCCGCTTCCGGATCTGGTTCGAGATCGAGGCCCACGCCACGACGGCGCTCGCCGAGATCGGCGTGGTGCCCAAGGAGGCCGCCGACACGGTCTGGCGGAAGGGCCGCGACGCGGTCTTCGACGTCGCCCGCATCGACGCGATCGAGGCGGTGACGAAGCACGACGTCATCGCGTTCCTGACGCATCTCGCCGAGATCGTCGGCCCGGATGCCCGCTTCGTGCACCAGGGCATGACCTCGTCCGACGTCCTCGATACCTGCCTCAACGTGCAGCTCGTGCGCGCGGCCGATATCCTGATCGCCGATGTCGACGCCCTGCTCGCCGCCATCAAGCGCCGGGCCTTCGAGCACAAGCTCACCCCGACGATCGGGCGCTCGCACGGCATCCATGCCGAGCCGGTCACCTTCGGGCTGAAGCTCGCGCAGGCCTACGCGGAGTTCGAGCGCAACCGGGCGCGGCTCGTGGCCGCCCGGGCGGAGGTCGCCACCTGCGCGATCTCGGGCGCGGTCGGCACCTTCGCCAATATCGATCCACGCGTGGAGGAATACGTCGCCAGGCAGATGGGCCTGACGCCGGAGCCGGTCTCGACCCAGGTGATCCCGCGCGACCGCCACGCCATGTTCTTCGCCGCGCTCGGCGTCGTGGCCTCCTCGGTGGAGCGGCTCTCGATCGAGATCCGCCATCTCCAGCGCACCGAGGTGCTCGAGGCCGAGGAGTTCTTCTCCGAGGGCCAGAAGGGCTCCTCGGCGATGCCCCACAAGCGCAACCCCGTGCTCACCGAGAACATGACCGGCCTCGCCCGCATGGTGCGGGCCTACGCGCTGCCCGCGATGGAGAACGTGGCGCTCTGGCACGAGCGGGACATCTCCCACTCCTCGGTCGAGCGCATGATCGGGCCGGACGCCACCGTCACCCTCGATTTCGCGCTGGCGCGCCTGACGGGCGTCATCGACAAGCTGCTGATCTACCCCGCCAACATGCAGAAGAACCTCGACCGGCTCGGCGGCCTCGTCCACTCGCAGCGGGTGCTCCTGGCGCTGACGCAGGCCGGCGTCTCGCGCGAGGATGCCTACCGGCTGGTCCAGCGCAACGCGATGCCGGTCTGGCGGGGCGAGGGCGACTTCCTGGCCCTGCTCAAGGCCGACCCGGAGGTGACCGCGGCCCTGAAGCCGGAGCAGATCGAGGAATGCTTCGACCTCGGCTACCACTTCAAGCACGTCGACACGATCTTCCAGCGGGTCTTCGGCGCGAGCGCCTGACGTACCGTTTTCGGGCGCCGGCTTGACGCCGGCCCTCGCGGCCACGATCTCCCGAGGTGCGGATTCAAGTCCTGCGCCTTGGGGTTTCGTCGTGCTGATCGACCGGATCCTGGAGAAGGCCTTCGCCGTCAGCGGCCTCGGCGGCCGCCTGACGGTGACGACGGCGAGCGGCTACCGCTTCCACGCCGGCGACGACCTCGGCCCCGAGGCCGCGATCCGCTTCACCGACGCGGCGGCCGAGCGGGCGCTGCTCCTCGACCCCGAACTGCGCTTCGGCGAGCTCTACACCGACGAGCGCCTGCTGATCGAGCGCGGCACCCTGCCAGACTTCCTCGCCGTGCTCCTCGCCCGGAACCACGGCTCGCCGCCGCTCTGGCCGGTGCGCGGACGCGGGCTCGCCCGCGCCCTCCGGCGGCGCCTCCTCGACCGCAACGATCCGGCGCGCGCCCGGAGCAACGTCGCCCAACACTACGACCTGGATGAGCGGCTGTACGGCCTCTTCCTCGATCCCGACCTCCAATATTCCTGCGCCTATTACGCCGAGCCGGATATCGGCCTCGACGCCGCGCAGGCCGCCAAGAAGCGCCACATCGCCGCCAAGCTCCTGGCGGGGCCGGGCTGCCGGGTCCTCGATATCGGCTGCGGCTGGGGCGGGCTCGGCCTCTACCTCGTGCGCGTCGCCGGCTGCGCTTCGGTGCGCGGCATCACCCTGTCGCGCGAGCAGCGCGCCGTCGCCGCGCGCCGGTCCGCCGAGGCGGGCCTGAGCGACAGGGCCGCGTTCGTCCTCGAGGATTACCGCGCCACCATGGGCCGGTTCGATCGGATCGTCTCCGTCGGCATGTTCGAGCATGTGGGTCCGGCCCATTACGACGCCTACTTCCAGGCCTGCCGGGCCCGGCTCGCGGAGGATGGCGTGATGCTCCTCCACACGATCGGGCGCACCGGGATGCCGGCCGCGACGAATCCCTGGATCACCCGCTACATCTTCCCGGGCGGCCACCTGCCGACGCTCTCGGAGATCATGCCGCCGATCGAGGCCGCGGGCCTGATGCTCGCCGATGTCGAGGTCCTGCGGCTGCATTACGCCGAGACCCTGCGGGACTGGCGCGCGCGCTTCCTGGCGCGGCGCGAGACCGTGGAGCGCCTCTACGACGCGCGCTTCGGCCGGATGTGGGACTGGTATCTGGCGAGTGCCGAGGCGGCCTTCCGCTACGAGGATGCGGTGGTGTTCCAGCTCCAGCTCACCCGGCGCAACGACGTCGTTCCGCGCACCCGCGCCTATATCGCGGAGGCGGAAGCGCGCCTCGCCCGGGCGGAAGCCGGGTTGCGCGCCCATGCCTGAGCGGCCGCCCCCGGGACTCCGCCGGCGACCAGCACGAATCCTGCACCCGGGGCGATCGCGCGAGCCGCCCGGAACCCCGCTTGCCACCCGGATTGTCACCGAACGCACTTGCGCCGGCCCCGGTGCCGATGCTTGGAAGGGATCCGGCGCACGCGGCCGAGTTCTGCCCTGCCGAGTCCCGCTCCGAGGAGAAATCATGTCCCGCACCGTGTACCTCAACGGCAGCTTCGTTCCGTTGGAGGAGGCCCGCATCCCGATCATGGACCGCGGCTTCCTGTTCGCGGACGGCATCTACGAGGTCTCGGCCGTGCTCGACGGGCGGCTCGTCGACAATGAGGCCCATCTCGCGCGCCTCGATCGGTCCCTCGGCGAGATCGGCATCCGCAATCCCTACCCGACGGCCGAGTGGATCCGGCTCGAGACCGAGCTGGTCGCGCGCAACGACCTCAAGGAAGGCCTGGTCTACATGCAGGTGACGCGCGGCGTGGCCGAGCGCGATTTCGCCTTCCCGCCGGCCGACACACCGCCGAGCGTGGTGATGTTCACCCAGACGAAGTCGATCCGCGGCAATCCCCTCGCGGAGACCGGCGCCAAGGTGATCACCGTGGAGGATCTCCGCTGGAAGCGGCGCGACATCAAGTCGGTGGCGTTGCTGGCCCAGGTGCTGGCCAAGCAGGCGGCCGCGGCGGCGGGCGTCGCCGAGGCCTGGATGGTCGAGGACGGCTCCGTCACGGAGGGCTCGTCCTCGACGGCCTTCATCGTCACGACCGACCGGCGCATCGTGACGCGCCCGCTCTCGACCGCGCTCCTGCCCGGCATCACCCGAGCGGCCGTTCTTCACCTTGCGGCCGAGGCGAACCTGACGGTGGAGGAGCGCCTGTTCTCCGTGGAGGAGGCCTACGCGGCTTCGGAAGCCTTCTACACCAGCGCCTCGGCCTTCGTGATGCCGGTCGTGTCCCTCGACGGCCGGCCCATCGGGGCGGGCCAGCCCGGCCCCCTGACCCGGCGCCTGCGGGAACTCTACATCGCGATGGCGAAGGGCGCGTGATCCGCGTCCCGCGGGCTCCCCTGCCGGAGCGCGACGGGACGCCCGCAGGAACGGATTCCGCAGGCAACGGTTCCTTCCGGACCAAGAGGCGTCCGAGAGGGAGGTTCCGATGCCGAATGTGATACCAGGGCTCGCGGCACTCGCCGTGGGCCTCGTCGCCACCGCGGCCCTCGCGCAATCGCCGGACGCGCCCCTGAAAGGCCGCGACACCGACCCGAATCTGCCCGCGCAGAGCCAGACGCCCCCCGAGAAGATCCGGCCGAACGACGGGGCGGGTACGAACTCGAACGGCGACACCACGCTGAGCGACAAGCTGCAGAAGAATGACGGCGTCATCACCCCTCCGGGCAACGCCGCGCCCGGCATGGTGGTGAAGCCGCCCGACCCCAATCCCGGCTCGATGCCGGTGATCAAGCCGGGGGAATTGCCGGGCCAGGCACCCAACACGGAAGCGAAGTAGGCGACCGGGCAATCGCCCGCCCGTCCCCTGCCGCATGGGGGCGCAGCGGGCGCTTTGCTTGATTTTGAGGGCCGGATCGCGGAAAGACCCATCCGACAACGGGTTATCCCACGGCCTCCGGCCGGGTGCCCGTCCTGCGGATCGGTATGGGTTTTGAGCGAATGGCGAACGTCGTCGTCGTAGGCGCCCAGTGGGGCGACGAAGGCAAGGGCAAGATCGTCGACTGGCTCTCGGAGCAGGCCGACACGGTCGTCCGGTTCCAGGGTGGGCACAATGCGGGTCACACGCTCGTCATCGACGGCGTGACCTACAAGCTCGCGCTGCTGCCGTCGGGCGTGGTGCGGGGCGGCAAGCTGTCGGTGATCGGCAACGGTGTCGTGGTCGATCCCTGGCACCTCGTCGACGAGATTGCCCGGCTGCAGGCGCAGGGCGTCGAGATCTCGCCGAAGACCCTGCGCATCGCCGACAACGCCACCCTGATCCTGCCGCTGCACCGCGAGCTCGACCATTTCCGCGAGACCAACAACGCGGGCCTCAAGATCGGCACGACGAAGCGCGGCATCGGCCCCGCCTACGAGGACAAGGTCGGGCGCCGCGCCATCCGGGTCGTCGACCTCGCCGACGAGAGCACGCTGCCCTCCAAGGTCGAGCGGGTTCTGACCCACCACAACGCCCTGCGCCGCGGGCTCGGCATCGACGAGGTCGATGCCGGACAGTTGCTTTCCGAGCTGAAGGCGATCGCCCCGACGATCCTGCCCTACGCGGACGCGGTCTGGGCGCTCCTCGACGACCAGCGCCGCGCCGGCAAGCGCATCCTGTTCGAGGGCGCGCAGGGCGCGCTCCTCGACGTCGATCACGGCACCTACCCGTTCGTGACCTCCTCCAACATCGTCGCCTCGCAGGCCGCCACCGGCTCAGGGATGGGCCCGTCGGCGATCGGCTACGTGCTCGGCATCGCCAAGGCCTACACGACGCGCGTCGGCGAAGGCCCCTTCCCGACCGAGCTGTTCGACGAGATCGGCGAGACCATCGGGGCCAAGGGCCGCGAGTTCGGCGTCAATACTGGGCGCAAGCGCCGCTGCGGCTGGTTCGATGCGGTGCTGGTGCGCCAGACCGTGCGGACCTCCGGAATCGACGGCATCGCCCTGACCAAGCTCGACATCCTCGACGGGTTCGAGAGCATCAAGGTCTGCACCGGCTACCGGCTCGACGGCGAGGTTCTCGACCACCTGCCCGCCAACCAGGCGGCGCAGGCGAAGGTGGAGCCGATCTACGAGACGATTGAGGGCTGGTCGCAGACCACCGCGGGCGCCCGCTCCTGGGCCGAGCTTCCGGCCCAGGCGATCAAGTATGTGCGCCGAATCGAGGAATTGATCGGCGCCCCCGTCGCTCTGCTCTCGACGTCGCCGGAGCGGGACGACACCATCCTGATGCACAATCCCTTCGAGGACTGAGCCTGAGGAATCCTCGTCCGGCGGCGTCCCGCGTCGGGCGGGTCTGCTGCGCTGAAGGGGCGGCAAGAGGGCGGATCCAGGCACGATGGCCGATTACTACCCGTTGCTGGCGCGGGCGCTCGACGCCCTGCCGGACCGCTCCCCCGCCATGCGCAAGGCGGTGTACGATCGTGCGCGCAGCGCCCTGATCGGCCAGCTCCGCTCCCTCGAGCCCCCGCTCTCGCAGGACGACATCGACCTCGAGAGCAAGGCGCTCGACAGCGCCATCGAGCGGCTGGAGATCGATTACGGCGGCGTCCCCGCCCCGGCGAACGACCCCGCGGCGGCGCGCGCGAAGCCGGCGGAACCCGCCCGGGTGCCCGAGCCCGCCCGGGCGCCCGAGCCCGCGCGGATCCCGGAACCGGCTCGGCCGTCCGATCTTCCAGAAGCGGCCCCTCCGCCGGCGCCTGAGGACGGCCTGTTCGAGCCGGAGCCGCCGAAGCCCGAGATTGCCAAGCCCGGAACCGCCGAGCCCAGATCCGACGCGCTCAAGACCGGCGCGCCCGCCGCTTCCCGGCCCGAACCCGGCCTGCCCCCGGCGCCGCCGCCGGATCTCGGCCCGTCGCCCTCCGCGATCAGCCTGCCGGAGCCGCAGCGCGAGCCCGCCATCGCGATCACCCCCCGCAAGGCCAAGGCCCCGACCTTCGTGGCCAACGACGCGGCGGCCGGCGAGGCGGCGGCGTCCGAAGCTCTCCCGCCGGATGCGGGCGGGGAGGATGCCGGTCGCGCCGGCGAGGCCGCCAACGGGCGCCAGCGCCCCCGGATCGACGTGGTGGCGCCCCGGGGCGGGCGCTCGCGGATGCTCCGCAACATCTTCGTCGGCAGCGTGCTGGCGGTCGTGATCGGCCTCATCGCGGTCGCGGCCTTCCTCCTGCGCGACAAGCCCGCCGACCTGCAGACGAGCGGGGCCGAGACCGCGGGGGCGCCCGCGGAGGGGAGCGATGCGAAGTTCTCCGATCGGGTCGGCGGCGAGCAGGCGCCGGGGACCTCGGCGGCCCCCGGCCAGGGCGGCGCGACGGCCCCAGCCCCGCCGCCGGTCCCGCAGCTCTCACCCGCGGAGCTCGCGGTCGCCCAGCGGGCCGTCCTGATCGAGGAGAACACCTCGGCCCAGAACAACCAGGCGACCACGACCCCGGGTCGGGTGGTCTGGCGGCTCGATTCGGTCAGCGGCGAGCAGGGACAGCCCCTGGAGACCGCCATCGTGGCCAATGTCGAGTTCCCGGATGCGGGCCTCGCCCTGACGATGACGATCCAACGCAACCTCGACGCGACCCTGCCGGCCTCGCACACGATCAAGCTCGCCTTCACGGATACCGGCCCGGAGGGGGAGAAGCGGGCGGTGCAGGATGTCGGCCTGCTGCAGGCCAAGGACGATGAGAACGGCCGCGGCTCCCCGGTCTCCGGGCTTCCGGTGCGGGTGCGCGAGAACCTGTTCCTGATCGGGCTGTCGTCGCTGCGCAACGACATCGACCGCAACACCGACCTGCTGCTGCACAAGAACTGGTTCGATCTCGCCGTGCGCTACGCCTCGGGCCAGCGCGCCGTCCTGACCTTCGAGAAGGGCAATTCGGGCACGCAGCAGATGCAGCGCGCCTTCGACCAGTGGAAATAGCTCGGCTCCGCTGACCGGACCGGAGACGCGCGACGATCCGCGCCGGCCCAAGTCACCGTGGACGGATCAAAAAAAAGGCCGCCCGGTGGGGCGGCCTCGTGTCCTGTGCGCCGGTCCGTCCGGGCGCGGTTCAGGCGCTCGCGCCGGCGCGGGGCAGCTCGCGGGTCGCGAGGTTGCGCTTGACCGCCTCCTGCACCTTCTCGAAGGCCCGCACCTCGATCTGGCGCACGCGCTCGCGGGAGACGCCGAACTCGCCGGAGAGATCCTCCAGGGTGATCGGGTCGTCGGCGAGCCGCCGGGCCTCGAAGATGCGCCGCTCGCGCGGGTTGAGGACGCCGAGCGCGTCGCGCAGGGCCGAGAGGCGGTTCTGCCCCTCTTCCTCGCGGGCGAGCACGGTCTCCTGGCTCGGGCTGTTGTCCACGAGCCAATCCTGCCACTCGCCCTCCCCTTCCTCGCGCAGGGGCGCGTTGAGGGAGGTGTCGCCCGAGAGGCGGCGGTTCATGTCGATGACGTCCTGCTCCGGGACGCCGAGCCGGGTGGCGATCTGCGCGACCTGATCGGGCTTGAGGTCGCCCTCCTCCAGCGCGGAGATGCGGCCCTTGGCCTTGCGCAGGTTGAAGAAGAGCTTCTTCTGGTTGGCGGTGGTGCCCATCTTCACGAGCGACCACGAGCGCAGGATGTATTCCTGGATCGCCGCCTTGATCCACCACATCGCGTAGGTGGCGAGCCGGAAGCCCTTGTCCGGGTCGAAGCGCTTCACGGCCTGCATCAGGCCGACATTGCCCTCCGACACCACTTCGCCGATCGGCAGGCCGTAGCCGCGATAGCCCATGGCGATCTTGGCGACGAGGCGAAGATGCGAGGTCACGAGCCGATGCGCCGCCTCCCGGTCACCCTCGTCCCGCCAGCTCTTGGCGAGGGTGAACTCCTCGGTGGGCTCGAGCATCGGAAACTTGCGGATCTCATCGAGGTAGCGCGAGAGGCCACCTTCATTCGCCAGCACGGGCAAAGCGCCTGCCATGGCATACCTCCTTGGACTGTCCCCCGTCCGGGCGGACCACAATGCGGAGAGCCGCTCCTTGAGCCGGCCATCCGATTCCCCATCTGTACTGAGGAATCCCCCGATCCGGTAGCGGGTCCGCGACGCGAACGTCGTCACCAACGCGCGAACGGTTCGTTGGGTTGACCCTGTCACGAAAGGTCGCGGAACGCGGTGTGTTGGCACACCTTCGCGAGACCTTTCTTGACTGTGACCGGTCGGACACGGCGCGTCTCTCGGTCCAATATTCGCTCACCGCCTCAATGAGTTACGCCTCGGCCGCGAGGGCCGCCGCCAGGGCCGCCATCTCGGGCGGAAGCGGGCTCTCGAAGCGCAGCGCCTCACCCGTCCGCGGATGCGCGAAGCCCAGGAGCGTCGCGTGCAGCGCCTGCCGCCCGAGGGCGGCCAGCGCCGCCTTCGCGGGCTCGGACAGGCGGGCGGCCTTCGTCTTGAACGCGCTGCCATAGACGGCGTCCCCCAGGAGCGGGTGGCCGCGATGGCTGAGATGGACCCGGATCTGGTGGGTTCGGCCCGTCTCGAGCCGACAGCGCAGCAGCGATGCCTCCGGGCCGAGCGGCGCCTCCATCCGGTAATGCGTCACCGCATGGCGCCCCTCGCCGTCCCGCACCACCGCGATCTTCTCCCGGTTGCGCTGGCTGCGCGCGAGATTCGCGTTGATGGTGCCGGTGCGCGGCTCCGGCACGCCCCAGGCGAAGGCGAGGTAGGCGCGCTCCAGCGGGCCGCTGCGGCCGTGGTCGGCGAATTGCGCCGTGAGCCCCTTGTGGGCCCGGTCGTTCTTGGCCACCACCATCAGGCCGCTCGTATCCTTGTCGAGGCGATGGACGATGCCCGGCCGGCGCACGCCACCGATGCCCGAGAGGCTCGCGCCGCAATGCGCGATCAGCCCGTTGACCAGGGTCCCGGCCTCGTGGCCGGGCGCCGGGTGCACCACGAGCCCCGCCGGCTTGTCGATCACGATGAGGTCGTCATCCTCGTAGGCGACCACGAGGGCCAGGCTCTCGGCTTCCGGCTCGGCCGGGGCCGCCTCCGGGATCGTCACCGCCAGGACGGCGCCGGGCCCGACCTTCCGGGAGGGGTCCTGCACGACGCGCCCGTCGTGGCGCACATGTCCGTCCCGCACCAGGGCCTGCAGGCGCGAGCGCGACACGTCCGGGAAGGCCGTCGCCAACGCCTTGTCCAGCCGCGCCGGGCCGGCCTCGGCCGCGATGACCGCCTGCCGCTCGTCCATGCCCAAAACCGTGCCCTGCAAGGATGCCCCCTTGTTGCGTGACCAGATTGCCGAAAAAGGCGCGTTTCGGGCCTTGCCCCCGCGCAGGCACGTCGGTATACGAACGCCTCCCGACCGGAAAGCTTTCTTCGCCCAGCGGTCTAGGACGACGGCCCCCTTCCCGATACCCCGTGTCGGCGCAAGGATCTCACGGCTCTCCATGTCCTGGCACGCGAAGGTGGGGAGTTTACAAAGGCAGTCCGGGTCGTTAGGGAAAGCAGTAGGTTAGGAATAAAACCGCGCCCATCGTCTAGCGGTTAGGACAGGTCCCTCTCACGGATCAGACCGGGGTTCGATTCCCCGTGGGCGCGCCAACCTCCTTCTCACCTCTCCAGCTTCTGATCGTGTTCCTGCCGGCCACGAGGTCGGCCGGGTCCGGATTTCGGGCTGTCGGCCGTGCGGGGGGCTGCCTCGGCGCGGCCTCCGCGGGCTGGCGCGCACCGGCCGGAGCACCCTCTTAAGATCGCGTTGACCATGCGCACCGGCCAGGCATCGGGCAAACCGATCCATGTGCGCCAGCGCATCTTCGCCGGATGAGGACGCTCCTAAACAGCCTCGCTTGAGCGTGAGGGCTGAGGGTGATGGCCTCGAAGGTGATCTTGATGCTGACGGTGCTGGTCTTTCTGACGACCGGACGTGCACCCGGCATGCGGGAATTGCGCAACCCCGATGCGGAACATGGCGGCGGCCGCATGTCGCTCGCGATCAAGCGGGCCGAGATCTGAGCATCCCGGCATCGCGGCGAACCACGATTGTATCGAAACGTCAGCATTCCTCCGGGGTTTCGGCCATGACCAGCAATCGAACACGATCCCGCTGCAGACATTCGATGATGAACACGACGCTGTCCTTGGCCGTTCTCGGGACGTTTGCTGGCGCCTTCGCGCTTCTGTCCCTGGGCTACTAGCCGTTTTGGCTGGGGGGCGGGCACTGACAATCGGCGAGAGCTGTTCCCGAGCCCGTATCGACTCGCGCGGTCCGAGCATGCTTCGGTCCCTTCAACCAGAAAAGGAGGGACGCCATGTCAGATCACCCGGATATGCGCCTGCTGTGCGGCGCGTGCCGCATCGCGCCCGATATCGGTTCGGACACGCGGCGGGACCGCATGGCGACTTGCCCAGGCTGCGGCCGGAGCGACAGCTTCGGCGCGGTTCTGCGGGAGGCCGGACGCTTCCTGGCAGGCAGGATCGTCTGCGACGGCATCGCGATGTCGCCGCGCGTCGAGGGCGGCCGATTCCGGCCGGCAGGCGTGGCTCGTTCCCATGAGGGCAGCTTCCGCTGGGTTGCCGCCTGAGCGGCTCCGGACCGGGATTTGAGAGCCAAGCTCGACAGTTGTGCTTGCAGGCAGGCGTACACGCACGCCATGGTGGCATTGCTCTCAATCCGCAGCGCCCATGATCTTCACCACTGACGCCGCCGGAAAGCTGTCCTACCTCAGCGAGGGATGGACGGAGGTCACCGGGCAGACCCTCGCCGACGCCGTCGATTATGGCTGGATCGACGTGGTGTGGCCGGATGATCGCGAGATCGTCCGGCACCTCGTCGGAGACGCGATCGCGGAAGGCCGTGCCTTCAGCGTGACGTACCGGCTGCTCGATACGGACGGGCGGGCAAAATGGGTCTGCGCCGGCGCGGTCCCGTCCTGTGCGCCCCGCGACCGCAGCTTCCTGGGCTTTCTCGGCACGGTCTGCGAGGTCTCGGCCGGACCGGCGCCGGGCAAACGCGCGAGCGGGTTCGTCGGCCGGTTCATCCCGCCGCCCGAGAGCGCGGCACGCCGGGTGAGACCCGGGCACGAGGTGGCGGCCGGCCATATCCTCAGGGCCCGGGGCCTCACCACGCAGGGCGGCAGCCCGGCCGCCGACCGGGCCCTCGACCTCGCGGTCTGCGAGATCAGCCGGCAGCTGATCCGGACCCGGTCCCATCGCGGCATCCGGCCGAATCACTGAGCGCGCCGTCGATGGCCGCGCATCGGTGCAATTCGGATCGGTGAGGGACGGGGCGACCCGATCGCTCGGCGAGGACTGCTCCGGGCTCCCGGCGGGCAGCGCATTCCCGGCTTGGGCGTCTTCCGAAATCCGGCGCCGGAACTCCGCGAACCGGACGCTTGCCCCGTCCCTTTGCCCCGTCCCTTTGCCCCGGACAGGCGGATCCGCGACGCCGGGCGCATGTGCTACCGGCGAACATGCGGCATCATGCAACGTTGAGTTGGATCAGAATCGCTCGCTGAGTGCCATGACCAGTCTTACCGGGGGCGCCGGCATGTCCATCGCGGACGAAATCCACGTCATCCTGGTGGATCGCCCGGCAATCGGCGACAAAGCCGGAACCGTTCTCTGTTTTGCGGTGCGTTGCGCAGATCCGGATGAGGCCCTGGCGCTCGTTCGCAGCCGGTTGGCTTTCGGCGAAGCGGCCCGCCGCTCCGGCATCCGCTTGTCCCAGGCGGAAGGGCGGGCGCTCAACCTGCAGCCCAACCAGCCCAAGCTCATCACGGAATTGCTCGCCAACCCCCAGAATTAGATCTGACGGCCGAGTCTCCGCACCGCACCGGCGCAGCGCCTCAGATCAGCTGCACGTCGCCGCGCTTGAGCTTCAGCCGGCGTGCCATGTCGCGGGACAGGCCGCCCACGAGATAGGCCTTGGTTCCCTCGGCCGAGAGGTCGCGGACCCTCTGCAACGCTTCCTCCGCGCTCGGCTTGACGACCGCGTAGGTCCGGTGCGCCTCGCGTCGCTGAACGACGGAGACCAGGAACGCCTTGTATCGAGCCCCTTTCGGCATGGTTTTTCTTCGCATGGGCGGCCTGCCAAGGGAACGGCCGCGCGGCCCCTCACCGCAAGATCAGCCCCGTGGTTTCCTGTGGACCGGACGCTCCGGACGCGCGAACGCCGCGCGTCCGGAGCGGAACCCGGGATCGCGCGGATCGGCCATTTCGGAGTCCGATCAATCCGGGTAAATTCGCCGCGAAGGCTCGCCGACGCGGAGCCCCGCCCCGTTCTCCCGCGGGGCCTCCGAGCCGGCACCGGGATGCGGCCGAGTTCACCCGCCCGACGCGGCTCCGGGCGGCGTGGGACCGGGCCGGGTTGCGCGCCGGCGGGGTGTCGGCCCGGTCCCCTGAGAGCCTGTCCGGATCGGCGCCGTCTCGCCGACAGGGCCGGAGGAGAAGGTGGCATGCCCTTCTACTACTTCCATCTCCGCACGGCGGAGGGCCTCGACCGCGACGAGATCGGGCTGCTCTATGCGAATATCGAGGCGGCCTATCTGGGCGCCTGCAAGGCCATCCCGAAGCTGCTGGCCGAGCTGGTCCAGGGTGGGCACGACCCGAATTGCTGCATCTTCGAGATCACGGATGCCGAGGGCCGTCGCCTGATCGAGGTGCCCTTCCTGGAGCGGGCGAAGCGGTGGCGTCCGCCGCAGCCGCCGGCCGTATCGCCTGAGACGCGCGCCCTGCTCGACCGGATCGACGTTCTCACCCGCGCGATCGGCGAGGAGATCGCGCGGCTCGGCACCAATCTCGCGGAGGCGCGCGCCCAGATGGTGACGATGCAGGCGATCACCGGGACACCCCAGGCGCCACGCTGCGCGCGGGAACGATCCCCCTAGGGTGCCCGGCCCTGCCCCGACGATTCATTCGAGCGCCATTGCGCGACCAGGATCTCGAGCCGTGCCTTCGCGGCGCGGCGCGCCTCGTCGAAACTCGCGTAGAAGATCGTGCAGGCCTCGCAATCGCCGCCGATCGCGTTGATGCGCCACGAGAAAGTGCCCGGCGCGAGGCGGCTCGGCCGCACCGTGATGCTGAAGGGGTGAACCGACGGCTTGGTCATCGACAACCTCGTGCCTGCGGCCCCGCCGCCGAGGCGGCGACGCGGATGGATGGCCGGCGCGTCATCGGGGCGGGGCCTGCATCGGGCCGCCGGGCCTGCGCGCCGGGGTGACGATCGTGGCCGGCTCCTCCGGCCGGGCCGAGCACCGCCGTCCTGGCCGTCCAGCTGCGCTTGATCATCGATCAACCCTCGCACGGAACGGGAGGCCGACGATACCGCTATCCGCGACGCCGGCATCGACCGGATCCGGGCCGGGCGCGGGCTTCGAGAAGAAGCGCCCGCCGCGGCCAGGCCGGGCGGGCGAAGGTGGTCTGTGATGAAACCCCGGAAGGCTCAGCGGGGGCTTCATCCGACAGACGCTTGACGGGTCCGGTTTAGTCCCGCGGCCGTGGCGGCCGGGCCCGCAACCGGACGTGGCGGCGTTGGCCGCGTTCCATGCTAAGGATCCTGAACCTTCGGTCGTCGCGGCCGTGGGCCCGAAGGACCGACGGCCATATGAGCGACGTGATCAAGCATGATTTCGGCAAGGGCAGCCGCGCCTCCACGCGCCGCCTGACCGACCAGATGCGCACGGCACGAGGCATCGAGGCCGAGTTGCAGAAGGATCCGACCCGCCTGTTCCACCTCGCCTGCGAGGAGATCATCGAGCTGAACGCCGAGATCAAGCGGGCGCAGGACGCCCTCGCGGTCGGCCCGCCGCTGACCGAGGCCGAGCGCGTGTCGGTCGATCCCCAGGAACTCGAGAACCTGCGTACCTGCGCGGCGATCGTGAGCGCCATCAAGGTGCTGGGCTGAACGCGGCGCGTTCAGTCGAACCGATGCGGCGCGCCGGTTCGACCAGACCTCCGCGCCCTTAACCAACAATCAAAGCCGTTCATGCAAGGCTCGCCCGCGACGAATGCCGGGACGAGCCCTGCCCCTTGATACAATCCCTAATTGAGGACGGCCTGAACCGCTCCTGGTGGGCGCTCAAGCTCTCCGCGCCCCTCGAAGCCAAGTATCACGCGGAGGTCGCCCCGGCCGCGGGCTGGTACCTGCAATCCTGGCTTCTGGTCTTCATTGCCTTCAACATCCTGTCCCTGAAGGTCGATCTCGACGCCTTCGGGGCCGAGGCCATCGCGGTGCCGGCCGGGCTGACGCTCGGGGTCTTCGTGCCGCTGGCGCTCGCGGCGATCCTGGTGCTGCGCGGGCGCCCCTCGACCCGGAGGCAGACCCTCGCGGTGTTGGCGACCAGCCTCGTCGACATGGCGATCGTCCTGAACAGCGCCCGGATCGTGCCGCTGGGCCATGCCGACACCTACCTGATCCTGGCCGCCGTCGTACCCCTCGTGGTCGGCATGATCGCCCCGATGCCGTTCCGGCACAGCCTCTGGTTCTGCGGCAGCGCCTTCGCGCTCTACGTGCTCGCGGTGCTGGGGCTCGATCTCAGCGGGCCGAACGGACTCGGGGTGCCGCTCCTCGTCGCGAGCCTGATCCTGGTGCCGCTGAAGCTCGCCTATTCCCGCGAGTGGGAGACCAAGCGGAGCTTCCTCCTGGGGTTGCGGGAGAAGGCCCAGTCGGCGGCGCTGGCGGAGGCCAATGCGCGCCTGACGATCCTGTCGGAGACCGATCCGCTCACGGGGGTGGCCAATCGGCGCCTGTTCACGCAGCGGCTCGAATGGGCCTGGGAGCTCGCCTTCGTGCGGCGGGACTGGTTCAGCGTCCTGCTCATCGACATCGACCGCTTCAAGCTCCTCAACGACAGCGCCGGCCACGCGGCGGGGGATGGCTGCCTCGTCCGCATCGCCGAGGCCCTGCGCGGGCCGGTCGAGGACGCGGGCGGATTGGTCGCCCGCTACGGCGGGGAGGAATTCGTCGCCTTCCTGCCGCGCGCCACGCGCGAGGCGGCCGTCGCGGCGGCCGAGACGTTGCGACGTGCCGTCATCGACCTCGCCCTGCCCCATCCCGGCCTCGCGCAGCCAGGGCCCGGCCTCGTGACCATCAGCATCGGGGTGGCGACGGCCCACGGCGCGGAGCGCCTGCGCGGCCTCGGCGCGAGCGAACTCCTGAAGGCCGCCGACGAGGCCCTCTACGCGGCCAAGCACCGGGGCCGGAACCGGGTCGAGGCGGCGCAGCCCGCCGCCCTCGACGAGCGGCACGCCGCGTCGGAGCGGGCCGCGGCGCCCGGCGCACTGGCGCCGGGTTGCGTCGTCTCGATCGCCCCGCGCGGGCGGGCGGCCTGAGAGGGGCCCGCATCTTCACCCGTCATTGACCATGCGGCGTGAAAGCGGAATGCCGACCGATCGCCTTGCCGCAAGGCAACAAACGCGAAAGCAATCGAACTTATTGCCCCTCGCTTAAGAATGAGGGCGAGGGCGATGGCCTCGAAATGGATCCTGGCGTTGACGGTGCTGGTCTTCCTGACGACCGGTCGGGCACCGGGGATGCGCGAGCTGCGCAATCCCGACGCGGAGCATCTCGGCGGCGGACGCACCGCGCACGCGCTCAAGCGGGCGCAGGTCTGAGGGGCGCCTCACGGCGCCGTCAGGTCTCGCTGTCCTCGTGCTGGGCGTGCACCGTGGCTTCGAGCTGGCCGCGCTCCTCGAGAGCGCGGATGGCGTGGTGGCGGCTCAGGCTCTCGAACAGGTCGACGGCGGAGACCCGACCGTCCTTGGCCATGTAGGCGGCGAGCCGCGCGTAGTCGGTGGCGAGGCGCTCGTCGCGGGCGGCCGCCTTGGCGAGTCCCGAGACCCGCGTCTGGAATTGGGTGAGGTGGGTGTCTGTTGCTGACATCGGGCTGCCTGCGGGTCCGTCGCCCCGTGCGCCCTGAATTTTGCCGATGCCAAGCTTGATGGCAATGGCCGTTGTGCTGAGACCGTAAGACGCAAGCGGAAATTCGCGCCAGCGCGGATTCCCTGGCACGCGCCGGGGGACCATCGCGGCACGGCCGCGAGTGGGCCGAGGATCCGGGGACGCGACCGCACGGTTGGTTGACCGGCGCGCGGAAGCGAATCCAAGAGCTCCCGTATTTCAGAGCTCACGCGTTTCAGAGCTCCGCGCGTTCCAGACCTCTTGCCAGGATCGGCCACCGAGATCGCATGAGACCGAGATGCCTGATCGGCGCCCGCCCGCTTATCCGGGCCCTCGTCCTCGCCCTCCTGGTCGCCGCCACGGCGCCGGGCCGGGCCTTGGCCGAGGACGCGCCGGGCGCGGAACTCCAGCCGGCAGAGGCCGGGCGCGAGGCGAAGAGCCTGCTGCGCGAGCTGCGGCAGGATCAGGCGCGCGAGCCCGCCGCGGGCCAGGCCCTCGCGCCGGATGCGCCCGTTCGCCGGCAGGCGGAGCGGATGCGGGGCCGGATGGACGAGGATCGCAAGGCGCGCAGGCCCGGCAAGGCCGCGCGCCGCCGGGACGGGAACGCGGCCGGACCGATCAATCGCGGCATCTGCATCGGGTGCCGGTAACGGGCGCCGCGAGGCGGCACCCTGTGGGGTGCCGGCCACGGGCACCGCGCGAGGCGGCGCCGGGTGGGATGCCGGTAACGGGCGCCGCGCGAGGCGGCGCCCGGCGTCAGATCACTGCGTGATCTCGTTGCCGCTGTAGTCGATGTTGCCGGCGGCGTTCTTCTTCCAGACATACATGACGTAGTCCGGCCGGGTGATGTCGCCCTTCTTGTCGTAGGCGATGTCGCCGATCACGGTCTTGGTCGGCTTGCCCTGGTGCAGGTAGTCGGCGAGCTTCTTGCCGTCGGTGGAGCCCGTCTCCTCGATCGCCTTGGCGAGGATCTGCACGGCCGCGTAGGCGTAGAGCGTGTAGGCCTCCGGATCGATGTTCTTGGCCTTGAAGGCCGCCACCGCGTCCTTGGCGTTCGGATTCTTGCGGGCATCCGGCGAGAAGGTCATGAGCGTGCCCTCCGAGCCCGGGCCGGCGATCTGCACGAACTCCTTGTCGGTGATGCCGTCACCGCCCATCAGGGGCGCCTTCAGGCCCTGGTCGCGCATCTGGCGCACGATCAGGCCGGCCTCGGTGTGGATGCCGCCGAAATACACGACGTCGACATTGGCCTGCTTCAGCTTCGAGACGAGGGCCGAGTAGTCCTTCTCGCCCGGGTTGATGCCCTCGTAGACGGCTTCCTTGCCGCCGCTCTTGGCCTTGAAGACCTTCAGGGTCTCGTCGGCGAGGCCCTTTCCGTAGGGGGTCTTGTCGTGGATGAAGGCGACCTTCTTGCCCTTGAAGTTCTTCACGAGGTACTCGCCCGCCACCGCGCCCTGCTGGTCGTCGCGGCCGCAGGTCCGGAAGGTGTTCCAGTTGCCGCGCTCGGTGAACTTCACGTTGGTCGAGGCCGGCGTGATCTGGATGATGCCGGCATCCTGGTAGACGTCCGAGGACGGGATCGACACGCCCGAGTTGAAGTCGCCGACCACCATCTTCACCCCCTCGGAGGCGAACTTGTTGGCGACCGAGACGCCCTGCTTCGGGTCGGAGGCGTCGTCGCCGGTGGAGAGCTCGAATTTCTGCTTCTTATCGCCGACCTTCACGCCGCCGGCCTTGTTGATGTCCTCCACCGCCTGGCTCGCGCCGTTGCGGATCTGCGCCCCGAAGGCCGCGCTGCCTCCCGTCACCGGGCTGGCGACGCCGATCTTGATCTGCGCCTGCGCCCCGCCCGAGAGCAGAAGCCCGAGCGCGAGGCCGGCCAGCAACGTAGTTCTCATGGTCTCACTCTCCGTATGGCCATCCGGGCAGGCGCAGGGTTCGTGCAGCCGGAGGGATCAGGGCTTCTCGGGCACCGGATCATGCGCGCGCTCCCGCCATGTCAGCGGCGTGGTGCGCTCGTAGAGCCAGCGATACTGGGTGGTCATCTGCCGGGTGCGCTTCACCCGGAAGCCGATCGCGCCGACGATCAGCACGACGGCCGCGTCGACGAGGTAATAGTGCAGCGAGAGGAGCGTCCCCTCGAACAGCGCGAAATGGATGAAGCGCACGGCGGCCGCCAGGACCAGAAGCGCGAGCGCGCATTGCCAGAAGGGGCGCCAGACCGCCGCGATGCCGCGTGCGGTCATCCAGGCGGCCCAGCCCCCCATCGCCACGGTGACGAGCAGGAACAGGCCGATCGAGCTTTCCTCGAAGAGAATGCCTTCCTGCACGTCTCAGGCTCCCGCCGGCTGCCCGGCCGCATCCGGCACGGGATGTCCGCCCTCGAGATAGGCGGCCTTGATCGAGGGATCGTCAAGCAGGGTCCGGCTCGGGCCGCTCAGGGTGATGCGTCCGTTGACGAGGACGTAGCCCCGGTGGGCGAGCTTGAGGGCATGATAGGCGTTCTGCTCGACGAGGAAGATCGTCATGCCGTCCCGGATGTTGAGGTCCCGGATGGCGCCGAAGATCTGCTTCACCACGAGGGGGGCGAGGCCGAGGGAGGGCTCGTCGAGGAGAAGGAGCTTCGGCCGGCTCATCAGGGCGCGGGCGATGGCGAGCATCTGCTGCTCGCCGCCCGACATGGTGCCGGCGCGCTGGCTCAGGCGCTCCTTGAGGCGGGGGAACAGGGTGCAGACGCGCTCCAGATCCTCCGCGAAGTAGCGGCCCGCATGGAGCGTCGCGCCCATCTGCAGGTTCTCGTAGACGCTCATGCGCGGGAAGACGCGCCGGCCCTCGGGCGATTGCGCGATGTTCAGCCGCGCGATCTCGTGCGTCTGCAGCCGCGTGATGTCCTGGCCCGCGAAGGTGATGCTGCCCGAGCGCGCCCGGGGGCTGCCGAAGATCGTCATCATCAGGGTCGACTTGCCGGCCCCGTTCGCGCCGATCAGCGTGACGATCTCGCCCTCGGCCACGTCGAGGTCGACCTCGCGCAGCGCCGCGACGCTGCCGTAATAGGCCGAGACGCCCCGGACCGCGAGGAGCGGCGCGCGCGCGGCCGCCTGCCGGGCACGGGTCTCCTCGACCAGGACGTTGATGCCGGCGACGCTCATACTTCGGCTCCCGCCACCGGGATGGTGAGGCCGACCTCGGCATCGACCGCCTCGATCTCCTCGTCCTCGACGCCGAGATAGGCGGCGATCACCTTCGGGTCGGACCGGATCTCCCCCGGGGTGCCGTCGGCGATCTTCACGCCATAATCGAGCACCACCACGTGGTCGGAGATCTCCATCACCACCGACATGTCGTGCTCGATGAGCAGCACCGAGGTGCCGTCCTGGTCGCGGATCTGGCGCAACAGCGTGTTCAGCTCCAGGGATTCGCGGGGGTTGAGGCCCGCCGCCGGCTCGTCGAGGCAGAGGAGGACCGGGTCCGTGCACATGGCGCGGGCGATCTCGAGCCGGCGCTGCGCCCCGTAGGGCAGGTCGCCCGCCGGATCGTCGGCCCGCGCCATGAGGTTGATCCGCTCGAGCCAGACCTTGGCGCGCTCGATCGCGGCGGCCTCGGCGGAGCGGTAGCCGCCGAGGCCGAGGAGGCCCAGCACGGTCATGCCCGAGGCCCGCATCAGCGGCGCGTGCTGGGCGACGAGGAGGTTCTCCAGAACCGTCATGCCCTGGAACAGGCGGATGTTCTGGAAGGTGCGGGCAACCCGCGCCCTGCGGTTCACGGCGTGGTTCGGCAGCCGCTCCAGGAGGTGGCTGGTGCCGTCCTGGTGGCGCAGGGTCAGCATCCCCTCGGTCGGCTTGTAGAAGCCCGTGATGCAGTTGAAGACCGTGGTCTTGCCGGCGCCGTTGGGACCGATCAGCGCCGTGATGTCGCCGCGCCGGACCACGAAGGAGAGGTCGTTCACGGCCATCAGGCCGCCGAAGCGCATGCTGAGGTGATCGACGGTGAGGACGGCCTCGCGCTGGGGAATCGGAGCGGTCATCAGCCGTGCCCCTCCCGCACGAGGCTGCCCGCGATGGCGCGCCGCTCCTTGAGCGCCACCGAGGGCACGCGCACCGAGATGAGGCCGCGCGGCCGCCAGACCATCATGGCCACCATGGCGAGGCCGAACAGCAGCAGGCGGTACTCGTTCGGGTCGAAGCCCTCGCCGAACACCGCCCGCAGGAAGCCGAGGTTGCGCAGCATCTCGGGGCCGCCGACCATCGCGATGGCGGCGATCGCGACGCCGACCTGGCTGCCCATGCCGCCGAGCACGACGATCGCCAGGATGATGGCGCTCTCCAGGAAGTTGAAGCTCTCGGGGCTGATGAAGCCCTGGCGGACGGCGAAGAACGAGCCCGCGAACCCGCCGAACATGGCGCCGAGCGCGAAGGCGGTGAGCTTCGTCGTGGTGGTGTTGATGCCCAGCGAGCGGCAGGCGATCTCGTCCTCGCGCAGCGCCTCCCAGGCCCGGCCGATGGGCAGGCGCCGCAGGCGCAGGGTGACGGCGTTGGTGAGGAGCGCGAGCGCGAGGATCAGGTAATAGAGGAAGACGTTGCGGTGCATCGTGTCGAAGCTGAGGCCGAAGCGCGCCGCGAAGCCGTCCTCGCCCGCCGTGAAGGGGATGCCGAAGAAGGTCGCCCGCGGGATCGAGGAGATGCCGGCCGCCCCCCCGGTGAGGTCGACCCAGTTGATCAGGACGAGGCGGATGATCTCCCCGAAGGCGAGGGTCACGATGGCGAGGTAATCGCCGCGCAGGCGCAGGACCGGGAAGCCCAGCAGCATGCCCCAGAGCGCCGCGAACAGGCCCGCGAGCGGCAGGCAGACCCAGAACGAGAGGCCGAAGCTGGTGGAGAGCAGCGCGTACGCGTAGGCGCCGACGGCGTAGAAGGCGACGTAGCCGAGATCGAGCAGACCCGCGAGGCCGACCACGATGTTGAGGCCCCAGCCCAGCATCACGTAGGTGAGGATGAGGATGCCGAGATCGATCCAGTAGCGCGACTGGCTCAGACCCCCGGTGGCCAGGACCGCGATGAGGGGCAGACCGAGGGCGAAGCCGACGAAGAGCGGAAGCGCCAGGCGCGAGGCCCGCTGCCCGGCATTCGGCTCGCCATGGACCGCCTCGGTGGCCTGGTGCGCGGAGGGCGTGAGCGCCCGGCGGGCGTCGCGCCGGGCCAGGACCAGCCGCTGGATCACCCGCAGGACGAAGATAGCCGCGCAGAGCCCCGCCACCACGGCCCAGCGGGGCACGAGGTCGAGGGCGCTGTTCTGGGTCAGCTCCGTCCGGAAGCTGACGATGGGGACGCAGAGACCGAGGGCGACGAGGGCGTAGATCCCGGCATCCCGCAGGATGTCGGGAAGCGCCGCCGCGCCGTCCTGCCGACCCGTTCGCGAAGCCTGCATCGCGCTCAAACCTTCTCGACCTCGGCCCGGCCGAGGATGCCCGAGGGCATGAAGATCAGCACGATCGCGAGGATCGAGAAAGCCGCCACGTCCTTGTACTCGATCGAGAAATAGGCCGACCAGAAGGTCTCGATCAGGCCGATGATCAACCCGCCCAGGACCGCGCCCGGGAGCGAGCCGATGCCGCCCAGCACCGCCGCCGTGAAGGCCTTCACGCCGGGCACGAACCCGTCCGAGAACGAGACCACGCCGTAATAGAGCAGGTAGAGCACGCCCGCGACCGCCGCGAGGGCGGCGCCGAGCACGAAGGTCAGCGAGATGGTGCGGTCGACGTCGATGCCGAGGAGCGCGGCCATGCGCCGGTCCTGCTCGCAGGCGCGCTGGGCCCGGCCGAAGGCGGTGCGCTGGACGAGGTACCAGAAGCCCAGGAGCAGCACGGCGGTCACCGCCATGATCAGGCATTGCTTGTAGGAGAGCGTCACCGCGTAGCCGCCCTGGTCGAGGAGGGTGAAGCCGCCGTTGAGCATCGGGGGCGTCGGCTTGTTGCGCGCGCCCTGGGCCACCTGGACGAAGTTCGAGAGGAAGATCGAGACGCCGATGGCCGAGATCAGCGGCGCGAGGCGGAACGAGCCGCGCAGGGGCCGGTAGGCCACCCGCTCGATCGCCCAGCCCCAGAGGGCGGTGAGCGCCATGGTGAGGACCAGCACGATCAGCAGCGCCAGCGCGATGGAGGAGAGCCCGAGCCAGGTCGTGAGGAGCAGGAACAGGATCAGGGCGATGAAGCTCGACACCATGAAGACGTCGCCATGGGCGAAATTGACCATGCCGATAATGCCGAACACCATCGTGTAGCCGATGGCGATCAGGCCGTAGATGGAGCCGAGCGTCAGCCCGTTGATGAGTTGCTGCAGGAATACGTCCATTCGGCGCCGTCTCGCGTCCTGACTACGAGCTTCGATTGCGGGGAGTCCGGCGGCTGTCGGATCGCTCGTCGACCGAGGGGGAGGCCCCGCCGCGCCCCGGCGAATGCCGGGCCGCACGACCGGAGCAAGTCCCGTACCGCGGCCCCGAGCGCGTCCTCCCGCCCTCGCGCTCCCTCATCCCCTGTTCCGCCGCGACCTTAGCGGCCGGATTGCGGAGGGACCATAGACGATCCCCTGGCAAAATGCGCCTCGGCAAAAATGCGCCCGAGATGTCAGCCGTCGCCTTTTGCAACGCAAACTCGGCCGTTCGGCGGGAGCGCCCCTGCTGCCCATCCAAGGGGCAGTTCGCCCAGGCGCTGCGCCCGGGCGCAGGATGCAATTCCGGGCAGGCCCTCCGCAAGCTCCGCCGCGCGCCGGCAAGGAGACGTCTTTCCTCGGGAAGGGACAATAGCCGCCCATGAGCCTCCTCTGTGCCGCCCATGACCTGAAGAACATTTCGCGATGCAACAGAAATACTGTTCGGAACCGCCACGGCGGGGACTTGCATTGTCTGAACGACGAGTTAACGTCACCGCATCGTATCCGCGTTCGACGATCAACCTTCTAAGGCAGGGTGGCTCCCATGTCCGAGATGATGATGATTCGTGTTCGTCCGACCCAGGACGGGACCTACACGGTCTATCGCGGCTCCACCGCGCTGATCTCGGGGCTGACCCGGCTGCAGGCCGAGCGCTACGAGGCCACCATCGCCCGGCAGGAGCGCAGCGCGCTGTTCCTCGTCGAGGCCTGACCTCCCACCCGCCTTCGGATCGCGGAACGGGCCGGCCCGAGCGGGGCGCGGCCCGTCTCTAATCTTGCGTCAGCGCGAGGGGCCCGAGATCCGTCACGGTGCCGTCGCCGTCGAGGCCGCGGCGCTGCGCCGTGATCGCGTGGCGTCCGCCCTCGCGCGCGAAGGCGTAGAGGTAATAGGCGGCGCGGCGGCCCGGCAGGCCTTCGTGGCTGCCCGGGCGGGCGGAGGCCGAGGGACCGCCCACGATGGGCACGCCCGCGCCGTCCGGCCCCGGCAGGAAGGCGACGCTGCCGACATGATTGTGGCCGTGCAGGATCAGCTCGGCGCCGGCCCGGCCGATCATGGCGCTGAACTCGCGCGCATCCTTCAGCTCGCGCCCCGCCGCCGCGCCGCCGGGCTGGGGCGGATGGTGGATCATCACCACGCGGCACGGGCGGTCCCGCTCCTGCGCCAGCATCCGCAGCATGGTCTCGGCCGCCGCGATCTGGGGCGGGCCGAGCCGGCCGCTCGCCACGAAGGGCTTCGTCGGGATCGCCGAGGACAGGCCGATGAGCGCCAGCGGCCCCCGCCGCCGCAGGTACGGGAAGGCGCGGGTGCGCCCGTCATCATCCGAGGTCCAGGGGCCGCAGGTCTCGAGCAGCCCCTCGAGGGAGCCGCGCACGTAGGCGTCGTGGTTGCCCGGCACGAAGCTCACCGTCTCGGGCGCGCCGAGCTCCGCCAGGAAGTCCCGCGCCGTCTCCCACTCGCTCGGCAGGCCGATATTGCAGAGGTCGCCCGTGCAGGCGACGTGGTCGGGCGCCTGCGCCCGCAGGTCCGCCACGAGGGCGGAGAGCACCGCCATGTCGTGGCTGCGCGAGCGCCCGCGGCGCCAGTTGGCGTAGCCCGTCGCGCGCTTGCTCAGGAGCTGGCGGAGGCGGGGCCGCGCCAGCGGGCCCACATGCGGGTCGGTCAGGTGGGCGAGGCGGAACACGGGAGGCAACATGGACCGGAGGCTGGGCGCGAGGGTCGGTTCGGCGTGCGGCCCCCGGCATCGCGGCTCGGCCGGCCCGCGTCAAGCGAGCCCGGCGCGCGGTCAGGCGTTGCCGATAAGGATGCCGGCGAGCAGCACCAGCACGCCGCCGAGCACCACCTGCAGGGTCGCGCGCCAGAACGGCGTCGCCATGTAGCGGGTCCGGATCGCCGAGATCGCCAGGAGCTCGACCGCGACCACGAGCACCGCGAGGCTCGTCGCCAGCGCGAAGGCGTTCGGCCAGGCATCCGGGATCGCGTAGGGCAGCGTGTGGCCGAGGCCTCCGAGCGCCGTCATGGCACCGCAGACGATCCCGCGCATCACGGGCGAGCCGCGCCCCGTCACCTGCCCGTCATCGGACAGGGCCTCGGTGAAGCCCATGCTGATGCCGGCGCCCATGGAGGCCGCGAGGCCGACCAGGAAGGTCGCCCCGTTGCTGTGCGTGGCGAAGGCGGCGGCGAAGATCGGCGCCAGGGTCGAGACCGACCCGTCGATCAGGCCGGCGAGGGCCGGCTGCACGTATTGCAACACGAAGGCGCGGTGGCGCTCGGCCTCCGCGGATTCGTGGGGAACAGGCGCGGAATCTGCCGCAATCATCGCTTTGCCCCTGAATTTGGATTGATTCCAAAGTATACATTGGAATCAATCCAAACAAGAGCGATGCCGCTTTTTCGCCGCCTCGCCGGCCTAGTCCGGTGCCCGGCGCGCCGACCCTGGTTGCGCTCGCAACGAAATCGGGGCTAGACAGCCCGCGGCCGCGGTGGTGTCCGGTTCTCCGGTCCTGCCGCCGCCGACGTCGCGCGCGTCCGGATCCGGAGAAGAGGAACCGCCTCCCGTCGGGACGCGGGCTTCAGAAGCGACCCATGAGCCTCGTCAAACGCATCAGCCGCCTGCCCGCAATCCAGCGCGTCCTCGGCCATCTCGCGGCGGATTACCTGCGCCTGGTGCGGCGGACCAACCGGTTCGTGGTCGAGCCCGCCGCGCCCGATGCCTGGCTCGACGACCTCTCGCCCTTCATCGCCGGCATGTGGCACGGGCAGCATACGATGATCGCCTTCATGCGCCGCCCGCACGACCGGATCGCCACGATCATCTCGCGCAGCCCCGACGGCAACATCAACACCATCGCGCTGACGCGCCTGGGCGCCCGGGTGATGCGGGCCTCCGGCGCCCGGGGCCGCGTGGTGCGCGACGCGAAGGCGAAGGGCGGCGCCGAGGGCCTGCGCGCCATGGTCCGCGCGCTCAAGGACGGCGAGACGGTGGCCTTCAGCGCCGACGTGCCCAAGGTCTCGCGCCGGTGCGATGCGGGAATTCTCATGCTTGCGCGCTTCTCCGGGCGCCCGATCGTGCCGGTGGCGGTGGTGACGAGCCGGCACATCCGCTTCAACAGCTGGGACCGGGCCTGCCTCGGCCTGCCCTTCGGCCGCGGCGCGATGGTGTTCGGCGAGCCGATCCACGTGCCCCGCGAGAACGAGCCCGAGGCCTTCGAGGCCCTGCGGCTGAAGGTCGAGGCCGAGATGAACCGCGTCCACGACCGGGCCTATACCCTGGTCGGGCGCCTCGACCGGGTGGGTCCGCCGGCATGAAGGCGCCTCCCCTCACCCTGCCGCTGCGGGCCTATCGCTACGGCCTCCTGCTCGGCGAGCCGGCGGTGGCGGGTCTCCTCGCCTGGCGCTCGCGCCGGGGCAAGGAGGATCCGGGCCGCCTGCCCGAGCGCCGCGGCCTCCCCGGCCGCGCCCGCCCGGTCGGCGCGCTGGTCTGGATGCACGGGGCGAGCATCGGCGAGGCGCTCTCGCTGATCGGCCTCGTCGAGGGCATGATCCGGCGCGGCTTCTCGGTCCTCGTCACCACGGGCACGCGGAGCGCGGCCGAGCTGATCGGCCACCGGCTGCCCGCCGGGGCCGTGCACCAGTACATGCCGCTCGACGCGCCGCGCTGGGTCGAGCGCTTCCTCGACCATTGGCAGCCCGATCTCGCGCTGGTGGCCGAATCCGAGATCTGGCCCAACACGGTCGTGGCGCTCCACGCCCGCGACATCCCGCTGCTCCTCGTCAACGGGCGCATGTCGGAGCGCTCCTTCAAGGGCTGGGAGCGCGCGCCCCGCACCGCCCAGGCGCTCCTCGCCCGCATCGCCATCTGCCTGGCGCAGACCAAGGACGATGCGGAGCGCTTCGCCCGGCTCGGCGCCCCGCGGGTCAGCGTGGCGGGCAACCTCAAATACGATTCGGCCGTGCCCCCGGCCGACCGCCAGCAGATGGCCTATCTCGGCGAGATGATCGGCGACCGCCCGGTCTGGGTCGCGGCGAGCACGCATCCGGGCGAGGACGAGATGGTGGCCGAGACCCACGCGGCTTTGCGGGACCGGCTGCCGCGCCTCCTCACCGTCGTGGTGCCCCGGCATCCCCGCCGGGGCGAGGCGGTCGCGGCCTGCGCGGCGGCGGCGGGCCTGCGGTCCGCCCGCCGCGCCACGGGCGGGCGCCCGCATCCGAGTGTCGAGCTCTACGTCGCCGACACGATCGGCGAGCTCGGCCTGTTCTATCGGCTGAGCCCGCTGGTCTATCTCGGCGGCTCCCTGGTGCCGCATGGCGGCCAGAACCCGATCGAGCCGATCCGCCTCGACACGGCCGTGCTGCATGGCCCCCACACGCATAATTTCGCGCAGGTCTACCGGGCGCTCGACGCCGCGGGCGGCGCCCTTCCGGTGGCGGACGGCCCCGAGCTGACCGCGAGCGTCGGCGACCTCCTGGCCGATCCCCGCCGCATCCGCAGCATGGCGGAGGCCGGGCAGCGGGCCCTGCGCCCGTTCGAGGGCGCGGTGGAGCGCACCCTCGCGGTCCTCGACCCCTTCATCGCCCAGATGAAGCTCGCGGCCCTCCACGCCTCGTGAGGCCGCCCGCGCCAGACGCGGCCGGGCTGCGGCGCGGCAGGTGCCGGGCCGAACCCGCGCGGCCCGCATGATCCGCCCGCCCCGCTTCTGGTCGGTGCCGGACCATCCCGCCGCCCGGCTGCTCGCCCCGGTCGGTGCGGCCTACGGCGCCCTGACGGCGGCGCGCATGGACCGGGTCGGCACGCGCGCGCCCTGCCCGATCCTCTGCCTCGGCAACTTCACCCTCGGGGGCGCCGGCAAGACGCCGACCGCGCTGGCGCTCGCCGCGATGCTGCGCGACCTCGGCGCGGAGCCGGCCTTCCTGAGCCGCGGCTATGGCGGCCGTCTCGCCGGGCCGGTCCGGGTCGATCCAGGTCGTCATGGGGCCGACGCGGTGGGGGACGAGCCGCTGCTGCTCGCCCGCCACGCCCCGACCATCGTGGCCCGCGACCGGGTCGCGGGGGCGCGGGCCTGCGCGGCGGCCGGGGCGCGCGTGGTCGTGATGGATGACGGATTGCAGAACCCGAGCCTCGCCAAGGACCTCGCCCTCGCGGTGGTGGATGCGGGCGCGGGCCTCGGCAACGGCCGTCCCTTCCCGGCCGGGCCGCTGCGCGCGCCCCTCGCCCGGCAATGGCCGCATGTCGGCGGGCTCGTGCTGATCGGTGAGGGCCGGGCGGGCGAGGATGTGGAGGCGCAGGCGCGTGCGCGCGGGCTCCCGGTGCACCGCGCGCGGCTGGTGCCGGCGGCCGGCGATTGGGCCGGCCGCCGGGCCGTGGCCTTCGCGGGGATCGGCATCCCGCAGAAGTTCTTCGACACCCTGCGGGCGGCGGGCGCGGAGATCGCGGCAGCCCGCGCCTTCCCGGACCATCACCGCTACACGGCAGGCGACCTGTCGGGCCTTGCTGCTGAGGCCGCCCGCCTCGGCGCCGATCTCGTCACCACCGAGAAGGACGCGGTGCGGCTGCCCCCCGGCTACGATGTGCGGATTCTGCCCGTGCGCCTCGTCTTCTCCGACGCGGGCGCCATCGCGACCCAGATCGGCGCGCTCATCCGGGCCTGAGCCGCCTCAGGGCCGGACGCCGAGGAGCGCGGCCCCGAAGCCGACGAAGAGGCCGCCGGTGATCCGGTCGAACAGGCGCTTCAGCCCCGGGCGCGTCAGGGTGACGGCGAGGCGCTGTCCGCCGATGGCGTAGATTCCGTACCAGAACAGCTCGGCCCCCGCGAAGGTCGCGACCAGGATCGCGAATTGCGGGCCCTGGGCCGCGTGGCCGTCGATGAACTGGGGGAAGAAGGCGGTGGCGAACAGGATCAGTTTTGGGTTGCTGAGGCCGATCAGGAATCCGTCGCGCACGAGCCGCGGCGCGGTGAGCCGGGACGCCGCCGGACCCTCGCCGGGCCTGGCCGCGACCGGCCCGTCCGCGCCCCGCCAGGCCTTGACCCCGAGATACAGCAGATAGGCGACGCCGGCGTAGCGGATGACCTCGAACAGGGCCGGCGCGGCGGTCAGCACCGCGCTGAGCCCCGCCGCCGAGGCCGCGACGACGAGCAGGACGGCACCGAGGCAGCCCGCCATGGTGGCGAGGGCTCGCCGCGCCCCGACCCGGACGCTGCGCGTCAGGACGTGGAGCATGTTCGGCCCCGGCGTCCCGCACAGAATGAAAACGGCGCTGAAGAACAGCCACCAAGTGTGAAGGTTCATCGCTCGGTCTCCGGATGGCGAGAGCCCTTGGCCCCCGGCCCGGCGCTCGGGCCGGATGACGGCACTCCATCCTCGCTTTGGCGCGCGCTCGCACGCTGAACCGGTTCTCCGGCGAGCGCGGAGCGCGCTCTAGGCCGGCCGGCCGCTCTCCTTCAGGCGTTGCAGGGCGGCCTCCGGCGTCGCGAAGGCTTCCTGGCGCGCCACGCTCCAGTAGCGCAGGGCGTCGAGGGCGATCGCCTCGCCCGTCACCGCGCAGCGCACGAAGCTGCCGGGCTTGATCACCCGCATGGTGCCGTCGCCGTACTCGACCACGGCCTCGCCGCTCGCCCCGCGCTCGTAACGGCCCAGCATCCTGCTCTCCCGGCTCGCCGATCTCCGTCCGCGTCATAGGAGCGTCCTCGCGCCTTGTCGATCTCGCCCCTCGACAGGCCGCTGGGCCCGGTGCCAAAGATCACGCATGAAGGAGCAGTCATGAGCGCCGCATCGATCGACCGTTCGGCGGACGCCGCCGGCGGAGACGGCCGGTGAGCCCCGACCTCTCGGCCCTGTTCGAGGCGGCCGGGGCCGCGCGCGCCCGCGCGCACGCCCCCTACTCGAACTTTCCCGTCGGCGCGGCGCTCCGCGACGAGCACGGGCGCATCCATGCGGGCTGCAACGTCGAGAACGCCGCCTACCCGGCCGGGACCTGCGCGGAAGCGGGCGCCATCGCCGCGATGGTGGCGGGGGGCGGGCGCGCCATCCGGTCGATCCTGGTGCTCGGCGACGGCGCGGGCCTCGTCACGCCCTGCGGCGCCTGCCGCCAGCGCATCCGGGAATTCGCCGTCGGGACGACGCCGATCCACGTGGCGGGGCCGGAGGGGGTGCGCCGCAGCTTCACCCTCGACGCGCTGCTGCCCGCCTCCTTCGGGCCGGAGACGCTCGCCACCGATGCTTGAGATCCCGGCCGATCCGATCGTCCAGCGCAGCGCGCAATCCCTGTCCGAGGCGGGGTTCGCGGGGCCCTATGCCTGCGCCATCGTCACCGGCACCGGTCTCGGGCCCCTCGCCGCGAGCCTGTCGGAGCGCCTGTCGCGGCCTTACGCGGGCATCTCGGGTTTTCCCGAGCCGGGCGTCAGCGGGCACGGGGGCACCCTGCACCGGGGCATCCTGGCGGGTCGGCCCGTCCTCGTCTTCGAGGGCCGGTCGCACGCCTACGAGCGGGGCGACGCCGCCGTGATGCGCACGCCCATCGGGGTCGCCCGGGCGCTCGGAGCGGGCGCGCTTCTCCTCACCAACGCGGCGGGCTCGCTGATGCGGGAGGCCGGGCCCGGCAGCCTCGTGATGCTGAGCGACCACCTCAACCTCGCGGGGCTGAACCCGCTCGTGGGCGAGGCGAGCGATGCCCGCTTCGTGCCGATGACCGACGCCTACGATCCGGCGCTCCGCACCCATCTGCGGGCGGCCGCGGCGGCCTGCGGGGTTCCCCTGCTTGAGGGCGTCTACGCCTGGTTCTCCGGCCCGAGCTTCGAGACGCCGGCCGAGGTGCGCATGGCGGGGCGCCTCGGCGCCGACCTCGTCGGCATGTCGACGGTGCCGGAGGTGATCCTCGCCCGGTTCTTCGGCCTGCGCGTCGCCGCCCTCTCGGTGGTGACGAACCGCGCGGCCGGGATCAGCGGCGGCGATCCCCACCATGCCGAGACCAAGGAGGCCGCCGCCGCCATGGCCTCCGACCTCGCCCGCCTCGTCGCCGCCTTCGTGGCCCGCCTCGGCCTCGAGACGACGCCGCCCTGGAGCCCGCACGATGCCTGAGCCCCTCTTCGATGCCGCCGCGGTGGCGCGCCGGGCGCTGCCGCTCCTCGATCTCACCGACCTCGGCGACACCTGCACCACGCCCCAGGTCGACGCCCTCTGCCGCGAGGCCAGGGGAAGCGGGGTCGCGGCGATCTGCGTCTGGCCGCAATTCGTCAGCCAGGGGGTCCGGGCGCTCGCGGGCTCGGGCGTGCGCGTCGCCACGGTGATCAATTTCCCGGCCGGCGGCGAGGATCTGGAGCGCGCCGTCGAGGACACCGCCGAGGCGATCGACGACGGCGCCGCCGAGATCGACCTCGTCCTGCCCTATCGGGCCCTGCAGCGCGGCGACCGCGAGACCGCCCGCGCCCTGGTGGAGGCGGTGCGCGACGTCTGCCGCCGGACCTGCCTCAAGGTGATCCTCGAGACCGGCACCCTCGCCGAGCCGGAGCTCATCCGGGCGGCGGCCCGCCTCGCCCTCGAGGCCGGCGCCGATTTCGTCAAGACCTCGACGGGCAAGAGCCCGGTCTCGGCCACGCCCGAGGCGGCCGAGGCGATGCTCGGCGTCATCCGGGCGCTGCCGGAGGGGCGGCGGGCGGGCCTCAAGGTCTCGGGCGGCCTGCGCCGCGTCGCGGATGCGGCCGCCTACCTGGCGCTCGCCGACCGCATCATGGGGCCGGACTGGGTGAGCCCGGCGACCTTCCGCCTCGGCGCGAGCAGCCTCGTGGGCGACCTCAAGGCCGCGCTCGGGGAGCCGGCATGAGGCTCCCGCAGGAGATCATCCGGCGCAAGCGCGACGGCGGCACCCTGGAGGAGGCCGAGATCGCCGCCTTCGTGGCGGGCCTCACCGAGGGCAGCGTCACCGAGGGGCAGGCCACCGCCTTCGCGATGGCGGTGTTCTTCCGCGGCCTCTCGCTGCCCGAGCGGATCGCCCTGACGCGGGCGATGACGCGCTCGGGCACGGTGCTCGCCTGGGACCTGCCCGGCCCCGTCCTCGACAAGCATTCCACCGGCGGCATCGGCGATACCGTGAGCCTCGCGCTCGGGCCGATGGTGGCGGCCTGCGGCGGCTTCGTGCCGATGATCTCCGGGCGCGGGCTCGGCCATACGGGCGGCACCCTCGACAAGCTCGCGAGCATCCCGGGCTACCATGTCGGGCCCGACCTCGACCGCTTCCGCGCCGTCACCCGCGAGGTGGGCTGCGCCATCATCGGGCAGACCGCCGACCTCGCCCCCGCGGACCGGCGCCTCTACGCCATCCGGGACACCACCGCGACGGTCGAATCCCTCGACCTGATCACCGCCTCGATCCTGTCGAAGAAGCTCGCGGCGGGGCTCGACGGGCTCGTGATGGACGTGAAGACGGGATCGGGCGCCTTCATGGCCGGGCATGAGGCCGCGCGCGACCTCGCCGGCAGCATCGCCACCGTGGCCAACGGCGCCGGTCTGCGCACCGTGGCGCTCATCACCGACATGGACGCGCCGCTCGCTTCCGCCGCCGGCAACGCCGTCGAGGTGGCCTACGCGATCGACTACCTCACGGGGCGCCGGCGCGAGCCGCGCTTCCACGCCGTCACGCTGGCGCTCGCCGCCGAGATGCTGGTGATCGGGCGCCTCGCCGGCGACCTCGCGGAGGCGGAGGGCCGCGTCGCGCAGGCGCTGGATTCGGGCCGCGCCGCCGAGATCTTCGCCCGCATGGTGGCGGCCCTCGGCGGGCCGACAGACCTCCTCGACGCGCCCGGGCGGCACCTGCCGCGCGCCGGGATCGTGCGGGAGATCCGCGCCGAGGGCGTCGTGGCGGCGGTGGAGACGCGGGAGATCGGGCTCGCGGTGATCGGGCTCGGCGGCGGGCGCACCCGCCCGCAGGACCCGATCGACCCGGCGGTCGGCTTCACCGATCTGGCCCGCCCGGGCGACGCGAGCGGGCGCCTCGGCGTGGTGCATGCCCGCGACGCGGCGGCGGCGGACCGGGCAGAGGCGGCGTTGCGTGCCGCCTACCGGATCGGCGAGGCGCCCCCCGCACGCGCGGCCGTGCTGGAACGCATCGGCTGAGGCGCCGCCGAGGCGGAGGCGCCGCGCGGATCGCGCGGCGCCGGGTGATCACCAGCGGTAATGACGGTGATGGTGCCGGTGGCCCCAGCCGTGGTGACGGTGACCCCAGCCATGGTGCCGGTGGCCCCAGCCGTGGTGGCGATGGCCCCAGCCGCGATGGTGGTGATGGTGATGGCCCCAGCCATGGCCGCCGCGCACCGCGATGATGCCGGTCTCGGCGCTGTCGGCGATGGCGGCGGAGGGCTGGAAGGGGGCGGCCTCGGCCCGGGGGGCGGCGACGATGAGGCCGCCGGCGAGGGCGAGGGCTGCGGCCAGGATGCGGCCGCGATGGGGCCGGCGCGTGCTCATGGTCATGGGCGAACTCCTGTCTCGAACGAGCCGGCCAGGACGGCCGGCATCCGGAACAGGGTTAGGCCGCGGCGCCTGAATGCACGCTGACAAGAGTTAAATACCGTACCGTTCAGCCGACGGTTGCGGCACCGCCCTGAATCCGGCCGCCGGATCAGGGGCGCCGGTAGACCCAGACGCGCGCGGGCGGCAGGTTGAGCCAGACCCGGTTGGATCCGCTCGCCGTGTAGCTGCCGGCCTGGCAGCGCGCCGGGATCGGCGGCACCACCGCGTAGGTGAACTGCACGAAGGGGGCGCTCGGCGCCATCAGGTCGTGGGCGGAGTTCAGGAGGTCGAGGCGCTGCTCGAGCGGCTTGGTGAAGAGCGGCAGGCTGGAGATCGTGGCGGCGCCGGGCTCGGAGAGCATCCCGGCCAGGGTCTCGCGGATGTTGTAGGCGTCGCCCCGCACGATCGTGGCGCGGGGGAAGCGGCGGCGCAGCAACTCGCAGAAATCAGGGTTGAACTCGACGAGGACGAGGCGCTCCTGCGCGACGCCGCGCCGGATCAGTGCCTCCGTCACCGGGCCGGTGCCGGGGCCGAGCTCGATCACCGGGCCGTCGCGGCGCGGGTCGACATAGGACGCCATGGTGCGGGCGAGCATCCGGCCCGAGGGCGTGACCGAGCCGGTGACGAGGGGCCGCTCGAACCACGAGCGCAGGAACCGCGCTTCATCCTCCAGCGGATCGCGCCGCTCCCGCACCGGACCGGTGGCAGCCAAGGCTTTCGCGCGGGAACGACGTAACGGCGGCAAGACCGAAGTCCCTCGTATCGACGGGTGGATGGGATAGGCTAGACGACGAAAGCCTTCTTACAGTCAAGGCGGCGGCTGTGCATAGCGCCGACGCGCGCGGCCGCGCGCATCACCGGCGATCGCCGCGTCCGGGCGGTGTCGCCACAACCATAACCGGGCTCGGGGCGAAACGATCCGGAATCGCGGAGCGCCGCGCTCACGTGCGCGCCGAGCCGCTCAGGCCGTCGAAGAAGTCGCGCACTTTCGAGAAGAAGCCCGCGCTCTCCGGATGGTTCTCGTCCGAGGCCGTCTGGTCGAATTCCTGCAGCAACTCGCGCTGGCGCTTGGTCAGGTTCTGCGGGGTCTCGACGAAGACCTGGATGTAGAGGTCGCCGACGTCGCGCGCGCGCAGGACCGGCATGCCCTTGCCCTTGATGCGGAACTGCTTCGCCGTCTGGGTGCCGGCCGGGATGCGCACCTGCGTCTGCGAGCCGTCGATCACCGGCACGGTGATCTCGCCCGAGAGCGCCGCCGTCACCATCGAGATCGGGACCCGGCAGAACAGGTCCGCCCCGTCGCGCTGGAAGAACTCGTGCGGCTTGATCGAGAGGAAGACGTAGAGGTCCCCCGAGGGTCCGCCGCGCAGGCCGCTCTCGCCCTCGCCCGCGAGCCGGATGCGCAGGCCGTCATCGACGCCCGCCGGCACGTTGATCGAGAGGGTGCGCTCGCGGCTGACGCGCCCCGCGCCACCGCAATTGCCGCAGGGATCGTCGATCACCTCGCCGCGCCCGTGGCAATTCGGGCAGGTCCGCTCGATGGCGAAGAACCCCTGCGCCGCCCGCACCCGGCCGTAGCCGGCGCAGGTCTGGCAGGTGCGCGGCTTCGAGCCCGCCTTGGCGCCGGAGCCGGCGCAGACCTCGCACGTGACCGAAGTCGGGATCTTGATGGTCTCGGCCTTGCCGGCGAAGGCCTCCTCAAGCGTAATCTCGAGGTTGTAGCGCAGGTCCGCGCCGCGCTCGCGGCCCGGCTGCCCGCCGCGCCCGCGCGCGGCCCCCGGCTGCCCCCGGCCGTCGCCGAAGAAATTGTCGAAGATGTCGGACATGAAGTCCCCGAACTCGTTGCCGAATCCGGGTCCGCCCGCGCCGCCCTGGCTGAAGGCGGCATGGCCGAAGCGGTCATAGGCCGCGCGCTTCTGGCCGTCCGAGAGGCACTGATAGGCCTCGTTGATTTCCTTGAACTTGATCTCGGCTTCCTTGTCGCCGGGATTCCGGTCCGGATGGTAGCTCATGGCCAGCTTGCGGAAGGCCACCTTCATCTCGCCGTCCGAAGCGGTCTTCGCGACGCCCAGGATCTCGTAATAGTCCCGCTTCGACATTCCCCGGCCCCAGGTCCCTCATATGCCGCTCCCCGAGACCATGCCCGGGGAGCGTGCCGTCATCCGAAAAAGAGCGCGGGACCGGATCGCTCCGGTCCCGCGGATAAGCAAGCCTTACGCCCGCTTCTTCTGGTCCTTCTCGTCGACTTCCTGGAAGTCGGCATCGATGACGTCGTCCTTCTTCTCGGCACCGGCCGCCGCCTCCGGGCCGGCGGCGTCGCCGCCCTGGCTCGCCGCGTACATGGCCTCGCCGAGCTTCATCGAGGCCTGCATCAGGTCGGTGGTGCGGGCCTTGATGGTCTCCACGTCCTCGCCCTCGAGGGCCGTGCGGAGCGCGGTCATGGCGGTCTCGATGCCGGCCTTGTCGTCGGCCGAGACCTTGTCGCCGTACTCCTTCACCGACTTCTCGGTGGCGTGGACGAGGCTCTCGCCCTGGTTCTTCACCTCGACGAGCTCGCGGCGCTTCTTGTCGGCCTCGGCATTCGCCTCGGCGTCCTTGACCATGCGGTCGATATCGGCGTCCGAGAGGCCGCCGCTCGCCTGGATGCGGATCTGGTGCTCCTTGTTCGTCGCCTTGTCCTTGGCCGTGACGTTGACGATGCCGTTGGCATCGATGTCGAAGGTCACCTCGATCTGCGGCATGCCGCGCGGCGCCGGCGGGATGCCGACGAGGTCGAACTGGCCGAGCAGCTTGTTGTCGGCCGCCATCTCGCGCTCACCCTGGAAGACCCGGATGGTGACCGCGTTCTGGTTGTCCTCGGCCGTCGAGAAGGTCTGCGACTTCTTCGTCGGAATCGTGGTGTTACGGTCGATGAGCCGGGTGAACACGCCGCCCAGCGTCTCGATGCCGAGCGAGAGCGGGGTCACGTCGAGGAGCAGCACGTCCTTGACGTCGCCCTGGAGCACGCCGGCCTGGACCGCCGCGCCGATGGCCACGACCTCATCCGGGTTGACGCCCTTGTGGGGCTCCTTCCCGAAGAAGGACTTCACCACCTCCTGCACCTTCGGCATGCGGGTCATGCCGCCGACCAGCACCACCTCGTCCACCTCGGAAGCCGAGACGCCCGCATCCTTGAGGGCCTTGCGGCAGGGCTCCATCGTGCGCTGCACGAGATCGTCCACCAGGGACTCGAACTTGGCGCGGCTGAGCTTCAGCGCGAGGTGCTTCGGGCCCGAGGCATCCGCCGTGATGTAGGGCAGGTTGATCTCGGTCTGGGTCGCGGAGGAGAGCTCGATCTTCGCCTTCTCGGCGGCCTCCTTGAGGCGCTGGAGGGCGAGCTTGTCCTTGGTCAGGTCGATGCCCTGCTCACGCTTGAACTCCGCCGCGAGGTACTCGACCACGCGGTTGTCGAAATCCTCGCCGCCCAGGAAGGTGTCGCCGTTCGTGGACTTCACCTCGAACACGCCGTCGCCGATCTCCAGGATCGAGACGTCGAAGGTGCCGCCGCCGAGATCGTAGACCGCGATGGTGCCGGCCTTCTTCTTGTCGAGGCCGTAGGCGAGGGCCGCGGCGGTCGGCTCGTTGATGATGCGCAGCACTTCGAGGCCGGCGATGCGGCCGGCATCCTTGGTGGCCTGGCGCTGGGCGTCGTTGAAGTAGGCCGGCACCGTGATGACGGCCTGCGTCACCGGCTGGCCGAGATAGGACTCGGCCGTCTCCTTCATCTTCTGCAGGGTGAAGGCGGAGATCTGGGAGGGCGAGTAGCGCTTGCCGTCGGCCTCGACCCAGGCGTCGCCGTTATCGCCCTTGACGATCTTGTAGGGGACCAGACCCTTGTCCTTCTGGGTCATCGGGTCGTCGTAGGTGCGACCGATGAGGCGCTTGATGGCGAAGAAGGTGCGTTCCGGGTTGGTGACGGCCTGCCGCTTGGCCGGCTGGCCGACGAGGCGCTCGCCGTCATCCGTGAAGGCCACGATGGACGGCGTGGTGCGGGCGCCTTCCGCATTCTCGATGACCTTGGGCTGCGTGCCTTCCATGACGGCCACGCAGGAATTGGTGGTGCCCAAGTCGATACCGATGACTTTACCCATGGTGGGATCCCTCTGTTGTTCTGATCAAGCAGACCGCCGAGCCCCGAAGCAGCTCGGCCCATGGCGGTGCGGAATGGAATTGTGAGGACGGAACAGGCGCCGGAAACGGCTCAATCCGGTGCTTAATCCCGTGCTTCGCCGGATATAAGAAGGTCGATGCGGGCTCGCAAGGCGAAGCAGGCGGTTCCGCACCGAGCGCGCTATCCCGCTGAGAGACCTGATGGTTCGCCCGTTGCGACGCCCGGTTTGCCGCGTTCCGCCTGGCGATTTTGTTGCCGCCCCGCCACGCCCGCGCCATCGATGGCGTGCTACACTCGGGGCGAACCGACGATCATGCCGGCGGAACCCGGTTCCGGCAGCGTCCGTCCAGGCTCTCCGGCTCGAAAGACTCGATGCGTCCGATCCGCGTTCTCGTTCCGCCGCTCCTCGCCCTCGCGCTCCTGGCTCCCCTGCCCCGGGAGGCCGCCGCGCAGAATTTCTTCGAGGAGCTGTTCGGGATCGGGCGCGCGGCCAAGCCTCCCGTTCCGCCCCGCGGGGTGCCCCAGGCGCCGCAGGCCGTGCCGGAGCCCGGCGCGCCGCTGCCGCCCGGAATCCCGGGCGATCCCGGCGCCGAGGCGCCCCGCCCCGCCGCGCCGCCCAAGCCCGTGGTGCTGAAGGCGCCCTCCGACGACAACGTGGCGGGCCAGGACCTGCTGCTCAACGGGCTGAACGGCACCCTCAAGCTGGAACGGGCCGGCGCCGCCATGACGGCGCGCCTGACCCTGCCGGGCACCAAGGTCTCGCAGCCGACCGAAGCCTGCTCGGTGCCGCTCAACGGCGGCAAGCCCATCACCCTGACCTCCGAGGGCCGGCCCGAGGGGATCGCCCGCTTCGAGGCCGCCGCCGCCGAGTGCCCGCTCCGCTTCCAGGTGCTGGAGGGCGGCGTGCTGGTGACGCCGCTCGGCGGCAACCCGGTCTGCACCTTCTCGGCCCAGGATTGCGCCACCACCCCGGCGGGGCTCTGGGGACCGGCGGCGGCGGGCCTGATCCCGCGCTCGGCCGAGTTCGACACCGCGCGCGGCATCGCCGACAAGGCGGTGCGGGACAATTACAAGCTGATGACTCAGCGGGCGCGCCGCGAGGATGTCCGGCCGATCGTCACCGAGCAGGCCGCCTTCTCCTCCGACCGCGAGCAGGTCTGCCGCACCTATGCGCGCGAGGGCGCCCACGGCTTCTGCCACCTGCGCTTCTCCGAGGCGCGGGCGCTCGCGCTCGCCACCCGCCTCGGCGTCAGCGTCGTGCCGGGCGCGGCCCCGACCGCCGCCGCCACCCCCCGCCCCGCCCGCCGCAAGCCCACGGTCGAGGGCATGAACCCGGACGCGGTCGGCGCGAGCCCGCAGCCGGGCGAGTAGCCCGCGACGGGACTGCGCCCGGAACGCCGCGGGATCTCGCGCAGGATCTTGCGCAGGATCTTGGGATGCCGGCGGATCGGAGCGGGAGGCCGCCCGTTCAGGCCCGGCCCGCGCTCATCGACAGCATGGCCGGATCGATGCCGTTGCGGCGCAGGATGCGCTCGTACTTGGCGTCGAGGGCGGGGTGGAAGATCAGGTCCGGGTCGGCCGGGCAGTTGAGCCAGCCATTGGCCATGATCTCGCTCTCGAGCTGCCCCGCCTGCCAGCCGGCATAGCCGAGCGCCAGCACGGCGCTGGCCGGCCCGTCGCCGTTGGCGATGGCGCGCAGGATCTCGACGGTGGCGGTGAGGCAGACGCCGTCGTCGATGATCAGCGTCGACTGGTCGATGTGGAAATCGTCGGTGTGGAGCACGAAGCCGCGCTTGCCCTCGACCGGGCCGCCCATCAGCACCGGCATGTGGCCGACGCGCTCGCGCAGGCGGATCGCGTCCGCCTCCGGCGCCACGTCGAGCTGGACCAGGAGGTCGGGCATCGAGAGATCGGTGACGGGCTTGTTGACGATGATGCCCATCGCGCCGTCCGCCGAATGGGCGCAGACGTAGATGACCGAGCGCGCGAAGCGCGCATCCGTCAGGCCCGGCATCGCCACCAGGAACTGGCCGTCGAGAAAGGCGCTGTTTCCGTGCCGAGGGTTCTCCATGCCCGCATGCTACGCCCCCCGGATGCGTTGTCCAGCGGGCAAAGCGCCCCGGCCCGCCCCCCGCGCGAGGCGGGGCGATGCCCCTCGCCTCGACAGCGCGAAGCGGCCACGCTAGACGGGCCGCACCCTTCAGCCTGCGGCGCATGTCGCCGGAGAGGCCGCCCCGGCGGCCCGCGATCGAGGAGACAGCGGATGACGATTCAGGTTGGCGACCACCTGCCCCAGGCGACCTTCCGCATGAACGGCCCCGAGGGCCCGCAGGCCCGCACCACCGACGACGTCTTCAAGGGCCGGCGGGTGGTGCTGGTCGGCGTTCCGGGCGCCTTCACGCCGAGCTGCCACCGCAACCACCTGCCGGGCTTCGTCGCCAAGCTCGGCGAGATCAAGGCCCGGGGCATCGACGCGGTGGCGGTGACGGCCGTCAACGACGTGTTCGTGCTCGACGCCTGGGCCAAGGCCTCGGGCGCGGAGGGCATCGAGTTCCTGGCCGACGGCAACGGCGACTTCGCCAAGGCCACCGGCCTCGACATGGACGGCACCGGCTTCGGCCTCGGCATCCGCTCGAAGCGCTACTCGGCCCTGATCGAGGACGGCGTCGTGCGCATCCTCAACATCGAGGAATCGCCCTCCAAGGCCGAGGCCTCCGGCGCCGAGGCGCTGCTCAAGGTCATCTGAGCGGGCCGAGGGCGCGCGAAAACCCCCGCGCGCCTCACCCCGCCCGGCCGTAATCGCGGGCGTCGCGCGCGGTGCGGTGGAAGCCGAGGCGGCGGTCGTATTCGCGCGGGTCCTTCGGCTGCACGAGGGCGCCCGGCGGCACGTTGAGCCAGTCGACGAGGCGGGTCAGCAGGAAGCGCAACGCCGCCCCGCGGCACAGGATCGGCAGGGCCGCGACCTCCGCGGCCTCCAGCGGGCGCACCGCCTCGTAGCCGGCGATCAGCGCCGCCGCCATGTCGCGGTGGAACCGGCCGTCCGCCTCGAAGCACCAAGCGTTGAGGCAGATCGCGAGGTCGTACGCGAAGGCGTCCGTGCAGGCGAAGTAGAAGTCGATCAGCCCCGACAGGTCGTCGCCGATGAAGAAGACGTTGTCGGTGAACAGGTCGGCGTGGATGACGCCGCCGGGCAGGCCCCGGGGCCAGCCCGCCTCCAGCACGGCGAGGTCGCCCCGGATGCGCGCGGCCAGGCCCGGCGAGACGCCGTCGGCCTGCGCCGCCGCCTGATCGAACAGGCCGCGCCAGGCCCCGACCGAGAGGTTGTTCTCGCGGGTCATCCCGAAATCGGCGCCGGCCGCGTGGAGCGCCGCCAGCGCGCCGCCGAGCGCCCGGCAATGGTCGACGCCCGGATGCTTGACCGAGACCCCTTCGAGGAAGCTGACGATCACGGCCGGGCGCCCGCACAGGCGCCCGAGCGCCCGGCCGTCGCGGTTGCGGATCGGCTGCGGGCAGGCGAGCCCGCGCGTCGCCAGGTGCTCCATCAAGTTCAGGAAGAACGGCAGGTCGTCCTCCCGCACCCGCTTCTCGTAGAGGGTGAGGATGTAGGAGCCGGCTGTGGTGTGCAGGAAGAAGTTGGTGTTCTCGACGCCCTCGGCGATGCCCTTGTACGAGAGCAGGCCCCCGATGTCGTAGGCGGCCAGAAAGGCCGTGAGCGCCTCGTCGGATACCTCGGTATAGACGGCCACGCCTGCACTCACCTTCTGATGTCGGCTGACGACATGCTGATTTCAGCGGACGACATGGCAAGGGGCGCCGACCGGGCGCCCCTGCACGAGATCCCTCGGGTCCGGGCGGGTCGCCCTACTCGGCGGCCTCGCTGCGGAGTTCCCGGGGCAGCGGGAAGGACATGTCCTCGACCACCGTCGAGACCGTGTCCACCGTCACCTCGTAGCGGGCCGCGAAGGCGTCGATGATCTCCTCGACCAGAACCTCCGGGGCCGAGGCGCCGGCGGTGAGGCCGAGGCGGCGCACGCCCTCGAAGGCCGGCCAGTCGATCTCCTCGGCGCGCAGCACCAGGCGGGTGATCGGGCAGCCGACGCGCTCGGCGACCTCGCGCAGGCGCTGGGAGTTCGACGAGTTCGAGGAGCCCACGACGATCAGGGCGTCGACCAGGGGGGCGATCTGCTTCACCGCCTCCTGCCGGTTCGTGGTGGCGTAGCAGATGTCGTCCTTGTGCGGCCCGGTGATGGTCGGGAATTTCCGCTTCAGGGCGTCGACGATGTGGCGGGTGTCGTCGACCGAGAGCGTGGTCTGGGTCACCCAGGCGAGGTTGTTCGGGTCCTCGGGCGTCAGCGCGGCGATCTGCTCCAGATCCTCGACCAGGGTGATCGAGCCCTTGGGCAGCTGGCCCATGGTGCCGACGACCTCCGGATGGCCCGAATGGCCGACCAGGAGCACGTGGCGCCCGCGCTTGTGGTGGATCTCGGCCTCGCGGTGGACCTTGGTCACCAGCGGGCAGGTCGCGTCGATGGTGATGAGCCCGCGGGAATCGGCGTTGGCCGGCACCGTCTTGGCGACGCCGTGGGCCGAGAAGATCACGGGGGCGGAGCCGTCCGGCACCTCGTCGAGCTCGCGCACGAACACGGCGCCCTTCCGCTTCAGGCTCTCGACCACGTACTTGTTGTGGACGATCTCGTGGCGGACATAGACCGGGGGCCCGTAGATCGCGAGCGCCCGCTCGACCACGTCGATGGCGCGCACGACCCCGGCGCAGAAGCCCCGGGGGGCGGCCAGCAGGATGTCCAGGGGCGGCTTGGCCGCGGACGCTGCGGTCTGGACCCCGTCCGAGGGGGTGGGATTCGTGATGTCGGCGCTCATGATCCGGGATGTGGCGAGGCGGAGCCCACCCTGTCAACCGTTCGGCCGGTCGAAACCCGCCCGCTCCGGGCACCTCCATAGCAGATTTGCGGGAATTGGTGACTCCGCGCGACGCGGGGGAGCCATGAGGGGGCGCCATGCGGCGGCCGGGTCCGGCGGGGCGACGCGGGACCGAACCCGAACTGTACCGCAAATTGATCCGGACAGTTTCGGCAAATCATACTGCTCCATTCCTGGCAGCAGGCGGATCGTTGCGCGCATCGTGATCGCTCGGCGGGAGATGACGGATATGCGCGGCGGATCGGGCGACGGGATTGCGGGGCGCTCGGGCTTGGCGGCCGGGCCGCCTCGGCGCTGGGCCGAGCCTCTGCGGCGCCGGGCCGAAGGCGCCCGGCACGGTCTGGCGCGGCTCGCCGCCGCCCTGGCCCGCTACGGCGAGAATCGCCGCCTGCTGCGCGACCTCGCCGCCATGTCGGAGCGGGAATTGCGGGATATCGGCCTGACCCCGCAGGATGCGCGGGATGCCGGGCAGCTGCATCCGGCCGAGGATGTCGGGGGCCTCATCGTGGCGCGGCGAGGCGAGCGGCGAGTGGCGCGCCGGGTGCGGTGCGGCACGAGGCCGGACGTGGCGGGCGGGTGAGTGCTGGGTTAAGAGGGTCTCGCACCTCCGGGGGACGTCGGCATCCGGCATCCCCGGACGCGATCCCTCCAGCCTGGACCCGTGATGGCGAGCCCGAGCGAACATGCGAGCTTCCTGCCGCCGGTCCTGACCTTCCTGTCGGCGGCGGTGATCGGCGTGCCGATCTTCCGGCTGATCGGCCAGAGCGCGGTGCTCGGCTACCTGGTCGCCGGGGTCCTGATCGGCCCGTTCGGCTTCTCGCTGATCGCCGAGCCCGAGACCGCCGCGAGCGTCGCCGAGATCGGGGTGGTGCTGCTGCTGTTCATCGTCGGGCTGGAGCTGCACCTGTCGCAGCTCGTCTCGATGCGGCGCGACATCTTCGGCCTCGGCACGGCGCAGCTGCTGATCTGCGCCCTCGTGCTCGGGGGCGCGGGCTACCTGTTCGGGCTGCCCGGCACGGCCGCGACCGTGATCGGGATCGCCCTCGCGCTCTCGGCGACGGCGGTCGCCCTGCAACTCCTGGAGGAGCGCGGCGACCTCGGCACGAATTACGGCTCGCGCGCCTTCGCGGTGCTGCTGTTCCAAGACCTCTCGGTGGTGGCGATCCTCGCCCTGATGCCGCTCCTCGCCTCGGCGGGCGGCGGGGGCGGCGAGAGCTTCTGGTTCGGGGCGGCCGTGCAATCGACCGGCAAGGCCCTGGTGGCGATCCTGGCGGTGGTGCTGGTCGGGCGCTACGGCCTGAACCCGTTCTTCCGGCTGCTCGCCGCGAGCGGCGCCCGCGAGGTGATGACGGCGGCGGCCCTCCTCGTCGTGCTCGGCACCGCGCTTCTGATGCAGGAGGTCGGGCTCTCCATGGCCATGGGGGCGTTCCTGGCCGGAATCCTCCTCGCCGAATCGAACTTCCGGCACCAGCTCGAGGCCGATATCGAGCCCTTCCGCGGCATGCTGCTCGGCCTGTTCTTCATGAGCGTCGGCATGTCGATCGACGGCGGCCTCGTGAAGGCGATGTGGCCGACTCTGTTCGGCGCCACCGCGGCGGCCATCCTGGTCAAGATCGCCCTGGTGGCCGGGCTGTTCCGGCTGTTCGGCTCGTCCTGGCTCGACGCGGTGCGGGGCGCCGCCATCCTGGCGCCCGCGGGCGAGTTCGCCTTCGTGCTCCTGCCCGTCGGCGGCGGCCTCGGGCTCCTCGACGCCAACGCGACGCGCTTCGCCGTGGCGCTCGCGGCGCTGACCATGCTGGTCGGCCCCGTCGCCGCCAAGGCCCTCGACGCGGTCCTGGCCCGGCGCCGCGGCACCGCGCTCGAACAGGCCACCGACGTGATCGAGTCGACGGAGGCCCGCGTCCTCGTGATCGGCTTCGGCCGCTTCGGGCAGATCCTGACCCAGGTGCTGCTGGCCGAGGGAATCGGCGTCACGGTGATCGACAAGGACGTGGAGCAGATCCGCTCCGCCTCCCGCTTCGGCTTCCGGGTCTATTACGGCGACGGCACCCGCCTCGACGTGCTGCGCGCCGCCGGCATCGGCCGGGTCGAGCTCGTCTGCATCTGCATCGACGAGTCGGAGGCGGCCCTCAAGATCGTCGACATGGTGCACGAGGAATTCGAGAGCGTGCGCACCTATGTGCGGGCCTATGACCGCACCCACGCGGTCGAGTTGATGAACCGGGACGTGGATTACCAGCTGCGCGAGACCGTCGAATCCGCCCTCGCCTTCGGGCGCGCCACCCTGGCGGGGCTCGGGGTGCCGGACGAGGTCGCGACGCGGACCGCCGAGGACGTGCGCAAGCGCGACGTCGCCCGACTGGTCCTGCAGCAGGCCGGCGCCTTGCCGGATGGGTCGAGCTGGATGCGGGGCGCCCAGACCGAGCTGAAGCCCGAGCCGCTGACGGCGCCGCAGCGGCCGGCCCGGGCGCTGAGCGCCGAGACCCGCGACATCATCGAATCCGAACGGCGCGACGCCGCCCAGCGTGCGCTCGAAACCCGCGACCCGGATCAGGACCTCGATGGCCCGGACCCCGAGCGACGCGACGCGAAGGCGCAGGACGTGACGACACGGGAAGCGAGGCCCCGAGAGGCGAAAGCCCGCGATCTGGAGACCCAGGACGGCGCGCCGGATGCCTGAGGCCCCGATCGAGGCCGGCGAGGAGGGGTTGCCCGGAACCCGGGCGCCGGCCGCCGGATCCGCGCGCTTCGTCGAGGGCTCGACCCTGCGTCACGTCGTGGTGATGAGCGGGACGGGCTCGATCGGCCTGATGGCGATCTTCGTGGTCGACCTGCTCTCGCTCCTCTACGTCTCGAAGCTCGGCGACCCGAAGCTGACGGCGGCGGTGGGCTTCGCCACGATCATCCAGTTCTTCGCCATCTCGATCAATATCGGCCTGATGATCGCGGCGGGCGCCCTGGTCTCGCGGGCGATCGGGTCCGGCGACCAGGCCGGCGCCCGGCGGCTGGCCACCTCGGGCACCCTGCACGGGGTGATCGTGGCGGCCCTCCTGGTCGTCGTGATGCTGCCGTTCCTCAATCCCCTGCTGCGGATGATCGGCGCCGAGGGCGAGACCCTGGCGGTCGCCGAGCGCTTCCTCTGGATCGCCCTGCCCTCGAATGTCCTGATGGGCCCCGGGATGATGTTCTCGGGCCTGCTGCGGGCGGTGGGCGCGGCGCGCCAGGCCATGTACGTGACGCTCGGAGGCGCCATCGTGACGGCCGGGCTCGATCCGCTCCTGATCTTCTGGGCGGGACTCGGCGTCGACGGCGCGGCCATCACCACCTGCGTGGCGCGGGCGACCTTCGCACTGATCGGCCTGTGGGGCGTGCGTCAGCACCGGATGCTGACCCGCCCGCGCCTCGCCGACGCGATCTCCGATGCCCCCATCGTCTTCAAGATCGCGTTCCCGGCGGTGCTGACGAATCTCGCGCCCTCGGTGGCGAGCGCCTTCATCGCCCACGCTTTGGCGAAGTTCGGCGCCGTCGCGGTGGCGGCCAACGTGGTGATCGACCGCCTGACCCCGGTGGCCTTCGGCGGCCTCTTCGCCCTGTCGGGCTCGATCGGGCCGATCCTCGGCCAGAACTGGGGCGCGGGGCGGTTCGACCGGATGCGGGGCGTGCTGCGGGACGGCGCCCTCGTCACCGCCCTCTACGTCGCCCTGGTCTGGCTGGCGCTCATCCTCGCCCGCGGGCCCCTGATGCGCCTGTTCGGGCTGGAGGGCCTGGCGGGGGATCTGTTCGCCTTCTTCTGCTTCGTCAGCGGCGCGGTCTGGTTCTTCAACGGGCTCCTGTTCCTGTCGAACGCCTCGTTCAACAATCTCGGCTTCCCATTCCTCTCGACCGGGCTGAACTGGGGCCGGGCGACCCTCGGGACCATGCCGCCGACGCTCGCCGGCGCCGCCCTGTACGGCCCGCCCGGCGTGATCGCGGGGGTCGGCCTCGGCTCCGTGGTCTTCGGGACCCTCGGCATCGTGCTGGCATTCCGCAGCGTGGCCCGTCTGGAGCGGCGCGACCGCGCCATCCGGGCCGCCAACCCGCCGCTGCCCGAGACCGTGCGGGCCGAGGCCGAGGCGGCCCTAGCCGAAGGACCGGCGCGGACGGGCGCGCTCGTCTGAGGCGGACCTTCGCGCGGAGACATCCTGGGACCGGGCGAACACCACCGGAATCCGCCGGATCCACGGGCGAATCGGGCCTCCGGGCCCACCAGGAGGCGCCCCCGCTGGTCAGTGGCTGCCCAATCGGACTAAGCTGGGATCGGGCGCGTGCGGTTCAGGCCCATGGCGCCCCGGTGCCGGTCGATGAAGGGCCCAGCGGCGATGTTCAATCCGATCGACATGCTTCAGGCTCAGGGCGGTGCCGCTTGGCAGGGCATGGGCCAGCCCTTCGGCCTGACGCCGGACCAGACCCGGCGCGCCCTGGAGGCCCTGATGCCGGCCTTCGCCCTCGGCCTGCAGCGCAATACCGCACAGGATCCGACCGGCCTGTCCCAGTTCTTCAACCTCGCCGCCGGCCGCGCCCCGGCCGGGCCGGAGGCGATGCTCGGCGGGATGTTCGGCTCGCCCGCCCTCGCCCAGGCGGTTCTGCAGCAGGCCGCGAGCGCGAGCGGCGTCGGCTCGCAGGTGCTGCGCCAGATGCTGCCGATGATGGCCGGGATGATCGTGGCGAGCATCGTTCACATGATGCTCAACCAGGCGCTGCCGGAGCCCGCGCCCCGCGCCGCGCCGGAGCCGCCAAACCCCTTCCTGGCCGCCGCCCCGATCTGGACCGACATGATGAAGGCCTTCCTGCCGCCGCCGGCCGAGGCCGCCCCGAAGCGCGCGGGCCCCGCCCGGACGCGGGCCGGCGCCAAGCCCGATGCGGCCGCCGAGACCGAGCCCTTCGGCATGTTCCAGCAGATGCTGCAGACCGGCGCCGAGGTTCAGGAGCAGAACGTGAAGGCGATGCAGGGCATCTTCGACGCCTTCTGGACGGATCCCGCCAAGTCCGCCGAAGCCCCCAGATCGGCCGAGCCCCCCAAGGCGGACGAGCCCTCGAGAGCGGCCGAGCCCTACAAGGCGCCGTCCCGGAAGCGGCCGGAGCCGAAGGCCGGCTGAAGCCCTCAAGCCGATCGGGCAAGGCCGGCAGAATGCTTGGCGCCGGCCTAGGGCCGCGCCCGATCGCGTTGCAACGGGCTGGAAAATCGGCAGCCCCGGTCCGGTTCGGCGCGACGGACCCCCTCTCCCGTGCGGGAGAGGGTTGGGGTGAGGGATGAGCGCCGTCAGGATGGAGCATGCGGTCGTATCGCCGGCTGGGCGCCGATCGGGCGCACCTCGTTCTGAAAGGTCTCGACCCTCACCCTGTCCCTCTCCCGCACGGGAGAGGGGATCCGCGCCCGCTTCGGCACGGGCGCGGCCGACGGTCCCGTCGCAACGCGATCGGGAACAGCTCTAGTTGATGTTCGGGGGGATGTTGGTGCTGATGCGCTCGTAGATGCCGTTCAACTTCCCGCCGAACAGGCGCAGGCTTCCGGCGATCACACAGAAGATCAGTCCCGCGATGAGGCCATATTCGATGGCGGTCGCGCCGCTCTCGTCCGACCAAAGCCGGCGGGCGCGTTCGAAGGCGGCGCAGGGACGCCCGCCCCCTGGTCCCGGCTTGGTCATCGGTGATGCGCCCCCCGCTCGTCTGGGACAACCCTAAGGGCGGCTTTGTTTCGGATGATTTAAATCGATGCGCGATTCGCGCCGGCAAATCGGGGCCGGGCCCCGCTCACGCGGGACCCGGCGGACTCGCGCTCAAGCGTGGCCGGTTTCCTTGCGCAGGGCATCGATGCGCTTCGAGGCCTCGGCCTTGTCGAGATCCGGATCGAAGGCCTTCGGCTCCTTGGCCTCCTCCGACAGGGTCTTGAGGTAGGAGGCCTGCGCGCCGGTCATCGGCTCACCGCCGGTGGTCCACTGATCGGGGTCCTTGATCTGGTTCGAGACGTCCTTCGGGTCGGTCTTTGGGTTCTCGGTGCTGGACTTGGTCATAAGCGGCGCTTTCGTTCATGAAATGTTCCGCTCTAACGCACGCGATCGGGGCCCGGTTCCAGGCCCCGATCGCGTTGTCCAGGCTCTCAGGCCGCGTGCGCCTTCGGCTGCACCTCGGCGCTGTAATCGTCCATCAGGGTCTTGGTCATGGTGCCCGGCACGAACCGGTAGGGCCCGATCTCGGAGACCGGCGTCACCTCGGCCGCCGATCCCGTGATGAAGCACTCGCTGAAGCTCTCCATCTCCTCGGGCCGGATCCGCCGCTCCACCACCTCGAAGCCCCGCCGGCGCGCCAGGTCGATCACGGTCTGCCGGGTGAGCCCGTTGAGGAACCGGTCCGCGAGAGGCGTGTGGATCACCCCGTCCCGGATGAAGAACACGTTGGCGCCGGTGCATTCCGCGACGTTGTCCTCCCAGTCGAGCATCAGGGCGTCGGCATAGCCCTTGTTCTCGGCCCGGTGCTTGGAGATCGTGCAGATCATGTAGAGACCCGCCGCCTTCGAGGTCGAGGGCGCGGTGCGCGGATCCGGCCGGCGGTAATCGGCGATGTCGAGGCGGATGCCCTTCATCTTGGTCGCCGGGTCGAAGTAGCTCGGCCATTCCCACGCCGCGATCGCGAGGTGGATGGTGTTGTGCTGGGCCGCCACGCCCATCATCTCGGAGCCGCGCCAGGCGACCGGCCGCAGATAGGCATCCGACAGGCCGCTGGTCTTCAGCACGAGCGCCTTGGCCGCCTCGATCTCGTCCACGCTGTAGGGGATCGTGAAGTCGAGGAGTTCGGCCGAGCGGTGCAGGCGCTCGGAGTGCTGGCGGCTCTTGAAGATGCTCCCGCCATAGGCCCGCTCACCCTCGAACACCGCCGACCCGTAATGGAGACCGTGGCTGAGTACGTGAATCTTGGCCTCCCGCCACGGCACCATGACGCCATCGAACCAGATGGTGCCCTCGCGCTCGTCGAACGGGATCACGGACATGGAGCTTGTTCCTCGTCGCGCGGACGCCTCGGAAGGGACCGCGGGGTCAATCGATCGGGCTAAGAGCCGGCTGGCGGGCACACGGGCGCGGGCGCCGGGGCCCCGTCTTGCCGGAAGGCTTGACGGGTATCAACCGGGCTGAGATATGTCAACAACACTGACTTATATCAGGAACCACCGAGACGTGACACGGGCCATGACGCGCCAACAGGTACCGGCTGCCGAGATCGCGGAGATCCCGGGCCAGGAAGCGCTCGGCGTGCAGGGCGCCGCGAGCGACGATCTGATCGAGCTGCTGTTCTTCGCCTACCGGGACTTCGTCGGCGATCCCGACCGGATCCTCGCCGAGTACGGCTTCGGCCGCGCCCATCACCGTGTGCTGCATTTCGTGGTTCGCTATCCCGGTCTCACGATCGCCGAACTCCTGGATATCCTGCGCATCACGAAGCAGAGCTTGAACCGGGTGCTCAAGGATTTGATCGAGCAGGGCTATATCGAGCAGAAGACGGGGACCAGCGATCGGCGGCAGCGGCTCCTCTTCTGCACGAATGCGGGGGCGGATCTCGCCGCCGACCTGACCCGCGTGCAGACGCGTCGCGTCGCGCGTGCCCTCGCCGACCGCGCCGAGCAGGCGGGCACCGCGGCCATGTCGGCTCACGACTTCCTCCTCGCGATGATCGAGCCGGATGAGCGTGCCGCCGTGTGCCGCCTGATGGCACGCCGCGCCCGGAGGGCCGCCTGATGTCGAATGCATCGGCCAGCGCGCGCTGCGAATTGTCCGATCATGCGCCGCATATCCTCGTGGTCGATGATGACCGACGCGTGCGGGAACTCCTCTCGCGGTATCTCTTCGAGCAGGGTTTCCGCGTCACGGCCGCCGCCAACGCTGCCGAGGCGCGGGCAAAGGCCCAGAGCCTGGTCTTCGATGCCATGGTGCTCGACGTGATGATGCCGGGCGAGAACGGGTTCGACTACGCCCGCAAGGTTCGTGAGACGTCGCGGGTGCCGATCCTGATGTTGACGGCGCGCAACAATACCAACGATCGGGTTCTGGGGCTCGAGATCGGCGCCGACGACTACCTGCCGAAACCCTTCGAGCCCCGCGAGCTGATCCTGCGGCTCAACAACATCATCAATCGCGCCTCGGGCCCGAGGCGAGATTCCGGCGGCGAGGTCGTGACGTTTGGCCCCTTCACCTACCGGATCGAGCGGGGCGAGTTGCGCCGCGAGGACGAGATGATCCGCATCACTGAGCGGGAACGCGAGATCCTGACGATCCTCGCGGCTGCCGGTGGCGCCAATGTCGAGCGGGAAGTCCTCGCGGGGAACGGAGGGGCTGCGGCGGAGCGGACCATCGACGTGCAGATCAACCGGCTGCGTCGCAAAACGGAAGTCGATCCCGCCAATCCCACCTTCCTCCAGACGGTACGTGGCGTCGGTTATCGCCTCGTCATCGACTGACGGCGATGAAGGCGCCGGATCCCGCTTCGGCCCGGATGCTGCGAGAGGCTCGCCGCGTGCGAGCAACGCTGCCCGGTCCGCGAACGCTCTGGCGCAAGTTCGCGCGCGCGATCGGCGACGCGCTGCCCAAAGGCCTCTATGCCCGCTCGCTGATCATCATCATCGCACCCGTCGTGCTGCTTCAATCGGTGATCGCCTACACCTTCATGGAGCGTCACTGGCAGCTCGTGACGAAGCGCCTCTCCTCCGCGGTGACGGCCGATATCTCCGCCTTGATCGATATCTATGAGAGCTATCCACAGGACAAGGATGCCGAGACGCTGACCCGCATCGCTAGCGAGCGTCTGAGCCTCGATCTGGACATCCTCAAGGGGGCGAAGCTGCCCGCGCCGGGTCCTCGTCCCTTCTTCTCCATCCTCGACGAAGCCCTGTCGGACGAGATCAAGCGTCAGATCGGACGACCGTTCTGGATCGACACCGTCGGGCGATCGAGCCTGATCGAGATCCGCGTGGCCATTCCCGACGGCGTGATGCGGATCAACGCCCGGCGCAGCCAAGCCTATGCCTCGAACTCGCATATCTTCCTCGTCTGGATGATCGGCTCGTCGATGGTGCTCCTTGGCGTCGCGATCCTGTTCCTGCGCAACCAGATCAAGCCGATCCTGCGGCTCGCTGCCGTGGCGGAGGGTTTCGGCAAGGGCCGCGAGATCGAGTTCCGGCCGCGCGGCGCGCGCGAGGTTCGCCAAGCCGGGCATGCCTTCATCGAGATGAAGCGGCGCATCGAGCGCGCGATGGAACAGCGCACGACGATGCTCAACGGCGTGAGCCACGATCTGCGCACCATCATCACCCGCTTCAAGCTTTCCCTAGCTCTCGTCGAGCAGACGCCGGAGGTCGAGGATCTCCTGCGCGACGTCGATGAGATGAGCCGGATGCTCGAAGCCTATCTGGCCTTCGCGCGAGGCGATTCCGCGGAGCCTGCCGCGCCGACCGATATGCGGGCTCTGCTCGAAGATCTGCGAACTGACCTCGAGCGTCTGGGCGCGCACGTCGCCGCGGTCGACCTCAAAGGCTCTCCGCTGGTGACGGTCCGGCCCGACGCGTTTCGCCGCTGCCTGTTCAATCTCGCGGCAAATGCCGCGCGCTACGGCGAGACGGTCGCGATCTCCGGTCGCGAGGAGGCGCGCTCGTTCCTCGTATCGATAGACGATGACGGGCCAGGCATCCCTGTCGAGAGCCGAGCGGAGGTTTTCAAACCTTTCTTGCGGCTCGACGACGCGCGCCAGGACGCGGGCGGCTCCGGGCTCGGCTTGGCCATTGCCAGGGATATCGCCCGCGCGCATGGCGGCGATGTCTCGCTGCACGACAGCCCACTCGGGGGCCTGAGGGCGACGGTGCGCATCCCCGCCTGACATCGACCGCTTCCGCGAGCAGGGATCGAGCGGGGCGGACCGCAGGCCAGAATAGCCACCCGGCACGGCCTCGGCTCAGGTCGCCTTGAACGAGGTTCGGCAGCCAAGATCCACGGAATGCATCGAGCCGAGTTCCGTGCCGGGGAATCTCATCGATGGCATCGACGACAGAGTTTGATCTGTTCGCCGGCCAATGCGCTCTCGTTGCCGCAGCCGGGCAGAATTTTTTGCCGGGGGTGTCCCCACCACGGCTTGGCGGTGCTATGCACGTTCGCTTTTTCGCGAAACCGATGCCGGGCCTGTCCAGGCAAGCCCTCCAGACGTGAGTGCCGACCATGAATCCGCTGATGCCGCTCCTCATCCTCGTGCTCGTGCCGATCGCGGCCATCGGCGCGGTGCTCTACACCGATCAGGGCATCGAGCCGGCTCTGTTCTACGCATCCGTCAAGACGTTCGTCATCCTCGGTGTTCTCGGCGTCGCGCTCTCCTTCGCGGCAAGCCGCCTTGCGGACCGCTCCAACAGCTGAGTGGGCGGCGCTCCGCGACAGCACCATCCTTGAATGTGGGGGACGGCCTCGGTGCTGTCCCGTCCTGCATCGTCCCTGAGAGGAGGCGGCTCCATGCTCTCGATCGTTCCCGCATTCGGGCGGATCGGTGAGGAGAATGCCTTCGCGGTGCTCGCCCGCGCCAATCAGTTGGCCTCAGAGGGACGCGACATCATCAATCTCGGGATCGGCCAGCCCGATATGCCGACACCGGGCCCGATCGTCGAGGCCGGCATCAAGGCGCTTCGCGACGGACATCACGGCTATACGCCGGCCACCGGCATCCTGCCCCTGCGCGAAGCGGTCGCCCGTGACATCCATCGGCGCCATGGGGTCGAAGTCTCGCCCGACAGCGTGCTGATCGTGCCCGGCGGCAAGGTCACGATGTTCATGGCGATCCTGATGTTCGGCGAGCCAGGCGCCGAGATCCTCTACCCAGACCCGGGCTTCCCGATTTATCGTTCGATGATCGAGTTCACCGGTGCAACGCCGGTTCCGGTACCGATCCGTGAGGAGAACGGCTTCGCCTTCTCTGCCGCGGATACGCTCTCCCTGATCTCCGACAAGACGCGTCTCCTGATTGTCAATTCGCCGGCCAATCCGACCGGCGGGGTGACGCCGAAGCACGAGATCGACGCTTTGGTCGCCGGTCTGGCCCGGTATCCGGACATTGCGGTGCTGTCGGACGAAATCTACGGGACCATGACCTATGACGGCGAGGCGCATCACTCACTCCTCACCTACCCGGAGATCCGTGATCGGTTGATCTATCTGGATGGCGCGTCGAAAACCTACGCCATGACAGGTTGGCGCCTCGGCTGGTCGGTCTGGCCGAAGCCGCTCTACGAGGCGGCCCGCAAGCTCGCCGTGAACGCCCATTCCTGCGTGAACGCCGCCACCCAATGGGCTGGGATTGCGGCACTCGACGGCTCGCAGGATTGCGTCGCCGAGATGGTGGCGGAGTTCGACCGGCGCAGGGCTCTCGTGGTCGAGGGCCTGAACGGACTGCCGAACGTCTCGTGCATCACCCCGAAGGGAGCCTTCTATGCTTTCCCGAATGTCGTGAAGACCGGGTGGAAGGCGAAAAAGCTCACCTCGGCACTCCTTGAGGAGGCCGGTGTCGCCGTCATCGGTGGACCGGATTTCGGCGTGAACGGCGAGGGTTATCTCCGCCTCTCCTACGCGAACTCGGCCGAGAATATCGCGCGGGCGCTTGAGCGCATGCGGACCTTCCTGGCCGAGCGCCTGGGCGGCTGAGCAGGCTCAGGCTGCAAGCTCGCGGTCGACGCGGCCCCTCGCCTCTTCCGGAACGTCCAGGGCTTCCGCCAACATGCGGAGGAATTGACGCTCCTGGAGCGTGTCCGCATCGATGGCGAGACGGGCCGCGGCGTAGATGCGGGCCGCTGCCTCGGGATCGGTCACCGGGTCGGCGATCTCATCGACGCTGGCGGGATCTGCCAGTTCCTTCTCAAGCCAGGCACGACCGTCGCGGTCGAGGCCCGCCGCATCGACCGCCTCGTCGAGACGCCGCCGCTCGGCGGCATCGACCGAACCGTCCGCCACGGTCGCCGCCACCATCGCGCGCAGCATGAGGCGTGCCTCGTCCTCGTCCACATTCGTGAAAGGCGTGTTCTCCGCCTTCGCCGGCTCGCCGCCTCGGACGGCACGAAAGGCGAGACCAGCGATCAGCGCGAGGCCACCGAGCGCCGCGCTGGCGGCAAGCCCGCTCCGCCGCGTCCGGACCAACGCGTCGACCATGTTCTTCGCAGCGGACGCACCCTTGGGATCGGCCTGGTTCTGGGAATCGGCAAAATTCCTGGCATCGACAGGATTTTCGGCATCGGCCATGTCACGTCTCTCCGAACTCGATCGATGGTTCGGTGCGGCAACGACGGAAAGGCCTGCCGGGTTCAGCCGATCTCCTGCACCTCACTCGGCCGCGACGCGCGGCGGCGCGTAGGTCCGGCCGTCGTTGGCGGCCCGCTGAAGATCGGTAAACGCGGCCTCATCCTCGGGATCGTCGCGCTCGCCGACGAACCGGCTGAACAGGCGGCCGAGAAGCCGGGCGAGATCGTCCATCAGGACGAAGAACGCAGGAACGAAGACGAGCGACAGGCCGGTCGAGATGATGAGGCCGCCGATCACCGCGATCGCCATAGGCGCACGAAACTCGCCGCCGATCCCGAGCGCCATCGCGGAAGGCACCATTCCGGCCGCCATGGCGATCGTGGTCATCACGATCGGGCGGGCGCGCTTGCGGCCTGCATCGACGATCGCCGTGGCGCGGTCGACGCCGCGCCCCATCTCCTCGACGGCGAAATCGACCAGCATAATAGCGTTCTTCGTGACGACGCCCATCAGCATCAGGATACCGATGACGACCGGCATCGAGATCGGCTTGCTGAAGATCAGGAGGCCGAGGATCGCACCGCCAATGGAGAGCGGCAACGAGAACAGGATCGTGACCGGTTGCAGGAAACTGCCGAAGAGCAGGACGAGCACGCCGAACACCATCATGAGGCCGGCGCCCATCGCCATCGCGAAACCACCGAAGACTTCCCCCATCACCTCGGCATCACCGGTCTGGCTGATCGTCACTCCGGGCGGCAAGTTCTTCGCAGCCGGCAGATTCATCACGCTCTCGATGAGGGAGCCGAGGGCGTCGGAGCCCTGCATATCCGCCTCGAGGGCGACACGGATCGAGCGGTCATAGCGGTCGATGGCCGTTGGCCCCTGGCCGAGGCTCAGATCGGCAACGGTGGAGAGCGGGACTGCCGTTCCGCCCTTCACGGGCACTTTCAAGGTCTCGATCTCGGCCAAGTCTCCGCGCAGGCGCTCGGGGAGCTGTACGCGGATCGGCACCTGACGGTCCCGCGCATTGAACTTCGCGAGATTGGCTCCGATGTCGCCAATCGTACCGACCCGGACCGTCTCGGCGATGAGATCGGTCGAGACGCCGAGATCCGCCGCAATGCCCGGTTTGGGGACGATGCGAATCTCGGTCCGATCGAGGGGCGCGGTCGAGATCACGTTGACGAGGTGCGGCACCTGCGCCGCCTCACGCTGAAGGCGCGCCGCGACATCGGCCACGGCAGCCTTGTCGGGCCCCGCGATGATGAGCGCGAGGTCGCGCTGGCCGCCCTCGCGGAGGGCCCAGAAGCGGATATCCGGCTCGTTGCGCAGGATGGTGCCGACCTGCACGTCGATCTGCTTCTGCGTCAGCACGCGCGCGTTCTTGGGCGTCAGGTTGATGGTGACGGTCGCGAGCCGCACCTCCTTCTTGCCGGGCAACTGGCGGCCACCGTCGACAAAGACGCTGCGCACCTCCGGCATCGCCCTGATCTTGTCGACGAGAGCGTCGGTCACGCGGATGGTCTCGGGCAGTCGCGCGCCGGGCGGCAACTCGACGACGAACAGCGTACGTGCGGCGTCCTCGGCAGGAAGGAAGCCCGCCGGGAGCAATCCGGTCGACATGATCGACGCCGCGAAGCAGGCGAGACCGGCAACGAGGGTGATGTATTTGTGGCGGACGGACCACGCAACGAGACGCGCGTAGCCGCGCATGATGACACCCTCGCGGGTTTGGTCCGGCCCGTGATCCCTCAGGAAATAGGCAGCCAGCAAGGGCGTGATCAGTCGCGCGACGAGAAGCGACATGAAAACCGCGGCCGCGATGGTGAGGCCGAACTGCTTGAAGTACTGACCTGCGATGCCCCCCATGAAAGACACGGGCGCGAAGATCGCGATGATGGTCGCCGTGATGGCAATCACCGCGAGGCCGATCTCGTCGGCCGCCTCGAGCGCCGCGCGATAGGGCGATTTCCCCATTCGCATGTGACGCACGATGTTCTCGATCTCGACGATCGCATCATCGACGAGGATGCCGGTCACCAGCGTGATGGCCAGGAGACTGACGGCGTTCAGCGAGAAGCCGAGTGCGCTCATCACCCAGAAGGTGGGCAGAACGGAAAGCGGCAGTGCAATGGAGGCGATCAGGGTCGCGCGCCAATCCCGCAGGAACAGGAACACGACCACGACGGCGAGCGCCGCACCTTCGATCAGCCCCATCATCGCCGAGTGGTAATTGCCGACCGTGTTGGTGACGGATGTGTCGATCAGGTCGAAGCGGATGCCCGGATTCGCGACGCGCAGGTCGTCAATCTTCCTCGCAACCCCGACCGAGACCTCAGCATCGCTCGCACCGGCAGCGCGCGAGATCGCGAAGGCGACGACGGGCTCGCCGTTGAACCGCGCAAACGTCCGTGGCTCCTCCGCTCCGTCGACCAGCGTCGCGAGTTCATCGAGCCGGACTTTCCGATTTCCCGGCACAACGATCGACGTTGCCGAGAGGGTATCCAGGCTGGCCGAGGCCGCGAGCGTCCGGATCGATTGCTCCTGACCGCCGATCTCGCCGCGCCCGCCCGCCATGTCGGCCGAGGTCAACCGGAGCTGGCGGTTCACATCGGCCGCGGTGATGCCGAGAGCCAGAAGTCGGTCGGGATTCAGGGTGATGCGGACCTCGCGCGCGACACCCCCGAGGCGCTCGACGCCTCCGACGCCGCGCACGCCCTGGATTTGCCGTGCCACTACGTCGTCGACGAACCAGGAGAGGTCCTCCGGAGTCATGGCGGGCGCAGAGGCGCCATAGGTCATGATGGGAAGACCGGCAATCTCGACACGGTTGATGATCGGCTCGTCGATCGTGCGCGGCAGGTTCACGCGTACCTTGGACACGGCGTCCTTCACGTCGTTCACGGCGCGATCGGTATTCACCTCGAGCCGGAACTCGATCGTGGTGACAGACGAGCCCTCGGTGATCGTCGAGAGGATATGCTTCACGCCCTTCACGCCCGCCACCGAGTCTTCGACCCACTTCGTGACTTGGGTCTGCAACTCGGAGGGCGCGGCACCCGCCTGCGTGATGGTCACCGCCACGATCGGGATGTCGATATTGGGAAAACGCGTGATCGGCAGCGCGCGAAAGCTCACAAGTCCGAGCGTCACCAGCACGATGAACAGCACGATCGAGGGTAGCGGCTTGCGGATTGCCCAGGCGGAGATGTTCAGGCGCATGACGCTTCGTCCGATCGATCAGCGGGCCGCAGCATCGGCCTGAACGTTCACGCCGGTTGGCGCGACCGCCCGGACGCGATCTCCATCGCGCAGGAAGCTGCCGGCGCGGGCAACGACGGCGTCACCGTCCGCCAAATCGCCGCGCAGCTCGGTGAACCCGTCGGCCGAAAGGCCGGGTAAGACCTTCCTGGCCTCGACGCGATTGTCACGGACGACGAGAACACTGGCACTTCCATCCACGGCGAAAAGAAGAGCAGAGACCGGAACCGCGACGCCGCGGCGCCTTGCGACCTCCACGGTGCCGCGGGCGAAGGCGCCGATCCGTAGGGCAGGATCATCCTTCAGGGACACGCGGACCTTGCCGAGCCGGGTCAACCGATCGACCTCGGGGTAGACGCGGCGCACCTGACCTTCCAACTTGCGACCGCCGTCGAGATCGAGACGCGCCGGATCGCCGACTTTCAGGCGCCCCATCCAGGTCTCCGGAATGTCGCCCTCCAACTCGATTTCTCCCCGGGCGATCAGGCGAAAAAGCGGCTCTCCCGTAGCGCTCGCCGTCGCACCGATCCGCGCGGTGCGGCGATTGATGATGCCGGCCTCTGGCGCCCGGATCTCGGTACGAGCCCGCTTGACCGCAATTTCGGTGCGCTGCGCCTTCGCGGTGGCCAGATCGGCATCGGCCGCCTGAAGACCGCCGCGCGCCGCAGCGAGCTTACCCTCTGCCGCCTGCGCCGTGGAGACGCGCTGCTCCAAGGTGGCGGCCGTGGCATTGCCCGTTCGCAGCAGGGCTTGCGCGCGCTCAAGCGAGAGCTTCGCCTCCGTCTGCGCGGCCTCGGCTTGAACGATCTGGCTCCGGGCCTGGACGATTGCCGCCTCGGCTCGCGCGATCGCCGCAGCGTTCGCGGCCTCCTGCGTCTCGATCATCTCGCGAGACAGCCGCGCAAGAACCTGCCCCTTGGCAACCCGGTCCCCCTCTTCCACCAGGAGGTCGGTGATCCTGTAGCCCTCGATCTCAGGTGTGACGAGGATCTCGTCTCGGGGAACGAGCGTGCCCGTGACCACCGCGCGCTCGACCACCTCGCGCAAGGTTGCCGGGACCACACTGACGGCCGGAGCAAGCGTGTCTACGGCCGGAACCGAGGCGGTTTCCACGGCATGGACCGGGCTGAAGCCCGTCGCGAGGATTGTCAGGGCGGCGGCAATGCGCAGGGGGAGGATGGACATCGCTCGCACGGATAACGCTCGCTGATCAGGGCCAGAATGCCCAAGCCGGTGTCTCACAACGAAGGCTGGCGCTTTCATGGCGGCGCTTCGAAACCGCGGCCGGACCAAGTCGCGCGAACGCTGGATCGCGGGCGCGTGGCCCGGTGTATCGGCGACACCTGCAACCAGTTGCTGCGAACATCGTTACCGATTCATCAATCATCGGCCAGCAGAGGCGATGTATGAGCATTTTTCAGATCAGGCAGAAGGCAAGCGGCGCAATCCTTTGGACCGGCTCCGCCGATAATGCACAAGTTGCTCTTGATGCGATGGCTCGTGAAGCTGGTTATCGCGATTTCGCGTCTCTTCCGGAATCGATTCGCGCGACCGGCATCGAGACCGCGAAGCTCGATATGATTTCCTGATCCGCCCATCAGGGAAGGACGCGCCGGCGCTCACGTCACCGCGAGCATAATGCGTGATGCGCGGCCTTCGCCAATGTTTGGAGGCGCTCCCCGTGGGACGCCTCGGCACCGACCGCGCCTGCTGTCCTGATTCGGGTGCGGCCGGCCACGGTTGTTCATCAGGGCCTGCGCCTTGCGTTCGGGAGCAGAAGCCCTTGCCGTTTGCCAGGATTGCGACGGCCAAGATCACCCGGCGGAACGGCTTCGGGTCAGTGCTCGTGGCGCCCATGAAGGCATGGAGCTCGCATTCAAGCGCCTCCACCATACGGCGGACGCAGCGCCGAACACCGGTCCACGAGGCTGATACCGGTGTGAAGGCCACGTGATCGCCCGGACGTACCGCCTCGCAAATCGCCTTCGTCTCATGCGTTGTTGAGATGTCCAGCACGCGCTGGACATCGAGGCTCACCGGCACATCGCCCGTTCTCGCCAGGAAACGGCGGAGCGCGCTGACGCGAAGGCTCTCGGATCAGGTCCGTGAGGAGCGAGTCGAAAGCCGGATTTCGGCGCTACCTTCGGGCGGCATGATGGCCATGCGCCGGCGCATCAACGCAAGATCGCCGCTCAATGATCGTGCTTGCAGCCGGGACCATGTACGTGGCCGTGGGCGTGATCATGCTCGTGCGCATGGTCATGGTCGTGCGCATCGTCGTGATCATGATGGTCCGCGTGCGCGTGGGCGTGCCCGTGGTGGCCATGATCGTGGTGGCCATGATCGTGGTGGCCATGGTCGTGGTGGCCATGGTCGTGCCCGCAGGTGCTGTGGTCGTGGGCCTTGCGCTCGGGCCGGAAGGCGCGGGTCACGGCAGTCGCGGTGCAGCCCTGGCCGCGGATGAGTTCCGCCGTGGCGGGGGAAGCCGGCACGTAGAGCACATCGGAACCGATCTCGGCCGCCACGTGGTTGCCGCCGAGTTGCCAGGCAAGGCGCATCAGCCGCGCCGGATTCTCCGCCCGCACCTCGAGGAGCGCCTCGCCGGCGGCCCGGACCTCGATCAACCGGCCATCCTCGAGACGCAGGGCGTCGCCATCCTCGAGGGTCGCGGCCTTCGCCAGCGCGAGATCGAAGCTGAGGCCACCCTCGGCGGTCAGGTGCGCATGGCCCTGGCCACGGCCGGCATGATCGAGGGTGACGGTATCGACGATCCCCTCAGGGCGAACCGCGGGCTTCCGGACGATCGTAGTGGCGCGCAACATGATTTCCTCGTTTCAGCGTCCCGTCGGGACAGGTCCTCGGCCCGCCACGCGGCAAGCCTGATGGCGGGCGTCAGACGGGCATGTTGGCCCGGCAACGCGCGAAGGGAAGGTTTTTCGTCGGTTTCAAGGCGTTTCGCCGGAACCTTGGCCGTACAGCGTGCATTCCACAATCGTAATAGCTAAGCTCGCCCCGCACCACGGCGAAACGCCGGACCCGACAAAGCACAAGGGAGTCTCGACCTCATGAAGAAGCTCATGGCTGCGGCCCTGGCCGGCACCCTCGCTCTCTCCGTCGGCGCCTGCAACACGCCCCAGGATCGGGCCCTCGGCGGCGCCGGCCTCGGCGCGCTCGCGGGCGCGGCGATCGGCGGCGCCGCGACGGGCCGCGCGGGCGGCGCCCTGGCGGGCGCGGCGATCGGCGGTGCGGGTGGCGCCATCGTGGGCGCCGCGACGGCGCCCCAGTGTCCCTACGGCACCTACCGGGATCCCTACGGCAACGTCTACTGCCGCTGATACCGGGTTCGATCTCGGATCGAAGGGGCCGGAGCCTTGCGCTCCGGCCCCTTTTTTGTCGTGAAGGGAGGGTCTATCCAGCCGGTTCTCCCCAGCGCGCCGGAGCGTCGTCCGCGGGCGCGACTCCGACAGGTTCCTTGCTCACGCCGATGCCCCAAGCCCTCTGCCATAGACCGTGCCTGATGCGGGGACCGCGATGACCTCCGGGATCTGGGGCAAGCTCGGGGGGGTCGGACTCGGCATGGCGGTGGGTGGCCCCCTCGGTGCGCTGGCCGGGGGCGTGGCCGGCCATTTCCTCGTCGATCGCGAAGGTGCGCCCTTCGGCACCACGCCGCGGGACGTGGTGTTCACCACCGGCCTCGTGGCGCTTGCCGCCAAGATGGCGAAGTCCGACGGCGTGGTGACCCCATCCGAAGTCGAGGCCTTCGGCCGGGTCGTCCAGGTCGACGATGGCGCGCGGGCCGGGGTCGTGCGCCTGTTCGATCTCGCCAAGAAGACGACGAGTGGCTTCGAGGCCTATGCCCGGCAGATGGCCTCGGCATTTCACGATGAGCCGGCCCTCCTCGAGGATGTCCTCGACGGCCTGTTCCACATCGCCAAGGCGGATGGCGCCATCCATGAGGCGGAGGAGCACTATCTCCACGCAGTGGCTGAGATTTTCGGTTTTGACGAGGCCGCCTTCCGGCGCATCGCGGCCCGGCATGTCAGCCTCGCGGACGACCCCTATCTCGTGCTCGGCCTGGAGCCGGAGGCGAGCGATTCCGAGGTGAAGGCGTGCTACCGCAAGCTCGTCGCCGAGAGCCATCCGGATCGGGCCATCGCCCGCGGATTGCCGCCAGAAGCGGTCGCGATCACGACGCGCCGCCTCGCGGCGATCAACGCGGCCTATGACCGGATCGCGGCCGAGCGGGGCCTGCGGTGAGGGCCGTCCCCGAGAGCCCCATCGCGCAAGCCGTCGTGCCCTCGCCCAACCACGGCGAGCGGCAGGGAGTGCCGCCCGACCTGCTGATTCTGCATTATACCGGGATGGAGAGCGCGAGCGCGGCGCTCCAGCGCCTCGTGAACCCGATGGCCGAGGTCTCCGCCCATTATTTCGTGTTCGAGGATGGGCGCGTGGTGCAGATGGTGCCGGAAGGCCGCCGCGCCTGGCACGCGGGGCAAGCCGCCTGGAAAGGCGAGCGGGACATCAATTCGCGCTCGCTCGGCATCGAGATCGCACATCCCGGGCATGTTGGCGGCCTGCCCCCCTATCCGGAGGCGCAGATCGATGCCGTGATCGCGCTCGGGCGCGACCTCGTCCGGCGCTGGTCGATACCGCCTGAGCGGGTGCTCGCGCATTCGGACATCGCGCCGGAGCGAAAGGAGGATCCGGGGGAGGGATTTCCTTGGGATCGCCTCGCCCGGGAGGGTCTTGGGCACCACGTTCTCCCGGCGCCGCTCAGGGATGGACGATTCTTCGCGCAAGGCGACGGGGGCCAGCCGATCGAGGCGCTCCAGGCGATGCTCAGCCTCTACGGCTACGACCTGCCGGTGACGGGCCTGTTCGACGCCCGAACCCAGGCCGTCGTGACCGCCTTCCAGCGCCATTTCCGGCAGGCGCGCGTGGACGGCGTCGCAGATGCCTCGACCATCACGACGCTGCGCGACCTGATCGCGGCCCTTCCGGGCTGACGAGGCGAACCGTCCAGCGGGGCTCAGGCCCGTCCGCGGATCTCGGCTTCGCGCTCGACCCGAGGGCCTGCGTTCACGGGTTTGTCCCCGCGGGTGCGCCACAGGCTGTAGACGATGCCGCCGGCGAGCAACACCACCGTGACGGCGAGCGAGACCCATGGCGGCACGTCGATGAGTTCGAACGTGTCGGCCACGACGATCTTGCCGCCGATGAAGATCAGGATGAAGGCCAGCGCGGTCTTGAGATAAGCGAACCGCTCAACCATCGCGGCGAGCGCGAAGTAGAGGGCACGAAGCCCCAGGATCGCGAAGATGTTGGAGGTGTAGACCACGAAGGTGTCGGTGGTGATGGCGAAGATCGCCGGCACGCTGTCGACCGCGAAGATCACGTCGGCGCCGTTGACGAGCACCAGCGCCAAGGCCAGCGGCGTCAGCCACAGCATGGGCTTGCCGGTCGTCGGGCTCGGTTTGCACACCACGAAATGCTGGCCGTGCAACTCGGGCGTGATGCGCAGGGTCTTGCGCAGCCAGCGGACGGCGCCGTTGTCCTGGATGTCGCTCTCCTCCTCCTCCTTGGCGAAAAGCATCTTGAGGCCGGCATAGATCAGGAAGGCGGCAAACAGCGACAGCACCCAGGCCGCCTGATGCACCAGGGCGGCGCCGAGGCCGATCATCAGGCCGCGCAGCAGGATCGCCGCGAGGATGCCCCAGACGAGCACCCGGTGCTGGGCCGCGAGCGGAATGCCGAGCGCCGAGAGGATGACCGCGATGACGAAGACGTTGTCCATCGACAGCGACTTCTCGACCACGAGGCCGGCCACGTATTCCTGCCCGGCTTGGGGCCCAAGATACCACCAGACCCAGCCGCCGAAGATCAACCCGAGGGTCAGGTAGAAGGCGGTCAGCCCGAGGCTCTCCTTGACGCCGATCTCGTGATTCTTGTCGCGATGGAGCAGGCCGAGATCGAAGGCGAGCAGGCCGAAGATCAGGGCGTGGAACCCGAGCCACATCCAGACCGGCTTGCCGAGCCACGCGATATATAGAAAATCGAGCATGCGGGACCGTGATGCTTCTTTCGGTGAGGAAAGCATCGGCTCCGACATCACGGAAGCATCAAGGTGCATCCCGCCAGAGGGGCCCGCAGCCGATAGGCGCGAGTTAAGGACCCGATGGCGGCGAATCAAGGGTGCCCGAAGCGAGCCTCGGCGTCCGGTTCATCGGCTTGAGCCTTGACAGGCGACACGCTCGCCGCCTCTTCCCGGCCCATGGAGATGCAGGCGGATGACGGGATCGCGATCGTCGGCGGCGGGCCGGCCGGGCTCGCGGCGGCCGAGGTGTTGGCCGAGGCCGGGCATCCGGTCACGGTCTACGACCGGATGGCGTCGGTCGGGCGCAAGCTCCTGATCGCGGGGCGCGGCGGCCTCAATCTCACCCATAGCGAGCCGCTGCCTGCCTTCCTCGCCCGCTATCATCCAACGCTCAGCCTCGCGGAGGCGATCACGGCTTTCCCACCCGATGCCCTGCGGGCGTGGTGCGCGGATCTCGGAGAGCCGACCTTCATCGGATCGAGCGGGCGGGTGTTTCCACGAAGCTTCAAGGCCTCGCCGTTGCTGCGCGCTTGGCTCGGGCGGCTCGACGCGACCGGTGTCCGGATCCGGACCCGCCACCGGCTCGTCGGCTGGGAGGCCGGCCGACTCGCCTTCGAGACGCCGGACGGAGTCCGGACGATCGCCCCCCGCGCGGCGCTTCTGGCACTCGGCGGCGCGAGCTGGCCGCGTCTCGGCTCGGACGGAGCCTGGGTGCCGCTGCTCGAAGGACAGGGCATTCCGGTCTCGGAGCTGCGCCCGGCCAATGTCGGGTTCGCGGTCGCTTGGTCGGAGGTGTTCCGGGAGCGCTTCTCGGGCGAGCCGGTGAAGCGCATCGCTCTGACGGCGGACGGCGTCACGGTACGAGGCGAGGCGGTGATCACGCGGGACGGGATCGAGGGTGGCGCCGTCTACGCCTTGTCGCGGCTCCTGCGCGAGGCGATCCGCGCGACGGGAGAGGCCCGGCTCGTCCTCGACCTGCGACCTGACTTGCCGGAGGTGACGCTGGCCAAGCGCCTCGGCGCGCCGCGTCCCGGCGAGTCGATGGCGACGCGCCTGCGCAAGGCTGCGGGCCTCTCGCCCGTCGCGGCCGGCCTCCTGCGCGAGGCGGCCCGCCGGACACTGCCGAGCGCGGCGCCCGATCTCGCGGCCCTGATCAAGGCTGCGCCCCTGCGGCTTCACCGAACGCAAGGGCTGGAGCGGGCGATCTCGACCGCCGGCGGCGTCCGTTCCGCGGCCCTCGACAAGCGCTTCATGCTGCGCGATCGGCCCGGAACTTTCCTCGCCGGCGAGATGCTCGACTGGGAAGCGCCCACCGGGGGATACCTGTTGCAGGGCGCCTTCGCGAGCGGCCGGGCGGCCGCGGCCGGAATGATCGCCTGGCTCGGCGAGGCCTCATAGCCTGCTGCAGAACCCCACCATGCCGGTGGCCTCGCTCGGGCAGGCCGCGCTCGCCGTGCCTCCCGCCCCCGGGGTGAAAACCGGGCTGCCGCCCTTGAGGCAATAGGCCGAGACGAACACCTCTCCCTCCGCACAGGAGAGGGCACACCCGCTCGCCGGGCAGCTCTCGGTGCGGACGACCCGGAACGGAGCCGGATTGCTGCTCGCGAGGCCGACGGCACCCGCAGCACCGGGCGGACCCGCAGGTCCCTGCGGGCCAGCCACACCCTGCGAGCCCGCATCACCCCTGGCCCCGGTTTCCCCTCGAGGACCCGTATCGCCCTTGGGTCCTGGCTCACCCTTGGAGCCTGCCTCGCCTTTGGGGCCTGCCTCACCCTTCGGTCCCGGCTCGCCCTGCGGACCCGGAGGGCCCTGCAATCCGGCCAGCCCCTGTGGTCCGGTCGGGCCCGGTTGACCGGCCGGTCCCTCCGGCGCGCAATTCGCTACGACGACCTCGCGCTCATCCTCATCGGCCTTGAGGGTCGCGACGCAGGTCTGAGGCCGGTAGGGCAACCGGAACAGGAAGCGACCACGCTTGTCGGCCATGATCGAGATGTCGTCGTCCATCACCACGACGGTGCCGCCCTTGCGCACGGACCCGGAGATCCGCAGATCCCCCGCCTCAATGCGCGCGTCGTACACCATGATCGGCTGGGCCGGCATCTGGGGTGCGGGCGGTCGCGGACGAGCCTGACGTGCGGGCGCCACACGGGGCTGGACCTGCACGGTCGGCTGGTCCTGCTGCGCCGATGCCGGGACCGTGAAGGCGAGCGGAAGCAGGCCGAGCCAGGCCGTGGCGACGCGAACGAGGCGCATGAACATTCCCCCGATGGATGGCCTTGCCTCTGTACCGGCGCGGGCGGGGCGGACATTGCCGCTCCGCCCGCGCCAGGGTCAACCCTCGGTCTGGCGCCCCAAGTCTGGAGGTGAGACCCAGGCCCGAACGCGCCGTAGGCGTCCCGTCCACAGCTATCCACATCTCTCCACAGCCCAACCCTCTGACCAGCGACGGAAAAATCCGGAGCCCCTGAAACCGATTGAGTATGTTCTTGTTTTGTTCTTAGTTTCCCACATCCCTGGCCGCCGGATCGGAGCCTGTCGGAATGGAGCGGTCACAGGATGCGAAGCTGGATGAGGACGACCCGAGATCGGACCGCGCGGCCGCACTCGCCAGCCTGCGGGTGCTCATGGCGACGGCCCGGACACGGCGCGATCCCGGCACCGTCATGCCGCTCGGCATCCCCGGCCTCGACGACAGATTGCCGGGCGGCGGCCTCGGCCTCGGCCTGCTCCACGAGATCGCGCCCCTGGCCGAGGGCGACGAGCCGGCCGCCCTCGGCTTCACCCTGGCGCTCGTCGCCCGGCATCTCGCGCAGGCGGGAGGCGAGGCGCTCCTCGTCGTCGCACCGGGGCATCCGACGCCTTACGGCCACGGGCTTTCCGGGCTCGGGCTCGATCCCGGGCGCATCCTGCTGTTCGAGGTGGGCAGCGACGACGAGGCCCATCTCGCCCTGGAAGAGGCCTTGCGGGCGCAAGGGCTCCGAGCCGTGGCGGGCCTCCTCGATGCCGGCCTGCCCCTGAAACAGGGACGTCGCCTGCAACGCGCCGCCGAGGCAACCGCACCGCTCCTGCTCGTCCTGCGTCCGGCCCGCGCCGATCTGCCGAACGGAGCGGCGACACGCTGGCGGATCGGAGGCGCGCAAGGGGCGCGGGACCGGTTCGGCTGCCTCGCGCACCCGCGCTGGCAAACGCATCTCGAACGCTGCCGCAACGGGCGGCCGGGCACGTGGCTCTTGGAGTGGGATCATGCCGCGCATCGTTTCGGTCTGCCTGACGCATTGGCCGGTCACGCGCCTGCGGCGCGCGCTGGCCGCTCCTGACGACGGGACCCCCCTCGTCGTCGCGGCGGCCGGCCCGGGGGGCCTGTGCCTCACGGCCGTCGATGCGAAGGCGCAGGCCCTGGGGCTGCGCCCCGGCGAGCCCCTCGGTCGCGTGCGCGCCCGCATCGGCACCCCGCTTCAGGTCCACCCCGCCGACCCGGAGGCCGACGCCGCCGCCCTGGTACGGCTCTGCCTCTGGGCCCAGCGCTACACGCCCTGCGTCGCCCCGTTCGGGACGGCCGAGTGCAGCGAGGGCTTCTTCCTCGACGTGGCGGGAGCAAGCCATCTCCAGGGCGGCGAGGCGGGGCTGATGGCCGATCTCGCCGGACGGCTCGCGGCCCATGCCATCCCGGTCCGGCTGGCGCTCGCCGACAGCCCCGGCGCGGCCTTCGCGCTCGCCCGCCACGGCCGCGACCGCGCGATCGTGCCGCCCGGCGAAGCTCCGAAGGCCCTGCGGGCGCTCCCCGTCGAGGCCCTGCGCCTCGAACCCGCTCTCGTCACGGCCCTGAAGCGCCTCGGCCTGCGCCGGATCGGGGCGCTCGCCGAGGCGCCTCGGGCGCCTCTGGCGCGTCGCTTCGGGGAGGTCCTGCTCACCCGTCTCGATCAGGCCCTCGGCCACCGGCCGGAGCCCCTGGTCCCGATCGGAGAAGCAATCGCCTACGGAGCGGGGCGCGGGTTCCTCGATCCGATCGGCCGGCAGGAGACCATCGTGGCCACCGTGCATTGGCTGATGCGGAGGATCGCGCCCCGCCTCGAGGCGGACGGCCTCGGCGCCTGCGGTGTCCGCCTCACCCTGCACCGGGTCGACAACAGGGTGCGCAGCCTTGATCTCGGCTTCGCGGAACCGACCCGGTGCGCGGAGCACGTGGCGCGCCTGGCGCGCCTGCGCCTCGAACGCCTGGGAAGTGCCCTGGATGCCGGCTTCGGCTTCGAGACCGTGCGCCTCGACGTGACGGTCACCGGCGCGATGCCCAAGCAGCAGACGACGCTCCCGGCCGTCTCGGTCCCGCAGGCTCTTGCCCTCGGCCAGCTCGTCGATGCCCTGCGCCAGCGCACCGGCCGGCGGGTGATCCGCCTGGAGCCGCGGGCAAGCCACGTCCCGGAGCGGGCGGACGTGCTGGCGCCGTGGCGGAGCGAGGCCGGCAGCCTGCAACCCATCCCTTCCGCACCCGCCGGCCAGAGGCGCCGGGGCAGAGCGCAGGCCTTGCAGGATGAGGCTGTGCAGGATGAGGCTGTGGATGGGAGAGGCGGAGCATCCCCCGAGCCGGTCACCCGCGTGACTCTGAACTGGCCAGCCCCGGACGATGGTCTGCGCCCGCGCCCGATCGTGCTGTTCGAGCGGAGCGAGGCGGCAGAGGTGATCGCGTTGGCGCCCGAGGGGCCGCCGGAGCGGTTCCGCTGGCGGCGGCGGCTGCACCGCGTCGCCCATGCGGAGGGTCCCGAGCGCATCGCCGGCGAGTGGTGGCGTGAAACCGCGGCGGCGCGCGACTATTACGTCGTCGAGTGCGAGGCTGGCCGCCGGCTCTGGCTCTACCGGGATGGTGCCCACGCTCCCGGCGAGCCGGCGGCCTGGTTCGTTCACGGGCTTTTCGCGTGACGGGCGCGCCCGCCTTCGCCGAGCTCGCCGTGTCCACGAACTTCTCCTTCCTGCGCGGGGCCTCGCACCCGCAGGAATACGTGGAGCAGGCCATCGGCTACGGGCTCACGGCCATCGGTATCGCCGACCGCAACACCTTCGCGGGGCTGGTGCGGGCCCACGCGGCGGCACGGGTGAAGCCCCATAAGCCGCACGGCCCGCATCCGCCGGAGATGTGGAACATCCGCTTCCTGCCGGGCGTGCGCCTCGTCACCGAGGAGGGGTTCGAGGCCGTCACCTACCCGATGGACCGGGCCGCCTATGGGCGCCTCTGCCGGCTGCTCTCGGCCGGAAACCGGCGCTCGCGGAAGGGCCAGTGCCGCTTCGGCTTCACCGAACTGCTGGCGGCGGCCGAAGGCCAGATCTTCATCGCGATGCCGCCGGGGCGCCGGCCCGAGCCGCCGAGATCCTTCGCAGCGCATCTCGAGGCTTTGGCCGCGGCGGCCCCCGGGCGAACCTATCTCGGCGGCAGCCACGCGCATCGCGGCGACGAACGTCACCGGCTCGGCCTGCTGGCGGAGATCGGAGGCCGCCTCGGCGCCCCCCTCGTCGCGGTCTCGGACGCGCTCTACCACCACCCCGACCGCCGGCAGCTCCAGGACGTGCTGACCTGCATTCGCGAGGGCCGCAAGCTCGGCGAGGCCGGCTACCGGCTGGAGGCCAATGCCGAGCGCCACCTGAAGCCGCCCGCCGAGATGGCGCGCCTCTTCGCCGACCATCCCGACGCACTCCGCCGCACCCTTGAGATCGTGGAAGCCTGCGACTTCTCCCTGGGCGAGCTCCATTACGAGTACCCGGACGAGCCGGTGCCGCCGGGCCGGACGCCGCAGGCCTACCTGGAGGAGAAGACCTTCGAGCGGGCCCGATGGCGCTTCCCGGACGGTGTTCCCGAGGGCGTAGAGGCGACCCTGCGCGAGGAGCTGCACCTCATCGCGAAGATGGATTACGCGCGCTACTTCCTCACGCTGTTCGATCTCGTGGAGTTCGCGCGTGACCGGGGCATCCTCTGCCAGGGGCGCGGCTCGGCGGCGAACTCCGCCGTCTGCTTCTGCCTCGGTATCACGGCGGTCGATCCGACCAAGACCCGGCTGCTGTTCGCCCGCTTCATCTCAGAGAACCGGGACGAACCGCCCGACATCGACGTCGATTTCGAGCACGAGCGGCGCGAGGAGGTGATCCAGTATCTCTACGGCAAGTACGGCCGCGAGCGAGCCGCGATCTGCTCGACCGTGATCCATTACCGGCCCCGCTCGGCCATCCGCGAGGTCGGCAAGGTGCTGGGGCTCACCGAGGACATCACGGCGGCCCTCTCCGAGACGGTCTGGGGCTCGTGGGGCCAGGACCTGCCGGACAAGCACGTGACGGAAGCGGGGCTCGACCCGGCCAACCCGGCCATCCGGCAGGCGGTCGATCTCGCGGTCTCGCTCATCGGCTTCCCGCGCCACCTGTCGCAGCATGTGGGCGGCTTCGTACTGACCCGCGGACGCCTCGACGAGACCGTGCCGGTGGGCAACGCCGCCATGCCGGACCGCACCTTCATCGAGTGGGACAAGGACGACATCGATGTCCTCGGCCTGATGAAGGTCGACGTGCTGGCGCTCGGCATGCTGACCTGCCTGAAGCGCGGCCTGGGCTTCCTGGAGAAGGAATACGGCCTGGATTACCCGACGCTCGCCGACCTGCCGCAGGACGATCCAGCCGTCTACGCGATGCTCGCCAGGGCCGATTCCGTCGGGGTGTTCCAGGTCGAGAGCCGGGCGCAGATGTCGATGCTGCCCCGCCTGAAGCCGAAGGAATTCTACGATCTTGTGGTGCAGGTCGCGATCGTGCGCCCCGGCCCGATCCAGGGGGACATGGTCCATCCCTACCTGCGCCGCAGGGCAGGGATCGACCCGGTGGATTATCCCGCCCCGCATCCGGATCAGGGCGACGCGGACGAGTTACATGCGGTCCTGCACAGAACCTTCGGCGTGCCGCTGTTCCAGGAGCACGCCATGCAGATCGCCATCACGGCGGCGGGCTTTACCCCGGCCGAGGCCGACGGCCTGCGTCGGGCCATGGCGACCTTCCGGCATGTCGGCACCATCGGGATCTTCGAGGAGAAGTTCGTCGGCGGCATGACGCGGCGGGGCTATCCGCGGGACTTCGCCGAGCGCTGCTTCGCGCAGATCAGGGGCTTCTCCACCTACGGCTTCCCGGAAAGCCATGCGGCGAGCTTCGCGCTCCTCGTCTACGCCTCGGCCTGGCTCAAATACCGCCATCCGGACGTGTTCCTGGCCGCGATCCTCAACGCACAGCCGATGGGATTCTACCAGCCGGCCCAGCTCGTGCGGGATGCCCGCGCGCACGGCGTCGAGGTGCGTGGCCCCGACGTCAACGCGAGCGACTGGGACTGCACCCTCGAGCCGGCCGCCGAGGCCCCTCCCCCGGGCGTCCCGCGGCGGCTCGCCGTGCGGATCGGCCTCAGGCAGGTGAGCGGCCTGCCGCAAGCCGCCATGCACCGCCTCGTGGCGGTCCGGGGCAACGGCTATGCCAGCATCGAGGGGCTTCAGGCGGCCCTCGCCCTGCCCCGCAACGCCCTGGAGCGGCTGGCCGAGGCGGATGCCTTCCGCTCACTGGAGCTCGATCGGCGCGCGGCCCTGTGGGCGGTGCGCACGCTCGAGGGCACCTCAGCCCGCAAGGCCGCGAAGGCTGCCGCGGCGGCGGGACCGGAGCGCCGGGCGCATCTCCTCGAGACGCCGCTGCCGCTCTTCGCCTTCCACGCCGATGACGGCCTGTTCCGCAACGAACCCGCGGTGGCGCTTCCCGCCATGGCTCCGAGCGAGCACGTGGCGGAGGATTACGTGGCGACCGGCCTCTCGCTCAAAGGGCATCCCGTCGCGTTCTTCCGGGAGCGGCTCGCCCGCATCGGCGCGATTCCGGCAAGCGCGCATCGCGACGAGGGGCTAGCCCTGAACAGCCGCCTGACGGTGGCGGGCCTCGTGCTCACCCGGCAGCGGCCGGGCACCGCCAAGGGCGTGGTCTTCCTGACGATCGAGGACGAGACCGGGATCGCCAACGTTATCGTCTGGCGCAAGGTCTTCGAGGCGAACCGGCGCGCCGCCATGACGGCCCGCTTCCTCGCCGTTCGGGGCCGCGTGCAGCGCGAGGGCTCGGGCGAGCACAGAGTGGTCCACCTCATCGCCGAGCGCTTCCGCGACCTCACGGACGAATTGCGGATCTTGCGCGAGGGCGGCGTGAAGCTGCCGCCGGAGACCACGGATTTCGGCGCCCCCCTCGACCGGCGCGTCTATCGCAGCCGGGACTTCCACTGATGCGCGCCCCGGACAGCCTTTCGGGACCTGCATCGACCAGCCCGCGCGGGACTTGCCGTGGCCGCCATCCGCCTCACGAAGCGATCCGTCGAATCTCGTACGGCGCGTAAGCTTCGGACCCGCCATGCGCCTCGACAATGCAGGGGGCCCGCGTAGAGTGCCGCCATGCTTCGACTCGCCTCCCCGCTCGCCCTCACGCTCCTGCTTCTCGCGCCCGCTGCCGCGCGTGCCGATGCCTGCGACGGCCTCGCTCAGCAGATCGCGGAAGCGACGGGCGGGAAGGTCGGGCGGCGCTCGGGGCCGAGCATCGACATCAAGGTGCCGGGCAGCATCAAGATCGATCTCACCTGCCGGGCCGAGCCCATCGTCCAGGCGAGTTCAGGCGACCCGACCCCCTCGGCGCTCTTCTTCCGCGATCTGTCGATCGCCTCGCAGCTCCTCGTCGGCGAACCGGCCGGAACCGTCCAATCCGTGCTCGGCAAGGCTTACCAGACGGCCCTCTCGGAGCGCCGCAAGTCCTTCATCCAGCAGAATGGCTGGTCGGCGAGCTGCTACACCGACAGCGCCGGCTCGATCCGCACGCTCTGCTCGGTCGGGCGTATCCCGCCCGGGTGAGCAGTCGACCCGACCCGGTCGACGACCGGACCGGGTCCGTTCGCGCGCACCTCGCCGAGGCGCGCGCCGGGCTCGCCCCGATCAGTAATCGATCACGTCTTCCAGCGCGTAGTGCTTGACCGTCTTGCGGTTGGCGATCAGCTCGTCGACGGTAGGCTCGCCCCTGAGCGCGCGGCCGATGGCGAGCTTCGTCGCCTCGTAATTAGTCCGGTAGAGGTCCTTGCGGTCGAGATTGGCATCGTCGGCGCAGCGCGGGTCGAGCCAGATCATGATGATCATGCAGAGCTCGTCGAGACCGTCCTTCGGCAGGATGCCCTCGATGATGCAATCGACGATGGCGTCGCCGGTGGCCGCCTGGACCACGCCGCCGAGGAGGTCCACGTACTCGGCCGTGTGGATCGTGGCCTTGGTGGTCATCATGGTGGCAGGACGCACGAGCTGGTTGAGATCGCGCACCACGAACATGCGGGTATGGCCCTGCACCTGACCCATCATGCTCGCGAAGGCATGGCCGGCAGGACCGCGGGTGGAGCCGATCAGCACTTCGGGCATCGCGTCCGTGTACTGACCTTCGGCGGCGAGCACCGTGGCCTCGCCGGTGCGGAACCAGATCTCGGACATGTCCTGTTACCCTTCGTGGTGTGACGAGCGCGCACAAACACCACCGGGGCGCGCAGCGTCAATCGCCGGCCCACCGGAAGACGAGGCTCGACATCATCCGGCCCCCGGAACTGCCTGCTCGTGCCCCCTGGTCACTTGCGGCACGATCGTTCATGCAGGGCCGGCATCACGCGGAGACGATCCGATGCGGAGGAGAGGCGCAGCGCCGATGAGCGGATCACAGCGGAGTCGGGATTGGAGCCTGTCGGTCGCCACGGCCGAGGACGGGGTGCGGCTCGAATTCGGTCTCAACGATCTGAAGGGCCGTCCGATGACGGCCATCCTCGATCTCGACCGCAACGAGGCGCGCAACCTCGCCCGGGCTCTGCTCGCCGCCGCGGGCGACGCAATGGAACGGACCTTCCCGCACCCGCCGGGGGGAAAGGATTGAGCCGGATCCGGCGTCAGCGCTGGCCGACCCCGACGCCACCGCGCCCGGGCAGCCGCGGCACCTTCGTGCCGCGCTTCTCGATCGGGCCGCCGCAGGCATAGACGAACTCGCTCTGCAGATCGGTGAAGATCGTCTCGCCGGTGATCTGGCAATCCTCGCGCACGGTCTCGTCGAGGTAGGTCCGCGCCGCGAGACGGAAGCGCTGGGTGCGGGTCTCGGCCGGGTCGCGACTCTCGTAGCGGCCGCCGAGACCGCAGCCCGTCACCTCGCGCAGAGCGTTCGAGACGACGAGCATCCGGCGCTGCTGGCGCTGATCATAGATCTCGTAAGGGTCGTTGCAGCCGATCGTGACCACCTGCGGTGTCAGGCTGACATAGGTCTTCGAGATATAGGAAAACCCGGTGCAGCCCGTCACCGCGAAGCCGAGAGCGCACACGAGCGCCAGCCCCTTGCCTGTCATCGCCATCCCGACCGAGCCACGCGCCATTCCCGAGCGCCATTGAAGCGGCCGGGCGCCTGCGGTCAAGCCTGGGACGATCTCCCAACGGATCGCCGGCGCGCCTATGCCCAGGCGGACAACCCCTCGCCGATGCTGCGCACGTCGATCGCAGCGGCCTGCATGCTCACCGAGATGTCGCGGGTGACCGCACTCTGCTCCTCGATCGAGTTCGTGGCCTGGGTGACGAATTCCTGCACGGCGGCAACGCCGGAGGTGATCGAGCTCAGGGTGTTGGCCACGTCGTCGGAGACCTCCTGCATGCCAGTGATCTCCACCAAGATCCGGGCGGTCGCCGAGGTGGCTTGGTTCGCGAGGCTCTTGACCTCGTTGGCCACGATCGCGAAGCCCTTGCCGGCCTCTCCGGCGCGCACCGCCTCGATCGTCGCGTTGAGGGCCAAGAGGTTGATCTGCTCGGCAATTTTGGTGATCGCCTGGACCACCCCGTCCATCGACTGGGCCGCCGCGCGCAGGCGGATCTGAGCCTGATCGGCGATGTGGGCCTTGCCGTGGATGCCGTCGACGGCATCCTTCGAGCGCACCATCACGCCGGCAATCTCCGACACCGTGACGCTCATCCGCTCGGCGGCGGCGGCGACCGACTGGACATTGCTCAGCGTCTGCGCAGTGGCACCAACCGCGCGGGCGCGCGCCTCCATGTTCCGGCTCACGTCGGTGGCATATTTCACGACCTTGAACGGGCGTCCGTTGAGGTCGAGGATCGGGTTGTAGCTCGCCTGGATCGAGACCCTGCGCCCGTTGCGGCCGACGCGCTCGAAGATCGCGGAGAAGAACTCGCCCCGGCGCAGCCGCTGCCAGAACTCGTTATAGGCTTTGCCCGCGGCGTAAGCGGGGTCCACGAACATGCGGTGATGACGTCCGCGGATCTCGCTGAGCCGATAGCCCATCGCGTTGCAGAAATGCTCGTTGGCGTCGAGGACATGCCCATTCAAGTCGAACTGGATGATCGCCTGCGAACGATTGATCGCCTCGAACTGACTTCCGTGATCGGCGGCTCTCATCTTGGCCTCCGTCACGTCGGAGGCAAACTTTACGACCTTGAACGGGCGTCCATCCATGTCGAGGATCGGGTTATAGCTTGCCTGGATCCAGACTTCCCGTTGTCCTTTGGCGACACGTTTGAACTCACCCTGCCGGTACTCGCCGGTCCTCAGCTTCTGCCAGAACGCCGTATAATCCTCCCCTTCGGCGACGGTCGGATCGACGAACATCCGGTGATTCTGCCCAAGGACATCGGCCTGCTCATAGCCGAAGAGCTTCAGGAAGACGTCATTCACATCAAGGAACGTCCCGTCCATCGCGAGATGGGCCACCGCCTGCGACTTGTTGATGGCCTCGACCTGCCCTCGGAAATCGGCATTGCGCAGCTTCTCGGCCGTGACGTCGGTGGCGAACTTCACGATCCGGAGCGGGCGCCCGCGTCGATCGAGGATCGGGTTGTAGGTCGCCTGGATCCAGACTTCGCGGCCGCCGCGGCCAATGCGCTTGTACTCGGCGGATTGGAACCGCCCTTGCCTGAGATCCTGCCAGAATACCTTGTAGGCTTCGCTCTCCGCGTTGACCGGATCGACGAACATGCGGTGGTGCTTGCCCCGCACCTCGCCGATCTCGTAGCCCATGAGGGCCAGGAAATTCGCGTTCGCGTCGAGAACCGTCCCGTCCATCGCGAACTCGATGGTGGCCAGCGAACGGTCGAGGGACAGGAGGCGCGCCTCGCTATCGGTGCCCACACCCCTCAGCTTTCCCAACCACGTCATGACGGCCCTCCAAAGACCGCCATGTTTTAAGATAATGTTGCTTAACAGAGCCCCATTGTCCCCGGAGATATTCGGCAAGGTAGAGATATATAAATGCTCTCAGCAATAGGATGTATCGGTTCTATGCTATTTTTTATCGGATATAGATAAACGATGAATCTCCAATTGCACGATTTGCCTCAAATCTCACCCCGCTGCCGCTTGCCGACGCGAGCATGATTCGCGGTGCGGCCACGAAACAGCACCGATCGCCCGGTCCCAGGGAGAGAGACCGGGCGCGACCAGAGCACCGGAGGCCCGGGGCTCACTCCGCCGCGGCGGCGAGGTAGCGTGCCGGGTCGTAGTTGAGGATCGGGCCGAGCCAGCGCTCGACCTCGGCGAGGTCCATGCCCTTGCGGGCCGCGTAATCCTCGACCTGATCCCGCTCGACCTTGGCAACGCCGAAATAATGCGCCTGCGGGTGGGCGATGTAGAGCCCGGAGACCGAGGAACCCGGCCACATGGCGTAGGATTCCGTGAGCTTGACGCCGATGCGCGGCTCGGCCTGGAGCAGGTCGAACAGCGTCACCTTCTCGGTATGGTCGGGCTGGGCCGGGTAGCCCGGGGCGGGGCGGATGCCGGCATAGTCCTCGTGCACGAGTTGCTCGGGCGTGAAGGCCTCGTCAGCCGCGTAACCCCAGAATTCGCGCCGCACGCGCTCGTGCATGCGCTCGGCCAGGGCCTCCGCAATGCGATCGGCGAGGGCTTTCACGAGGATCGAGCGGTAATCGTCGTTCTGGCGCTCGAAGCGCTCGGCGATGCGCACTTCCTCGAGCCCCGCCGTCACGACGAAGCCGCCGATGTAATCGGCGATGCCCCTCCCGGCCGGTGCCACGAAATCGGAGATGCAGGTGTTCGAGCGCCCGTCCCGCTTCGAGAGTTGCTGGCGCAGACCGTGGAAGGTGGCGAGCGTCTCCTGCCGGCTGTCGCCCGTATAGAGCGCGATGTCGTCGCCGACGCTGTTGGCCGGCCAGAAGCCGATCACCGCCTTCGGGTTGAACCAGCGCTCCTCGACGATCTGCCTCAGCATCACCTGCGCGTCATCGAACAGGGCCTTGGCGGCCGGGCCCTGGTTCGGGTCCTCGAAAATCGCCGGATAGCGGCCCTTGAACTCGTAGGTCTGCAGGAAGGGCGTCCAGTCGATATAGGGGACGAGGTCGGCGACCTCGTAGGTGCGGAACACCCGGGTACCGGTGAAACTCGGCTTGACCGGCCTGTAGTCGGACCAATTGATCTTGAAGGGGTTGGTGCGAGCCTTGGCGAGCGGCAACCGCTGCTTCTCGGCCTCGGAGCGGGCGTGGGCGTCGGCGACCTTGCGGTACTCGGCGCGCACCGTCTCGATCGTGGCCTCCCGCGTCTCCTTCGAGATCAGGCTCGACACCACGCCGACCGCGCGGCTCGCATCCGTGACGTAGACGGCTTGTCCACGCTCGTAGGCCGGGTGGATCTTCACCGCCGTATGGACGCGGCTGGTGGTGGCGCCGCCGATCAGGAGAGGCACGTCGAAGCCCTCCCGCTCCATCTCGCCCGCGACATGCACCATCTCGTCGAGGGACGGCGTGATCAGGCCCGAGAGGCCGACGATGTCGACGTTCTCTCGCTTGGCCGTGTCGATGATCTTGGCCGCCGACACCATCACGCCGAGATCGATGATCTCGTAGTTGTTGCAGGCCAGCACGACCCCGACGATGTTCTTGCCGATATCGTGAACGTCGCCCTTCACGGTCGCCATCAGGATCTTGCCGGCGGCGCGGCGCTTGCCGTCGCCGCCATTGGCGAGCTTCTCGGCCTCCATGTAGGGCTCCAGATAAGCCACGGCCTGCTTCATCACGCGGGCGGACTTCACGACCTGCGGCAGGAACATCTTGCCTGAGCCGAACAGGTCGCCGACCACGTTCATGCCGGCCATCAGCGGCCCCTCGATGACGTGGAGCGGACGCTCGGCCTGAATGCGCGCCTCCTCGGTGTCGGCGATGATGTACTCGGTGATGCCGTTGACGAGCGCGTGCTCCAGCCGCTTCGCGACGGGGGCTTCACGCCATGCCAAGTCGATGACCCGGGCCTTGACCTCACCACCCGTCTTGAAGCGCTCGGCGGATTCGAGGAGGCGCTCCGTCGAATCGTCACGCCGATTGAGGACGACGTCCTCGCAGAGATCGCGCAGATCCGCCGGGATCTCGTCATAGACCGCGAGTTGGCCCGCGTTGACGATGCCCATATCCATGCCGGCCTGGATGGCGTGGTAGAGGAACACCGCGTGCATCGCCTCACGCACGGGCTCGTTGCCCCGGAAGGCGAAGGAAAGGTTCGAGACGCCGCCCGAGATGTGGGCATGCGGCAGGCTCTCCCGAATCTTGCGGGTCGCTTCAATGAAGGCGACGCCGTAGGGATTGTGCTCCTCGATTCCGGTGGCCACCGCGAAGATGTTCGGGTCGAAGATGATGTCCTCGGGCGGAAAGCCGACCTCCTCGGTCAGGACCTTGTAGGCGCGGGTGCAGATGTCGACCTTCCGCTCGAGCGTGTCGGCCTGTCCCTTCTCGTCGAAGGCCATCACAACGACCGCGGCGCCGTAGGAGCGGCACACCTTGGCATCGTGAATGAATTTCTCGACGCCCTCCTTCATGGAGATCGAGTTCACCACTGCCTTACCTTGCAGGCATTTGAGGCCGGCCTCGATCACCTCGAACTTCGAGGAATCGACCATCACGGGCACGCGCGCGATGTCGGGCTCGGCGGCGACGAGGTTGAGGAACTCGACCATGGCCTGCTGGCTGTCGAGCAGGCCCTCGTCCATGTTGACGTCGATGATCTGGGCGCCCGCCGCCACCTGATCGCGGGCGACGTCGAGGGCGGCGGCGTAGTCGCCGTTCTTGATCAGCTTACGGAATTTGGCGGAACCCGTGACGTTCGTGCGCTCGCCCACATTCACGAACGGGATCTGCTTGGTCAGGGTGAAGGGCTCTAAACCCGACAGGCGCATCAGGCGCGGGACCTCGGGGGTCGGGCGCGGCGCCTTTCCGGCGACCGCTTCGGCAATCGCCCGGATATGATCCGGCGTGGTGCCGCAGCAGCCGCCGACCATGTTGACGATTCCGCTCGCGGCGAACTCGCCCACGAGCTTGCCCATCGCCTCGGGACTCTCGTCGTAGAGGCCGAACTCGTTCGGCAGGCCCGCATTCGGATAGGCGCAGACGAGGGTGTCGCAGACGCGCGACAACTCGCTGATATGCCCGCGCATCTCCTTGGCACCGAGGGCGCAGTTCAGCCCGAAGGTCAGCGGCGCGCAGTGGCGCAGGGCGTTCCAGAATGCCTCCGGGGTCTGGCCGGAGAGGGTGCGGCCGGAAAGGTCCGTGATCGTGCCCGAGATCTGAATCGGCAAACGGATGCCGGTCTCCTCGAAGACCTGCCAGGTCGCTGCGATCGCGGCTTTGGCGTTCAGCGTGTCGAAAATCGTCTCGATCAGGATCAGCTCGGCGCCGCCGTCGATGAGGCCGTGGACCTGCTCGGCGTAGGCCGTCTTGACCTGATCGAAGGTGACGGCCCGGTACCCCGGATTGTTCACGTCGGGGGAGATCGAGAGGGTGCGGTTCGTCGGCCCGATGGCGCCTGCGACGAAGCGGCGGCGTCCATCCTGCTTCTCGGCAAGGGCAGCAGCCTCGCGGGCAAGTCGCGCGCCCTCGCGGTTCAGTTCGTGGATGATCGATTCCATGCCGTAATCGGCCTGGGCGATCGTGGTGCCCGAGAAGGTGTTGGTCTCGCAGACATCGGCACCTGCCAGGAAGTAATCGAGGTGGATCTGCCGGATCGCGTCCGGCTGCGTCAGGATCAGAAGGTCGTTGTTGCCCTTCTGGTCATGGGCATGATCCAGAAAGCGCGATCCGCGGAAATCCGCCTCGCCGTAGCCGAGCCGCTGGATCACGGTCCCCATCGCGCCGTCGAGCACCAGGATCTTCTCCCGCGCGCGCTGCCGCAGGGCCTTCTCGATCTCGGTGCCGTCGACGGGGCGGATATCGGTCATGGAATCTCTCACGGTCATCCCGGGCCCGCGATGGAGCCTCCGGAAACCAGAACCGCGTTGGGGTTCCGGTTAGGTCATTGCCGGCTGCCGACCGGCGGTATCGATCGGCATCGGCGATTCTGGGATCCGGGTCCCGCCTCGCGGCCCCGGAAGGATGTTGGAAGCGACGGATCGGTGGGCGGGGAGCCGCCGATCAAGCCTCCCGAGACTTAGGCGGCCACCCGCTCTGCCGCCACCACGGGCTTCTCGGCGCGCAGGCCGAGGAGATGGCAGATCGCGTAGACGAGGTCGGCTCGGTTCATCGAGTAGAAGTGGAAGTCGTGGATACCGCGGTCGACGAGGTCGAGGACCTGCTCCGCCGCGACTGCGCCCGCGATCAGGCGGCGGGTGTCGACGTCGTCGTCGAGCCCCTCGAAGCGGTGCGCCAGCCACTCGGGCACGGAAGCGCCGGTGCGACGGGCGAAGTTCGAGGCTTGCTTGAAATTCTGAACCGGCAGGATGCCGGGAACGATCGGGATGTCGATGCCCCGTGCCCGAACCCGGTCGACGTAGCGCAGGTAAACGTCGTTCTCGAAGAAGAACTGCGTGATGGCCCGATCCGCGCCCGCATCGACCTTGGCCTTCAGGGCGTCGATGTCGGCATCGAGCGAGGTGGCCTCCGGATGCTTCTCGGGATAGCCCGAGACCGACACCTGGAAATCGCCGATGCGCTTGATGCCGGCGACGAGATCGCAGGTCTGCTGATAGCCGCCCGGATGGGGGGCGTAGGCGCTGCCCACGCCATCGGCGGGATCGCCCCGCAGGGCCACGATGTGGCGGACACCCGCGTCCCAATAGGCGCGGACCACCTCGTCCACCTCGTCCTTGGTGGCGTTCACGCAGGTGAGATGCGCGGCTGGCTTGAGATTCGTCTCGCGCACCATGCGGGCGACGGTGTTGTGGGTGCGCTCGCGGGTCGAGCCGCCAGCGCCATAGGTCACCGAGACGAAGCTCGGGTTGAGCGGCGCGAGGCGCTCGATCGAGGACCAGAGCGTGCGCTCCATCTCCTCGGTCTTAGGCGGAAAAAACTCGAAGGAGACCCGGATCGGGCGGCAACCCTCGCGGCTGGCGCGGTAGGTGGAGGCTGGCATGAGACGTCCTCTATGTCTTCGGTTCAGACGGTCCGGCTGGCCTCGACGCGGAACGCCGGGGCAATGGTTGCGCGGGCACTCAGGCGACGGCCCGCTGAGGATCAGCTTCGATGGCATCCCGGCTCTCGGCCGCGAGCCAGAGGGTGACGGTGAGCTGGTGCTCGGCCTGCGCCATCGGGGCGAGGTCGCGGGTCTCGACGGCAGCGAGGCCGGCATCGGCGAGCCAGCCGGCAATCTGCTCGGGCGCGAAGCCGAGGCGCCGATGGGCCTGGGACTCGCGCAGGAACTCGAGCTCGTGGGGGGCGAAATCGACCACGAGCAGGCGACCACCCGGCGCGACGAGACGGCTCGCCTCGCGAAGCGCCCGGGCCGGATCGTCGAGGTAATGGAGCACCTGATGCACCACGACGAGATCGAAGCTGCCACGGCCGAAAGGCGGAGCATGGATGTCGCCCTGACGTAGATCGACCCGCGACAAGCCCATCCGCTCGAGATTGGCGCGGGCGACCGACAGCATGGCGTGACTCGAATCGAGCCCGGTGGCGCGTGCGGCCCTCGGGGCCAGGAGCCCGAGCATCCGGCCCGTGCCGGTTCCGAGATCGATGAGGCTCTGAATCGACCGTGAACCCAGCGCATCGAGCACCGCTGCCTCGACGGCCGTCTCAGGCACGTGGAGCGAGCGCAGCCGGTCCCATTTCGGCGCGAGGCGAGCGAAGAAGCTCTGCGCTGCCTCGGCGCGCTGCCCGCGCACCGCTTCCAGCCGGGCCCGATCCTCCGAGAGCGGCGGCACCTGCCGATCAAGGCCCGCGATCAGCGGATCGACGAGACCGGCCCGGCTCTCGCTCAGTCGGAAGAAGGCCCAGGCACCCTCGCGATGCCGCTCGATCAATCCCGCCTCGACGAGAAGCTTGAGATGGCGCGAGATGCGGGGCTGCGACTGCCCGAGGATGTCGGTGAGATCTGAGACCGAGAGCTCACCCTCGGCGAGCAACGCGAGGATACGCAGGCGCGACTCTTCGGCCGCTGCGCGAAGCGCGCCCAGCGCCTCGGCGAAGGGGACCGGCTCGGCCACCAAATTGCGCTCGATAGACATAAAGATATCTTTATGTGAGGCTAGCGCAATTGGCAAGGGGGGCGTGCCTCAGGGTTTCCGGGCGGCACGCGGGCCCGCAGGCATCTCAACCGCACCGGGCGCCGCAAGTACGGCACGCCCTCGCGATGAAGATCCTCACCAATCTCAGAGCCAGGCGGCGCCCCGCACACCCGAGGCGTCACCGTGCCGGCTCGCTCGGATCGGGGTGTCGAACGCGTCGGAGAAAACATGGGGCGCGGTCGCGCCCGGCAAGGCATTCAGGAGTTCCGGCACGCGCGAGAGACCGCCGCCGATCACGATCACGTCGGGATCGAGGATATTGACGACGTGCGCGAGCGCCCGACCGAGGCGCTCGACATAGATCGCGATCGTGGTCCCCGCATCCGGATCGCCCTGCCGCATCGCATCGACGATCGCCTCCCCGGTCAGGATCTGGCCCGTGCGCCGGAGGTGGTCCGCCGCCAATCCGGGACCGGAGAGCCACGCCTCGATGCAGCCGCTGCGCCCGCAGTAACAGGCCGGTCCCGGCCGCTCATCGTCACGCGGACGCGGCAAAGGGTTGTGACCCCACTCGCCCGCGATCCGGCCTCGGCCCGACAGGGCGCGGCCCCGCAGCGCGATGCCGGATCCGACACCGGTTCCGAGGATCACCGCCCAGACGATCTCCGCGCCCGCCCCCGCTCCATCGATCGCCTCCGAGACGGCGAGGCAGTTCGCATCGTTCTCGACTCGGATCGGCCGCTCGAGCAAACGCTCCAGATCGGCCACAAAGGGCCTTCCGTTGAGCCAGATGGAATTCGCATTCTTGATCAGGCCGGTCGCGGGCGAGACGGCGCCGGGCATGCCGATCCCGACACAGCAGACGCCGCCCGCCTCGTGTTCGAGACGCGTCACCAGTGCCGCGAGGGTCGCGAGCGTCGCGGCATAGTCGCCGCGCGGGGCAGGGACACGGGCCTGCGCCCGGGTCACGCCATCCGGATCGAGCACGATCCCGGCGATCTTAGTGCCGCCGAGATCGAGGCCGAGGCGCAGGCGCGCTCCGGGCATGCAAGGATCAGCTGACAGCGGCGACCTTCGGGGCGGGCGTGTCTGTGTTCATCGGCTCCGGCGATTCGTCGGAGATATGAGTGCCGATGGAGAACGGGTGCGCCATCACCTCGTTGAGCTTCGTCGCATCGAGCTCGCCCTCCCAGCGGCTCACGACCACGCAGGCGACACCGTTGCCGATCAGGTTCGTGAGGGCGCGGCACTCGGACATGAACTTGTCGATGCCGAGCACCAGGGTCATGGCCGCCACCGGCACCGGGTTGTTGGGGATGGCGGCAAGCGTCGCGGCAAGCGTGATGAAGCCGGCACCCGTCACGCCCGAGGCGCCCTTCGAGGTCAGCATCGCGACGAGGATGATGGTCGCGTACTGCCCGATGGAGAGGTCGGCCCCGACCGCCTGCGCCAGGAACAGCGTCGCCAGCGTCATGTAGATGTTGGTGCCGTCGAGGTTGAACGAGTAGCCGGTCGGGATCACGAGACCGACGACCGAGTCCGAGGCACCGAGGCGACGCATCTTCGTCATCATGTGCGGCAGCACGGTCTCGGAGGACGAGGTGCCGAGCACGATCAGGAGTTCATCCTTGATGTAGGCGAGGAAGCGGAAGATCGAGAATCCGGCAAACCGGGCGATCGAACCGAGAACCACGATCACGAACAGAAGCGCCGTGACATAGAAGGTGCCGACGAGCCACGCGAGATCCACGACCTTGGTGATGCCGTACTCGCCGATCGTGAAGGCCATGGCGCCGAATGCGCCGAGCGGCGCCAGCTTCACGATCAGGCCGATGATACGGAAGAACACCTGGCCCGCGGTGTCGATGGCGTGCGAGATGCCGGTCGCGCGCTCTCCCATGCCGGTGACGACGACGCCGGTCAGGATTGAGATCAGGAGGACCTGGAGCAAGTCGCCGGTGGCGAAGGCGTCGAAGAAGCTCTTCGGAATGAGCGCCATGATGTGGGCGACGGTCGAATCAGCCGCCGCCTTGCTGGCATAGGTCGCAACCTTGCTGGCATCGAGCTTGGCCGGATCGGCATGGAAGCCGGCGCCGGGCTGGATCACTTCGCCGACGAGGATGCCGATCAGGAGCGCGATCGTCGAGACGACCTCGAAGTAGATCAGCGCCTTGAGGCCGACGCGACCGACCTTCTTCAAGTCGCCGATCGAGGCGATCCCATGCACGATGGTGCAGAAGATGATCGGCGCGATCATCATCTTGATCAGCGCCACGAAGGCATCCCCGAGCCATTTCAGGGATTTACCGAAATCCGGATAGAAATACCCGACCGCCACGCCGAGGGCGATGGCGATCAGGACCTGGATGTAGAGGACCTTGTACCAGGGCTCGCTGGCTGCCGGAGGGGCTGCCGCCGTGGTTGCTCCGTGAGTCGTCGCCTGCGCCATGTCGCTCACTCGTGCACGCGCGCGTGCACCCTCCCGGCTTTTGTTGACCTTGACGCTAGCGGAGTTGTCCGTGCCGCTCAACTCGGCCTCAGTATTTCACCTCGGCCCGGGGGTTACAAAAGCTGTCGATTTCCGAAGAAGCAGACTTTCGCGCCGCCGCGCTTAGACGCACTCAGGTTCAGGTGACGGAATAGCCGCCACCTGAACAGGTCGGAGCTTAGCCGTGCGACTCGCTGGCGCCTTACGGACTGCCCTCCTGGGCAGCCTTCTTGCAGGCGCTCTCAGCGCACCGGCCAGCGCCGGAATCCTCGCGCAGATCGATCAGTCGCGTCAGCGCATGCGCGTCTACGTAGACGGCAGCCTCGCCTACGATTGGCCGGTTTCCACGGCACGGCAGGGCTTCGTCACGCCGAACGGGAGTTACCGGGTCGGGCTGATGGCACCGATGTGGTACTCGCGCAAGTATCACGGATCGCCGATGCCGCACGCGATGTTCTTTCGCGGCGGCTACGCCATCCACGGGACCTACGCGGTCGGTCATCTCGGACGACGGGCGAGCCACGGCTGCATTCGATTGAGCCCCGGTCACGCGCGCGCCCTGTTCCGCCTGACGCAATCGTATGGCGGAGCGCGTATCGTGATCCGCAACTGACGTCGCGGATCACGGAAAGGTCGGAGGCAGAAGGGGTTACTGCTGGCTGCGACGCGGACGAACGGTCCAGCGCTCGAAGGCGGAGGCCGGATCGTCCTCGCGGGCCTGATCCTGGGCAGGCTCGTGCGGCTGCTGGATCGCAGCGCCGAGAGCCTGCGACAGGCTCTCGATCACGTCATCGATGCGCGCATCGCTCGGGGCAGCCTCGGCGTGCTCCGCATGATGAGCCTCACCGGCTTCGGCACGCGCGGGCTCCGGCTGAGCCTCTGGCTCGGGCTCCGGGGCGTGGGCCTCGACGGGCGTCGCTACCGCGACGGCCGCCGCCGCCGGTGCCGCGACCGCGGCCGAGCCATTTCCGGCGATTCGACGCAGGGCATTCACCACTCCGCCGTCGTCCTCACCGGACTTTCCCACGCTGGGCCCTCCCTCGCTCCCCTTGCTGCTCGCGCCGTAGCGTCCGAAGCCGAAGCGCGGCTCGATGAGGTCGAGCACGGCGTCGAGGGCCGCGTTGTTGAGGCTGATCTCGCTGGCCTGCGGCGGTCCCTGGAGAGCGACCGCATGGCGCTCGTAGGCGGAATCCGAGGAGACCTCGCGTCCGAACCAGATCGGGGCCACGAAGGCGTTGGCGTCGGTCTCGTTGTCGAAGGTGATGCTGACCAGATCGAGGCTGCCGGGGCTGACATAGCGATCGATCATCACGTCCCGGCCGGACACCGACAGGTTGGTCCGGTCGTAGGCAGCCTTGCCGCTGCAGACGTCCAGAAGGGCGTCACCGTGGGCGCGCGGCACGTCGGTGCGCTCCTCGCTGGCAGACCCGTCGGCACCCGTCGTCACTAGGACGAGATGACATTGTTGGCCGTCGACCCGCACGAAGGACGTGCGGCCCGCCTGGGGCGCGAAGTAACCTTCGGTGATACGGGATCCACCGCGTTCCTTGCGGATCAGACGCACCAAAGCCGGTGCCACGAGAAACCGCCGAACCACGCTCATACTCAACCTCCGCGCAATCGCCCGTCCCGGGCTACGGACCGCAGGGACGGACGGTTTCTGCCGTCGTGACCTCGGGCCCGAAGCCGGACGCGAAGACTGCCGCCAAGACGACGAATAGCTTCGCCGTTATGAGACAAGATCTTCGGTCCGCCCCGCCAAATCCTCGGGCCGGAGAGCCGCTATGGCCTCAGGTTAGACAGGGACTAAGCAAAAAGGCGTCGAAATCAAGACCATGTGCGCAATGACACCGGCAGCCGACGTCCTTTCCCCATCAAACACCGCCGGGTTCGTTGCCCTTCGGCTCGAAGGCGAGCGAGACGCCATTCATGCAGTAGCGCAGCCCCGTGGGAGGCGGTCCGTCGTCGAAGACATGGCCGAGATGGCCTTTGCAATGCGCGCAATGGACCTCGGTCCGCACCATCCAGTGGCTGCGGTCGACAGTGGTCTCGACCGCTCCCTCCAGGGGCTCGAAGAAGCTCGGCCAGCCGGTGCCGGATTCGAACTTGGTCCCGGTGACGAAGAGCGGCGTGCCACAGCCGGCGCAGGTGAAGGTGCCGGGGCGCTTCTCCGCCAGAAGGCAACTCGTCCCCGCCCGCTCAGTCCCGTGCTCGCGCAGGACACGGTACTGCTCGGGCGTCAGCGTCTCGCGCCAATCGCGCTCGGAGCGGATCTCAGGGGCAGTGCCGGCATTCGGTTCGGCCATCGCGTCCTCCGTTTCTGATCGATTAACCGGATATGGTGACGCCGGGCGATCGGCGCGACAGGGTTCGACGGCGTCGTCCTCAGGCCGCGGCCCCGACCGTATCCGCCATGCGGGCTTCGCGATCACCCAAGGGCAGCGCGGGGCCGGTCGTGGTATCCTTCGCGGTCTGGTGCTCCATCTCCGCGTTGATCTCGCCACCGATGAGCACGATCGTGGCCGAGATCCAGATCCAGGTCATGAAGCCGATCACGGCGCCGAGCGAGCCGTAGGTTTCGTTGTAATTGCCGAAGCTCGCCACGTACCAGGAGAAGAGCAGCGACGCGACGAGCCAGAGCAGGCACGCCACCGCGCTTCCGGTCCCGACCCAGCGCCAGCGCGCCCGCTCGCGGCTCGGTCCATAGCGGTAGAGGACCGAGAGACCACCGAGCAGCACCAGCATCAGGGCTGGCCAACGCAGGAGCGCGATGAACCAGGTGGCATCGCTGATCCCGACGAACTTGAAGATCACGGGCAGGACGACGATCGAGGTCAGCGCGAAGATGACGAAGACAAGCGCGCCGGCCGTGAAGGTGAGCGACCGCAGGTTCAACATCACGAACGAGCGCTTTTCCTCTTCCTCGTAGACGACATTGAGCGCATCGAACATCGCCTTCATGGCGGCATTGGCACTCCAGAGCGAGATGACGAGGCTGGTGAAGAAGGTGAGGCCGAGGGTTCCGCCGCCCTTTGCGGCGATGCGCTTCACCTGATCGCCGATGATCTCGACGGCGCCCGATGGCAGGAAGCCCTGCATCGCCGAGAGGTGCTCGTTGATGACGTTGACGTCGGCGAAGAGGCCGTAGCTCGTGACCAGCGCCGCGAGCGCGGGAAACAGCGAGAGCAGGGTGTAGAAGGTCACGCCCGCGGCAACGGAGAGGACCCGGTCCTTGTTGAATTCCAAGTAGACCCGGACGGCGATGTCCTTCCAGCCGGAGCCCGTGATCTCCGTCGGACTCTCGGCCGCCCGGCCCCGGTTGACCTGCGTCGCGGCAACGAGTTCCGCCGAACGGCCGGTATGCGAACGGGCGCCACCATTGCTCGGACGCGCCGGGTCGGCCTCCGTGGCCGGCATCCCGCGCGGCCGCTTCGGGGCAGCCGCGAGCGCGATCAGGGCAGAGCCGAGGAGCAGCGTCCACAGGATGGCAGTTCCGCCTCCGTCGGGCTGCGGATCGGATGCGCTGGTTCGAGACGGAGGCATGGGAAACCGAAATGGGAGGCTGGGCGACGATACGCGCGGCAGCAAGAACGCCAGCGCGGGCACGCTGTTCCGCTCATCCTTTCCGCCGGCGGCTTCCGTGGCAACGCGGATGGCCGGCCTCAGTCCCGATAAAGCTGTGCATGGGCCTCACGCAGGATATTCTTCTGCACCTTGCCCATCGCGTTGCGCGGCAATTCTTCTGCGAACAAGACCCGCTTCGGCAGCTTGAACCGCGCGAGGCGGCCCTCGAGATGCGACAGGATCGCGGCCTCGTCCGGCGCGCCGGCGCCACCCACCACGATGGCGGTGACGCCCTCGCCGAAATCGGCATGCGGTACGCCGATCACGGCCGATTCGACGATGCCCGGCAGAGCATCGATCTCGGTTTCGATCTCCTTCGGGTAGACGTTGAAGCCTCCCGTGATGATCAGGTCCTTGCCGCGCCCGACGATGTGGACGTAGCCCTCCTGATCGACCTTGCCCAGATCGCCCGTGATGAAGAAGCCGTCCGCCTTGAATTCGGAGGCCGTCTTCTCCGGCATGCGCCAATAGCCCTGGAAAACGTTGGGACCCTTGACCTCGATCATGCCGACCTCGCCGGACTTCAAGGCCGCACCCGTCTCGGGATCGACGACGCGCAGCGCCACATCCGGAAGGGGATAGCCGACGGTGCCGGCAATCCGGGCGCCCTCGTAGGGATTCGAGGTGCTCATGTTGGTTTCGGTCATCCCGTAGCGCTCGAGGATGGCGTGGCCGGTGCGGGCCTGCCACTCCCGATGCGTCTCGGCGAGCAACGGCGCCGAGCCCGAGATGAACAGCCGCATATGGGCCGTGGCCGCGCGCGTCAGGCCGGGCTCCCGCAGCAAGCGGGTGTAGAAGGTCGGAACGCCCATCATGGTCGTCGCGCGCGGCATCAGTTCGAGGATCTGCTTCGCGTCGAGCCTCGGCAGGAACAGCATCGTGGCCCCGGTCGCGAGCACGATATTGGTGGCCACGAACAGCCCGTGCGTGTGGAAGACTGGCAGGGCGTGTATCAGCACGTCCTCGGCCGTGAAGCGCCAGACATCGACGAGGGTCCGGGTGTTCGAAGCGAGGTTCTCGTGCGAGAGCATCGCGCCCTTCGAGCGTCCGGTGGTGCCGGAGGTGTAGAGGATGGCCGCGAGTTCATCCGGACCGCGGGCAACATCCGTGAAGTCGGTGGCAGCGGCGTCGGCAGCCTGCGCCATCGTGCCCTGCCCATCGGCGCCGAGGGTGCGGACCTGCCCGACGCCGGAATTGGCCGCGACTTCGGTCAGGATGTCACGCTTCGCGGGATCGCAGACGAAGAGCGCCGGCTCGGCATCCGAGAGGAAATACGCGACCTCGGGTCCGGTATAGGCCGTGTTGAGCGGCAGGAAGATCGCGCCCGCCCGGACGGCGCCGAGATAGAGGAAGATCACGTCCGGGCTCTTGTCGACCTGCACCGCGACCCGGTCGCCCGTCCGCACGCCGAGCGCCGTCAGGGCATTCCCATAGGCGCCCGATCGCGCGATGAGATCGGCGTAGCTGTAGCGCCGACCGTCCGGTGTTTCGATGAAGGTCTTGGCTGCCGGATCGGCGGGGAGATTGTCCCGCACGAGGTCGAAGAGGTGGTTGCTCATGCGTGCGGCCCTTAGCACACCGGCCAATTTTTTGACGAGAGCCTCAGGCCTCGGCAAGCACAACGGCACGCGGGGGCGGAAGGTTCGCGCGCAGTTCGCGGTTCACCGTGCCGGAGGCCGCGACGGTGCCGAGATTGGCGTAGGTCTCGTGGTTCTTCTCGATCGCCGACAGATCGTAGAGGTAGTTCACCATCAGACCGTAGGATTGCTTGAGCCCCTTGGGAGAGGTGTCGCCGAGGAAGTTCAGGCGCTCCAACCGGGCGCCGTTGCCCAGATGAAAGCGGGCGACCGGATCGAGGGGCCGACCCCGCTCGTTCTTGGCGCGCAGGAAATAGGCGGCCGCAGCCGACAGAAGCACCTTGCGGACGGCCTCGGACTTGGACTTCTCGTGAGGCCAGTCGCTCTCGTCGATCAGGCGCAGGGCCTCGATATCCTCGCGCGTCAGCCCCTGCGGCGCGTCGGCCCGCCGCTCGCGGTCGAGCCATCTGGCGAAACCGGGCACCGGCGAGAGTGTCACGAAGGTCTTCAGACTCGGGATCTCGCGGGCGAGGTCCTCCACCACCTGCTTGATCAGGAAGTTGCCGAAGGTGACGCCGGCCAGACCCTTCTGGCAATTCGAGATCGAGTAGAAGATCGCCGTCGTGGCGGCCCGCACCGGCAACGGATCGCGCTCATGCGCCAGGATCGGCGCGATGGCGGGCGCGATGGCCCCCGTGAGCGCAACCTCCACGAAGATCAGCGGCTCGTCCACGAGGGCCGGATGAAAGAACGCGAAGCAGCGCCGATCCGTCGGCTCGATGCGGCGGCGCAGGTCGTCCCAGCCCTGGATCTCATGCACCGCCTCGTAGCGGATGATCTTCTCCAGGATATGAGCCGGCGTCGTCCAGTCGATGTGGCGCAGCACCAGGAAACCCCGGTTGAACCACGAGGCGAACAGGTGCTCGAAGTCACTGTCGAGGCTGTCGGCCGCGTCGATCAGGTCGGAATCCGCGCCATCCTCGGCGCGTAGAAGATTGCGCAGGTCGAACAGATCTTCGCGCATCCGTACCAGGGCCAGAGTCCCGTCTCGAGCGAGATTGAGACGCCGGATCAATTCCTGGCTGCGGGGCTCGGCGGCTTCATGAAGGCGGCCGAGGCGGGCCCGCGTCGGATCGGAGCGATAGGCCGCGATGGCGGCTTCGACCGCGCCGTGATCGGCATCGAACTCCTGCGCGATCAGCCGCAGAAAGGCCAGGCGCTCCGTCTTGGGAAAGCTCGCGTAGCGGTCGAGGATGAGGCGGGCGAGCGCGACCCCCGACGCCTCGCCGCGCCGGGAAATCAGATCCTCGCAGAACTTGACCAGTTCGGCGGGATTGGCCCGGGCAGCGATGTCGCCGCGCCCGAAGCTGATGAGGTCCCGTCCCCGGTCGCTGATCGTTTGAAGGAGGTCACCGAAGAAAGAGATCGCCGCCATGAAACGCCGTCCACTCCTTCGCCGCCCGCAGATGTGAGATTCCGCCCCACGCGTCCGGGGCCGTCAGCTTCACAGTTTAGGCCCCCTGGGCCGTCGGGGCCAGGGGGCGCTGCCAGGATCCACCTGCGCGGCACGCATGATCGCGCGTTCAGGCGCGTCCACCATTCTGCGCCTCAATCTCCGAGTGGTCGGCGCGTTCCCGCCAATCCTCGACGCCGTGATGGCGGGCGAAGCGCAATTCCGCGGCGCGCCGTGCCCGCTCGGGATCGCGTGCCCGCAGAATTCCGACGGAGCCCACCGTGAAGGGCACGCCGAGGATCTGCTTGGCGAAATGAATGCGGTAGTTCTGCATGCGGAACTCCCTGTTGTGTCACGAGACCGCGACCCGGCAGCGAATCGGTGATCACCGACCTGCCGTGACGGTATGAGACCCTGAAACCACAAGGTTTCCAAGGGCCTGCCGCGGATCGCACGAGCGATCTCTCCGCGCGCCGCGCCGATTCGGATGTGGGGACCCTTCCCCGGATTTTGAAGGCCGTCCCGGTCTGGCCTCTCTGGACCCATGGACCCTGACTGCGGTTGCCAAGGTGCTGGAGCCCGGCCTAGGCGAAGGGCTCCGCCTTCCGGACGATGGAGTCCCCGCGCCATGCCGATGCTGCCCGCATGCCTGCCGATCGCACGCCGGCCGATCTCGGGAACCTGCCCGTGAGCGCGACGGGAGAGGGGCTGTCCGCGCGTGCACGCCTCGGCCTGACGCTGATCGCGGGCGGAGCGGTGGCGAACATCTACTACAATCAGCCCCTGCTCGGGCTGCTCGTGGCCGAGTTCGGAGACCGTGCGGCGCTCTGGATACCGACCGCCTGCCTGGTCGGCTACGGGCTCGGCATCCTCGGCCTCGTGCCGCTCGGCGACAGCCTGCCGCGGCGCAGCCTCATCATGGGGCAGCTGCTCGGCCTGAGCCTCGCCCTGCTCCTGGCGGGTGCGAGCCCGAATCTCGGACTCTTGGCGCTGGCGAGCCTCGTCATCGGCATTCTCGCGTCGGCGGCGCAGCAGGCCGTGCCCTTCGCGGCGGAATTGGCGCCGGATGCGAGCCGGGGGCGGATCGTCGGGCAGGTCATGACGGGGCTCCTGACCGGCATCCTGCTCGCCCGGACGGTGAGCGGCCTCGTCGGCGCGCAATTCGGTTGGCGGGCGGTGTTCTTCGCCGCCGCCGGCGTGGCGCTCGTGATGGCGGGCATCGCCGCCGCGACGTTGCCGCGCACGCCGCAGACGAGGCCCCTGCGCTACCGCGCGCTGATGCTCTCCATCCTCTACCTCGTGCGGACCCAGCCGGTGCTGCGCACCGCGAGCCTGTCGCAGGCCCTGCTCTTCGCGAGCTTCAACGCCTTCTGGGCGACGCTGGCGCTCCTCGTCGAGGCGCCGCCCTTCGATCTCACGGCGGCCGGGGCCGGCCTGTTCGGGGTGATCGGCGTGGCGGGCGCCTTCGTGGCGCCGCTCTCGGGGCGTTTTGCCGACAGGCGCGGGGCGCGGCCCGTGGTGCTGGGCGGTAGCGTGATGGTTTTCGCAGCCTTCGCAGTGCTTTGGTTCGCCGGATGGGGATCGCTGGCCTCGGTGGTGATCGGGGTGCTGCTGATCGATATCGGGCTGAACGGGGCACTCATCGCCAACCAGACCCGGGCCTACGCGCTGGTTCCGGGGGCGCGGGGGCGGATCAACACGGTACTGTTCACCGTGATGTTCGTGTTCGGGGCGCTCGGCGCCTATGCGGGTTCGCAGGCCTACCTGCTCGTCGGGTGGTCCGGCGTCTGCACGGTCGGCCTCGTCCTGGCGGGGTTGGCCTCCCTGGTGGCCTTGCGCGACAGGCACCCGGCCCGGAGCGCGGGCGGGCCTTGAGCCTCAGCGCAGGATCCGCGACAGGCGGCACCACTCCGCCTTGTCGGCGGGGAGCCCGAAGCGCAGCCGGTCGGGCGCGGACTCGAAGCGGCGTACGTAGATCCCGGCCTCGCCGAGACGGCGGAACATGCTGATTCCGCACGGGAAATCGGCCGTCCGGAACAGCGCCGTGCCGCCGACCGGACGGCCCCCGGCGCGGCCGATCATGCGGTCGAGGCGCGCGGCGTCGGCCTGCCGGGCGGCGGCGGCGGCGCGGCGCCAGGACTCGTCCGAGAGGGCGGCGCGCCCGATCGCGAGGGCCGGGCCCGAGACCGCCCAGGGCCCGAGCGCCGCGGTGAGGCGGGCCGCGAAGGCGGGCTCCGCCAGGGCGAAGCCGAGGCGGATTCCCGCGAGCCCGTAGGTCTTTCCGAAGGAGCGCAGGACCACGAGCCCGGGGCGGAGCCGGGGCCCGAGGCTCTCGATCGGCTCGAGATCCGCGAAGGCCTCGTCCACCACGAGGAGGCCGCCGCGCGCCGAGAGCCGCTCCGCCACACGGAACAAATCATGCACGGAGTGCACGATTCCGTCCGGATTGTTCGGATTGACGACGACCACGACCTCTGCATCCTCGGCCTGCCGGAGATCCGGCACCGTCGCGACGGCGTGGCCGCCCCGGATCCAGGCCGCCGCATGCTCGGCATAGGTGGGCCCGACGACCGCCACTCGGGAAGGTTGCATCAGGCGCGGGATCGTCTCGATCAGGATCTGGGTGCCGGGCGCCGGCACGACGGCGTCGGGCGCGGGCCCGTAGGCCGCGGCGGCGGCGCGCCGCAGGGCCGCGAGGTCGGCCCCCGAGGGCAGGCGCCGGAACAGGCTGGCCTCGAGCGGCGGACAGGGATAGGGGACCGGATTGATCCCCGTCGACAGGTCGAGCCAGGGCTCCGGAGCCCCCGGGAACAGGCGCCGCGCCGCGTCGAGGTCGCCCCCATGGGCGATCGGCGCGGCAGCGCCCGCCCCGGCCGGGTCCGCCCGCAGCGATAACAGATGTCCTGGACCGCCCTCTTCCATCCGCCCGACACGCTCGCTGCCCTGGCCCTCGCCCTCGCGATCGAGGCGGCGGCCGGCTATCCGGACGCGCTCTACAGGGCGGTCGGGCACCCTGTCACCTGGATCGGGCGCGCGATCACCGCCCTCGAGGCCGGGCTGAACCGCGGCGGGCCGGCGCGGCGCCGGGCCGGCGGCGTGCTGGCGCTCCTGGTCCTGATCGTCGGCACCGGCGCGGTCGCGGCCGCGCTGACGCGGCTGGCGGCCGGCGCCGGCGCGGCGGGCGGCGTCCTCCTGGTCGCGCTCCTCTGCGCCAGCCTGCCGGCGCAACGCAGCCTGCACGACCACGTGGCGCGGGTTGCCCGCGACCTCCGGGCCGCGGGGCTGCCCGGGGGGCGCCGCGCCGTCGCGATGATCGTCGGGCGCGACCCCGAAACCCTCGACGAGGCGGGCATCTGCCGGGCCGCGATCGAGAGCCTCGCCGAGAACTTCTCGGACGGGATCGTCGCCCCCGCCTTCTGGATCGGGCTCGGCGGCCTGCCCGGGGGGGCCCTCTACAAGGCGATCAACACCGCCGACAGCATGATCGGCCACCGCACCCCGCGCCACGAGGCCTTCGGCTGGGCCGCGGCCCGCCTCGACGACCTCGTGAACCTGCCGGCCTCAAGGCTCTCGGCGGGGCTCATCGTCGCGGCGGCGGCGCTGCATCCGGGCGCCTCGGCGCGGGAGGCGCTCCGGGCGGTCCTGCGCGATGCCGGGCGCCACCGCTCGCCCAATGCCGGCTGGCCCGAGGCCGCGATGGCGGGCGCGCTCGGGCTGCGGCTCGCCGGTCCCCGGATCTATGGCGGCACGCGCGTGGCGGATGCCTGGATGGGCGACGGGCGGGCCGAGGCCGGCCCCGCCGACGTGGAGCGGGCGCTGGCGCTCTACCGCACCGCCTGCATCTGGCTCTTTGCCCTCGTGGTGGCCGGCGCGGGCGGGCTGCTGCTGGTGCGTGCCTGAGGCCGAGGCCGCGGGCGCTTGCTTCCTAAGCCGCGGGCACTTGCTTCCTAAGCCGCGGGCGCTCGTTTCTATGCCACGGGCGCTTGTTTCCTAAGCCGCGGGCGCTTGACCCGCCAGCGCCAGCAGCCGGTCGCAATCCACGTGCGCCTCGATGTGGCGGGCGAGGCCGTCGAGGGCGGCCTCGATGCCGGCCTCGTAGGAGGCGCCCGTCGCCGCGCTGCCGAGGCGTGCCAGCCAGGCGGCGCGCTGGCGGTCGTCGGCGAAGAGGCCGTGCACGTAGGTGCCGGCCACGAGCCCGTCGGCCGAGACCGCCCCGTCGGGGCGGCCGTCGGCAAAGCGCAGCAGCGGATGGGCGGCGTCGGGGCCGGCCGTGTCGCCCACATGCATCTCGTAGCCGGCAAAGGGCAGGCCGTCGGGCAGGCTGGTGCCCTGCACCGCCTCCAGGCGCTTCAGGGGCGTCATCACGGTCTCGACGTCGAGGAGGCCGAGGCCCGCCACCGTGCGGGGCGCGCCCTCGATCCCGTGCGGGTCGCTCAGGGTTTGGCCGAGCATCTGGTAGCCGCCGCAGAGGCCGAGCACCCGGCCGCCCCGGCGCCGATGCGCCCGGATGTCGATGTCCCAGCCCTGCGCCCGCAGGAAGTCGAGGTCGTCGATCGTGGTCTTGGAGCCGGGCAGCAGCACCAGGGCGGCGTCACCCGGGATCGGCGTGCCGGGATGGACCAACACCACCGAGAGCCCGGGCTCGGCGCGCAGGGGGTCGAGGTCGTCGAAATTGGCGATGCGGGGCAGGACCGGCACCGCGACGATGGTCGCGCCCCCGGCCGAGCCCTTGAGGCCGAGCACGTCCTCGGCCGGGAGCCGGGCCGCGTCGGGGAAATGCGGGATCAGGCCCAGCGCCTCCCAGCCGGTGCGCCCGGAAATCAGCGCCATCCCGTCGGCGAACAGGCTCGGATCGCCGCGGAAGCGGTTGACCAGGAAGCCGCGGATCATCGCCGCGTCCTCGTGATCGATCACCGCCTTGGTGCCCACGAGGCTCGCGATGACGCCGCCCCGGTCGATGTCGCCGACGAGCACGACGGGCGTGCCCGTGGCGCGGGCAAAGCCCATATTGGCGATGTCGCCGGCCCGCAGATTCACCTCGGAGGCCGAGCCCGCCCCCTCCACCAGCACGAGGTCGGCCTCGGCGCCGAGCCGCCGGAAGCTCTCGATCACGCTGGCCATCAGGCGGGGCTTCCAGGCCTGGTAGTCGCGCGCCTTCACGGTTGCGACCATGCGGCCCTGCACCACCACCTGCGATCCCGTCTCGCTCTGGGGCTTGAGCAGGACCGGGTTCATGTGCACCGAGGGCGCGACGCCCGCCGCCCGCGCCTGCAGCGCCTGCGCCCGCCCGATCTCGCCGCCATCCTGGGTCACGGCGGCGTTGTTCGACATGTTCTGCGGCTTGAACGGGCGCACCCGCAGGCCCCGGCGCGCGAAGGCGCGGGCGAGCCCGGCCACGATCAGCGACTTGCCGACGTCGGAGCCGGTGCCCTGGATCATCAGGGCGCGGGTCATCGCGCGCCTCCGCGCAGGGTCGCGGGCGCCGGATCGCGCCGGGCCGTCCGGAGGCCGCCCGCGCGGGCTCGGCCGCGCGGGCCCGCCTTTGAAAGCGGCCCGCTGGCGGGAGGCGCCGACGCCCGCATCAGAACTCGATCCCCTCCTGCGCCTTCACCCCGGCCGAGAAATGGTGCTTGACGTTGCCCATCTCGGTGACGAGGTCGGCGGCCTCGATCAGGGCCGGCTTGGCGTTGCGGCCGGTGACGACGACGTGGAGGCCGGGGCGGCGGGCCTGGAGCGCGCCCACCACCGCGTCGAGGTCGAGGTAATCGTAGCGCAGCGCGATGTTCAATTCGTCCAGGATGAGGAGGCCGATCGTCGGGTCGGCCATCAGCTCCAGGGCCTTGGCCCAGGCCTCGCGGCAGGCCGCGATGTCGCGGGCTTTGTCCTGCGTCTCCCAGGTGAAGCCCTCGCCCATCGTGTGCCAAGCGACGCGCTCCCCGAAGGCCGCGAGCGCGTGCTTCTCGCCCGTGTCCCAGGCGCCCTTGATGAATTGCACGATGCCGACGCGGCGGCCGCGCCCGAGCGCCCGCAGGGCGAGGCCGAGGGCCGCAGTGGTCTTGCCCTTGCCCGGGCCGGTATTGACGATGAGCAGGCCCTTCTCGATCGTCTTGGCGGCCACCTCGGCATCCTGCACGGCCTTGCGCTTCTCCATCTTCTCGCGATGGCGCGCGTCGTCGCTCGTCTCGGTGCTCACGGGGTTCCTCCGGGGGGTTTCACGACGAGGGGCAGGCCCGCCACCGTGAGGACGACGCGCTCGGCCCGCGCGGCGAGGCGCTGGTGCAGGCGCCCGGCCTCGTCGCGGAAGCGCCGCGCCAGGGCGTTCTCCGGGACGATGCCGAGGCCGACCTCGTTCGAGACCAGGATGACGGGCCCCGGCGCCGCCGCGCAGGCCTCGACGAGGGCCGCGCTCGCGGCCGGGACATCGGCCTCGGCCAGGATCAGGTTGGTGAGCCAGAGCGTGAGGCAATCGACGAGGACGGGGCCGGTCGACCCGGCCACGGCCTCCGCGAGCGCCATCGGCACGTCCCGGGTGATCCAGCCCTCGGGGCGGCGGGCCCGGTGCAGGGCGATGCGCGCCCGCATCTCGTCGTCCCAGGCCTGGGCGGTGGCGAGGTAGAGCCAGGGCCCCGGCTCGGCCTCGATCAGCGCCTCCGCGTAGGCGCTCTTGCCCGAGCGCGCGCCGCCGAGCACCAGGATCATCCGGGTTGGGGCCTGAAGCATCGGGCTCCTTTGCCCGAGCGGGGGGCGCGGGTCAAAGCGCGCCGGTTCGCGAATCCTTCGCGTTGTGCGCCGGCGCGCGACAGGGTAGAAGCCTGTTCGGACGGTGCCCCGCAGACGGGGTGAAAAGGGAATGCGGTGAGAGGTTCGCCTCGAGGCCGCGGCTGCCCCCGCAACTGTGAGTGGTTAGCTCCTGCCAGACGGCCACCGGCGCGAGCCGGGAAGGCGGCAGGCGCAGCGATCCGCGAGCCAGGAGACCTGCCGTCCCCCGCGCAATCCTCGAACGCCGCCGGCGGGGCGGCTGGAGAATGACGATGTCCACGACGGCTCAGACGCTCGGCACCCAGTCCCTCGGCACCACCGGCCTTCGCGCGAACGAGGGCCGTGCGGCTGTCGCGATCGCGGCGTTCCTCGGGCTCGGCCTCGTCTTCCTGGCGGGCTTCGCGCCGGCCTCGGCGCTGCACAACGCCGCGCACGATTTCCGGCACACCCAGAACTTTCCCTGCCACTGATCGCGCGACGCCTCAGCGCATCATGATCATCCGGCTTCTGTCGGCGGCCCTGGTCGCCGGCTTCCTCGCGGCCGTCGTCGCGACGGGCCTGCAGCTCGCCCTCACCTCGCCGCTGATCATCGCGGCCGAGCGCTACGAGACGCACGCCTCGCTCGACTTGCCGGCGTTCGACTTGCCTGAACTCGACTTGCCTGGTCTCGACTTGCCTGCGCGCGTCGCGCGGACGCGCGCCGAAGATCCGGCGAGCCCCCTGCCGATCGTGCTGGCGCATGCCCATTCGGGCCACGGGGCCGACCATGGGTCCGGCCAAGGGTCCGGGCAGGATTCCGGGCAAGGATCCGGGCAGGAATCCGGGAACGCGGCGCCCGCGTGGCAGCCCGGCCCCGGCCTGCCCCGCATGGCCTTCACGGGCCTCGCGACCCTGATCGGCGGCGTCGGCTACGCCCTCCTGCTCGGCGCGGTGATGCTCGCCTGCGGCCGGGTGCCGACGCCCGAGCGCGCCCTCGGCTTCGCGGTGGCGGGGTTCCTCGCCGTGGCGCTGGCGCCGGCGCTCGGCCTGCCCCCGGAACTGCCCGGCAGCGAGGCGGCGCCGCTCGCCGCCCGGCAGGCCTGGTGGCTGATGACCGCGGCCTCCACCGCCATGGGCCTCTACCTCATGGCGATCCGCCGGGTGCCGATCACCATCCTGGGCGGCCTCGTGCTCGTCGTGGCGCCCCACATCGCCGGCGCGCCCGAGGTGGCCGCGACGGCCTCGCCCCTGCCGGCGGGCCTCGCCGCGCAATTCGCCGCGCGCTCGCTCGCCATCGCGTTCGTGTTCTGGGCCACGATCGGCCTCGCCTTCGGCTGGGCTTGGGCCGCCTTCGGCCGCACCGCCCCGGCGGCGGCCCATGCCTAATCCCATGCCTGATCCCGTGCCTGATCCGCTCGCCATGCCGCCCGAGCCCGTGGTGCTTTATGTCTGCACCACCTGCCGGGCCGAGGGCGACGGCGCCGAGATCCGCGCGGGCGCCCGCCTGATGACGGCGCTCGCGGCGCGCCTCGGGGCGGCCCCGGTGCCGGGCCTGCGGATCGAGCCGGTGAAATGCCTCTCGGTCTGCAAGCGGCCCTGCACGGTGGCGGTCGCCTCGGCCGGGCGCTGGACCTACGTCTACGGCGATCTCGACGCGGAATCGTCCGCCGCGACCATCCTCGACGGGATCGGCCTCTATGCCGGAACCCCCGACGGGATCGTGCCCTGGCGGGCGCGGCCGGAGGCCTTCCGCAAGGGCGTCGTCGCCCGCATCCCCGCCTTCCCGCCGCGCGCGGCACCCGACCTGCCGGAGGCAGCCGAATGAGCATCGTGCAGAAGATCCCGTGCACCATCGTGACGGGCTTCCTCGGGGCCGGCAAGACGACGCTGGTGCGCCACGTGATGGAGCGGGCGGAAGGCCGGCGCCTCGCGATCCTGGTCAACGAGTTCGGGGATGTCGGCTTCGACGGCTCGTTCCTGGCCGCCTGCGGCATCGCGGGCTGCGGCGAGGACCAGATCGTCGAGCTGCCGAACGGCTGCATCTGCTGTACCGTGGCGGATGATTTCGTGCCGGCCCTGAACCAGCTCCTGGAGCGGGCCGAGCCGCCGGAGCACATCCTGATCGAGACCTCGGGCCTCGCCCTGCCCAAGCCCCTGGTCCAGGCCTTCCAATGGCCGGCGATCCGCTCGCGGGTGACCGTGGACGGCGTCGTGGCGGTCGTGGACGGCCCGGGCGTGGCCTCCGGCGCCTTCGCGGAGGACCCGGCGGCGCTGGCCGCCCAGCGCGAATCCGACCGCTCGGTCGATCACGACAACCCCCTCGAGGAGGTGTTCGAGGATCAGCTCCTCTGCGCCGACCTCGTGGTGCTCAACAAGGCCGACCTCCTCGACGGCGGGACCCTGGCCCGGGTCCGCGCCGAAATCGAGCGGCAATTGCCCCGCGCCGTGAAGGTGGTGGAGACCGCCCACGGGGCAATCGACCCGCGCGTGCTGCTCGGGCTCGGCGCCGCCGCCGAGGACGACCTCGACGCCCGCCCCTCGCATCACGGCGAGGGCGAGGACCACGACCACGACGATTTCGAGACGGTGGCGCTGGCGATCCGCCCGGCCGTGACGGCGGGCGACCTCGCGGCGCGCGTCGAGCGGGCGGCCGAGACGCCCGGCGTCCTGCGCATCAAGGGCTTCGCCGAGATCGAGGGCAAGCCGATGCGCCTCGTGGTCCAGGGGGTGGGCCGGCGCATCGCCCACCATTTCGACCGGCCCTGGAAGCCCGCCGAGCCCCGCGACGGCCGCCTCGTGGTGATCGGCCTCAGGGGCTTCGACCAGGGTGCCGTCGCGGCGGCGCTCGCGGGATGATATAGCGGGCCATGCATCTCCTGCGCGTCGACACCATCTCGCTCGACGAGGGCGAGGCGGCGGTCGATCTGGGGCAGGAGCCCGGCGACATCGTCTTCCTCTCGTTCACGGATTCGGACCTCCACGGGGTGGCGCGCGCGCATGCCGAGCGGCCCGGGCTGCCCTCGCTGCGGCTCGCCAAGCTCGCGCGCCTGCGCCACCCGATGTCGGTCGATCTCTACGTCGACGGCGTGATCGCCCGGGCCAGGGCGGTGGTGATCCGCTGCCTCGGCGGCCTCGATTACTGGCGCTACGGCATCGAGCGGGCCCATGCCGCCGCCCGCGCCCACGGGGTCGCACTCGCGGTGCTGCCCGGCGACGACCGGCCCGACCCGCGCCTCGACGCCCTCTCGACGCGCCCCGGCCTCGCCCCCGCCCTCGACGCCTATTTCCGGGCCGGGGGCCCGGACAACCTGCGCCGCATGCTCGGGCGGGTCGCGGCCGAGATCGGCCATCCGGGGCCGGTCGAGGCGCCGGCGCCCCTGCCGCGCGGCTTCCCCTGGTGCCCCGGCTGCGGGCCGGTGGCGCCCGAGACCGCGCAGGCGGCGGCCGGGCACGCGCCCCTCGCGCTGCTGCTGGTCTACCGCTCGGCCGTGCTGGCGGGGGACGGCGCGCCGGTCGCGGCGCTGGCCCAGGCCCTCCGGGCGCGGGGGCTCGCCCCGGTGATCCACGCGGTGTCGAGCCTCAAGGACCCGGAGGCGCTGGCCTCCCTGCGCGCCGCCCTGGCGATGCGCCGGCCCGACGTGATCGTGGCCGCGACCGCCTTCTCGGCCCGCGAGGACGGGGGCTTCGTGCTCGACGCCGCCGATTGTCCGGTCCTGCAGGCCTACACGGTCGGCGGTCCGCGCGCGGCCTGGGCCGCCTCTGCGCGGGGGCTCAACGCCGCCGACCTCGCCATGCAGGTCGCGCTCCCCGAATTCGACGGCCGCCTCGCGGGCTTCCCCATCGCCTTCAAGGTGGAGGCTCCGGAGGTCATGGGGTTCGCCGAGCGCCGCGCCGTGCCCGATCCCGGCGGCATCGCGGCCCTGGCCGACCGCGCCGCCGCCTGGGTCCGCCTCGCCCGCCGGCCCGCAGGCGAGCGCCGGGTCGCCCTGGTGCTCTCCGACTACCCGGCCCGGGGCGGCCGCGCCGGATTCGCGGTCGGCCTCGACACGCCGGAAAGCGCGCGGGCGATCCTCCTCGACCTCGCCGAGGCCGGTTACGCCGTCGGCGCGATCCCCGAGGCCGGCGCGCTGATGCGGGCGCTGACCGGGACCGGGCCGGGCCTCGCGGTGCCGCTGACCGATTACCGGCTCTGGCTCGACGGCCTGCCGGAGGCGGCCCGCGACACACTCCTGGCGCGCTGGGGGGCGCCCGAGGCCGACCCGGCTCTCCGCGAGGGGGCGTTCCGGTTTCCCGCAGCGATCGCGAGAGGCTCGGCCCTCGCGGTATTCCTGCAGCCGGATCGCGGCCGGAGCCTCGACCGCAAGGCGGGCTATCACGACCCCGACGAGCCGCCGACGCACGCCTATCTCGCCTTTTATCTCGGCTTGCGCGGCGGCTACGACGCGCTGATCCATCTCGGCACCCACGGCACCACCGAGTGGCTGCCCGGAAAGGCGGTCGCGCTCTCGCCCGATTGCTGGCCGGCCCGCGCCGTCGGGGCGCTGCCGGTGATCTACCCGTTCATCGTCGACGACCCGGGCGAGGCCGCGCCCCTGAAGCGGCGGCTCGGCGGCATCGCACTCGGCCACCTGACGCCGCGCACCGGCACGGCCGCCCTCTCCCCCGAGGCCGCGCGCCTGCGCGAGCTCGTCGAGGAATATTCCGCCGCGAGCGTGCTCGACCCGCGCCGCGCCGCCCTCATCGCCCGCGCGATCCTGGACGAGGCGGAGGCGGCGGGGCTCCTCGACGGGGCCGGCATCACCCCCGAGACCCCGATGGCCGACGCGCTCACGGCCCTCGACGCGCATCTCTGCGACCTCGGCGAGACCGTGTTCCGCGACGGGCTGCACGTCTTCGGCCGGGCGCCCGACGAGGCGCCGGACGCCGCGCGGGCCTGCGCGGAGGCCGAGCGCGCGGGCCTGCTCGCCGCGCTGGCGGGGCGCTTCGTGCCCCCCGGCCCCGCGGGCTCGCCCTCGCGCGGGCGCCAGGACGTGATGCCGACCGGGCGCAACCTCACCACCCTCGACCCGCGCGCGATCCCGACCCGGGCGGCGGCCCTTCTCGGCGCCAAGGCGGCCGGGGCGGTCGTCACCCGCTACCTGCAGGACGAGGGCGAGTATCCGGCCCGCATCGTCATGGATCTCTGGGCCTCCCCGACGCTGCGCACCGGCGGCGAGGACGTGGCCCACGCCCTCGCGCTGATGGGGGTGCGCCCGACCTGGGACCACGCCACCACGCGGGTCACCGGGTTCGAGGTGCTGCCGCTGGCGCTTCTCGACCGGCCGCGCATCGACGTGACCCTGCGGGTCTCCGGCGCCTTCCGGGACACCTTCCCGGACACGCTGGCGCTCCTCGACCGGGCGGCCCGCGCGGTCGCGGCCCGCGAGGAGGAGGATGCCGAGAACCCGCTCGCCGCCGCCCGCCGCCGGGGCGAGGCCGGGGCCCGGGTCTACGGCGCGGCGCCGGGCCGCTACGGCGCGGGGGCGGCCGAGACCGCCCTCGACGGGGCCTGGGCCGACCGGGCGGATCTCGGCCGGGCCTATCTGGCGGCCACCACCCACGCCTATGGGGGCGCGCAGGAGGGGGCGGATCCGGGATTCGCCGCGCGCGTCGCCGGGGCGGATGCCTACCTGCACGCCTTCGACGTGGCCGAGCGCGACCTCCTCGACGGGGACGCCGCCGTCGACGCCATGGGCGGGTTCTCGGCCGCCGCCGGGCTCACCGGCGCGGCGCCCGCCCTCTACAGCCTCGACGTCGCGAACCCGGAGGCCCCGAGGGCCCGCACCGCCCGCGAGGACGCGGCGCGCCTGATCCGGGGGCGCCTCGCCGATCCGCGCTGGATCGCCGCCCAGCTCCGCCACGGCTACCGGGGCGCGCAGGAGCTGGCGCAGGGCCTCGACGCGGTCTTCGTGCTCGCCGCCGCCACGGATGCGGTGAGCGATGCCGATCTCGACCGGCTCTACGGCGCCTGGATCGCCGACGCGGAGGTGTTCGAGGCGCTGCGCGCGGCCAATCCCGCCGCGACCCGCGCGATCCTCGAACGCTTCGACGAGGCCCGCGCGCGCGGCCTCTGGCGGACCCGCCGCAACGCCCGCGCGGCCGACGAGCTGATGCGGGAGGCCGCCGAGTGAGCGCGCCGCGCCGAATCGCGCCCGCGGCGCCCGCGCGCCGGGGCTGGTGCCCGGGCCTCGCCCGCCCGATGCCGACCGGCGACGGGCTGCTCGCCCGCATCCATCCCCCGGGCGGCGTGCTCAGCCCCGCGCAGGCCCGGGCCGTCGCCGACGCCGCCCGCCGCTTCGGCAACGGCCATGTCGACGTCACGGCCCGCGCCAACCTCCAGGTCCGCGGCGTCCGGGACGAGACGCGCGGCCCCCTCGCCGCCGCCCTCGAGGCCGCCGGCCTCGGCGATGCCCGCCGCGACGGCGGGCCGCAGCGCCTGACCCTGACCCATCCCCTCGCCGGGCTCGATCCGGACGAGGGCTTCGACGTCGCGGGCCTCGCCCGCGCCATCGAGGCGCGCGGCCTCGCGATCTCCGGGCTGCCGGCCAAGACCCTCGTGACGGTCGAGGGCCCGCGCCGGCGCCTCGGCGAGACCGGCGCGGATCTGCTCATCCGCGCGACCGGCCCCGGCGCGGCGGCCCTCGGCCTCGCGGCGGAGGACGGCACGCTCTGGCTCGGACCTGTCGCGGAACCCTGTCTCTCCGAGGCGGCAGCCGCCGCCCTCGCGGCCTTCGCGGCGACGGGCGGGCGGCGGATGCGCGACCTGAGCGAGGCCGAGCGGGCCGAGGTCGCGCGCCGCGCAGGGCCGCCGAACGTCCCCGCGCCCGCTCGGGAGAGGTTTGCTCGCGAAGCAGACCGGGTGCGCGGACAGGTCTCCCCGGAGCGATCGCCTCACGAAGCCGACCTCGCCCGCACGGGAGAGGCGTTGCGCGACGCCGGCCTGCCCGCCGGGCTGATCCCGCTGGCAAACGGGCGCGTCGCCCTCGTGGCGCAAGCCCCGTTCGGGCGCTGCGGCGCGGACGCGCTCGACCGGCTCGCCGCGATCGCGGACGGGCTCGGGACGGCGGAGATCCGCCTCGCGCCGACGCGCGGCTTCGTGCTCCTCGCCCCCGGCCGCGCCGCGGCCGAAGCCGCGCTCGGAGCGCTGAGAGCGCAGCGCTTCGTCACCGAACCCGACGACCCGCGCCGCGCGGTCGCGGCCTGTCCGGGCGCGCCGGCCTGCGCCTCCGGCTCGACGCCGACGCTCCTGGACGCCGCCCGCCTCGCCGAGGCCTTCCGGCCCTTCGCGGCGCGGGGGCTCACCGCCCATGTCTCGGGCTGCCCCAAGGGCTGCGCCCATCCGGGCGCGGCCGCCCTCACCCTCGTGGGCCTGCAGGGCCGCTACGGCGTCGTGCTCGGCGGGACGCCGGGCGACGAGCCGGCGATGCAACTCACTTTCGAGGCGGCGCTGGAGCGCGTAAGGAGGGCGGATTCCGCCCTTGGCCTCGATCACGCTTTCAGGACCTGAACCCATGAGCTCGCGCCTCGATTACCTGCGCGACGGGCAAGCCATCTATGCCCGTTCCTTCGCGATGATCCGCGCCGAGGCCGACCTCGCCCGCTTCACCGGCGCCGCCGAGCGCGTGGTGGTGCGGATGATCCACGCCTGCGGCATGACCGACCTGCCGCGCGACGTGGAGGTCTCGGACAGCTTCGCGGCATCCGGCGAGGCGGCGCTCAGGGCCGGCGCCCCGATCCTGTGCGACGTGCGCATGGTGGCCGACGGCGTCACCCGTGCCCGCTTGCCGGCCAACAACCCGGTGATCTGCACGCTCGGCGACCCGCGCGTGCCGGACCTCGCCGCCGCCCTGGGCACGACCCGCTCGGCCGCCGCCATGGAGCTCTGGCGCGCGCATCTGCCGGGCAGCGTCGTCGCGGTCGGCAACGCGCCCACCGCCCTGTTCCGCCTGCTCGAACTGCTCGACGAGGGGATCGGCGCGCCAGCCGCCGTGATCGGGATTCCGGTGGGCTTCGTCGGCGCGGCGGAATCGAAGGAGGCGCTCGCGCGCGACGGGCGGGTGCCGTTCTGCGTCGTGCACGGGCGCCGCGGCGGCAGCGCCATGGCGGCGGCCGCCGTCAACGCGCTGGCGAACGAGGTCGAGTGATGGAGGCGGGCGAGCGCATCCCGCCGGCGGCCCCGGCCGCCTCGGAGGCATCGGAGGCCCCGGCAACCGTCACCACCGGCACCCTCTACGGTGTCGGGATGGGACCGGGCGAGCCGGAATACCTGACGGTCCGGGCCATGCGGGTGCTGGAGCGGGCGCCGGTGCTGGTCCATTTCTGCAAGAAGGGCCGGCGCGGCAATGCCCGCACCATCGCGGACGCGATCCTGCGCGATCCCGCCCGCGAATTCCCGCTGGCCTATCCCTACACCACCGAATTGCCGCCGGACCATGCCGACTACGTCGCGGCTTTGGCGGCCTTCTACGACGACGCGGCGGGGCAGCTCGCTGACCATCTCGGCGCCGGGCGCGACGTGGCGATCCTGTCGGAGGGCGATCCCTTCTTCTACGGCTCCTTCATGCATCTCTGGCGGCGCCTGAAGGACCGCTTCCCCGTGGAGGTGGTGCCGGGCGTCACCGGCATGTCGGGCTGCTGGACCCGGGCCGGCACGCCGATCACCTGGGGCGACGACGTCCTGACGGTCCTGCCCGCGACCCTGCCGGCCGCGACCCTGGCGGAGCGCCTGCGCGGCACGGACGCGGCCGTCATCATGAAGCTCGGCCGCCACCTGCCGAAGGTGCGCGCAGCCCTCGCCGAAGCCGGGCTCCTCGCCCGCGCGGTCTATGTCGAGCGCGGCACCATGGCGGGGGAGCGCGTGCAGGCGCTGGCCGACAAGCCCGACGACGAGGCGCCCTATTTCTCGATGGTGCTGGTGCCCGGCGAGGGGCGGCGGCCGTGAGCGGCAGCGTCGCGATCATCGGCCTCGGCCCCGGCGACCCGCGCCTGCTGACCGGCGCCGCGCAGGCCGCCCTCGACGCGGCCGAGGACCTGATCGGCTACATCCCCTACGTCGCCCGCGTGCCCGAGCGCGCAGGGTTGCGCCGGCATGCCAGCGACAACCGCGTCGAGGTCGACCGCGCCCGCCACGCCCTCGAACTCGCCGCCTCCGGCCGGCGCGTGGCGGTGGTCTCAGGGGGCGATCCCGGCGTCTTCGCCATGGCGGCGGCCGTGTTCGAGGCGGTGGAGGCAGGCGACCCCGCCTGGCGGCACCTGCCCATCACGGTCGAGCCCGGCATCACCGCGATGCTCGCCGCCGCCGCCCGGCTCGGGGCGCCCCTGGGGGGCGATTTCTGCGCGCTCTCCCTCTCCGACAACCTCAAGCCCTGGGACGTGATCACGGCCCGGCTCGACGCCGTGCTGCGGGCCGACCTCGTGGTGGCGCTCTACAACCCGATCTCCTCGGCCCGCCCCTGGCAGCTCGGCGCGGCGCTCTCCCTCGCGGCCGGGATCCGGGCACCCGAAACCCCCGTGATGCTGGCCCGCGCCGTGTCGCGGCCCGACGAGAATATCCGGGTCCTGACCCTCGCGCAGGCCCGCGAAGCCCCGGCCGACATGGCCACCCTGGTGATCATCGGGGCCTCGGCCACCCGCCTGATCCAGCGCGGGCCCGAGCTGCGGCCCTACGTCTACACCCCCCGCAGCGTGCCCGAAGCGGAGCCGGCGTGATGAATGGTGGCGCGACAGGCCCCCGCGCCCGGTCCGCGTCGCGCGCGCGGCCTCTCCCGGACCGGCGCGGTGACGGGCTCCGCTCACCCGCCGGCGAGGGCCGCCCCCGACAGGATCAGGGCGAGCGCGGCTTCCGCATCCGGCACCTGCGGCACGGCGGGCTTCTCGGGCCGCGCGACCATCACGACCCTCAGGCCGAGGCGGCGCGCGGCCAGGATCTTACCGTAGGTGGCAGCCCCCCCGGAATTCTTGCTGACCACGATCTCGATGCCGGCGCTCCCCAGGAACGCCGCCTCGGTGGCTGCGTCGAAGGGCCCGCGCGCCTGCAGCAGCGTGAGGCGCGGCACCGGCAGCATCGCGCCGACGGGCTCGATCGTGCGCACCACGTAATCGTGCTGGGGCGCGGCCGCGAAGGCCGCGAGCTCCTGCCGGCCGATCGTCAGGAAGACTCGGCGGGGCGCGGGCCCGAGCGCGGCCACCGCCTCCGCCATGCCGGCGACCTCCGTCCAGGCATCCTCCGGCTGGCGCGTCCAGGCCGGGCGGCGCAAGGCGAGGATCGGCACGCCGGCTTGCGCGGCCGCGAGCGCGGCGTTGCGGGACATCCGGGCCGCGAAGGGATGGGTCGCGTCGACGAGGAGGCCGATGCCCTCGCGGGCGAGGTGGCGGGCCAGGCCCTCCGGCCCGCCGAAGCCGCCGGTCCGCGTCGGGACGGGCTCGGGCTTCGGCGACGCGGTGCGGCCGGCGAGCGAGAGGGTGACGTCGCGGCCGGGCGTGCCGGCGAGGCCCCGTGCCAGGGTGCTCGCCTCGCCGGTGCCGCCGAGGATGAGGATGCGCATGGCCGCCTTGTCCACGAGGGCTGAGCCCGTGTCGAGCCGGGACGCGGCGCCTTGGCTCTCCGTCGTCGGGATCGGCGAGGACGGCCGGGCGGGCCTCGCGCCCGCCGCCGCCGCCGCGCTCGCGGGCGCCCGGATCGTCTATGGCGGGCGCCGCCACCTCGCGCTGGCCGGCCCGCTGGACGCCGAGACCCGCCCCTGGCCGAGCCCGATCACGCAGGCCTATCCGGAGATCCTGGCGCTGCGGGGCCGGCCGACCTGCATCCTGGCCACCGGCGACCCGTTCCATTACGGCATCGGGGCCGAGATCGCCCGCCTCGTGCCGGCGGCCGAGATCCGGGCCTTTCCCCAGCCCTCCGCCTTCAGCCTCGCCTGCGCCCGCCTCGGCTGGCCGCTCGCCGAATGCGCCTGCCTCACGCTCCACGGCCGGGCCCTGGCCCGCATCGTTCCCCATCTCCAGCCGGGCGCGCGCCTCCTCGTCCTGTCCTGGGACGAGACCACCCCGGCCGCCATCGCGGCCCTGATGCGCGAGCGGGGCTTCGGCGCCTCGACCCTGACGGTGCTGGAGGCGATGGGCGGGCCGCGCGAGCGCCTGCGCGGCGCGGCCGCGGCGGGCTTCGACCTCGCGGGCATCGACCCGCTCAACACCCTGGCGATCACGGTGGCGGCGGAGCCCGGCGCCCGCGTGGTTCCGCTGGCGCCCGGCCTCGACGATGCGTGGTTCGCGAGCGACGGGCAGCTCACCAAGGCGGAGATCCGGGCCGTGACCCTCGCGGCCCTCGCCCCCCGCCTCGGCCAGCGCCTCTGGGACATCGGCGGCGGCGCCGGCTCGGTCTCGATCGAGTGGATGCTGCGCCACCCCGCCATGCGGGCCGTCGCCATCGAGGCCCGGCCCGAGCGGGCCGCGCGCATCCGGCGCAACGCCGAGGCGCTCGGGGTGCCGGACCTCGCGGTGGTGGAGGGCCGGGCCCCGGCGGCGCTCGCCGGCCTGGCCCCCCCGGACGCGGTCTTCATCGGCGGCGGGATCAGCGCGCCCGGCCTCCTGCCCGCTGCCCTCGACGCCCTGCCCTCGGGCGGGCGCCTCGTGGCCAACGCCGTGACCCTGGAGGCCGAGGCCGTGCTGCTCGCCGCCTTCGCGGAGCGCGGCGGCAGCCTGCGGCGCCTCTCGGTCGCCCGCGCCGATCCGGTCGGCGGGCTGCATGGCTGGCGCCCGGCCATGCCCGTGACCCTATGGGCCTGGAGCAAGCCGTGAGCGTCGTCGCGGGGATCGGCTTCCGGCGCGGCACGACGGCCGACGAGATCGTCGCGCTCCTGCGGCGGGCGCTCGAGACGGCCGCCGCCGAGGGCCTCCTCGCGCTCGCCACCGCGGCCGACCGGGCCGACGAGCCGGCCTGCCGCGCGGCGGCCCGGGCCTTCGGGCTGGTGCCGGTGGGCGTCGCGCCGGAGGCGCTGGCCGCCGTCGACGCCCGGGTCCCGACGCGCTCGGCCCGGATCGAGCGCCTGCGCGGCCTCGGCTCCCTCGCGGAGGCCGCGGCGCTTGCGGCCGCCGGCGACGGCGCCCGCCTCATCCTTCCCCGCATCGCCAGCGCGGGGGCCACCTGCGCCCTCGCGCGGCCTGCCCCATGATCGTCTCCATGATCGTCGCCCGCCCATGACCATCCATTTCATCGGCGCCGGCCCCGGCGCCCCCGACCTCATCACGGTGCGCGGACGCGACCGCATCGCGGCCTGCCCGGTCTGCCTCTATGCCGGCTCCCTGGTGGCCCCCGAGATCCTGGGCTGGTGCCCGCCGGGCGCGCGCCTCATCGACACCGCGCCCCTCGACCTCGACGCGATCGTGGAGGCCTGCGCGACGGCGCATGCCCGGGGCGAAGACGTGGCGCGGCTGCATTCGGGGGACCTCTCGATCTGGAGCGCGCTCGCCGAGCAGACCCGCCGCCTCGAGGCCCTGGGCATCCCCTACACGGTGACCCCGGGGGTGCCGTCCTTCGCGGCCGCGGCGGCGCGGCTCGGGCGCGAGCTGACGGTGCCGGGCCTCGCCCAGTCGGTGGTGCTCACCCGCACCTCGGGGCGGGCCAGCGCCATGCCGGAGCGCGAGACCCTCGCGGCCTTCGCGGCGACCGGGGCGACGCTCGCGCTTCACCTCTCGATCCACGTGACGGACAAGGTCGTGGCCGAGCTGACGCCGTTCTACGGGCCGGATTGCCCGGTCGCGGTGGTGTTCCGGGCGAGCTGGCCGGACGAGCGCGTCCTCACCGGCACGCTCGCCACGATCGCGCGGGCGGTCGCGGAGTCGGGTCTGGAGCGCACCGCCCTGATCCTGGTCGGGCCCGCCCTCGCCCCGGGGGATTTTCGCGAGAGCGCGCTCTACGCAACCGATTATGATCGCCGCTTCCGCCCGACCGGCCGCCCGGCATGACCGCGCCTCGCATGAGCGCGTCTGGCATGAACGCGTCTGGCATGAACGCGCCGGGTCTCCTCGTCGCCGCCCCCCGGTCGAGCTCGGGCAAGACCACCGTGACCCTCGCGCTGATGCGGGCCTTGCGCCGGCGCGGCCTCGCCGTGCGCGGGGCGAAATGCGGGCCCGACTACATCGACCCGGCCTTCCACCAGGCCGCCACCGGGCATCCGAGCTTCAACCTCGACAGCTTCGCGATGCCGGACGCCCTGCTCGATGCGGTGGCGGCCCTCGCGACGGAGCGGGCCGACCTCGTCGTGGCCGAGGGCTCGATGGGGCTGTTCGACGGGATCGTGGCGGGCGAGGGCCGCACGGGGGCCAATGCCGACATCGCGGCGCGCTACGGCTGGCCCGTCCTGCTCGTCCTCGACGTCTCGGGCGCCGCGCAATCGGCCGCCGCCGTGGCGCTCGGCTGCGCCCGCTACGATCCGCGCCTGCGCATCGCCGGCGTGGTGCTGAACAAGGTCGCGAGCGCGCGCCACCGGCGCCTCGTGGAGGCGGGGCTCGCGCGCGTCGGGATCCCGGTTCTCGGCGCCCTGATGCGGGATGCGAGCCTCGTCCTGCCCGAGCGCCATCTCGGCCTCGTGCAGGCCCGCGAGACCTCGGATCTCGACGCGCGCCTCGACCGGCTCGCCGATCTCGCGGAGGCCGGGCTCGACCTCGACGCCATCCTGGCCTGCGCGGGCGGCGCCGGTCCGCCCGGGGCGGCGGGCGCCCCGTCCCGGCCCCCGGGCCAGCGCATCGCGGTGGCCTCCGATGCGGCCTTCTCCTTCCTCTACCCGCACATGGCGGCGGGCTGGCGCGCGGCGGGGGCCGAGATCGTGGCGTTCTCCCCCCTGGCCGACGAGGCCCCGCCGGCGGATTGCGACGCCTGCTGGCTCCCCGGCGGCTACCCGGAGCTGCATGCGGGGCGGCTCGCCGCGGCGGCGCGCTTCCTCGGGGGCCTGCGCGGCTTCGCGGCGGGCAAGCCCGTCCACGGGGAGTGCGGCGGCTACATGGTGCTAGGCGAGGGCCTGGAGGACGCGGCGGGGATCACCCACGCCATGGCGGGCCTCCTGCCGGTGGCGACCTCCTACCGGAGCCGCAAGCTCCATCTCGGCTACCGCGTCGCGACGCTGCTCGCGGACGGCGTGCTCGGGCGCGCGGGCAGCCGCTGCGTCGGCCACGAATTCCACTACGCGAGCGAGCTGACCGAGCCCCCCGTCGCCGCGAACGCGCTGGCGCAGGTGACCGACGCGGAAGGCGTGCCGCGCGGGCTCGCCGGCCACAGGCGCGGCCACGTCACGGGAAGCTTCTTTCACCTGATCGCGGGGGCTTGAGCGCGGGCGGTCAGCGCCCGCCCCGGCGGGCCACAGCCCGAGCGGGCCCGAGGCCGCGTTCCGGCTTCGGCACAGCTCGGGGCTCGGGCAAAGGGCACCCTTTGGAAAAGCTCACGCTTGGGCGAGGTTCACCCTCGGGCAAAGCTCACGCTTGGGCAAGGCTCAAGCCTCGGCGCGGCTCAAGCCTGGGCGAGGCTCAGGCCTCGGCGGGGCTCGCCACCGCGATGGCGGCCTGAACCGGCACCTGGCCGAGTTTGGAAGCGGTGCGCACGATCGCCAGCACGTCGCGGCGCATCTGATCGTCCTGGATCAGCGCGTAGGCGCGCAGCAGCTCGATCGCCCCATGGGCGTTGAGGAAGCCGAATACGTCCTCCTGGCCCTGGCCTCCGTTCTCGTTCTCCTCGAAGAAGGCGGAGACGGGCACCTCGAGGAGGCGGGCGATCTCGCGCAGGCGCCCGGCGCCGACGCGGTTCTGCCCCTTCTCGTATTTCTGAACCTGCTGGAAGGTCACCCCGACCGCGGTGCCGAGCGCCGTCTGGCTCATGCCGCGGGCCTTGCGCAACGCCGTGATCCGGATGCCGACGAGGCGGTCGACGTCGGTGGTCTGCTTGGGCATCATGGTTCAGACTGGTCCCTCTGCGAGTGTGCCCCTCCCGCCACCGGACCATTGGCGAGACGAACATGCGTTATAGAACGGCACGATCCGGGACACGAACGCGCGGCGGCACTTGACCTACCACCCTGATCCCGGCGGCATCCGGCCATTTCACCGCGAAACCCGCGCCCGTCGATCACACCGACGTGATCGACACGAGAGGTTCGAGCGGGCCCGCGGACGGTTGCCTCAGCAACAACTTGACCACGAACGGCTTAACAAATGCAAGCCTAACGGAACTTCATCTCACTGAAATGATGGACAATAAGTGCTGAGAAGTGACCGTCCTGGCCGTCGAGATGGAAGTCTCATCCGAACGGATGCAGCATCTGTCGCGGCAATGCGCCGAGTTCCGGGACGCCGAGATCATCGCTAGGGTCCTGGTGTATTCATTCCACAACGAAACCGAACGGAGACGAACCGATGTTCATTGCCATGAACCGATTCAAGGTGGTCAAGGACGCGACCGGAGATTTTGAGCAAGTTTGGCTCGGGCGCGACAGCCACCTCGGCGAAATGGCAGGTTTTGTCGAGTTCCAGTTGCTGCGCGGGCCCGAGCACGAGGACCACGTCCTCTACGCGTCGCACACGATCTGGCGCTCGAAGGCCGATTTCGAGGCCTGGACCCGGTCCGAGCAGTTCCGCAAGGCCCATAGCCGGGTGCCGACGACGAAGCCGCTCTATCTCGGGCACCCGCAATTCGAGGGATTCGAGACGATCCAGACCGTCGCGCAGGATGAGGCGGGCTCGGCCGACGCCGCCTGACGCGGCCCACCTTCGCGCACCTTCGCGCGCCCGAGGCCGGATGATTCGGCCCCGGGACCGGCGCCGCGCGGCGAGTCCGGAGGCCGGGCTCGCCGACGGCGCGCTTCTGCTTCGGAGCCTCGTCCCGGCGCGCGGGAGCGTCCGGGACACGTCGCGGCAGGCCGGCGACGCCTGTCTGTCCACAATCGTGCAAACGTTCACGATTATGTGATCGACCGCACGAACAGCATCAAGAATTCATTAACCTGTTTGCGCTGCGGAGATTTTTCTTCGCGAACCCGGCCGCGCGCCGCCCTCGCGCCGCCCGATGCGCATTTTCGGCATGTTGCGCGTGTTGCGTGAAACCACTACTCGCGCAAACGGGCGGGACGCTCTGAATCGGTACTCCACATCGAGGTCTGAAGCTTGCGCAGACGTCTCGGAGATCCGGGACTGACGGCAGACTTGTTTCAGTTCGGGACATCATCCGGTTCATGACGGAACATAGCGCCCGATGTTTCACGAACGTCTTCCCGAGACTTACGAGACGCTTCCGGCCGGCGCGCCGCGCCGCCGCGACGTCTGGGCCTCGCTGCTGCCGCGCCGCAGCCGGGCCGCGTTCCGTCTCGGCATCTCCGCCAGCGTGGCGGTCGCCGACTTCCTGACGATCTGCGGCACCGGCCTCCTGATCGAGGCCGCCTATTACTATGCCATGACGGGTCAGCTGATCCCGATGCACGAGGCGCGGAGCCTGCGCATCTCCGGCCTGATCGCGATCGTGGTCCTCCTGACGAACCTGTTCCGGGAGGAGTACAGCATCGACAACGCGCTGGCGCTGAAGCCCCATCTGCGCCGCGCCGCGACGCTCTGGCTCGCGGCCTGGGCGGTGGTGCTGGTGCTGGGCTTCGCCACCAAGACCACCACCGACTTCTCGCGCGTCGTCGCCGTGACCCTGTTCGTGGTCGGGCTGCCGGCGATGCTCGGCATGCGGGCCGGGATGATCGCCCTGGTGCGCCGGGGCATCACGCCGGCCTCGGCCTCGGTGAGCCGGGTCCATCTCGTGGGCTACGAGGAGGACATCGCGCGCTTCTACGCGAGCAACGATGCCGAGGCGCTCGGCCTGCGCGTCATCGGCACCAGCTACCTGCGCCGGATCGACCCGGCCGCCGACGCCGCCACCCGCCTGGCGCAGATGTCGGAGGATCTCGACCTCGCCGTGTCGGTGGTGCGCTTCCTGCGGCCCGACGACGTCTTCATCCTCGTGCCCTGGGCCGAGACCGCCGATGTCGAGCGCTGCATCGATGCCTTCCTGCGCGTGCCGGCGGCCCTGCACCTGCGCCCCGGGACGGTGCTCGACCGCTTCCCCGACATGCAGATCTCCCGCGTCGGCCGTCTGTCGGGCATCAATATCGGGCGGCGTCCGCTCAATCTCGGCGAGATCCTGCTGAAGCGCGCCTTCGACCTCGTGGTGGCGCTCACGGCCCTGGTGCTCCTCGCGCCGCTGCTCGCGGCGGTCGCGGTCCTGATCAAGCTCGACAGCCCCGGGCCGGTCTTCTTCCGGCAGAAGCGCTACGGCTTCAACCAGCAGCCCTTCGGGGTCTTCAAGTTCCGCAGCATGAAGGTGGAGGAGAACGCCGCCTTCCGGCAGGCGAGCCGCCACGATTCCCGCATCACGCGGGTCGGCGCGATGCTGCGCCGCTCGAACCTCGACGAGCTGCCCCAGCTCATCAACGTGGTGATGGGCGAGATGTCCCTCGTGGGTCCGCGCCCCCACGCCTTGGCGCATGACCGCAGCTTCGAGCGCCGCATCGCCCTCTACGCGCGCCGCCACAACGTGCGCCCCGGCATCACCGGCTGGGCGCAGGTCAACGGCCTGCGCGGCGAGACCCTGACCGACCTCGACATGGAGCGCCGGGTCCAGCACGACCTGCACTACATCGACAATTGGTCGATCTGGTTCGACATCCGGATCATGGTCCAGACCGTGATCTCGCCCTGCGCCTACCGGAACGCGTTCTGAGGCGCGGCGCCTCAGGCGCCCTTCCGGACGGCGGCCGCATGAGCGGCCCCCTCTTGGACAGCCCCCTCCTGCGCAACGCTCTCTTGCGCGTGCCCCTCGCGGCTGAGGCAGGCGCCGCACTCGCCTTCCACCTCGAGGATGCGGCTCGTCGGCCGGAAACCCGCCTGGGCCAGGGTGCGGCCGAGCTGGTCCTCGATCTCGGGCGAGGTGGTCTCGTCGATGCCCCCGCAGCTGCGGCAGATCAGGAAGACGAGGCCCGCCCCCGCCCCGTGGCTGTGTCCGCAGGACACGAAGGCATTGCGGCTGGCGATGCGGTGGACGAGGCCGTGCTCGGTCAGGAAGTCGAGGGCCCGGTAGACCGAGACCGCGGCGACGCGCCGGCCATCCCCGCTCAGGCGCTCGGCGATGTCGTAGGCGCCGAGCGGCTTGCCCTCGGCCGCGACGGTGCGCAGCACGTCCCGGCGCAGGCGGGTGAATTGCAGGTCGCGCTCGCCGCAGAATCGCTCGGCGCGGGCCAGCGCCTCGTCGACGCCGCCGCAGCACCCGTCATGGGCGGCCGCATGCTCGTGCATTTCATCCCCCGAATGACCCGCCCGGGCGGGCGTCGCACCCCGCGCGGACCTCGCCCAGACCCCCGCGGGGCCCTCGCCCGGATTCCCGCGGGGGCCCGGAGCGCCGGCCCCGATTGAACTCGGCGGGTGTTACAGTGTATCAGCCCCGAATATAAGACGCCGCTCAGCCCCCGGCAAATCCTCCGCGGGGCGTCGGGCGACGAGACAGGCATGCGGTCGCCCGCGCGTGCCGCCGAACCGGCCTCACCGTGACATCAACCGACCGGACCTCCAGCCTGCCCCGTGCCTCGCTCTTCCGCGCCGGCCTCGGGCTGCGCTCAGCCTGCGCGGCGGCCTTGTCGAGCCTTCTCTGGCTCGCGATCCTGTGGGCGATCGGATCATGACGGCGCTCCGCCCCGGCGCGATCGGCCTGCGCGGCCTCACCCTCGGCTACGAGCGCCACCCGGCCGTGCACCACCTCGACGGCACGATTCCAGCGGGCGACCTCCTGGCCCTCGTGGGCCCGAACGGGGCCGGCAAGTCGACCCTCCTCAAGGGCATCGTCGGCGAGATCCCGGCCCTCGACGGGCGCGTCGAGCGCTCGGGCGAGGCCCTCGCCTACCTGCCCCAGGCCGACGAGATCGACCGCAGCTTCCCGCTCAGCGTCCTCGACCTCGCCAGCATGGGCCTCTGGCGGCGCCTCGGCGCCTGGCGCAGCCTGATCGGGCGCCGGTCCGAGGTCGTGGCGGCGCTCCGGTCGGTGGGCCTCGACGGGTTCGAGGACCGGCCGATCGGCACGCTCTCGGGGGGTCAGTTCCAGCGCGCCCTGTTCGCCCGCCTGATCCTGCAGGATGCCCGCGTCATCCTCCTCGACGAGCCCTTCACGGGGATCGATGCTCGCACCACCGCCGATCTCGTCAGCCTGATCCGGGACTGGCACGCGGAGGGGCGCACCATCGTGGCGGCCCTGCACGACCTCGCGCAGGTGCGGGCGCATTTCCCCTCGACCCTGCTCCTCGCCCGCGAGCCCGTGGCCTGGGGCCCGACCCGGACCGTCCTGACCCCCGCCAACCTCGCCCGCGCCACCCGGATCTCGGAGGCCTGGGACGAGAACGCGGCGATCTGCGCCCGCGACCATGCGGGGCACGGGCATGACCACGCGCAAGAACACGGGCAAGAACACGGGCATTCCCACGCGCTCGCCGACGCGCACGACCACGCGACGACCCGCGACCCGCACCACCACGCCGATCACGGACCGGCACACGCCCACACCCACCGGCACGGAGACGCGGCGTGATCGACCAGCTCTTCGCGCCCTTCCTGGAATTCGGCTTCATGCGCCGGGCCCTCGTCGGCTGCCTCGCGCTCTCGCTCTCGGCCCCGCCCGTCGGCGTCTTCCTGATGCTGCGGCGGATGAGCCTGATGAGCGAGGCGATGAGCCACGCCATCCTGCCGGGCGCCGCCGCCGGCTTCCTGGTGGCGGGCCTGTCGCTCCCCGCGATGACGCTCGGCGGCCTTGCGGCGGGCCTCGCGGTGGCGCTGCTCGCGGGGCTCGTCACCCGCTCGACGGTGCTCAAGGAGGATGCGAGCCTGGCGGCCTTCTACCTGATCTCGCTCGCGGCCGGCGTGCTCCTGGTCTCGCTGCGCGGCTCGCAGATCGATCTCCTGCACATCCTGTTCGGCACCGTGCTGGCCCTCGACGACGCCGCCCTGCTGCTGCTCGGCGGCATCGCCACCGTGACGCTGTTCGCGCTGGCCGCCCTCTACCGGCCGCTGGTGATGGAATGCGTCGATCCGCTCTTCCTGCGCACCGTGAGCCGGGCGGGCGGGCCGGTTCACTTCGCCTTCCTGGCCCTCGTGGTGATGAACCTCGTGGGCGGGTTCCAGGCGCTCGGCACCTTGCTCGCCGTCGGGCTGATGCTGCTGCCCGCGATCACGGCGCGGTTCTGGGCCCGCGACCTCAGCGGCCTGATCCCGGCCTCGATGCTGGTCTCGACGCTGGCGAGCCTGATCGGCCTCAGCCTCTCCTACCATGCCGACCTGCCGACCGGCCCGGCCATCGTGCTCGCGGCGGGGGCGCTCTACCTCGTCTCGATGCTGGTCGGCCCGCGCGGCGGCCTCGTCTACCGCCTCGTGCGCCCGCGCCACCTCGAAGCCTGACGCCACCCTCTTGGCCTGACGCAACAGACCAGCCACCCTTAGAGGTGGAACAGGCTCATGATGCCGGCCACGATGGCGTAGACGAAGCCCGCATTGAGGGCGACGCCGAGCGCCCCGATCCCGAGCCCGACCAGGACGACGACGCCGTCGCGCTCCACCAGGCCGAGGCCGACGAGGCAGACCGCGAGGCCGAGGGGGATCTGGCCGACGACGGGCGCGGCGACGATCAGCGCCATCGCGAGGGTGAGCAGGATCAGCCCCATGCCGCGCATGCCGAGCGCGGATTCGAACACGCTCATCCGCGGGCGCGACCAGCGCTCCAGGCGCCGCAGCAGGGGCACGGCCCGGTTCACGGCCCGCTCCACGTCGCTGCGGGCGATCGAGCGGCCGAGCAGCATGCGGGGGAGCCAGGGCGCCGACATCCCGGCGGCGATCTGGGCGGCGACCAGCATCAGCAGCAGCCCGCAGATCAGCGGGATCGGCGGGGGCATGGGCAGGCAGTTCGGCAGCCCGAGCAGCACCACGAGCAGCGCGAAGGCCCGGTCGCGCAGCACCGCGACGATCTCGCCGACGGTCAGCCGATCGCCCTCCTGGCTCGCGAGCACGGTGAGGACATCGGAAGTTCGTGCACTTGAATACAAGGCTGGCCGCTGGCTGCTGTTCCCGGTCGGGGCTCTAGCCGATCTCGGACCCTGCGCCAAGCACGGGCGCCCCGGGGGTGCGGCGGCGGCGCGGTTCGGGCGACGCGCCCGGTGCGCGGACGCACGGGGCGCGCACGATATCGCTGAGGTTATTTTTTATGCATTTAGATGACGTAGAGTAATTTTTAGGTGAGCGCGGACAGGTTCGATGCGCTCCATTGAACAGACACGGATTATAGTGATCGATCTCAAATTCTTGAGGAGACAAAGCCCAGCAACTCACGCCAGAATGTATCTATTCCCAGCATCACTGCTTCCCAGGCCGGAGCCGTGAAGACCAGATCTGCGCGCCCGCTCCCGCCCATCCGCGCCGGCCGGCCCCGATGGGCTTGCCTCGCCGGGTCGCTCATCCTGCTGGCCACGGGGGCGAGCGCGGCGGAGGACGGGGTCAACGCGCTGCTGTTCGGGAGTCTCGACGTCGCCGCCGCGACCTTCGCGACGGCGGGCGTGAAGGTCGCCCTCGATCGCCTCGACCAGCCGGGCTTCGTCGCGCTGGCGAGCGCCGGGCTCGGGCGGCGCTTCGAGCGCAGCGCCTGCATCTGCGGCACGCGGACCGGCGTGGCGAGCCTGGCGCGCCACACCCTGCTGGGGTCGGCCCTCATCGGCTATCAATGGTTCGCCGATTGGGGCGTGGTCGCCGCCTATGCGGGCCCCGAGAGCAGCCGCGAGGCGATCCTCGACGGGAATGTCCTGCATGTCTTGCCGGGCCGTACCGGGCTCCGCCTGCAGGGGGAGATCTGGGCGCGGCCGAGCCCGGACACCCTCGTGAACGCGGTCGCGATCCTGGGCTCCGCCCGCGGAGACGCCTGGACCCGGGTGGCGCTCGGCTACCGCCTCTGGGACACCTATCTGGGCCCGGAACTCGGCCTCTACGCCGACCGGACCGGCTACCGGAAATGGAATCTCGGGCTGCACGCGACGGATTTCGCGCTTGCCCGCTTCAGCCTGCGCGTCTCGACGGGGATTCAGTTCGAATCGAGCCGGGGCTCGGGCAGCCCCTACGTGGCGCTCTCGGTCTGGACGGGTCTCTGACGGCCCCCGCCCCCGAGGCCGAGGGCGAGCTGGCCCTCGGGCGCGGCATCCGCCTCCCCCGCGAGGCCGGCGAGGAAGCGGCCCGCATCGGCGCGGATCTCGGCCCGGCGCGGCTCGCTCATCCGCGCCAGGGTCCGGTAGGGCATCGCCATGCGGGGATTGCCGGCCAGGCGCGCCTCGTTCTCGATCAGGAAGTTCCAGTAGAGATAGTTGAACGGGCAGGCCGCCGGGCCGGCCTTGGCCTTCACGTCGTAGGCGCAGCCCGCGCAGTAATCCGACATCCGGTCGATATAGGCGCCGGAGGCCGCGTAGGGCTTCGAGCCCATGATGCCGCCATCGGCCCACAGCACCATGCCGTGGACATTGGGCAGTTCCACCCATTCGTAGGCGTCGGCATAGACCACGAGGTACCATTCCTCGACCTGGGCCGGGTCGATCCCGGCGATGAGCGCGAAGTTGCCCGTCACCATCAGGCGCTGGATGTGGTGCGCGTAGGCCTGCGCCCGGGTGTCGCCGATGCACTGGGCGAGGCAGTTCATGGCGGTCTCGCCGGACCAGTAGAACCAGGGCAGGTCGCGCTTGGCCGCGAGCGCGTTGGTGCGCGCGTAATCGGGCATGCGGGCCCAGTAGAGGCCGCGCACGTATTCGCGCCAGCCGAGGATCTGCCGGATGAAGCCCTCGACGGCGTTGAGGGGCGCCGCGCCGTCCCGGTAGGCGCGCTCGGCCGCCACGCAGACCTCCTCGGCCGTCAGGAGCCCCGCATTGAGGGCCGGCGCGATCATGGCGTGGTAGAGGAAGGGCTCGCCGGCCTTCATCGCGTCCTGGTAATCCCCGAAGGCGGGCAGGCAGGCCTCGATGAAATGCGCCAGGGCCGCGAGCGCGTCGGCCCGGGTCACCGGCCAGGCGAAGCCGTCGAGGTCGCCGAAATGGTCGGCGTAGCGGGCCGCCACGAGGTCGATCACCGCCCGGGTGGTCGCGTCGGGGGAGAAGCCCAGGCGCGCCGGCACCGAGGCGCCCTTCGGCAGGCGCTTGCGGTTGAGCGGGTCGAAGTTCCACTGCCCGCCGGCCGGCTCGGATCCCTCCATCAGGAAGCCGGTGCGGCGGCGCATGCCGCGGTAGAAGGTCTCCATCCTGAGGCTCCGCCGGTTGCCAGCCCAGGCGGCGAAATCCGCGCGCGGGCAGAGGAAGCGGTTGTCGGGCCGGATCTCCACCGGCACGGGCAGGTCCGCCCGCCAACCCTGCATCATCTCCCAGACGCGCCACTCGCCGGGCTCGGTGACGACGACGCGGTCCGGCGCGTGCCGGGCGAGCGCCCGGGCCAGTTCCCCCGTGAAGCTGCCGGTGTTGCCGGGCGCGTCGACCCGCACGTAATCGACCGCGATCCCCTCGGATTCGAGTTCGGCCGCGAAGTGGCGCATGGCCGAGAACAGGAAGGCGATCTTCTGCTTGTGGTGGCGGACATAGGTCGCCTCCGCCTCGACCTCGACGAGGAGCACGACGTCGCGCTCGGGATCGAGGTCGGTCAGCGTCGAGACCCGGCGATGGAGCTGGTCGCCGAGGAGGAAGCGCAGAATCCGGGGCGCCCGCCGCGCGGCGCGAGCGGCCACGCGTCAGCCCTTGGTGCGCAGCATCGAGCGGCCGCCATCGGCGCCGATGATCTGGCCGGTGATCCAGCCCGCCTCTTCCGAGACGAGGAAGCTCGCCAGCGCGGCGATGTCCTCGGGGGTGCCCAGCCGCTGCAGGGCGTGCATGGCGGCGATGCCGGAGGCGAGCGTCTCGTTGCCCGTGATGGCGGCGGCGAGCGGCGTGCGGGTGAGCGAGGGCGCCACCACGTTGACCCGGATCTGGGGCGCCAGCTCGGCCGCGAGCGAGAGGGCGAGCCCCTCGACCGCCCCCTTCGCCATCGCCACGGAGGCGTGGGAGGGGAAGCCCTGGGCCACCGCCACCGTGGAGAACAGCACGACGCCCGCCCCCGCCGCGCCGGCGCCCGCCTTCAGGGCCGGGGCCGCCGCCTGGAGCGCCAGGAAGGCCCCGAGCGCGTTGACGCGGAAATCGGTCTCGATGTCCTCGGGGCTCAGCCGGGCGAGGTGGCGCAGGTTGATGGTGCCGACCGCGTAGACGAGGCCGCCGAGCCGCGCCCCGGCCTCCTTGGCGACCTGGTCGGCCAGCCCCGGCTCGGTCACGTCGCCCGCCGTGATGGTGGTGTCGCCGAGATGGTCGGCGGCCTCCTCGAGCCGCGCGGCGTCGCGGGCGACGAGGTGCAGCGGGTAGCCGCGGGCCCTGAGCGCCCGGGCGGTGGCCCGCCCGATGCCGCCGGTGCCGCCGTAGATCACAACCCGTTGCATCGGCGCTCCCTTTGCCCGCAGGATCGTTTAGGTAACGCGCGGACGGCCCGCGTGGAGTCGCCCCGGCGGCCCCCTCCCGGTCCGTATGGTCGCAGCTTCGTGTTTCGGGATGGCCCCGCTCGGCGGCGTCAGGAGCATCATGAAATTCGCCTTCGCGGGCATCGACTTCCTCGGCGGTGTGTTCGATGCGCTGGTCCAGGCCGGCTGGACGCCGATCAAGCTGTTCACCCGCCCCTGCGACGGGCTCTACGACCACAACGAGGTGGTGGTGGCCCAGGCCCGGCAGCGCCGCCTGCCGATGCAGCTCTCGCGGATCCGGCAGGCCGACCTCGATGCGCTGCACGCCCAGCACGGCAAGGATTGGGCGCTCGTCGTCTCGGGCTATCCCTGGCTCGTGACCGGCTGGCGCGGGCGCGCCGCCTACGGGCTCAACCTCCACCCCTCGCCCCTGCCCACGGGCCGGGGCCCCTACCCGCTGTTCCAGGCGATCCTCGACGGCTACGAGAGCTGGGGCGTCACCGCCCACGTCCTCGCGGAGGACGGGTTCGACACCGGCGACATCCTCGCGCAGGACGTCTTCCCGATCTCGGCGCAGGAGACGCACGAGAGCCTGCTGGCCAAGTGCCAGCTCGCGGCCCGGCGCCTCGCCTCCGGGCCGATCGCCCGGGAGCTGCCCCAGCGCTGGCGCCGGCCCGAGCCGCAGGGCGACGGCTCCTACTGGGCCCGCGTCAGCGACCACGACCGCACCCTCGACTTCCGCAAGGAGGTCGACGCCATCCTGCGCCGGGTCCGGGCCTTCGGCAGCATCGAGACCATCGCGCGCCTCGGCGACGCCCGGGTCTTCGTGGCCGCCGCCGACGGCTGGCGGGAGGCCCACACCCTGACGCCCGGCACCGTGGTCCACCGCTACCGCCGCAGCGTCGTGGTGGCGGCCCGGGACGGCTACGTCGTGCTCACCCGCTGGAGCCCCGTGCCGCTGACCGAAGCCGCCCAGATCGGGCGCTGACCGGGAGCGATCATGCCGCCGATGCGCCGGAAGGGCGACCTGCCGACCAAGACCTGCGCCCAATGCGGCAAGCCCTTCGCGTGGCGCAAGAAATGGGAACGGGTCTGGGACGAGGTCCGCTACTGCTCCGACCGCTGCCGGGCCGAGGCGAAGCGGGGACGGGCGGGCTGAACCGGCCGCCCGCATCGCGATATTTGCTCTGCCGCTACCGAGGCTTCCGGCCGAGCCCGGCGATCCGACGCGAACCCACCACGTCTTCCCAGGGCCGCGCGAGCGGAGCCCAGCATCAAGAGGTGATCAAGCTCGGCACCGTCGCAGCGCCTGGGTTCCGGGCTCGTCCCAGAACGACGGTGTGGGTCTGTCAACGCACGGCCTTGTCCTGCCCCGGGTCCCCTCTCCCGTCCGGGAGAGGTCTGCTGTCGCAGACAGCCGGGTGAGGGGTGCGCCCTGTCCGGGGATGTCGCATCCCTCACCCGGTCGGCTGGCGCCGACTCGACCTCTCCCGAACGGGAGAGGTGGGCGGCAGCGTCGTTCCAAGACCCCGCTTCGCGGCCTCGGGATGACGGCGCGGGCAGCGCGACGGGCTCCCTCTCCCGTGCGGGAGAGGGTTGGGGTGAGGGGTGCGCCCTCTCCGGAAAGGCCGCATCCCTCACCCGGTCGGCTGGCGCCGACTCGACCTCTCCCGAACGGGAGAGGTGGGGCGCCGCGCTCTAGGTCATCTCAAGCCAACGCGCTGGCCGACCCTGCCGCGGGTCCCCTCTCCCGTCCGGGAGAGGGACAGGGTGAGGGGTGCGACTTCTCCGGAAAGGCCGCATCCCTCACCCGGTCGGCTCGCGCCGACTCGACCTCTCCCGAACGGGAGAGGTGGCGGCATCCGGATCCTCGCCAGTCTCGGCGGTGTCCTCGACCCTAGCCCCCGCTCAGCCCCGCGAGCGCGGCCGGCGTGTCGATGTCCAGCGCCGTGCCCGCGTCGCCGGGGATCTCCAGCACGTCCGCGCGGCCCGCGAGGATCGGCCCGGCGCCCCGGTCGCCACCGAGGCGGGCGAGGTCGGGGGCGAGGCGGTGGCGGTTGAGGAGGACCGGGTTGCCGCGGCGGCCGGCATGGACCGGCACCACCGCGGCGGGGAGCGGGTCGGCCGCCGCGAAGGCCGCGACCAGACGGTCGAGCTGGGCGGGGGTGACGCGCGGCATGTCGCCGAGGAGCACGAGGGCGCCGATGACGGTCTCCGGCAGGGCGGAGAGCCCGACCCGCAGAGAGGTCGAGAGGCCGGCCGCGTAATCGGGATTCTCCACGAGGGCGAGATCGAGCCCGCTGAGCGCCGCCCGAACCGCCTCCGCATGGGCGCCGAGCACGACGATGACGGGCCCGGCGCGCGCGGCGAGCGCCGCCTCGGCGGCGTGGCGCACCAGGGGCTTGCCCGCGAGATCGGCGATGAGCTTCGGGGCCGGGCCGAAGCGGGTGCCGCGGCCGGCCGCGAGCAGCACCGTGCCGACGGCCGCCTCAGGCATCGTCCTCGTCCGACGCGGCGCTCGCGCCGCCGGCGCGGGGCTGGGGCCGCGAGACGATCTCCATCAGGAGGCCGCCGACGCCGAGCCCCACGATGTCGGCGCGGCTGACCGGCAGGGCGGCGAGGAGGCGGTGCAGCACCCAGTCGAAGCCGTTCTCCTTGAGCGAGCGGGCGCAGCCGGGCGCGCCGATCACCGGCACGCCGGCGCGGGCGCCGACGAGGAGCAGGTTGCCGGGATCGACCGGCATGCCGAGATGCGCCACCGTGCCGCCCGCCGCCTCGATCCCGGCCGGGATCACGTCGCGCCGGTCGGCGATGGCCGAGGCGCCGAAGATCACGGCGAGCTCGGCGCCTGCCGCGATCACCCCCGCCAGCGCCTCCGCGACGGCCTCGGGCGCGTGCGGCACCTGGCGCTCGGCGACGATCGCGGCGCCGGTGGGCGCGAGGCGGTGGCGCAGGTTGCGCAGGGTCTTGTCGATGGCCGCCTCCTTGAGGCCGGGCAGCACCGTCGAGACCACGCCGACCCGGGCGAGACGATAGGGCGCGATGCCGAGGAGGCCGGGATCGGCGGCCGCGCAGGCCTCGTCCAGGAGGGCGCCCGGCACCGCGTAGGGGATGATCTTGACGGTCGCCACCATCTCGCCCGCCACCACGGGCTTCAGCGGCGCCAGGGTCGCCACCGTGATCGCCTCGTCGACGGCGTTCACGGCGTCGATCCCGGCCCGCCCGACCTGCAGCAGGCCGTTCTCCACGGCAAACAGGTTGCAGCGCCCGGTGAACGGCGCGTCGCGGCGCAGGCCCGCCCCGGTCAGGCGGCCGGCCAGGCGCTCCGCCGCCGCATCCTCGCCGACATCGCCGGCCTCGAGGGTGACGGCCACGATCTCGCGCAGGCCCGCCGCCAGGAGACCGTCGGCGATCTCGGGCAGGATCGGGTTGCCCTTGCGCAGCGCGATCGCGCCGGCCTTGACCGAGTGGGCCGCGATCAGGCCGGCGGCCTCGCGGACGGGAACGGTGCCGAACTTCACGGGGCGGCCTTGATCCGGTCCCGGCGGAGCGTCGCGACGATCTGGGCGAGGATCGACAGCGCGATCTCGGCCGGGCTCACCGCCCCGAGATCGAGGCCGATCGGCGCCTGGATGCGGGCGATCTCGTCCGGGGTGAAGCCCGCCGCGGCGAGCCGCTCGACGCGGGCCGCGTGGGTCTTGCGCGAGCCGAGCGCCCCGACATAGACGCAGCCCGCCCGCAGGGCCGCGCTCAGGGCCGGGTCGTCGATCTTCGGATCGTGCGTGAGGGCCGCCACCGCGCAGTAGCGGTCGAGGGGCGGGACCGGGCCGGCGAGCGCCGCCTCCGGCCATTCCGCCACCAGCGGCACGCCGGGGAAGCGCTCGGGCGTCGCGAAGGCCTGGCGCGGGTCGATCACCGTGACGGCGAGATCGAGGCACGCCGCCATCGGGGCGAGGGCCTGGCTGATATGGACGGCCCCGATCACCACGAGGCGCACGGGCGGAACCTGCACGGTGAGGAAGAGCTCGCGCCCGTCCGCAACCGCGAGCCCGCTCCGGCCGGCGGCGAGATGCGCCCGGAGCGTGTCGGCCAGCGGGTCGGCGGCGATCTCGGCCTCGCGCACGAGGCGCTGGTGCCCCTCCGCGATGTCGGTGACGAGGATGGCGGCGCGGCGGGCGGCCCGCTCGGCGTTGAGGAGGGCGAGGGTCTCGGCCAGCATGGTCAGTCGATCCGCTCGAGGAAGATGCGGATGCGCCCGCCGCAGGAGAGGCCGACCTCCCAGGCGGTCGCGTCGGCGACCCCGAACGCGATGACGCGCGGCTGCCCCGCCTCGATCACCTCGAGGGCCTCGGTGATGACGGCGCCCTCGACGCAGCCGCCCGAGACCGAGCCGAGGAAGTTGCCCTCCTGGTCGATCACCAGGTGGCTGCCGACCGGCCGGGGCGCGGAGCCCCAGGTCTCGATCACGGTGGCGAGCGCCACGGGGCGCCCGTCGCGCCGCCAGCGTTCGGCGGCGGCGAGGATGTCGGTTTCGGTGGCGATCATGGTCTCGGGGTCCCGGGGCACGGCCTCGCGCGAACGGCCTCCCCGCTTTCCTAGATGAGGGCGGGCCGCGCAAAGTCCACTGCACCCGGCGCAAGGCCGGCGGGGCGTTCCGCGATCCCGCCCGGCCTTGCGCGGGCGCGGCGCCGGATTATCAAGGTCGGCGCGGACCGCGTCAAAGCACGCGGCCCGTCGCGCCGGGACTTCTCCGGGGCCGCCCGCAGGAGGCACGTTGTGATGAAGCCGGCGCCGATCCTCCTCGCCCTCCTGCTGCTCGCCCCCGCCGCCGCGGCCCAGACGCAGGGCCCCGTGCGCATCGGCCTGTCGGCGCCCCTGACCGGGCCCGATGCCGCCTTCGGGCAGGGGCTGCGGCTCGGGGCCGAGCAGGCGGTGGCGGAGATCAACCGCGCGGGCGGGGCGGGCGGGCGCAAGCTCGCCCTCGTGGTGGGGGACGATGCCGGCGACGGCCGGCAGGGCGTGGCGCTCGCCCGCCGGTTCGCGGCGGAGGGCATCAGCCTCGTGGTCGGCCCCTTGAGCTCCGCCGTCACCGCGCTGGTGGCGCCGGTCTACGAGGAGGCCGGCATCGTGGTGGTGACGCCCGGCGCCACCTGGGCGCCCCTCACGGGAAGGGGCCTGTGGAACCTGTTCCGCACCGTCGCGAGCGACGCGCAGCAGGGGGCGCTGGCCGGCGCCTACCTGGCCGACCGCTACGGCAGCGGCCGCATCGCCCTCGTGCATGACCGCAGCAGCTTCGGGCGCGGGCTCGCCGACGAGGTCGCCCGCAAGCTCAAGGCGCGCGGCCATCGGGAGGCCGTGTTCGAGAGCCTGCCCCGGGGCAGCCGCGACGCGCAGGACCTCGTCGCCAAGCTGAAGGCGGCGCGGGTCAACGCGATCTATTTCGGCGGGCTCGCGCCGGAAGGCGCGCTCCTCGTCCGGTCCCTGCGCGAGGCCGGCCTCGACGCGCCCGTGGTGGCGAGCGACGGCATCCTCGACCGGGATTTCGCCGCGGGCGCAGGGCTGGCCGGCGAGGGCACGCTGATGACGGTGACGCCCGAGCCGCACCGGCTGCCCGACCCGAGGGGCGTGCGGCCGGTGCCGCGCACGCCGGAGGCCGAGTCCGTCGCGGCCGAGGCCTACGCGGCCCTGGAGATCCTGGCGCAAGGGTTGGCGCGGGCGAAATCCACAGAGGGCCGCAAGGTCGCGGCGGCGCTCCGGGCCGGCGGGCCTTTCCGGACCATCGTGGGCGAGATCGGCTTCGACGGCCGGGGCGATCCGAGCCCGAGCGACGTCACCCTGCGGGTCTGGCGCCGGACGCCCGACGGCCGGCTCGATTATGCCGGCAACGACGTCGCGCCGTGACGAACCGGCCGTGATCCGAACCCGGAATCGGCTGTTCGGCAGCCCCCGACCGGGTTTCCTGTCGATCGGAGACCGGCCGCCCGGCCGGCAAGCTTGCGTCCGCACCCCGCGAACATTACATGCGAGCTACGCTTGACGGCTTCGCGCATCCGACGGGATCGGACCCGCCGCCCCGGCGTTTTGCTGATTGGCTGGAGATTCGGGCCCCGGGACGCCTTCCCGTCAGGCATCCCGGCTGGAGATGGTGGATGGCGAAAGAAGAATTGATGCAGTTCGACGGTCTCGTTCTCGAGATCCTGCCGGATGCCCGCTACCGCGTGCAGCTCGACCAGGGCCACGAGATCGTGGCCTACACGGCCGGCAAGATGAAGAAGAACCGCATCAAGACCCTCGCGGGCGACCGCGTCACCGTCGAGATGTCACCCTACGACCTGGAAAAGGGCCGCCTCGTGTTCCGTCACAAGGACGAGCGCTCGGGCCCCCGTCCCCCGGTCCGCGGCGGCCAGTTCCGGCGGCGCTGAGCGGCGCCGCGACCCGACTTCCTCGTTCGAGGCTCCAAGCGGCCCTTCGGATGCGCGGCGACGCGCAACCGGGGCCGCTTTGTCGTGGAGCGGCGGCGTCCGCTATCGGCCGAAGCGCTCGAATTTGGGGAAGCTGCGGGTCATCAGGGTGCCGGCCTCGGCGCGGTGGCCCATCCACTTCTCCAGGATCTGCGCGTTGGCCAGGCGCGACTGGCCCGAGCCGTCGCGCCAGGGCAGCCCCTCGGCCAGGTTGAACACGCAGGCATCGACCAGGGTCGATTGCCGGCAGCGCTGCAGGCGCACGCCCTTGCCGCGGGCGAGTTCCGGCAATTCCGCGAGGGGGAAGACGAGGAGCAGCTTGTCCGCGCTGCAGACCGCGACGTGGTCGCCCTCCGGCGCCGGCACGAGGAGCGCGGCCGTCGCGTCGCCGTCGAGGCCGAGGATGCCCTTGCCCTTGCGGGTATTGGCCACGAGCGCGTCGGCCGGGGCCAGGAAGCCGCGCCCGTCCGAGCCCGCGATCAGCAGCTTGCCCTCCGGCTGGTAGGGCAAGGCGGCCACGATCTCGGTGCCGTCGTCGAGATCGACCATGAGGCGGATCGGGTCGCCGAAGCCGCGCCCGCCCGGAAGCTTCGAGGCGTCGAGGGTGAAGACCTTGCCGTTCGAGGCGAGCACCAGGATCTTCGCCGTGGTCTCGCTCGGGAAGGCGATCTTGAGGGTGTCGTCGCCCTTGAAGGCGACGCCCGAGAGGTCGGCGACATGGCCCTTGAGCGCCCGGATCCATCCCTTGTTGGAGACGATGACGGTGATCGGCTCGCGCTCGACGAGGGCGGCCGTGAAGTCGATGCCGGCGGTGTCGGGCGGGTTCTCCAGGCTGGTGCGGCGGCGCCCGATCGCGGTCTCGGGCCCGTAGGCCTTCTTCACGGCGCGGATCTGCTGAGTGATCGACTTCCACTGCTCCTTCTCGGAGCCGAGCAGCGCCTCAATGCCTTCCTTCTCCTTGGTCAGCGTGTCGAGCTCGCGCTTGAGCTCCATCTCCTCGAGCTTGCGCAGGGAGCGCAGGCGCGTGTCCAGGATGGCGTTCGCCTGGATCTCGGTCAGCACGAAGCGCGTCATCAGGGCCTGCTTCGGCTCGTCCTCCTCGCGGATGATGCGGATCACCTCGTCGAGGTCGAGATAGACGATGAGCAGGCCGCCGAGGATCTCGAGGCGCCGCTCGATCTGGCCGAGGCGGTGGCGCGAGCGGCGCTGGAGCACGACGCGGCGATGGTCGAGCCATTCGCGCAGGGCCTCGGCCAGCCCGATCACCCGGGGCACGAGGCCGCCGACCAGCACGTTCATGTTGAGGGGGATGCGGGCTTCGAGCTCGGTCAGACGGAACAGGGATTCCATCAGGATCACCGGATCGACGCTGCGCGAGCGCGGCTCCAGCACCACGCGCACATCCTCGGCCGATTCGTCGCGCACGTCGGCGAGCAGCGGCAGCTTGCGCTCCTGCAGCAGCTCCGCGAGCTTCTCGATGAGGCGCGCCTTGGGGATTCCGTAGGGGATCTCCGTGACGACGATGTTCCAGGTGCCGCGCCCGAGATCCTCCTTCGCCCAGCGGGCGCGCACCCGGAAGGCGCCGCGGCCGGTGCGGTAGGCCTCCCGGATGGACTCGGCCGCATCGATCAGGATGCCGCCGGTGGGAAAATCCGGGCCCTGCACGAAGGTGTTGAGCTGAGCCGAGGTCGCCTCGGGATGGCTGATCAGGTAGAGGGCCGCGTCGCAGAGCTCGGCCGCGTTGTGGGGCGGGATCGAGGTCGCCATGCCGACCGCGATGCCCTGGCTGCCGTTGGCGAGCAGGTTCGGGAAGGCCGCGGGAAGGACGGACGGCTCCTCCTTCTCGCCGTTGTAGGAGGGCCGGAAATCGACCGTGTCCTCGTCGATCCCGTCGAGGAGGAGGCGGGCGACCTCGGTGAGGCGCGCCTCGGTGTAGCGGTAGGCCGCCGGACCGTCGCCGTCGATATTGCCGAAATTGCCCTGCCCGTCGACCAGCGGGTAGCGCTGAGCGAAATCCTGGCTCAGGCGCACGAGGGCGTCGTAGATCGCCTGGTCGCCGTGGGGATGGAAATCGCCCATGACGTCGCCGACGATCTTGGCGCATTTCTTGTGCGCCGTGTTCGGATCGAGCCGCAGCAGGCGCATGCCGTAGAGGATGCGCCGGTGCACCGGCTTGAGGCCGTCGCGGGCATCCGGAAGCGCCCGGTGCATGATCGTGGAGAGCGCGTAGGCGAGGTAGCGCTCTTCCAGCGCGGATTTCAGCTCGACGCTCTCGATGCCGTCGCCGGTTGGCGGCTCGAAGGGCTGGCCCATGTCAGCTCCGATCAGGTGACCCAAAAATAGAACATATCACGAACAGATCACCCCGGGGGAACCCCGAGTGCGACGAATCGTGCCCGCTCCTCCGGAGCCGCGAGGCCGCGCGGCTCCCAGAAGTGATGCGCCAGGAAATACCCCGTCAAGGTAAACCCCTGACGAACATCCTCCGGCCTCGGCACCCGGTTGGCGCCGCGCCGGTCGGCCAGGAAGGCGGGCAGCGGCAGGAGCCGGTCGCGGTAGGGCTCGCCCGCCGAGGCGCTGACCGCGCGCCCGCTCCGGGGCGAGACGTAGATCAGGGCGTCGTTGGCGCCCGTGGCCGCGCAGGCCTCGAGGTCGAGGCCGAATCCGAGTTCGCCGAGCAAAGCCAGCTCGAACCGGACCATCAGGGCCGGGGCGATGGCCGCGTCGTCGAGATGGTTCACGAGGATCCGGGCCGCCTCGTAGAGCCCCGGATGCGGGTCGCGCTCGGGCAGGAGGCGCAGGAGGCCGGCCAGATGCGTGATGCCGTAGAGGGCGAGCCCCGATCCGATGAGCCGCGAGGCCACCGATTCGAGGGGCTCGACCGCGTAGGAACCGAGGCTCTCGTCGAGCCGCGCCCGCCACGTGGCGCGAACCCGGTTGCCGGGCTGGAGCACGGGCTGCATCCGGCGCGAGCGGCCGCCGTGGACGAGGCCGAGATGCCGGCCATGGGCCGCCGTCATCGCCTCCAGGATGACCCCCGTCTCGCCGTGCCTGCGCAGGCCGAGCACGAGGGCGTCGTCGCTCCATTGCATGGGTGACAGATAAGGATTCGGACGCGGAATTGTGAGCCGAATCCCTGAAGCCGCGGGCTTTTCCTGTTGCGGGCGCAACGATAGCGTCGGGCACTTGTGGAGGGGCCGCCGTGATTCTCGTTCGCCTCGCCCCGTTCCTCGGGCTCGCGGTCCTGGCCGGCGGCTGCGCCGGCAACGGGCCGCCCCCGATCGTCGCGACGGCGCCGACGCCGCAGGGCTTCAAGGAGCGGATCGCGGCTTTGGCCCTGACGCAGCTGCAGTTCGGCGCGGTCTCGGTGATCCCGGTGCGCTTCGAGAAGAGCCGCATCGCCGGGCCGTTCGAGGACGGGGAACGCACGCTCTACTGCGTGACGAGCCGGATGCGGGGCCGGTCCCTGTTCGAGGCCGAGCGCGCCAAGGTGGTGATCCGCGAGGAGATCGGCTCGGAACGCCTCAGCGTCGTGACGGACGACGATGAGGTCTGCAGCGGCCACCATGCGGTGCCCTTCCCCGAGCTCGAGGCCTACGCCGCCCGCCGCACCTGAGCCCCCGGACCGGCGGGGTTGCGCGGGAGGCTTGGCGATGCTCCCCTGGGGGCATGGCGCCCTTACCGCTCTCCCTCACCCTCGACCTGATCGCCCGCGCCCATCCCGACCCCGTCGCGGACGACGCCACCGCCCTGCACCTCCTGAGCGATGCGGAGCTGCTGCCCGGCCTCGAAGGCGCGATCGCCGACAAGCCCGGCCCGGCCGGCGAGATCTGGGTCTTCGCCTACGGCTCCCTGATGTGGAAGCCGGAATTCGCCTTCCGGGAGCAGCGCCTCGGCACCGTGCGGGGCTTCCACCGCCGCTTCTGCCTGTTGCAGCGCCGCTTCCGCGGCACGCCGGAGCGCCCGGGCTTCGTCCTCGCCCTCGATCGGGGCGGCGTCTGCAAGGGCGTGGCCTTCCGCCTCGACGGCGACGACCCGGTGGCGACCCTGATGCCGGTCTGGCGCCGGGAGATGAAGGGCAATGGCTACGAGGCGCGCTGGCTGGCGGTCGACACCGCCTCCGGCCCGGTCCACGCCCTCGCCTTCGTGGTCAACCGCCTCGGCGACCGCTATGCCGGCCGCCTCACCGAGGCCGAGATCGCCGAGAAGATCGCGGCGGCCTGCGGCCATCTCGGCCCCAGCGCCGAGTACCTGCTGCGCACGGCCGAGGCCTGCGCCGCGCTCGGCATCCGCGACCGGCACCTGGTGGCGCTGCAGGCGCTGGTGGCCGAGCGCCTGCGGGGATGCGGCGCCGTCAGGCCGGTCGCGGACGCCGTGGCGGAGCGGCGCCCGGGCTGAGCCCGAGGCTCCGGCGCGCCCCTCAGTTCACCTCGACCTGCACCACCCCCGGCACGGCGCGCAGCGCCCCGGCGATCTGGGGCGTCGCCTGGTACTTGCCCGGCAGCTTGACCTCGACCTCGCGGTCGCCGTCCAGCAGGAGGATGAGGGAGACCTCGCCCTCCCCCCGCACCGCGAGGCGCTGCTGCACCGAGCCGATCGGGCGCTCGTCGCTGAGATAGATGCGCATGCCCTTCTGGTAGCGGGCGACCGCCTGGTCGAGGGGCTCGGCGGTCTGGATGCGGGCGCGCACGTCCTCGCCCTCGAGATTGGCCTGGAGTTGCAGCACCAGGGGCCTGCCCGGCTCGAGGATGTCCCGGTAATGCCCGAGCCCTTCCGAGAAGATGATCGCCTCGAAATGCCCGGTCTGGTCCGACAGGGTGACGATGCCGAGCTTGTTGCCGGTCTTTGTGCGGCGCTCGGAGCGGTCGAGGACGGAGGCCGCGACCTTGCCGACGCTCGACGTGCCGGCCCGGACCGAGCGGCAGAACTCGGCCCAGGTCTGGACCCTGAGCTTGCCGAGGAGATCCTGGTACTCGTCGAGGGGATGGCCCGAGAGGAAGAACCCGATCGCGTCGTACTCGCGCTTGAGCTTGTCGGCCATCGGCCAGGGGTCGTGGGCGGGGATGCGCAGGGACACGTCCGCCGAGGCGACGCCGCCGAACATGTCGACGATGCCGGTGGATTCGGCCTCCGCCGCGCCTTGCGCGAGCTTCATCATCGGCTCGACCGCCGCGCAGGCGCGGGACCGGTCCGGCTCGATCCCGTCGAGGGCGCCGGCCGCGATCAGGTTCTCCAGGGTCCGCTTGTTGATGTGGCGCGGGTTGAGGCGACGCGCCAGGCAGGCGAGATCCTTGAAGGGGCGGTCGCCGCGCGCCTCCACGATCGCCTCGACGGCGGCACGGCCGACGCCCTTGATGGCCGCGAGCGCGTAGCGGATGCGGCCGTCATGGACCTCGAAGGTGACGCCGGACGCATTGATCGCGGGCGGCTCGACGACGATCTTCAGCCGCTGCGCGTCCTGGCGGAATTCGGCGAGCTTGTCGGTGTTGTCGATGTCGAGGTTCATCGCGGCGGCCAGGAACTCGACCGGGTGGTTCGCCTTGAGGTAGGCGGTCTGGTAGGTCAGCAGCGCGTAGGCCGCCGCGTGGCTCTTGTTGAAGCCGTAATCGGCGAACTTGGCCAGGAGGTCGAAGATCTCGTCGGCCTTCGGCTTCGTCAGCCCACCCGCGATGCAGCCCTTCACGAAACGCTCGCGCTGGGCATCCATCTCGGCGCGGATCTTCTTGCCCATGGCGCGCCGGAGCATGTCGGCCTCGCCCAGCGAGTAGCCGGCCAGGAGCTTGGCGATCTCCATCACCTGCTCCTGGTAGACGATGATCCCGAAGGTCTCCTTCAGGATCGGCTCCAGCTTCGGGTGCGGGTACCAGGCGGCCTCGTTGCCGGCGTCGCGGCCGAGCTTGCGCTCGCAATAGACCGGGATGTTGGCCATCGGGCCCGGCCGGTAGAGGGCGACCAGCGCGATGATGTCCTCGAAGCGGTCGGCCTGCATCTCGCACAGCGCCTTGCGCATGCCGGCCGATTCCACCTGGAACACCCCGACGGTCTCGCCGCGCTTCATCGGCTCGTAGGTCTTGGGATCGTCCAGCGGCAGGCTCGCGAGGTCGACCTCGACGCCGCGCTGCTTCAGGAGGTCGGTGCAGCAGCGCAGCATCGTCAGCGTCTTGAGGCCGAGGAAGTCGAACTTCACGAGGCCGGCGGCCTCGACCCACTTCATGTTGAACTGGGTCACCCGCATCCCGGTCTTGGGGTCGCGGTAGAGGGGAACGAGCTGCTCCAGCGGCCGGTCGCCGATGACGACGCCCGCCGCGTGGGTCGAGGCATGCCGGTGCAGGCCCTCGAGCTTCTGGGCGATGTTGACGAGGCGCGCGACGATCGGCTCCTCCTCGATGGCGCTCTGGAGCTTGGGCTCGCCCTCGATGGCCTGGGCGAGCGTCACGGGGTTGGCCGGGTTCTGCGGCACCAGCTTGGTGAGCTTGTCGACCTGGCCGTAGGGCATCTCCAGCACCCGGCCGACGTCGCGCAGCACGCCGCGGGCGAGCAGCGTGCCGAAGGTGATGATCTGCGCGACCTGGGCGTGCCCGTAGCGCTCCTGCACGTACTGGATCACGCGCTCGCGGCCCTCGACGCAGAAATCGATGTCGAAATCCGGCATCGAGACGCGCTCAGGGTTGAGGAAGCGCTCGAACAGCAGGCCGAAGCGGAGCGGGTCGAGGTCGGTGATGAGGAGCGACCACGCCACCAGCGAGCCCGCGCCCGAGCCGCGCCCGGGCCCGACCGGAATGTCGTGGTCCTTGGCCCATTTGATGAAGTCCGAGACGATCAGGAAGTAGCCCGGGAACTTCATCTTGACGATGACGTCGAGCTCGAAGGCGAGGCGGTCGCGGTAGACCTGCTCGGACATGCCCGGCGCCGTCCCGTGCTGGGCGAGCCGCAATTCGAGCCCGGCCTCGGCCTGGCGCCGGAGTTCGGCCGGCTCGTCGAGGGCGGGCGCGCCGCTCGCGCCCGGCACGCTGCCCTGGAGATCGGCGGCCGCGACGCTGCCGAAATTCGGCAGGATCGGCTTGCGGGTCCGGACCCGGTAGGCGCAGCGCAGGGCGATCTCGACGGTGGCGGCCAGCGCCTCCGGCAGGTCGCGGAACAGCTCGCCCATCTCGGCGCGGGTCTTGAAGGCGTGGCGCGGGGTCAGCCGGCGGCGGCGCTCGTCCGAGACGAGCCGGCCATCCGCGATGGCCAGCAGGGCGTCGTGAGCGTCGAAATCGTCGGGCTTGGCGAAGAAGGGCTCGTTCGTGGCGACGATCGGCAGGCCGCAGCGGTCGGCAAGCCGCAGCAGCTCGCGCTCCACGAGATTCTGGTCGTCGAGGCCGTGGCGCAGGATCTCGACATAGAGGTGGTCCTCGCCGAAGGCCTGCCTGAGCTGATCGAGCCGGGCGGCGGCGAGTTCCGGCCGCCCCTGCCGCAGGGCCGCGTCGAGGGGCCCGGTCGAGCCGCCGGTGAGCGCGATCAGGCCGGCGGCCGAGTCCGCCAGCGCCGCGGCGGCGACGCGGGGCGCCTCGCCGAGCGCCCCGTCGAAATAGGCCCGGCTCGCCAGCCGCAACAGGTTGCCGTAGCCGACCTCGTCCTGGGCCAGCACCACGACGTTGGCGCTCGGGACCTGTCCGCGCGCCAGCGGGTCGGCCGCCTCGAAGGCCACCGACAATTGCAACCCGGCGATCGGCTGAATGCCGGAGCCCGCGGCCTTCTCGGAGAATTCGAGGGCGCCGAACAGGTTGTTGGTGTCGGTGAGCGCCAAGGCGGGCTGCCGGTCGGCAGCCGCGGCCTTCACGATGTCACCGACCTTCAGGGCGCCTTCGAGCAGCGAGTAGGACGAGTGAACGTGGAGGTGGACGAATCCGACCTCCTTGAGCTGACGACCCATGACCGACCTTGATGTTGGTCGGACAGGATCCGGGCAAGCGGGTCCGGAGTCACCCGGAAAGCGGGGCGCCGGCATCGATGTCCACCGCCATGTGCCCTGGCGGCATCACAGGTTGCGGGTTCCGGCCGATATCCGGCGCGAGGCCGCGGTTTCCTGTGGGCGGGCCCGGGAACCCGGAGCCGAATGCGCTCTTTGCAGAATGCCGTTAATGGATCGGCGCCAAGGCTACCGCCCAGAGCGCCACAGCCCCCGAGAGGAGCCCGAACGCCGTGAACTCGACCGCGCCGGTGAGGATCATCCGCTTGAACATGGGCATCTCCATCTGTTGAGGCCCCAAGTTTTGTTCCTGTTTTGTTCTATGTAAAGCGGGGATACCGGACCGATGCGTCTTATGGTTATGTAATCGTGAACGGATCGGGGCGAAACGCGGCGACAACCCTACGTTAGCGTCGCGTCCCCGCGCGGGGACGCGACCGGTGTTCCGGCGCACCCGCTGGACCCTGCGCGTCGGGCAGACCTCGTCCGTTCGCATCGCGACACCGACATCTCGACCATGCCGATACAGGGGGGGCCCTCAGGCTTGGGCGGACGGGCTGGCCCCGTTCCGGTCCGCCAGGAACGGCTGCGCACCGGGGCGGGTGCGCGGCCTCCGCAGCGATAGAAAACCCGTGATGCAGGTGCATCTTGTCGCGATCGGTACCCACGGCGACGTGCTGCCGATCCTCGCCCTGGCCAGCGCCCTGCGGGCCCGGGGACACGCGGTCGCCCTCGCGGCGCCGGCGCCCTTCGGGCCGCTCGCCGAGCGCGCCGGGATCCGCTTCCACGGGCTCGGCAGCGCGGCGGATTACGAGCGCTTCACCGCCGAGCCCGATCTCTGGCGCCCCTGGCGCGGGGTCGCGCCGCTCTTCACCTATGTCTCGTCCCTGACGGAGCCGACCTATCGCTGGCTCGAGGCCGGCTGGAAGCCGGGCGCCGGAATCGTGGTCGCCTCGACCCTGAGCCTCGGGGCGCGGGTGGCGCAGGAACGCCTCGGCCTGCCGCTCGCGACCGTGCACGTCATGCCCTTCTTCATGGAGAGCCGGATCGATCCCCCGGCGCTGCCGGGCCTGCCGCTGCCGCGCTTCCTGCCCCCGCGGTTCCGGCACTGGGTCGGGCTCGGGGCGGACAAATACGTGATCGGCCCGGCGGCGCTCCCCGGCCTCAACGCCTTCCGGGACGGGCTCGGCCTGCGGCCGGTGCGACGCCTGCGCCATTGGTGGAACCTCGCGCCGCGCCTGATCCTGATGTTTCCCGACTGGTTCACGCCGCCGCAGGCCGACTGGCCGGAACAGGCGGTGCAGGTCGGCTTTCCACTGGTCGACCGCTTCGGCGACACCGCCAGCCTCGATCCGGCGCTGACGGCCTTCCTCGACGCGGGCGCGCCGCCCCTCGTCTTCACCTACGGCTCGGCCATGCGGCAGGCGCGCGGCTTCTTCGAGACCGCGATCGCCCTGTGCCGCCGCATGGGGCGGCGCGGCGTGCTCCTGGCCCCGCAGGCGGACCAGGTGCCGGACGGACTGCCCCCCGGGATCATCCATCTCCCCTACGCCCCCTTGAGCCGGCTGCTGCCGCGGGCGGCCGCGCTGATCCATCACGGCGGCGTCGGCACGGTGGCGCAGGCGCTAGCGGCCGGCGTGCCGCAGCTGATCGTGCCCGTGGCCTTCGACCATTTCGACGAGGCCGCCAGGGTGCGCCGCCTCGGGCTCGGCACCACGCTGAGCCAGCGCGGCTTCACGCCGGCCCGGGCGGAGCGGCACCTGCGCCGGCTCCTCGCCTCGCCAAGCGTGGCGCGGGCGCTCGCGGAGGCGAAGGCCCGGATGCAGGCCGAGGACGGGATCGCGGGGGCCTGCGCGGCGATCGAGCGGATGGCGGCGGAGGCCAGCGAGCCGGCGCCCGCCCCGGCACCGACGCCCGCGCCGGCACCGGTGCCCACGCCGGCACGCTGATGGCCGCGCTCCGACGCTTGAGACCCACCCCAAGGAACGTGTCCGGCTCCGACCGTCACTCCCGCCCAATGCCGGAACCGGGCCTGACGGGCAGCGGAGAGGTCAACCTGCGTCTCGTCTCAAGCCTTCGCGCCAGCGAAGCGCCCGAGCGGGCAGGCGCTCACGACGCGGTCTGGCGCAAGATCTCGGCGCGCAAGGCGTCAGGCTGCGGCGTGCCCGAGAACAGCCGGTCGCCGACCGCAACCGAGGGGACCGCACGGATGCCGACCTCTCTTGCGAGCCGCAAAGCCGCGTCGTGGCGCTCTGCGTACTGCGGCGAGGCCAGCACCGCATCGAGCCCCTGCGGATCCAGGCCAAGCTCCCGAATGATTGCCTTGAGGAGAGCGGTGTCGCCGATATCCCGATCCTGCTGGAAGAAGGCGCGCAGAACCGCATCGACATAGGCCTCACCCTGGCCGTGCTCGACCGCATATTGAAGCCCCAGGAAGGCTTTGCGCGTGTAGGGCTGCGGCGAGACGCTCGGCAGGCGGATCGCGATGCCCATCCGCTCGGCGGTCGGGTAGACGCCCTGCTTCCAGGCGGCGGGGAGATAATCGTCCTCCGGCCGCAAGGTCGGCGTCGGATAGGGGCGCAACTCGAACGGCATCCAAACAATGTCCACCGCGAGCCCCTCGATCGCGGCGCGAATGACCTCCTTCCCCAAGAGGCAGTACGGGCAGACGAAATCGATCCAGACGCGAAGACGCACCCGCGAGACGTCTCCTGCGGCTGTGCTGGATTCCTGGCTCATATCCCTCAATTCCCTCGTCCGGCGCAGGCCATGGGCGGCGCCGAACATGCCGGCACCCGACTCAACGCGGACCTCAGGCGGCCAGCTCACTCGGCTTGATGGTGGCAATCGGTGGCGGGAGGGCGCGGGGACCCGCGCCTCAGGCCAGTTGCTCGATCATCCCGTCGCGGATCGTCACCCGGCGGTCCATCCGGGCGGCGAGATCGAGATTGTGCGTGGCGATCAGGGCCGCGAGGCCCGAGGCGCGCACCAGCGACATCAGGATCGAGAAGACGTGGCCGGCCGTGTGCGGGTCGAGATTGCCGGTGGGCTCGTCGGCCAGCAGCAGGCGCGGCCCGTTGGCGACCGCCCGCGCGATGGCGACGCGCTGCTGCTCGCCGCCCGACAGCTCCGCCGGCCGGTGCACCAGCCGGTCCTTGAGGCCGAGGAAGCTCAGAAGCTCGGCGGCGCGGCTCCGCGCCTCCTTGCGCGAGAGCCCGCGGATGAGCTGGGGCATCACCACGTTCTCCTGCGCCGAGAACTCGGGCAGCAGGTGGTGGAACTGGTAGACGAAGCCCATCTCCTCGCGGCGCAGGCGCGTGCGCTCGGCGTCGCTCATCGCCGCGGTGGGCTGGCCGCCGATATATACCTCGCCCCCGTCCGGCCGCTCCAGCAGGCCGGCGATGTGCAGGAGCGTCGACTTGCCGGCACCCGACGGGGCCACGAGGGCCACCAGCTCGCCGGGCCAGATCGCCAGGTCGGCGCCGCGCAGGATCTCGAGGGCGCCCTCGGCCTGCTTGTAGCGCCGCTCCACCCGGGCGAAGAACAGCGCCGGCACCGGCTGTGCGCCGGCGGGTTCGGGCGTGGTACTCATCGGCGACGATCCCTTCCGGCTCAGCCGTACCGCAAAGCCTGCACCGGATCGAGCCGGGCGGCGCGCCAGGAGGGATAGAGCGTCGCCGCGAGCGAGAGCAGGAACGCCGTCACCACCACCACGGTGATCTCGGTGGCGTTCATCTCGGCCGGGATCTCGGCGAGGAAGCGCACGGTCGGGTCCCAGGCGCCCGGGAAGAGCACCCGCTGAATCGGCTTGATGTTGAGGGTGATGAGGATGCCGAGCCCGAGGCCCCCGAGGGTCCCGACGAGGCCGATCAGCGCCCCGTTGATCAGGAACACCCGCATCACCGTGCCGGGCGTCGCCCCCATGGTGCGCAGGATCGCGATGTCGCTCGACTTGTCGCGCACGAGGAGGATCAGGCCCGAGATGATGTTGAGCGTCGCCACCACGACGATGAGGCTGAGGATCAGGAACATCACGTTGCGCTCGACCTCGAGCGCGCCGAAGAAGGTCCGGTTGCGCTGGCGCCAATCGGTCAGCAGCACCGGGCGCTCGGCCGCCATCTCCAGGGGCTCGCGCATGTCGGCCACGCCGTCGGCATTGTCGAGGTAGATCTCGATCAGGCTGACATCGCCCTCGCGGTTGAAGAAGGCCTGCGACTCGGCGAGCGGCATGAACACAAAGGTCGAGTCGAACTCGGTCATGCCGATCTCGAACACCGCCTTGACCGCGTAGGCCTTGGTGCGGGGCGCCGTGCCGAACGGGGTGGTGGCGCCCTTCGGGGTCGAGAGCGTGATCTGGTCGCCCGCCTGCAACCCGAGGGATTCGGCGAGCCGCCGGCCGATGGCGACGCCGGAGCCCTCGTCGAAGCCCTCCAGCGTGCCGCCGCGGATGTTCTTGGCGATCGCCCCGATCTTGTCGAGGTCCTCGCCCCGGACGCCCCGGACGAGGACGCCGCTGCCGCCATAGGGCGAGGAGGCGAAGGCCTGCCCCTCCACGAGGGGAATCGCGGCGCGCACCCCCGCGACCTTCGAGAGCCGGTCGGAGAGGTCGGTGTAGTCGGTGAACAGCTTGTCGATGGGGGTGACGAAGACGTGGCCGTTGATGCCCACGATCTTCGACAGGAGCTCGGTGCGGAAGCCGTTCATCACCGACAGGACGATGATGAGCGTGGCGACCCCGAGCGCGATGCCGAGCACGGAGAAGAAGGCCACCACCGAGACGCCGCCGCCCCGGCGCCGGGCGCGCAGGTAGCGCCCGGCCAGGATCCACTCGAAGGACGCGAAGGGCGGCGTCGCCCCGGCCCGGAAGCCTGCGCCGAGCCCCTTCAGGCGTGCCCCCAGGGCCGTTGCCAAGGCCGCTGTCCCACCGCCCGCCATCGCCGCCTCAGACGCGCTTGATGCGCGAGAGCAGGTCGACCGGCGACAGGGTCTCGCGCTCGCCGCCCGCCCGGCGCTTCAGCTCGACCTTGCCCTCCGCGAGGCTCTTGGGCCCGACGATGACCTGCCAGGGCAGGCCGATCAGGTCGGCGGTGGCGAACTTGGCGCCCGGGCGCTCGTCGCGGTCGTCGTAGAGCACCGTGAGGCCGCCGGCCTCGAGCTGGGCCTGGATCTCCGCGCAGGCGGCGTCGGTCGCGCCATCGCCGGTCTTGAGGTTGATCAGCGCCACGTCGAAGGGCGCCACCGCCTCCGGCCAGATGATGCCGGCCTCGTCGTGGCTCGCCTCGATGATCGCGGCGACGAGCCGGCTCGGGCCGATGCCGTAGGAGCCCATATGGACGGGCCGCTCGATCCCGTCCGGCCCCGCCACCCTGGCGCCCATCGGCTCGGAATACTTGGTGCCGAAATAGAAGATGTGGCCGACCTCGATGCCGCGGGCCGAGAGGCGGCTCGCCTCAGGCACCTCCGCGAAGGCCTCGGGCTCGTGCATCTCGCTCGTCGCGGCGTAGTGCGAGGTCCAGGCGTCGACGGTGCCCTGCAGCCCCGCGACATCGTCGAAATCGGTCGAGGCGGGCGGGATCTCGAAATCCAGGTAGGCGCGGTCGCAATAGACCTCGCTCTCGCCGGTCTTGGCCAGGATGATGAATTCGTGGCTGAGGTCGCCGCCGATCGGGCCCGTATCGGCCCGCATCGGGATCGCGTTGAGGCCGAGCCCCGCGAAGGTGCGCAGATAGGCCACGAACATCCGGTTATAGGCGTGGCGGGCGCCGGCCTGGTCGAAATCGAAGGAATAGGCGTCCTTCATCAGGAACTCGCGCGAGCGCATGGTGCCGAAGCGCGGGCGCACCTCGTCCCGGAACTTCCACGAGATCTGGTAGAGGTTCTTCGGCAGATCCTTGTAGGAGCGCACGCTGCCGCGGAAGATCTCGGTGATCACCTCTTCGGCGGTGGGGCCGTAGAGCATCTCGCGCTCGTGCCGGTCGGTGATGCGGAGCATCTCCTTGCCGTAGGCCTCGTAGCGGCCCGATTCCCGCCAGAGCTCGGCCGATTGCACGGTCGGCATCAGGAGCTCGATGGCGCCGGAGCGGTCCTGCTCCTCGCGGATCACGGCGCAGACCCGGTTGAGGACGCGCAGGCCCAGCGGCAGCCACGCGTAGATGCCGGCGGATTCCTGGCGGACCAGGCCCGCCCGCAGCATCAGGCGGTGCGAGACGATCTCGGCTTCCTTGGGCGTCTCGCGCAGAGTGGGTAGAAAGTAGCGGGAGAGACGCATGGGAGGCCTTGGCATGTCGGGGGCGGCGGAATGCGGACAGCCGCGCCCGGGCACACAACACATTGCTTCGGGAAAACACAAGCACCGCGGCGCCGACGCGGTGCCGCGTGGCCATTTCGGCGGCCGAACGAGCCATTCTGGCCCAGTGGTTCGGGAAAATCAGGGAAGCTTGACGCTTTCCCGGCAGAAAAACGCAAATTTCTGCCACGAGGCGGGTGACAACACGAATTCTTATTCCTATAAGCGAGCCCGTGATGGTTGCACCGCCCGCAAGAGGCGACGCACGGTCCGGGTCTTGGGAGGAACATCCAGCCGCCACGCAGTCAATGCGTCGGATAATTCAAGGCTGAGCCAGATTTCTACTCGCTTGAAAAGCAAGGCACCGCGCCTTGCTTTTTTGTTTTTGGAGGCCCCCACGCCGCCGGGCCGGTGCCGGCGCACTCAAGCCGCCATCGCCCGGGTGGACTCGGCCTCCGGGCCGGCCGCGCCCTCGCGCAGGTTGGCGAGCGCGTAGACGGCGATGCAGAGGTAGCAGAGAACCGGGGCGCCGAGCGCCGCGCTCAGGCCGACATGGTCGGCCAGGAGCCCGGTGGCGACCGGCACCACCGCGCCGCCCACGATAGCGACGCAGACAATGCCGGCCCCCTGCGCCGTGCGCTCGCCGAGCCCCTCGATCGCCATCGCGAAGATCGTCGGGAACATGATGGCGTTGGCGAGCCCGACCGCCAGCAGGGTCCAGGCCGCGAACGGGCCGTCGGAGAGACCCGAGACCGTGGCGAGGAGCCCCGCCGCCAGCGCGCAGGCCGCGAGCGCCGCCCCGGCCCGGACGTAGCGCAAGACGACGCTGCCGACGACGCGGCCGACCAGGGCGCCACCCCAATAGACGCTGAGCAGGTGCCCGGCACTGGCCGGATCGGCCCCGAGGACGCGGGGCTGCTCGAGATAGCTCACCATCAGGGTGCCGATGGCGACCTCCGCGCCGACATAGAGGAAGATCGCCAGCGCCCCGAGGGCGAGGCGCGGCCGGCGCAGCAGATCGAGGCCGAGCCCCAGCGCCGGCCGCGCCCGCGCATCCTCGCGCAGCCAGGAGCGCAGGCACCAGAACAGGATCGCGAGCCCGATCAGGACCCCGGCGATGACGAGGAACGGCGTCTGCAGCACCGCGGCCTCGGCCTGACGGGCCGCCGCCAGCGCCGCCGGCGAGAGGGTGGCGGGGTCGAGCGGGGTCTGGGTCCCGCGCGAGAGGATCGCCCAGGCGCCGATGGCCGGGCCGACCGTGGTGCCGAGCGCGTTGAAGGTCTGGGCCAGCGTCAGCCGGCTCGGCGCCTGCGCGGCGGGGCCGAGCCGCGTCACCAGGGGATTGGCCGCCACCTGCAGCACCGCGATGCCCGACGCCATCACGAAGAGCGCCAGCAGGAAGAGGGGGTAGAGGCCGATCCGCGCGGCCGGCGTGAACATCAGGCCGCCCAACGCCATCACGGCGAGCCCGAGGACGAGGCCGCGGATATAGCCGATGCGGGCGACCAGCAAACCCGCCGGCAAGGACACGATGGCGTAGGCGAGGAAGAAGCAGAACTGCGTCAGCGTCGCCTCGGCGTAGCTCAGGGCGAACAGGCCCTTGAGCTTCGGCGTGATGATGTCGACCAGGACGGTGGCGAGCCCCCAGGTGAAGAACAGGGCCAGCATGATGGGCAGGAGCAAGCGGCGCCGCCCGTCCGTCGCCTCGCCGCCAGCGCCCTCGTCCGCCGCGCGCGCCGGTGGCAGCATCGGCCCCTCCCCTGTCAGCGGCCCGTCGGCTCAAGGAGCCGCGCGGCCTTGCGGACTTTTGTCGGAGGGGGCTCCCCCCTGTCAATTGCGGGGCCGTTTACAAACCCGCGAGCGGAAACACCGCGAGGGCGGCGAGCAGAGCCGCCCCGGCGAAGAGGGTGGTCCAGACCGCCTTCTCGCGCATGCGCGGCAGGGCGGGCGCCCCGAGATCCTGCCCGGGCACGATGCGCTCGGCCCGCGTCTCGGGCTGGTTGCGCAGCGGCAGGATCGCGAAAAGCAGCGTCCACCACAGGACGAAGTAGAGGGCGATGGCGCCCCCCACCGTGAGCTTGAACAGGCCCACCGCCACCGCGATGAAGGCGGCGGCCAGCGCGACCACGGTCGCGAGCGTGCGCGGGGTGGTGCGGGCGAGCGCGTGCATCGGATGATCTCCCACGAGGCCGGTCAGACCTGCTCCAGCTCGGTCAGGGTGCCGAGGAAGTCCTTCGGGTGCAGGAACAGGACCGGCTTGCCGTGGGCACCGATGCGGGGCTCGCCGGTGCCGAGCACCCGGGCGCCCTGCGCCTTGAGCGTGTCGCGGGCGGCCAGGATGTCGTCGACCTCGTAGCAGACGTGGTGGACGCCGCCGCCGGGATTGCGCTCGACGAAGCTCGCGATCGGCGAGTTCTCGCCCAGCGGCGCCATCAGCTCGACCTTGCTGTTGGGCAATTCCACGAACACGACCGTGACGCCGTGCTCGGGCTGCGGCAGGGGCTCGGAGATCTTCGCCCCCAGCGTGTCCCGGTAGACGGCGCAGGCCGCTTCGAGATCGCGCACCGCGATGGCCACGTGGTTGAGCCGGCCGATCATTGTCTCGCTCCCTGTCCTTCGCGTTCCTGCCGCGGCACGCGCCTGTCCGATCATCCGGAGACGCGTGCCGCAGCTCCTATCACACCTCGACCACCTGCACGTGGCAGGCGGGCTTCTTGCCCCAGGTCTCGTTGACGGCCGAGCGGACGGCGCGGTCGACCGCCTTCTCGACAGCCTCCGAATCCCGGCGCTTGCCCTTCGAGAGGCCCGAGAGGGTGCGGCCGACGGTCTCCACCACCGTGTCGAGGAGCGGCTGGCCGCCGCGCCCGCGATTGGGCAGGCCGATGATGTCGATGGCGGGCTCGCCCAGGACCTCGCCGGTCTCGTCGATGGCGATGGCGACCGAGACGAGGCCGGCCTGGGCGAGCTTGCGCCGCTCGGGGATCGCCCGGTCGCGGTCGTCGATCAGGACGTTGCCGTCCTTGTAGAGGCGCCCGGCCTTGACGTGATCGACCACCTCGGCCTTGCCGGGCGCCAGCCGGATCAGGCTGCCGTTGCGGGCCTTGACGACGTTCTGGACGCCCTGCGCCCGGGCGAAGCGCGCGTGCTCGTCGAGGTGGAGGGCCTCGCCATGGACCGGGATCGCCGTCTGCGGCCGGGTCCAGGCATACATCTCGGCCATCTCGTCGCGGCGCGGGTGGCCGGAGACGTGGACGAGCTCGGTCCGGTCCGTGACCACCTCGACGCCCTGGTTGATCAGGTCGTTGATGATGGAGCCGACTTCCCGCTCGTTGCCGGGAATCGCCCGGGAGGAGAAGATCACCCGGTCGCCCGACGCCAGGGTGACGTCCGGGTGGTCCTTGCGGGAGACCCGAGCCAGCGCCGCCCGCGGCTCGCCCTGCGAGCCGGTGAGCAGCGTCACGACCTTCTCGCGCGGCAGGTAGCCGTAGCTGTCGGCGGAGCGGAAATCGGGCAGGCCGTCGAGGAAGCCGCATTCGCGGGCGACGTCGATCACCCGGTCCATGGCCCGGCCCACCGCGATGACCTCGCGCCCGCAGGCCTTGGCGGCCTCTGCCACCGCGCGGATGCGGGCGACGTTCGACGCGAAGGTCGTCACCGCGACCCGGTGCGGCGCCTCGGCGATGAGGCGGCTCAGGGTGGCGGCGACCTCGGCCTCGCTCGGGGAGCGCCCCTCGCGCACGACGTTGGTGGAATCGCAGACCATCGCCAGGATGCCCTCGTCGCCGAGCGCCCGGAAGGCCGATTCCTCGGTGACGTCGCCGAGGATCGGGGTCGCGTCGAGCTTCCAGTCGCCGGTGTGGAGCACGAGCCCGTGGGCGGTGCGGATCGCCACCGCGTTCGATTCGGGGATCGAGTGCGAGACCGGCACGAAATCGATCTCGAACGGCCCGAGCGTGACCCGGCGACCGGGCTTGATCTCGCGCAGCTCCACCTTCGGCGCGCCGGGCTCGCCGAGGCGGCGCGTTTCCAGGAGGCTCTTGGCGAAGCGCGTGGCGTAGACCGGCACCTTCAGGCGCGGCCACAGCTCGCTGATCGCCCCGATATGGTCCTCGTGCGCGTGCGTGATGAAGATGCCGAGCAGATCGGCCTTGCGCTCCTCGATGAAGGACAGGTCCGGGAACATGAGGTCGATGCCCGGCATCGCCTCCTCGCCCGCGAAACCCATCCCGCAATCGACCATGATCCATTTCCGGCGCTTCTCCGGGCCGAAGCCGTAGAGCGCCGCGTTCATGCCGATCTCGCCCACCCCGCCGAGCGGCAGGAAGACGAGCTCGTCTTGGCCCATCGTCATTCTGTTCAATCCAACGTCATGCCGCCGTCGCGGCCGTCCCAAAATGCACCTCGCCCGCCGTCACGGTTCTGCGCGTACCATCCGGGGCGAGGATAACGAGCCGCCCCCCCTCGTCGATCGTCTCGAACAGGCCTTCCAGCGTCTCCGCGCCGGACCGGACCGCGACCCGCGACCCCAGGCCCGAGGCCCGCGCCAGCCAGCGGGCGCGGATGCCTTCGAAATTCCGTGCGCGATTCCAGATGCGCGCCGTCTCGGTGACATGAATCGACAGGTATTCAAGGACTTTCTCGGCCCCGACCCCGATCCCGAGCGCCGCCAGCGACGTCGCCGGATAGGCGAGGCCCTCGGGGGCCGCCGCCACGTTGACGCCGAAACCGATCACCACGGCCCGGCGCCCGCCCGGCAGGACCTCCGCCTCGAGCAGGATTCCGGCGAGCTTGGCGCTCCCGGCGAGCACGTCGTTGGGCCATTTCAGGGTGAAAGATCGTGCGTCCGGGCCGTTCGCGAAGCCCGGCACGGTGCCGCAGGCCTGATCGAGGGCCCCCGCCAGCGCCACGCCGGCCACGAAGCCGAGGGTCGCGACGCGGTCGGGCTCGATGCCGCCGACCGGCCAGAGCAGGCTCGCCGCGAGATTGCCGGGGAGCGACGTCCAGGCATTGCCGCGCCGGCCCCGCCCCGCTTCCTGGCTTTTGGCCACGATCCAGAGCGGACCGCTCTCGCCGGCACGCGCCCGCTCCATCGCCTCGGTGTTGGTCGAGGCGAGACTGTCATGGACGTGCAGGCGGTGCCCGTCGGCCCGGGCCGCATCGCTGAGGCGGTAGTTCAATGCGCTAGAACAGCGACTTGGCCGCGGCCCCGGCGGCCCCCACGAGCGGGGCCGGCAGGAGCCAGAACAGGATCACGACGACGCTGGAGATCGCGAGCACGATCCGCAGGCCCGGCGCCATCGCCTCGTAGGGCGCGCGCGCCTCGTCGAAATACATCACCTTGACGATGCGCAGGTAGTAATAGGCGCCGACGACGCTCGTCACCACGCCGATCACCGCGAGCGCCACGAGCCCCGCCTTGATGGCGGCGGCGAAGACGTAGAACTTGGCGAAGAAGCCGGCGAGCGGCGGGATGCCGGCGAGCGAGAACATCATCGCGGCGAGGCAGAAGGCCAGGACCGGATGCGTCCGCGACAGGCCGGACAGGTCGTCGATGGTCTCGAACATCTCGTTGCGACGGCGCAGCGAGAGGATGACCGCGAAGGCGCCGAGCGTCATGGCGAGGTAGATGATCATGTAGATCACCACGCCGCGGACGCCTTCCTCCGAGCCCGCCGCGAGGCCGATCAGCGCGTAGCCGATATTGCCGATGGAGGAATAGGCCATCAGGCGCTTGATGTTGCGCTGGCCGATCGCCGCGAAGGAGCCGAGCGCCATCGAGGCGATCGCGATGAAGATGATGATCTGCTGCCAGATCGCGGTCACGTCCGGGAAGGCGCCGATGAAGAGCCGCACCGTCATGGCGACCGCCGCCATCTTGGGCGCCGAGGCGAAGAAGGCGGTGACCGGCGTCGGCGAGCCTTCGTAGACGTCGGGCGTCCACATGTGGAACGGCACGGCCGACATCTTGAAGGCGACGCCGGCGGCCACGAACACGATGCCCAGCACGATGCCGAAGCCCGGGTCCCCGTGCAGCGCCGAGACGATGCCGGGGAACGAGACGGTGCCGGTGAAGCCGTAGACGAGGGAGGCCCCGTAGAGCAGCATGCCCGACGAGAGGGCGCCGAGGACGAAGTACTTGAGCCCCGCCTCCGTCGACTTGAGGTCGTCCCGGTGGAAGGCCGCGATGACGTAGGCCGCGAGCGATTGCAGCTCGAGCCCGAGATAGAGGGCGATCAGGTCGTTGGCCGAGGCCATCACCATCATGCCGATGGTGCAGAGCAGGATCAGGACCGGGAACTCGAACCGGTCGATGCGCTCGCGCTGGAAATAGTCGCGCGAGAGCAGGATCGTGGCGGCCGAGCCGAGCAGGACCAGGCCCTTCATCACCCGCGAGAACGCGTCCGAGATGAAGGCGCCCGACAGGGTCGTAACCTTCATGCCGGCCGGCTGGGTCACGACCACGAAGAAGGCGAGGACGAGGAGCAGCAGCGCCCCGACATTGACGCCCTCGACGGAGCGCTCGCCCCGGAAGGCGCCGTAGAGGATCAGCACCAGTACGCCGACGCTGAGGATCAGCTCCGGCAGCAGCGGCGCGAGGGTGGGCAGGACGGAATGTGCGGCGGTCATCGGTCCCATACCGGTTAGCGCGCGATCGGCAGCGCGGCGGCCGCGGTCTGCGTGTTCGAGAGAGCGGTCCGGATGCTCGTCATCAGGGCCTCGGTGGAGGGCGCGAATGTGTCGAGGATCGGGGCCGGATGCACGCCGTAATAGATCGTCAGCGCGACGAGGGGCGCGATGATGAGCTTCTCACGATTGTCGAGATCCAGGATGCCCTGGAGCGAGGGCTTCTCGAGCTTGCCGTAGATCACCCGGGCGTAGAGCCAGAGCGCGTAGGCCGCCGACAGGATGATGCCGAAGACCGAGAAGAACGCCACCGTCGGGTTCGCCTTGAAGGCCCCCGTCATCGCCAGGAACTCGCCGACGAAGCCCGAGGTGCCGGGCAGGCCGACATTGGCCATGGTGAACACCATCATGGCGACCGCGTAGAGCGGCATCCGCTTCACGAGGCCCCCGTAGGCGGCGATCTCGCGGGTGTGCATCCGGTCGTAGACGACGCCGACGCAGAGGAAGAGCGCGCCCGACACGATCCCGTGCGAGATCATCAGGAAGAGCGCGCCCTGGATGCCCTGCTCGTTCATGGTGAACAGGCCGAGGGTGACGAAGCCCATATGGGCGACCGACGAGTAGGCGATGAGCTTCTTGATGTCGGTCTGCATCATCGCGATCAGCGAGGTGAAGATGATCGCGATGACCGAGAGGGCGAAGACGAGGGGCGCGAACAGGTGGCTCGCATCCGGGAACATCGGCAGCGAGACCCGGATGAAGCCGTAGCCGCCCATCTTGAGGAGGATGCCGGCCAGGATCACCGAGCCCGCCGTCGGCGCCTCCACGTGCGCGTCGGGGAGCCAGGTATGGACCGGCCACATCGGCATCTTCACCGCGAAGGAGGCGAAGAAGGCGAGCCAGAGCCAGGTCTGCATCTGCGCGGGGAAGCGCGTCTGCAGCAGCGTCGGGATGTCGGTGGTGCCCGCGTGCCAGTACATCGCCATGATGGCGAGCAGCATCAGCACCGAGCCGAGCAGCGTGTAGAGGAAGAACTTGAAGCTCGCGTAGATGCGCCGCTTGCCGCCCCAGATCCCGATGATCAGGAACATCGGGATCAGGCCGGCCTCGAAGAACAGGTAGAACAGCACCAGGTCGAGGGCCTGGAACACGCCGATCATCGTGGTCTCGAGGACCAGGAAGGCGACGAAGTACTCCTTCACGCGGGTCTCGATGGCGTGCCACGAGGCGCCGATGCAGAACGGCATCAGGAAGGTGGTCAGCAGGATCAGCGGCATCGAGAAGCCGTCGACGCCGAGCTTGAACCGGATCGTGTCGGTGAGCCAGGCATGGCTCTCGACGAGCTGGAAGCTCGACGAGGTCGCGTCGTAGCGGCCCCAGGCCACCAGCGAGAGCAGGAAGGTGATGATCGTGGTCGCGAGCGCCGCCCAGCGGGCGTTGCGCTTCACGCTCTCCTCGTCGCCGTTCAGCGTCAGGATGAACGCCGCGCCGGCGAGCGGCACGATCAGCAGGCCGGAGAGGATGCCGAGGCCGAACATCAGCGGGTGCTCCCGTTTGTCTTCTTATGGCCGCCGGCCGCGACGGGCCGACGGCATCCGCCGCGTGTCTGAGCGCAGGGCATCAGTGACCGCCCTTCGGCAGGCCGGTCATCAGGTACCAGCTGATCAGGCCCGCGACGCCGACCAGCATCACGAAGGCGTAGTGGTAGACGTAGCCGGTCTGGAGGCGGACCACGCCGCGGGTCACGTCGACCACCCGGGCCGCGATGCCGTTCGGGCCGAGGCCGTCGATGACGCGCCCGTCGCCCTCCTTCCAGAGGAACTTGCCGAAATCCTTGGCCGGGCGGACGAAGATCCGGTCGTAGATCTCGTCGAAATACCACTTGTTGAGGAGGAAGCGGTACAGGACCGGCTGCTGCGCGGCGAGCTGGCCCGGCAGCGCGGGCCGGCGGATATACATCCAGAAGGCGACCAGGAACCCGAGCACCAGCATCACGAAGGGCGAGGCGGAGACCCAGCCCGGCACGTGGTGGATGTCGTGCATGATGTGGTTGTCCGGGCCATGCGCCAGCGCGTGGCCCCAGAACGCCTCCATGCCCTCGCCGATGAAGCGGTCCTTGAAGATCAGGCCGGCGAAGAGCGCCCCGAAGGCGAGCACCGCCAGGGGGATCGTCATGACGAGCGGGCTCTCGTGCGGCTTGTGCGCGGGGTGGTCGTGGTGCTCGAGAGCGCTGTGGGAGACCGGCTCGACGTCGTGGCCCTTGTCGTCGTGGGCGACGCCCTCGTGGTGGCCCGGCAGGCCATCGGCCTCGTGCGCCGTAGCGGCGTGCGCCATGGAAGCTCGCGCAATGGCGGCGTGGGCGCCGTGCGCGTCAGCATGGGCGAGGGCCGGAGCGGCGTGCGCGTGGTCATCGTGGCCGTGGGCGCCGTGATCGGCCCAGCGGGCCGGCCCCTCGAAGGTCATGAAGAACAGGCGCCAGGAGTAGAACGAGGTGAAGAAGGCCGCGATCACGGTGGCCAGGAAGGCCAAGGTGTGGCCCGGCCGGGTCGAGGCATAGGCCGCCTCGATGATGGCGTCCTTCGAGTAATAGCCCGCCGTGAACGGGAAGCCGATCAGCGCGAGGGTGCCGATCGCCATCATGGCGGTGGTGAAGGGGATGTAGCGGCGCAGGTCCCCCATGTTCCGCATGTCCTGCTCGTGGTGCATCGCGTGGATGACCGAGCCGGCCCCAAGGAACAGCAGCGCCTTGAAGAAGGCGTGGGTGAAGAGGTGGAAGATGCCGGCCGAGTAGGCGCCGACGCCGAGCGCCACGAACATGTAGCCGAGCTGCGAGCAGGTCGAGTAGGCGATGACCCGCTTGATGTCGTTCTGCACGAGGCCGATCGTGGCGGCGAAGAAGGCCGTGATGCCGCCGATCACCGTGACGACCACGAGGGCGTCGGGCGCCAGCTCGAAGAGCGGCGACAGGCGCGCCACCATGAACACGCCGGCCGTCACCATGGTGGCGGCGTGGATGAGGGCCGAGACCGGGGTCGGGCCCTCCATCGCGTCGGGCAGCCAGGTGTGCAGCAGGAACTGCGCCGACTTGCCCATCGCGCCCATGAACAGGAGCAGGCAGGCCAGCGTCAGGGCGTGCCAGTCATGGCCGAGGAAGTGGAAATGCGCGTCCTTGAGCTCGTCGACCCGCGGGAAGATGCCGTCGAAGGCGACCGAGCCGAACAGGACGAAGACCAGGAAGATGCCCAGCGAGAAGCCGAAATCGCCGACGCGGTTGACGATGAAGGCCTTCATGGCGGCGGCGTTGGCCGAGGGCTTCTCGTACCAGAAGCCGATCAGCAGGTAGGAGGCGAGGCCGACGCCCTCCCAGCCGAAGAACATCTGCACGAGGTTGTCGGCCGTCACCAGCATCAGCATCGCGAAGGTGAACAGCGACAGGTAGGCGAAGAAGCGCGGCCGGTGCGGATCCTCCTCCATGTAGCCGATGGAGTAGAGGTGAACGAGGGTCGAGACCGTGGTCACGACGACGAGCATCACCCGGGTGAGCGTGTCGATGCGGAAGGCCCAGTCGACCGTGAGGTCGCCCGCCGTGAACCAGGTCGCGACCTGGACGCGGGTGGCGTGGTCGCCGCCCTCGAAGAACACGCCCCAGGAGAGCAGCGCCGCGAAGGCGAGGCAGCTCGTCGTCAGGTACTCGCAGGCGCGCGCCCCGAGCTGACGGCCGAACAGACCGGCGATCAGGGCGCCGATGAGGGGGAAGAAGACGATCGCGTGATACATCGTTCTGTGTCAGTCCGGCCTCTCGGGGCGCCTCGCGGCGCCCCCGTGAAGGTCCAAGGGGCGAAGGGCTTCGGGTTCGCGTCGGGTTCGCCGCGTCAGCCCTTCATCATGCTCACGTCCTCGACCGCGATGGAGCCGCGGTTGCGGAAGAACACGACCAGGATGGCGAGCCCGATCGCGGCCTCGGCGGCCGCGACCGTGAGGACGAACAGGGCGAAGACTTGGCCGGTGATGTCGTTGAGATGGGTCGAGAAGGCCACCAGGTTGATGTTCACGGCGAGCAGGATCAGCTCCACCGACATCAGGATCACGATGACGTTCTTGCGGTTGATGAAGATGCCCAGCACGCCCAGCGTGAACAGGATCGCGGCGACCGTGAGGTAGTGGCTCAGTCCGATCATCGTTCTTCCCGTGTCTCCACACGCACGCGCCTCGCCCCGCCTGGGGACGGACGATTCAAACCTCGACGCCCTGGCGGGACGGGACCTTGCGGGTCTCGACGGCCATCGCCTGGGTGCGGGCGTTCTGGACCGCGATGTTCTGGCGCTTGACGCCCGGCCGGTCGCGGAGCGTAAGCACGATGGCGCCGATCATCGCGACGAGCAGCACGAGGCCGGCGATCTGGAAGAAATAGGCGTATTCCGTGTAGAGGACCCGGCCGAGGGCGGCGGTGTTGGTGAAGCTGTCGTCCGCCGCGACATTGCCGAGCGGCGCCTGAACGAGGCCCGGATCGATGGTCCAGGAGCCGACGACGAGCAGCAGCTCGATCAGGAAGATCGCCCCGATCAGCCCGCCCACCGGCAGGTATTGCTGAAAACCCTGGCGCAGCTGCGCGAAATCCACATCGAGCATCATCACGACGAACAGGAACAGCACCGCGACGGCGCCCACGTAGACGACGATGAGGATCATCGCCAGGAACTCGGCGCCCATCAGCACGAACAGGCCGGCGGCGTTCACGAAGGCGAGGATCAGGAACAGCACCGACGCCACGGGATTGCGCGACGCGATCACCATGAAGCCGGAGGCGATCGCGACTCCGGCGAACAGGTAGAAGAAGGCAGCGGCTGCGGTCATGCGATGTCAGGTTCAGCCGCGCGGGGCGGCCCCTTCTGCCTTGTGGGCCATCGGCCGCACCGGCGGCCCGTCTATAGAACTCGGCACTACGGCGCACAACCCGAACCCGCACTTGCGCGGGTGACAGCGTGCGCCGATCCGTCGGCCCGCGCGGGATGGCCCCGCGCCGGCTCGGGCCCTCCTAGCGGTAGGGCGCGTCCATGGCGATGTTGCGCGCGATCTCGCGCTCCCAGCGGTCGCCGTTCAGGAGGAGCTTCTCCTTGTCGTAGAGAAGCTCCTCGCGGGTCTCCACCGAGAACTCGAAGTTCGGCCCCTCCACGATGGCGTCCACCGGGCAGGCCTCCTGGCACATGCCGCAATAGATGCACTTCACCATGTCGATGTCGTAGCGGGTGGTGCGCCGCGTGCCGTCGTTGCGGCGCGGGCCCGCCTCGATGGTGATGGCCTGGGCCGGGCAGATCGCCTCGCAGAGCTTGCAGGCGATGCAACGCTCCTCGCCGTTGGGATAGCGGCGCAGCGCGTGCTCGCCCCGGAAGCGCGGCCCCCGGTGGCCCATCTCGAAGGGATAGTTGATCGTCGCCTTCGGCTTGAAGAAATACTTCATGGCGAGGAAGAACCCCGACACGAACTCCTTCAGCAAAAGGCCCTTGGCGACCTGATCGAGCTGCATCGCGCGATCTCCAAATGATGTGGGTTCAGGCGCCCGGCGCGAGGCCGGTGAGCTTGAGAACGAAGGCGACGACGACGACCGAGATCAGCGAGAGCGGCAGGAAGACCTTCCAACCGAGGCGCATGAGCTGGTCGTAGCGGTAGCGCGGCACCATGGCCTTCACCATGGCGATCATGAAGAACAGGAAGCTCGCCTTCAGGGCGAACCAGATCACGCCCGGCACCCAGGTGAAGGGCGCGAACGGGATCGGCGAGAGCCAGCCGCCGAGGAACAGCACGGTGCCGAGGGCGCACATGGTCATGATGGCCACGTACTCGCCGAGCATGAAGAGCAGGTAGGGGGTCGAGGAATACTCGACCATGTAGCCGGCCACGAGCTCGGATTCGGCCTCCGGCAGGTCGAAGGGCGGGCGGTTCGTCTCGGCCAGCGCCGAGATGAAGAACACCACGAACATCGGGAACAGCCAGAACCAGTACCAGCCGAACAGCCCGAGGGCGGTGTCCTGCGCGAGCACGATGCGCGACAGGTTGAGCGAGCCGGCGCAGAGCAGGACGCAGATGATCACGAAGCCGAGCGAGACCTCGTAGGAGATCATCTGCGCGGCCGAGCGCAGGGCGCCCAGGAAGGCGTATTTCGAGTTCGAGGCCCAGCCGCCCATGATGACGCCGTAGACGCCGAGCGACGAGATCGCGAAGATGTAGGTGATGCCGACATTGATGTCGGCGATCGCCCAGCCCTCGGCCAGCGGGATCACCGCCCAGGACGCGAGCGCCAGCGTCGCGAAGACGAGGGGCGCCAGGAGGAAGATGCCCTTATTGGCGCCCGCCGGGATCACCGGCTCCTTCAGGACGAACTTCAACAGGTCGGCGAAGGATTGCAGCAGGCCCCAGGGCCCGACCACGTTGGGGCCGCGCCGGAGCTGCACCGCCGCCCAGATCTTGCGGTCGGCCAGCAGCGCGTAGGCGATGAAGACGAGCAGCAAGGCCAGGAGCACGAAGCTCTTCAGGGCGATCAGCAGGACGGTGCCGAGCACTTCGAGGAAGGTCATCGGGGCCGTCCCTTATTCGGCGGCTTCGAGCGCGCGCCCGCGGGCGAGGCTCGAGCATTCGGCGAGCACCCGCGAGGCGCGGGCGATCGGGTTGGTGAGGTAGAAATCGAGGATCGGCGAGCGGAAGGGCTCGCGCGCCGGGCTGCCGCCGAGGGCCGCGAGGGCATCCAAGGCCGCGACCGCGTCCGAGGGCGCCACGGCGTCGACGGCCGCGAAATGCGGGTGGTCGGCGTAGAGGGCGCGGCGCAGCGCCGTGAGCGAATCGTAGGGCAGGCGCCGGCCGACCACCTCCGAGAGGGCGCGGATGATCGCCCAATCCTCGCGGGCATCGCCCGGCGGGAAGGACGAGCGGTTGGCGATCTGGACCCGGCCCTCGAGATTCACGTAGGTGGCGTTCTTCTCAGGGTAGGCGGCGCCCGGCAGGATCACGTCGGCGCGGGCGGCGCCGCGGTCGCCATGGGTGCCCTGGTAGACCACGAAGGCACCCGGCGCGATCTCGACCTCGTCGGCGCCGAGATTGAACACCACGTCGAGGGCGCCGGCCGCGATCATGCCGGCGACGTCGAGGCCCCCCTCCCCCGGCACGAAGCCGAGATCGAGGGCGCCGACGCGGGCGGCGGCGGTGTGCAGCACGCCGAAGCCGTTCCATTCCGGCGTCACCGCGCCGATAGCCTTGGCGAGGGCGGCGGCGGCGGCCAGGATCGCGGCGCCGTCGGGCCGCGCCAGCGCCCCCATCCCGACGATGACGAGCGGCCGCTGCGCCGCCTTCAGGATTTCGGCGAAGCTGTGGTTTCCGGCCGCGAGGTCGGCCAGGGTGTCCGGGCCGGCGCCGAGCTGGACATGGGGGTAGGTCAGATCCACCGGCTCGCCGATCAGCCCGACCGGCAGCGGCCCCATGCGCCAGCGCTTGCGGATCCGCACGTTGAGGAGCGAGGCTTCGAGGCGCGGATTCGCGCCCACCAGCAGGATCGCGTCCGCCTCCTCGATGCCCGGGATCGTCGGGCCGAAGGTGTAGGCGGCCCGTCCCCAGGCCGGATCGAGGGCCTCGCCCGCCTGGCGGCCATCGAGGTTCCGGACGCCGAGCGCCGTCATCAGGCCCTTGAGCGCGTAGGTTTCCTCGACGCCCGCGAGGTCGCCCACGAGGGCGCCGACCCGCTTCGGATCGGCCCCGGCGAGCTTCGCCTTGATCGCCCCGAAGGCCTCGCCCCAGGTCGCGGGGCGCAGGCGCCCGTTCTCGCGCAGGAACGGCCGGTCGAGGCGCTGCAGCCGCAGGCCGTCGACGGCGTGGCGGGTCTTGTCGGAGATCCACTCCTCGTTGATGGCCTCGTTGACGCGGGGCTCGATCTGCATGACCTCGCGGCCGCGGGAATCGACCCGGATGGCGCACCCGACCGCGTCCATCACGTCGACCGACTCGGTCTTGGTCAGCTCCCAGGGGCGGACGTTGTAGCTCTGCGGCTTGTGCACGAGGGCGCCGACGGGGCAGAGGTCGGCGACGTTGCCCTGCAGCTCCGAGCCCATCGCCTGTTCGAGGTAGCTCGTGATCTCCATGTCCTCGCCGCGCCCGATGGCGCCGAGATCCGGCACGCCCGCGACCTCGGCGAGGAAGCGCACGCAGCGGGTGCAGTGGATGCAGCGGTTCATGGCGGTCCGCACCAGCGGGCCGATATACTTCTCCTCGACCGCGCGCTTGTTCTCGCCGTAGCGGGTCGAGTCGACGCCGTAGGCCATGGCCTGGTCCTGCAGGTCGCAATGGCCGCCCTGGTCGCAGATCGGGCAATCGAGCGGGTGGTTGATGAGGAGGAACTCCATCACCCCCTCGCGAGCCTTCTTGGTGGTCCCCGAGCGCGTCAGCACCTCCGGCGGCTCGCCGTTGGGGCCGGGCCGGCAATCCTTGACCGCGTAGGCGCAGGAGGCCACGGGCTTGGGCGCGCCCTTCAGCTCGACGAGGCACATCCGGCAATTGCCCGCGATGGACAGGCGCTCGTGGAAGCAGAAGCGCGGGATCTCAGCGCCCGCGGCCTCGCAGGCCTGGAGCAGGGTGTACTCGGCCGGGACATCGACCTCGGTGCCGTCGACGACGATCTTGGTCATACGTGGTTCTCGGTCTCGAACTTCGGTGCGGTCGCGGAGCCGGTCACTCCGCGGCCATCGGCACAGGATCGCTGTGCGGGTTGGCGCTGTAGCGGTCGATGCGCTTCTCGATCTCGGGGCGGAAATGCCGGATCAGGCCCTGGATCGGCCAGGCGGCGGCGTCGCCGAGCGCGCAGATGGTGTGGCCCTCGATCTGCTTCGTGACGTCGAGGAGCATGTCGATCTCGCGGCGCTGGGCGCGGCCTTCGGCCATGCGCAGCATCACCCGCCACATCCAGCCGGTGCCCTCGCGGCAGGGCGTGCACTGGCCGCAGCTCTCGTGCTTGTAGAAATAGGCGATGCGGGCGATGGCCGAGACGATATCGGTCGACCGGTCGAGGACGATCACGGCCGCGGTGCCGAGGCCCGAGCCGAGATTGCGCAGGGTGTCGAAATCCATCTTGGCGTCGATGATCTGCTCGGCCGGCACCAGCGGCACCGAGGAGCCGCCGGGAATCGAGCAGAGCAGGTTGTCCCAGCCGCCGCGCATGCCGCCGCAATGCTTGTCGATCAGCTCCCGGAAGGTGATGCCGAGTTCTTCCTCGACATTGCCGGGCTTGTTGACGTGGCCCGAGACGCAGAACAGCTTGGTGCCGGTGTTGTTCTTGCCGCCGAGCCCCGCGAACCACGCGCCGCCCCGGCGCAGGATGGTGCCCGCCACCGCGATCGACTCGACGTTGTTGACGGTGGTGGGGCAGCCATAGAGGCCCATATTGGCCGGGAACGGGGGCTTCAGGCGCGGCATGCCCTTCTTGCCCTCGAGGCTTTCGAGCAGCGCCGTCTCCTCGCCGCAGATATAGGCGCCCGCGCCGTGGTGGACGTAGATGTCGAAGGGGTAGCCGTGGACGTTGTCCTGGCCGACGAGCTTCGCCTCGTAGGCCTCGTCGACGGCGCGCTGCAGCGCGTGCTTCTCGGCGACGTACTCACCCCGGATATAGATGTAGCAGGCATGCGCGTTCATCGCGAACGAGGCCAGCATGCAGCCCTCGATCAGGAGATGCGGATCGTGCCGCATGATCTCCCGGTCCTTGCAGGTGCCCGGCTCCGACTCGTCGGCATTGACCACGAGGTAATGCGGGCGCCCATCCGACTTCTTGGGCATGAAGGACCATTTCAGGCCCGTGGGGAAGCCGGCGCCGCCGCGCCCGCGCAGGCCCGACGCCTTCATCTCCTCGATGATCCAGTCGCGGCCCATCTCGAGGAGGAACTTGGTCCCGTCCCAGGCGCCGCGCTTCTTGGCGGCCTCGAGCCCCGGCGAGTGCAGCCCGTAGAGGTTGGTGAAGATACGATCCTGATCGGCGAGCATGTCAGGTCCTCACTGCGCTGAACGGCCGGGCGCGCCGGCCCCGCCCAGGGCCTTGGCCTGCCCCACCCAATCTTCCCGGTCGATGCGACCCGGGAATGCCAGGTAGGTACCGACCCACGCCACCTCGGCGCGGGTCCAGGCAGCGATCTGGTCGAAATGATAGGTGCCGAGGTCGTGCAGGCGGCGCTCGTTGCCGGGACCGATGCCCTTGATGCGCGTCAGCGCGTCGGGCGCGCCGGCCCGAGCGGCCGCGAGGGCGGCGGGCCGGGTGCCCACCGCGTCGGCGCGCTGCTCGGGGCTCGCATCCTTGGGCAGGCTCGCGAGCTTCTCCTCGATCCGGCTCTCCTCGGCTTCGGCCGCGACCTCGGCCTCGCTCGCGCCGGAGGCGGCGGGCTGGGGCGGGGTCTCGTCGCGCCGGAGCGCCGATTGGGCGCCGGCCTCGGCCGAGGCGGCCTCGCCGGCCGCGACCGTCTGGGCCGGCGTCGCGGCCGGGCGGGTCTCGCCATGCGCGGCGGTGGATTGGGTGCGATCCGCGGCATCGGCGCGATCTTCCGCCTTCACGGGCGCCTGGCCCTCGGCGGCGCGCTGCGCGGGCGCGTCGGTTGCGGGGCTCTCGACGGCGCGGCCGGCCTCCGGGCGGGCGGGCTTCGGATCCACGGCGGCGCGCTGCTCGCTCGAGGCGGCCTCATCCCGGCCCGCGCCGTCGGCTTCCGCATCCGTCTGCTCGAAGCGCTTGCGCCAAGCGCCGACGCGCGAGCCGTCGAACAACGTCGCGTCCTGCAGCGTGTGGACGGCATCCTGCGGCTCCGAGGAGGTGCGCCCCACCTGCGAGCCGGTCTTCACCGGCCGGCCGGCCGCGAGATCGTCCATCAGCTTGCCGAGGGATTCGGGCGTCAGGTCCTCATAGTAATCCTGGTTGATCTGGGCCATCGGGGCGTTGCAGCAGGCGCCGAGGCACTCGACTTCGAGCCAGGAGAAGTTGCCGTCCGGGCTGACATGGCCGGGGGGGCCGAGCCGCGCCTGCAGCATGTCCTTGAGCTCGCGCGCACCGCAGGAATCGCACGGCACCGTGCCGCAGAGCTGGATCCAGAACCGGCCGACCGGCTCGAGCGCGAACATCGTGTAGAAGGTCGCGACCTCGAGCACGCGGATATGCGGCATGCCGAGCTCGTCGGCGACGGCCTCGATGGCCTGCTGGGGCAGCCAGCCGCCATTCTGCTCCTGCGCCTTCCACAGGAGCGGGATCACGGCCGAGGCCTGGCGCCCCTCCGGGTACTTGGCGATCTGCCCCTTGGCCCACTCGGCGTTCTCGGGCGAGAACGCGAAGCTGTCCGGCTGCTCGGCTGCGGGGGCTAATCTGCGGTTGGCCATCAGTCGAAACCCTCAGCGGTCCACTTCGCCGAACACGATGTCGAGCGTGCCGAGCACGCAGGACACGTCGGCCAGCATGTGACCGCGGCACATCCAATCCATCGCCTGAAGATGCGCGAAGCCCGGCGCGCGGATCTTGCAGCGATACGGCTTGTTGGTCCCGTCCGAGACGAGATAGACGCCGAACTCGCCCTTGGGCGCCTCGACGGCGGCGTAGACCTCGCCGGCCGGCACGTGGAAGCCCTCGGTATAGAGCTTGAAGTGGTGGATGAGCGCCTCCATCGAGCGCTTCATCTCGCGGCGGGCCGGCGGCGCGACCTTGCCGTCGAGGGTCGCGATCGGGCCCTGGCCCGCAGGCTCGCGGAGCTTGGCGATGCACTGCTTCATGATGCGCACGCTCTCGCGCATCTCCTCCATGCGGATCACCTGGCGATCATAGGTGTCGCCGTTGCGCCCCACGGGTATGTCGAATTCCATCTCGTCGTAGCACTCGTAGGGCTGCGACTTGCGCAGGTCCCACGGGATGCCCGAGCCGCGCACCATCACGCCCGAGAAGCCCCAGGCCATGGCCTCGTCCACCGTGACGATGCCGATATCGACGTTGCGCTGCTTGAAGATGCGGTTGGCCATGACGAGGTCGTCGAGGTCGTCCACCACCTGCGGGAAGCTCTCGCAGAAGGCCTCGATGTCGTCGATCAGCGCCGGCGGCAGGTCCTGGTGGACGCCGCCCGGCCGGAAGTAATTGGCGTGAAGCCGGGCGCCGCTCGCGCGCTCGTAGAAGATCATCAGCTTCTCGCGCTCCTCGAAGCCCCACAGGGGCGGCGTCAGCGCGCCGACATCCATCGCCTGCGTGGTGACGTTGAGGAGGTGCGAGAGGATGCGGCCGATCTCGCAGAACAGGGTGCGGATGAGCTGCGCGCGCCGCGGCACGGCAAGCCCCAGGAGCTTCTCGATGCCCAGGCAGAAGGCGTGCTCCTGGTTCATCGGCGAGACGTAGTCGAGCCGGTCGAAATAGGGCGTCGCCTGCAGGTAGGTCTTGTACTCGATCAGCTTCTCGGTGCCCCGGTGCAGGAGCCCGATATGCGGGTCGACGCGCTCGACGATCTCGCCGTCGAGTTCCAGCACGAGGCGCAGCACGCCGTGCGCCGCCGGGTGCTGGGGCCCGAAATTGATCGCGAAGTTGCGGATGTTGTGCTCGGCCATGGGGAGCCTTCCGCCTCATACCGTCTTCTTCTCGTCGCCGGGGAGCACGTAGTCGGTGCCCTCCCACGGCGACAGGAAGTCGAAGTTCCGGAATTCCTGGGTGAGTTTGACGGGCTCGTAGACCACCCGCGCCTCGTCCTGGTCGTAGCGGACCTCGACGAAGCCGGTGAGCGGGAAGTCCTTGCGCAAGGGGTGCCCCTCGAACCCGTAATCGGTGAGGAGGCGGCGCAGGTCGGGATGCCCCGAGAACAGGATGCCGTAGAGATCGTAGGTCTCGCGCTCGTACCAGTTGGCGGCGGGGAAGACCTCGATGATCGAAGGCACCGGCGTCGTCTCGTCGGTGCGCACCTTCACCCGGATGCGGCTGTTATGGCGCAGCGAGAGCAGGTGGTAGACCACATCGAAGCGCTGCGCGCGCGCCGGGTAATCGGCGCCGCAGATATCGATGAAGCACCGGAAGGCGCAGGCCGGGTCGTCGCGCAGAAACGTCATCGCGTAGACGATGTCCGAGCCCTGCACGACGAGGGTCAGCTCGCCGAACGCGATGCCGCGCTCGACGATCGCCGGGCCGAGCGCGCCGGCGATCTGGTCGCCGAGCGCCTGGAGCGCCGCCTCGCCCGAGGCCGGCTGCGTGTGCGCCAGGATCGTGATGCCGTTGCTCATCGGACCCCTCAGCGCTCGATGGTGCCGGTGCGGCGGATCTTCTTCTGCAGCAGCAACACGCCGTAGAGCAGCGCCTCCGCGGTCGGGGGGCAGCCCGGGACGTAGATGTCCACCGGGACGACCCGGTCGCAGCCGCGCACCACCGAGTAGGAGTAGTGGTAATAGCCGCCGCCATTGGCGCAGGAGCCCATCGAGATGACGTAGCGCGGCTCCGGCATCTGGTCGTAGACCTTGCGGAGCGCCGGGGCCATCTTGTTGGTCAGGGTTCCGGCCACGATCATCACGTCGGACTGGCGCGGGGAGCCGCGGGGCGCGAAGCCGAAGCGCTCGCAATCGTAGCGCGGCATCGACATCTGCATCATCTCGACGGCGCAGCAGGCGAGCCCGAACGTCATCCACATCAGCGAGCCGGTCCGGGCCCAGTTGATGAGGTCGTCCGTCGAGGTCACCAGGAAGCCGCGATCGGCCAGCTCGCTGTTGATCGACAGGAAGGTCGGGTCGTTCTCCCCGATCGGGCGGCCCGTCGCGGGATCGATGATCCCCTTCGGCTGCGGAGCGATCGTGGGAGCGCGGGAGAGATCGCGGGAAAGATCGGTGGTGAGGGCCATGAATGCCTCAGGTCAACTCGGATGCGTGTCGGCGGCGGTGTCGGCCTAGTCCCATTCGAGGGCGCCCTTGCGCCACTCGTAGACGAAGCCGACGGTCAGGACGCCGAGGAAGACCATCATCGACCAGAAACCGTACCAACCGAGTTCCCCGAAGGTAATCGCCCAGGGAAACAGGAAGGCCACTTCGAGATCGAAGATGATGAACAGGATGGCCACGAGATAGAAGCGCACGTCGAACTTCATGCGCGCGTCGTCGAAAGCGTTGAAGCCGCACTCGTAGGCCGAGAGCTTCTCGGGATCGGGGCTGTTGTAGGCCACCAGGAATGGCGCCACCAGGAGCGCCACGGCGATGAACAGCGACACCCCGATAAAGACGATGAGAGGCAGATAATCCGCCAGCAGGCCGGTCATAGCGACACCTCTCGCGTTCGAGTGAGACCGCGGCGCCCTCCTCGACTCGGGCGGCATGTGGAATTGCTCCAATGCCAGAGTGCGCACGGCGCGAGGCTTAGACGAGCGGTTCGGGTGAAACAAGAGCGTTGCGCGTCGCACAATCCGCCCCCCGTGAGAGAGATGGGCCCGTGTCAGGCGCACAAACAGCACGGCAGATCCGCGCAGGACGTCCCGCCGCAGGGGATTATTCTGCGAAAACGGCGCCTTCCGGATTATGGCGAAGGTTGCTTGACAGCCCCGGACCACCCCCCTAAACCCCGGCCCGTCGCCGCCCGAGGCGGCACGCCACGCGGGCGTAGCTCAGTTGGTTAGAGTGCCGGCCTGTCACGCCGGAGGTCGCGGGTTCGAGTCCCGTCGCCCGCGCCACGTCGACCCGTTTTCCCCGATTGGCACACGACCTCAGACCCCGGTTTCAGCGGGTGCGCGAACGCTCGTGCTCGCGCGTCGGGAAGTCTCGGCGGGGGGTCGCCCGTTCCTGCCATCGCGGCGCGCGCGCACGATCGTCGCGGGGCGCGCGCACGACAGTCCCGCTCGCCGGACCCGAACGGCCAGAGGCCGTCCGGGCGATGACGGGCGTCAGTGGCCGCCGCCGAGATAGGCCGCGCGCACGGCCGGGTCGTTGCGGAGCTGCGCCGCCGGCCCCTGGAAGCGGATGCGGCCGTTCTCCATCACGTAGGCATGGTCCGCCACGCCGAGGGCCGCCATGGCGAATTGCTCGACGAGGAGCATGGTGACCTGCTCGTCCTTCAGCTGGCGGATGATGCGGAAGACCTCCTCCACGAGCTTCGGGGCGAGCCCCATCGAGGGCTCGTCGAGGAGCAGGATCTCGGGGCGCAGCATCAGGGCGCGGCCCATGGCGAGCATCTGCTGCTCGCCCCCCGACAGGGTGCCGGCGAGCTGGGCCCGCCGCTCCTTCAGCCGCGGGAACAGCTCGAAGGCGCGGTCGCGGTCGGCCGCGACGTCGCCCTTCGGGCGCGATCCGGTCAGGCGCGGGAAGGCCCCGAGGGTGAGGTTGTCCTCGACGCTGAGCGTCGCGAAGACGCGGCGTCCCTCGGGCGAATGTGCGAGGCCGGAGCGCGCGACGTCGTGGCTGTCGAGGCCGCCGACCTCGCGGCCGTTCAGCCGGATCGAGCCGGCCCGCGGGCGGATCATGCCGGAGAGCGCCCGCATCGTCGTGGTCTTGCCCGCCCCGTTCGAACCGATCAGCGTGACGACCTGGCCCTTCCGGACCTCGAAGGAGAGGCCGTGCAGGACCTCGATCTGCCCGTAGCCGGCCGAGAGGTTCGAGACCTCAAGCATGAGCGGGCTCCTCATCCGCAACCGGGCTGCCGAGATAGGCCTCGATCACCTTCGGGTCCTCCTGGATCTCGCGGGCGCCGCCCTCCGCGATCTTGTGGCCGAAATCGAGGACGCTGACGCGGTCGCACAGGCCCATGACGACGTCCATGTGATGCTCGATCAGGATCACGGTGATGCCCGCATCCCGGATCTTGCGGATGATCGCCGTGAGGTCGGCGATGTCGGGGGCGGTCAGGCCGGCCGCCGGCTCGTCGAGGAGCAGCAGCACCGGATCGAGGGCGAGCGCGCGGCCGATCTCGAGGAGGCGCTGCTTGCCGTAGGGGAGATTGCGGGCCTCCACCTGGGCGAGTCCGCCGAGCCCCACGAATTCGAGGATCGCCATGGCGCGGACCCGCGCCTCCCGCTCCTCGCGCCGCCGGCGCGGCGTGCTGAGGATCGCGTCCACGATGGTGCCCCGGAAGGCGTGGTGCAGGCCGACCAGCACGTTCTCGAGCGCCGTCATCTCCCGGAACAGCTGGACGTTCTGGAAGGTGCGGGCGACGCCCGCCAGGGCGATCTCGGAAGGTGTGCGGCCGTCGAGGCGCTGCGAGCCCGCGGCGGTCGCCAGGGCCACGGAGCCGCCGGTCGGCTTGTAGATGCCGGTGAGCACGTTCATCATCGTGCTCTTGCCCGAGCCGTTCGGGCCGATGAGCCCGTGGATCGTGCCGGGCCGTACCGCGAGATCGACGCCGGCCAGCGCCTTGAGGCCGCCGAACTGCATCAGCGCGGCATCGACCTTGAGCAGCGGATCGGCCCCCGCGCCGCCGCGCTGGGCGATCAGGGCCGCGCCCTCCGCCGTCAGGATGCGCCCCTCCGCCGTGTGGGCGGGGCGCAGGGCCGGGATCTTCTCGCGCAGGAACCCGACGATGCCGTCCGGCAGGTAATAGACCACGAACAGGATCATCAGGCCGAACACGGTCAGGCGGAAATCCGTCACCGATTGCAGGGCGAGCGTGGCGGGGAAGAACAGCAGGCAGAGCACGACGGGCACGAGGATCGCGTAGCGGTTCTCCTGCCGGCGCAGGAATGCGAGGCCGCCGACCACGAGGGCCGCGAGGGCGATCACGCCCGCCATGATGCGCACGAGCTCGATGTCGGCTAGGATGTTGGGCATCATCACGATGATGGCCGAGCCGATCAGCGGGCCGGCCCGCGACTTGCGGCCCCCCATGGTCACGGCGAGCAGGAACAGCACCGTCAGCTCGAAGCCGTAGGAGTTCGGGGCGACGTAGCGCTCCGACCAGGCGAACAGCGCGCCGGCGAGGCCCGCGAGCGCCGCCGAGATCACGAAGGCATAGACCTTGTAGCGGTAGACGCTGACGCCCATGCAGTCGCAGGCGATGGGCGAGTCGCGCAGGGCCTCGAAGGCGCGCCCGAAGGGCGAGCGCACCACCCGGTTCACCACCACGATCGTCAGCAGCAGCGCGGCGCAGACGAGATAGTAGAATTCGAGCTTGCGCCCGGCCGCGCCCCAGGGTGCCTGCATCCCGAGGAGCGAGAAATCGATGACGCGGGCCGGCGGCAGGGTGATGCCGAGCGGCCCGTTGGTGAGCGGCGTCAGCTCGTTGATGAAGATCTGCACGATGGTGCCGAAGGCCAGCGTCACCATGGCGAGATAGGGCCCGGTGACCCGGAGCGCCGGCACGGCGAGCAGGAGGCCGAAGGCCGAGGTGACGCCGATGCCGGCGATGAGCCCCCACCAGAGCCCGAGCTTGAAGTGCAGGAACAGCACCGCCGCCGAGTAGGCGCCGACGCCGAACAGGCCCGCATGGCCGAGGCTGACCTGGCCGGTATAGCCGACCACGATGTCGAGCCCGAGGATCAGGATCGCGTAGATGGCGATCACCACCATCAGGTGGATGTAGTAGGAGCTCGTCACCACGTGCGGGAAGGCGGCGAGGAACGCCACCAGCAGGACGGCGCCGAGGAGGCCGGCATGCCGGCCGAGGCTCGGGCCGGCCGCGGGCGCCGAGGCGGGGGCGAGGGTGGACTGCGCCATGGCGTCAAGCTCTCGTCGGGCGAACCGGCATCGCGCGGCCGGGGTGATGGGGAACCGGGATCGTCACGCTCAGACCTTCTTGATCACGGCTTTGCCGAACAGCCCCACCGGGCGGATCGAGAGCACGACGAGGAGCAGGATCAGGCCCGGCACGTCCTTGTAGCCAGTCGAGATGTAGAAGCCCGTCAGGGTCTCGGCGATGCCGAGGATCAGGCCGCCCACGATTACCCCGAGGCCGGATTCGAGGCCGCCGATGATCGCCACCGCGAAGGCCTTCAGCGCCAGGACCGCCCCCATCGTGGCGCCGGTCAGCGTCACGGGGGCGACCAGCACGCCCGCGAAGGCCGCCGTCATGGCGCTGATCGAGTAGGACAGGGTGATCACCCGCTGGGTGTTGATGCCCATCAGGCCGGCGGCGTCGATGTCGTTCGAGGTCGCCACGACCGCCTTCCCCCAGATCGACTTGCGGTTGAAAATCTCCACCGCGAGCATCATCAGGAGGGCGCCGCCGACGATCAGCAGCTCCATCGGCAGGACCCGGATGTCGCCGAGCTGGATCGCGCTCTCGGGGAGCGGCGAGGGAAATTTGAGATCGTCGCGGCCCCAGATGTTCTCGGCGACGTTGCGGAAGATGATGCCCAGCGCGATGGTGGCCATGATCCACCCGTACTCGGACTTGATCTTGACGGCCGGCCGCACCCCGAGGCGCTCGACCACGGCGCCGAGCGCGAAGCCGAAGACCAGCACCAGCGGGATCATCAGCCAGTAGCCGGTGAAGGGCGCAAGGGTCAGCCCAAACAGCGCGCCGAGCGCCAGCGCCTCGCCCTGGCCGAAATTCAGCGTCTTCGAGGTCGCGAAGGTCAGCTGGTACCCGAAGGCGATCGCGGCGTAGATCATGCCGACCGCGACGCCGGACGCGATGAGCTGCAGGAAGATGGCCATGGGGCGCCGTCACGGTGGGAGCGGGATGTCGGGCGAATTCCTCCGGGCGTCTCGGCCGGAGGATGCGGGACCGCGTGGTCCAGTCGGGCGTTCAGCCCGGGCGCTTGCCGCGCCTTCGGGCCTTGCCGGGCCCGCATCTGCGCGAGGGCGGCTTTACGCTGACGCGTGCGCGGGCGGCGCTCCGCGGACACAGCCACGGAGCGCCGCCCGCCCGGACACTCAGTTCGAGGACTTTTCCTTGAGGCGGACGACGCCCGCGTTCTTGGCGTCCTCGGGCTTGGCGTAGACGATCTTGCCGTCCTGGACCTTCCCGAACACCACCATGTTGCGCGAGATCGCGTTGTGGTCCTTGGCCGAGAACGGCTTCTCGTAGGTCGTGATCACGCCCTCGACGCGCTCGTTCAGGTTCTCCAGCGCGGCGCGGATCTTCGCCCCGTCGGTGGAGCCCGCCTGCTTGATCGCGGCGGCCAGGATGAAGACCGAGTCGTAGCCCTGCGCGCCCGCCACCGGGGTCGGGATCTTGGTCACGCCGTAGCTCTTGTAATAGCTCTCGAGGAAGCTCTTGCGCCGGGGCAGCGTCTGATCCTCGATGAAGGTCTGGGGCATGATCACCCCGTTCCCGTTCGGGCCGGCGATGTCGATGAAGCTCTGCATCGAGGAGGGCCACGACGTGATCATCGGGACCTTCCAGCCGAGCTTCGCCATGCCGTTGGAGACCTGTGCGAGCTCGGGGCCGATGCCGTAGGCCAGGATGACGTCCGCCCCGGCCTGCTGCGCCTTCAGCAGCTGGGCCGTCATGTCGACGTCCTTGATGTTGAACTTCTCCACCGCGACGGGCTTCACGCCCTTGGTGGCGAGGTATTTCTCGATATCCTCGCGGCCGAGCTGGCCGTAATTCGTCGAGTCGGCCAGGACCGCGATCTTCTTGTGGCCCTGGGCCAGGGCCTCGTCGACCATCATGCCGGCCTGCAGCACGTCGTAGGCCGAATTCCGGAAGACGTAGTTCGCGTCGTAATCCGGCTCCTTGAACTGGTTCGTGATGATCGTGCCGGTGGCGACGTTGTTGAAGACCGGGATCTCGGCCTCCTGGTAGAAGCGCTGCGCGGCGAGCGCCACGCCGGTATTGATGAAGCCCAGCGTCGCGACGACCTTCTCCTTGTTGATGAGCTCCTGCGCCACCTGGGCGCCGACCTCGTTCTTGGCCTCGTCGTCGCGCTCGACCAGGAGCAGGGGCCGCCCGAGGACGCCGCCCGCCTTGTTGATCTCCGCGGCCGCGAGCCGGGCGCCGTCGCGCATCGACACGCCCATCGAGGAGGACCCGCCCGTATAGGGGCCGGTGACGCCGATCTTGATGGGGTCGGCGGCCTGTGCCGGCATCAACCCGAGCGCCGTCGCGCAGACGAGCGCGCCCATGAGCGCGCGTCTCCTGGTCGTCATCGTTTCCTCTCCATGATGCCGCAGGCATGCCCTTCGGAGTGGCACTTCTATCGCGGCGCGGCATAGTCTTGCTCGAAGTTGTTTGCCGCCGTCAAGATCTGAACATGAGCTGCGGCCAGCGTCGATTACACGCTGTGGATGATCGCGACCCGGCATTGATGACAAAACGAGCAATAGCTCTCGAATCCGGGCGAAACTGCGGGATTAACCGCCCGATCGACACGGCGCGCGGCGGCGCGGGGGATGCGAGATCTCGCGGGTCCTGCCCGATGCCTGACATCGCCAGGGTCGCGGGCGGGCCCCGCTTGGTCGGGGCCGGCGCGCGGCGCGTGCCCGCGCGGCCACAGGCCGGCGCCGGCGCGGCGCGGAGGCCGGCCCCGCCCCGCTTTCGCCGCATCGGCCCGGGATGGGGCCCGTCCCTGTCCTGAGAGATGCCCGCGCGCCGATGGCCCCCCCTTCTCCTCGCTCCGCCCTCCGCGCCGCCGCCGCGGCCCTCGTCCTCGCCTTGGCCGGCTGCGGCTCTCCGGGGCTGCTGCCCGATGCGGGAGTCCCTACCCTCGACGTCATCCTCGACGAGACGGCGGCGGCCGTGGCGATCTCGGCCTATCGGGTCCAGCACGGGCTCTCGCCGGTCGTGGTCGATCGCGGCCTCGTCAAGGCCGCGGCCTATCAGGCCGGGACGAATGCGCGGGCGGGGCGCCTCTCGCACGAGATCGGCGGCAGCTTCACGTCGCGCATGGCGCAGGTCGGCCTCGGCCGGGCCTACGCGGCGGAGAACCTGAGCGCGGGCTCGGAGACCTTCGACCAGGTGCTCGCCCGCTGGAAGGCCTCGCCGGAGCACAATCGCAACATGCTGATCCCGCAGATCCGCCGCATCGGCATCGCCCGCGTCGATGCGCCGGGCACGCGCTACAAGCGCTACTGGGCGCTGGTGCTGGGGGGCTGAGGGCGCGGCCCGCCGGATGCGGGCTCCGTTCCGTTGACGCCCGCCGGGCAGGCGTGCCGATGCCTCCCGGCCGCAACCGGGCTCCCGCGCGGCACCCCGCACGCCCCTTCGCTCGCATGCCCGTGCGTCGGAGGCACACCGGGCGGAATTCGGCTGCCCGGCGACGCGTCGCGAAGTCAGGACTTGACCGCGCCGCGTTCCACGCCAGAGTGCGGGCGGATGTTGGGTGCGTGATTAAGAGATCGGTGATGAACCCCCGGCACTGTGCCGAGGCGAATGCGCGTCGACCCCGCGGTGCAGCCAGCACCGCCCGGCGCGGGCGCAGCCTCGGATCGGCGCCGAAAGCCAGGGCATGCGAATGCCATGATTTCGGGTGATGACTCGCCGCAGGACGGTTCGACCATGCGCAGACAGGTAGGAAACGGATCTTGAGCGCGAGGGTTCTCTCTTTCTTTCGGCCCGCTCCCGCGACGTCGGGCGACTGGTCGCAGCAGGAACTCGCAGAATTCTACCGGGTCGAGGCGGCCTCGCTTCAAGCCGGCCTGCGGCTCTCCCTGGAACGCGGCCTGAGCGACGAGGGTGACCCCTGGCTGGTGTTCTGCCGCGAGGACGGAGAGGTCTTCCTCCACTTCGCGCGGGTCGACGGCTCCTACGTCATCGTCAGCGACATGGTCGGCGAGCCCCTGATCGGGCCGGATTTCCGGGCCCTCCTGGCCGAGCTCGTCGCGCGCAATCCGAGCGTGCTGCCGATCCATCGTGACGCGCCCGGCGGCACGGGCGCGCGCAGCGGGGCCCAGGTCCTGATGCACCCCGCGGCCCTCCTGGCGGCGATCGTGGCGACGACCTGCCTGTTCTCGACCATGAACGAGGCGGTCGCGAGCGAGCTCGACAGCGGTCCGTTGCCAGGGGCGCGGCCGACGGCTGACATGGAATCCCATCTCGGCTTCGCCTCGGTGCCACTTCATCACGACCATGACGTCGCTGAAGCGGACAGCGCCCGTGCGCGCGCCGGCGAGCAGCGCGAGCTCGCGGTCTCGACCTCCGTGGTCATGGCCTGCATCGCGTCCTTCCTCGACCAGAGTTCGCCCCGCACCGATCTGACCGTGCAGAACAAGCTGGCAAGCACCGAGGCGCTGAGCCAGCGCGCTCAGGCATCCACCGAGACGGTTCGCTCGCCTGCGACCGAATCGAAGAGAGGCGATCAGGGCAACGACTCGGGGCAATGGCTGGAGCATCAGGAGGCTCGCGATACGATTCCGACCCATGCGACGACGTCCGTATGGCCGCAGCTCACACCGCGTGAAGCGGGAGCAATCCTGCTCTCCACACCGGGTGCCAGCGTGGTCACGCTCGGCTCCGATGGGTCGCAGTTGCTCGCTAGAGGCGGAGTCTTCGATGGCGCGGCGTCTTTACAGTTCGTGCTGCTGCCCTCCGCCGGCACCGCGCGCCTCGTGATTCAGCATGCTGCGGACGGACCGAGTGTGCCATCAAAAAGCGGGAGCGCCTCCTCCGCCTCGACCGGCGCCGGCTCGGATTCGAGTGCAGGCCTGGACAGCAGCGCACCCGCTACAGCGGCGAACGAGACCGGGCACCAGATCGAGCCGAGCCGGGTGACGAGCCCGGCCGACAAGGCCCTCGTGTCGTCGAGCCTGGCCGCATCGAGCAACGCTCTCGGTGGAAGCGGCAATTCCGGTGCGACCTCCGCGACAGCGAGCGGCGCGGAAGCTTCCAAGAAGCTTATTTTGGCTGGATCAAGCGATGGCGGATCCTCGGCCAACGTAGCCCAGGTTAAATCGAGTTCAACAGTGGTCAGCAACGACAGTCCGGCGACCACCGGGACGCTGCTGTCAAGCGACACCACCGGCAGCAAGAGCGTCCTCAGTCCGCTCCAAGACCTGACCAGCCTCACGGCGAAAACGGTCTCTCTCTTCCTGCACACTCTGATCGGTGACACGACCAAGGTGGGGGCACTGGATGGTAGCGACGGCCCCTTAGGCTCTCAGGACATCATCCTCGTCACCGGTGCGGCGACCAGCACGGTGCAGAGCACCTCGGCGTCAAACAAGGTCAGCTCGGGTCAGTCGACGAGCGGAGGAGCATCCATCTTCAAGATTGACCCTGGATCGTCGCACGCCTTGGTTATCAGCGCCTCGAACGATCACAGCACATTGGACCCGGCCCCGTCCCCGAGCAGCATCCCGGTTGGATCGACGGCGCACGCCAGTCAGGCCGACAGCGCCCATACGGCGTCCGCGTCGGACGCGAGCACGCTGATCACGAAGGCTTCCGCGATCGTCAGCCAGGCAGTGAATGCGAGTTCCGGACAAGCGACGCAGATCGGCGGCGTCGACGCAGCCCATGTCACCTCGTCCTCGTCAACGGACACTGCCTTAGTCGCAACGCAGGGCTCGGCTATCACGGCCCAGGGAATGATTGCAGCAGCAAGCGGACCAACGGCAGCGGGAACTTCGACGAACGCCGCAGCCGCCGGCGGCACAGATCCCGCCAGCTCGACGATCACGACGGAAGCTGAGCATACAGCTGCTCTGCACACCGTGACGGCCCTGGTGAGTTCGACGAATACGATCACGAAAGCTGTCTCGATCAGTCTCGCGACGGGCTCCATTCCCCTCGATGCGGCGCAGTTGCGGATCATCGACACGTTCATCGCATCGACACCGAACGTGAAGATCGTGGCGACCGGCGCTACCCTGGAAATCTACGATCCTTCGGCGCTTGATGATCCGAGCATTCACGCCATGAGTTGGGATCTCGGTGGGGGATCTAGTGTCAAAGTCATCGGTATCAGCGATGCGCATCTTCTTGGCTAAGTGCTTCGCGACGAGAGGGCAGTCAGAGCACCGTACCGATCGTGACCGCGTGCTTTTGCAGGTTACCTGGGCCTACACCGGAGGATGCTCGCATCATGAGCGGCGAGCCTCTTCCCACCCCTGACGACCCTTCGGCCATGTGGCGGATTGATCCGAGCCCAATGGCCCGCTTGTCCACCTCAGCGATTCATCCGGCTGGAAAGATCGCAACCTACGGAAAGCGGTTCAGCTGCTTTCTTGCGTCGAGCGTCGGTCGGGAGGCCCCCGACCTGTCGCGTCGGAGGCTTCCCTGAGCCCCGATGGCATAGATCCACGTGGAACACCCAACACTTGTGGACGCCGCTCCGATAGGGCTCACCCGGTTGCCATTGCGTCTCGTTCGCTCATCCGGCGGTCGAGACGACGTCCGCCGGCCCTACCGGAACGATCGCGTCGCGAGATTCCAGAGTTGAGACGCCTAGTTGACGGAGCCTGCCGTCTTGGCGGCCTCCTGCTCCTTGACGACCTGCAGCGTTTGATGGGTGAGACTGGCGGCCCCCAACGCGGCGAGGTCAGCAGAAAAGACTAGAGTGAGTTCAGCACCACCGATCAGTCCGACCTTCAAGGTCGGTAAGTTGGTGACCGGATCAACGCTCCCCTCCACCGACTCAACGGGAAGCTGTCCTGGCGACACCAGCGTTCCGTCCGGAACCCCTTTGCCAATGCTGCTGAGGAAACTCGCCATCAGCAGCGAAGACCCGAGGTTGGCAGCACCGGCCACATCGATATCGACGTTGGTGGTGTGTCCACCCAGCGTGAAATTCAAGCGCGGAACGACATTCTTTCCGATATCGACGTAGATGCCGAGCTGGTCGTTGGAACTGGCCATAAACATGTGCCTTCTGGATACGGATGGAGGATCGACCCGCCGGAAACAAACGAGAGGTGGAGCCACCCAATGGACCGGCAAAGGCGCCATTTTCGTGGCCCACCCCGAGGTCAGACCACGATGAGTGCGACGGCCTGTAGCACGCATAAGCGCCCGGCTGGGGTCGCGTCCAGAGTACCGTTCGACAGCTGGGTCCGGCGTGGAGCGTTCGTCAAACCGTATCGTTTTCGGGCATCTCAGGCCCAGGCGGTGTGGCGGCACCGATCTCGACAAGATCAGGGAACGCTGTTCCGTCGCGGATCTCCGGAGACTGCTCGAACAGTACCGCGAAGGTCTCCGGATCGTAGAAGCGCATGATCATGAGCAGGAAGGTTCGGGCCTCGATCCCGTATGCGTCGGCCCAGACCCGGATCTGGTCCGGTGGGACGCGGCCCCGCCCGGTCTCGACCTGCGACACGAAGGTGTAGAGCGGCGATCCAATCTCGGCGGAGAATGAGCGCTGCGAGAGGCCAGCCTTCTCGCGCAGGTGCTTCAGAAGCTTCCCAGCCTCGCGCCGCAATTCCTGCGTCTCGGGTGAAGACAACTTCTGCGCGTTGGTATACATTGTCCGCCGCTCTGGGTTGCACTAACTGCGTATAGCGTTAGTCATACTGTCGGTATGACCTTGGGCAGCTCCCTGTCAAGATGCGGATTGGCTGGGCTCGCAATTCGTAGCCTTCGGCTGAGCCACAGGCTACCTTGGTGCCTCAAACTAGGATGTCTGGCCAGTCGAGGCATATGCCCGCAGCCGGATCATGCGCAGAGCAGCTTGCCGTCAGCGTGATGGGGATGTCTCTCCAGCCTAAACGGTCCTCTCGATGGTGACATCGGCGGCGCTCGACGTCCCGTCATTGCTGCGTGATGACGAGGTCACGCTGAATGAGCGTGTGGTGCCGGCAGACGAGAACGCGGGCGATCAGCTCGATTCTCCCTGACCAAACCCAGCAGGATCCCTCTCAAATTCAGTGCGGCGCCAGGTCGGCTCTCGCAGGGGTGACAACAACAGCATCCGCGTCTCCGACGTCTGCCGACGGCGGCACCAATCCGATCCACGCTGTTCCGCCCCGTTTCGATTCCTTGGACGGACGCCGGACGGCGTTCGCTGTCGCCGCTGGAGGGGTTACAGTGTGGCTCCGATTCGCATAAGGCTGAGCATGTTTCCTGCGGGAGCGCACCTCGCGGATCCAACGCGTGCGCTCACCCGGCTGAAACGAAGGGAGAGTGACTCACGGCGAGGGGGGTTCATCAACCGAACGAAGGCGGCCCGCTCAGATTCCTAGCCCCGATTGCAGCGTAAAACGCGACGCTCGCACGGACAGATCCCCGATCTTCATGACCAGAGATGGTTCGATAGATGCTACCAAAGACTCCCCAAGCAAACCGCTTTCTCATCGACGTCTCCACGAGCATGCGCTGGAAGGGCCATAATGCAGTCGGAATTGTGAGAACTGAGAGAGAAATCGCCAAACATTTCTTAGAACACGTTCCGGGTTCTTGTTTTTTCTACTATGATCGTGAAGAAAAGAAATTTCGCTTAATCTCGAATAAAGCTGCTGCGGAACTTCTCTTCGACTCTGCCGATCATCCGAAATCTGTCAAAATCAACACTGACAAGGTTCCTGACTATCCGACATTCTTCCGCTTCACGCGAACGGATGTGGTCATCAGTGCAGGTCTGCTCTGGGATCTTGATTACATGGCAGCACTCTACAAAGAAAAAAATCGCTGTGGCATGTATGTTGCACAAGTCGTGTACGACATTATACCGATCATCATGCCAGAATATTGTGTGCCCGGCATGGATTTGAAATTTCCTAAGTTCATCTTGGATGCAGCTTGGACCTGCGACGCGATCCTCAGCATCTCCGACTCAACGCAGAACGACCTCGTAAGTTACTACCGAAGGATCGGCCTGGAAGCTCCAGCGATGAAGCGAATGTACCTTGGTACTGACATTTCTGAGACAAGATCACAACCGATAAATGAAGATTTCGGCCTCGAACCAGGAAAGTTCGTACTTTATGTCAGCACGATTGAGCCGCGAAAAAACCATCAGATGCTATTCAATATATGGCGTGAATTGAACGATAGAAGTCCTGATACACTCGTGCCATTGGTTTTTGTTGGCGGTAAAGGTTGGAATAGCGAAAATTTAATGTCATTTATTCAAAATTGCCCGGATCTATATCCAAAATACTTAAAGATATATAACAATATATCGGATTCTGGTCTCAATTGGATGTACCGAAATTCGATTTTTACTGTCTATCCCTCTCTATATGAAGGATGGGGATTGCCGGTAACCGAAAGCCTTGCGAGAGGAAAAGTTTGTATTTCATCAGAAACCTCCTCGATGCCGGAGGCAGGGAGCGGATTTGCCGATCTGCTGCATCCGCTCGATTACATATCATGGCGCGACCGAGTCGCTGCCTATCTGTCAGACGATACATTGCTGCTCTCGCGTGAAGCCCAGATCCGCGAGGGCTTCGAAGCCCTGTCTTGGCGTGAATGCATGTCGCGATTTGCGGACACGGTGTTTGCGACTGTCGCTGATCGTACTCATTAGCGCCGGATGAGAAATTAGCACCATGAAGATTCTTACATTCTCGACCTATCGCATAGATGCGCCTCGGCATGGCGGGCAGGTGCGCCTGAGTGCGATCCACACCGTACTCCGCTCAAAAGGTTGGACGACGCAAAATCTTGCGGTCTATGCCCCGAGCCCGGGAGAAGCCTCGGAAAATGACGAGTGGCTATTTTCTCTGGACGGCAAGTTTCACGAATATCTGCACTCACAGCAGGGCAGAACCGACGTCGATGCCGCAGATTATATACTCCGAAATCCTGACCTGTTCGACGACGCTGTTGCAAAAATTGACGAATTTGAACCGGACGTTTTCTGGCTTGAGCAGCCGTGGCTTTGGCCTCTTGTAGCGGAATACAAACAGGTTCGGCCGAGTTGCAGAGCTAAGATCGTTTATGGATCCCAGAATGTCGAGGCGGCGCTGATCAGGAATGTCCTTGGCCCCATCACACGGGAAGCGGCAGAGAGGATTATCAGCAAAACGGAGAAGATCGAGAATGACATATGCCTGAATGCCGACGTGATCGTCGGTGTCAGTATGGCCGATTTGTCGAGTTTTCGTCGATTCGGAAAGCCTATCCAACTTGTCGAGAATGGTGTATGGCCACGTGTTGTTCCAAGTGGTGTCGAATATTGGCGCAAGGAACTCAAGCAGTTTTCGACCGTCCTGTTTGTCGGTTCGGCGCATCCCCCGAATGCTGCGGGATTCCAAGAGCTACTTGGCGATAATTTAAGCTATTTGGCACCGAATGAGCGTATCATCGTGCTCGGTAGCGTGACCTCGTTGCTGGAGAAACCTGGATACTACCCTGCTAATCGAGGCCTGAACCTGTCGCGGCTATTGCCCGTCGGCATGCAAGATGCCAGCGGTCTCAGCACTTTGATTGAGCTTGCAAAGGGCGTGATCCTGCCGATTTCCGAGGGCGGAGGCACGAATCTCAAGACCGCGGAAGCCCTCTACAATCGGAAGAGGATCGTGGCCACCTCAACGGCAATGCGTGGCTTCGAAGATTTCATCGATTTTCCCGGTGTTTCGATCGGCGACACGAAGGACGACTTCGTGGCCAACATGAAGCGGGTTCTCGCGGACAATGGCGCCCCCCTCACGGGCTATACGGACCGACAGACAGACCTGCTCGATTCCCTGATCTGGACTTCCCGCCTGGAAGGGCTGCCGGGCTTCCTGGGACGGTTGACCGGGGATGCCCGCGCAAACCAGGGGCCGTCCTCGCGCGGCTTCACCCCCACAAAGGACGCAGAGTTTACCGTCCTGAGTCCCGGACGGTTGCGGCCGTTCCTCGGTCAGGGTTGGCATGATTTCGAGCGACAGGGTACCTGGAGCAAGGAAAAGATCGCCATCCTGAAGATCGAGATGAGAACGCTTCCGCCAGGTCCGGTCTTCGTCTCAGCGTTCGTGGAGTTCTACGTTCCGAGTTCCAAGAAGGTGCAGCTTGAGATCTACACGCCGACTGGGCACAAATCGTCTCATACGGTCAGCCGGTCGAACCGCAAGCAGGTCATCAACATCACCCTGTCCGATCTGGACTTCGACGATGAGGGCTTGACCGAGATCTACTTCGAGTCGGACGCGTTGTTCCACCCGAACGAGCACAGCCGGAGCCAGGACATCCGCCGGATCGGCTTCCGGGTGAACAAGTTGCATATCGGCCTCTCGCCCATGGCGCAGAGCTCCGCCGGGAGCCGAGGCCCGCGTCGGCTGAGCGAGCTCCTGTGGCGGACCGTGTCGACCCGATCACCGCAGCCTCGGCGCTGACGCGACCGACGGGCGCATCGAGGGGAGCGCGCCACCCTGATGGCCCCGCTGGCGACGCGCCAGCGGGCCATCCGCGCGGTCGAACTATCCGATGGTGTGCTCCGCGCAGCCCCGCATTTCCTCCAGCACCTGCGCCCGGGTTTTCTCAAGACCCAATTGCGCAACCCAGTACGCGGTGCCACTCGGGTCCGGCAGGCGATGGAGTTCCGTGAAGTAGGCCCATTGCACGTATTCCTCGTCGCTGAAGCGGTCGAAATCGGCGGCGCGGCGGAATGTCAGGTCGTAGAGCCAGGTGTCCTTCAGGCTAGCGCCGGAAATGATCAGCCCGGCCTCCCGGGCGTGCGGCGTGATCGTCCAGGGCGTGTAGCCGCACAGGTGGTAGTCGCCCGGATAGGCCTGCGTGCCGTACACCATGTTGATGAGGTAGCTCTGCTTCTCCTCGGATTGCCAATCGGGGAGCGCGGCCAGGGCCGCCATATCGGTGAGGCTCGGAACGCGTACCTTCAGGACGCCATCCGGCGCGAGGAGCCGGCCCCATTCCCGGAGTGCGGACACCTGCTTGGAGCGCGCGATATGCTCGAGGACGTCCTGCGCCACGATCTCCTCGAAATGCCCGCTCGGCAGCATCGGGAGGTCGGTGATGTCCGCGACGAGATCGGGCGAGTGCCAATCGCCGTTATCGACATTGAGGAAACTCGGGCGAATGTCGTAGCCGCAGCCGACATTGAGGCGGGTCGGGAGCGGATCGGGCAAGCGCCGCGCCGTCCCGCCGATCAGGGCCAGCCGGTCACGCGCGCGCCGCAGGTCCTCCGACACCTTCTGGGCATCGGCCTCGAGCGTCTGGATCCGGTGCTGCGCCTCCTGCAGGGCGGTCTGTGTCTGGGCTTCCTCAGCGGTCATCGCTCGCTCTCGCTCGAATGGGCCGCGGGTTATAACATTGGCGGCGGTCCTTTTGTCACCCTGCCGCGCGGAAGGCCCGCCGGGGCGCGATGCCGGCTTGCCGGTCAGTTGAAGACGATGTTCGTCTGGCCCGGCTCCAGCCAAGCCGACTCGACCGTGATGTTCCAGGCCGCGCCCTGCGCCCTCTGGCTCAGGGCCTCGACCACCCGGTGCATCTCGAGCCGGGTGAGGCTGAGCCGGATCAGCGGGCTCTGCCCGTCCCGCAGCAGCAATTCGAAGGTCTGGGGCGTGAGGGTCACATCGATGGCCTCGAGCAACCGGGGCGCCGGAACGTTCAAGGTCGTCCCCTCCCCTGCCGGGGGCTCCGCCTTCGGCGCGGCCTGCGCGTCGCCATAGAGCGCATCCTGATGCTCCAGCAGGATGATGTCGTCGCGCAGGTCGGCCGGTGCCGTGCTGGCGAGCGGGCTGGATTGTTCCAGGAGATGGGCGAGGCCGTTGACCACCCGGCCGGTCAGCCGCCGCGTCAGGGCGACGTGCACGCCGCGTCTCTCTGCGTCCCAGGCGAGAAGCGAGATCCGATCCTCCGCCTCCGCATAGGCGACATGGAGCGTCGTGGCGATGATGGGGAGCGCAGCATTCATCCTCAGGACCCTTCAGCGTTTGGCCTTTGGCGCGGCGCGGCCGATGCCGGGATCGGCGGCGAACCACGCGGCGCGCATCAACGTCCGATCTTGCTCCAGTCCCAATCGATGGTGCTGTCCTCGGGCAAGGTGATCATCGGCTTGACCTCGGCCCTCGCCCGTTCGGCCGCTTCGGACTGAGCCCGGGCCTGGGCGAGTTGCCCAAGTTGGGCCAAGTTGCCCATCGAGAGAAGCTGGGCATAGGCGACCCCTAACACCCCACTGCGGCGCAGTTCGGCGTGGGTCGTGTCATCGAGCCCGTTCAGCGCAGCCTCAGCGATCCGGTAGAGGCCAGTCACTTGCTGCGCTCCGTCATCCTTCTGGATCGTGATCGGCCAAACCTCGACGACACCGGCCCTTACAAGAAGGTCGCAGGCGTACATGAGTTGCGTTTCACTACGGGCGGTCTCGGTCAGGAAGGCAGCGACCGGCGCCACGCCCGGGCTCAGAGCCCCGTTCTCGTCGAAGAAGGGCTCACCCTCCGGCCCCTTCGTGACGAGCCCGCTCGCCTCATCGACACAGAGCACTGGCTCACCGTTCGCCTGGACGCCGATCATGAATGGGTAACCACGCAAGGCCGCCGGCACGTAGCGGGCGAGCCAGGCCCCGTTCCTGTCCACATAGAGGTTCTGGCCCGGCAGGAGGCCTAGTACAGCAGCAAGGGACCAGTGGTCGTCCCGCTGGATGAAGGCCAGCGGCATGGAGAGGGCCGCTTGGCCGACTTCAACAGCAGCAAGCGGTGCAATCGCCGTCGCTAAGGCAAAGCTGAAATTGTTCGGACGGCGCCAGCCTCGGCCGGCAAAACGGGACGGAGAGAGTGGTATGACTTTGCTCATCCCCCTGCTTCTATCAGCACTTCTCTGTGCGGTCAGCCCGGTGCTCGGCTATCGAACTGGTGCTCTATATGCGCCCGACGAGTGTTGAGGACTTTGCGTGAAACGAAAAAACCCGCCCCGTGTGAACGGGGCGGGCAGACGTTCTCAGTTTTCGCGTCGATTAGGCAGTCAGAAGCCCAGAGGCGATCTTAGCGCCCGTAAGATCAACGACACCCGTCAGCTTCACAACCTGATCGCCGGTCGTTCCGTTGTTCTGGAAGGTCGAGTCAATGTTATTATCGACCACCAGATAAGTATCGCCAGCGTAGTTGAAGTACTTAAACTGAGCGTTCGTGGTTGCACCATCGCCAGCAGTCGCAGCGTTCAAGTAGTCAGCGAAAGCGGCTGTCGAGGCGAGCGTCACCTTGCTGGACGCGTCAAGCGTCGCGTTGGCGAGGGTCTTAGTCACGGCCAACGTGGTCAGATCAAGAGTGTCACCTGTCACGGCGCCCGCAGTCTTCGTGAAGTCCGTAACAGTCGTGTACTGGTTGCCGTTCGCATTTAGAGCAAACTTGAACGTATCAGCACCGGCGTTACCGGTCTCGACTGCCAGGCCGGCTACACCCTTGAAGGTGTCAGCACCCGCACCACCGATCTCCGTAGCAGCAGCTTTCAGGGTCAGACCGCTCAGATCAACGCCCTTCGTCGTTGCCGAAGCATCGACCGTGGCGAGCGCCGCCGTGAGGGTGGACGAGACGGCGATGTTCTCAGAACCCGTCACGACGAGTTTCGTCAGAGCCGTGTCGGTGAGCGAGACCTTGTGAGTACCGGAGGTACCAAGGCTATTCACCGTCAGGGTCTCTACGCCCAAGAAGTCGATCGCCTTGCCCGACAGATCCAAACCAGTACCGGTCGCCTTGCCCACGTTCAACGTCGCGGCATCGGCGGTTCCGCTGGCATCCTTAAGGGCGTAGTTCACAACCTTGCCCGGCGCAGCGTCGACCGTGAGAGCCGTGCCAGCAGCCACGTTCGAGAACGTCACGTCGCCAGCCAATGCATTGCCCACGTGCAGGCCGGTGAAGCCAGTCGCGTCGTAGGTGCCCGTGGCAGCCGTACCCAGGCCGAGGACCTCGAAGCCAGCGATCTTGGTGTTGGCAGAAGCGTTGAACCCGCTGGCGATGTTCACCACGAGTTCGTCGGCCGTGCCTGCACCACCAGTGATTGCCTGGGTCGGCGCAGCAGCGATCGTCACGTGGTCGATACCCGAGCCACCAGCGTAAGCGGCCTTGGTCGCATCGAGGGTGATGAAGTTCTCACCCGTCGAAGTGCTGGCGTCGATCGCCGTCAGGTTAGCCGCACTCGAGAGATTAGCCGTGACACCACCGCTACCAGCGATCGTGGCGGTCTTCAGAGCGGTGTAGGCCGAGCCGGCCGCGTCCAGCGTCAGGGCAACAGTGCCGGTAGCGCTGAGGGTCGTCGCAGCCGCAGTGGCGAGGGCGACAGCCGAAGCCTTGCCGGTCGCATTGATGCTCACCGAAGTGGCGGTCGAGTCAGTAATGATCAGACCAGTCGCGTCGTTGTTGACGGTGAGGTTCAGGGCATGACCGGCGGCGGTGGCGTTCGTGATGGTGACATCGCCGGCATCGACGCCGTTGGCGATCGAGACATTCGTGATGCCGTTGCCCGTCAGGGTCGCAGCACCCGTGTTGCCGTCAAGCGAGACGGTGGTCAGGCTGCTGCCGATCGAAGCATCTGCTGCACCAGCGGCGGTCTTTCCGGAGTTGTCGGTAACCGCGACCGTCGAGCCGCCCTTGATCGTCGCCGAGGTCAGAGCATTCGCATCGGTAGCGGCTTGGCCGGATGCCTTACCAACCGTGATTGCGGCGGCACCGGCCGTGACCGACAGAGCGCCGCCGGAGCCGACGATGGTAACGGTCTGAGCAGCAGGGCTGTTCACCGAGACAGCGGTGGTCGTTGCAGCGGTAACGGTTTGACCGGCACCGGCAGCAGCAAGATTGAAGTTAGCGGCCGTCAGCCCAGCGATCTTCGAAACATCGATCGCGCCGCCGTTCAGACCCTTCGTCGAAGCGAGATTGAGGGTCTCGACGTTCGTGATGGTGGTGTTGGCGAGCGAGATGGTCGCGCCAGTAACATCGTTCAGGTTGAGCGTGTCATTGCCAGCACCGCCGTCGATCTTGTCGAGAGCGCCAAAGGTCGCGTCTGTGCCGTTGAACGTGTCGTTGCTCGACGAGCCAACCAAATTGTCGATGTTCGTCGTCAGAGCGAAGGCCGTGCCGGTGTTCGGACCGGTCTGATTGTTGAGCGTGCCGGTGTTGGGCGTGCCCACAGCAGCGGAGTCGAGGAAGGTCACGACGCCAGCAGCGTTGCGGTTGACGGACTCGGCCGAATTGGCGATGCCGTCGAGCGTCTGAGCGGCGGTCTTGTTGGCGACCCAGTAATTGACCTCAGCCGTGCTCGGGGTGCGGCCGAGCAGGTCCTGGTAGAGGTTGGTGACCAGCTGCGTGGTGACGCCACCGGAGGTGCCGTTCTTGGCCTGGTACTCGGGGGTGCCGAGGAACTGATTGACGATGGCGGTGTAGTTGAAGCCGTTGTCGCGCAGCTGGCCGACGAAGAACTTCAGACCACCGGCATCCGGCACGCGGCCGAGGGCACCCTCGTAGAGGCGCACGATCGGGGTGACGTAGGTGTTGGCCTCGGACGACAGCTCGATCTGCTGACGGACCTGGGCATCGGAGAGGTCCTGGCGGTTCGCGAAGTATGCGATGCCAGCCGGATCGACCGGGCGGAACAGAACGTTCTGGTAGATCGTGTTGAGTTGGTCAGCTGATAAGGCCATCGTCATTCCCTTGCGGTGCAGGGAGCCCCCGCCAGCGCTGCGGCTGGTCGGCCTCCTCCCCGAAGCCTCGACCTTGTCGGTCGGGAGTGTTGATAACCGTACCGTGTAAACGCGTAAAGCACTTTCCATACAGGACGCGTGGAATTTCGGTTTCGGGGGGTTTAGTGATGTACAAACGTCACATCCGTCCACAGGATAGGGACGAAGCCGAGACCGCAAATGACTGTGATCGCTCGATTTTTGGCGATCGCCCAATGCTGCCCCGTCGCGGCTCGATCCCTCTGGGGAGCCCGGTGGGTTCCGGGGATGCGGCTTCCCCAATGGCGTCGGATCCGGGGTTGAAGCTCTTCGCGTCGCAGCCCGAAGCGCGGTGGCGTCGCTCGCCGCGCGCTCCCGGTCTGGCCGAGGCCAGCGGCCGGAGAAGGCGGCCGACAAACGCCGACCCCTCCTCGTCCTGCGGCCGACGACGCGAGGGGCGCGTGAGGGCGCGGGGCCCGCTCAGCGCGGCATCGGCGCCCCGGCGGGATTCGGCGCGGCCGGCATATTTCGCCCGCTCGACGCGGGCGCCGCATTGAATTCGATGCCGCCGCCGCCGGCGCCCGTCTGCGAGCCGCCATAGGGTCCGAGCGATTGCGGCTCGAGCCTCTGCTCCAGGGGGGCCGGGCAGATCACCTGGCAGAGGCCGGGAAGGTCGGTTTGCTGCGAGCAGATGCTTCGCGCCTCGCCCCTGACGCAGACGCACCGGCACTCGGCCGAGGCCACGCCCGGCAGCAGCAACATTCCGAGTGCAAGCCAGAACCCGCGCATGTGATCCCCGTGCCGGAGCCTTCGAGGATCCATGCGGGAAAAGCCGCGGGATGGGAAGTGGTGCGCCGCCGGGACGCCCAGCGGGGCGCTTCGTCTCCACGCCACCGTCCGGGCCGCGCTCCTGCGATTCGCGCGGGTCCTGGCGACGGATGTCAGGCGCGGGACGGCGTCTCGCGGCGCCGAAGCAGGTGCTCCAGCCGCCCCTGCCATCCCTGCGACCGCTCCTCCGTCGACAGGTGCAGCGCCCGCCGGGTCGCCATCAGGTCCAGGATCATCAGGACGATCCAGGGGCCCGCAATGCCAACGAAGAACGCCATCGCTTCATCCTCCGGGGCGGATCAGGTTCCGGCTCGGATGATAGAGCCTCACCGCGTCCCGGCAAGCGATATCCCGGCCAAGATCGCGCAGGGTCGCGGCGGCGCCCGCCCGCCGGATCCCGCGCCCTCAGCCCCATTTCACGAAGGAGGCGATGACCGAGATCACCATCGTGGCGAGGAGCCAGGGATGGCCGTCCGACACGACGAAGTAGAGCAGGCCAAAGAAGCCCACCGTGATGGCCAACATGATCGCGCCGGCGATGGGGTTCATGGATGCGATCGCCCTTTTCCTTGCCCGATCGGCGCCATCCGCTCGATGTTCCCACCGCGCGGCCTTCGGTGTCCCGCCCGGGCGCGGAGACTACCCCACAAGAGCCATGGAGGCAGCCTGATCCTCACTCTAGGATCAAACCGCCACGGGCCCGTGGTGCCCCCCGGAGGCGCGCGCTCCGATGTTCCAGGCCTTCTATGAATTCCTCGCCCTCGTGATCGCCGTAACGGGCATCATCACGGTCGCCCGGGACGCTCTGCAGCGCGACTGAGGCCGTGCGGGAGGCTGAGTCGCACGGCGCAGCGAAGCCCGACCGATCAAGCGTTCGAGACGCTGGTCAGGATCTGGGCGGCACGCTTTACCTCCGCCGTGACGAGCTCCTCGCTCGGGCTTTCCGCCGGCATGGTCGCCAGGATTCGCGCCACGTCCTGTTGCACGTCCTCGCGGATCTCTGGCGATTCCTCGGCGAGACGACCGATGAGGGCGCCAAGGACGATGCCGATCGCGACGGTCTTCGCGTGCAGGCGGGTCAGTTCGTCGAGCGGGGGCTCATTGTTCTGGTTCATCGGCGGCTCCATCCCTCCGGTTCGCCCTCGCTGTGAAGCGCTGCGCCTCGGCTGTCCACCCGAAGGTGGAGGGGCAAGCCGGAACTGAAGCGGAGTCGGGGCGCGCCGGACGCGCTGACGGAGTGTGGAGACACCAGCTCGACGCGTGTTGGCCGCGCCGACCGACCCGGCTCAAATCCGAGACCGTGGCGGGTATCTCATCTGGATGTCGATGCGCTCGATTTCAGCGGATCAGATGCAGGTTTACTCTCTTTGTCTGCACCGTTGAGACTTCCACGTCACTCTGACCGGGCGCGATTTCTTTGTCCCCGAAGAGGATCGCGTAGGTTTCCGGGTCGTAGTAGGGCAGGATCATCTTGGCGAAGTCGGCAGCCGGCAAGCCGAGCGCCTCGGACCAAACCCGCAGCTTGTCTGGAGGAACGCGACCACGCCCGGTCTCCAGCTGTGAAATGAAGGTGTAGACCCCACCGCCCACCAGCGCGCACAACTCACGCTGAGACAGGCCACGCGCTTCGCGCAGGCGCTTCAGGAGACGGCCGCCTTCCCGACGGAGCTCCTGCACCTCCGGGCTGGAGAGACGCTGTGTGTTGGTGAACATGGTCCTTGGCCTGGATGTGCTCGCTCCGGAGTATGGTTTTAACATACCTGAGGAGACCTTGCCATGACAACGGCCATCGCGAGATAGGAATGCCTCGCCATGTGGCCATCGAGGCACGCGGATTGATCGCCTGCCTGATCCAGGGCTCCACTGGATCGGGTCCAAAGCGAAATCAAACGCCTGACCAAGGGCAGCGTCACCGGGGCCGACGGCTGAAGGAGATCAAGGCCCGTCGCGAGGAGCTGAAGCTCGCCCCCGCGAGGAGCGCGAGCTCGTGCACGCACCGGACCTCCTGCCGGCCAGGACCGAAGCGCCACCAACGGGCGCGGAGCGTTCCGTTGCGGTGCTGGCCTCGAAAGACGAGCCCCTCGTGCTCGCCTTCGACCACGGCGACTTCCTGGCGCTGGCAGTCCGGCGGCTGCGCGGCAAGGTAGACTACTCCGAGGTGGGGTTCGCGCTCCTGCCCAAGCAGTTCACACTGCGGCAGCTGCAGGACGTGCATGAGGCGATCCTCGGGACGACGCTGAACAAGTCCGCCTTCCGCCGCCGCATGCTCGACAGGGGTTGGATCGCGCCGACCGGCCAGCGCGAGGCGGGCACCTCCTTCCGACCCGCCGAACTCTTCCGTTTCGAACGGCCACTCTGATCACGCGGAGAACCTCATGGCCACGATCCACAGGTACGGCTTCGTCTCGCAGCTGAGGAGCGAGGCAAGCAGTCACGTCATCCGCTACCGGAAGGGACGTGTCCGCCAGAGCGGCCGGGGACTGGCCTTCTGGTTCCGGCCGGAGGCGACCAGCATCGCCGAGGTGCCCATGGACGACCGCGAAATGACGCTGTTCGTCCGCGGGCGCAGCCAGGACTTCCAGAGCATCGCCGTCCAGGGGACGATCGGCTGGCACGTGACCGATCCTGTCAGCACGGCAAGCCGCATCGACTTCTCGATCGACCTGCGCAGCGGCAAGCTGCAGGGCGAGCCGATCGAGAAGATCGAGGCACGCCTCGCTGGCATCGCGAGCCAAGCGGTCCTGCAGCATCTCGGACGTGCCGCCGTCCGTGCGCTGCTCGATGCCGGTCCCGAGCCCTTGCGCGGTGAGCTGGTCGCCGTCCTGTCGAACGATGCGTCATGGGCCGAGATCGGCATCACCGTCGTGTCGGTGCGGCTGACCAACCTGGCCCCGAGCAGCGAGCTGGAGCGGGCGTTGCAGACGCCGACCTTCGAGACGCTCCAGAAGAAGGCGGACGAGGCGACCTTCGCGCGCCGTGCGCTCGCTGTCGAGAAGGAGCGCGCCATCGCCGAGAACGAGCTCGCCACGCGCACCGAGCTGGCGCGCCGCGAGAAGGGGCTGATCGCCGAGGAGACGCAGAACGCGCGCGATCGTGCCGAGGGCCTTGCCGCCGCACGACAGGTGGAGGCGACCGCAGAGGCGGAGCGGATCCGCCTCGTCGAAGGCGCGCGGGCGGACGCGGAGCAGCGGCGCGTGGAAACCTACCGCGATCTACCGCCGGCCATCCTGCTCGGCCTGGCCGCGCGCGAACTCGCGGGCAAGCTGGAGACCATCGAGCACCTGAACGTGACGCCGGATCTGCTCGCCACCGTGCTGGGCGAGTTTCGTCGGCAGCCGACCCTGACCGGTTCACGCTGAAGGAGCGGGTGGACATGGCGATCGCCAACACCCGCGCGGTGCTCGTCGTGCGGGAGACGGACTACGAGTTGCTGCTCGCCCGACACGCGACGCGCGGGCAGGCGCGCTTCTTCTTGGAAAGCCGCGGCCAGCGCCTCGCAGAGGTCGAGGCGCGGCACCATGATTTCCACGCGGTGCTCGCGCGAGCGCGCGCCTCGATCCCCGCGGAATGGCGGCAGGCTGTGGTGAAGCGCGGCGACCTCGACCGCTTCCTGTTCGAGCCCGACGATGTGGTCGTCGCGGTGGGGCAGGACGGGCTGGTCGCCAACGTGGCCAAATACCTGGACACGCAGCCGGTGATCGGCATCAACCCGGCTCCCGACCTCTATGACGGCGTCCTGGCCCGGCTCCGGGTCGAGCGCCTGGAAGCCTTGCTTCCGGCCAGCGCCGCCGGTGCGGTTCCCGTGGAGCGTCGCACGTTGCCCGCACCCTTGTCCTCGCGGAGCGCGTCATGTCGTGACGAGCGATCAGGAGACAAAAAAATGGATCGTGAACGCAAGTGCGATGCAGCCGAGGGGTTGATCGACGACGCCCGCGAGCAGGTCCGCGACGGCTAGCCGAAGGAGCGGCCGAGCCTTGGCACGGACCAGCCTGGCGGCGGCGAGCGCACCGAGGCACCAAAGGATTGACGCCGCTTACCATCGGCGTTGTCTGAGCCTAGGAAGCTTCGGGCCCTGTGTGCGGACCGGAGAAAACACGCGGAGAGGGCCACCGATGGCAAAGACCTTCGTCTACGAGTTCGTTTTCGGCCTGCCTGATGGGGAGCAAAGCCGGGTTTATACAGTCAGGTCGAACAACTGGCGCGATGCCGTTAAGGCGATTCAGCGCTACAACGCGAAGGATGAAGTGATCGCCTTTCAGCTCGCTGACCCAAAGACTTCCGGCCTGCGTGGTGCCAAGGCGGAGAAAGACGTGGTTGTGGAACATCCGACCATGCCGAACATCAGAAGCTTGGCGTCGGAGCCAGATTAGGTTGCGCCGCCCGAGCCTGTGGAACTTGGCAGGCAGGGCATCCCGCGCTTGGGTTAGGCCGGCCCTGGCCACCGCCAGCTTGCGCTCGGCTGTGAATTCAGAGTGCGTTTGGACGCCGATCGACACGCTAAGTGTCTGATCCAAAACGAAGCTTGAGAATTCTGTTTGATGTTGATCGCAGCCTCAACGGGGCGGTAGAGGTGTCTACCTGCTAACACTACGTCGGCCGCGCGGCCCAGCGGATGCTGACGTGTTGTCATGATTTTCATCGAGGAGCTTACGCCAGCGGATTAGGCGCTCGGGGTTGAGCCTGCCGTCGGCGACGGCGGCCTGCACGGCGCAGCCGGGTTCGTGCGCGTGCGTACAGTCGCGGAACCGGCACGAGGGTGCGAGTTCGGTGATCTCGGCGAACAGCGTTGCGATCCCTTCCGCAGCGCCGCTGACGTGCAGCGTTCGCATTCCCGGTGTGTCGATCACCCAGCCGCCCCCTGCGATGGCGTGCAGTGAACGCGACGTAGTGGTGTGGCGTCCCTTGGCGTCGTGCTCGCGAATGCCTCCGGTTTCCTGGGGGAGCGCCTGTCCCGGACCGGCGAGCGTGTTCACCAGGGTCGATTTGCCGACACCGGAAGAGCCGACCAACGCCACAGTCTGCCCCACCCCGCACCACGAGGCTAAGGTGCATGCAGCCGCCGGAAGACGGGGATTGACGGGTACGACGTCGAGCCCGCGCTGCAACTCGGCAGCCTGGCGGCGGTAGGCGCCAACATCGGCCGCCATGTCGGCTTTGGTGAGCAAGATCACAGGATTTGCGCCACCCTGATTGGCCAGAGCCAGATAGCGCTCCAGTCGGGCCTGATTGAAATCGGCGTTGCAGGAGGTGACGATGAACAGCGTATCGACATTGGCTGCAGCGGGCTGCAGGGTCCTGCTGCCTTCGAGTCGTCGCTCCAAGACCGTCCTTCGGTTCAGGCGGCGGTGGAGCATCCGGGTCTGAGGATGAGCCAGGACCCAATCGCCCACGGCGAAATCACCGGTGTTCGTATGAACGGGAAGCGTCAGCTCGACCGGTCCCGTTTCCGACAGGCCTGTCAGGCGTGAGCGGTGAACCATGGCGATCCGCATGGGAGCGAGATTCGACTCGTTCGATGCACGCTGCTCCTCGAAGAAGTCGAGCCAACCTAGGCTCGCAAGCGTCGCAGGTGGGAGGAGGTCGGGATGATCGGTCACCGGCCTGCACATGACATGGCACTGGTCTCGTGACCAGCGGCGCGTAAGAAGGTGCGTTTCCCGCGTGCGATCGCGATCGAGCTTCTAAGCGTCTCTCGTACCCCTGCCCGCCGCAAGTTTAGCTGGGGAGCACAGCTGATGGGTGGCAGGCAGACCTCTGTGTTGAAAACGGACCGCCCGCCGATCGTGAGCGAGGGTCCGCTGTTGGCGCAAATGGGGCCCTTGATCCGGCCCGAGCCGATGTCCGCTTTGGGAATGCTGGCGAAGTCCATCAAGCGGCCGAGATGGGCGCGAAGCAGGCGACCGAAGGTGGCCGAAAGCTGCTGGTCCGCTTCTGGAGAGAAAACCGGAAGAGCGGACGTCGATGTAGTCCCCGCTCCTGACTCCTCTCAGAGCTGAGTAACGTCTTCTGCCAGACTGCACTCACTGGCTTCGAAGACCGGCAGCGCGCACGGCAGCACCGTACCGCTCCGTCGCGCCCACGATGAAGCGCCAGAACCCATCCGCCGAGAGAGGCATCAGATGGTCCGCTCGCTGCTCGGCTCCCGCATCCAGCTCGACGTGACGGTCCCGGACGCCTTGCTCTACGCGGAGGCCGACGTCGCGCAGTTCGAGACTGCGTTGGTCAACTTGTCGGTCAACGCCCGCGATGCCATGGATGGCGAGGGACGCCTGGCGATCACTGTCGAGGCGGCAGCGTTCCTGCCGGCGATGCGACATCACCCCGAACGCGAGGGCGCCTACGTCGCCATCTCGGTGCGAGACACCGGCACGGGTATCGCGCCCGAGCACCTCTCCAGGATCTTCGAGCCGTTCTTCACCACCAAGGACGTCGGCAAGGGTACGGGGCTTGGCCTGTCTCAGGTCTTCGGCTTCGCCAAGCAGTCCGGCGGTGACGTCAACGTGCAAAGCGAGGTGGGGGCAGGTACCCGCTTCACGATCTATCTGCGCTCGTCGGCGCGGCGGCCGGACGTGGGTGCTGGCAGCAGCGAGAGCGCCGCCGCCGCCCTGGGCCATGGTAATCACGTGCTGTTGGTGGAGGGCAACTCCGACGTGGGCGACTTCGCCTCGCACATGCTGCAGGACCTTGGCTACGAGGCTACCTAGGTGCCGGAGGCCCAGTCGGCGCTCGTCTTGCTGGCCGAGGACGAGCTTCGGTTCGACGTGGTGTTCACCGACGTGGTCATGCCGGGCATGAGCGGCATCGAACTGGGTCGGGAGATCCGCCGCCTCTACCCGGGTCTGCCGGTGGTCCTGGCCAGCGGATACAGCACCGTGCTGGCCGAGAAGGGCCACGACGGGTTCGAGTTGCTGCGTAAGCCCTACTCGGTGGAAGCCATCTCGCGAGTGTTGCGCAAGGTCATCCGCCAGCGCGCGACCTAGGCCGGACCTCGAACATTGACGCTTTCTCAAGTTTTAAGTCATCCTTGGGAAGCCGTCCCCAGCGGCGCCTGCAGTGAAGCACAAGGTGGTGGCGATCCAACGTTTGGAGAGGTCCCCGGCAGGGCACAGTCATCTATCCTATCGGCAAGAGTGTGGAGGGCGGTACCGCGGACGGCTCAGGTTCCAAGTTCGGGCATAATCGCGGCCGAAATCTCTGCGTCGTGCTCTGACAGGAACGCAGTTGTCTCGCGCATGCCGTGGCGCCAGAACTCCTCGGCGGGGAAGCGATCGAGTTGATACTCGATCTTCATCAGGCGCGTCTCGATGCGGCCGGTACCGGCTTCGGCGGCGTCGGCACCCCCAATGCTGAGACCAAGTCCGCCGTTATACCAACTCTCACTGATCAGAACTCATGGGCCCAGGCGCGCTGGCCGATGGACATGATACGCCAG
>NZ_VZZK01000080.1 GCF_008806385.1 Methylobacterium soli
CAAGCGAAGGTGGATGCCGGCGTTGCCGCGCAGCACGACCGTCCGGTCGCTGCCGAATAGCGAGGGTTTCTACGACATGAGCGAAGCGCTGACATCGAAAGACGGCAAGTTCACCTGCACGCCGGAGCATGCGGTCGAGGTCGCTTACATGATCTCCACGGCGGAAGGGCTGCTCGCATTCGAGACGGGCGTTGATGACCGAGCCGTGCTTGAAACGCTGGAAAGCTATCTGACAGGGGACGCATCGCCCGACGAAGTGATGCGCGATCTCTCGGAGATCAAAGACGAGGCAAGGGCGACGCGTGAGGACGTTGGCGCCCTGTCCGACTAACGGTCGCCAGCGATGATCTGTGGATGACCGCCTACGGCGCAGCCCTGCCTCGGAACCCCTACGTCCTGGAACTCATCTCGAATAGGTGTCGCGCTCTGCGGCCCCTCTGACGAGTTCCGCTACATGCGCATCGGCTACGCCCGGGTATCCACCATCGAGCAGAACCTGGATCTGCAGACCGAGAAGCTGAAACAGGCCGGCTGCACCCGCATCATCACCGAGAAGGCATCCGGCGCGAAGGTAGACCGGCCCGAGCTGACCCGGCTGCTCCGCGACATCCTCCGCGAGGGTGACACGCTCGTCGTCTGGAAGCTCGATCGCCTCGCCCGCTCCCTGAAGCAACTGATCGCCACGGCCGACGATCTCAAGGCGCGCGGCATCGAGCTCGCTTCCGTCACCGATCAGCTCGATACGGCCTCGCCCGGCGGGATGCTCGTCTTCCACATGCTGGGCGCCATCGCGGAGTTCGAGCGCGGGCTGATCCGCGAGCGGACGATGGCTGGGCTGGCGGAGGCAAGGCGTCGAGGCCGGCGCGGTGGCCGACCGCGCAGCATGAGCGCCAAGGACATCGCGGCGGCCCAGGCATTGCTCACCGGCGACGTGCTGACGGCCCAGGAGGTCGCCTCACGCTTCAACGTCGCGCGCTCGACGCTCTATCGCTGCATCGCGGAGGCGAAGGGGCTGGTGCCGCGTCAGAGATTGGCGTCGCCTCAGGTCGTGTAGCGGCTTGCCGGTTGAGCCAGCGTGCTCTTCCCACCCTAGCGACACGCTGGCCCAGCCCTTATCCCGGCGCTCCCTCAAGCGCCTCGGATCCATGTCAGCCTCACCCGCCCCACGACCCACTCCATCTGACGTCCAGGCTTGGCGTGACGCGTTCTCGCGCCTCAAGCCGAGCGTGCCGCCCTGCCCTGGGATCTCTGCGTCGGCTTGGCCTTCGATGCACGAAGCCGCCCTCGATGCGCTCGATCGACACGGCGCCGCTCTCATCGAGCATGGCTGGACGACGCCGGAGCTCTTTGGGGTGCATCCGAAGATCGGCACGGTCCGCGTCGATTTCTGCGGGGCGTTCGTTCTCGGCAGCCGGAAGGTGGAGACCGTCTTCGCGGACCGGATCAGCTTCGGGCTGGTGACCTACTACCGGTACGTGCCGGGCGCTCGGACCGGCATTCCGATCTGGGATTTCCGGTGGTGAACGGTATGGTCTGAGACATGTCTGAGCCTTCGCCTCTCGATGAGCTACTGAGCGACGCGATCCGCTATCTTATCGCGGGCGGGCTGCCGCTCGAGATCGTCGACGAGGGCGGGCGCCAGCTCTACATCCTCGAAGGCAAAGAGCTGACGACCGATCAGGTCATCGCAGGAGCCTTCCTGCTCGGCATGGACGGCCAGCAACCATTGAACTGAGGCATGGCCGAATCAGTGACCACGCAAGAGCTGATAGAGACTGGAGCGATCTCCTGGGGAGAGCTGTGGCAGGCAATCGACATATTCGTGTCCGATCCAGAAGCGGACACGGTCGACCTCGGTGCGCGCTACAGCCTGAATCTTCACGCGGCTATCGACGCCAGCGTGCTCGCGAAGGATCTGCTTTCTAAACCCTTGGCAGACGAGCACCTCATGCGCGCCGCCGTCCGCGCGGCGATCTTGCTGGCGCGGCCGGTGAAGCGATGAACAAGCCTCAGCCCGAACACGGTCCTCGCCTGCTCCAGGGCTACAGCGCCACGGAACTCGAAGAGATCGCCAAGCGCTGCGAAGAGCGGCGGGAATCCGGGTTTATCGTGACACCTGATTCGGTCGCTTTGTTCGCCGAGGCGCTGCGGGCGCTCGCGCGTGAGCGGAAGTCAGTGTGACGGCTCCGCCTTCGCGTGAGCTCGCTACGGACAACTTGGAAAACGGAAACGGCCGGGACAATGCCCGGCCGCCTCATGTTGTTGAAGGTTGCTTCGCTTAGCGGAGGAGCTGCAGGATGCCCTGCTGCGCCTGGTTGGCGAGCGACAGCGCCGAGATCGCCAGCGAGTTGCGGGTCGAGAGCGCCTGCGAGTTCGCCGCCTCCTCGTTCAGGTCGGCGCTCGTGAGGTTCGAGGAGCCGGTGTCGAGGATGGTGATCAGGTTCTTCGAGAAGTCCTGACGGTTCTGCACGACCGAGAGGTTCGAGCCGAAGGTCGAGGCCTGGCCGCGCAGCTGGCTGGTTGCCGTGGTGATGGCCGAGAGCGTCTTGGTGATCTCGTCATCCGACTGGAAGCCGCCCGTCACCGCGGTCAGACCCAGGCCGTCGGCATCGAGCTTGACGCCCTTGATGCTGAGGCTGGAGGTGCCCAACTCGTTGAAGGTCACCTTGAGGGTATTCTCGTTCTCGTCGGCGCTGTTGCGGTAGAGCAGGTTGACGCCGTTGTAGCTCGAGTCCTTGGCCTGCTGGGTGATCTGGTTCAGCAGCTCGTTGAACTGCTTGGCCAGAGACGCGCGGGTGGAGTTGGTCGAGCCGGAGCTGTCGGTGCCGGTCGAGGTGATGGCCGTCGCCGGCCCCTGCCCCGCCACGCTGGAGGCCTGGAGACCGAAGCCGATATCGGCGTTGAGGGACGCGGTCGCGCCCTGAGCTGCCTGGATCGTCAGCTTCTGGCTCGCACCCGCCGAGGTGGTGTTGATGACGAGCTTGTCGTTGGCATCGAGGCTCGCCACGACGTTCCCGGCAAGACCCGTATCCGCACCGATCTGCTTGTTGATCGAGTCGACGATTTCCTGCTTCGTGGTCGCGGCGGCGTTGGCACCGGTGGTGTTGTCGACCTTGATCGTCTTGGCCGGACCGGTCCCGAGCTGGATGGTGAAGTTCGCGTTCTTGGTGCTCAGGTTGGTGGCGGCCGTAAGGGCGAAGTTGCCATTGATGATGGCCTTGGCCGATCCGTCGGTCGCGTCCGAACCGGTCGAGGATAGGCCGGTCGCGGCGGTTCCGGTACCGGCCGAAAACGTGCCGGCGCTGGTCGCCGCATTTGCACCGAAACCGAGACCGATCGTATCGGCGGTGAACGTTACGGTGGGGGCAGCCGTCGTGCTGGTGTCGGTGAATACGAGGGCGTTGCCGGTGATGCTCGCCGTCGTGGTCGTGTTCCCTGCGGCTGTCAGCTGGCGGTTGATCGCCTCCACAACCTTGGCCTGCGTGGGTGAATTACCCAACGCCGTTCCACTGGTATCAAGACTGGTTGCGTCAAGTTTGATCGTGGCCGCCGTCCCACCCGACGGGGTGACGGTGAACTGAGCGCTGGCACCGTTGGCGAAGTTCGGCGGTGCCGCGATCGTCGCCGTGCCCGTGCGGGTGAAGGCACCGCTGGCACCGGCAGCTGTTCCTGCGGTAGCGGCGAAAGCGCCGCCGTAGCCCAAGTCGATGCCGCCGGCTGCGGGCGTGACAGTCAGCTGCGCATCCGGACCGGAATCTTGCGACGAGAAGACGAGCTTGTTGCTGGAATTGATGCTTGCGGTAACGGACGAGCCGCCGTCCTTGAGCTGCTTGTTGATGGCAGCCAGCACCTCTGTCTGGTCACCCGACGTTCCGACGGTTCCGCCGTTTGCATCGGTCGCGCTGTTCTGGTCGATCTTGACGGAGACCGACTTAAGGCCGTCGTTGACCGTGAAGGCTGCCGAACCGCCACCCGAGAAATCGGTGGCGGTGGCGACGTTTGCGCCCGTGGCGGTCAGGGTGGCGATCTTGGCCGTGGATGCCTTGCCGAAGCCGATATCCAGGGTCGAGCCGGCGGAGCCGGCCACGGACAGCTTCTGCGTCGCACCGGCGGCGGTGGTCGCGAAGTTGATGCGCCCATCACTTCCGACGGAGGCCGAGATCTTGCCCTTGAGGGCCGCGGTATTGGAAATCTGGCTGTTGATCGCGGACACGATCTGGTTGGCCGAGACTTTCGTCAGGTCGCTGCTGTTGTTGCCCAGCGTGGACGAGTCGAGGCGGATCGTCGACTTGGTGGTGCCGCCATCGAGCGAGATGTCGATCGAGCCGTCCTTGCCGAGCGAGGAGAAATCCTGGGTGCCGTCGGGGGTGCCGGCCAGGCCCTGGAAGCTCTTGCTGCCGCTCACGGTGGCGGCGGTGGCCGCGAGACCGCTCGACACGGCGCTCTTGTCCGACAGCGCCTGGTTGGCGGTGGACTTGGCCGAGTCGACCAGCTTCTGGATCGAGGTGATGCCTTGGTTGGCCGCCTGGATCGTCTGGACGCCGTTCGAGATCCCGTTCAGGAGCGAGCTCAGGTCTGACGAGCGGCTGGTCAGGCTCTGCGAGGTGAAGAAGCTCGTCGGGTCGTCGAGGGCCGAGTTGACCTTCTTGCCGGTCGAGAGGCGGTTCTGGGTGGTGGAGAGGAGGTTGGCCGTATCCTGCAGCGAGAGCAGGTTCTGACGCGTGGCAGCCGAAAGCGTAATGCTGGAAGACATAGGGTGATCCGTATTGATCAAGAGACCGCCATTTTGGCGGCTTCCCTTCAGAGCACGTCGAATGTTGCAGACGGCTTAATCGATGTCGCACTTCCTGAGACAATTCTCGCGAAGGACGCCTCACGACGAGCAGCGTTGAGACATGGTTAACACTTAGTTGATAATCGGGAGTGGTTCTAGAACGGAGCTTCTGCCATGCCGCTGCGGATCGAGCTAAAGCCTTTTGAGCGCCTGATTATAAACGGCGCCGCAATTCGCAATGGTGATCGCCGCTCTTCGTTTCTAATGGAAACGCAGTGTAAGTTCCTTCGTGAAAGCGAAATAATTACAGAAAGTGAGGCCGATACTGCGTGTAAGCGTATACATCTGACATTGACTGTTATTTATTTGTCGGATAACCCGATCGAGCCGGAGGGTCTGTTCTTTGCGCAGGCGGCTGATCTCCTAAAAGCAGCTCCGAGCACGGCCCCATACCTCCTTGCTATCCAGCAAGAGCTTGAAGCGAAACGCTACCATCATGCAATCAAGCGTGGAAAGGATCTGGTTGCGTATGAGCAGACGCTGCTCGATCGTCTGGGACCACAAACCGAGGTGGCCTGAACACCCGAGTCTTGGGAACTCGCGCTGGCAGCGCATTGAGCGGCCATCCCTGGCCCGCACGGTTTGGAGGTGGCTCGCCCCGCTGCGTCAGCTTGCCGACCGATCGTCCGGGCTTGTACCCTCCATTCTATGGCCGAATCACCACCCACCACTGGCGAGCTGTTCAAGGCGAAGGCGATCACCGCCGAGGATCTGCATGCCGCTGTCGACGCCTACATAGCGGACCCAACCACCACGCTGTTCCTGATGGGCGAGGGCTATGGCCTCGACCTCGCCGAGGCGGTTCGCACACACGAGCCGAGCCGAAAGGCGTTCGAGAGTCCTGACGAATCGCCCATCTTCAAGCGGACGATGGTGCAAACCGCGATCATCTTGGCGCGGCCGGCGAAGCGATGAGGGCTGATTTCGGCGTCTTCTCTTGTCGGGCGACTTTCTGCACCCATACCCTCCGCGCCATGTGCAAAGCATCGACCATCGGCGACCTCGTTGAGGAGGGCGCGATCTCCGACGCCGAAGTCCGTGTCGCGGTGATGGCGTTCATGGCTGGTGTGCCGGGCGAAGAGTTCGTGATCGCGCGGGGCTACGCTCTGGACCTCACCGCAGCGGTGGCTGGACACCCACTCACCGTGGACATTCTGGAGTCGCCAGCCGTCACCGAGGAAATGAGGCGCGCGGCGGTGCTTAGGGCGATCCTGTTGGCGCGGCCGGAGAAGCGATGAGCGGCGGCCTGGCTGCTCTGGGCGGCCCGATGCTGTGATCTATGTTAGTCAGTCATGGTATCAGCCGCGACGATCGAGACGCTGCTTCAACAAGGAGCCCTGACTGAGGAGGAGGTCCGGGCCGCTGTCGAGGCGTGGCTTGCAACGCCCTCAACGACCCGCATTCCCGTCGGCTCCTACGAGCTGATCGTTGGTACATTGCTGCGGCAGAATGGATTCCTGGCAAAGACGATGCGCGACCCGGACGCGAGCGAAGGCTTGAAGAAGGCCGCGCTACGGAAAGTGCTGCTACGGGGCCGGCCGGAGAAGAGATGATGCGGGACTGGCTCGAACGCTGGCTTGCGAGCCGCGTCGAAGGGGAGCCGATTGTGGTATCCGACGCACAGGTCCTGCTGTCGCTCATTGGCGTCTCGCTGGTTCTCTTCACGATCGCCGACACCATCGCATGAGCATGTTCGGGCAGGGCAAGGGCTCGCCTGTTCCCCGCCATCTCCGCAACCCACGCCGCGGCTATGACGCCGAAGGGCGCGAGATGACGCCTGCTACCGATGCCCGTTGCGGCTCAGGCCATTGCCGTCGGCAACTCGGCCAACTGGGTCGTGTAGCGCGGCGTGCGCATCTCGAACTTCGTGCTCCAGGCTCGCTTCTCCTCGAGGCCGGCGCGGGCAGGCACGACAGTCCCGCGCCCGAACCGCGTGTTGCAGATGTCGATCGCCGCCATCAGCGGACCAGAGCGCTCCCGGTCGAGCTGCCCGATCAGCGCCCGCGGGCTGTCCCTCAGCAGCATCAGGTCCGTCGTCACCACACCGGCCTTGCTGTAGCGCCAGGGCCGCTCGCCGGGCTCGCGCCACGTCTTCTCGACGCCTAGCCGCGCCGCTTTGATGAGCGCCAGCGTGTCGTTCGTCGCCTCAGGCAGCGTCACGGTGGTCGAGACCGAGCGCATCGGCTCGCCGCGATCGTGTTCGCTGGTGTGATAGAAGACCGTGACGTGCGAGGTGCCGAGCCCACCCCGCCGCAGCTTCTCACCGAGGCGCGTCGCGTGCGCCGCGACCGCCTCCTCCAGCGTGGCGCGGTCCTCGATGCGCTTCGAGAACGAGCGGGTGACGGCGCAGCCCTTGCGCTGGGCCGGCAGGAGTTCCAGCGGCAGGCAAGCGAGGCCACGCAGCTCGTGGATGATGCGCTCGCCCACCACCGTCATCGCCTTGCGCACCGGGCGTGGATCGAGGTCGCGCAGGTCCGCCACCGTGTCGACGCCCATGGCCTCCAGCTTGGCGAGCGAGGCGCGCCCGATGCCCCAGACCTCGCCGACATGGACGCGACAGAGCCAGGCCGCGCGCTCATCCTCGTCCGAGAGGTCGCAGACGCCGCCGAGCTCGGGAATGCTCTTGGCGATATGGTTGGCGAGCTTGGCGAGCGTCTTGGTCGGGCCGATGCCCACGCAGGTCGGGATTCCGGTCCAGGCCCGCACCGTGGAGCGCAAGTCCCGTGCGAGCTCCAGGCGCTCATGTTCGCGCACGTCCGAGAGGTCGAGGAAGCTCTCGTCGATCGAGTAGATCTCCACCGCTCGGGCGAAGTCGCGGTAGACCGCGTTGGTGCGGGCCGACATGTCGCCGTAGAGCGTGTAATTCGAGGAGAAGACGCGCACGCCCTGGCGCCGGCACAGGTCGCGGATCTTGAAATAGGGCTCGCCCATGCGGATCCCGAGTGCCTTCGCCTCGGCGGTGCGGGCGATGGCGCAACCATCGTTATTGGACAGCACGATCACCGGCACGGCCGCGAGCTTCGGATCGAACACCCGCTCGCAGGAGCAGTAGAAGCTGTTGCCGTCGATCAGCGCGATGGCGCGGCTCATCGCACCTGCCCGGCGCGGGCGATGTGCCAACGGATCGAGAAGCGCACAACACCCCAGATCTCGCCGGCGGCCATCTCCTCGACCGCGAAGGCGGGCAGGTCCGGGTTGTCGAAGGCGAGGCGCGGGACGTTGCCGTCGATGACGAGGCGCTTGATCGACATCTCGCCGTCGATGGCCGCGACCACGACGCTGCCGTGCCCGGCCTTGAGGCTGCGATCGACGACCGCGAGATCACGGTCGAAGATGCCGGCGCCGCGCATGCTGTCGCCGGAGATGTTCCAGGCGAAGGTCGCGGGCGGGTTCGGTGCGAGCCAGCGCGGCAGCTCCAGCGCGCCCTCCAGGAAGTCGTCGGCCGGCGAGGGAAAGCCAGCACAGAGGTACTGGCCCAGGATGGGTATGTGGACAAGCGCTCCCGAGCCCGCGGCCAATTCGCCGATCCGATAGACGTCCACGTCTCGCCCCGGTATGAGAACAGACGAAGAACAAACATCATAGGCGTGCCGGCTTCAATCCAGCGCGGCGGGCAATCTCGCGAGCCTGTGCATGCCTGTGGACAGCGTTGGGGAAAGCGAATGCCTGCCGATCGTTACCGCTTTCACTGTACCGATGGTCGGCACGCCGTTTTCGATCGGGTCGGCAAGCGGGTGGCTGATCCGCTGCTGATCTGGGGTCACGCCGAGCGCGTCGCGCGCGAGGTCATGCGGAGCTGCGGCGGCCGCCTCGATTGGGCGGGCTGGATCGTCGACGTTCACGACAGCAAGGGCCGACACGTCGGCACGCTGGATTTCAAGGATGTGCGCGACGAGCGCCAAGCGGCTTAGGGACAACGATCATGGGTATGAAGACGACGTTCTTGGTGCAGACGTTCGTGATCAAGCGGAAGCGCCTCGGGCCAGGGGAGCGGCAGCTTGCGCCGACCGAGAGCGGAGCACTGAAGCGGGCGGAGGCCATGGCCGGCCGGAACCCCGGCACCGCTGCGCTCCGGATCGTAGCCGACGACGAGACGGGCGAACTGGAGAGCGCGACGATCCTCGGTCAATTCGGTGAGGTGCCTGATGACTTTGCGGAGGGACTGACCGGCTGAGGCAGCAAGCGGATTGAGATCTATGCGGACTGGTCGGCGCGGTGGGGGAGTGGGACGGCGCTCGTTGGCGGACCGAGCCAACGTTCGAGGAAGGCCCGGCCCGTCAGTCTGACCGCGACGCCGTTAGCAGGCTGTTGAAGAAGTCGGCCAGCGGCGGGCGATGAAGGGGACTTCATCGCCGGCGTGGAAG
>NZ_VZZK01000081.1 GCF_008806385.1 Methylobacterium soli
ATCGGATGCCCGCATCGGCCCCGGCATTCACGACGTCGAGCAGGTCGTTGGAAACCCGAACGTCGAGCTCCAACTGCGGGTGGCGCTCGTGGAAGAGGGGTAGCACAGGGGCGAGCAGGAGTGTGCTCGCATGTTCGAGCACGTTGAGGCGTATCCGCCCCGTGGCCTTGGCTGGCTCCCGATGCTGGTTGAGCACGTCGAGTGCGCACCCGATCGCCGCGAAGGGAGCGTCCAGCGAAGCCAGCAGATCCTCGCCCGCCGCCGTCAGCGTGACGCTGCGGCTGGTGCGGTTGACGAGGCGCACACCTAAGCGCGCCTCCATCGCCTTGAGCGCATGGCTCAGCGCGGAGGCGCTGACGCCAAGCTCCAGACCCGCACGCCGAAAGCTACGTTGGCGCGCAATGGCGAGGAAGGTTCCGAGATCAGCCAGTTCCGTCCGATTGATTTGCATCGAGGCAGTGGAATGACTGCTAGCGAGAAAGCAATCCGCATCGGATCATGACCGAGTTGGGTTGAAGCCTCCCGCATGCATGTGTCGGGAAAACGGTCGTTTCCCCGACGGAGCGTTCTGCGTCGTTTGGACCAGTCCATTAGGGCAAGTCCTATCGGAGCGCCTTGGAGCAGCCGGCCGCCTTTGACCTGCGAAAAGGACGGTTATAGGAGGCGGCCCCAGTTAGCCGGAGAGCGCGGGTCATGAACGGGAAGCCCGTCGATGACCTTCCCCTCGTCACCCAGCACGTCGCCGGTGGCAAGGCGCGCCGCGCTCGGCAGATCGGGCTGATTGAGCGCCTGAGAGAGGATGGACGGGACACGGGCATGGCCGAGACCCTGTTGATCGAATTCGAGCAGACGCTCGCCCACCTCCAGCGCCTCCGCGCTATCCAGGCGAGCTGATCATGACGGCGTCCAGGACTGAGACCCTGCTCGATGCCGCTATCCGGGACGTGGCGCATGCTGAGATGCGCCGGGCGCGGCAAATCAGGCTGGTTGCCGAGCTTGAGGGACCTGAGCGGGCGCTCGCCCAGCAGGTCCTGGCCGAGATCGAACGAACGCTCGCAATTGCTCGCACCCATCGATCACTCCTTCTCAGCTTAGAAGACGATGCGTGAGAGGAGAGCGCCTGCTCCGGCTAAGGTCCGACGAGGTTCGCCCTACTAGAACGCTGGCGCTGTAAGATCGCGCCCGCTTTGATGCTGTCCGCGCAAGCGGGTGTCAGTGAGCTCGTGTTGAAGGCTCGCCGGTAAGGTTCTGGTCTCGGGCCGTTTGAAGTGCCGCTGCCAACTCGGTCAGCAGGTAGGGCTTCGGGAGGATGCGAACCCCTTCCGCATCGGCGTCGCGCTTGGCCGCTTCCGCGTAGCCGCTGGTCAACAAGATTGGGAGTTCGGCGCGACGTTTCCGTACCTCTCGGGCGAGATCGACCCCGTTCATGCCGCCCGGCATCATGATGTCGGATACGACAACATCGACCACACGACCGTTGGCCAGCGCACCCAATGCCGCACGCGCGCTCGCCACGCGGATGACCTCATATCCGAGCTGACCCAGCATCTCGGCGACGAGTGCGGCGACCTCGTCGTCGTCCTCGACGAGGAGCACGCATCCCACGGATCCTGTCGTTGGCCGGGTCAGGTGTAGGTCGATCAGGTGGTGCTGATCAGCCGCGGGTGTCCGCTGGGAGCGGGGCAGCAATAGGATAACGCTGGTGCCTCTTCCAGCTTCGCTCTCGATCTCCACGGTCCCACCGGACTGGGTCGCAAATCCATGCACCTGCGCCAGTCCAAGTCCGGATCCCTTGCCGATGTCCTTCGTCGTGAAGAAAGGCTCGAACACCCGCGCGATGATCTCCGGCGGCATCCCTGTCCCCGTGTCGATAACCGAGAGGCGTACGAAGTCGCCGACAGCGCTTGGCGATGCGGGCACATTCTCAGCGCGCACCACGATGGTGCCGCCCTCCGGCATGGCGTCGCGGGCGTTCACGGCAAGGTTCAGGACGACGAGTTCGAGCTCGCCGGGATCGACCTCAATCGGCCAAAGGTCCGGTGTGAATTCCAGTCGGACATGCACGTCGCCGCGCAGACTGCGATCGAGAAGTTCGCGCATGCTGCCGATCTGCCGGGCGAGATCGACCGCTTCCGGGGCTAGGGACTGACGGCGTGAGAAGGCAAGTAGTTGGCGCGTGAGGCCAGCACCGCGTTGGGACGCCTGACGCATGCCGTCCATGAGGCGCTTGCGACGGTCAGGATCGGTCTGTCGGTCAAGCATGTCGAGCCCGCCTGAGATGACCATGAGCAGGTTGTTGAAATCATGCGCGACGCCGCCGGTTAGCTGCCCAATGGCCTCGATCTTCTGAGCCTGCCGGAGGCTCTCCTCGATGCGGGCTCGCTCGGACATCTGCCTGCGAAGCTGGCCATTGGCCTCTTCGAGTTCGCTGGTGCGGGCGATGACCTGCGCCTCCAGCTCCTGTGCTGCGCGATCTCGGGCTTCGAGCAGCACACGCACCTCGTATTGACGTAAGCGCGCCCGGAATGCGGCCTGGACGGTGCTCGTCAGCGTGATCGCCTGCACTGGCCGCTCAAGCAGCGAGACGTTGCGGAGCGACGTGACGAGGCGCTGGCGCCATGCCGCGACGGCAGGCTGTTCCTGACGGCTCGTCAGGATAACGAACGGCAGGTCCGACCAGGGCGGCTGGCCTTCGACGCAAGCGAAGAGCGGCAGCAGGTCCTGCCCGAATAGGCCCTCTTCGGCGATCAGCACGGTCGCCACCCCCGCCTCGATGCCTTGCAGCAGCTGCGTCAGGTTCGAACAGACCTCGGCAGGCAAGCCTACGCGACGGCAAAGCTCCGCCGAGGCCGGTCCATCTCGCCCGATCGGTGCGAAGATGAGAACCCGTCCGCTATCTCGCTCAACCTTCAGCATGTTCGTCGACTGACATGAGGGGGGCGCTGTCGCCCGAGTAGCGTGGCGATCCCGAGAAGATCCCGCTGAATTTCTTGAGCGGTGGCCCGACCGCGATCCCGTTCGAGCTCAGGACGAACTCTCGGATCGCGTGCTCGTGGTGACCGCTGCGCTTCTTCACGACGGAGAGGGCGCGTCGGACGATGCCCTCAGCCTCGAAATAGCGCAGCATCAGCACCGCATCGCTGAGATAGCTGATGTCGAGTGGGGTCTCGGTCGGACCGACGAGGCCGTGCTGAGCCAGAACCTGAATGGTGAGGACCCCCTGCTGGGCTAGGTAGGTCAGCAACTCATGCATCTGCAGGATCAGGAAGCGCTCGTCCGGCATGGCGTTGAGGTAGCCGTTGAGGCTGTCGATCACGACGATCCGCGCACCGCCGACTTCGACGCTGCGACGGACGATGGACGCGAATTCACCGGGTGAGAGCTCGGCGGGATTGACCTGCTGCAAACAGATCAAGCCGGCATCGAGAGCGGGCTGAAGACCAAGTCCGAGGCTGCGAGCCCTGGCCTCGATCGTCCCACGGCCCTCGTCGAACGCAAAGAACGCGACGTGCTCGCCGCGCTGCGCTGCTGCAACCGCATAGGACAAGGCTATGGTCGACTTACCGACGCCTGCTGCTCCGATGAGCAGAGCGTTAGTCCCACGCTCAAGTCCGCCGCCGACCAAACGGTCGAGCTCGGCGTTGCCGCTTGGGACGAACTCGCCAACGAAGGGCGTATGATGCTCGGCGGCGATGAGACGGGGATAGATCGCCAGCCCCCCCTTCTCGATCGTGAAGTCGTGGTAGCCGCCGCGAAATCGAATGCCGCGCATCTTGATCACACGCAGACGCCGACGCTCGGCACCATAGTCGATAGCCAGCTGCTCCAGCGAGACGACCCCGTGCGAGATCGAGTGCAGCTGAAGGTCGTTCTCCTGCGAAGATAGGTCGTCGAGCAGGATGACGGTGCTACGGCGGCTGGTGAAGAAGTGCTTGAGCGCGAGCACCTGCCGGCGATAGCGCAACGAGCTCTGGGCCAAGAGCCGCAGCTCCGACAGGCTGTCGAATACGATCCGGGTCGGATTGATCTCGCTCACACGGTCGAAGACGAGTTTGGTGGTTTCGCTCAGCTCCATTTCAGCCGGATGCAGGATGGTGAGCTCGCGCTCCGGGTCGAGCGTCGTTTCAGGCGGAATAAGCTCGAACACGTCGATCTGATCAAGCGACCAGCCATGGCGTCGGGCAACGAGCCTGAGCTCCTGCTGCGTCTCCGAGAGGGTGATGTAGAGGACCCGCTCGCCCTGACGGGCGCCCTCCAGCAGGAACTGCATGGCAATCGTTGTTTTGCCGGTGCCGGGCCGACCCTCGTAGAGATACATGCGGTCGCGATCGAGGCCGCCGCCAAGGATGTTGTCGAGCGCGGCACTTCCCGTCGAGATCCGGGGCGGATCTTCATCATCGGTCTGCTCAATCAGGTTCATGACTGCACCTGATTGGCTGTCAGCCGGCTGCGCCTCTCCTGATCCGCCAGCTCCTCGCGCTCCAGCGCACGCAAAGCGGCGCGCATCACCTCGCTGCTGTTCTGGTAGCGGCCGGTGGCGATCCTTGCCTGGATGAACTGCAGGAGTTCCGGCGTGATCGAGACGTTTTTCGCGATGCGTGTCGGCATTAGCGTCCGGAGGCACGAGAGTTCGGGGTGTCGCACGAACCGACACAACTCGCGCACAACACTGTGCGAAACGCTTGGGTTCCCGTGGAGCTTACCCGAGGAAGGAGCGACGAAGGCTCCATAACGCCCAGTCGGCGAACTGCATCGCAGTTGAAAGGCGCCTGCTAAGTTCCACTGAAGCAAGCCCTTTTGGAACACAGGCACCCGTAGGACGAGCATGTTATTCGGCAATGGTTACCCAGATGCCCCTATCTTAGGGAGCGTCATAAAGTAGGCCTCGACGCTTGCGGCGTCGCCTTTCTGCCGGTCAATCCACTCGTCCAAGTCGTATCGGTCCCAGCGGAGGAGGCCATGGCCCACGTCGAGTGGGCGCACGTCGCGTAGCAGCCGCTTGAACGTCGGAGCTGCAAGGCCGCAGTAGGCCGCCGCGTAGGACCGCCGAAGTAGACGAGGCCAACTGGGAAGCGGCCCGAATTTCCTTGCCATTCCGCCGCTCCCGGCCGCTGTGCCGCCCCCCCCCCCCCACTGCGGCTCACGGCAATCCAAGTCCGCGAGGCGCGGCCCTCGCTCGCCTAGATTGCCGGCCCGTTCGGGTTAAGGGGAGCCTTACTGGGGTCGAGAGTTCAGCACGGGGTGCGGTTGCGCCGGAAGCCAGAACATCTGCGAACCCGCCGACGACGCTTTCATTTTCTGTCGCGTTTGTTGAAATGCATCACGATCAAGGCAACAAGCGCAAATCCGACAAGTCCGAAGAAAATGCCGTAAACAGCAGCAAATCCTAGAGACATCGGCTCAGCCACAAGTCTCCCGTCCCCTTGGTAATATTCCGATCTGTGCTTCCTTACTGCCCGGTGAGCTGCATAATGGCAGCACACATCCCAATGATCCCGGTCAGCAGAACGCTGCATACGGCTGTAACAGGTTCATCAGGCATCGCTACCACACTCGCGGTTGCGGCAATACCGCCGAGCACGAACCCTCCGGAGATTGCGAGTGAGACGCGCCAGTCTAGCATAAGAGGCATCAACCCGCGTCAGGTTCGGTCAAAAGCGAAACATGACTATATATCAACATCGCTCCAGCACCGTATTCCTCGTCAACATACAACCTGAATATCAATTAGCCTCTGCGCGAGTAATACTGCTGTTGGAGCATCCACGGCCGAGGCATCTGCGCCGACACGCTCGACAAGATCCGGATGCTCAAGGAAGACTGGGCCACCGACCATAACGCCAATAGAAGTGTTACGTGAGGCTTGACGTACAGAGTGGATGGAAGCCGCCAATTGATCGATGCCCGTCTCGCAGCTGAGTGTTAGCCCGACCACGCCGAACCATTCCGACGCGACCAACTCGGCAATCTGCTGAGGGCTAGAGGCCAGTCCGCTCGATACCTCCCATCCAACTTTCCGCATGAACTGCTCGACAATCGCTACGCCGAACGTGTGCCGCTCCCCGGGTGCGCCCATCAGGAGAACACGACGATTGCCGTCAACGTCGGTAATGCCGTTGTCTACACGGAACAAGGAAAGAAGGATTTGGAGCCGAGCCACGCCTGTCGTGACTTCTATGAAATCACAGAGATCTTCATCCCACATTCGGCCAAGCAGCGCAGCCGATGGTGCGAGCAGGCCCAGGAACAAATCTTCGGCTGAATAGCCGCTCGACATCAGCGCCGTGAAGGCATCGAAGACCGACGAGACATCGTGTGCGAGTACCAAATCGGTAAATTTAGCGACCAGCTCCGTGTCTGGCTTCAGCGACGCTTTGGGCTTCTCTACTGCGACACTGGGGTGGAGCAATCTCAGCCGAGGAATGATCTCGGCTTGAACGACGCGGCTCAGGGCGAGCTGGCGTTCGCGCGCTTCATCCGCAGATCGCTTGCGCGCGTAGGCTCGCCGGACTTCCGCTTCCCGGGCGGTCTCCGGCGCGAGCCGGTCAGCCCACGCATTCGCAGACGACGCGAGGTCCGGCATCGTCCCCCTCCCACGGTTTTTTATCGACGATGCCGCTGCTCAGTGAACAGCGGCGCCACCGGAACCGGCATGAAAGCGTCAAACCCACCCAATGTAAAGCTGGCGAGACAGTATGCTGGGTCAACTCATCAAGCGCATCGCTCACTGGTGAACGACCGTACGGTGATCCTCGGCAACCAGCTCTCTCAATTTCGACGCCTCCGAGAATGATATGAAAGTCGCCCTGCTGATCATCACACTCGTCCTCGCGACCATCCTGATCGCGAGTGCGATCTGGCTCTACACTCCGGACAAATCCCGTTCCCTTCTTGAAGCCCGCTACCTCAAGGCACCGGCCGACTACGTGGAGGTCGAGGGCTTGCGGATGCACGTTCGAGACAGCGGTTCGAAGGAAGCTCCTGCCGTCGTGATGCTGCACGGCTTCGGGTCGAGCCTGCACACCTGGGAGCCATGGTCACAGGCCTTGGCCGCTACCCACCGCGTCGTCCGGCTCGATCTGCCGGGCTCCGGGCTGACCGGCCCGGATCCGACGGGCGACTACACGGATGCTCACAGTCTGCAGGTGCTGGCGGCACTTATGGATCATCTCGACGTCAAGCGGGCCAGCCTGATCGGGAACTCAATCGGCGGCCGGATCGCCTGGAAGTTCGCTGCCGAAAACCCGTCGAGGGTCGACAAGCTCGTGCTCATTTCGCCGGATGGTTTCGCGGGGCCTGGGGCCGAATATGGTCGTCAGCCAGCGGTGCCCAGCTCCGTCAAGCTGATGCGCTACATCCTGCCCAGCCCGTTGGTCCGCATGAGTTTAGCGCCGGCCTATGGCAACCCAGCGCTCCTCACGGATGCGGTAGTGGAGCGCTATCGCGATCTCATGCTGGCTCCTGGAGTGCGTGAGGCCATGATCACGCGCATGGAACAGGCGGTTTACAGCGATCCCGAGCCGCTGCTGCGACAGATCCAGGCGCCGACCCTGCTGCTCTGGGGCGAGCAGGACGCCATGATCCCGTTCAGCAATGCGGCTGACTATGCGCGCCTGATTTCTGGCAGCAGTGTTGTTTCCCTTCCCGGCCTTGGCCACGTCCCGCAAGAGGAGGCACCGGACGTCTCGCTAAAGGCCGTGCAAGCGTTCCTGAAGTGAGCCTGCGCTCGTCTGTCCGCTTAGCGCTGGTCCCGAGTTTCCTCATGCATCGCGTCGTCTGCGTCCGAACCGATCTCAGAGCCGTGTTCGAGGCAGGGATGCTCAATAGGCGGGAACAGGCGCTCTAGGCCGAACGCCACGCCGTACAGAACAGGATCGGAGGCTGGCCCATCAAGAGGTGGGCAATCACTGGCTTCTCGCATTGCATGCTCGCATGAGACGGCACCTCCGCTGACAGCGCTACCGGATTAACCTGCAGCAAGCGAAGGCTCTTAACGTCTGTTAAGTGTGCGAGATGAAAATCGTTTCGTGGATCCAGCCGATATTTCGGGTGTCCTAGCAAATGTTTGCGCGGATACAAAAGACGAGGATGTCCCCAATGCTGCCCAAGGATGAGGGACTGCCCCGCCGCCCGCTACGATCACGGGCTGGCGGGGAGGTAGTCCATCTCATGTGGGAGCCGATACGCAACTTGGCTCAAAGGTATGCTGCCAAGGGCTGGTTAAGGGTTGGTATCCGGGGTCAGGAGCCAGGCGGGGCAATGGGCGATGACAGGAACGACGGAAGACCGGCTCGACGATCTGAATGGGCAAATCGCGGCGCTGAAAGTGGAGCGGACCGATCAGGTCTTGCTCGTCGAGGCGCGGGCTGACCGCAGCCAGGACGTCACCGAGGACACGATGATGTTACGGGAGATCGAGGCGCGGATCGCGACGCTCCAGGCCTGCACCGCGACCTTCGAGCGAGATCCCCGATGAGGTGATTTCGGCTACACCGCGGCTGGCGCGAGCCGAACGGCCTCGTCACCGACCACGTCACGGCGAAGCAGCCCATCAGGGTCGCTAGCGCCTCCGAGACCATGGCTGCGGCGCAGGCGGAGCGCGACTTCCTGGTCACCGACGACACCAACCTGGCCTAGCTGTGAGCTTTCAGGAGGTTGTCCATCCGGTCTGAACCGAGGACGCTGGAGTTGCGAGGCTTCAACGATCCCGGACAGACCGGATGAACATCCATCAGAATGCGCGTTTGACGCCCTCGGGTCGAGAGCGAGTGGTGCGGCT
>NZ_VZZK01000082.1 GCF_008806385.1 Methylobacterium soli
TGCCTAGGCGTCCACCTAGGCCCTCACGGTTGCGCCCGGTGTCCGGTCAAATTGGGGGCCACTCCATAAAACTCGTGCACTGGTTCGGGCGGTATTGTCGCTCCTGCTCCGCTGCCAGTCTCCGCGGTGTGCAGTGCTGACCGCCGCTTCTGACCCCTTCCGGACCTTCACGGCGCTCGGGAGGAGCATCCGGTCACGAGCGTTTTCTGGACATTTAATTTCCCGACAGGGTTTTCAGACACCTGCGACCTGCCTCGCGCTCGACACGCGCGCCAACCGGCCCGTCGGATTTCCCGTCGTTTTCTCGACAAGCGGTGCAATGGCCGAAGCAGAGCTGGCCCCCGGCGTTCGATCCTCTGCTGACGGGCCTCGCTGCTTCGCTGAACCTGATCCCGATCTGCCGATCAGCCCGGACCGTGCCAGGGGTTCTGAGCGCCAACCTTACGGGCACGGGCCATCAGCTCGCGTGTCGTCTGCAAGGTTGCGCTGAGCGCCCTCTGGTTCTGCTCAATGGCCGCGCATAGCCGCTCAGTGCGCGCGATCTCCTCCTGCGCCCTCCGTTTACGAGCAGCCTGGGCCGGCTGCCTGGGCCGGCGGGTTTTGTCGAGGATCTCCGAGAAGGGCACCTCCATCAGGATCTGCCCCCCAGCATCCGCGATCTCGAACGCAAAGCGCATCGGCTGTTGGCCACGCCGGATCATATCGGCAGCCATGTCCGGGATCGCCCGGCAGGCATCGAGGTAGGCCGTCTCGAGGTCGGCGATCTTTAAGCCGTCCTCGTCCTGCTCCCGGCCGTCCGGCGTTTGCAGGTGAAAGTGGAAGCGGGGCATCGGCTGCCTTCGGCTGCGCTCTTGCCAACTTCACAGACGATGCGAACCAAATCCGTGGGTTGGCCGTCCACGTTCGGCACTCCACGCTTCTACCATAAAGGGGACGTAGACATTCACACAGGTGAAGTTTCTGGCCGCCGGGTACCCAGCCAAGTCAGTGTGGCCACCGTATTGTTGGGTGCCCGATCAGGTGGATAATAAGTTTTTCCAAAACAATATACGTTAGAGCATTCGCTCCACATCGGCCTATGATCGTTCTTATCATCAGCGTGTCCGACACAGGTGCTGATGGCTGGGAGAGGCGCGCGCTTCCGCCTGCAATGCAAGGCGAAGCACCATGACTTCAGCTTCCGACATCCACGCCATGACCATGCTCATCCGGAAGCTGGAGAGCATCGCGACCCTCTCCGACGAGGAGCGGCAGGCCATCCTGAGCCTGCCGGCCAAGACCCGCGTTCTCCAGCCCGGGCAAGACATCGCGCGCGACGGCGACACGCCCTCGCAGTGCTGCCTTCTGCTCGATGGCTGGGCCTACCGCTACAAGATCCTCGGCGAGGGCCGGAAGCAGATTTTTTCGTTCCACATCCCTGGCGACATTCCCGACCTGCAGAGCCTGCACATCCACACCATGGATCACAGCCTCGGTACGCTGACCCAAGCCATGGTGGCGCTCATCCCGCACGAGGCCATGCGCGAGTTGACCACCCGCTATCCTGGCATCGCGGCGGCCTTCTGGCGCGACACGCTGGTCGATGCGGCCATCTTCCGGGAGTGGATGGTCGGCATGGGCCGGAAGTCAGCCTTTGGGCGGATCGCGCACCTGTTCTGCGAGATGTACCTCAAGCTCGAAGCGGTCGGCCTTGCCGGTGAACACCGCTGTCGCTTACCGATCACGCAGATCGACCTCGGTGACGCCCTGGGTCTCTCGAACGTGCACGTCAACCGCGTGCTGCAGGAGATGCGCGGCAAGGGCCTGATCACGCTGCGCAGCAACACCCTGGTGATCGAGGCCTGGGATGATCTTATCCGAGCCGGGGAGTTTGATCCGACGTACCTGCATTTGCAGAAGCGTGCTGCCTGAGCGTCCACTCACGTTAATGGCCGCTGCCGCAGAAGTGTCTATTGTAGATGCTCGTTGGCTTCCATCCTGGCCGTCAGCGCTTGAGAGATCTGTGTGCCACCGCTTGTTGCATGCGGAGGATCAACGCCATGACGCAGGACGACCTCCTCGATGCGGTGGAGCGCCGCATCGCACAGGGCGAGGCACACAGCACGGCGCTGACCGCCGCCATCATCGGCCTCACCAGGGCCGGATGTGATGCGACGGAGTTTGAGACGATGCTGCGAGACATCCGGAGCATCCTAGCGCCCCTGCGCCGCCAGCAATGGGCGATCCCGGCCAGGGCAACGAACCCGTGAGCAGATCAACCGCATCACGCACTTGCGCGAGCTGGGCATCTCCATAACGCTCAACCTGCGAGCGGCTCGGGCCAGCCCTATCGGAATACTCCTCGTCTCTTCACCGGCTTCCCTGTAGGCAGGTGCTATGGCCCGAACCCTCGAGACCCCAGACAAAGCCGCCTTCGGCATCGTGGGCCTCGACGACATCCTGGGCGGTGGCCTCGTGCGGGATCGGTTCTACCTGCTGGAGGGCGATCCCGGCACCGGCAAGACGACGATCGCGCTGCAATTCCTGCTCGACGGCGCGGCTCAGGACGAGAAGACCCTCTACATCACGCTCTCGGAGACCGAGGAAGAACTGCGCGAGGTGACGACCTCGCACGGCTGGGACTTCGACCCCCGCATCGCCGTCTTCGAGGTAATCCCGCCCGAGAGTCTGCTCGATGCCGACCAGCAGCAGAGCCTGCTCTACTCCGCCGACCTCGAACTCGGCGAGACGGTGCAGCAGATCCTCGACGCAGTCGACCGGGTGAAGCCAACCCGCATCGTCCTCGACAGCCTCTCCGAGATCCGTCTGCTCGCCGGCTCCTCCCTGCGCTACCGGCGCCAGATCCTCGCCTTCAAGCACCACTTCGCGCGCCACGCCACCACCGTGCTGATGCTCGACGACCTGACGGCGGAGGCCCTGGACAAGACCGTGCATAGCGTCGCGCACGGGGTGATCCGCCTGGAGGAGCTCGCCCCCGATTACGGCGCCCAGCGGCGGCGCCTCCGGGTGATCAAGTACCGCGGCCAGCACTTCCGCGGCGGCTTCCACGATTACACCATCGTCCCCGGCGGCGTGCGGGTTTTCCCCCGGCTCGTCTCGCTGGAGCACAGGACGGGCTTCACCCGCGAGCAGCTGGTGAGCGGCATCGCCGAACTCGACGCGCTCCTTGGCGGCGGCATCGAGACGGGGTCGAGCGCCATGATCCTTGGTCCCTCCGGGACCGGCAAGACCCTCTTCGCCATCCAGTACGTCTTGGCGGCTGCCGCCCGCGGCGAGCGTGCGGCGATGTTCATCTTCGACGAGGAGATCGGCCTCCTGCTCGAGCGCACCCGACAGATGGGGTACGATCTCGAGGGCCTGCGCGATGCCGGCAAGCTCCTGATCGAGCAGGTCGACGCCGCCGAGCTGACCCCCGGCGAGTTCGCCCACAAGGTGCGCAGCCTCGTCGCCGAGCACGCGGTCAAGACCGTGGTGATCGACAGCCTCAACGGCTACCGGGCCGCGATGCCCAACGAGCACGTCCTCGTGCTGCACATCCACGAGCTCATGCAGTACCTCAATCGCCAGGGCGCGACGACATTCCTCACAGTCGCCGAGCACGGCCTCGTCGGAGACATGGCGACGCCGGCGGAGGTCACTCACCTCGCCGACACCGTGATCCTGCTGCGGTACTTCGAAGCGTTTGGCCGGATGCGGCGAGCGATCTCCATCGTCAAGAAGCGCGCGGGCTGGCACGAGGACACGATCCGGGAGTACCGGATCACATCCGACGGCCTGCGCATCGGCGATCCGCTCGAAGAGTTCCAAGGCGTGCTGAGCGGCGTTCCCGCCTTCACGGGTAAGAGCAGCGACTTGGCATGACGGAGTGGACGCCGTCAGCGCCGGAGCACCCCTTTCCATAACACCCAGACTGCGAACCGCGCTGCAGCCGAAAGGCGCTTGCCAAGTTTCGCTGGAGCAAGCCCTATTGGAACGCGGTCGCCACCTCCTGCGAAGGTTCACAAACGTTGTTGCACCCTCTCGGCCATCTGTGCAGAAGTAGACAATCGCTGGCCTCGATCCCTGGCCGTCGGCGCCTGAGAGATGCGTGTGCTCCCGCCTCACATGCGGAGGGCCACATGCCCCGCTACTTCTTCGACGTCCACAACGGCGGTCCCCAGTTCGACGACACCGGAACCGAGCTTGCAGGCTCGGACGAGGCACGTGCAATGGCCAAGTCGCTGCTGCCGGACATCGCCCGCGAGGAAATCCCCAAGGGTGGTGACCAGAGCGCGTACACGGTGATGGTGAAGGACGGGGGCGGTCAATCTGTCTACTCGGCCACGCTCACCTTCGCGGGCCTCCGGTTGCAGCGATAGTTTGGCGCGCGATCTCTGCGCTTACTGGCGCTGGCCGCGATCACCGATGTCGAGTGCCCGTAAGCGAGCCAATAGGGCATGGCTCTGAGACAGCGTGGCGTATAGGGCGTCCCGCTCCCGTTGCACCGCCGCGATCAGGCTCCGTGTTCGCTGGATCTCGGCCTGCGCCTTCTGCTCCGACACCTGCGAGCGGCTTGGCTTGCGCCACTCGCCGAGGACCGCGGAGAAGGGCACCTCCATCAGGAACTGGCCCTCCGCATCCGCGATCTCGAAGGCGTAGCGCAGCACTTGCCTCGGCCGCGTGCCGGCGCGCTTCAACTCGACCGTCATGCCCGGAATGGCGCGGCACGCATCGAGATAGGCGGCGTCCAAGCAGGCGAACGGCACGCCTTCCTCATCCCACTGCAGGCCGTCCGGGGTTCGCAGATGGAAGTAGTAGCGGAGCATCCGGCCTCCTCTGCTCTCACCTGCAGCGCAGGACAGGAGCGGTCGGATCAGCGCGGCCGCATCCCGCGCTGATCCGGGTGAGCTTCCGCCATTTCCGCGCGCTCAGACAATCACACAGATGTAGAAGGCAAAGCGCATGGCTGCCTGAGCGCTATATGCCTCGGCAGGCCGCGTCGATCATGGTGGCGGCTTCCGTCCTTAGCGCGCGGCCGGCACCCTCCCGGTACGCATCAAACCGTGGACAGCCTCGCTTGCGCATGGCTATCGTGCGGCATGCCGGCGGCGAATTTCCCCCGATAGTCTCCGCAAGCATAGGAATCGCCCGCGGATCCCCCTCGCGGGCGGTTTTTCTATGCCTGTATTGCGACCCTGCGCAGGGCCCTAAAGAGCATTTCCGGAGACTTCAAAAAAGGGCCCGATTTGCTTTTCATAATCGAACTTACGCGAAGGAAAACGCGCTGATTATGCGAATTTGCCGGGCAAGGCCCGCAAGGCAACCATGCCGATCGACGAGGGGTTGTCACTCCACAGGCCCGCAGAGGCGGGCGAGGAGTTCACATGAAGAAACTGGCGATCTTGACCACTTTGGCGCTCGTCTGCGCCGGCCCCATTCTCGCTCAAGGCCGCGATCCGAACAGCTCGTCAGCTGCCTCCGGCAATGCTGAGGAGAACAACAAGCCCCGTTCCAACTCGACGGGCGGCGGCGGGGGCAGCGGCCAGGGCCCTGGCGGCGGCGGTTAGTCAACCCTCACACGGACGCGAGCAGCCCCGCAGCCTTACGGCTCGCGGGGCATTTCTTTGCCGCGTGCTGGAGGAGAACGTTCCATAGTTTCCCTTCTGCGAAAGGCAGAACGCTGGCGTGCTGTTCTCCTACACAAGCAACAGCGGCGTTTCAAACGTTCCAGACAGGCAAGCCCTATTGGAACACACGCCTCTGGAGCGGCTGTGCGGGAGCAAACGCCTGTAGGCCACGTTGATGTAACGGCGATTAACATCCGCGAGGCATCGATGGTGCAGCTTGAGGTCGTGCCCGCTCAGATTGAGGCTCTGGCTCAGGAGGTGCGGGAGAGGATCGAATAGAGCCTTGCTCGATCAGGCGTCGACAGCGCTGCCTTCTGGCACGCCGTAGCGCTGATCTACCGTCGCGGTCTCTCGGACCATATGCCTCCGGAAGGGCGGCCGCCGGATCGCTTCGTTTGCCGTGCCGGACGATCTCTGCCGTATGCGCACCATCCGTAACGCCCACTGCCCAAAGCCTGGTGCATCTACTCCGGACCCAAGTTGTGCGTGTGCAGGCGCTTCAGAGCGGCGCGGAGAGATTGCCGGGCATGCCCCGGGCAGACCGCGGCGGGCAGGTACACTCGATGAGTTTGCCAAGTGCATGGAGCTGCAGCTCATACAATCTCGGAATGCGGGCCGCTGAAGGCAGCCACGGGTTCGCGAGCGACACGCGGCGAAGCCCCTTCGGCGTGGCAATGAGGACGGTGATGCTGGCCACAGGACACCTACCATCATCGGCGCCCCGCATGATCCTCATGATCGACAGTGCGCCTGAGGAAAGCACGAGCGGTTCTGGGCCTCTGTGCGTTCCTGGCGGTCGAACACGAAGAGGTGCCGGGAGGGTGCATGTACACTTGGAGGGCCATGGATTGGGCCCCGCACGACGGGCGGTGGATCATCGCCATCAATCGTGATGAGCCAGATCAGCGCGCCATCGTCCGCTGAGATCCCAAGCGTGCCGGCGATGCACGGCCTTGGCACGTCACCTCCTGTCAGCACAGCTAAGCTCGCAGGCGATGAGTTCAAGACAGCACTCCTTGGCATGCGCGCCAACGCGCCCTGACCCTCAGCGTCGTTCGCGACTGCAGATCTCTGACCACTTGGCGAGAGTCGGTCATGGTTCAGTTCGGCCCAGATCTCGACTGTCGCGTCGCAGACCCGATTGGAGCCACTCATTAAGTTGAGTTGCACCACCTTGGTGAGATCATCCAAGCGGCTGGCGGCCTCCACGCCTTGGGCGAGCGAATTCACGAAAGGGGTGGCGCTTCCTCTGTTGTCACCCGGAACTCCGTGAGGGTGTTTGCCCCAAAGGTCAGGGTCAGCGGCACGTCGGCAGCATCGCGTCCGTAGGCGATCAGGATCCGGCCGATGCGGGAGCTGTTGTTGCGTGGATCGAAGGTGTGCCAGCGGCCGCCGAGATAAACCTCAATCCAGGCCGCGAAGTCTCCCGGCGCGTGCGGCAGGGGTAGGCCGATGTCACTGACATAACCATTGCAGTAGCGGGTCGGGATGTTGAGGCAACGGCAGAAGGCGATTGCCAGATGCGCGTAGTCGCGGCAGACGCCCTGCTGCTCCTCAAACACATCGAAGGCGGTGCGGGTCGGGCGCGCATGCTCGTACCCGAAGGCGATGCGGTCGTGGACGTAGTCACAGATGGCCTGAACCCGGGCCCAGCCGGGGGGCAAGTGCCCGAACAGGTCCCAGGCGATGTTGGAGAGGCGGTCGGTCTCGCAGTAGCGGCTGCCGAGGAGGAACAGAATGCAGTCCGAGGGCAGCGTCTCGATGGGGATCTCCCCGGCATCGGGAGCCAGCGTGTCGCCGCTGCCGTGGTCGCGTACCACCGTGTCAGTCTTCAAGGTGAAGCGGCCAGCGGGGGCGACCATGCGATTGCACCAGTTGCCGAAGCTGTCGCGGTAGCCGTCGAGGGGGACCGGTGGGCTGGTGATCAGGTAGTCCGGCCGCTCTAGATCAGAGAAGCGCGAGGCGTGGACGTTGAGCGTCGCAATGACAGGGGTGGGCCGGGGGAAGTCGTAGGTCATCTCGCAGCCGACGAGAATGCGCATGAGGTCTCTCCAGAAAATTGGCGCGAGGCTTGTTGCCAAGCATCCGCGAGAGACAAGTCGAACGCGGGCAGGCGAGCCACATTGGAAACAACGTGTCTCCAGGCGTAGCATGGATGCGCAGTGACCTGTCGCGTTGTTCCCAAAATGATTGGGTGGCAGTCGGGACAATGATCGTTAGCACTCTGGCTCCACGAGTGCTAAGGTCATCACGAAGCGACCATGTAGACTGTTTGGTACCTGCCCGTCCTGCCACGGCGGCGTCGCCACAGGCCCATGTTCTCGCGCCGCTGTCTGATCGGAGTCCACCATGACATTTCGCCCGTTGCACGACCGTGTCGTCGTCCGCCGTATTGAGGGCGAGGAGAAGACCAAGGGCGGCATCATCATCCCGGACACCGCCAAGGAGAAGCCGCAGGAAGGCGAGATCGTCGCCGTCGGGCCTGGGGCCCGGGACGAATCCGGCCGCGTCAACGCGCTCGACGTCAAGGCCGGCGACCGGGTCTTGTTTGGCAAGTGGTCCGGCACCGAGGTCAAGATCGACGGTCAGGACCTGTTGATCATGAAGGAATCCGACATCATGGGCGTCGTCGTCTAGCACGCGGCAGCCCTGCCACATTCCCGATCTGCCCTTCGAGGCCACCCATTTCGGGGCGCCTTGGGGCAAGAGCCAACCACAAAGGATCCGACCTCATGGCTGCCAAAGATGTCCGCTTCTCGTCCGATGCCCGCGAGAAGATGCTGAAGGGCGTCGAACTCCTCGCCAACGCGGTGAAGGTGACGCTGGGCCCCAAGGGCCGCAACGTCGTGATCGAGAAGAGCTTCGGCGCGCCCCGCATCACCAAGGACGGC
>NZ_VZZK01000083.1 GCF_008806385.1 Methylobacterium soli
CCGGCGGCTTCGCCTACGGCTCGGGCGGCGGTCGCCAGTTCGGCCTGCCCAACAGCTCGACCGACAGCTTCCAGACCGGCTGGGCTGCTGGCGGCGGTATCGAGTACGCGCTGCCCACCGACTCGTTCCTGAACTTCTTCCGCTCCTCGGCCGTGACGCTGAAGGTGGAAGGCCTGTACGTGAACCTCGACCAGGGCAACCGCAACAACGGCGCCTTCGCGGTCACCCCGAACGGCACCGTCCTGACGACCGCCGTCGGCCGCCGCCAGGACACCGAGTTCGCCGTCGTGCGCGCCGGCCTCAACTACAAGTTCGGCTCCTACTAAGCCGCATGGCACCATGGGGTTTGGCCTAAGCATCCCCCAGCCCGATCAAACTGGCCGCTTAGTCGCAAACGGCGCCCTGGGAGAAATCCTGGGGCGCTTTTGCGTGTGACGCTCTGATGGTAGCCAATCGTGGAACGACCTTCGCTTACACCTGCGCACCAAGATGCAGGTGACCGGCATCCGTAAGGGCGCGGTCCAGAACCTCAATCGCGAGGAGGATACGTGTCAGATCCTCCGCCATCGAGACGGGTGCCAGTTCGATGCTGCCGAGCCGCTTCGCGATGGCACTACGCTGCCGCACAAGCGCAGAGCGCGCCCGGTTCAGATCCTCAACTTCATCCGTCGTCATGGGCAGGGCCTCTCCTACGGCAATCGCGGTCCCGGCGTTTCTCCTGCTCATGTTCCACGAGGATGATGCAAGCGCCCTCTGCAGGGAGATTTGGTCAGTTCAGCTGTTGTTTGTGATTGCAGCATCACCGAGCCATGAGACGACCTCTTCGAGGGAGTCGAAGCGATGTTCGATCTCCGTGAAGGGCTGCGGCCTCTGCAAGGGCGGAAGGTCGTCCAGCAACTCGGCGCGCCACCGTCGCACATCCCCGTCGGGTGGGACGTCGCGCACTACGCCACCCATGACGGTACCATCGAGCAGAAGGTCGTAGCTGCCGGCTGCGAGGCGGTAAAGCGTGTAGGGCATCAGGGGCTCAGGGCGCGGAAGCTTTCTCCCCTCAACGCATGCCCCGCCACAGCGCTGCCTCCGAGTGCAGAGCGTTCGTCAGACCGACCGGCTTCATGATCTCACCGCATGGCTTTGGCCGCCTCCGCCACCCGCGCCGGCTGTGATGAGCCGTTGTCCTCAAGGCGACCCTGCCGTTCCGGCAGCTTTTTTGAGGGAACTGCTGGGCTGGTTGTGCCCGGAGTTAACACTCCCTTATCCGTGGGATGCAGACTTTTGCACCCTCCCCCCTTGGGCTGGTTGCCCCGAGCCCGGCGCATCCAGGCCTGCCACTCGCGGCTGATGATGCGGAGGAGGTTGGGGTCGCTGCGTCGGCCTTGATGGCGGCGCTCCTGGATGGTCAGCAGCCCGTCACCCTCGGCAAGGCGAATGGCGTTCTGAGCCAGCCGGCGGCATACCCCTGCCCTAGCGGCGATAGCGTCGATGCAGAGCCCGCACACGCCCTTCTCGGCGACCTCGTCGGCGACAATGCGCAGGACCGCGAGCTCCCCGGTGGTGAAGCGGCTGGCAAGGGTCGGCGGCATTGGGCCTGAGCAGGCCAGCAGGCGGCGCCGATCACGGGACGCGATCCGGTCGGACGACACGGGGCGCCTGCGCGGCGGAAACAGGCTCACACGGCCTGCAGGGACGCCCACGGGCACGATCCCGGCCCGGATGCTGCCCCGGCGCGCGTGAAGCCGCTCAGCGAGGCTCTGAGCGCCCGCATCGTCCACGGCACCGCTCGTGTGTGCCTGCCAGATCTGGCGCGACAGCTCGTCCATCTGTGCAAGCGTGCGCGCGCCGTCGATGGCGGAAGCCATGGTCGCGTGAAACATCGTCCTCAGCCCTGTTCGGGCCGCGGGTAGGGTCCAGGCACGACTTCATCGTTGACGGAATTGGCGTTCCGTCTTGACTCCCGAGGGGGTCATATGGCTTGGTGGGGATTGCATCGGGCCACCAAGGCCATTTTCGATTTTGCGGCCCTCCAGTTTGGCGACTGGGGGGCCGTAGTCGTTTCAGGGTCTATCTCGCGGCGGTGATCTCTCCTGATGCCGGCTTACGACTCGTCAGAGCCAAAAGTCCGGACCCGCCATGTCGGCCGGAGCGGGGCAGCAAGTCAACGCCAGGTGGATCCTAGGATGCGATGGGGCTGGCTCGGGACGTTCCTCAGCTTGGTGCCTATCCCGGCCTTCGCGATGTGCACCTGCGAGTGCGTTGACGGCGTGGTTCAAGCGCTCTGCGACAACAGCGAAGAAGTTGCGTCACCCTGCCCGCCTCGCGCCTGTCCACCTGTCCCGTCTTCGTCCCCTCCACCTTCGATGTCTCCACCAATTGGCGCATCAGCCTGCAGGTCGATGCAGATGCTGAACCCTCTTACAGAGGCATACGAGTGGCGGCAGATCTGCGAGTAGCGGACTTGAAAGCCCCGGCAGCTTCGGATCTCTAGCGCTTCATGATCCGATCCGACCTCATCCTCCGCATCGCGGATATGAACCCTCACCTCTACGAGAGGGAGTGCGAGGCCGTCGTGAAGACGATCTTCGACCGCATCTCGGAAGCGCTCGCGGCCGGTGATCGTGTGGAGATCCGAGGGTTCGGGGCCTTCTCGGTGACGACGACACAGGCACGGGAGGGCCGCAACCCGCGAACCGGCGAGAGCGTCGCTGTGGCCGAGAAGAAGAACGTCTCCTTCAAGACCGGCAAGGACATGCGCCAGCGGTTGAACCCTACCAAGCCGGAGACGGCCGAGGAAATCGTCGCCCGAATGCTAAAGGCGTCCTAGTTCGCCTCCGCTAGGACACGAAGGCACCCGCGAACATCAGGGTCAGCAGGAAGACGGCGGCAGCAGGGAGCACGCGCTCCTGTAGTGGGCGCCCGCGCAGAAACACGAAGGTATTCAGCAGCCCATAGACGATGACGACGGCCATCCCCTCGGCGGCAAGGGCGGTGGCTGATCTCGAATGCTGACGCCATTGCTGTGCTCATCCACCGCAGCCCAAACTGATTTATGTTGCGGTGCAACATTTCGATCAGTGTAGCGTTGGGTGAATAGGACGCTCTCTGCTCGCCACTGGGCCGCCACGGCATCTCCGGTCTTATCAAGCCGGATCGCAGGCAGACACGTCGCTCAAAGGAAGTCTCTATGCGCCTCGTACTCAGCCTCGCTGCGTCTTCCCTTCTGCTCGGCCTCGCTCAACTCCCTGCGCGGGCGACTTCCTGTAGCGAGCAGATCGGAACGATTGAGCGTCGCCTCGACAGCGCGGGTGCTGTCCATGTGGCCGGTCTTCCGGAAGGACATGCAATTCGCCGCAGCAACTCGCCGAAGGCGCTCACAGAAGCTCCGACAAGCGCGCCCAGCGACGCCGGCATGGTCTCTACGGCCGCCCGCATTTCCGACGCGCGCCACCTGATTACCCGGGCGATCCAAGAAGACGGCCAGGGTCATCAGCGAGCCTGCGAGGACACCATGACGGAAGCCAAGGGCATGATCGGCGCACTGCCATAAGCATCGGTCATCCGTGACAACTCGGTGGGCGAACTCACCGAGCGTCCCCTCGACCAAAGGCTGCCGCGTCCCGCGGTGCGGAGTGCCCCATGTACAATCCATTCTTCAGTTCCCTGATGCTGGCCTTCGAGGCGCAGAAGGTGATCGAGCTTCGCCTTGTCCGGATCGCCTGGGGCGGATCAGAGGCCCAGTCTGAGATGCAGTCGATGGTCTCCGAGAAGTTGGGGGCAGCCATTGAAGCGGCTGGAACGCTGATGACCGGCGGCTCACCGGAGGGGGTGATCTCGCGCTACCGCGAGCACGTGGCCGCCAATACCAGGCGCCTGACTGCCGCCTAGCGCGGAGCCACCTCGCAGGCCGAACAGGGTGCATCGCTTCAGATTGATCCGTTCGATCAAGGAGCATGCCTTCTCACATCTAGGATCATACGATGACGCGTCGCTCCAACACTGGCACTTGGCTTGTTCCGACCCTGCTGGGGTCTGCCGCAGCTCTCGGAGCCTCAGCGCTCTACGCAGCCTCGAAGACACGCGAAGCGGAGCAGCGCACTCCACCTATTGGCGACTTCATTATGGTGGAGGGGGTGCGCTTGCATTATGTCGAGCGCGGCCGAGGCGAGCCGTTGGTGCTCATCCACGGCAACGGCACGATGATCCAGGACTTCCTGGTCAGTGGCATCGTCGATGATCTCGCCAAGCGCTACCGCGTCATCATCATTGATCGCCCCGGCTACGGCTACAGCGACCGGCCGCGGGGCATTTGGACACCGAGAGCCCACGCGACCCTCTTCCAGAAGGCGCTGCAGCAGCTCGGCGTCACGCAAGCCGTGGTACTCGGGCATTCCTGGGGAACGCTCGTCGCCGTGGCACTTGCCCTTCAGGCGCCGCAGCTGGTGCGCAGCCTCGTCTTGGCATCCGGCTACTATTATCCGACGCTTCGGGCCGATGTGATCCTCGCTTCACCGCCGGCGATCCCCGTCATCGGCGACGTGCTGCGCTACACGGTCTCGCCCGTGGTCGGGCGCCTCCTGCTTCCGGGGATGATTAAGGGCATGTTTGCGCCCGCGGAGGTGCCGGAACGCTTCGACCGCGAGTTCCCGAAGGACATGATGCTGCGCCCGTTGCAGCTGCGCGCCTCAGCGGAGGACGCCGCGATGATGACGCCGGTTACCGTTGAGCTTCAGAAGCACTACCGTGACCTAACCCTTCCCGTGGTGATCATCGCGGGCGCGGACGATCAGATCGCCGATGTGGGCAGACAGTCCGAGCGTCTTCATCGCGAGCTGCCGGGCAGCGAATTTATCGTCGTTCCAGGCATGGGTCACATGATCCATCACCTAGCGCCCGATGATGTCATCACAGCCATCGACCATGCTTCCGAGAGCGCTCGTAGAAAGGGTGTACCGAGAGCAGCCTGATCGCGGCATGCTATCGAAGCGGGAAGCCGCTTCATTGAAAATTAACCACGCCGAGCCCATTTCGAGGGCATGCCGGTCGCAGCCTCGCGCTGCTTGATCGGAGACGGCCACGATGCTGGGACAGGGTGACGCCGGATGTACGCGCACTCCGTTCTGCCATCTGTGGCCGTTGGCATTTTTGGTCCGTGCCAACACTGACCCAACCATCAGATCGTCATGAGCAAGCGTGTCAGACAACTCCCGCAGGAGCGCGGCTCGGTGCTGTTCGACGTCATCTACGAGGATGGTTCCCGCGCTTCCAATCGGCGCGTCCCGATGGAGATCCTGGGCGGCCTCGACGGCGACCAGCCGGCCCGCCTCTTCATCGAGGAGCAGGATGAGGCGATTGCGCAGAAGTCGGGCCGGCCGCGTTCGCGCATCCAAGAACTCACCCGCTCCGTGACCAAGGCGTTGAAGCTGGTCTCAGAGGCTTACTGATCCCTCGGCGCGGTTCGCAGCACTCCGGGCGGATCTCACCTCAGGCGAGCGAGTTGATAGGCCGCCTGCAGCCCATCATCGTCATCGCGGCCTCGTCCGGCAGCCTCGATCCCCTCAAGCAGATCGTCTCAGCCCTGCCCATTCCATGCCCGGCTTCGGTGTTCATCGTCCGGCACGTTGGCCCGCACCAGAGCGTTCTACCCGCGCTTCTGGGAGTGCTGACGGACCTCCCTGTTATGCATGCAGAGGACGGCATGCTGATTGAGTCGGGGCATGTTTACGTGGCCCCACCAGATCGGCACATGCGGCTGGAGATGGATCGCATCCGGCTGGATCAAGGATTGCTGACACTCAGGCCGATAAGCCACCAGCAGAGCGCGATCCTGCGAGGCTGATCTTCTTCATCGGAGCGAAGCGGACCTCTCCATGTGTCGGGCGAGCGTAGCGCTGACGCGACTGGGCATAGATCGCCTCTCCCAAGCCGCCTTCTTCCCGCTTCAGCACGCTCTCGTCGCACGTGGCCGCGACCCTCAACCCGAGTTCGTGCGTGTGGCTGCGGCTGTAGAGGAAGGCTGCCAGGCGTGCTCGGGTCCGCTCCGGGATGCCAGCGACAAGGCCGGGCAGCGCCTCGGCCTCAGCGCGGTAGAGCCGGCCGAGCGTGTCAAGCGGCACCGGGCAGTCGGCGTTCAGGTCGTTGAGGCTGGTCGAACGCGTTGGGATCACGGCGGTACCTGCTGACTGGATACAATCAGACAAGCGGCCGCATGGTTAATAGATCGTATCCATCACCAAAGAACTGCGCACCTCAGCGGCACCATGAAGCGGCCCCGCACCACCGCCTCGATTTCTGATCGACAGTGCCCGTCGTGTCCGGATCGCTCCAGGCAGGCGCTGAGACCAACTGTTGCCCAGTCCGGTTCGCTTCCACCAGCAGAACAGCAGCAAATCCGCAGATAGCCAGGGCTGCGAGCCATAAGGCTCCTCTGGCGGCCTTCCTGTAACGCTTGGACATGCCCCAATGGTGGCTTGTCAGGGTTAGCGGAGCCCTAATGTGACGATGACCGGGACCGGAACGATATGACGTTGCTGCTCTCAGCATGAACAGCACCTGCGCCGCTCTTTTGCCCGGCTCCGAAGGGGCCTAGCTTCGTACAACCAGCGGAGGCAGCGATCCATCGAACAACCCTGGAGCTGCCTCCGCGAGCAAGCCGCCGCTGCATCAGTTTCAGGATCCAAGCTGGTTTGTTATCTGGCGTTCGCACTGCAGCCCCGACGCACGTTGGGGTTGCAGCCTCTCTAATTCGGTTGCGAGCCGCCATCGTCCTCCCGCAAGTCACACAGGAGGCAAACTACTCAGGCGCGGCTTCACCGGCCCGAGCAGTCCGAGCACATCAGCCAGCCTTGCGGCGCCCACGCGCTTTCGGCTGCTCCGTCTGGGCCTGCGCACCCAGTCGGCCCAGACCAATTGCCTTTGCCAGTTCGGAGCGCTGGGCCGCGTAGCTGGCTGCCACCATCGGGTACTCCTTAGGCAGGCCGTACCGCTCGCGGTAGGTGTAGGGATCGAGGCCATGGCCCGTCAGATGCCGCTTCAGCGTCTTGTAGGGCTTTCCGTCAATGAAGCTGATCAGTGCGTCCGGCGTGATCGACTTGCGCACCTGGGCCGGGGTCGGCTTCTCAACTTCGGCGGTCGCAGGGGTCGAAGCTGATCCTGCCGCGAGGCCATTCAGGGCTGTATGCACGTTACCGATCAGGGCCGACAACTCAGCAACAGGAACCGGGTTGTTCGCCACGTAGGCCGACACGATTTCCGCTGCGAGTTCGATGAAATCAGGAGTGGGCTCCTGCGCTTCTTCTAGCATTTCGGTCATCCGAGTTGTGCCCCTCGGAGCTGCCCAAAGCATTTAATTGCCAGCGCTGCAAGAAATTTTGTATGCCAATTCTCGCCTGTGGCCAATTTCGCGATGTAGATTGTGCGCAAGCTCCTTCCTGTGCGCACAGTACTGCTTAACTTGAGGGAAAAGCGGTGCCCGCACATGTTCATGGGCTGCACAATCCGGGGCTGCGGCTGCATCGTACGCTGCTGTTACCCTGTTGCGGGGTTCAATGGGCAGCGAACCCGAGCCATACTCTCGGTATGGCTACCCTTGAGCAAACCCTGCAGACCTTCGAAGATCTCCTCGCCAACGAGCAGCCAGCCAACGTTGGTGCCGTGGACGAGGCTATCTGGGCATACCTCGCACCCGTCCGGGGTCTCGATGCTCAGACCGAAGCGTTGGATGAACTCAGCAAGGCCGTTGCTCGCCTGAATGCATCCTCGCCGTTCATGCCTGTGCTGATGGACACCATCGACCGCCATTGGCAGAGGTTAGCGGGACCAACGCCTTAACCGCGGCATCACCTGTGCCTGCCGGGCCGCCCCGCCGCCCGATCCGATCACGGGCCGACGAGGCGGTAGTCCATCTTACGTGTGAGCCGGTACGCAACTTGGCTCCGGGGTAGGATGGCGTCTGGCAGTTACTCGAGCATCAAGCCCTGGGTGCTCTGGGAATGCCAGAATGGGAATGCGAGTGAGCCGCTGTTGCCTTCCTATATAAAACCGCCCGAGGCAGTAGGGCGGGTGTGTCCATGCGTCAGAGCGCAAGAGAACTGATCAAAGCACTGACCGCTGCGGTCGCCATGGACGAACTGGCAGCGCGGGATATCGCTGGTGTCGCCGATGTTGTCGCTCAAGCTGGATCGCTGGCTGCTGCCGAGACATTGAGGGCACTCAGCGGCATCCATGAGCGCAGAGCAAGGGAGGCTAAGAGCCAGCTGGCTCTCCTCACGGAGAGATACGGCCCGCTCCTGCAAGGCGGCGGAGCCGCACCGCCCTGATCATGGGTTAAGGGTGTGCCGCGCTCTCACAACCTTGGGCTGGCTGCCAACTGCACCCACTGCCGGCGTGTGCGTTTCTCTGAGGAACCCCAA
>NZ_VZZK01000084.1 GCF_008806385.1 Methylobacterium soli
GATCAGGGCAGCGAAGGCCGCCGATGAAATCAGGAGCGCTTTCATGACCTTGTCTCCTCGCCGGAGGACAACACGGGGTTGAGCCGCAACGCCCCCCCGGCGTGGCCGGGGCCGAGGTCCGTTCGGCTCCACCATCTTGATCGATTGGGTCGTACTCCCAAGCCGGCACCCTCGCTTGATCCGAGAGGACACCCGGCGAAGTCTGATCGCGGTCGCGTGTCCTTGGCTTGGCGGAAAGGTGCAGCGGCGACAGGCCCGCGCCGCTTGCGCCGCTCGGTTCTGCTGCGAAAGGGCTCGCCTGACCGCCTCATGAGCGGATCCAGCATGTCCGTACATTTTCCGTACGAACTTTCTGGGTTAAGGCGGAAGCTAAACGAAAGCGTTGATGTTGCTGGCGCGCCCTACGGGAATCGAACCCGTGTTTTCGCCGTGAAAGGGCGAAGAATGATACAAGCGGAGATCTTAGAAAGCAGCTGGAGACATGTTTATCATCAACGACTTGTCTCAGAAATGCTCCTTGTGTCTCCTGACGTTTCACGCGATTTATGGCAACGAATTAGGCAACGAAAAGTCGGCCGATGCCCCGCCGCGCCAGCGCTTTCAAGAGCCGAACCGGACGCACCGCCCTCCCGGCTTCCGACGCACCGGAATGGGAGCTGATCGGGCCGGGCGTCAGGCTCGGCTATCGCCGCGGCCGCGGTACAAGAGGGCATGGGGGCACGTGGCTCGCCGCCTCCCGCATGCCGGATGGCAAGCGCGTGCAGGCGCGGCTTGGTCGAGCCGACGACGTCGCCGCGGCCGGCACGGTCGGCGTGCTAACTCACGAGGAAGCCAAAGAGGCGGCCCGTGCGTGGGTGAAGTCCCTGCGCAGCGGCGCAGCGCCCGCGCCGGCCCTCACGGTCGCCGATGCCGTGGAGCGCTACCTGGAGGCACGCACCGCCGAGGGCATGAAGGCCATCTACGACGCACGCTCGCGCGCCCGAACCCACATCGCGCCGAAGCTCGGCACGGCACGGGTCGCCGACCTCACGTTGGACAAATTGAGGGGCTGGCGCGACGCGATGGTGCATGCCCCGAAGCGCGTCCGCACCTCCCGTTTCGCGGAGAAAGCGAAAGTCCGCGCCGTCGACACGTCGGATCCGGAGGCGCTGCGCCGCCGCCGGGACACGGCCAACCGGACGCTGACGCTGCTCAAGGCGGCGCTCAACTGGGCCTACCAGCATCAGCTCGTTGACAACGATCGCGCGTGGCGCCTTCTGAAGCCCTTCCGTGACACCGGCTCGGCTCGTGTGCGCTTCCTCGAGGTGGCAGATCAGCAACGACTCCTGAACACGTGCGACGGCGCGCTGCGCGACCTCGTCGCCGCGGCGTTGATGACCGGCGCTCGCTTCGGCGAGCTCGCCCGGCTCACGGTGCGCGACTTCGACCGTGCCAACCGCACCGTGTTCGTGGAGAAGAGCAAGAACGGCCGCGCGCGGCACATTCCGCTCACCGACGGCAGCGCGGCGTTGTTCGAGCGGCTGTCGGCCGGGCGCGCGCCAAAGGGCCCGTTGCTGGCGCGCGACAGCGGCGAGGCGTGGGGTCCGGCGCAGTATCAGCGCGCGTTCAAGGCGGCCCTAGAACAAGCCCAGCTCGAGGCGATCACGCTGCACGAGCTTCGCCATTCCTACGCGTCCACCATGGTGCGTAACGGCGCGCCGCTGATTGTGGTGGCGGAGGCGCTCGGTCACTCCGGCACCCGCATGGTTGAAAAGCACTATGCGCACCTCGCGCCATCCTACGTCGCGGACACGATCCGGCGGACCGCGCCGGACCTGATCCTGCCGGAGAGTGCCGTTATGCGGCCAGAGGCGCGGTCGTGACCGGCCGTGCTGCACTCGCGCCTGCGACGCTCGACAGCGCATTGCAGTCATACAGAATATCCATCTGCAATCGGTCTACTGTACTGTTTTTTACAGACTTTCCGTGAACATCCGAAGCTAAGCATATTTCGAGGCGGCGGCAATTGGATAGGCGTAAGTCGCTGACAAACATCGACTAAATCCATGTGGGCATCTTGGGCTTAGGCCACGCAACTCGAATGCTATCCAATATAAACTTGGACAGGATAATTTTCCGTCCGAGCAAGCCAGGGCGACCGAGACAGCGGCAAGAATGATCTTCCGATGAGGCGCTTAGGGGCTAAGATAATTCCTAGCAACCACAACCCGCAACCAGGAATTAGCGACGCGCAGCCCAGGAATTAGCTTGATTGTATTAAATACTGATTTCAATAAAACTGCACTTCCATGCCGTGTGTTTGGTTTAGGGCTTGCATTAGTCACGAAAACGGCTCATATGAACTGCGTTCTCGAGCAGGCAACGGTTCAGAGGAGGAAGCTGCAATGGTGTGAGGTCTTCAACGACGATGTCGCCAAAGTATCTTCGCTCAATCCAATCCCGTTCATCAAGCGAAGCTGCTTGCCGACTTCCTGCTGCACGCAGCGATGCTAAAGTGGAGTCGGGAAGTGTGTACTAGACGTGACGAATGTCTCATCCGCCTTCCGCAAGTTCTGGAAGTCGTGCCCATCTCGCGCGCCACTCTTTATCGCTTGATTCGTAAGGGGCAATTCCCCTCCCCGGTTAAGCTTGGTGCTCGTGTGGCCTTGTGGCGTGTCTCGGAGATCTGCTCCTTCATCGAGAAGGACAGATAAGAAATGGCAGCTTTGCATATCGGATCGAGAACGGCGAAGCTGACGCTTGGCCCATTCGAGATGGGTCAGGTGCAGATCCGCGACGCCGAAATTTCGTGTCAGCAATCTGTAAAACAGCGAGAATCATCAATGGCAAAGCAAGAGCCCGTTATCAAAACCCTGGGCGTGAACAGTGCTTTGGACAAAGTCCTAGCTGCTTTGAATGTCGGGAACGCCGAGAAACTGGGGCAATTGTATTTTGACCTAGCCAACGCTGTGCATGAAGATGACCTTGATCGAATATTGATTTCACATGGCCAAGAGTTCCAAGATCATGTGGGCGTTGCAGATGACAGTCCACAAGGCCTGGTGCTTAAAGTAGCCGTTGCCCGGCTGATGGATCCGGGCGTTAATTACCGGCGGACGAACAAGTAGGACAATGCTGAAGATTTGCTCAAAAATTCACGTCGCTAGCAAAGCGACATTTCGTCGAGCGGTGTCTAAGTGTGCCTCTAGTGTACTGGCATGCATCATATGCACCAACAGCTTCGCGTTGTGTCTTTTCGTCAAGTCATAACAGTGCGCTGTGCCCGGCCAGCTCTATAAAGCGTCTCATCCGGGCCCGTTGGGTGCCGGGACAGGCTCGGATGAGAATTTGAGTTCAAGTGCCCCGTCCATCTTGAGGATCAATGCTCATGGATCTCCCGGACACCAGTAACGTCGGTCACATTGCTCTGACCGCTCAACGACTATACGAACGCCTCATCAAGGACAGCGTCACTGAGCGCTCCGACATCTGGAGGCTTTTGCGGCAACTTACGCCCGACATGAACGATGAGACACGGCGTGCCGTGATGGAGCTCGTCGTTGCGTCGGCCGAGTCCTACCTGTTCAAGCTATCGAATGCCAAGGTGGATGCTGCTGCGAACTGGGTTCGCGTGTTGGAAGCTCAAGGTGTTCAACACCGCTGGGTCGCCTTCGACCTCCGTGTGTGTCTTGGGTTGCATCCCGATCACCAAGACAAGGATCGGTTACGCATGGATGAGATTGAGCTTCTGCGTCCGTCGCTCGCGGGTATATGCCCAATGGGCTTCGGCCGCTTGTTCCAAGAACAACTAGCTCGAGAGCCAAAGCCGCCTCGGAACGATTGAGGCGCTTTCACGTGCTTGCGGGGCTACCTTCCAGCTACTCTCTCGATCGGACCAGCGCAACCACTTCCAGGACGGACGCTGCAACAAGCTTTGTACGCCACATCCCTCTCTCAGGAGAACGCATCCCATGACGAACCGTGTTCACCATGAAATCGTGAACTCACTTTTCGAAATTGCCCACGGCCGTGACGGCGGCGTCTAGGCGCCGACGGTTTTGAGGATGGTAGCGAAGGGACTGCTGCCTGTGATGCGTGCGGTGTCGACGACGGTGCGAACGGCGGCCTCGCCTTCAGCGGCCCACAAGGCGCGGGGCGCCTCACGCCGGCAGGCCGCCCGCTTACGCCCGACGCGGCTCACGCTGCCGTGGCATCGGACCTGCTGCCCGCAATTCTCGGGCGGGCATGAGCCATAGGTCAAGTCTGCGCCCGGCCTGACCTCTCGTCCTCTCAACAGACGCAGCCGGATCGGCGGCGAAACGAGCAGCCGCTTTCACTCACTCTAGCACTACCTGGGCACAAAGCTGATTTTGACTGCGGAATCAGTGACTTAGAAAAACAGCCACTCTTCTCTAAGCCATCGGCACAATAGAGCTTTTTCAGAAACATGCCCAGGTAGTGCTAGGTGCGCCTATCAACTTACCTCATGAGAACGAAGATGAAAAAACGGAACCTTTCCGCCATAGCGAATTGTGAGCAAATAGTAAGATCCGCCTGGGCAATAGCAATTCAGAAGGCAAGTCCGGAATACACAGACAGGCGAGAGACAGACGCGCTTACCGCCGACTTGATCAATGATATAGGTAAGAAGAACGCACTCAATCATGTGGACTCGTCAGATGAAGAATTTCAGATATCGTTTGGCGTCTCTAGGACTTCCCCTCCGGGACGCGTGATTGACATTTTACTCAACATAACCGCAATGCGTTTTGATTTTCACCCGGCAAAGCGCCGAGATAAACTTAATGCTTACGGCGTAAAGCTCAGAATCAGCGTTGAGTCTGTAGACGGCCTGCCTGCAATTGATAATTACACCGACGATGAATGGAAAGCTTTGCACGAAATGGATAAAGAAAATAAAATCTGGCTTCTTCATTTCGATTTATCCTCCTTAAATGAGTAAGCCACGTCAGTGGAGGGTAACCGCCTACGCCTGTGACGTTGAGCTTCACGCGCTGACAGTTTTCAGTAAGTTGCCAAATGCGCTGCCGCAGACGAGGCGGCCGGTGTAGAGGGTGCGCGAGTGGCCACGTTGCCCTTAGACACCACAGCGCGCGGTAGCCGTTGGTGGTCTTTCGCTGGACGACAGGGCGCAGCGGCCGCTCTCGGCCGCTGTTCGTCATCTTGATCATGTCGGGATGACTAGGGAAAACTTGTGCGACAGCCTCCGGCGCTTGGCCGAGAGGGATAGAGCAGCCAAGTCGGCCACGCGCTCGGAGAGCGTGCCCGACCGCTCTCGTCACTCTCTGCAGCCGGTTGCGGGCGACCTCGAGGAACTGGGCGGGGCGTTGAATGAGCATTGCAGCCGAAGCACCGACTCAAACTGCTCTTGCCGGCCCGGGCACTCACGATGGTTTCAACGGTACTCACTGAAAAAATGGCGAAATCCGTCCTGCGTGATTGCGCGTGTGCTTACCGGAGAAGGCGCAATTCCGCCAGGAAGGAATACAATTATGAGTCGGTCTAAATACGGCAGCCCGCACGCCTAATTCGGCCTTCGTGCCTGCTGAACATAAAGCCGAGCCGTATATATTTATTTAGTGACTGTCTACGATTAATTTGAGATTGCATCTAGTTCGCGCTTGTATATCGTAATATTACTGCAATCTGATCCGAGAAGAGGGTGCGCAAATGAATATTTCAAGGATCTCGATCGATGCACATCTGGAAGGTGACTTAGATGCTTGGGATGCAAGGAAGGCTCTTGATACAGGGGACTCCATATTGTTTAAGAGATACTGTTTAGAAACGGCCGGGACCCTGCGGAGTATTGGCAGAGCTATCGGGGCGGTCCGACGTGAGCCCTGGTCACTTTGGGCCGCTACGTTGCGAGAAATCGTAGATGGTACTGGACAGGATCGCACTGACCTACAGGAGCAGGTTCGAGGCAGCAGGTGGTCATGGATGCATCCTATTGTATCGGAAGCTACACAGTTTCTCCCGGATGAGGAAGTCGGCATTGCGGAAGATTGGACTGCTACCACCTCTCAGGTGCGTGAAGCGCTGAGGCGGTCGGATGCTCACCTGATCTGTGAGTACCTTCGTGACCTCGGCGATGTTCTCCAGCGGCTTCATGTGGTGCTTGGGACCGATCGAGCAGCACCCGAGTCGTGGCAACTTACATTCCGGCACCGGCGGCCTGGCAAGCCAGCGGAAGCGCAGGAGACGCTGTTGCAAGAGGATGCAATTGCCATGGCGGTTCGCCTTAGGTTGGCCGATGTCAAGAAGCTCGAGGCGGCCGTCTATGACGTTGGGCAGCAATTCGGCTTAAGCCGAGCAGTGATCATGCGAGCGCTAAAGGCTCATAAAAGCCGCCGGTAAGCGAGACTCGGATCTTGATGACAGGCGTGCGGAACAGATTATTCAAGGTGGCACCTCGAACAAGGAGCCACACTTGCACATCCTTCAGGTCACCGAATCCTGCGCTTTCGATCAAGCAACGCCGATGTCCCTCCACGCCAGAAAACGCCTCCAACAGTGAGCGATACCTCCGTTTGTGATCTCCTTGCTAGAAGAGTTCGGCTTGCCGATGCGCTGCGGCGGTGCTGATCGGCTAATCTTCGACAAGGCGGCCCGGAGACGTTTGATGCGCCATTACGGCGAAGCAAAGCACCTGCGCACCGTCGAGCGCTGGTTCAACGTTTACGCCGTGGTGAGTGACGAGGGGCGCCTCATCACCGTAGCGCGCAAGACTCCTCGCTTCCTGCGTCATTGATGAGCGGGTCGTGACGGGGAGCAGAATGCCTCGGCGCCTCCAAATGCATCGCGGACGCTGCTCGTTTTAATGGCCTCCTGGCGACTTGACATCGTAGAGGCGAAGGCTTCGCCGTTCTAAATTGGGCTAGACCAATTGTGCAACACGTAATCATGACTTCACGAAACTCATAAGCCGTCGTATAAAAGCCAGAGATCGTTCGGCGAAATCAATTTGTGATTGATGTTTGGTTAAGATAGTGTAGTATGTAAGTACTGAATTGGCGGTTATCGTTGAATAGCCCCTGTCACGAGAGTGGCGCTAATGAAATTTGAATGTAAGCCGTCTTGCCAATCATTCTGATTCGATCTTACTTCTGTATCGGTCAAATGTTCCGAGCAGAATGACTTTAAACTCAAGTGTGCGTTCTCGTGATAGGGCGCGCTCTGCTGACCAGGAGGCTAGAAAATGCGGACCCAGGCTAGTCATTCCTATACCGAGGAACTGGTTCGGCTCGCCCTCTTAGATGGCGCCGCATTCTGCAACACTAACTCAGCGATCAGATCAGCATGTTTGACTAACGTGGAATTTAATATGGTTGCTCGAGAGATAGACGCTTTGCTAGAGATATTCAATGATATATTCGATCGAGAGTCTCATGGTTTCCGCAGCAGAGAAGTCGGTTGCGCCGTTCATGAAGTTTTATTGAATATTAGATTGTTGTTGTAAGGCACCGGATCAATCGAGCGATCGATGCGGTTGATCTGTCTCTGAAGTCGATGAGAGATGATGGCAGTGAGAGTGATGGAGCTGAGCCTGCCTGAGCTGAAGTGGTCGCTGGACAGGGGCCGCTTCACCCGGGGCTGACCCAGCACGGCTGCCAGGAACTTGGCGGCGATCTCGCCGGCCAGCAGCCGGTCCCGGTTCTTGCTGAAGCTCGAAAGATCCCAGGGCGGATCGTCGACACCCAGCCCCACGAACCAGCGGAACAACAGGTCGAACTCCAGCCGCTCCATCAACTGCCGCTCGGAGCGGATCGAGTAGAATGCCTGCAGGAGCATCGCTCGCAGCAGCATCTCAGGCGGAACCGACGGACGACCCATCCGGACCGCACAGAGCGCAGAGAAGTCCTGGTTCAGCGCTGCGAGCGCCACATCTGTGAGCTGCCGGATCGTCCGCAGTGGATGGTCGCGCCGGACCCGAGCCTCCAGGTCCACATAGGAGAACAACGTCCCCGAACGCTGACCTGTCTGGTAGCGGAACGTTGTTGGGATCAGGTGCGTTGGGCGATTGAGGAAAACGCCTGGCGCTTT
>NZ_VZZK01000085.1:0-1510 GCF_008806385.1 Methylobacterium soli
ACAGAATCACACCCCTTTCCGCACCGCTACCCCGCGTGAGTCCCGCTCAACGAGGCTTCGTATTAAATCCAAGCGAAAATCTTCCTAGATTAAAGATACAAATCCTCCGATGGCGCGTTTCTGAGCAAGAGGAGCGCGAACTCCTGACCTATTCCGGACTTTCACGGCACACGAGAGGAGCGTCCGGTTACGACCGTTTTCCGGATATCTGATTTCCTGACAGGAATTGCCGGCACCTGCGGCTTGCCTCACACCCGGCACGCGCGCCCCAACCGGCCTGTCGGATTTCTGGTCGGTTCTCCGACATACGGGGGTTATGCACTCGACGCAGACCGAGCCGTTGCGGACGCTACGACCGGGTTGCGTTTCCGTAAGGGTAGAGTGTCGTTTCGAATGAATGGGAAGGGGAAAGCAGTCGCGCTGCCTTGGCGGCAGAGATCGGCTACCCTCTCCCCGTAGACAGCACATGGGCCACGATCGCGTTGGCGTGCCCGTGGCCCATCCCATGCTCACTCTTCAGCATCGACACCAAATCCATGTGCTTTGCGGGAAGCCGGTCCCGGACAAGCTGCTACCATTCACCGATTGGCCGTCCGTATTCCTTCTCGATGGACGGAAAGTACGATGCAGGTCCCTTGGTGGGTTCGGCAGGCACGGGAGCACCTTTCACACGAGTTGGTCCCCGGCAGCTTCGCCTTAAGCCGTGCAGGTCGCAACCTCTCCGCATGAGTTATCGCGGCAGCATGCCGGTGCCCGCTACGGGTGGTAAGCGAGCGTGTGCGCCATAGCTGGAACCGGACGTTCCGCCTTCGACCCAACCATGTCGTAGCAGCCGATTCAGGTTACCTCGGAAGCAGACGTCTGGGGAGTGGACGATATGAAACCCTTAGGTGCCTGCCTTCTCCCATCGAGTCACGGGCCTCCTACCGGCCCATGATGCGCTTGCGTCGCTGCCAAGTCGCAACCTTGCGGAGGAGCCGGGAGAGCTGTTCGACCGAATATGGCTTGTGCAGTAGCTCGAACCCGTAGGTTCCATTTTGTGCCAGCACGTGGCTGTAGCCGGAGGCCAGGAGCACCGGCAAGTCGTGGTGGTCCCGCCGGATCCTGTGAGCGAGATCGATCCCGTTCATGCCCGGCATCACAACGTCCGTGAACACCACGTCGAAGCGGTCGGCATCTTTGGCCAGCTCGGAGAGTGCCTCCTCGGCGTTGGTCGCCCATACGGTGACGTAGCCGAGTTCGGCCAGGGTCTGGGTCGCGAACGTTCCGACTTCCGCGTTGTCCTCGACCACCAGGACGCACATGCCATGTCCATCGACGAGCGGTTCGGGCTCGGCCTGAGGCAGATGGGCCGCGGCCTCCGCCCTCGGCAGGTACAGGACGAACATCGTACCCTGGCCGACTGTACTCTGTACGCGGATCTCGCCTCCGGATTGCTTGGCAAAGCCGAAGACCTGGCTCAGTCCGAGACCCGTTCCCTGTCCGACGCCCTTGGTCGTGAAGAACGGTT
>NZ_VZZK01000085.1:1560-2272 GCF_008806385.1 Methylobacterium soli
TGTCCTCGATGCATACCGCAACGAAGTCACCGAAAACGGCAGGGTGAGTGCGGATCGGCGGAATGGTCGAGACGGGGTGCACCGTGATGGTGAGGGTGCCCTCGCCGTCCATGGCATCCCTGGCGTTGACGGCCATGTTCACCAGGGCCGTGTCGAACTGGCTCGGGTCGGCATCGATGAAGCAGGGCTCGTCCGGGATGTCCGTGACGATTTTGATGCGCGAGCCACTCAGCGTGCCGACCATGTCGCTGATGGTGGCGACGCTGCGGCCGGCATCGAACACCTCCGGCTTGAGGGCCTGTCGGCGCGCGAAGGCGAGTAGCTGCCCGGTGAGCTTGGCGGCGCGAGCAACGGTGTCCGAGATCGCGCCGATGTAGCGCTGGCGTCGCTCTTCCGGCAGCCCCGGCCGCTTCAGGAGATCGGTCGAGGACTTGATGACGGTGAGCAGGTTGTTGAAGTCGTGGGCCACGCCGCCGGTGAGCTGACCGACTGCCTCCATCTTCTGCGCTTGGCGCAGGGCCTCCTCCGTCCGAGCAAGGGCCTCTGCGGCATGCTTCTCGGAAGTAATGTCTCGGCCAACGGTGTAGAAGCTGCCGCTTGCCGCGTCCGCTTCTGGCACAGCCGACCAAGCGAACGAAATGGGCGTGCTATCGGCCGTGAGCAGCCTGACATGGAACTGGTGAACTGCTCGACCGCTCCGAAGCGCCGCAAC
>NZ_VZZK01000085.1:2301-7973 GCF_008806385.1 Methylobacterium soli
TGCATCCGGGCGTCCGAGCTGTCGGGACCATGCCGGGTTGATCGACGTCAGATAGCCATCGAAGGTGGCAACTCCGAAGAGGTCGCGGCTCATCTCGAACAAGCGGTCGCGTTCGCGTTGAGCTTCTGCGACTTGCCGACGCTCGGCGGTCACGCGGTTGGTGGTCTCGGTGCAGGCGCAGAACAGGCCAACAATGACGCCGTCATCCCCGGGTACGGGGGTGTAGGAGAAGGCGAAGTGCGTCTCTTCCGGGTAGCCGCTGCGGTGAAGGGTGAGCTGAAGATCGTCCATGTGCACGGGATCGCCCGCGAACACGCGATCCATCAGAGCACCCACCTCATCCTGCACCTCAGGCCAGGTCTCGAAGAACGGGCGGCCGAGGGCTGCGGGGTGGCGTTCACCGAGCATGGGTGCGTAGGTATCGTTGTAGACCAGGGTCCGGTCGACACCCCAGCAGATGAACATCGGCTGCCGCGAGTTCAGCATCACCCGCACAAGGGCCAGGAGCGATTGCGACCAATGCTCCTGCGGTCCCAAGGATGTACGCGACCAGTCGTAGGCACGCATGAGCACACCCATGGTGCCGCCGCCGGTGAAGGCCGAAGTCTCCGCAATCATGGACTTAGGCCAAGCGCCGGCCGCGCGGCGGCTGCAGAGAGGGCACGGGCTGATCGATGGCCCTACCCTCATCCTTCGAGCGCAACACCCGAATGGCCGTGGGGATGAGGTCGCTGGTTGAGGTGTACTCCCCCTTGGCCACCTGGCTGTCGATCCAGGCAGCCAGCGGTTCCGTCAGCGCGATGTGGCGAGAATGTTTGGCGGGCATGTCCGCCCCCTACCACATCCGATGTCCAAGGTGTTTCCTTCCGAACCACCAAAAAGCAAACTCAGGTTCAGAACTGATGCCGTCCACCAGGACCTTGCGCATGGCATGTCCCATGCGGCGTCATAGGACTGCCCTGGAACGAGGCGGCCTCGGCGTCCACTTCGGCCATCATGCGGCTGATCGAAGCCGGGCCGAAATCCACCCGTCCAGTCGCTGAAGGCTGCTCCGTCAAGCGCCAGTAAGGGGGCGTTCCCCAGGCCTGGTAAGGGTCGATAACAGCCGATCGTGTTTGTCGGTAAAACGGTCGGACACTGTTGGCGAATTCGGGATTGCCACTTCAACCGCGTCCTGAGGTCGGCCTTGTAGTGCTGAGCCGCGAGGGCAAGCTGCCCAATCGCGGAGCGTGGCGGCAACCTTGGCAGGTCCTGAGGTGAATTCGCCAACAGTGTCCGGTCGAATACCCGACATTCGAGCTGATAGGACATATGTCCGTTTTGGGTGGTTTTCCGCCGGTCTGCTTACGGTTGGCAAAGCGCGGAAGCGGACCTTGTCTTCGTGCGCGCTTTTGATCAGTTCGGCAGGAGGCCTGCCTCTTGATAGCTCCTGACCAACGAGTCGAACAGATTTATATCTGACCGGCTTCGAGCGATGATCTGAGCTCCGGCTACAGCAGCATAGATGGCGCGCGCTCTCATCTCGCCGTCCTTCGGCTCAACTAGCTTTGCAGCAACTAGCTGCTCGCGTAGCCAAGCCGTATTGACGTCGGCAAAAGACTGGACCTCCTTCAAAACCTGCTCAGGCAACGCGTCATATTCTGTCGCCATGAAGCTGCTGAGGCACATACGATTGTTACGCTCCAGGGATAGGCGAAAAATGCCAGGGTATCGCTGCAACGCTTCCATCGGGCTTTGCGCATTTGCTGAAATAGCTTCAAGATCGCGGGCAATGTCTTCCCAATAACGGCGTGCAACCGCCTCACCGAGGATAGCCTTATTGGCAAAGTAGTAGTTGATGCTCGCGGCCTTGATACCGACGGCCTCCGCGAGATCACGGAAGTTGATGCCGCCGTAGCCATAGGCCATCGCTGCTTCCCTCGCGGCCACGAGGATCGCCTCGCGCACATCCCTCTTCAACGTCGCTGCCATTCTCAACCTCCACCTGTCATATGGCAGACAGGGGTTGACGACACAAGGCGTTCGTCTTAGCTTGTTGCCTGTCATCTGACAGACAGGCAAACTCTTCAGGGTAGCGAGACGACGATGTCCGACAAGCTCAAGCTCTTCACCTCTCCCTCGGCCTTCCCCAACCCGCAGCGCCTGCGGATCTTCATGCACGAGAAGGGCATCGCCGATCACTTCGACGAGACGATCTACGACATGTCACCGGTGGGCGAGCAGCGGGGTTGGAAACACCTGAAGATGAACGCTTGGGGCGAGACACCGACGCTCGCGCTCGCCGACGGCTCTTACCTCAGTGAGACCTCCGCCATCGCCCGCTATCTCGATGACGCGTTCGAAGGCCGCAAGATCATGGGGAAGACGGCGCACGAGCGTGGCCTCGATCAGATGTGGGACAACCGGGTGTGGGTCCACATCCTCTATCCCATCGTCACCGCATTCCATGTCCTGCATCAGGGTCTGGGCCCGAAGCTCGAACTGACCAGCAATCCGGCCTGGGGCGAGCACTCCCGCAAGGTGGCACTAGCGCATGCCGGCCTCGTCGACCGGCATCTCTCCGACGGCCGCGCGTGGCTTCTGGGGGGCGATCAGCTGACGTTCTCGGACATCACGTTGGCGACAGCCATCGCGTTCTCCAAGTTCCCGGTCAACGCCACTCCGCTCGATGAGCGCTTCGAACATCTCGATGCCTTCTGGCAGCGTTGGCAGACCCGTCCGACCTTCATCGCTGCCTATGCCGACCGGAGCAGCGGTGTGCCGGAGATCGACACCCGGACGTGAGCGCCCAGCGGTCGGTCCCGGCCGGGGTCCGACCGCAATTCTGCCCGAGGAGATCATCATGCCTTTTGCACGTATCGATCTGATCCAGGGGAAGCCCCCCGAGTACCGCGCTGACGTGGCGGACATCGTCTACCGGGGCATCGTCGATGTCCTCAAAGCACCCGATGGCGACCGCTTTGTGGTCATTGGCGAGCACACGGCAGACAATCTTATATACGATCCGCAATTTCTTGGCTTCAGCCGGTCGCCAGACTTCATCTTGATCCAGGTGACGAGCACCGTCGGCAACAAGAAGGACACCAAGTTCGCTTTCTATCGTTTCGTTGCCGATGAGCTGAAATCGAAGCTGGGGGTTCGACCTGACGACATCATGATCAACATGGTTTTTGTCGACAAGGAGGATTGGTCGTTCGGTGACGGTCAGCCGTGGTAACGACTTCCGAGATCACCTCGGCCCACAACTGCAGGGCCGCAGATTAATGACCGCGTTGGGGAAGCGCCGACGGTTACCGCAACTACTGGCGTGGGTCGCAAGCTGCCGGCCTGCTTCCCGCATCCCAAGCGGAGAGGCGGACGTTCGTTGTGGCTCGGGCGGATGCGTCAAAATGACCCCTTCCAGACCTTAACGGCGCACGAGAGGAGCTTCCGGTCACGAGCGTTTTCCGGACATTTGATTTTCTTACAGGGTTTTCCGACACGTGCGGAGCGCATCACGCTCGACACGTGCGCCCCAATCGGCCTGTCGGGTTTTCGGTCGGATTCCCTACAACGGATCGCTATGCAGAGGGCGCAGGTCCTGATCTAGGCTGTGTACCCGAAGCACTCAGTTGTACGCTGAACGAAGCGGCCTTAACGAGCTGGTCAGCCTCGCGACTGAGAACCGAGGCCGCCGGGAGGATCCTCATGCCGCATGCAAAGATCGGGCGCGCCTTCGTGCTCGGGGTCGCCCTCGCTCTCACGACCAGCATCCCAGCATTAGCCGAGGATCCCTCGACCGCTGAGCAGACCATCGACGCCATGAACAAGCTGTTCGACAAGCATGCGGGCATCCGGGCCAACCACGCCAAAGGCGTCGTGGCCGAGGGCAGCTTCACGCCTTCGGCCGAGGCGGCGAAGATCAGCAAGGCATCTCTGTTCCAAGGCCCCGCTGTGCCGGCGACGATCCGCTTCTCGGACGCGACCGGCATACCCACCATCTCGGATGGCGCGGCCAACGCCAACCCGCATGGCATGGCCCTGAAGTTCAAGCTGAGCGACGGCGCGGAGATGGACGTCGTCGTCAACGCCCTCAAGTTCTTCCCTGTCGCCACCGGCGAGGAGTTCCGCGGCCTGCTGAGGGCGGCCGCGGAGAGCGGGCCGGACGCCGCGCACCCGACCGCGCTCGAGCGCTTCGCCGCCACCCATCCAGCAGCCGCGACGGCGGGCAAGACAGCAAAGACCCCGTCGAGCTTTGCCCGCCAGATGTACAACGGCGTCAACGCCTTCATCTTCGTCGACAAGGACGGCAAGCGGCAGCCATTCCGGTACCGCTTTGTGCCCGCTGGTGGCGAGGAGATCCTGACGCCCGAGGAAGTGTCCAAGCGCGAGCCGAATTACCTGATGGAGGAGATCGGCCCTCGTCTTATGAAGGAGCCGACGAGCTTCCGGGTGCTGGCTCAGCTCGCCGATCCCGGCGACCCGACGAACGACGCCACGACGCCTTGGCCAGATGATCGCAAGACGATTGATCTCGGCACCCTGACGGTGACGAAGGCCGTGCCGGACAGCGCGGAGGCCGAGAAGGCGCTGCTGTTCATGCAGAACGCGCTCACCGACGGGATCGAGGTCTCGGACGATCCGTTGATCGACGCCCGTGTACAAGCCTACGCGGTCTCGTTCGGCCGACGCTCGCAATGACGAGGGGCGTTCGACCGAGCTCGTTTTGACGACGCGTTCGCCCCAGCCTATCGCTCAGCGAGTCGTGCCGGGGGCTGGAGCGGCCGAGCTGTTGCCATGAGACGTGCCCGGAGACCCGGCGCTGCCCGTGGTTGAATTGCTCCCGCCTGTGCCGGTGCGGGCGCTGTCCTTGGTGGCTCCTGTGCCGGTCATTCCGCCAGCTCCCATGCTTTCCGTAGGAGCGCCGACGTCGCCACCGCCTCTGGCCTGCCCGGCTCCTGCACCTTTGCCTGCAGCGCCTTCAGCAAGGGCAATCCCTGCGATGCTTGTGAGGATCCCGGCTGCGAGCAAGGGTGCGCGAATGCCCGCTCTCATGTTGCCTCCGATGTTGGCTCTGGCAGAACGAGAACGCTGCCTTGCCGGACCAACAAGGTCTGCCGGAGGGCGTTCCGGATGGCCACGAGATCGCTTTGCTTGTCCCTTGGCACGCTGCCGCAAGCCTCTAGGAGCAGGTGGCCGTTGGTCTTGGGATAGCTCAGGAGCGCCGCTCAGATCGGTGCGGTGCTTCGTAGTGGAAGAAAGCCGGCTGCGCGCCCCAAACTTCCCCGGAACGGTCTTGGGCAGGACCACGTTTGGGTCGCCTGGAACCACAACACCGGAAAAATGACGTTATGAAGCGCACGATTGTCACGCTTGCAGCGACCCTCGCCCTCACTGGCGCCGCTTTCGCCACCGAGGCTACGAAGAGCGGCCCTGGCGCATCCAGCAACTCTCCGGGGCACGAAATGCAGGACCGCGGCAGCAAAGCAGGCTCCCCGGGGGCCTCTGGCTATGTTCCAGGCCATGAAATGAAGAGCGGCACCACCGGCTCGACCGGTGGCAATACGACGAAGAGCGGCAGCGGCGCTGGAACCAGCGGCTCCGGCTCGTCATCTCGCTAACCTAGCTGTAGAGTGTCAACAGGTTGTCCTCGGTGAGGCGGAGGCGGCTGATGGGTGTTTGGCCGTTGATGC
>NZ_VZZK01000086.1 GCF_008806385.1 Methylobacterium soli
ATGGTGATCGTGCTGGGCTTCTTCCTGCCGCCGGTCTCGATCATCCTGATGACGGCACCCATCATCTTGCCGCCGCTCAAGGCCGCCGGCTTCGACCTCGTCTGGTTCGGCGTCGTGATGACCATCACCATGGAGATGGGGCTGATCCACCCGCCGGTGGGCCTCAACATCTTCGTGATCAAGAACATCGCCCCCGACATCCCGCTCTCGGACATCATCTGGGGCACGCTCCCCTTCGTGATCCTGATGGCGGTGGCGATCCTGATCCTCTGCCTCGTCCCCGGCATCGCCATGTGGCTGCCGAACGTGCTGCTGCCGACGACCCGGTAGCAGGATAGGCAGCGCAGACGTGGGCGGCCCGGGCTGGGAGGTCCGGGCCGCTTCGCGTATCAGGACGGAAATTCCTGTAGGGCGAGGCCTGAACGCGCCAGCGCCTCGTCTCTTCGGCCTCATCGCCGTAGGCCTCAGCCAATTGATCGGGTGACGAGGCTGCGTCGCTCCTTAACTCACGGTCCAATAGGGCTTGCCCGTGTGGAACGTTCCAGGCAGCCAGCCAACCCATTCCAGACGAAGGACCCAGCGTTCTGAAACGCCTCGTCCCTAGAGGTCTCAGAGCCCGTCCGATAAGGGTCTGGGGCGGGGTTGAGTGATCGGGATGGCGGTGATTCCAGGAAGGTGCTGAAGCCTGACCTGGACCTGCCGTGTGGACCCCGACCACCCGGCGGCAGCATAGCCGCATGGGCCTTCGCTATGAAACCGACCTGAGCGACGCCGAGTGGGCGGTGATCGAGCCGCTGATGCCCAGGCCTGCTCCATGTGGTCGGCCTCCGGTCTGGACGACCCGGGAGATCCTGAACGCGATCTTCTACGTTCTGAGAGGTGGGATTTCCTGGCGGTTGATCCCAACGGATCTGCCGCCTCGCAGCACGACCTACGGCTACTTCAGCCGCTGGCGCGACGCGGGCTTGTTCGGCCGGATCAACCATCACCTCGTCATGGCCGATCGCGAGCGTGTCGGACGCGAGGCCTCGCCGTCCGCTGCGGTGCTCGACAGCCAGAGCATTAAGACGATTGAGAGCGGCGGGCCGCGCGGCTACGACGCCGGCAAGAGGGTCAAAGGGCGCAAGCGCCAAGCCCTGGTGGACATGGACGGGCGCGCTCTCGTCCTCGATCCACAGCCCGCCGACGTGCAGGATCGCGATGGAGCTGTGCCGGTGCTGCGCCTATCGCGACAGACCTTCCCGTTCATCGTCAAAGCCTTTGTCGATGCAGATTATGCCGGCGACAGACCAGCGACCGCCACGATCATCACCGTCGAGATCGTGCGCAAGCCGCCCGATCAAATCGGCTTTGCCGTGCATCCACGCCGTTGGGTGGTCGAACGATTCTTCGCCTGGATCAGCCGCAACCGACGCCTCTGGAAGGACCCGGAGGCCACGCTCGCCTCCGCCCGAGCTTTCCTCTACGCCGCAGCCGTCCTGATCCTCGTCAGACGTCTTGCCCGCTCAAAATGAATTTTCGGACGGACTCTTAGGATTTAGTGACGGTCAGCATGTATTTTGACCGGTATGGAACACAATAAATCATTACCAGAAAAATAAATAGAATTCTATTATCTGGGTCTGGTAAAAAACATTTGCGACACCATCTTCTATTGGGTCCTGCGCCATCCGTGCTCAGGCTTAGGAGCAGAGACGGCTATGGCTCGGGCTATGATCACCGGGCGGGCGCCGACCATATCGCGCGCCGACCTCAATGAGCGCGTAAAGCGGCTAGTTGCCGATATGCCGGACCCTAAGAAAGGCACCCGGTACAACAAGCCATCCATGCGCTTCCAGCCAAAGCGGCTACCCAAGTAAGCGGTGATGTCACTCGCTGCTGCTTCATCCGAGGGAGCGGTCGGCAACCGACACTTGGAGACATATGCGGCGGATCCGGCCTGTTCATGAAGGAGGGCGTTATGGTTCACCCCAGACTTACAGGCCTAGAGTTCAGCTGGTTCACTAAGTGCCAGATGCTGGCCTCGAACTACGAACAGCATTGGGGGATGAGTTTAGAGCCCGATCTTGGAAAGTTGGTGCAGAGCGTTGCGGCTGACGCGCGGACGAGCTTTACGGGGCCGCAATCGATGAAGCGCACTGCCGAGCGGCTGGCTTTTGTCGCAGACGCGATTACACCGGCGGGTGACGATCAGGCAGCAGGTTCGAATGGGCGACGTGAGAGAGCCCGTTATGCTGAAGCTTTGCGGTGCCTCTCGTCGCAATTGGTGAGCACGGCGGATGATGTCGAGGCATGGAAGCATTCCTCTGCGCCTTCGCTTGAGATGGGTCCCGTACCGTCAGCAGCTTCGCCATAGCTGATCGAAATACCGGAAGTAACTTGCCACCCCCTAGCTTGAAACGTCGCGCTCAAAGAGGCATCGATCAGGCCGGATGATCATCTTCAAGCCAAATCCCCACAAGCTGTGGGTCACGCGATCCTCGAAGGAGCCGGGCCGGTTCGACTGGTTGATCACACGGGATGATGTGGTCGTGCGCCAGTCGGTCCGATCTTTCGGTTCGAAGGGCGCTTCGGAGGCAAACGGCGACGCGGCCTTCCGGGAGATCACCTCGCGCTGGCAGAGTACACGATAGCGGATGCTATCGGAGAAGACAGTGCTCCCTCATCCTCATAGAGCTCTAGCGTAACCCGGAAGAAGGTCGATGGCCTGTGCCGTGGTTTGAGAGAGGTGCACCTCAGTCAGGGTGACTTCAGCAACCTCCTCTACTGCATCCTTGACGATCTGCACTCCGCTTTGTGGATCTTCGGTGAGCACCGCATAGAACAGGTTAAGCTGACGCTCTGGTGCATCTTCGTCCGGACACGCCACTTTGACGATAAAGGCGGTCTGGTTGGGCTCCATCATCGCGGGACCTTATACTCCATGGCTGCTGTATGTGGATCAGCCGAGGCGGAATGGGGCGCGGCAGTAACCCGCCTCACGAAGACCTTAAATGCCGATACTTGCCGCGCCTGCGTCGGCCGCCTGCTGCACTGTTGCGCCATTGCGTAGCGCCAAAGCTATTGCTGCCGCTGTGCGGTCTACAGCGTCGGCATGCTTGACACCGTAATCGTACGCGGTTTTATTGTTCGAACCGATTTTTGCATGAAAATTATCAGGGAATTTCAATTCAGTCCCAAGATTATCTTTCTCGACGTCTTGCTCAATAGGAAGCCTGAATATCGGATTGTCTCTCTGCGTGCGAAATCTGTGTCCGGCAGTTCAGCGCCATTTTTGCTAAGTAAATCGATGCCGTCGTAGGCATTGAAGTGATAGCGCGGCACATGGCTCTCTGCTCATTAAGGCGGGAGTAAAGGCTCTCACTCGCGAGCATGCCTGGGTGAACCCCGCGATTGCTGCCCAGTCTGCCATCGGCCGTCTGATACCGTTCTCAAGCAGATTAGATTTTATGCACTGTGGTAGGTAGACGTGTTGCGTTCGTATGCGGTGCTTTCTGTAAGAGCGCGGTTTTGCATAACTAAGGGCAGTTCAACGACGTGCGGTGCCGCTTGATTGTTCTGATCTTGACCGTTCGGGGTGCCGGTTGCGGTCGCAATCTGATGGCCACTCCTGTCACGGATCACGACGGCATGCCGCCCCCCCTTAAGTCGATGATTGCTGCCGATGGCCACCGCCAGCATGTTGTTGGCGAACGAGATAGCTTCATCTGCATTCTCCGTGTCGTGTCCCTCATCGTCCCATTCGGAGAGGAGGCCTGCGTGAAGGTCAAAATAATAGTGCGTCATCGGACTTCCTCAGCAGCAACAAAGCTCAACGTGGCGCGATGGTGTTCTTCAATTGACATTCCGTAGAGATCTTAGCGCGACAGTGGCACATGAAGATCTCAAAAGCGCTGGTTCAGTATAGCTGCTGGCAGGGGCGCCCCTGGTTCATCCGCAAGGTTACTGCGCACTCGGACGCCACCTGGGGCATCGGGGTCCAGCGTTCTAATCCGGTCAGGGATTGTAGCAGTGGTTTTTGGCATGTTTGACATGCCGTCATCGGAACCGACCGAGGGAACGGAAACGGTTTGAGCAACAGCGGGCACGCTCATAGCGAGAGCAGCCGCTACGGAAAATATACAACTCCGATGCATTCTAAGGCGTTCCTTAAAAAACTAATGGGTCTTTAGGTTAATTTATCTGAAATCTTCGTCAATAAGATCGATGAGTCCATTATGAATTCCATTGCTGTTGTGCCTCTTGCTGGCGGCGTCCTCGATTTCGGTTTGGCAGCTTTCAAAGAGATTGTTCGGCTCGGAGTCCTCATCGCCAAACCAGTCCCGCAGGGTGTCTATCGAAATTCGACAGAGGAGCAGCCGATGCCCGTCCGACATCGCGAAACGAACATGCTCCCGTGTGTTCGCATCGATAACCGGCGGCCAGCCCGGATATCCGACGATCGGCATGGCAAACCTCTGCGGTTTTTACCAGCCCCCAAAAAGTAGCTGTTTTTAAGACAACCGTTCATCCGCGTAAAACGGCACACTGGCGCCCACTTTTATTTTCAGTGAGCTGCAGCCATGCGGAAGAAAACTGGGAATTTGCTAGTCCGATTATTTCCCGGCAGGCCATTCACTCACTGACTGCCGTTCCTGCCACGCGTTGATCCGCTATCATCCGCTAGTATCATTCCATTGGTGGCCGATCAAACTGCCGGCAAGCAGACGCCATGGAGGCGCGAGGGACCTGTCGCAAAGTTTGTGATGTTCACGGCTCGTAAGCCATACGGGCCGAGTTTGCCGCCTCCAGCCCGGGGGTGGTCCATGATCCTCAACGCTATCGCCGCCAAGCTGAAGAGCCGGTCCAAGCATGACTTTAGGGGCCGGCACTTTGAGGCGGCTCTGATCGTGCAGGCGGTCTCTTGGTACCTGCGCTACCCGCTCAGTTACCGCGCCATCGACGAGCACGGTGCGCCTGTCGACTTCCTGCTGAGCGCCAGACGCGATCTGGACGCCGCCAAGCGCTTCTTCCGCAAGATGCTCGACGATCAGCCGTTGCTGGTGCCTGACCAGATAGGCACGAATGCCGCTGCTCCCTACCCGCCGGCCATCGTAGCGACGCGGAAGGCTGGCCTGCTGGCGCGCACGCCCGTCCACTACGTGACGAAGCACCTGCAGCAGGGCATCGAGAGCGACCACTTTCGGCTGAAGAAGAACATGTCTCGGAACGGCGGCTTCCGCTCCTTCCACACGGCCCGGCGCACCATCCAGGGCTTCGGGTTCGCTGGCGCCTGGACCGTGCGCGAGCAGAACCAGCTGCGGGCCCACTGCTTCGGACTGTCCGCCGCGAACAAAGCATGAAAGCAGTATGGCAGAGGCCCTTCTGCATCTCAGCTCCGAGCTTGCGACAAGCCCGGCGGCCTTACCGAACCCAGCCTCGGCCGGCTGACGCGCTTTGCTCCTGAAATGGGCTTGGTCGGCTGACCATAGGCATCGGACGGGGAAACTGTGCTGTAAGATTGACACTCGTGCCAGTGTCAAGGATCTGCACACTCGATCAGCAAACCCCCTAGGGGCAGGACAGGCCGTTCGTGTTGTCCTCGTATTGCTCGTTCACTCAGCGGATTAGGCTGAAACGGCGGCGGTCGCCCAAGCCGATCAAGGGACTTTGGGTGACGTGCTGGTCAATGCCAGCGTCTCGGTCCAATGGGACCTTCTCATGTCGACGCCAGGCACCCCGGCCTCTCTGTGCAGGCCGACGAGACGGTGGACTAGGATGGAGCCGCCACAAGCCCTGGGGTTCGGACCCAGTTTCTATGTACATGATGAGCGGACACCAAGGTCCGTTACGCTATTCAGCAAACCGTGTTCGGTAAGCGGTTCTGCATCTGCACTACAGCTCGCTCATCAATGCCGCCAGAAGCGCTGCGTCTTATGGGCGACGGTGATGACGCGCCCGTCATCACCGATCACAGCATAGATATTCAGCCACCGCTCAAGGTCGCGGAGGCTGTTCAGACCACCGAAGTGATCGGCGAGACGGCCACGCGCTGCCTTGTCAAAAATCAGCCGGTCAGCCCCGCCGCAGCGCGTCGGCGAGCCGAAGTCCTCCAGCAGCTCGACGATGAAGGACGGTATGGCCCGCTGCTGGAGTCACTTCCTGGCATGAGCGGAGATCGGCATCGGCCGAGCCTGACGGCTGGTCACGGAGGGATGGTTGATGTGCAAGTGTGGCTCCTTCTGAAAAGAGCCACCTCCAATAGTCTGTCCGAGCGCCCTGTCAGCAAGAACCAAGTCTCTCTTATCGGCGGCTTTTATGAGCCTTCAGGGCCCGCATGATTGTAGCCCGGCTCAGGCCGAACTGCTGGCCGACGTCGTGCACCGCCGCCTCAAGCTTCTTGACCTGAGCTACCCTCAGCCGGACCGCCATCGCGATCGCATCCTCGTCCAACATCAGGGTCTGTGACGCAGGAGGCCTTCCGGGCCTTCTATGCCGGATCGCCAGCTCAAAGATGTGGCGCTCGCAGCGCTGAACCAGGACTTCTCTGCGCTCTGTGCGGTCCGGATGGGTCGTCCCTCGATCCCGCCTGAGATGCTGCTGCGGGCGATGCTCCTGCAAGCGTTCTACTCGATCCGCTCCGAGCGGCAGTTGATGGAGCGGCTGGAGTTCGACCTGCTGTTCCGCTGGTTCGTGGGACTGGGTGTCGACGATTTGGCCTGGGATCATTCGAGCTTCAGCAAGAACCGGGACCGGCTGCTGGCCGGCGAGATCGCCGCCAAGTTCCTGGCAGCCGTGCTGGCCCAGCCCCGGGTGAAGCGGCTCCTGTCCAGCGACCACTTCAGCGTCGACGGCACGCTGATCGAGGCCTGGGCGTCGATGAAGAGCTTCAAGCCCAAGGATCACAGCGCAGATCAAGCCCCCCCGCCCGCTGGCGGGCGCAACGCCGAGGTCGACTTCAAGGGTCAGACGCGCTCAAACGAGACGCACGAGAGCACCACCGATCCTGAAGCCAGGCTCTACCGCAAGGGCCCGGGCTGGGAAGCCAAGCTTTGCTTCATCGGCCACGCTCTGATGGAGAACCGCTCGGGCCTGATCGTGGACACCCGCCTGACGTCTGCAGACGGCCACGCCGAGCGCATCGCCGCCTTGGCGATGATCGAACCGAGGGCGGACGGGCCCAGGGCGATCTCCGTGGGCGCCGAAGGCCTATGACGCTGAGGACTTCGTCAACGAGCTGCGGTCGATGAACGTGCAAGCGCACGTGGCCCAGAACACGAGCGGCCGCCGCTTGTCCATCGATCGACGAACCACTCGCCATGCCGGCTATGGCATGAGCCAGAGGATCCGCAAGCGCATCGAGGAGGGCTTTGGCTGGATCAAGACGGTGGGTGGCCAGCGTAAGACCCGCTTCAGGGGCCGCGGCAAGGTCGGGTGGGCCTTCGCCTTCACGGCGGCGGCCTACAACCTGGTGCGCCTGCCCAAGCTGCTCGGAGCTCTGGCGTGAGCGTCCTGGGCAAGTGGCGGATCGTCGAGCTGCCCGGCTACGCGGACGACTACGCCGACATGGTCGAGCCGGCCTACATCCTTTTCGAGACTACCGGCGGCGAGTTCGCCTTCGGATGCGTCACCGGGGCCTTCGCTGGTGGTGGGGATCACGCTGCCATCGCGTTCGACTGGACCGGCAACGAGGAGATGGACGCGGCCTGCGGCTCTGGTTGGGCCAAGCTTCAGGCTGACGGCTCGCTTCACGGCGGGATCGGCTTCCACGCCGGCGACGAAATCCCCTTCATCGCCCGCCGCTGGCCCACTTCTTCAACGGCCTGCTAGTTGTCCGGATGCGAAACCTCCTTGGCGACGGCTACAACCTTGAGCGCTTTCGGCAGCGCGTC
>NZ_VZZK01000087.1 GCF_008806385.1 Methylobacterium soli
AACGCTCATGAAGGCGAACTCCCGGCTACCTGCAGCTCTCACTGCGCTGCTGCTCACCGTTACCGCCGCTCACGCCGAACCGCCCAAGGCAGCGGTGTTCGATTTCCAGCTCGCCAATCTCGGAATTCAAGAGCCAACAGATACTGATAAAGCACGCCTTGGCCCACTGAGCGATCTTCTCCGCTCGCTCCTGAGGGACAGCGGTCGCTATCGGATCGTTTCAACCGATGCAGTGAAGGATGAGGTCGCTAGAGGTGCCGAGTTACGCAAATGCGGTGGCTGCGCTGAGGAATATGCCAAGAAGCTCGGGGCCGATGTCGCAATCACGGGTGAGATCCAGAAGGTCTCCAATCTGATCCTCAACATCAACGTCTACGTGAAGGACCTCAAGGGCAGCGCGCCTGAGAAGGCCTACAGCGTTGATATCCGCGGCGACAACGACACATCCTTCGACCGCGGCCTCAAGTACCTCGTGAAGAACAACCTGCCCGCACCGCAATAGCAGCACGCTTCATGGCAGCATATGGGGCTGCCCCGCCGCCCGGTCTGATCACAGGCTGGCGGGGGGTGGTCCATCTCACGTTTGAGCCGGTACGCAACTTGGCTCGACACATGGTGGATGCTAGCGCGGTGTCCCATATCCTGAGTATGATTACCTTTACGCCGAACCCACACACCATGCGAGTTGCCCCTTCTCCGATTGAGCCCGGCCGGTTCGATTGGGTGATCTTCAAGGATAGCGTGAAGGTACGCAGATCTGTTCGGCCATTCGGGTCGGAGGGTACATCGGTGGTGGCAGGTGATACGACACAGCGAGAGATCACGGCGCTCTGGCAAAATACCAAATGGGCACCTCTCGGAACCTCACTGATAGCGGGCTTGTGTCCTCAAGCCGCGAGCCTGTCACATCGTCTCAACTGATCGCGTTACCAGCTCGACTTCACTAAGCCTGGGATCATCCCCCGGTTGCCAAGTTCCCGCAGAGCGATGCGCGAGATGCCCATTTTACGGTAGTTGGCGCGCGGACGGCCTGTCATGAAGCAGCGGTTGCGGACGCGGGTCGCAGACGAGTTGCGGGGCAATTCCGCAAGCTTGAGACGCGCCTCGAAGCGCTCCTCCATCTCCAGAGCCTCGTTATTGGCGATGGCTAATAGCGCTTTACGCTTCCCAGCGTACTGCGCGACCAAGGTCTTGCGGTGGTTGTTCTTTTCGATTGCGCTTTTCTTCGCCATGATTGTCTCTCGAAAGCCGGGCGGCTGCACAGCTCTGCTATAGAAGCCGCAGTCCCAAAGGAACAACTGTACGGGGTCACCACCTGTTCATACGCCCCAGTGCCGCACTGCAGAGGGCTTGGCACAAGGGGTTCAACGGGGACTCAACCCAAGCCATACTGACGATATGGCTCCCTTTGAGCAGACATTTCAGACCTTCAAGGAACTTCTCGCCAACGACCGCGCAGCGAGCGTAGGCGCCGTGGACGAGGCAGTCTGGGCCTATCCAGGCTTCGTCCAAAGCCTCGACGCTCAGACCGAAGCGTTGGACGAACTCAGCGAAACCCTGGCTCGCCTCAATGCTTCCTCGCCATTCCTGCCCATGCTGATGGACACCATCGACCGGCATCGGCAGAGGTTGGCGGGGCCCTCTTCCTGATACATCCAGTTTGCGCTAGCTGCCCGGCGACTGCACGCGATTGGCTCGCGCCATCTCGACCAACTCGCGGCCGGTGAGGCCGCCGCGGTATCGGGCCAGATCCTCGACCCTTCGGCCCCTCGTACCGGATCGGTAGCTCACAAGCTCGCTTCGACGCGTCTGAGCCCGGGAGGCAGCTTCTCGCAGCAGATTGACCTTAGTGGCTAGGGCTGTCGGCATCTCGGCTCCTCCATGTCCACAGCGAGGAGCCTACCAAAGCTTAACCATATGAAACAGGCTTGACAGTGATCTTTCTGTTCGCGGCTAGGCAGCCTCAGAACACTCGTCGGCATCAGACATCCAGTCGGCAGCAGCAAACTCAATGATCTGCATGGGAGCAGCCATCGGCTCCTGAACCGGCACTTGATGCGACGCCGCCTGGATGACCTCTTCGACGCGCGATTGCGCAAACAGGGCAGCGCCGATCTCGGCCCCAGCGGCCTTCACCAGCACGGCCTCTGCGCAGCTGCTGGCGACCTTTAGGGCAAGCAGCTGCAATCGCTCCTTCTCGACGCAGTAGGCTGCGATCCGGGCGCGGGCGTACTCCGACAGCGGGGCGACCAGCTCGGCGAACTCGCCATCATCCGCACGGTAGAGGGACGCGATCAGCCCAGCCGGGATCGGGTAACGCGCAAGGGCCGCAGCCGTTGGCCGGAGGGGAGTTGATGCCACTGAGATCCCTGTCGCTTCGGGAGAGACAGGATCAAGCCGGTTCAGGGTTAATGGGAAGTTACCGCCATGCTGCCCCGCTGCCTGACAGGGGATGGCAGCGGGGCATGTCATGTGGGGGCGTAACGGAGCCGATACGCATTACATGGCTCAGGGTCATGCCCGCGCCTCCGACCTCGCCCTGTGCCTCAACCTCGATTTCCTGCCCGTCGAGCCGCCCCGGCAGCCTGTTGCTCGGGTCCTGCGAGCGCTCCCCCGCTGCGGCGAGATGGTCGCCTGCCTGTCCATCATAGTCGGTGGACTAGGTCTGATCGGCCTCGCCTCCGTGCTCTGAAGCCATTCCCTCAAGCAAGCTTGTTCACATGCCTGCCTGCCCTCCTGCCCACAATCAAACAAGCCACCGGAGTACCTGATATGCGAAATCCTTTTGCCCGCCTCGTCCTCCGCAGCCCGGAGAAGCCAAGCCTGCGTGAGCGCGCCGCGGCCCTGAAGGCTTCTGCCGCTCGCCTGATCCGTGCAAGGCCACTGATGTAGAGGCCGATCAAGGGCGCCGGTCAGTGGTGAAGGGCTCGCTCGTGGTTGCCCCCGCAATCCCGCTGCCAGTCCTGGCATCGCAGGCGATGGCATCCCCGACACTCGCCCCTACCCTGCCGCACCCGGATCAAGCCCTGTTCGACGCTGAAGCCGAGGTCTCGCGGACCAAGGCGGCCCTGGAAGCCGCGGAGAAGGCGAGCGGCGAGGCACACAGCGCCTTCTGGGATGCTGTGGGTCACTGCCCGGCCGCACTCCTCGTGAAGCAGTGGGAGTGCGTCACTTTCGAGCGCGGGCTTGTGGGCAAGCCTTCATGACAGCTCTGCGGCAGGCGGGCTTGCTCTTTTGGGGGCGAGCCTGCGCGCCCGCCTGCCAACTCACAATTCGTTAGCTTAGATGCAGCAGTCTGTGCTGAAAGCACAGGCGGCGGGAGAGTCGCCTTCAGCGGACATGCTGGCCTGTGGGCAGGCCCGCTGGCCCTCATGCAGGATTGCCGACGTGCGGACCATTGCAGTTATCAGTCAGAAGGGTGGCGCAGGCAAAACAACGCTTGCCACGAACCTCGGGGTTGCCGCCCATCTGGCGGGCTACCGCTCTGCCATCGTGGATCTCGATCCGCAGGCGACAGCCCGAAAGTGGGGCGACAAGCGTGAGGCGGCCGAGCCAGAAGTGATCGGGGACCACGCCGAGCGCTTGCCTCAACTCGTGGAGGCCGCCCGCTCGAACGGCGCCGACTTACTCATCATCGATACGGCGCCGAACGCGGATCGCGCTTCATTGGCAGCGGCGCGGGCGGCCGACCTCATCCTGATCCCCTGCCGACCCGCAGCATTCGACCTTGAAGCCATTGAGGCGACGCGGGACCTCGCTTCTATCGCGAAGAAGCCCGCATGGGTGGTGCTGTCGTCGGCGCCAACCCGTAGCGCCATAGTTGAGGAGGCTCGCAGCGGCCTTGAAGGGCAGGGTGCCAAGGTCGCACCGCAGATCATTCACCACCGGGTAGCCTACTCCTACGCCGTCATCGATGGACGCGCCGCGCCAGAATACGAACCGGATGGAAAGGCAGCAGACGAAGTGGCAGCCCTGTTCGCGTGGGCGAGCGGGCTCGTGGGCCTGCCCACAAGCAAGAAGTCCGGCAAGAAGACAGAGAGTTGAGATGTCGAAGCGTCCGAGCCTGTTTAGCAGTAAGCCTGCGGAACCCGTGTCCGAAGTGCCTAGCCAAGCCGATGAGGCGAGGACGGCTATGACGGCAATATCGGTAGCCTCGGGTGCTCCTGCTCTCCGTGAGGCGATGTCGGGCAAGTACCCGAAGGCCAGTACTCGCGAGGGCAAGCGGGTTGTGACAGCCTACGTTTCGCCCGAGGCTTTCCGGCAACTCAAGCGGATCGCTGCCGACGAAGACATGCAGCAGCAAGACCTCTTGCTTGAAGGCCTCAACGCCGTGTTCGAGAAGCGCGGCCTGTCGCGGATCGCGTGATCTGGCGGGCGCTCATTTCAATCATCGCGGTTCCAGCGGCTGTGGTCGCTGGAGCTTACCTGCTGTGGCTGATCTTCGTCAGCCCATTCCTTCTTCTCGCAGGCCACATGGGATGGATGCGATGGGATCGGGCAATCGACTTCGCAGCAGTTCCAGCCGAGTTCCTAGCCATATGCGCTGCCGTCGAGGTGGTCATCAGACTCTTCGTTTCCCGCTTCGACGACGAACTTCGCACCGGCGGTTGGGTCTCCTATTGGTGGAAGCGTTGGTGGCAGCGCCTTCGCCGATGATCCCTCCTCTGATCCTGCGATCTCTAAACGATACCTTTGTGGGCAAGCCCCCATGTGGCCAAGCCTGAAAGACCGCCAAATGGTCGTGGGACATGCGCCTCTTCATCCGACCGCTTCTATCCGTGCCTGCCCTCTTGTGGGCAAGACCACAATCTAGCTTGCACACGTTGTAGCAGGATCGCAGCCGTGTAACTTTCGATAATCGTCATTCTCGAAAGTTTCGAGAGGGGCTGGTTGTAAGGGTGGTGAAGAAATGAAGCCGGGGCTATGTTTCGAACGAGCGCGTGAGACGCCAGCTCTCTGCCGGGTCCGCGATGCTGATGACGCCGAGCCACGCGGAGTTAGTATCGGCTGAGTTCACTTGGAGGGGGTTCAGCATGCCTGATGCGCCTATCGTTCTCGTCCCTGCTGAGAAGCCCGACCTGCCGCCGGAGTGGATCGAGGTTGCTGGGCTTGCAGCTCATAACCTCGGCCTGGGCAGGAAGCTCGCCGACCTCAGCCCCGAGCACTGGCAACTCGTGCTGGCCAGCGTCACGGATCGCATGCGGCTGCGCGGTGCGTCCCTCCCAGTCGGCTGGCGGCGCACGCTCGCGCGGCAGGTGGGACGTCACGAGGCTGCAGATCGAGGGGAGGCCCGTGTGTGGGCGTTGCATGCGAAGCGACAGGAGATTGCCGCACACGTGGCGCTTGAACTCGGCCTCGGGGATTTCTCCACGCTCAGCGCGGCAGACCGGGCCGTGGTGGATCAGCAAACCGATGAGGCCATTGAGGGCTGTGGCACGGACACGCCCGAGCCTTCCGACTGCTCGGATGCCGACCGGACTATGCGACGGCTTCTCTCTGAGCATCGCGCTTTGAAGGAAGGGAAGGCGGGCGAAGCCAACGTGCCCTTGGCCAAGGAGGGCGAGGTTTCAGCCCCGAGAGACGATGCCTGAACCTCTGCCAGTCATTCTTGAGCCCAGCAGCGGCCTACCCGCCGAAGCTCTGGCGCTCGTCCAGGCCTACCAGCGCGCCTCGAAGGCTGATGCGACCGTGCGGGCCTATCGCGGGGATGCCGCTCTGTTCGAGGCGTGGTGCGTCCGCCACGGCTTCAGAGCCATGCCGGCGTCACCTGAGGCGGTCGCAGGCTTTCTCGTCCATGAAGCAGAGGCGGGGAGGGCAGCTTCCACCATCGGCCGTCGATGCGCCGCGATCCGCTACGCCCACAAACTCGCGGGCCAGCCCGACCCCACCGACAACGAGGCTGTCCATGCTGCTGTGAAGGGTATCCGCAGGCGGATTGGCACGGCCCCGAACCAGAAGACCGCCGCCACCGCCGAGATCCTGGCGGCCATGCTGATGAGGATACCGGACACCCTCACGGGCAAGCGGGATCGGGCCCTGCTTGCGCTGGGCTTCGCCGGGGCCTTCCGCCGCTCCGAACTCGTCGGCCTCAATGTCGAGGACATCCGCGAGGACAAGGACGGCATCCGCATCCTGGTGCGCCGCTCAAAGACCGACCAGGAGGGCAGGGGGATTGAGAAGGCCATCCCGCATGGGAGGTTCATCCGCCCGGTTCTGTTGCTGCGTGAATGGCTTGAAGCGGCGGGCATCACGGAGGGCCCGGTGTTCCGGCCCGTGTCGCGGTCGGGGAGGGTGCGGAAGTTCGCATCAGATGCAAACATTTCCCCGCGCCTGACCACGCAGGCCGTGGCTGACATCATCAAGAAGTACACGGCTGCAGCCGGGCTGGATGCGTCGACCTTCGGAGCGCACAGCCTGCGGGCCGGCTACATCACGACGGCAGCCGAGCGTGGCGCCGATCTCGTCCGGATCATGGATCAGTCGGGACACCGGGATACACGAACGGTCGTCGGCTACATCCGCCGGGCCAACGCCTTCAAGGACCACTCGGGGAGCGGGTTCCTGTAGGTCAGCCGAGCACGTCTAGAACGATCTCGCGCAACTCCTCGCGGGTGAGGCCGCAAGGCTGCGGCTTCCAAGCGGCTTCCGGCTCCGCCACCGCGGTGCTTGTCAGCGAGTGCGCCTGCGCTGTCGTGGGCTTCAGTTCAGTGATAATGGGCATGTAGGTCCGTAAGCCACTTCGGCAGAAGCCATAACGTGGCGCATGTGTTCAGGAGCGTCGCGCTGAAAGGCGCGCGACGGAGGCGCTGCGGCTAAGGCAGCGATCAAACTTCGATGCCCGGGAGATGGATGGGGTGCGGACCTGTCTGGGAGGCCCCTACCCGGCACGGCTGTCTTGAACGCTCTGTGCTCAAGAGGCGAGGGTGAGATCGCCTTCCCGCACGGCGCGCTCGCCCACTGCCGATTTTACCCGATACGACGGTTCACCCGTCCGATCCTCGGGCATGAGCCGAACCACTTCGAAGAGGCCACCAGCGACGCTCTTGGCGTCAGCATAGCCGACCGTGGACTGCCGGACGTGCTGGCCGACCTTGAACTTGTGAGACAATCAATTTCCTCCAGGTACTCGATATTCCGTCAAACGCGGGTGGTCTACCGGCGCACCTTGGCCTTGCGGGCAGCAAAGCGCGCATCACGGGCGGCCTTCTGCTCGGCAGCGAGTGCAGCTTGGCGCTCCACCTTCTCGGCGGCCTGACGGGCAGCCTCGGCCGCCTCGCGCTCCAGCGCAGCGAGGGCTTCAGCCTCGCGCTGAGCCTCAGCTGCAAGGCGAGCTATCTCTCGCTCGCTGACCCGAACCTCCCGCGCCTGAACGACAGCTCGCCGCGCAGCATGCCGTGCGAGAACAACCGGGTCATTGGCTGCGGGGCGCGCCCGAAACCGGGCTACTGTGGCCTGCCGGGCCTTGGTGGCGGCCTCGAGACGGTCGACGATCTGGTTGGTTTTGAATTGACCCACGTACATTCCTTATGCCCACCGCGGCTCCGCGCGAGTGGCGAGAAATCGATGAAGCCGCTCCAGGTGGAACGGCTCCGAAATTCGTCAGTGGCGGACGAAT
>NZ_VZZK01000088.1 GCF_008806385.1 Methylobacterium soli
AGTCCGCTTTCGGCAATAGGGCGCTGAGAGCGGACCGCCGCATATCCACCCAACTCGGACATGTGTGCTATTGGTTCGCATGTCGGCAATCCGACCGGAAATCCGACAGGTCAGTTGGGGCGCACGTGTCGAGCGTAAGGCAGGCCGCACCTGTCTGAAAACCCTGCCGGGAAATCAAATGTCCGGAAAACGCTCGTGACCGGACACCTTTCTCGTGCGCCGTGAAGGCCCGGAAGGGGGCACTTTGAGCCCACCACGTGAGCCGCGCTGAACGTCCGCTTGTTTACTACCCGAGCCTTTAGGCAAACGGCCAAGCACGGTCGGCTGCTTCGCGCCCATTTCGGCCGCTCAGCCGATTCTCGCGGCTTCTCCGAAGCGGACATCACAGCAGCTCAGCTTGTGGGTCTGAGTCGCGACAATGGGATTAGGAGTTCGCGCGCCGGTTGTTCAGCTGTGCGCCAGTTCAGCCCGCTCTGCCGGCGGGGTGAGGTTCAGGTGACTGATCCAACCGAGGGGAACCACGGAGGAGCGTGATAGATGCCCCGCCTTCCGCGGCAGCTGCCTGCACGAGACACGAGGAGCGAAATCGTTACACGACCGAAAGTTGTATGTTGACGTACAGCGCAACCTTGGGATTGGTTAACCTACGTTAGCTATGCGGGGCGGGCGCCATGGACAGGTTGCACCAACAAGGTGTGCTACTGGGCCGAAAACGGGCGTTGGCTCAAGCCTTTCCTCCGGCAGACAACGAACCGATGCCTGAGCTGATCGCGCAGACCCTCGAGCAGCTCGAACAAGCTCTTGAGAAGCTACTGCCACCAGACGTGGCGATCATGCAGACCGCGACGAGCTAGTCCTTGACCCATATGACGAAACAGGCCCGCCTTTCAGCGGGCCCGTCCGACAACCTGGTCCAAGGGAACAACGGGGCCCCATGCGGGTTTCCCGCACTGCAGCATGGCGATGGCGTCGCTGTGCTGCTCTCGTCCGTCTGGACGTTTCCTCCCTAGACTCGGGCCGTCCTCAAGGGCGGCCCTTTTTCTGAAGTTGGTTGCTCCATGTTAACGCCCTTGATCGCAACCGGTTCTCAGGACGCAGTGTGGTGTGGTTCTTCACCGGACGGCATCCCATGACGATGGCCACGGCCAAGCCGTGGTGAGACTGATCCTCTTTTTGGCTGCGCGTTCCTCTCATCGTCGCACCCGTCCGCGAGATCGGCAGGATAGGGGACCTTCGCTAAGGCGGCCCCGTTCTCATTCAGGATGACCACGTGCCAGCGGAGCGGGTCTGCGGCACCTGCGTACCGCTCTCCGATGATACGCTTCCAGATCTCCAAGGCTTCGATCTCTGCCGCCTCCAGGTTGGGCTGGTCGATTCCGTGATGGTCCCGCGTGACGTCCTCGTTGTCGTGCAGGATGTCGAAAAAGTAGCGTGGCATCCGCTCTTTCGTGGTGCTGATCGATCCGCCAACACAACGCTGGCGTGTGCATTCAAGAGCTATCACACCCAAGAGTTGCTGTGCCACCCCCTTAGCTGGCCGTCCGGTGAACTGACCGACACGCAAATCGCTTGAATTGTACGGATCACCCTACAAACCTGGAATGGGCGCCCCTCACGAAAGCTGACGTCCAATCAGGTAGCCACCCATAAACGTTCAAATGTACCATATTTTACTGTCATTCGATAAGTGTTATGCGACAAGGTATTGCAACCACTGGATGATCTTCGATTTGGTTTCTCGGATTGGCAACTTCCAGTTGTTGAATGCGAGGCAACGTCAAATGACATACTCGATATTGATTAGGGATCTGGGAAAGCCCGCGGGACGGAACGAGAAACTGCTGGCGGTCGATATCGCCAGCCCTCTTCATGCCGGCGGTATTGTGGAGCGGATCGCTGCTTCCTACCCCGAGAACGGAAGATGCAGATTATCGCAGATGAGATGGTTCAGGGACGAGGATGGCCTGCACGAGATCTGGGCAGAACCCCATGCCGACTGTTTCATAGGGGTGAGGCCACCTGTGAATGCGTCTGCGGCAAGCCGGTCACTCCGAGGCCGCGTGACACCTCCAGACCAGACGCGGGCAGGATCGCGTGTCCTCATGTCCAAGGTGGCATACGCTTGCAGCACCTGAAACCAGGATCGCCTCGGCAGGATGGCAGCAGTTACGCGCGTAACTCTTTTGATCAGACTCACAAGTCTTGCTCTGGGAAGTAGCCTTGCGGCGGCCTATGCAGTTGAACGCAGCAGCGTTCCCGTTGCCACGGAGCAATCCTCCGAGGTCTCCTCGACTGTGAGGGCCACCGTGCCTACCGAGACTGGTTCTATTGCCTCGCCGCCTATCAGCGCCCTCCCCACCAAGAAGGTCGAGGCGCAGCAGCCTTGGTGCCCTGCTGCTCGGAGCGCCGGGTCAGGAGCAGGCTTCTGCCTCATCAACGAGACGAGGCCGGTCCTGTGCGTGCCGGACGCCTCCCATAACCTCATGCAGCCCAGGGTTGTGGTCGTGAGGAATGCCTTAACTCCACCGTGCGAAGCCATCTCGCCATGGCAGTGCTGAGCCCTGGGGTTGCATTGATGGGGAGACGTCGCGCAGGAGCGCCGAGATGCTGAGCGAGCACACATCGGAGCCGGTGTCGGCAGTGCCCCGGCGCAAGCTCATCGACGCGGTCATTCTCGTCGCCGCGCTACTCGCGACCACGTTGATCGCCCTCGAAGTCGACCTGTTCGCGAATGCTGATGGCCGGTCGGCTTCAGAGGTCCGTATCGAGACCGACGAGGCCCTCCTGCTGGGAACGCTTCTTGCCATTGGCCTGCTGGTGTTTTCGGTTCGCCGCTTCAATGAGCAGAAGCGCGAGATGACGCTTCGCATCGCGGCAGAGGTCAGGGCGCGGAAGGCACTTGAGCTGGCGCTTCTCGATCCGCTGACAGGCTTGGCGAACCGACGCCACTTCGATGACATCTTCGGCGCGGCGGCCGCTCGGCGTTCTCAGGCGAGCCAGCATGCCTTGCTTCTGCTCGACCTCGATGACTTCAAGGGCATCAACGACAGCTACGGCCATCCTGTCGGCGATCAGGTTCTGAGGGTCGTCTCAGACCGGCTCAAGGTGGCGGTCAAGCCAGGGGATCTCGTGTCACGCCTTGGAGGCGATGAGTTCGCGGTCGTGGCGTTCGAGGTTGGGGGTGCGAGCCAGGCAGAAGCTCTCGCGGCGCGGCTGAGCGATAGCATCGCCCAGCCCATCAGCATCGAGGGGCAGACCCATAGGATATCCACCAGCGCCGGCTTTGCTCTCTTTCCAGCTGATGGGCTCGCCGCTCCGGAGGTCTTCCAACGAGCCGACGCGGCCCTTTATGCAGCTAAGACTACAAAGATACTTATGAACAGCCGAAAGGTCGGGTGAGTGGCGTTTCTTTCGAGACCGGCCCGCCGGGCCAACGGCGTATCATCTACCAAGTCAGGCAAAGGAAATTGTGCTCCAGAAGAAAAACAGATGCTGTCCTTGATATCGCCGCACCGGTTTGGTCGCGAACAAGGCGGCAATTTTGCTTCGGTCTTCGCGCTTTCGCTCATACCGATGTTGGCGCTGGGTGGCTTCGGAATCGACTACGGCACCAACCTCGCCGTCCAAGCCAAAGCTCAGAACGCGGTTGACGCCACCATCCTGACGCTTGGGAAGCTGCAGACATCGGTGACCGATGACGAGCTTCAGAGGAAGGCTGACCTTCAGGTGAGATCATTGCTGATCGACAGCCGCGTGCAGAGCATGGCCGTGACAGCCAAGCGCGACGTCGACACCATCCGGGTCCAACTGACTGGCACGACGCCCGCCACCCTCACCAAGATCATGGGCTTCCGGAGCCTGCCCCTGCGGGTGAGTGGCACGGTGAAGCGCGGCACGGGAAACCTGGAGGTGGCGCTGGTTCTGGATAACACCGGGTCGATGAAGGGCGCGAAGCTGACGAACCTCAAGGCAGCTGCCAACGACCTCGTCGGAAGCATGTTCGCCGAGGTCGATCCCGCGAAGCCGAATTCCCTGAAGATGGCTGTCGTCCCGTTCTCCATGACGGTGAATATCGGCAGCGCGTACGCCAAGAGCGCCTGGATGGACACGGACGCCAAGTCGTCGATCCACAAGGAGGTTTTTGCGGTGAAGGATGCGACCGCGAACCGCTTCACCCTCTTCGGGAACATGAAGGTGAACTGGGCCGGCTGCGTCGAGAGCCGGCCCTATCCCTACGATGTCCGGGAGGCGCCTCCGACCATCGCGACGCCGGACACGCTCTACGTGCCCTTCTTCGCCCCGGACGAGTCGGATCAGGATAACGACCGCGTCAACGACTACATGAACGACTATCCGAGCGGGACCTGGAACCAGAGTTCGAACGACCGCACGCGGCAGAGCCAAATCGCGAAGTACGCGAAGAACAGCATCAACGTGTCTGCTTCATCCACGCAGGCCGGGACCGGCTACCGCTATGGGCCGAACTCGGGCTGCGAGATCCAACCCCTCACGCGGCTGACGGCCAGCAAGGCGACGGTGACCGATGCCATCAACGCGATGACGATCATCGGCGACACGAACATCGCCATGGGCCTGCTCTGGGGCTGGCACGTGCTGTCACCGAATGCCCCCTTCTCGGACGGTGTCGCCTACACCGACGAGAAAACCCAGAAGTTCGCGATCCTGATGACGGACGGCGCGAACCAGACGGCCACGGCGGCTTCCGACAACCGATCCTACTACTCGGGGATCGGCTTCGTCTGGGCCAATCGACTCGGAACCACGTCAAACGATATGGCGGCACGGACTGCGGCCATGGATGCGCGCACGGCGGAGCTCTGCACAAACATGAAGGCCGCCGGGATCCAGATCTACACCGTCCGGGTCGAGGTGAGCCAGGGCACGAGCGATCTGCTCAAGAACTGTGCCAGTTCGCCGACGATGTTCTATGACGTGCAGAACTCCGCAAACCTTACGGAGGTGTTCCGCTCGATCGGCTCATCCATCAACGAATTGCGGATCTACAAATGACCGGAGGCCTGTCTTCGGCCCTCGGTGCCGGACGGTGCACGCGCCTTCTGCGCCGGGATCGGCGCGGATCGGCCGCTGTCGAGTTCGCGTTGTTGGGACTGCCCTTCTTCGCGATCCTGCTCGTGATCTTCCAGGCCGGCATGCTGATCCTATCCCAGCAGAGCCTGAACGCGGCCGTCGACCGAGCAACCCGGGCGCTCTTCACCGGCGATTTCCAGGCGACGGCGTCCGCGGCCAACGGCGTTCCCTCGGCGGATCGGCTCAAGGCCCTGATGTGCTCAGGGTCCCGCGTCTTTGACTGCAATGCCCTCAAGGTCGAGGTGAGGACGGCGACGAGCTTCTCGGCAGCCGCCATGCCGCAACCCTACGATTCCGCGAATGGGGGCTGGAACACGCAGTTCGGCTCAACCTTCAAGTGCCCCGACGGCGACCAGATCGTCACCATCACGGGGGCGGTCGACGTTCCCATGTACACGGCCTTCCTATCGTCGTCCGCCAGAACGATGCCGGGTGGCCGGCAGCTCCTGGTCTCGACAGCAATCTTCCGGGCCGAACCCTACCCGCATGGATCCTGTTGAGATGGGCAAGGAGCATCTTTCGCACTTCAGGCGCTGCGAAAACGGGGTCATGGCCGTCGAGTTCGCCATGGTGGCGCCGGTCATGATCCTTCTGATGCTGGCATCGGTCGAACTGCCCCGCGCGATCATGACGGGTCAGGAGGTGTCCCGGGCCGCGCGGACGATGGCCGACCTCGTGTCACGTGAGAACCTGGCCTCGCTCGACGACGTTTACGCGGCCGGTGCGGCGGTCGCGGATCTGCCCCTGGCGGACCTCGGCATCGTGGTGACGGCGGCCGGGGTCTACTCCGAAAGCGGAGCGCTCGTCGCGAAGGTCTGCTCGATCAAGACGTCGAATGCCACCGGTCTCGCAGTCAAGAGCGTCATCGGCCCTGCTCCGCCCGCGAGTGCGGAGGCGGGAGCGCGTTACGTCATGGCCGAGGTCGGGTACACCTATAAGCCGGCCTTCACCATCATTCCCGCCCTGATGCGGTACCGTTTCTCCAACACGGTCCAGTGGCCGGTCCGGAAGGGAACGACTTACAAGGGCAAGCCGGAGATTGTCCTGCCGAACGGCAAGCCGTGCGAATGACTGCAGGCTTACCGTGTGTCCTCCGTGACGCTCCCTATGACAGGAGCCTCTGGGTACCGTCGCTGATCAACATATGGTTCTTACGGATGCCTATCTTCGCGTACGTGGAATTATGGAAAAGTGCGCTCCATAGTTCATACAGTTCACGAGCAAGGTGGCACAGCCATGCAAAGCCAAATAAGCCGCGTTTTGCTCTTGGGCATGCTCCTGGGAAGTCACTCTGAAGCCGCTTCCGCGCAGGCGTCGCCTTAGGCAACCTCTTGCCCGCCTCCGCTCAAGCTTGCTGCCGGTGCATGTGTTCGCTCTTGCCCAGCCGGTTACGACGACCGCGGACGCGAGTGTGCATTCCGCAGCCTGAGCCGTTAGGCCCGATTTCTTTCGCGTAAGCGGATTTATGGGATCAGGCGCTCTATCGCGCAGGCGGATCGAGCCGCGCGATGCTGCCGAGGATGACCTGCCGGTGCTCGCGCCATTCATCGAGGGTCTCTTCGAGCGTCACGAGCAGGCGCCAAGCCTCAGTCGTGTCCTGCTCCTCTTGAGCCAAGCGCGCGATGAGTGCGACCTGATCGGTGACACGCCTCCTGCCCTCGGCGATATGCTCGTCCGCTTGAGCGAGGTGCTCGCGCTCTTGTTGAAGGTCGGGCATGACGGATCCTACGCCCGTCTGAGGGTTCAGTCCGCGTGTGTGCGAGGCCGCGCAATTCGCATAATGCGCGCGAGCTTCCTTCCCGTAAGGAGAGTTGTGGGTCGGGGCCTTGGCCCACAGACGCTCGATCGAGGAACCGGCGACGCCCGCTCAGTGAGAGTAAAGCGCCGCCGAACTGAGCCCCTGCCTGGGCGGGCTTAGACCCGGCACTGGCTTAGCAGGCTGTTGAAGAAGTCGGCCAGCGGCGGGCGATGAAGGGGACTTCATCGCCGGCGTGGAAG
>NZ_VZZK01000089.1 GCF_008806385.1 Methylobacterium soli
CGCTTCCGGGAAGGAGTGAATCACGCCCAGCTCGGCCACGCCACGGACTTCTTCAACACCCTGCTAGGGCTGTGATGATCATCGCGGCTTGGGTGATCGAGGCCCTTGGTGGTGTTGGTCTCCACCTCGCGAAGCTGGAGCAGGACGAGCGCAACACTCGGCAACAGAAGGTTAACGAGTACTTCAAGGCTGTCGCACAGCTGGAGTGACACCGAAGGAAGGTGTTGCTGGTGGTCTTCACCTCCAGGGTGCCTTCAGGAGGCAGGTAGCATCCCTTCAACGCAGCACCTCATCCCTCCGGGGGATCAAGGTACATTACGCAAGCTCACAACAGACGGAAAAACAAACTGATGCTCTACACCGAAGAGGTGCTCGACAGACGAACGGGCACCCTGAACACGATCAGCATAGGAGATTGGGTCACTTTGACAGAACTTGGCGAGCTGCACGGGGTCGGCTCGCGGGAAGTCCGCAGCATCCTCAGGCAGATAGACATCATCAGCATCGAGGGACGCGGCAAGAACACCCGCCATCGCTTGCAGCCGTGGTTCGTCGAACGTGGCTACGGAAAGCGGGTTACTCCTACGAAACGTCGGAGCCCGTTCGATGTGATTGGCCCGGAGGGGCGGCTCTGGATCAAGAGCCACTGGGTAGAAGCCGTAGCTGCTCTGGAAGCAGAGCGGTCAGTTCCGAAGGTCGTTGAGGCAAGGATCGCCCTGGCCACCTTCCAAGCACGTGAAGGGCGCACCCCGTTGAGCGTCAAGCAGAGCATCTATTGGCTCTGCCATCACTACCCAGATCTGATGCACACCGAGATGGCCAGCATCATCAACGTCTCACAGCAGCTCGTCAGCCGTGAGGTCAAGATACGAGCTGCCTGTCGGAAAGCTTTGGAGCAGCGCAAGGAACAGCCAGTCCCAATCCTCGAGAGGAGAGTCCTGATGAGCGTTCCATACGATGCGCTGTGACGGTGCGTGCGGAGCCTCGGAGTAGCTCAACGGCTCCTGAAGCGCGGCAGTAATGATTGATGAAACCACTGGGAGGGGCCTCGACAGGCTCCTCCTCTTTCATTTCAACTAGAGAGAACCATGACGAACGAAACCACCGTGGACACACCACGCGAGATCACCATTGCCTTCGACGGAGCCTGCCTCGGCAATCACGGCCCAGGTGGCTATGCGGCCATCCTCATCAACACCCGTACAGATCGTGAGAAGATCGTGCGGGGCAGGGAGACAGCAACGACCAACAACAAGATGGAGCTGTCTGCCGCCATCGCGGGGCTCAACGCCCTCAGCCCTGGAGCGGTGGTCAACATGCTCGGAGATAGCCAGTACGTGATCAAGGGCTTCACCGAGTGGCTACCCGGCTGGAAGGCCAAGGGCTGGCGGGGAGCGAACAAGAAGCCAGTTGCAAACGTCGATCTGTGGCAGGCGCTGGAGATGGCCGTAGCGCGCCACCTATCGGTCTCGTGGACGTGGGTACGTCGCCACGCTGGGCACGACCTCAACGAGCGGGTTAATCAGATCGCGAGTGCAGAGGCCGCAATGGCTTGAGTGTGCCTCGACTGCCGACCACAATCCTCAGGGGGCTGACGCCTACGCCACCCATTCTGGCGTGAGGGATAGCCGAGCGCGGAACACGATCCTCCCGCTCTCATCGCTCACGCTTGCGATGCACTCGCTTCGATCTCCGACCCGTCTCCTGTCCCGAGCAACATCAAACAGGGCGTCAATTGCCTCATCACGAGCTGTGATGACGTCAGGAAACTCCTGTCCGTCATCATCGAAGGAGTGCCGAGGTCCATCGTGGAAATCGAAGTAGTAGAGCGGCATCTGGTGCTCCGCTGTACGAACGCGCAAAGAGGCCGTCGCGCCCTTTGCTGGCGCCGAGGGCAACGTTCGATGGACGCAGCGAACATGCCCCAAACACAACTCGCAATAACATGGATCAGCTTCGGACTTTGCGTGCGGCGCCTAACTCTGTATTCGATGATACACAAGAACGACGATGCCCCCGCTCTACTCCACAAAACCTTAGCAGCTCCCTGATGCGGCCGTTTTTCGTTCCACCTAGCGAGACCCGTAATGCCATCAAGCGCCACCGAAGCGACGCATACCGGCTCCTTCGTCCATGCGCCTCGAAAGGGTCAGACACTCAAGCTGCCACACTGCCCGCACAAAGCCCCGCGATCACCCTGCCCATCTCGTCACATTGAGGAAGAGCAGAATGAGCAATGGAGGGCGTATGCCTACGAGCGGGACGGTCGTGGCGTTCACACCTCGGGTGGCGCCTGTCGAGCCGGATGAGAACCTCGCCTCCATCATCGAAGTCCTGCAAGACCAGCTCGCTCTTGCACGTGAGGGGAAGCTCCGCTCTTTGGCTGTCGTGTCGGTGACAGCGGATGGTGGGGCGGTTGGCACGCAGTGGTCCTGCAAGCCGAGTGACGTTACCACTCTGATCGGCAAGCTCACGGTTCTGACGCACGACCTGATGTCCGAGCGTCAGTAGCCGGCATTATGCTCACCGGGTGAGGGTAGGCTCGGAGGCAGCAAGGTCTATCCTCGGATGGGTGAGTGCGAACTTGGAGCTGGTCTGCCCAGAATGGCTAAGAAGCTGAAGGCTGGCGGTTCGGCCCACCATCTGCGGGACAGCACGCACGCTGACGTTCTCGGACTGGCTCGGAGGAACCGTGAAGAAGTCGCTCAGCATGCCGGGACGAGCAAAGCCGTCCTTCGTCAGCACGCGCCACGTGATCCTCTGCGCCGTCTCAACATCTCGCACCTGCCCGATGCGGGTGAGCACGGCTGCGTAGGTCTGACGGAAGCCACCGCGCTCTGCCACGAACGTGCAGTCCGCCACGGGCGTGCGGCCGAAGATGAGGCTGGCTTCGAGCTTGGTGATGCAGGTGAGCGTGCCGGCGGTCTGCTGAGCAGGATGCACGGACAGGCTGCCGTGCGCGTAGGCGGCGCCCGCCGCGAGGACAGCAGCGGAGAAGGCGATAGCGATGGTGCGCATTGAAGGAACCCCCTGGTAATTGGCTCGCCTCGTTCAGAAGCGTTGCGTTAACCATGAGGGGTCTGCGTTGCAGGCGTATTCCGTCGATTGTTGCTTGGCCGTTCGCGTGGGGTGAACATGGATACGGTACCGCCGGGAGCATCAGGTTCGCTCCCGGCACAGCTTGGTAGCCCTACGGCCTCAGGTCAGCTCAGAGTACGACCGAACCCGCGTCCGTCCTTCGACAGCACCGGCCGGCGACAAACCTACACCTGACGTTGAGCCGGTTGGGCCACTCTCAGCAACTGTCGGGGCAGTCCATCCCTCCGAGCGCCAAGTCTGCGCACGCTCATCCACATCGACTGAGCCATGCTCCTCTAGGATGTTCATGACCGTAGCTGCCCGCATCTCGTCAGTCCGGACGGTAATCAACGTGCCGCCCCGCCGCACGCCCTCTGAGTAGGTGTGGGCATCGGCCTCGTTCACGCCCGCTCCAGTGAGGCCGCCGATGAGACCGCCAGTCGCCGCCCCGATGCCGGCACCCGTCAGCGTCGTCACAAGCCAGCCCGCGGCGACCACAGGGCCGACACCTGGGATTGCTAGGAGACCGAGGCCGGTTAGCAGGCCAACTGCGCCGCCAGCTACTGTGCCGAGCGTTGCGCCCGTGCCTGCGCCAGTCTCGGCGCTATCTTTGGTTTCCCGGTGATCGTCGGTTCCTCGACCAATTAGGCCGGCATGGCGGTCACCCTCGTTGTTGCTGACGATGCTGATGTCTGAGTGCGGCACGCCAGCGGCCTCTAGCTTGGTGACGGCGGCGCTCGCATCTTCGTAACGGTCAAATAAAGCCGTGATGGTTTGCTGTGACGTGGCAGTGTCCTCTTCGCTTGTTTGAGCGTACCGAGCTTCGTACTGGCTTATTGCGCCGCGACGTTGCCCTTGAAATCGACGCCCACGTTCACGGACTTGCCGTTCATCATCGCGGCGCCGCGCCAGATGCCCTTGTCGTCCTTCTTGAGCTCTTTCACATCTTTGTAGCCGGCATCTTCCAGGCGCTTGCGTGTTTGCGCCTCAGTGAAGCTGTTGGAGCCCTCTTCGAGCTTTGCGCTCGATGCTGTGCCGGTGGTGCTCGGGTTGTTGGCGTCTGGTCGGTCCGTGTTCGGACGAGTGACCGCCTCCTGACCGCCGGACTTCTCGCTTGTCGTGGCGTCTGGCGCGGGCTTGCCGGTCGGAGTGGTCTGAGAGAGGGCGGGGCTGGCACCCAGAAGGGTCGCGAGAGCCAGGGCAGTGAGTGTCAGGCGCATGGTACGTCTCCCAAATTGCTCGTTGTTAATCCCGAGGCCTGGGAGATCGTTCCAACTTTACGGTGCCGACCCGAAGAACAACTTTGCGTGGCCGCTCGTGTTTCATGGAAAATGGATGACAGCGAGGCAGTATGGATTAAGAGATGCGCGAGAGCGTTATTTCGAAGAGTGACAGCTAATACCATTTTGTGGCGACAGGGACGGAACGCAGGAGGATGTCTACTGACGATAATTTCATTCGGCTTGCTCAGGGCGGCTTCTGAGGCAGCGCGGGTTGGCAAAGGTCTGAGCAGGCGAAGGCGCAGCGAGTGAAGGGAGATCACGTGGGCGAAGCCGCACAACGTGTCCGTTGTGTCGGCTCTCAGGCCCAAGCTGGGCAAATTTGCTGCATGAAACTGAAGTGGACCTCAGCCCACCATCCTGCGTTAGTTCCTGCCCGCCCTCGTCAGCAAGCGAGACAGCCAAATGGCACTCGACATTCGTTCGGAACTCCGCCGGCCGGTCACGCTCACCTTGGCAGCCATCGCCGGACTGTTGCTGGTCGTCACCCTCGTTCAGGCGAGCAATCGTGCGCAGGGACGCCAGAAGCACCAGGAGCAAGTCACGACGCTCCTCCAGATCCAGGGTGGCATTCAGGCTGAGTTGGATCGGCTCAAGGCCTTGGCTGGTACGGCCACTGAGGTACAGGCCCGGATAGTCACCGGGGAGCAGCACATCAAGGAAGCGGAACAGACCGCCGCTCTGACAAAGGCTCAGATGGCCAACTTGGAGGAGCGCAGGAAGGACGCTGAGCAGAAGGCTAGTGAGATCACGCAAGCCACGGCAGCGCAGACTCAGCGGCTGACCGAGTTGCAGACCCAGGGTCAGCAGGCTGAGCAGAATCTCGCCGCGCTCCAGGCGGCTGCCGCACTCGCCGTGGAGACTGCCAAGACACACACGCAGGAGATCGCGGAGGCTGGTCGTAAGCTGGAGGACGCCCGGCAGCAGGAAGCCAAGCTCCGCAATGAAATCGCCACCTTGTCCCAGGAGGCCGGCTCCAAGACCGCTGCGCTCTCGGAGACCGAACAGCATCGGCGGCAGGTGCTCGATGTGATGGATGCCGCGCAGCGCAGGCTGACCGAAACCCGCGGTGAAGCTGAGCGCCTTTCACATCAGCGGACTGAGATCCAGCAGGCCATCACCGGCCTGACGGCTAACCGAGAGAGGCTAACAGGTGAGATCAAGGGAGCTGAGCAGCAGCTTCAGCAAACCCGCGATCAGGTCAGCGAGGCTCGCCAGCAAGAAGCAAAGCTGCGCAACGATCTGCCTGGGCTCATGCGAGACGCTGCAGCCAAAACGGCTGAAGTAAAGCAAGCCGAGGGCGCCCAGAAGCAGGCTCAGGACGCGGCCAGCGCCACGCAGAAGCAGCTCGCGGAGGCCAAGGCAGAGGCCGAGAAGCTCTCTGAGCAGCGGACTGAATTGGGCAGGGCAGTTGCGGACCTGACTGGAGGACGGGAGAAGCTCGTGGCCGATCTCAGGCAGACTGAGCAGCAGCTTCAGCAGGCCCACGACAAGCTGGCCGCCGCGCGGAAGGACTTGGCTGGCTTGCAGTCGGAGCGGGACCGACTCGCGTCCGAGCGGGCTCAAGCGGAAGAGGCAGTGAAGAGGCAGGCGGGAGAGCGTGAGAGGCTAGCCTTCGAGCTTCAAGGCCTCCAGAAGCAGCACGCAGAGGCGCAGGCTCAGCTTGGGGCGCTCACCGAAAATATGGCAGCGCGGAACAAAGAGCTGGCAACGCTGGAGGACCGTGTAAAGTCGACGCGCCAGGAACTCGCGGCTGCTCAGAGCGCACTTGCCGGAAGCCGTCAGCAGCTTTCCGAACAACCAACGCGGGATAACTCTGCAAAGGGGGGAGATGATGGAAGCCCCGCAGAGATCTCCTCGACGCCCGGCCGAACAAATGGCTACAGGCCTTCACTAGATCAGCCACCGAAATGATTCATTGCTCACGTACCTCTTGCCTTCGCAGCCGACTCGACTGACGATGTTCTGCACCCTGTCACATCAGGGCGGCAGTCACCGGCCGCGAGCACTTAACCCCCCCGTGTGAGCGGTCGGTGACCACTCCCTCCGCTTACCAGCCAGGGTTGCAGAACGACCTTGCGCCGTTCCCATGCGTGTGTACAGTGAACCCCACACAGAGCGTAGCCGCTGCTGTTGCTCTCGCATCGAGGGGGCTCGGGTGCCTGAGAGTTGGCTCTGGGAGGCTGGAGGGGAGCTTAGCTCGCCAGCTTCCCGGAGCTTCTCCTATGCTGGTCTGCGGTACCGTGCCAGCCTCCTAGCAGGCTGTTGAAGAAGTCGGCCAGCGGCGGGCGATGAAGGGGACTTCATCGCCGGCGTGGAA
>NZ_VZZK01000009.1 GCF_008806385.1 Methylobacterium soli
GACCGTGCTCCAGAGCCGGCGCGACTACACGCTCGGCGAGGCCCTGCGCACGCCCGTGTTCTGGGTCATGCTGCTGATGTTCACCTGCACGGTGACGGGCGGCCTGATGGCGGTGGCCCAACTCGGCGTCATCGCGCAGGATCTCGGGGTCAAGAACTTCCAGGTCAACCTGTACTTCTTCGCCATGGCGGCGCTGCCCTTCGCGCTGATGCTCGACCGGATCATGAACGGCATCTCGCGCCCGCTCTTCGGCTTCGTCTCCGACCGGATCGGGCGGGAGAAGACGATGTTCATCGCCTTCGCGATGGAAGGCATCGGCATCGTGGCGCTGGGGTATTTCGGCTCGAACCCCTGGGCCTTCGTGATCCTGTCGGGCGTGGTGTTCCTGGCCTGGGGCGAGGTCTACTCGCTGTTCAGCGCCACCGCCGCCGACACCTTCGGCTCGAAGCACATCGGCAAGATCTACGGCGTGCTCTACTGCGCCAAGGGCTTTGCCGCCCTGTTCGTGCCGGTCGGCAACCTGATCATGCAGGCCACCGGCACCTGGGCGACGGTGCTCTACACGGTCGCCATCATGGACCTGATCGCCGCCGCCCTGGCCATCGCCGTCCTCCGGCCCATGCTCAAGCGTCACCACGCCGAGAACGACGCGCGCCTGCCCAACCCCGCCCTCGCCCACGCCTGACCCACAAAGGCTCGCCCCAACACGGGGCGAGCCATCCCAACGCCCAGGACGCCGGTCCCTGCCCGGCGCGACCGATCGGCAAGACCGATCGGCAAGACTGCACGGGAAGCCCGCACGGGGGTCCCGTGCCGGCGCCCCGTCCCCGGCCGGCCCCATCTCACCGGAGTTCCATCGTGCTGCAGACGCGCGGGTCGACCTTGAGCATCGCACCGATCGGGCAGGCCGCGACCTTGCGCAACCAAGCCTATGCCATGATCAAGCGCTCGATCCTGGCGATGGATCTCTATGACGGCTCGCCCCGAATCCGGCTGGAGGAGAACCAGATCGCGCGGGATCTCGGCGTCAGCCGGACGCCGATCCGGGAAGCCCTGACCCTGCTCGAGCAGGAGGGCCTCGTCTGCTCGGTGCCGCGGCGCGGGGTCTTCGTGGCGCGCAAGACCAAGCGCGAGCTGATCGAGATGATCACGGTCTGGGCGGCGCTCGAGGGCACGGCGGCGCATCTCGCCGCGAACCGGGCCGACGCGACGGACCTCGCCGCGCTCAGCGGGATGTTCCAGGATTTCACCCCCGCGAGCCTCCCCGATCGCCTGAACGATTACGCGCAGGCCAACATCGCCTTCCATCAGGCGATCGTCCGTCTCGGCGGCTGCACCCTCATGGTCGAGATGACCGCCAACCTGTTCCTGCACGTGCGGGCGATCCGCACCGTGTCGATCCATCAGGGGAGCCGGGCCGGGCGCTCCATGTCCGAGCACGCCGCCATCGTGGCGGCTCTGCAGGCCCGCGATGCGGAGCGCGCCGCGATCCTGGTGCGGGATCATGCCCTCGGCCTCGCGGCCCATGTGGAGGCCCATTGGTCGCTGCCCGAGCCCTAACGATCCGGCACCCCCCCACCATCGCCTCGAAGGACCGGCCTCATGATCCGATACCTTCTCGTCATTCTTCTCGTCGCGATCCCGGCCACGGCCCGGTCGGCCGAGTTCGACCCGCGATCGACGCCCGATCCCACGCCCGTGCTGATCGACCGGGTGGTCGCCTACGTGATCACCCTGGAGCGGTGCGGGCTGGTCAAGCCGGGTCGGAACGCGCGCGCGCCCTGGGACGCCTTCAGGACGGCGTATCGCGGCCTGCCCGAGCGCTGGGCGCGGGACGAAACGCCGCTGAGATCCCACATCCGCGCGGAGATCGGCCGCGCGCGGCTGACGATGCCCGAGCCCGCCGAGGGCTGGTGCCAGGCCGCCCGGCGCGGCTACGGCACGCGGGGGCAGATCTATCCGGACGCGATCGCGATGCGGGACGGCTCGTTCAGCGGCGCGCGCGTCAACCCCGACATTCTCGACGTCTATCATTATTAGAGCGCTTACGCCGACGTGAGACCGGTTCGGCATAAGCGCGCGCATCACATCAAAGGCTGAGAGCTGTTCCCGAATGCGAAGCGATGGGGAGCGGCTCTCAGAACCCGACCTTGTCGCCCCCCTTCAGGGCGAGCATCGCGCGCGCGTCGTCCGGCGTCGCGATCTCGAGGCCGAGGCCCTCGATGATCTGGCGCACGCGCCGGACCTGGTCGGCATTGCTCCGCGCGAGCTGCCCGGGGCCGATCCAGAGGCTGTCCTCCAGCCCGACCCGGACGTTGCCGCCCATCGCGGCCGCCATCGCGGCAATGTTCATCTGATTTCGGCCCGCGCCGAGCACCGACCAGTGATACTGGTCGCCGAACAGGCGGTCGGCGGTGCGCTTCATGTGCATCACGTCGTCGGGATGGGCCCCGATGCCGCCCTGCAGGCCGAACACGGTCTGGATGAACAGCGGCGCCTGAACCAGGCCGCGGTCGAGAAAGTATTTCAGATTGTAGAGATGGGCCGTGTCGTAACATTCGAACTCGAAGCGCGTGCCGTTGGGAGCGCAGGTCGTGAGGATGTGCTCGATCTGGCCGAATGAGTTGCGGAAGATGATGTCCTTGTTGGCGAGGTAGGTCCGCTCCCATTCGTGCTTCAGATCCGTGAAGCGGTCGAGCATGCCGAACAGGCCGAAATTCATCGAGCCGAGATTGAGCGAGGCCACCTCCGGCGCGAAGGTCGCGGCCGGACGCACGCGCTCCTCGATCGACATGGTCGGCGCGCCCCCGGTGGTGAGGTTCACCACGCAATTCGTGCGCTGCTTGATGATGGGCAGGAACTTGGCGAAGGCCTCGGGCGACTGGTCCGGCTGCCCCGTCTCCGGGTCGCGCGCGTGCAGGTGAACGATGGCGGCGCCCGCCTCCGCCGCGCCGATGGCCGCATCCGCGATCGCCTCCGGCGTGACGGGCAGGTGGGGCGACATGCTCGGCGTGTGGATCGCGCCCGTGACCGCACAGGTGATGATGACTTTTCGCGTGCTCGCCATGGTCAGCCCTTGTTCTGCTGGTGAGTCTGCCGGGCGCCAGCGCATGCGATCCGGTCCCCGTTGGTCCGGCGGGGAAGGACCGTCTCGTTCGCGGGGGCCGCCGGGCCTCGTCGTTGCGGTCGTCGCGCAGGAATAATCATGACGTTCCGGCGACGGAATCCGTCCGCGACGCTCCTGTGGCGCTCCTGCGGGGTGACATAGCTCTCCGACCTCAGGCGGAAAGCCCGCGCCGGAAACGTCTCCCGGCGGTGCACCGGGTGAAGCCCCCGATCGTTCCGGCGACGGCGACCGGCCCCTGACCGATGCCCGCATCTCGGCTCAGCCTCCCAAAACGGCCGCGGACCTTCAGGAGGCGCCCGGCATGGCGACGCCCGACATGGCGACGCGCGGGATGGCGACGCGCGGGATCGAGCGGGACGGGCTCACCCATGATCCATGACTGATGGGCCGACCGGGCTGCGCTCCCGGCCGCCCCGTCAGACCAGGAAGGCGTCGTCGCCGACGATCGCCCGGCCCTCGGCAGCACCCGATTGCAGGTAATGCTGGAGCGGGTTGATGCCCGCCGCCGCGACATCCGGATTGTCGGCGAGATAGGCCCTGGTGTCGAAGCGCGCGGACGGGTTCCGGCCTTCGCTCGCGCCGTTGGCCAGGTAATGGGCGAGGGGGTCGACGCCCGCCGCGCGGACGTCGGCATAGGCTTCGAGATAGCCCTGCACGTCGAAGAAGGCGTTCGGATCACGGCCCTCGAAGCGGCCGCTCAGCGCAAAATGCGCCTCGGGATCGATCCCAGCATCAGCCACATCGAGGTTCCGGCTCAGGTAGAACAGGTCGTCGATCAGCGCGTTGCCGTCGTTCTGCCGGATGACGAGATCGCCGAAGACGTAGGTATCGACCGAACGGACCTCGGCGAAGATGGTGCCGACATCCTCCGCATCGTCATCATCCTCGTCGTCGTCCGCATCGCTCTCGGCCGCCGCGATCTCCGCGGGCGCATCGTCGTCATCGTCATCGTCGTCGTCATCATCATCATCATCATCGGCGAAACCGCCGCCTCTGGAGAGCGTCGCGGCGCTGCCGGCCGAGAGGATGGCGAAGCTCTCGATCGGGGCATCGATGTTGAGGGTATCGTTGCCGGCGCCGCCGTCGAACACGTAATTGGCATTGCGCAAGTCAAGCGTATCGTTTCCGTCGCCACCGAGGAAAAAACCGGTGCCATAGGTGACGTTCAGGGCATCGTTTCCGTCTCCCGCCACCACGTTCACGATGCTTAGTTCATCGTCGTCCCCGAAGACGTTGAAGACGTCGTCGCCGCCATTGCCGTAGATCAGTCGCTCCTCATCCTGCGGATCGAGGTTGAAAAGCTCGGGATCGTCGCTTCCACGAATGACCTGAACCATGATGCCTCCGCCGAAAGCCGCTCTCGGACAATGGTAGAGACGCTAACGTCAGATCTTCGTGGCGTTAAGTGCGCGTATTTCCTGCGGAGTGTTGCCAGATACTCCCGTTAGTACAGTGCTGTACGCTGCGTTTGCCGCGGGGCGGTGCGGTTATAGGAGTGTTGTCCGTTGGCTTGACGCCGATGGGATCGTCGATTCCTGCGCGCCGGCCTCCCGGCTCATTGAGGTCGATCCCCTGGTGGTCGGCCGCGGGCCACCGCGCGCCGACAGCCGATGCTTCGATCGGCGTCGCGGGCGCTCACGGGTTAGGATGATAGTTTTCCCATCGCCGCCCAGCGATCCACGCCTCCGAGCGGTCTCGTGCCGATCCCGAGCCGCGGCTCGATCGTGGCTCTCCGTACGGTCACGACGGTCCGCGTCCGCATCCCATTCAGGACCGGCGACCTTGCGCCGCCTGCCCCGGTCGAGCGCCCGGAGCGAGTGCCCCCCGACCGTGAGGCCGCCGGGGCGGATCCCGTGTGTCAGCGCGTGCCGCCGCCGCCGCCGCCATTCGCGCTGCCATTCGGCACGGCCCGCTCGGGAAAGCTCGAATTTCCCCCTGCGGCCGAGTTGGTCGTGATCGTATCCGCACCCGTGGCCCCGCGCGAGATGATCAGGTCTCCGCTATTGCCCGTGGTGTTCGACTGGCGTTGGATCACCACGCCCGATCGCGCCGCGGGATCGAAGGGCCGATAGGCCTGCGCGAAGGCGGGGGCGGCGGCGAGGAGGGCGGCGCCGGCGAGAAGCAGTCGGGTCATGGTTGTCTCGTGTCAAAGAACGCCGCAAGTCCGGCGCCGAGCGTGAGCTCGCGTGCAGAATACGGGAATCTTTGGGTGGCGGTCGGCGTCCGCAAGAGCATGCGACCAAGGAGAGCACGCAGAGGTGGCCGAGCGCGGCGACGAAAAAACCCGCACCGGCGATGGGGGCCGGGCGGGCTGAAGTTTGTCTCCCAATCCCCGAGAAGGGATGTTGGTTAGACGCTCAGGCGCCGTGTCCTAATCCGCGTCCGTGTCGGCGCTGAGGTATCGGCTATCCCGGCCGTCGAGGCGCCCCGCGAAACCGATGCGGCAATCGGCGCGTTGGCCGGTTCGACGCCTCCTGGCGACAGCCGGGAGCATGCCGACGCGCGAAGCTCGCCTCGATCGCCCGAAGGCTCATCGGCGGGGCCCGGGCGTGGACTGAGCCAGTCGGCGCCGTTCTCCCGCCGATGGAGGGTTGCGGAGGATCGCCGCGCCGGAGCGCGTCATCGCGGCGGTGACGGACGAATTGCGGATCGAGGAGCGCCAGGATGGCCGAATTTCAGGATGATCGTGTGCGCGGGGCGGCCGATGGCCGAGCCTGCGTCGCGGAGATCGGAGCCAGCGGGCAGGCCGAGATCCTGCAGGAAGGGCGGGCCGCCGTGGTCTTCGGCGAGATGCTCGTCAAGGCCCTGGCCCGCTCCGTCGCGACCTTCGACAGGCGCGGATCCAGCGAGGCCGCCGAGCTTTATGCCGAGGGCTTCCTGCAGGGGGCGAACGAAGCGGTGACGGCGCTGCGAGCCCGGCGGGAGGATCGCGGTGAGCCGCGTTGAGGCGTGCCGGCTCGGCGCCGAATGCCGCCCGCCGCAAGCCTCGCCTCCGGGGCCGCCCTCGGTGAGGACGTCCCTGAAGTGCGCGCCCGCAGGGCGACGAGCCTCACCGTCGCGCGCCGGCCGCTGCCCGGTTCAGCAATCGAGGGTGGTGTCGCGCTCCCATTGCGTGAGGTGGCCGCAATAGGCGTTCCACTCCTCGTTCTTCAGCTTGAGGTAGCTCGGCACGAAGGCGCCCAGAGCCTCGTTGAGCACGTCGCAGCGCTCGAGCGCCCGCATCGCGTCGAGCATGTTCAGCGGCAGCCGCTTCACGCCCTCGACCGTGTGCCCGTCCGTGTACATGTTGATGTCCAGGCGCTGGCCCGGATCGCGCCGGTTGCGCATCCCATCCAGCCCGGCCGCCAGGATGCCCGCCTGCAGCAGGTAGGGATTGGCCGCCCCGTCCGCGAGGCGGAACTCGAAGCGCCCGCCATCGGGGATGCGGATCATGTGGGTGCGGTTGTTGCCCGTATAGGTCACGGTGTTGGGCGCCCAGGTCGCGCCCGAGGTGGTGCGCGGCGCGTTGATCCGCTTGTAGGAATTGACGCAAGGGTTGGTGATGGCGGCGAGCGCGTCGGCCGAGTGGATCAGGCCGCCGATGAAGTGGTAGCCCTCCTGCGACAGGCCGATCTCATCGGACTTGTCCGAGAAGATGTTGCGCTCGTCGCGCCAGAGCGAGACATGGGCGTGGCAGCCCGAGCCCGTCAGGTCCATGAAGGGTTTGGGCATGAAGGTCGCCCGCAGGCCGTGCTTCTCGGCGATCGAGCGGGTCATGTACTTGAAGAAGGCGTGCCGGTCCGCGGTGACCAGGGCGTCGTCGTAATCCCAGTTCATCTCGAACTGGCCGTTGGCGTCCTCGTGGTCGTTCTGGTAGGGCCGCCAGCCGAGGCCCAGCATGGCGTCGCAGATCTCCGTGATGACGTCGTAGCGCCGCATCAGGGCCGATTGGTCGTAGCAGGGCTTGATCTGCTTGTCGGCCATGTCGGCCGGCTCCGAGCCGCAGGGCGTGATCAGGAAGAACTCGCACTCGACGCCGGTCTTCATCTGCAGCCCGTCGCGGGCCGCGTCCTTGATCAGGCGCTTGAGGATGTTGCGCGGACCCTGCTCGACCGGCACGCCGTTCATGACGAGATCGGCGGGCAGCCAGCCCACCTCGGGCTTCCAGGGCAGCTGGATCAGGCCGTCGGGATCGGGCACCGCCAGGAGGTCGGCATCGGCCGGGCTCATGTCGAGCCAGGTCGCGAAGCCCGCGAACCCCGCCCCGTTCTTGCAGGTGCTCTTGATGGCCGCGGCCGGCACCAGCTTGGCGCGCTGCGTTCCGAACAGGTCCGTGTAGGACACCAGGAAGTACTTGATGCCGCGTTCCTTCGCGGCGGTCTCGAGATCAAGCGTCATCGCTAAGCCCTCCCTAGGCGGGAAACGGATGAAGGATGCATCATGAGAAAAGGCCGCCCTGGCGTAGGGCGGCCTTTTTGCCGTGTTCTAGAGACCCGTCTTGCCCGGCACCCAGTCGGTGCCGGCAAGCGGCACGCCCGCCATGGCGGCGGCCTCGATCGTCAGCGCCACCAGATCCTCGGGTTCGAGGTTGTGCAGGTGGCTCTTGCCGCAGGCGCGGGCGATGGTCTGCGCCTCCAGCGTCATCACCGCGAGGTAGTTGGCGAGCCGCCGCCCCGCCAGGACTGGATCGAGGCGCTTCGACAATTCCGGATCCTGCGTCGTGATGCCGGCGGGATCCTTGCCCTCGTGCCAGTCGTCGTAGGCACCGGCCGTGGTGCCCAGCGCCTCGTACTCCGCCTCCCAGCGCGGATCGTTGTCGCCGAGCGCGATCAGGGCCGCGGTGCCGATCGCCACCGCATCCGCCCCGAGCGCCAGCACCTTGGCGACGTCCGCGCCCGAGCGGATGCCGCCCGAGACCACGAGCTGGACCTTGCGGTGGAGCCCGAGATCCCGGAGCGCCTGCACGGCGGGCCGGATCGCCGCGAGCGTCGGGATGCCCACATGCTCGATGAAGACGTCCTGGGTCGCGGCCGTGCCGCCCTGCATGCCGTCGAGGACCACGACGTCCGCCCCCGCCTTCGCGGCGAGTGCGGTGTCGTAATAGGGCCGGGACGCCCCGACCTTCACGTAGATCGGCTTCTCGCCATCGGTGATCTCGCGCAATTCCTCGATCTTGATCTCGAGGTCGTCCGGCCCGGTCCAGTCCGGGTGGCGGCAGGCGGAGCGCTGGTCGATGCCGGGCGGCAGGCAGCGCATGCCGGCGACGCGCTCGGTGATCTTCTGGCCGAGCAGCATGCCGCCGCCGCCGGGCTTGGCCCCCTGGCCGATCACCACCTCGATGGCGTCGGCCCGGCGCAGGTCGTCCGGGTTCATGCCGTAGCGGGAGGGCAGGTACTGGTAGACGAGGGTCTGCGAATGGCCCCGCTCCTCCGGCGTCATGCCGCCGTCGCCTGTCGTCGTGGAGGTGCCCGCGATGGTCGCGCCGCGCCCGAGCGCCTCCTTGGCGTTGGCCGAGAGCGAGCCGAAGCTCATGCCGGCGATCGTCACCGGCGTCTTCAGGGTGATCGGCTTCGAGGCGAAGCGGTTGCCCAGCACCACCTGCGTGTCGCAGCGCTCGCGGTAGCCCTCGAGGGGATAGCGGCTGATCGAGGCTCCGAGGAACAGGAGGTCGTCGAAATGGGGCAGCTTGCGCTTCGCGCCGGCGCCCCGGATGTCGTAGATGCCGGTCGCCGCGGCCCGGCGGATCTCGGACATCACGTCGGGGGTGTAGGTCGCCGAGAAGCGCGGCTTCGTGCGCGGCAGGTCGCGCGGATCCTTGGAATGCTCGGCCATCAGTAGGCTCCGGCGTTGTCGACGTGGAAATGGTAGAGCGTTCGCGCCGAGCCGTAGCGCCTGAACTCGGAGGGATCGATCTCTCCCGCGAGCCCCGCGGCCTTCAGCTTGGCGTAGAGCAGCTCGCGGTGCTCGTCGCGCATCTCCTTCTCGATGCAATCGGCGCCGAGGCTCCTGACCGCGCCGCGGACGAACAACCGGGCCTCGTAGAGGGAATCGCCGAGCGCCTCGCCCGCCTCGCCCAGGACCGTCAGGGTGCCGGCCTGGGCCATGAAGGCCGACATGTGGCCGACCGAGCCCTTCACCACGATATCGACGCCCTTCATCGAGATGCCGCAGCGCGCCGAGGCGTTGCCGTCGATGACGAGCAGGCCCCCATGGGCGGTGGCGCCCGCCGACTGGCTGGCATCCCCCCGCACGTGGACGAAGCCCGACATCATGTTCTCGGCGACCCCCGTCCCGGCATTGCCGTTGACGATCACCTGGGCGGCCTGGTTCATGCCGGCGCAGTAATAGCCGACATTCCCCTCGATCTCGACGCTGATCGGCAGCGTCAGCCCCGCCGCGACCGCGTGGCGGCCATCCGGGTTGAGCACCGTCCAGCGGGTCTCGTTGGTGTCGGGACGCAGGGCGTGCAGGGTCCGGTTCAGCGTGCGCAGGGGCGCGTGGTTCAGGTCAAACGTCGGCATCAGTGACGCTCCCAGGCGTAGACGCGGGCCGGCTCGGGCTCGAACACCCGCGCCTTGTCGATGCCCGGGAGGCCGACGAGGGCCCGGTACTCGGAGCCGAAGGCGACGTAATCGTCGGTCTCGGCCATGACGGCGGGCTTGCAGGCGATGGGGTCGCGAACCACCGCGAAGCCCGTCTCGGTGCCGACCACGAAGGTGAAGAAGCCGTCGAAGTCCCGCAAGCTCGATTCCAGAGCCTCCTTGAGGGAGGCGCCCTCGCGCATGCGCCAGCTCAGGTAGCCGGCGGCGACCTCGGTGTCGTTGCGGGTCGCGAAGCTGAGGCCCTCGCGCTCGAGGCGCCGGCGCAGGTCGTTGTGGTTCGAGAGCGAACCGTTATGGACGAGGCACTCGTCGATGCCGGTCGAGAACGGGTGGGCGCCGTTCGTGGTGACGGCGCTCTCGGTCGCCATGCGGGTGTGGCCGATGCCGTGCGTCCCGGTCATGCCGGCGAGGTCGAAGCGCTCGGCGACATGAGCGGGCAGGCCGACTTCCTTGTAGATCTCCATACGGCGGCCGGCGCTGACGATGTCGATGCCGGGCGCGTTGGCCTTCAGCCAGCTCCGCACCTGATCCTCGCTTTCCGCCGGCACGGCGATGACCGTGTGGGTGTCGCGCTCGGCCGTCTCGAAGGAAAGCTTGAGCGCCTCTTCCAGGCCGGAGACTGCCTTGGCGAGCGCGGCCTGATCGGGGCCGCGCAGGGTGAGCTTCACGCCGGCGCCATCGGAGCCATAGACGGCAAAGCCCGCGCTGTCGGGACCGCGATCCGTCATGGTCTCCAGCATCTTGGATAGAAGCGAACCAAGCTGCGGCTCAAGCTTCGGATTCTTCAGATACAACCCGACTATACCGCACATCGCAAGTTTCCCGTTTCACCGAGGACGCTGATTATGGCTCGCATAGTCCGGCCGGACCGTCAACCAGGGATCACAAAATTTTCTCTTTGGGAAACATCGAACCGGCGAGCGATCCCGCGCTGGCGCGGCCGCTCCGGATTCGCATCGGGCAGAGACGTGAGAAACAGGCGAAATGGCGGATAGTCCTCTCAAGTCGTCACCCTTGCGGCGCGAATCGCCTCTCAGGTTTCCTCAAAGAAGAGCTGGTGATTCGTCTTCATCAACCCGATGATCCGTGAAGACGATACGGGCCGAAGGTACGCTCCGGCACGCATCCGCGATCGATCCGGTGGCGCGGGCCGCCGCTGGCCCCGACCGGCAGGAAATCTCATCCTCTGTGCGCCGCACCATCATTTTAGGCATTGACAGGAGTGCATTTCCAGCAGGATCTTTCCAGACAAGAACAAGCGGTTCCCATAAAGAAAAATTTGGAGGAGACGTGCCATGCTGCACCAGGATCCCCGGATCTCGTCGATGTTCCGACGAGACTGCGCGGCCGCGGCTTTCGCGGTTCTCGCCGTCTGGCTGATCTATGCATTTACGTTCTGGAGCATGTGGCAGACCTTCGAGGCTGCCCATCTTCTCGTCCCGATGGCGATCCTCGGCGCGGTCGTCCTGTTCCTCAACACGGCATCGACCGTCGCGATGATCCGCCATTACGGCGAAGACAAGGGCGCCATCTACGGCACCGATATCTACTACCTCGATCAGATTCGTGAGGTGCGGCAGGGCAGGGGAGCAGTCAGATGAAGAAAATCCCCTACGAGCCGCCGACGCAATCCGTCGCCGGCCAGATATTCGACGCCTTCCTGATGCTCATCCTCGTCTTCATCACCCTGTATCTGCCGCTCCTGTTCAAGTTGGCGGGCGGCGGCACGACCACCACCGATTTCCCGAACCCGTCCTGGGAGACCCTCGGCCAGAACGCCACCATGGCGGCCCAATGGGAGAAGCTCGGCTTCTCGCCCGAGAAGGCCGCAAGCATCGTCGGCACCCGCTTCGACTACAGCTTCAACGGGACGGCCCTGGCGTTCACGGCGCTGATCATCATCGGCTACTTCGTCTTCCTGTTCCGCTACTCCGACCACGAGTACCGCGAGGTCATCGCCGAGCGCTTCGGCGACGATCGACCGCCCGAGGCCCGCTGAGCCGAGGCGTCCGCTGCCGCGTGCGCGGACAACCTGCCCCTTTCCGACAAGGATATCCGTCATGGTGGCGATCATGAACTGGAGCGCCTGGGCCTTGGCCGGCGCGCTCGCACTCTGGATGGGCATCAACCTGGTGCGGACCAATCGAGCCTTCGGAGAAGACTACCTTCTCTCCTCCGAGGAAGGGGAGATCGTGGACGCCGATGTCGGCGAGACGGCAGCGAGGTCGTGATGCAGAACGTCGAGGTTGCTTCGCCGCCGGGGCGTCAGGTCCCCAAGGCCGCGCTGTCGGAAGCCCCGCTGGTGGCGGCGGCGCCCGCCAGGAAGATCGCGCTCCTGCGCGTCCTCGGACCGGGTCACGTCTGGGCGCTCGGCGTCGGGATCGTGCTGGTCGGCGAGTTCATGGGCTGGAACTTCGCCGTGGGCAAGGGCGGGCCGGTCGCGGCGCTGACCGCCTGCTGGCTCGCCGGGATCCTCTATACCTGCGTGGCGATGATCGATTCCGAGATCACCTCCACGGTCGCGGCCGCGGGCGGGCAATACGCGCAGGCCAAGCACATCATCGGGCCGCTCGCGGCCTTCAATGTCGGCCTCTACCTCGTGATGGCCTACACCATGCTCGAGGTCTCGAACGCCATCGTGACGGGGGACCTGATCGAGGCCTTCCTGACGAATCTCGGCATCGCCGGAACGGTCGACAAGCGCGCCTTCATGGTGCTCACCATCGTGGCCCTCGCCTTCCTGAACTATCGCGGCGTGCTCGCATCGCTGACGATGAACCTCCTGATCACGGCCGCGGCCTTCGCCGCCATCGTGGTGCTCTTCGTGGCGACGCAGCCCTGGGCGCCGGGCGCGGTGCTGCAGCACGATGCGCTCCTGGTCGGCCTACCCTACGGGAGCCTCGGCATCCTCGCCGCCATGCATTTCGGCCTGTGGTTCTATCTCGGCATCGAGGGAACCACGCAGGCCGCCGAGGAGGTGCGCTCGCCCGCCCGCGCCCTGCCGCTCGGCACCATGACGGGCATGATGACCCTGCTGATCGCCGCGACCGCCACCTGGTATGTCTGCTCGGGGCTGATGCCCTGGGAATATCTCGGGCAGGCCGTGACGCCGCTCTACGACGCGGCCCGCCTGACGGGGAACCGCTGGCTCGAAGTCTTCCTGTTCCTCGGCACCCTGTTCGCCACCGTGGCCTCGGCCAATGGCTGCATCAACGACGCCTCGCGGGCCTGGTTCGCCATGGGGCGCGACCGGTACATGCCGGCCTGGTTCGGCGCCGTGCACCCCGTCTACCACACCCCCTACCGGGCGATCGTGTTCTTCGTGCCGGTCGCGATCATGTTCGCGGTCTCGACGCCGCTCGACCAGACCATCACCTTCTCGATCCTGTCGGGGCTGCTCGGCTACACGCTGATGGCGCTCTCCATCGTGCTGTTTCGCCGGAAATGGCCCCTCGGCACGATTCAGAGAGGCTATGTCCATCCGCTTCACCCGCTGCCGTGCCTGCTGCTGCTGCTCCTCTGCAGCGTGACCTACCTGGCGGTGTTCCTCGGCTACGGGACGCAGCTCGTGGCGATGATGACGTTCTACATCATCGCGTCCGCCTGGTTCGTGCTGCATCGCTACAAGTATGTCCGGCGCGGCGACCAGTTCACGATGCACTGGCCGAAGCCCAGGGGCTATTGAGGCCGACATGATCGACCTCCTCGCCCTTCCGATCCTCGGGGCGGCCGGCTACGCGCTCCACCGGCGCAGCCTGGTGGCGGCGGCGGAGCGGGCCGGGATGCTCCGGCCCTGCGCGGGCCTCCTGGCGGAGCCGGTCCAGGGCCGAGACCGGACGGGCTACGGGCGGCTCGCGGGCCGCTTCCAGGGGGTGCCGGTCGAGATCCGGATCATCCCCGAGGCCCTGGTGTTCCGGCGGCTGCCGCAGCTCTGGCTCAGCGTCTCCGTGCATCGGGCGACGGGCTTTGCCGGGACGCTCGACATCCTCCGGCGCGTTGCCGGCGCGGAGTTCTACGCGCCGGCCGCCGACCTGCCGGCGCGGTATCCCGTCCCGCCCGGCTGGCCGGGCGAGACGCTGGTGCGCGGCTCGCGCCGGGCCGGCGAACTCCTTCTCCGCGCCGGCGCCCCGATCGCGACCATCCTGGCCGAGCCGCGCGTGAAGGAGGTGCTGCTCACGCCCCGGGGCGTCCGGATCGTGAGCCAGCTCTGCGAGGGGGAGCGCGGCGCCTACCTGCTCCTGCGCGAGACCCGGTTTCCGATCACGCAGGTCGATCCGGAGCGCCTGCAGCCGCTGCTCGCCCAGGCCGCCGACCTCGCCCGCCTCGTCAGGGAAGGCACAGCCCATGATTCCACAGTCCATGATTTCGAAACGCATGATTCCACGGCCAATACTTCCGACGAAGCCCGCGCCCGGGCCGCGGCCTAACCCGTACCTCGTCCTGGCGGCGGCAATCCTGCTGCCCGGCATGGGCCACGTGCTCGTCGGCCAGACGCAGCGTGGACTGGGCTTTGCGTTCTTCACCCTGGTGGGCGCCTGGCTCACCACGAAATTCGCCGCCCCGGATGCCGACGTCGTCGGGCGCCACGCGGCCGGCCTGTTCGTCTGGGCGCTGTCGATCCCCGACGCCTATCGGAGGGCCCGCCTGCGGGCCGTGACAGAATCAGGCTCCGCCCCGGCCGCGCGCCTGAACAATTCCGCGCCGTGATCCGAAGCCTCTACGGACGCATTCGCTTCCAATCCCTCCGCGAGGCCGGGCGTCGCGCCTCGGGCGCGGCCTGATCGGGGTGAGGCCGGAACCCGGATGCTGAACACCGCCTCGAACGCGCCGGTCGACGACAAACGGACCCTCGAACGGGCGCTCGGCCATCAGATCCGCCTGCTCCGGCGCGAGCGCGACCTCTCGGTGGCCGATCTCGGCGCGGCGGCGGGCATCTCGCCCGGCATGGTCTCGAAGATGGAGAACGGGCAGATCTCGCCCTCGCTCTCCTCGATCAGCGCCATCGCGAACGCGCTCAACGTGCCGATCACGGCGCTGTTCTCGGCCTTCGAGGAGAGGCGCGACTGCTCCTTCGTGAAGCGCGGCCGGGGCGTGGTGATCGAGCGGAGGGGCACCAAGGTCGGCCACATCTACGAGCTGCTCGGGGCGGGCCTGCGCGGCGAGCTCGTGTTGGAACCCTACCTGATCACCCTGGAAGACGATGCCGAGGCCTATATGGGCTTCCGCCATGCCGGCGTCGAGTTCATCTACATGCTGACCGGCGAGGTGATCTACCGGCACGCCGATCAGGATTATCACCTGAAGCCGGGCGACGCGCTGATGTTCGACGCGCAGGCCCTGCACGGGCCGGCCAAGCACCTCAAGACACCGATGACCTACCTGTCGGTGATCGTCTACCCGCGGGATTGATGGACCCGGAGCTTGCCCCGTGCGCGCCACCGGATCCGGATCGATACCCGCCGCGGCACCCCGGCAGCCGAGCGGAGCGGCGCGGATCGCCCGGCCGATCGCTCCGGCGGTCCTGGCGGGATCACCGCTCCGGTTCGCGGTTCACCGCGCATCCGAACTCCGCGCAAGCGTGGCTGAGCCAAGTCCAGACGCTGCCCGCGAAACTGCGCGCGACGGCGAGGTCGTAGCTCGGCGCCTCATCCCGCTGCCAGATCTGGGCACCGACATGGGCGATCGCGGTGATGGCGACCTGTCCGGCGCGAAAGGCGCGCGGATGCAGATCGATCGCCACGCCCTTCGACAGGGCCCGGCGGGCATCGGGGCCGGAGACGCGCACGAGCGCGCGCGCGTCGCTCTGGTCCGTGACGGCCGCGACCCCGTGCAGCGCCTGGGCGAGGCCGTGCAGCCCGGCGCGGGTCTCGGCGATCGCCAGCCACTGGCCGGGCCCGGACCAGATGAGCCCCTGCTCGCCCACGAGATGGGCCGCGCCGATTTCGGGCAGCGACCAGCCGAGCCGATCGGTCAGGATGCGCCCGAGCGAGGCCTCCTGCCCGTCGGCCGCGATCACGGTCGCGAGGCCCACCCCTTCGCGCAGGGTCAGGTGCACACCCGCCTCGCCCTGCGGGCGGCCGTGCCGGCCGGCCTGCGCGAACCCGGCCCAGGCACTCCGGGGGGCCCATGCGCTCCGGGGTGTCCCTGCGCTGCGGGGCGCCGATGCGCTCGTCGTCACGGCGTCAGACACGCAGCTTCTCCTCTTTCGGATCCACGAAGACGGGCGAACAGATCTCGACCTCGATGTCGCCGCCGCGCACCGGATCGTAGGCGCGGACGCGCTCGCCATGACGCTCGGGGCCGCGCCGGAGCAATCCGAGTCCGATCCAGTGCCCGAGGCTCGGCGAATAGGCGACGGAGGTCATGACGCCCTCGTCGGCCGCGAGGCTCGGGGCGGCGCCGACGGCGAGGAAATGGGCGCCCGCCCGCAGGCGCGCGCCGCGATCGACAGGGCGAAAGCCCACCAGGATCGGGCGGTCCGGATCGGTCAGCGCCGGCCGCTCCTTCATCAGGCGGCCGACATAATCCTTCTTCTTGGCAAGCATGCCGCCGAGGCCGAGGTCCCGCGCGGTGGTCTGCCCGTTGATCTCGGCGCCGGCCGCGTGCCCCTTCTCGATGCGCATCACCGAGAGCGCCTCGGAGCCGTAGGCCGTGATGCCGTGGGTCGATCCCGCCTGCATGATCGCCCGCCAGGCGGCGTCGCCATAGGCCGCCGGCACCGCGAGCTCGTAGGCCAGTTCGCCGGAGAACGAGATGCGGAACAGCCGCGCCGGGATCCCGCCGCCGACCGTGACCTCGGCGCAGGCCAGGAACGGGAAGGCCTCGTTTCCGATGTCGAAGCCTTCGTCGACGATGCTCCGCAGCGTGTCGCGGGCGCGCGGGCCCGCCACGGCGTATTGCGCCCATTGCTCGCTGACCGAGACCATCTGCACGTCGAGATCCGGCCAGAGCCATTGATGGCAGAACTCGAGATGCTGCATGACCTTGGCGGCGTTCGCCGTCGAGGCCGTCATGACGAAGTGGGTCTCGCCCATCCGCGCCACGGTGCCGTCATCCATGACGAAGCCGTCCTCGCGCAGGAGCACGGCATAGCGGGCCTTGCCGACGGGCAGCGTCCCGAAGGGGTTGGCGCAGACCCGCTCGATGAAGGCCAGCGCGTCCCGGCCCTGGATGTCGATCTTGCCGAGCGTGGTGACGTCGCAGACGCCGACATGGCTGCGGACGGTGTTCACCTCGCGGTTGACGCTCTCGAGCCAGTCGGCCTCGCCGGCCTTCGGGAAATAGGCCGGCCGCAGCCACAGGCCGGTCTCGACGAAGACCGCGCCCTGCTCCGCGCACCAGGCCCGCGAGGGTACCTGCCGGGTCGCCCGGAAATCCTTGCCGCGATGGTGGCCCGCGAAGGCGCCGATCGCGACGGGCGTGAAGGGGGGACGGAAGACCGTCGTGCCGACGCTCGGCAGCGCCTGGCCCGTCAGCTCGGCCATGATGCCGAGCCCCGCGAGGTTCGAGGTCTTGCCCTGGTCGGTCGCCATCCCGAGGGTGGTGTAGCGCTTCAGGTGCTCGACCGCCCGGAAGCCCTCGCGATGGGCCAGCTCCACGTCCGAGGCCGCGACGTCGTTCTGGAAATCGACGAACGCCTTGCCCCTGGACCGGGCGACGCGCCAGAGCGGCGTGTGCTCGGTACTCTCGGGATCGGTCCCGGGCGCGTCGCGCGGCGCCGCCGTGAAGCCGCACGCGGCCGCCATCTCGGCGCCGGCCCGGCTTCCGGTCTCCAGGCAGGCGGCAAGCGTCAGCCGCCCGCCCGCGGCGCCGACCGCGACCATCCCTGAGGGCAGCGCGCCCGGCACGAAGGCGTGGATCGCCGCGTCCCAGACCGGCCGGCGCGACAGGTGCGAATCGAGGTGAACGATCGGATTCCAGCCATTGGCCATCGCGAGGCAATCGCACGCGATGGTCTCGGAGCTCCCATAAGTGTCGACGACCTCGATGGCCTTGAGCGCGAGATGTCCCTTCGTGCCCGAGACGTAGCCACCGGCGATGACCCGCGCGCCGAGGGCCTCGGCCGCCCGGCGCAGGCCCGGCGGCACGCAGGCGCGCGCGTCGATCACCGCGACGACCTGCCCGCCCGCGGCCGCGACGTCCGACGCGGTCCGCCAGCCGTCGTCGCCCGAGGTGAAGATCGCCACGCGTTGGCCCGGCAGCACGCCGAAGCGGTTCAGGTAGGTCCGGACCGCGCCGGCCAGCATCACGCCCGGCCGGTCGTTGCCGCCGAAGACGTGCGGGCGCTCGATGGCCCCGGCCGCCAGCACCGCGCGCCTGGCCGTGATGCGCCACAATCTCTGGCGCGGTGCGTGCGCCGCCGGCACGGCCAGATGGTCGCTGACGCGCTCGACCGCCCCGTAGGCGCCGTGGTCGTAGACGCCGAACAGGGTGGTGCGGCTGAGGATCGTCACCTCCGGCAGGCTCGCCAATTCGGCGACGGTCTCCCGCGCCCAATCCGCGCCGGATCGGGAGCCGATCTCCCGCCGCTCGGCGAGCAGGCGCCCGCCCAGCCGATGATCCTCATCCACCAGGATCACCCGGGCGCCGGAGCGCCCGGCGGCGAGCGCCGCCGAGAGGCCGGCCGGCCCTCCGCCGATGACGAGCACGTCGCAGAAGGCGTGCGCCCTGTCGTAGGTGTCGGGGTCGGGGGCATCCGCCGCCCGGCCGAGGCCGGCGGCCCGGCGGATCATGGGCTCGTAGAGCTTCTCCCAGAAGGCGGCCGGCCACATGAAGGTCTTGTAGTAGAACCCGGCCGCGAAGATCGGCGCCGCGAGCGCGTTGACGGCGAGCGCGTCGTATCGCAGCGACGGCCAGCGGTTCTGGCTCCGCGCCTCCAGCCCCTCGTAGAGCTCGGCGACGGTGGCACGGGTGTTCGGCTCCCGGCGCGCGCCCGCGCGCAGCTCGACGAGGGCGTTCGGCTCCTCGGAGCCCGCCGAGAGGATGCCGCGCGGCCGGTGATACTTGAACGAGCGTCCGACGAGGCGCACGCCGTTGGCGAGCAGGGCCGAGGCCAGGGTGTCGCCCTCGAATCCCGCGTAGCGGGTTCCGTCGAAGCTGAAATCCAGGGGTCGGCGCCGGTCGATCAGCCCGCCCGTCGCGGTCCGGAAGGCCTGGGGCCGGCCGGTCGGGACGGGCGGGCTATCCGCCTCCGCGCGCCGCAAGGTGATGGTGCTCATGCGGCCTCTCCCGTGCGGCGGGTGCGCGCGACGTCGCGGGCGGGCGAGACGTCGTCGATCGCGTGGGTGCGGGTGTCGCGGGTGACGACGAGCCAGGCGCGGCAGCCCGAGCCGTGATACCAGAGCTCCCGGTGCGCGCCGGCCCGGTTCTCCCGCAGGTAGACGTAATCGTGCATGGCGGCGGCCTCCGCTCCCATGCCGTCCGGCCGCGTCGGCGCCGCGTCGCCGAGATAGCTGAACTCGCCGTTGTCCCGCTCGCCGCAATAGGGGCATCGAATGCGCATGATGGTGACCCTCAGTGCAGGTTCGGCTGGGCGCCCATGCCCTTCTCGTCGATGAGATGGCCGGTGGCGAAGCGGTCGAGGCGGAAGGCCGCGGCGTCCGGATGGGGGGCGTCGCGGGCGATCAGGTGGGCGAAGCAGAAGCCCGCCGCCGGCGTCGCCTTGAAGCCGCCGTAGCACCAGCCCGCGTTGAGGTAGAGGCCGTCGATGCCGGTGCGGTCGATGATCGGCGAGCCGTCCATGGACATGTCCATGATGCCGCCCCAGTGGCGCAGCAGGCGCAGGCGCCCAAGGCCGGGCCAGAGGGCCATGCCGCCCTCCATCACATCCTCGATGGTCGCGAGGTTGCCGCGCTGCGCGTAGGAATTGTAGCCGTCGATGTCGCCCCCGAAGACGAGGCCGCCCTTGTCCGACTGGCTGACGTAGAAATGGCCCGCCCCGAAGGTCATCACGCAGTCGATCAGGGGTTTCACGCCCTCGCTGACGAAGGCCTGCAGCACGTGGCTCTCGATCGGCAGCCGCAGGTCGACCATGGCGGCGAGCAGGGAACTGGAGCCGGCCACCGACAGCGCGACCTTCTTGGCCCGGATGACGCCGCGGCTGGTCTCGAGGCCGGTGACGCGGCCGTTCTCGCGCCGGATCCCCGTGACGGCGCAATTCTGCACGATGTCGACGCCGCGCTGGTCGGCGGCGCGGGCATAGCCCCAGGCCACCGCGTCGTGCCGCACGGTGCCGCCGCGCCGCTGCAGCAGGCCGCCCTTGATGGGGAAGCGTGCATTCTCGAAATCGATGAACGGCACCATCGCCCGCACGCCCTCGCGATCGAGGAGCTCGGCGTCGATCCCGGCCATCCGCATGGCGTTGCCCCGGCGCGCGTAGGCGTCGCGCTGGGCGTCCGAATGGTAGAGGTTCAGCACGCCGCGCTGGCTCACCATGGCGTTGTAGTTGATGTCCTGCTCGAGGCCCTCCCAGAGCTTCATCGACTGCTCGTAGAACGGGATGTTGCCGGGCAGCCCGTAATTCGAGCGCACGATCGTGGTGTTGCGCCCGACATTGCCCGAGCCGATGTGGCTCTTCTCCAGCACGGCGACATTCGTGATGCCGTGCTCCTTGGCCAGGTAATAGGCGGTCGCGAGACCGTGGCCGCCGCCGCCCACGATGACGACGTCGTACTCCGTGCGGGGCGCCGCGTCGCGCCACTGGGGCTTCCAGTCGCGCTGGCCCCGCAGGGCTTGGCCGAGGACGCTGAGGAGGGAGTAATGCATGTCGGGTCGCCCCTCGGTGACGGCATTGCGCTGAGCCCTTGATAACCCGCGCGCGATGGCGCAGGCTTGCCATTCGCGACAGATTTCCGGCAAAATCCGCAAAAATGAGCAGCGACGCCTCAGCCTCAGCGCGCCTAAGGCCGGGGCGCAAGCCGCCCCGGATCGAGGCTCCGCCGACCCTGACGATCGGCTTCGTGCTCGTGCCCGATTTTCCCCTGATGGCCTACACGGCCGCGGTCGAGCCGCTGCGTGCGGCCAACACGCTCTCGGGGTGCCGCCTGTACGAGTGGTGGCATGCCGCGCCGGGCGGGGGCGCCGTGCGGGCCTCGAATGGCGTGACCATCCTCACCGATGTCGCGGTGGGCGCGGCCACGCGCGCGGCCGATCGGGTCTTCGTCTGCGCGGGCGGCAACCCGGCCGCCTTCGATGATCCGGCCGTGTCGGCGTGGCTGCGCGATCTGGCGCGGCGCGGCGCCACGATCGGGGGGATCTCAGGCGGCCCCTACATCCTCGCGCGGGCGGGCCTCCTCGAAGGGCGCCGCTGCACCCTGCATTGGGAGCACGTCCCGGCCTTCGAGGAACATTTTCCGGACATCGACGTCGTGCGCTCGCTCTTCGAGATCCAGGGCGACCGGGTCACCTGCTCGGGCGGCATCGCGGCCCTCGACCTGATGCTGAGCCTGATCGAGCGCGACCACGGCCCCGGGCTCGCGGCGGGCGTCAGCGACTGGTTCCTCCACAACCAGATCCGCGAGGGCTTGAGCCCCCAGCGGATGGACCTGCGCCAACGCTTCGGCGTGCGCGATCCGCGCCTGCTTCGGGTGCTGGCGGCGATGGAGGCGAACCTGGAGGCGCCGCTCCCGCGCGAGGCCCTGGCCGACCTCGCGCGGGTTTCGGTGCGGCAATTGGAGCGACTGTTCCACGACCTTCTCGGCCAGGGGCTCCATCGGCATTATCTCAACCTGCGCCTCGACCGGGCGCATCAGCTCGGTCGGGAGAGCGCGCTGAGCCGATCCGAGATCGCGACCGCGACGGGCTTTGCCAGCGCCGACGAACTCTCCCGCGCCGAACGTCGGCGCCGCCTGCAGGGCTCGGCACCCGGTTGAGGGCGGGTCTCGCCCGCCCGGCCTGCGCCTTGCGCCTCCGGCATCCTCGGGGGGCAGCCCAGGGGCTTCCCGATGAAGGTGGTGAGGGCGGCGAGCGTGTCCGGGCGGCGGCTCGGCCCCGGACGGCGACGAGCGTCCACGGGCTGGGACCGCCATCGGGGGAGGGGATCAGTCCGGCGCGGCGCCCGACCGGGTCAGGCCCAGGCGGGTCTCGATCCGCCGCGCGGTCGCCGCGCGCTGCGCCGTGATCGTGGAGGCTGCCGCCCGGGCCCGGGCGAGCACGGCGGCCGGGGCGCGCTCGGGCGTGCCGGCGTCGAAAGGCGGCTCGGGTGCGTAGGCCATGGAGAGCTGGATCAGCTGCGCCACCTCCGGGCCGCGCAGGCGCGCCGCGACCGTGAGCGCGCCGTCGATCCCTGCGGTGACGCCGGCGGCGCAGATCAGGGTGCCGTCCTCCACCACGCGGGCATCGACCGGAATCGCGCCGAAATGGTGCAGCAGGTGGTGCGCGCTCCAGTGGCTCGTCGCCCGCTTGCCCACGAGCAGGCCGGCGGCCCCGCAGATCAGGGCACCCGTGCAGACCGGGAACACGCACAGCGCAGCCTCGGCCTGCGCCCGGATCCAGCGGAGGACCGCCTCATCCTCCATCAGGGCCTCCTGGCCGTAGCCGCCCGGCACGTGCAGGACGTCGAGCTTGGGCGCTTCGCTCAAGGGCGCGTCGGCGACGAGGCGCAGGCCGTTGACGTCGCTGACCGGCTCCCGATCCTTGGCGTAGATCCGGCAGGTCGCGTTCGGGATGCGGGAGAGCACCTCGAACGGTCCGGTGAGGTCGATCTGGTCGAGGCGATCGAACAGCAGCGAGCCGATCTGGAGGTGGCGATCAGGATCAATCATGCGTGCAGGACCGTCTCTGGCGTGGGGACATCGGAAGGGGGCCGTGTGCGAAACAGGTTGCGGTAATGGCCCGGCGGGACGCCGAGGTGGCGCAGGAAGGCGCGCCGCATCGTCTCGTCGGCCTGGAAGCCGCAGCGCGCGGCGACGGCGGAGACGCCGGCCTGATCCGATTCGAGCATGCGGCGCGCGCTCTCGACGCGCAGGCGCTCCAACATCCGGGCCGGTGTCAGGCCGGTCTCGGCCCGGAAAGCGCGGGCGAATTGCCGGGGACTGAGGCCGGCGCGCGCGGCCAGGGTGTCGACCGGGAGGGATTGGTGCAGATTCTCGCCCATCCAGGCCATGAGGTCGGCGAGCCGCACCGACAGCCCCGTCTGAGCCGACAGCACGGTGCTGAACTGCTTCTGGCCGCCGGGGCGGCGCAGGAACATCACCAGCTCCCGCGCGACGGCGAGGGCGAGCGCGTGCCCGTGATCGGCCTCGACGAGGGCGAGCGTCAGATCCATCCCGGCCGTGACGCCGGCCGAGGTCCAGACATCGCCGTCGCGGACGTAGATCGGCTCGGGATCGACCGAGAGGTCGGGATGCAGACGGTTCAGCGCGTCGCACCAGCGCCAGTGCGTGGTCACCTTGCGCCCGCGCAGGCAGCCGGCCTCCGCGAGGATGAAGGCCCCGGTGCACACGCCGACGACGCGCCGTGCCTGCGCGGCCAAGCTTTGCGTCAGCATCCGGATCGCCGCCTCGGTGCAGCGGCGGCGCGCGCCCTCGCCGCCCACCACGATCAGCGTGTCGAGGTCCATCCAGGCGAGTGCCTCCGCCTCGGTGACGGTCGACGGGAGGGGGAGACCGGCGGAGGTGGCGGGTGTGCCGGGTTCAGGAACGATCAGGCAGGAGACCGCGTAGAGAGGCGGCAGGCCGTCAGCCGCCGTCCCGCCCGTCTCGCTCCCTCTGAGTGACCCGGCCTGTGCCAGGATCTCGGCGGGACCCGCAATGTCGAGGAGCTGGCTCGGGGCCGCGCCCAGGATCAGGACCCGGCGAGGCGGGAAAGGCGATGTCGGGTCACGGGGCCTGCGCATGAGCAGGATCCTGTCACCCGCCTGCGCAGCCCGCCATGACAATGTTCCCTCGATTTCTGCCGTTCCGGGTCATCCGCCGCCTTTCGACAGGCCGGTGTCGTCCGGGGAGCTGATCGGCCCCATCGGGTCGATCGGATCAGGGCGACGGCGCCAGAGCCCTGGCTTCGGTGACGAGATGATAGAATCGCCCCTCGAACAGCGTCATCACCGCCATGGTGGCCGCGTGGGATTCCGGCCGGATCGGTGATGCGAGGCAGGCCTCGATCGCCGCGCGATCGGGGAAGTCCATCTCCAGGATCATCGCGATGGGCTGCGCATCCTCGTCCTTGGCGATCACGCGTTGAACGCGCACGGCCGTGACGTTGGGGAAGCGTCGCCAGAGCGGTTCCAACTCGTCGCGCACACGCCGGAAGAAGGTGTCCTCCTGGCCGGCGCGGATCACGCCCTCATAGATCGCCGTTCGGGTGAGCATGGCATCCTCCTTCGACCGCGACCGGGTCGGTCCGTGAGCGATCGGCGACATCGACTGGTGACGATCGAGCCTCCGGCTCGGTGGAGATTGGCGGATGGTGGCCACCTTGGCGGCGCTCGGCAAGCTCCGCGAGCACCCGCGTCGAGAGGTAGGGCTGATCGCGGTCGGTCAGGAGATGGGGGCTCTGGAAGCCGATCTCCGGCAGGACCGTGCGCCACGCCGTCCGGACCTGGTCCCGTTCGCGAAGGAAGCGCGCCTCGTCCTGGGCCGAGCGGTCGAAGCTGCGCGTCGCGCCCTCGCGGTGATAGAGCTCGGCATGGGGCGTCCAGATGACGCGATAGCCGGCTGTTCGGGCGCGGATGCAGAAATCCACGTCGCTCCACGTGACCCGCAATGTCTCGTCGAAGCCGCCAAGGTCCTCGAACGTCGTTCTGCGGAAGGCCATGCAGGCCCCGGTCACGGCCGAGACGTTGCGGACGATGCGCAACTGGTCGAGGTAGCCCGGATCCTGGCGCGGCGCCCCGCGCCACACGTGCCGCGCCTCTCCAGCGCGGTCGATCTCGATGCCGGCATGCTGCACCCGACCATCCGGATAGTAGAGCTTGGCGCCGACGACACCGACCTCGCAGCGCAGCGCCTGGGAGACGAGCTCGTCGAGCCAGTCCTCGTTGATCACGACGGTGTCGTTGTTGAGCAGGACCAGCACCGCCCCGTCCGTCTGTGCCGCGCCGGCATTGTTGCTCCGCGCCCAGTTGAAGATTCCGGCACAGGGGAGGGTGCGCAGGCGCGGGTCGGCTGCGGCCTGCGCCAGGAAGGCCCGTGTCCGCGGCTCGGAACTCTCGTTGTCGACGACGAGCACCTCGAAGTCGGGATAGCGCGTTCGCGCGAGCAGGCTCGCGAGGCAAGGTTCCAGCAGCTCGACCTTGTCGCGGGTCGGCACGATGACCGACACCTTCGGCGTGCTCCTGCGCGGGTAGTGCAGGCGCAGGATGCCGGAGGCGGGGCACGCTGCCGGGACGACGGAGCGCCGCCCGGTCTCGGCGAGGAAGCGCCGGATGATGGCCAGGTTCTCCGGCGGGGCCTCCGAGACGCGCGCGGCGTCTCGCCGGTGGACGAGAACCACGGGCGCGTTCCCGACCCGGGCGGCCCCGCGGCGATGGCCGAAGCGCAGGAGCAGGTCCCACTGGAGCAGGCCGCTCGCGCAGCCCGCCGCAATCGGCCCGCGCCAACCCCCGCAGGCGCGGATCAGGCTGGTCCTGAAGAGGATCAGGGCCGAGGGCGGACGGGCAAGGCAGGCATCGGGGTCCCAGCGGCCGTTCAGGGCCGGGTCGCGCCGCTGACCGGCGGGGGTTCGGACATCCTGGTCGCACAGGAGGACGTCGACCGGCCCCAGGAGCGGGCGCAGCGCGGCGAACCGGTGGGCCAGGACGACATCGCCGCGATCGACCACACAGGTGAAGGTTCCCCGGCAGCTTTGCTGGGCGCGGGCGATCGCCGCTTCGGGTGGCCGCGATCGCCACGCGCTCACCATCGCGAGGGGGCCCGTGCCCGCTCCCCTGCAGAACCGCTGGCAGAACAGGGTGCTGGCCGCGTCCAGCGGGGCCAGGACGACTTGGCCGCAGGCCGTCATCGCCTGAACCAGCCGCGACAGGAGGCTCCGCTCATCGGGATCGAGCGGCCGATCGATCAGGACGATCACCGAGAGTGTCGCGTCCGGGGGCGTCTCGCTTAGGCCCGGCGACCGCTCGCCGCTCAGGCGCTCGCGCTCGTCATCCCACCAGGCGTAGAGATGCGGAGCCTGAGAGGGCAGGCCGCGGGGATAGACCGCCGCCAGGACGGCGTGCCGGCGCGCGGCCTCGGGCGCGCGAACGAGCGCGACCGCGAGGTCGGCCAGAGCGAGGGCGCGCTCGTGGGCATTCGGCCCGCGGCCGGCGGCCTGGCGGCAGAGACGCGTGGCGCCGTCGCCCCCCAATGCCTGAAACTCGGCCGAGGCGACGACGTCCTCGGCCACGGATCGGAGGCCGTGCCCGTCGCGCAGGTGCCGGACATAGTGCCTGAGCCCGTCCGCATCCGGATCGCGCCCGAGCACGACCCGGTAGAGCAGGGTCAGTTCCGCGAGGGACCGGCACTCGGCCGGGCTGACCGGGTAGGTGAAGCCGATCCCGACGCGCGCGTCCAGGTTCTCGATCATCCGGTCGCGCGCCGCGACGGCGCGCAGACCGAACGCGTCGGTCTCGCCCGCCCTGACGCGCAATCGATCGAAATCCGCCTGCCGGTGCGCGGTCTCGTAGACGATCTCCAGGGCGAAGTGGTTGTACTCGACCCGCCGGTCGCTGAGCGCCAGCTCGGCGACGCGAAGCGGGACCGGCATTCCGGGCGCAAACACCGCGCCCTCGCGGTCGGACGGGTGGGGCCCGAACACCTCGTCGAAGCAGGCCGCGTCGAGATTCGCGAAGTGCCGCAGGAGTTTCGTCATCTCGAAGGCCGAGCGCAGGCGGGTGTCCGGGCGCGGCGCGCTCATGTTGGCGTCGCCCGCCCGGATCCGGAACGCGGTCAATTCCTGGTCGAGCACGTGGATGTTGCGGCCCGCGACGAGCATCCGGATCCACATGTCGAGATCCTGATAGTTCGTCAGGCGCGGATCGTAGGCGCCGACCTGCTCGTAGGCGTCGCGCCGGATCATGGCGGTCGGTGCGCACAGGCAATTGCCGTGGAAAAAGAAGTGCCGGAGCCAGCTGCGCCGCGAGAAGTCGGGCAGGCGCAAGGGGGCGTGGAAGTCGTTGAAGGGCACGGTCGGCGCGCCGCCCTCGTCGACGGCAAGCGGCATTCCGAACACCGCCGAAACGTCGGGATTGGCATCCAGGAAGGCGACCTGGGACGCGAGGCGGCCGGGCAGGGCCCAGTCGTCGGAGTTGAGGATCGCGAGATAGCGCCCGCGGGCGCGGGCGATCGTGGCGTTCATCGCCCCCGAGATGCCGCGGTTTGCGGGCAGCACCTCGAGGCGCAGGCGCGGATCGTCGAAGCCGCGCAGGATCGCGGCGGTCGCGTCGGTCGAGGCATCGTCGGTGACGACGATCTCGAAATCCTGGAACGACTGGTCGAGGATGCTCCGGATCGTCTGCGCCACGTAGGGCGCGTGGTTGTAGCTCTTCACCAGAACCGACACGGTCGGGGCTGACGCGCCGCGGGCGGGAGGGGCGGGCGCGTCGCGGGCGCGGGCCATGTCGGGCCGGGCTTCCCACCACAGGGGCCGTGCCGCTTGCCCGGCGGGGTCGAACCCCGCCGCGGACAGGTCGCGCGATTCGCGCTCCATCTCGTCCCAGAATGTGCGCAGCCGCTCCGCCCCCCAGAGATAGTGCTGGCCGTAACCGTGGCGGCGATCGACCGCGCCGAGGCGCTCGGCCTGGGCCGCCTCGCGCGCGGCGTTCCGCGCGAAGCCGAGATGCTTGAAGTGATGGAGCATCACCGCGTCGCGGGCCGGCAGGCAGAGGCGGCCCGCAGGCTCGGCGGCGTGGCGGCCGGCGGAGAAGCCGCTCTCGCGCAGAGCCTCGGGCTTGAAGAGGCTCAGCTTGTTGAAGGCGACGCGGGGCCGGCCGCGAGTGACCCGCTCGACGAGAAGGCCTCGGTCATCGGGCATCACCGGATGGTTCATGTCGAAGCCCAGCGCCGGGATCAGCGTCACACCCCGCTCGGCTTGCTCGGCGAGGTACGCCGCCATCGCGCGGCCGCGCAGGGCGAGGTGCTCGTCGATGGCGGTGATGACGACCCAATCCGCCCGCCCGCGGCTCTCCTTCCAGGCCTCGTCCTGCAGGGCCTTGTGCGAGAGGACGAAGGATTCCGTCTCCACCCGGGCGAACCGGCGCAATTCGACCTTCGGATGCGCGGCGAGGAGGTCGCGGGAGCCGTCGGTCGAGCCATCGTCGTAGATGACGTAGCGATCGACCCAGGAATCGTAATGCCGGAAGAAGAAGCCGAGCATGTCGGCCTCGTCCCAGCAGACGGTGTAGAGGTGGACGACCGGCTTCACCACGAGACCGCGAGTCCCTTGTAGCCGCCGATCTCCGCGCGCACGAGGCGGGCCGGGTTGCCGAGCACGAGCGCGCCCGCGGGCACGTCGCGGGTGACGACCGAGCCGCCCCCGACGACGGCGTTCTCGCCGATCGTCAGCTCGGGCAGGATCGTGGCGCCGGCGCCGATCACGGCGCCGCGGCCGAGGCTCACATGCCCGGCGATGACGCCCCCGGGCCCGATCGACACGAAGGCCCCGAGCCTGACGTGATGCCCGATGCTCGCGCCGCGATTGACGAAGACGTAAGTCCCGAATTCCGAGCCGGCGCCGAGGCTGCAGCCCGCATTCACGTAGCTGCCCGGTCCGATCTCGATCCGGCGGGGGCTCGGCACGCTGGGGTCGATCAAGGTGAAGGGCTGCGTCAGGCCCGCCGCCCGGGCCTCGCGCGCGGCGATCTGCCGATGGCCCGGCGTGAACAACGGGACGAGGAAGGGCAGCGCGCGATGGGCGTCATCGAGCGCGTCGACCGCGAGGGCGGGCAGGTCCCCCGGAAGGTGGCACGCGCCCGGGCGATTGCGGATGCCCGCCGCAACGGGCCGGCCGGCGCGATGCAGGCTCTCCTCGAGGTCGAGGAGGATCGGCGAGCCGGTTCCGAACAGGAGAATGCCGCTCATCGCGTCCTCGCGCCGACGAAGTCCAGCACGGCCTCGGCGATGGGTTCGACGGCGTCCCGCGCGACCTCCGGCTGGATCGGCAGGCTGAGAAGCGTCGCACTCAGGGCGTCCGTGACGGGCAGGGGGCGGGCTGCCCCCTCCAGGAAGGCGGGGTGACGATGCAGGGCCGGCGCGTAGTGGACGGCGCTCCCGATCCCGGCGGCCGCGAGATGGCGCATCAGCCCGTCGCGATCCGCGTGCGCCAGCGCGAACTGGTGATAGACGCAGCCATCCGCGTCCGGCGGCAGGCCGATGGCCGGGCAGGGCTCGAAATGCGCGCGGTAGCGCGCCGCGATCGCCCGCCGCTCGGCATTTCCCGCCGCGAGATGGGGCAGCAGAGCCAGCAGGATCGCGGCCTGGATCGCGTCGAGACGCGCGTTGAAGCCGAGGCTGCGGCTCACCCGGCCGCCCGGGGCGAAGCCGTATTGGCGCAGCGCGCGGACACGCTCCGCCAGTTGCGCATCGTTCGTCGCCACCGCACCGCCATCGCCGATGCAGCCCAGGTTCTTGGTGGGATAGAAGGAATAGGCCGCCGCATGCCCGAACGTGCCGAGGCGGCGGCCCTTCAGGGTGGCGCCGTGCGACTGGGCGCAATCCTCGATCAGCGCGAGGTGGTGCCTGTCCGCCACCTCCCTCAGGGCCGGCATGTCGGCCGGGTGGCCGAACAGGTGGACCGGCATGATGGCGGCGGTGCGCCCGTTCACGGCGTCGGCGACCGCGGACGGATCGATGCAGCGGGTGCCCGCCTCGACCTCGACGAAGCGGGGCTCGGCACCGCAATGCAGGATCGCCTGGGCGCTGCCCGCGAAGGTCAGGGCCGGAAGGATCACCTCGTCACCGGGCCCGATCCCGAGGGCGCGCAGGGACAGCGCGAGCGCATCCGTGCCGGAGGCGACGCCGACACAGTGGCGGCTGCCGCAATATTCGGCGAATGCCGCCTCGAAGGCTGCCACGGCCGAGCCCAGGATGTACTCGGTTCCGCCCAGCACCCCGGCGACGGCCGCGTCGATCTCGGGCCTGAACCGCGCGATGCGAAGCGGAGGCGAGGCTTGCAGGATCATGCGGTGCAGCTGGCCAGCCGGATCTGCGGCTGCGCACGATCGAAATGCCGCGTTTCGCTGTAGCGGGCCGACGCGAACACCAGGAGCACGGTGTCCGGCTCGAAGTCGCGAAGATGGATCAGGATGCCGGGCCTGATCCACAGGGCCTGAGCCCGGTCGCGGAGACGGATGGTCGAGCGCGCCTCGCCGTTATCGACCTCGACCAGAACGGAGCCAGCGAGCGGAACGATGAGCTCGTCACAAGAATTCGCGTGACCTCCGCGCGCGATACCCAGTCGATCGATCTTCATGAAGAAGACGCGCTCGATGGAAAAAGGCACATTTTCCCATTGCTCGAAAGCAACAAGTTCGCCACGCCCGTCTGCATGCACCTGCTGTTTCAGCAGTCGAACGCCTTCGATGAAATCAACTGCGGGTGCTGCGCTTTTCACGCTGGCTCTCCGAGCTTGTGATTTTCAGTTTATGCAGAATGAAATTGTTTTGTGCAATACTCGCCAATAATGTATAAATTAATACTTTAGTTTTTACTTGTATGACGCTTCGGCAATGTCGAACTTGAATATCGGCAAGATGTATTGCCGATATTGCCCAATCGGGGCTGCGCCGGCCATTCGACGGCTGCTGTTCGAGCGCGGGCGCGCATCCCCATCTCGTATGTCCGTTTGCCGACACGAACGCGCTTGCGTGCCGGCCATCGGGGATCCTCGACCGCTGAATTGCCTCCGCCATCACCTATCGAGGCGGGAGGGAGACGCGGCCTGGCCTCAGGCGCTCCTGGCCTTGCCAAATCCTCCCGAACGGATTGCCACTTTATCTGCATAAGGCTCTGATCGCAAAGCAAAAATGTGGCACGCCCGACACGCTTCCGGGCAATCGATTGCCACAAACGCATCAAGGCCCGGAAGAGAAGCGGAGCCGTATTGTTTCTTTGGGCAGCCCGTCTCATGAGTGCGGAACAAGTCCCCCAAAGGGACGGCGATCATCATCGGGTTGGGGGAACAATGCGTTCGTTGCGGTACAGCCTGTTCGCGTCGGTGGCGCTGATGCCACTGGCGGCTCAGGCGCAACAATCGGTCACGCTCGGTGAGATCAGCGTCGTCGCGACGACCCCGGTGGGCAGTGCCGCGGGCGTCGGTGCGCCGAGTGCCTCCCTCTACAACGCACCGGTCCTGCAGGTGCCGAGCACGGAGCGCCTGCGTGGCGGTGCGCAGCCGCTCTACAAGATCCCCAGCACCGTCGAATCCGTGACGGCCGCCGACCTCGACTTCGATCGGGCGACCTTCAACGCGGTCGATACGCTGGCTCGGCGCGTGCCCGGTCTGAACCTCTCGGATTCGCAGGGCAACAACAACCGCGTCGACATCAACTATCGCGGCTTCCAGGCCTCGCCGGTGACCGGCGTGCCGCAGGGTCTGGCGGTCTACCAGAACGGCGTGCGCATCAACGAGGCCTTCGGCGACACCGTCAACCTGGATCTGATCCCGCAGGTCGCGATCAACCGCATCGACATCGTGACGGGCAATCCGGTCTTCGGCCTCAACGCGCTCGGCGGCGCCATCAACATCCAGATGAAGAACGGCTTCACCTGGCAGGGCACCGAGATCACCGCGCTCGGCGGCTCGGACGCCCGCACCGCGGGCTCGCTCCAGTACGGCAAGATGATCGGCCCCTGGAGCGTCTACTTCGCGGGCGACGGGCTGAACGACCGCGGCTGGCGCTATCAGAGCCCGAGCACGCTCGGCCGCGTCTACGGCGACCTCGGCTATCGCACGCCCGATTCCGAGTTCCACCTGATCGGGCAGCTGGCCCGGACCTATTTCGGCGCCGCCGCCGCCACCCCGGTCGACTTCACCCACCGCGACCCGCGCGCGATCTTCACCTACCCGCAGACCACCACGACCGAAGTCGGAACCCTGCAGCTGACCGGCCGGGTCGACATCTCGCCGACCTGGGATCTCGCCGGGAACGCCTATTTCCGCCGCTTCAGCCAGCAATATATCGACGGCAACGACAGCGATTTCGAGAATTGCAGCACGCGTTCGAGCTTCCGCGGCCGGCTCTGCTTCGAGGATGACGGCTTCAGCCCCTCGGCCGGCCAATCGCAGCTCGCCTTCCGCAACCAGTTCCTGCTCCTCGGCCGGAATGCGGGCGCCACCGGCATCCCGTTCACCGCGGGCGTGCCCTACGGCACCCTCGACGTGACCAAGACGGAAGCGACCGGGTATGGCGGCTCGCTGCAGGCCGCCAATCGCGACCGCGTGTTCGGCTTCAACAACAGCTTCGTGGTCGGCGGTTCGATCGACGCGGCCGATTACAGCTTCAAGTCGTCGAGCACGCTCGGCGTGATCAATCCCGACCTGTCGGTGACCACGAACCCGAACAACCCGTTCTACGGCAACATCCCGGGCCTCGGGACCGACTTCCTGCGCACCGCGGGCGCCCTCGGCATCGCGCCGAGTTCGGTGACCGGCTCGAACCTCTATATGGGCCTCTACACCACCGACACGATCGACCTGACCGACGCCCTCTCGCTGACGGCCGGCGCGCGCCTCAACTTCGCCCGCATCTCCACGCAGGACCTGACCGGTTTCTCGCCGGACGTGACCGGCACGCATTACTTCAACAAGATCAACCCGCTGGCCGGCCTGACCTATCGCTTCAGCCCCGGCCTGTCGCTCTATGGCGGCTATTCCGAGTCGAACCGCGCGCCGACGCCGCTCGAACTCGCCTGCGCCAACCCGCTGCGGCCCTGCCTCCTGCCGAACTCGCTGGTGGCCGATCCGCCGCTCAAGCAGGTGACCGGTCAGACCTACGAGGTCGGCTTCCGCGGCACGTTGCCGAACTTCTACGACGGCGGCCTCGTCAATTATAAGATCGGCGCCTTCCGGACGGATCTGGCGAATGACATTCTCCAGCTGGCGACACCTGGCAACGCGGCCCGCGGCTACTTCGTGAACGTGCCGGCGACCCGTCGCCAGGGCTTCGAGGTCAGCACGGAATACGTGGCCGACTGGCTCACCGTGTACGCGAACTACGCGCTGATCGACGCGACCTTCCAGTTCAACGGGACGCTCTCCTCGCCGAACAATCCGCTGTCGGACGATGGCGCGATCTTCGTCACCCCGGGCAACAAGGTGCCGCTGATCCCGGCCCACCAGTTCAAGGTCGGTTTCGACGTCGAGGTGCTGCCGCGCTGGCGCGTCGGTCTCGCGCTTCAGGCCTACTCGTCCTCCTACTACCGGGGCGACGAGTCGAACCTGAACAGGAAGCTGCCCGCCTATTACGTGTTGAATCTCAACACGAGCTACCGGGTCAATCCGAACCTGGAACTCTTCGGGTACATGACCAACCTGACCAACAACCGCTACGCCACCTTCGGCACCTTCTTCGAGCCCGGCCTGGTCGCCAACCGCTACCCGGTGAACGACACCCGGACGACGACGCTTGCCCAGCCGCTCTCGATCTACGGCGGCATCCGGTACACCTTCGGCGAGGCGCCCGCGCCGATGCCCGAGCCCCTGATCCGGAAGTTCTGAGCAACGCACCCTGTGCGAAGGCCGGCGCAGACCCCTGCGCCGGCCTTCGTGTTTTCGCGATCCCCACGCTCCTTGCGGCTCGGCCCCTCGCAGGCGACGCGGCGTCGCGACGGGGCCGCGTCCGGCTTGTCGTGGCGGCCGGCGGTCATCCGGGGCGTCGCCGCAGGCTCACGGGCCTGTCCCGCGGGCCTTAATCCCAATCGATATCCAGGGACCGCTCGAAGGCGGAGGCTCCCAGTTCGCGGCCGGCGGGGTCCACCACCACGATGTCGCGGAAGCCGCGCCGCTGCAGCTCCCACGTCTTCTCCATCGCCTGCTCGTCCGTCCCGCACGCGAAGGTCATGGACCTGCCGAACGGATCGATACCCTTCACTGTAAACACGCCATGCTCTCCGATTCCCGTCAGATATGGGATCGGCGGGCGATGGATGGTACCTGTGCCCGGCCCGGCGCTCGGTCGATCAGCATGGCGCTTCATCTCCAGCAGAGCTGCCGGGATGCGAAATCCCCGCGGCGCGTGCCGCGTCCGCCGGGCGGACGGGCGACATCCGACGCGTGGCCGGGGATCGGCCTCCCGGAATCGATCCGCGGCGGCCCGCGGCCCGCGGCCTCGACGAAGGGGTTCAGACGCCCTTCGCAGCCGGCGCTTCCGCGCCGGCACGTCCGGATGAAGCAGCGGCCGGGACGCGGTGGCCGAGGCGCCGTTGCGCTTCAGCTGCCGGGCTTTCGCACGGCATCGGCGATCCCGATCGCCTTCGGGATGAGGCCAAGCTCCCGGAAGGTGTCGGCGATCCGCTGCTGCTCGGCGATGACGCCGGCATCGAGGGGGCGCACGCCGTAGCTCTGCCGCGCGAGCGCCGTCGCGAGAATCGGCGCCGGGATGCCGACGGAGGGCGCGAGCTGCCGGGCGACCGCCTCGGTATTGTCCTTGGCCCAGGTATCGACCTCGGCGACGGCCGCGATGATCGCGTCAAGGGCGGGTCCGTGCTTGGCGGCGAAGTCGCGCGCGGCCAGGTAGAACTGGTGGTTCGGCACCAGGCCGGTGCCGTCGCTGAGCGTGCGTGCGCTGGCCCCGGCTTCCGCGGCGGCCAGGAAGGGGTCCCAGATCACCCAGGCATCGACCGCGCCGCGCTCGAAGGCGGCCCGCGCATCGGCCGGCGCGAGGTAGACCGGGGTGATGTCGGAGAGCGTCAGGCCCGCTTTCTCGAGGGCGCGCACGAGCAGGTAATGGACGTTCGAGCCCTTGTTGAGGGCGACCTTCCTGCCCCGCAGCTCCGCCACCGTCCGGATCGGGCCGTCCTTCTGAACCAGGATGGCCTCGCCGCGGGGCGCGGCCGGCTCGTGGGCGACGTAGATCAGGCGATCGCTCGCGGCCTGGGCGAAGATGGGCGGCGTCTCGCCCGCCGTGCCGAAATCGATCGCGCCGGCATTCAGCGCCTCGAGGAGCGGCGGGCCTGAGGGAAACTCGGACCAGCTCACGCGGTAGCCGAGCGCGGACAGCCTCGGCTCCAGCGTGCCGCGGCCCTTCAGCAGGACCAGCGTGCCGTATTTCTGGTAGCCGATGCGGATCAGGGTCTCCTCCGCGCGCGCGGCGCAGGGAAGGATGAGCGCGAGCAGGAGGAGCGCGAGCGCTGTCCGGACATTGCGGAGGAGCCGCGCGGGGCTGGCCAAGGTGAGAACTGACATGGAGAATCCCGGGATCGGCGTTCAGTGGGCGGCGATGCGGCGGCTCGGCACGATGTCGTTGGCCATCACCTCGCCGAACGGACCGTTGTTGCGGGCGGTCACCGGCGGGTTGCCGGTCGTCGCCCGCAGGGGAAGCTTGGGGAAGACGAGCTCCGCGAAGCGATAGGCTTCCTCGAGGTGCGGGTAGCCGGAGAGGATGAAGCGGTCGATGCCGAGATCGATGTACTCCTTCATCCGGTCGGCGACCTGATCGGCCGAGCCGACGAGGGCGGTGCCCGCGCCGCCGCGCACGAGGCCGACGCCAGCCCAGAGGTTCGGCGAGACCACGAGCTTCGAGCGGTCGCCGCCGTGAAGCTGCTGCATCCGGCTCTGGCCGACGGAATCCATGCGCTTCAGCGTGGTCTGGGCCTGCGCGATGGTCGCGTCGTCGAGCCGCGAGATCAGCCTCTCGGCCTCCGCCCAGGCCTCGCTCTCGGTCTCGCGCACGATGACGTGGAGGCGGATGCCGAAGGAGAAGGTCTTGCCGCGGGCCTCGGCCGCCTCGCGGGCGCGGGCGAGCTTCTCCGCGACGCTGGCGGGCGGTTCGCCCCAGGTCAGGTAGACCTCGCAATGGTCGGCCGCGACCTCGATGCCGGCGGGGGAGGAGCCGCCGAAATAGAGCGGCGGGTAGGGCTTCTGCACCGGCGGGAAGATCAGCCGGCCCTGCTCGCAGCGCAGGTGCCGGCCCTCGAAGGACACCGTCTCGCCGGACAGGAGGCCGCGCCAGATGTGCAGGAACTCGTCGGTGACCGCGTAGCGCGCGTCGTGGTCGAGGAAGACGCCGTCGCCCTTGAGCTCGACCGGATCGCCGCCGGTGACGACGTTGATGAGGAGCCGCCCGCCCGAGAGCCGGTCGAGCGTCGCGGCCATGCGGGCGGAGACCGAGGGCTCCTGCAGGCCGGGCCGGATGGCGACGAGGAAGCGCAGGCGCTGCGTCAGCGGCGCGAGGGCCGAGGCGACCACCCAGGAATCCTCGCAGGAGCGCCCGGTCGGCAGCAGCACGCCGAAATAGCCGAGATCGTCGGCAGCCTGCGCGATCTGGCGCAAATAGTTCAGCGAGACGTCGCGCGCGCCCTCGGACGCGCCGAGATAGCGCCCGTCGCCATGCGTCGGCAGGAACCAGAGGATGTCGGTTTTGCCGTCGGTCTGTGCGGTCATGTCGGTGTCTCTCGCGTTGCGGGGCGCCTCAGGGGCGCGCGTCCAGAAGCTGATCGAGGATGCGGCCTTCGAGCGCCGCGAGGTCGGGATCACCGCGCCGCCGCGGGCGCGGCGCGTCGACCGTGACGTCGAGCGAGATGCCCCCGTCCTCCATCACCAGGATGCGGTCGGCCAAGGCCACGGCCTCGCTCACGTCGTGCGTGACGAGGATCGCGGTGAAGCGCTGGTCCTGCCAGAGCCGCTCGATCATCGCCTGCATCTCGATGCGGGTGAGGGCGTCGAGCGCGCCGAGCGGCTCGTCGAGGGCGAGCAGGGCCGGGCGGCTCACCAGCGCGCGGGCGAGCGCCACGCGCTGGCGCTGCCCGCCCGAGAGCGTCGCGGGCCAGTTCCCGGCCTTAGCCGCGAGCCCGACCTCGCCGAGCACGGTCGCGGCCCGCTCCCGCCGCCGCGCCCGGCTGCCGTCGCGCCCGAGCCCGACCGCGACGTTGTCGAGGACGCGCGCCCAGGGCAGCAGGCGCGGTTCCTGGAACATGATCCGGCGCGTGCCGCCATCCGGTTGCCGGTCGTCGCCGTTGAGCGCGACGACGCCCTCGCTCGGCGCCTCCAGGCCGAGGATGAGCCGCAGCAGGGTGCTCTTGCCGCAGCCGGAGCGGCCGACGATCGCCACGAACTGGCCGACCGGGATGTGCAGGTCGAGGCCGCGCAGAACGGGTTCGCCCCCGTCGAAGGACTTGGCCAGGCGCCGCAGGGTGACGGCGACGCCGCGCCTTGCCGCCGGCTGCGCGGTCTCGGGCGCCGCGGGCGTGCGGTCCGCGACGGCGGGTTCCCGGAAGCTCAGGGCTGAAGCGGTCATGGAGGTCCTGTCGAGAGGCTCGAGGGGGCGGCCGGTCAGGTCTTGCGGTAGGCCGGGTTCCAGGCGAGGCAGGTCCGCTCCAGAGCCCGCGTGAGGCTGTCGGCGACCTTGCCGAGGGCGGCGTAGATCACGATGGCCAGGACCACGACGTCGACGAGCATGAACTCGCGCGCCTGCATCGCCATGTAGCCGAGCCCGGAATTCGCCGAGATCGTCTCGGCCACGATCAGCGTCAGCCACATGATGCCGAGCCCGTAGCGCAGGCCCACGAAGATCGACGGCAGCGCGCCCGGCAGGACCACGCGCCAGAACAGCGTGGCCCGGTCCATGCCGTAGACGCGGCCCATCTCGATGAGTTGCGGATCGACCGAGCGGATGCCGTGCAGCGTGTTGGCGTAGATCGGAAAGAACACGCCGAGCGCCACGAGGAACAGCTTGGCGCCCTCGTCGATGCCGAACCACAGGATCACCAGCGGGATCAGCGACAGATGGGGCACGTTGCGCACCATCTGCAGCGTGGTGTCGGTGAGCGATTCCGACAGCCGCGAGAGACCGTTGGAGAGCCCGAAGGCGAGGCCGATCCCGCCGCCGATCAGGAAGCCCGTCAGGGCACGCAGGAAGCTCACCCAGAGATTCGTCCAGAGCTCGCCGGTCTCGGCGGCGCGCCAGCCGGCGCGCGCGACGTCGAGCGGCGCCGGCATGAACCGCGTGGAGACGACGCCGAACGATGCCGAGATCTGCCAGCCGAGGAGGACCGAGACGGGCAGCAGCCAGGGCAACAGGCGCCGCAGGTCGGGCCGAAACGCGGAAAGGCCGCGACGTGCCGCGCCGGCGCGGTCCGCGGGCTGTCCGCCGACCGGGATCGTGAGGGAATCAGCCATGATCTCACCCGTTGCTTGGGCCGCCCGGAGGCGTCCAGACGCTGTCGGCGTGCTGCCGCTCCGCCGTGACCTCGGGGGCCATCAGGGCGATCGTGCAGGGGATGCGCCCGGGCGCGCAGGTGCGCGCGAGGCGTCGCGTGGGCATGCCGAATCCCTCCGTCAGCGCGCCGCCGCGAGGCGTGACTCGCGCCGCCCCTGAGCGAGGTCGAGCAGCAGGCCGAGTTCGGCGGCAGCGGCCGCGACACGCGCCCGCACGACGGGATCGACGATCACGCCGTCGACGATCTCACGCTCGCCCGCGTAGACCGCGGTGGGCGCCGTCTGGGCCGCGAAGAAGCCGAAGAGAGGCCGCAGCGCGTGCTCGACCACGAGGGCATGGCGCGCGCCGCCGCCGGTCGCGGTCAGGACGACCGGCTTGCCGGCCAGGTGCTCCGGCTCGACGAAGTCGAAGACGTGCTTGAACAGGCCCGTATAGGCGCCCTTGTAGACGGGCGAGCCGACGATCAGCGCGTCGGCCGTCTCGATCGCCTCGATGATCCGGGCAGCCGGAAGCGGCAGGACCCGCCGCTCGGCGGCGCCGATGCCCGGCCCGGCATCCACGAGGTCGAGGCTCAGGATCTCGACCGGACGCAGCCGCGTGAGCTCGCCGGCCACCGCCTCGACGAGCACGCGCGTGCGGGAGGGGCGGCGGGTGTTGCCGGAAAAGGCGACGACGCGCAGCGGCATCACAACGCTCCTGCGCGGGGGAAGAGATCGATCGTCGAAACTGTCACGTCGCAGGCACCTGATCGTGTTGAAGCAAAGAGTGCCGGCGGGCCGATCGCACGCAGGCAGATTGCAGATTTCGTGGTCAAATCATCGCCGAATCGCCAGAAAAATTCTGCGATTTTGCTCGAATTATGCCCCGAATGGGCCGCGTTAGATGAAGTATCTATTATCTCTATACGTAAGCGCGTAAGTCAATCGCTGGTTATTTCCTTTTTCTCCCCGCATTAAGCAGAAACTTTCCGAAACCGCTCCTCTCGGGAGGCGATCTTGTTCGATGGGGCAGCCCCCACGCTCCGGTTCGTCGGCGCGTGGGTTCGATCGGGCCGCGTGACGGTGCCCGTCCGACCGAGGGCGGCCTGGGAGCCGTTTCGCTCGGCACCCGGCTGAGCGCTGGCTCGCCCGCAGGCGCCAGGCCGGCGGGAGAGGCCCGAAGGCAGCAGCGGGCGAGGTCGCGCTGGAGCATGCGCGCATCGCCTCGTCCTCAGCGGAGGCGGGGCAGGACAGAATCCGCGAAGCGGCGCATCTCCGCCTCGAAGGGCTGGAATTGCAGCATGAAGAGTTCGATGCCGGCCTCGTGGAAGGCGCGGATGCGGTCCGCCACAGCGTCGTAGCTGCCGACGAGCCCGGCTGCCGTCCCCCCGTTGGTGCCGATATGGCGCGAGGCGGCCGCGTCGGTCTTGGCAAACATCACGCTCGCGGCGTCCGTGCGGGCGCGGGTATCGGCGCGCAAATGCGCGTCGCGCTGAGCCAGCGCGAGGAGCCGCGCATGCTCGGCTTGCGCCTGCGCGTCGGTGTCCCGCGCGATCACGAAGGCCGCGAGGCCGTAGCGCAGCGGCCCGTTCGCGGCCGGGCGCCGGTCGACGTCGCTGATCAGCGCCTTCACGGCGCCGAGGGGCTGGCCATTGATGAACCAGACGTCGGCGTGGTCCGCCGCCAGCGCCCGGGCGGGCTCCGACTCGCCCCCGAGATAGATCCTGGGCCGCGGGCGGTAGGTGCCGGCTGGGCGAAGCTGGTAATCCTCGACCTGGAAGTGGCGGCCCTCGAAGCGCACGCGCTCGCCCCGCATCAGCCGGTCGACGAGGCCAATCCACTCGCGGCCATAGGCGTAGCGGTCATCGTGGGGCGGGAAGGGGAGGCCGGCCCGCTCGAACTCGGCCCGGTTCCAGGCATTCACGAGGTTCAGGGCGAAGCGGCCTCGGGCGATGTGCTCGATCTGCAGCGCCATCTTGGCGAGGACCACCGGGTGATAGAGGCCCGGCTTGACCGCCGCGATGATCTCGATGCGCCGGGTCAGCGCGGCGAGCGCGGCGGCCGAGGTCCAGGCCTCGAGCTGGTCGCGGGCGTCGTCGTAGGGGTTGGCCGTGTGCTGGGCGACGAGCACGGAATCGAAGCCGAGGGCCTCGGCCTCGAGCACGAGGGCGCGGTTGCGCTCCCAGCTGGCATCGTCCGGCTCGTCGGGATCGTGGTGGGCGGCGCGCGCGCCGTGCACGGCGGCCCAGATGCCGAAACGAGGGGCGTCGCTCATCGGCGCTCAGCCCTTCACGGCCGGCGGTTGCCAGATCTGGACCGCGCTGGCGTCGATCCGGCGGGGAATGAGCTTGGCCTCGAGAAACACGTCCGCGATGTCCTGCTGCTCGCCGAGCAAGGCGCGCTCCACCGGCTCGACCGCGTAGGTGCGGCGGGCATTGGCCGCCGCCACCACGGCGGGCGGCAGGTCGCCCCAGACGGGCGCAAGCAGCGCCACGGCCGCGTCCGGGTTCGCCTTCACCCAGCGGCCCGCCTCGACCAGCGCTGCGTAGACCGCGCCGACCACCTCGGGGTGCTCAGCGAGAAAGCGGTCGTTGGCGAGGTAGTAGCGGTGATAGCTCGTGAGCCCGGTGCCGTCGGCGACGATGCGCACCGGGCGCTTGGCCTCGGCGAAGGCGAGGAACGGGTCCCAGATCGACCAGGCGTCGATACTGCCCTTCTCGAAGGCCGCCGCGCCCTCCGGCGCCTGCAGGTAGGCCGGCTTGATGTCGGCGAAGCTCAGGCCGGCCCGCTTCAGCGCGGCGGCCAGCACGTAGTGGCTGCCCGAGCCACGCGACACGCCGACCGTGCGGCCCTTCAGGTCCGCCACCGTGCGGATCGGGGAATCGGCCGGCACGATGATGGCCTCGGCGGACGGGGCGCCGCGCTCGCGGGCGTAGAAGGTCAGCGGAGCGCCCGCCGATTGCGTGAAGATCGGCACCGCGTCGGCCACGTCCGCGTGGATGTCGACGGCCCCCGCGGTCATCGGCTCGATCACGCTCGTGAAGAGGTGCCAGGACGGCGTGAAGCCGAGCGGCGCGAGGCGCTCCGCCAGCGTGCCCTGCACCTTGAGCACGGTGAACAGCACCGAGGAGCGCTGCATGCTGATCCTCACCACGCGCTCGGCGGCGTGCAGAGCGGGCATGCCGAGGGCGGAGGCCGCCGCCGCGCCGAGGCCGGCGCGCAGAACCGTGCGGCGTGAGGTCGAGAGCCTGCGCGAGGCGTCGGTCATTGATGTCTCCAGATCGGGATCCGGCCGGGCAGGTTGCTGGATTCTGCTCAGCCTTTTCTAAGGAAAACCGAGAGACTTCTTCGGATCAACGGAATGTGTTTGCGATTTTACGCTTGGCTCTGGACGCTCGTTCTCTGTGCGGGCGCTCCGAGGAGAACAACCTGCCTTTCGGCCACCGGATGCGATCCGATCCGGCATCTCCCGGCATTGCGCGACATGCATTCCGAGCGGGCGAGGCTTCGGAAAGGAAATTCTCGTCGAGGAAGCCAAGACGATCAAATACAACTCCCGCATCGCTCAGATAAGAAATCAAATTTTATTGCGGTTCTGGCCTGAAGCAGCGATACATCCAGCTTCGGGATCAACGGAATGCCCCGCGATGCAGGGTGGCGCCCGTCTCCCGAGCCACCGCGAACCAGGATGGGATGCCGAAGCGATGTCGCAGACGGATGCGGGCTGGGGTGCCGGACCGAGCGGGCGCTACGAGGAACTGGCCGACCGCTTCCGGCCGGTCTTCGCGGAGATCCGCGCCACGGCGGTGGAGCGCGATCGCACGCACGGATTGCCGCATGCTGAGATCGGCTGGCTACGCGAGGCCAATTTCACGACCCTGCGCCTCGATCCCGCGGCCGGCGGCCACGGCGCGACCCTGCCGGAATTGTTCAACCTGCTGATCGAGCTGTCGCAGGCCGATTCCAACGTCACCAACGCCCTGCGGGCCCATTTCGGCTTCACCGAGGACGTGCTCTGCTCGTCCTCGCCCGCGTGGCGCGCCCTCTGGATCGAGCGGATCGGTCAGGGCAAGACGGTCGGTAGCGGCGTGTCCGAGACGGGGCCGGCCAAGGTCGGCCAGTTCGACACGGTGGTGCGCCGCCGCGGGCCCGAGTGCGTGGTGGAGGGCCGGAAGTTCTACACCACGGGCTCGCTGTTCGCGGACTACATCCATCTCTCGGCGCAGGACGAGGACGGGCAGCCGGTTGTCGCCGCCGTGCCGACCGGGGCGCCCGGCGTCGCGATCGTGGATGATTGGGACGGGTTCGGCCAGGCCCTCACCGCGAGCGGCACCGCGCGGTTCGAGGGCGTCGTGCTGGCGCCCGACCTGATCAAGCCGGATCCGGCGCGCTTCCCCTACGCGATGGGCTTCTTTCAGCTCGTGCATCTGGCGACGCTTGCGGGTATCGGCCGGGCGGCGGCCGAGGACGTGGCCCGCCTCGTGGCCGAGCGCACCCGCGTCTACAGCCACGGCAATGCCGCCCGCACGGCCGACGACCCGCAGGTCCAGGCCGTGGTCGGGCGCGTGCGCGGCAACGCCTACGCGGCGGGCGCCGTGGTGCTGAAGGCGGCCGACGCCCTGCAGCGCGCCTACGAGGCGCACGGCGCGCAAGCGCTCGCTTCCCAGGCCGGCTCGGCGCAGGAGCGCGCGTCGCCGGGCCAGCACCAGGCCAGCTTCGCGGCGGTCGAGCGTGCCACCGCGCTCGCCGATGTCGAGGTCAACCAGGCGGTGACGGTGGTGACGAACCTCGTCCTGGAGGCGACGACCGGCCTGTTCGACGCGCTCGGCGCCTCCGCGGTGAAGGAAGGGCTCGGGCTCGATCGCTACTGGCGCAACGCCCGCACCATCGCGTCGCACAACCCGCGGATCTACCGCGACCGCATCGTCGGGGCCTTCGCGGTCAACGGCAGCGAGCCGCCGCGCCAGTACCGCGTCGGCACGGCCTGACCGGGAGGCGCGCCCGCCGCCTGTTGCCCGCCCCGATACGTGCCGACCCGGATCGAGACTGTCCACGCCCGGAACACCAAGTCCCAATTCCTCCCCGGCTCCGCGGAGCCGCCAGACGACAGAGCCCCCCACGATGAGAGTCCTGAGACTGATCGCCGTTGCCGCCTTCACCCTCGGCGCGATGGCGGCCCGCGCGGAGAGCCTGAAGGTCGGCGTCGTACCGGGCGCCTACGCGGATGCCGTCAACGCCGTGGTGGGCGAGGCCAAGGCGAAGGGCCTCGACGTGAAGGTCATCGAGTTCAGCGACTGGACGACGCCGAACGTCGCGCTCGATGCCGGCGATATCGACGTGAACTTCTTCCAGCACCGGCCCTTCATGGAGAACACCGAGAAGCAGAAGGGCTACGATTTCGAGATCGTCGGCCTCGGGATCCTGCAGAACCTCGGCATCTACTCCCTGAAGCACAAGAGCCTCGACCGGGTTCCGGTCGGGGGCACCGTCGCGATCGCCAACGATCCGGTGAACCAGGGCCGCGGCCTGCTGCTGCTTCAGAAGGCCGGCCTGATCCGGCTCAAGGACGGCGTGGGCTTCCTCGGCACCCTCGACGACATCACCCAGAACCCCAAGCAGCTGAAATTCACCGAGGTCGAGGGGCCGCAGCTCGCCCGCATCACCGGCGACGTCGATCTCGCGCAGGGCTATCCGCACTTCATCGTCGCGGCCGGCACCTTCGACCCGACCAGCGGCCTCGTCTATTCCGGCATCGAGGACAAGCTCTTCGCGGTGAGCTTCGTCACGAAGGCGGCGCGCAAGGACGACCCGACGATCCGGAAATTCGTGGAGATCTTCCAGGGATCCGAGGCCGTGAAGGCGCAGATCCACAAATCCTTCGCCAACAGCGACAAGCTCTACGTGCTGGCATGGCTGAACTGATGGCGGGCCTGGCCTTCGACACGATCCGCGGGCCCGTGCGCTGGGTCGCGAGGGGCGCGGCCGCGACCGCCGGACCCGCCGCGCGGATCGCGACCGAGAAGCGGGCCGCCGGCACGGTCTCGTTCGAGGGCGTCTCGAAGACCTACCGTTCCGCTTCCGGCGCGGTTCAGGCACTCGATCGCATCGATCTCGAGGTCCCCGCCGGAACGATCTTCGGGATCATCGGCCGCTCGGGTGCGGGCAAGTCGAGCCTGCTGCGAACGGTCAACCGGCTCGAGGACCCGACCTCCGGCCGGGTGCTGGTCGACGGCGAGCCGATCGCGGAACTGGACATGGCCGGGCTCGTGGCGCTGCGCCGCCGCATCGGCATGATCTTCCAGCACTTCAACCTGCTCTCGGCCAAGACCGTGCGCCAGAACGTGGCATTGCCCCTCGTGGTCGCCGGCGTGCCGAGGGCGGAGATCGGCACCCGTGTGGACGAGGTGCTCCGGTTGGTCGGCCTCGAGGACAAGGCGGAGACCTATCCCTCACGGTTGTCCGGCGGACAGAAGCAGCGGGTGGGCATCGCGCGGGCCCTCGTCAGCAACCCGGAGATCCTGCTCTGCGACGAGGCGACCTCCGCCCTCGACCCGGAGACGACCCTCGCGATCCTGCGCCTCCTGCGCGACATCAACCGGCGCCTCGGGATCACCATCATCCTGATCACGCACGAGATGAGCGTGATCCGCGAGGTCTGCAGCAACGTCGTGGTCCTGGAGCAGGGCCGGATCGCCGAGACCGGGCCGGTCTGGCGCGTCTTCGGGAGCCCGGAACATCCCGCGACCCGGGCGCTGCTCGAACCGCTGATCCGCGGCCTGCCCGCGGATCTGAGCGCGCGGCTGCAGCCGCATCCCGCGCCGGGCGCGACGGCGGTGCTGCGGATCACCTTCTCCGGACAGAGCACCCCCGATCTCGCGAGCCTGGCTGCGGCCGCGCCCGTGCGGCTGCTCCAGGCGGGCATCGAGCAGATCCAGGGCCATGCCGTCGGCCGGATGCTGGTCGCCGTCGGCGATGCGGGCCCGGACGCTGAGGCGCGGCTGCGGGCGCTCGGGGGAGAGATTGAGAGGATCGGCTATGTCGCCGCAGATGATTGACCGCGTCTGGCAGGCGCTCCTCGACACGCTGTTCATGGTCGGCGTCTCGGCCGGGATCGCGGTGCTGGCCGGAATCCCGCTCGCGCTCTTCCTCGTCACCTCGGGGCCTCACGGCATCTTCCCGGCGCCGAGGGCGCACAAGCTGGTCGGCACGCTCGTCAACGGCTTCCGCGCCGTGCCCTTCATCGTGCTGCTCGTCGCCCTCATCCCGTTCACCCGGCTGGTGGCGGGCACCACCATCGGCGTCTGGGCGGCCATCGTGCCGCTCTCGGTCAGCGCCACCCCGTTCTTCGCCCGGATCGCCGAGGTCTCCTTGCGGGAGGTGGATGCGGGGCTGATCGAGGCGGCCCAGTCGATCGGCTGCCGCCGTCGGCACATCCTCCTCCACGTGCTGCTGCCGGAAGCGCTCCCGGGGATCGTCGGCGGGTTCACCATCACGGTCGTCTCGATGATCGGCGCCTCCGCCATGGCCGGGGCGGTCGGCGCCGGCGGCCTCGGAGACGTCGCCATCCGCTACGGCTACCAGCGCTTCGACACCACCGTGATGACGGCGGTCATCGCGATCCTGATCGCGCTGGTCTGCCTCGTGCAGTTCGTGGGCGACGCCGCGATGCGCCGGCTGAGAGCACGCTGATGGTCGCGACAGGGACATCCCGGATGTCGGCCGGTAAGCAGATCCGTCTGAACGCGTTCAACATGAACTGCGTCGGCCACATCAACCACGGACTCTGGACCCATCCTCGAGACCGGTCGGCGGATTACAACACGCTCGATTACTGGATCGAGCAGGCCAAGCTTCTGGAGCGCGGCCTGTTCGACGGGCTCTTCATCGCCGACATCATCGGCGTCTACGACATTTACGGCGGCGGCATCGATGTGACCGCCCGGGAGGCCGTGCAGCTTCCCGTCAACGAGCCGACCCTGCTCGTCCCCGCCATGGCGGCGGCCACCCAGCATCTGGGCTTCGGCGTCACGGTCAATGTCCACAACGAGGCGCCCTACACCTTCGCCCGGCGCCTCTCGACCCTCGACCACCTGACGCGGGGCCGGATCGGCTGGAACATCGTCACCGGCTATCTCGACAGCGCCCATCGCGGGCAGAGCGGCGGCAGCCTGCCCGCGCACGACCGGCGCTACGACTATGCCGAAGAGTACCTCGATGTCCTCTACAAGCTCTGGGAGGGAAGCTGGGACGACGGCGCCGTGCAGCGTGACCGCGCGGCGCGGGCCTTCGCGGATCCCAGCCGCATCCGTCCGGTGTCGCATCGCGGCGAATTTTTCGAGGTCGAGGCCTACCACCTGTCCGAGCCCTCGATCCAGCGCACGCCGGTGCTCTACCAGGCCGGGGCCTCGGGCCGCGGCCGGGCCTTCGCCGGGCGCCACGCCGAATGCGTGTTCATCGCCGCCCGCGACCGGGCGGCGGCCCGCGAGGCGAGCCGCGCCATCCGCGCCGAGGCGGTGAAGGCCGGACGGGCGCCCGACGACGTGAAGATCTTCGTTGGCGTCGCGGTGATCCCGGGGCGCAGCCGGGCGGAGGCGGAGGAGAAGCGCGCCGAGTACCTGCGCCATGCCAGCCCGGAGGCGGGCCTTGCACATTTCTCCGCCTCCACCGGCATCGACTTCGCCCGCTTCGGCCTCGACGAGCCGATCCCCTATGGCCAGAGCAACGCCATTCAATCGGCCACCGCGGCGGCGGCCCGCCGCCACCTGACGAAGCGCGACCTGCTCGGGGAGCTGGCGCTTGGCGGGCGCTACTCCGTACTCGCGGGCGACGCGGTCGCGATCGCCGACGAGCTGGAGGCCTGGATCGAGGAGGGCGAGATCGATGGGTTCAACCTCAGCCGCATCGTCGTCCCGGAGAGCTTCGCCGATTTCATCGACATCGTGATCCCCGAGCTCCAGGATCGCGGAATCTACAAGACCGCCTACGCGGACGGATCGCTGCGGGCGAAGCTCTTCGGCCAGGGCGACAGATTGCCGTCCCGCCACGCCGCCCACGCCGTTCGTGCAGGCTCAAGCCCCTTGGCCCGCGTGGTCTGACGAGGCCGCCCCGGCGGAGGGCGGCCTCTCGCTCCGTCCCGGGACAGGCGATGCTGGCGAAGGCCGAAGGCGGAGGCAGGACCGCCGGGGCGTGTCGCCGCCCAGGCCCGCTGCGAGGACGTCGCCGGCCCGTCGCGGCGGGCCCGCCGATTGTCGGCTGACGGCGCGATCCGGGTCCGAGACCTGGGCCGAACGCTGTTCGTTGCGCCCGCTTGCCCCCGCATCCGTCGCGCTGGCCTGCAGGATCTGACCTGCTGGACGGTTCCGGCTGCCAGAGGACGGACGATATACCAAAAATGAAGATATCGTACATCGAGGGCCGTTCGAAGCTGAAGATTTGCCTTAGGCAACGTTTGTTAGTTTGATCCATAGTAAATCATGCTAACCCGCAGAGTAGTTGAACCGATCCGTGCGCCCCTGCTCGCCGACATTCTTCGCGGCGGCGCTGCGTTGCTCTTGTGCGCTCTCACTCCGGGGAGGGGTTGATGGAGGAGGTTCTTTGGAGCCTTCGCGGCGGGTCATTGTCTCGCGACGACGATGTGTCCCCGATCCGCGACGATGCGATCGCGTGGAGCCACGGAAAGTCCCATTGGGACCCGCCACCCACCGTCGATCTCCACCCCAATCCCGACTTCGACAACGCCGTGCTCGACTGGAATCAGATCGCCCTCGACGCGATCCGATACTACTCGATCACCGAACCCCCCGAAGATGTCGGCTACGTGTCGCGTGCCCTGGCGATCCAGAGCATCGCCATGTTCGATACGCTCCAGGCGATCGGGGACCAGCCCGGCTTCCTCGTGACCCGCGATGCGCCGAACGGCATCAACGCCGACGCCGCGGTGATCGCGGCCGGGTACGAAACTCTGGTCAAGCTGTTTCCGAACTACAAGTTCGCCCTCGACCGGGCCTACGAGAAAGCGCTCGACCAGGTTCACGATGGACCGGCGGAAGACCACGGCGTCGCGTTCGGCACGAAGGTCGCGGACGCCGTGATCGAGGCCCGCGCAGATGACGGCTCGGACCCCTACGGCCACCTCGAACGGGTGGCCGGCTACGAGCCCGGTCAGTATCGGCCGACGCCGCCGGATTTCCTGGAGGCGATCCAACCCAATTGGGGCTCGGTGCGGCCGTTCGTGCTGACGAGCGGGGACCAGTTCCGGCCACCACCGCCGCCGGACCTGACCAGCCAGCAATACACCAAGGACTACACCGAGGTGAAGGCGTACGGAGAGCGCGACTCGGACGTACGGACGCCCGAACAGACCCTGAGCGCGCTCTGGTGGTCGAACGACGAGAACACCTACACGCGGGTCGGCCAGTGGAGCGACATTGCCGACCACCTTCTCGCGGAACAAGGGCGAACCCCGCTCGAGAGCGCCTATCTGCTGACCGAGCTGAATGTCGGCCTCGCGGACGCGATCATCGCCTGCTGGGACGCCAAGTACACCTACGATTTCTGGCGGCCCGTGACGGCGATCCGCGAGGCTGGTCAGGACGCAAACCCGGCGACGCGACCGGATTCGGATTGGTTGCCGCTCCTGCCGACCACGCCGGACCATCCCGAGTACACGTCCGGCCACTCGATCATCGGCTCCCTGGCCAACCAGGTGATGACCGACTTCTTCGGCCCGATCCCGTTCTCGGCAACGAGCGAGACCGTGCCGGATGTGGTCCTGACCTTCCCGAACTTCGCGGCGGCGGCCATCGACGAGGCGGCGAGCCGCATCTACGCGGGCGTTCACTTCCGCACCTCGACCGAGGCCGGGCTGCTGATGGGCGAACAGGTCGGCGGTGTCGTGCTGAACGCGTTCGAGACGTTCGAGCCGAACCATGGCGGGCTTCTGATCTGAGCGGCCGAACGATGCGGCGCCGCGCGGCCCCGGCCCAAGCCGCGGGGGGATGACGCGCGCCGCGTTCGGTGAAGGCCATGAACGTCTTGCATCATTGAATTCATCAATATCAGCTATCGATGGCATCTGTTTGAACGATGGACCATGGTGCTGCATATCCCTCTCACGAAACAGGGCAGAGGCCCTGAAACACCAGAGGGATCAGCACCATGACCGTTCGTACGCTCGTTCTTGCCGCTGTCGCCTCCGTCACCCTGGCGGGCACCGCGCTGGCGGATGACCGCCTCAACCTCACGCCGCCGCTCTACCGTGAGCAGGCCCGCGCCACGGCCGCCCTGCGCCCGGCTTCCGAGCTGACGACCACGCCCTCCGTGACCGCCCGCGCTCCCGCGGCCCGGCGCGTCGTTGCCGAGGCTGCCGACACCGCGGCCCACTAAGCTGCCGGCGAGCTCCGACACCCGCACCCACGATCGCCCCGGCCTCGCGCCGGGGCTTTTCTTCACCCTTCAGCGTCTTCACCCTTCAGCGTCTTGGCCCGCCAGCGTCTTGGCCCGTTCAGCCTCTGATCGCCCCCGCATCGGCGGAACCGATGGCCGAACAAGCAGGATGACAGGCTGAACGAAGAGGATGGGGCCTTGCGGATTCGGCGGGCTCATGGCCGCGAGGACAGGATGGCACCGGAGACCCGTGATCGCGCGTTCCCTCTGAGTGCGGGCATCCTGTTCGGCCTCGGCCTGGGCGGCTTCTTCGACGGCATCGTCCTGCATCAGGTGCTTCAATGGCACCACATGCTGAGCAGCTGGTATCCGATCAACTCGGTTCCCAACCTGGAACTCAATACGCTGTGGGACGGCCTGTTTCACGCCACCACCTACGTGTTCGTCGTCATCGGCCTGTTCATCCTCTGGCGCAGCGCGCATCGTCGCCACCTGTCCTGGTCGAACAAGCTTCTGGCCGGCACGCTCCTGACCGGCTGGGGATTGTTCAACCTGGTCGAGGGGCTGATCGACCACCAGATCCTCGGCCTGCACCACGTCAACGAGCGCGTCTCGCGGGAGCAGTGGATTCTCTGGGACCTTGGCTTTCTGGCCTGGGGCCTCGTCATGCTGGTCGGCGGCCTGCTGCTGGTCAGGGCCGGGCGCGCGGAAGAGGCCTCCGGGCAGGCAGACCGGGCCTTGATCCGGTGACGGTCAGCGGTGCCAGGATCCGGGCCCGCATCAAGCCGAGCCTGCCTTGGCTCATCCTGGCCGGTGCCCTGGTGCTGGCCACGATGCCGGCCTGGCGCCCGCTTGCCTTCGGGGTCACGCCGACCCTCGATGATCTCCTGAACCTGCGCTGCCCGCCCCCGTGAGGGGCGTGGGGGCAGGAGCCCGGCCGTTCTGACCCGCGTCGTCGGCCGTGACGTGCCGGCCCCGAGTGAGGCCTGCTCATGCTGACGAGCCGGGCACAATCGTCACACAATCGCAGAGCGCCAGTGACCGGCTGTGCTACAGCTCGCTTCAGACGGGCCGGGAAAGGTCCTCGATGGTGCGATCACAGCACCGATTGGGAGAAGAGCAGGATGCGCCAGAATTCCCTCAAGCAAGCATGCTCGATGACGACCGCACTTGCCTTGATCCTCATGGCCGGAGCTGTGTGCGCCAAGCCAGTTCCCGCTCAGAAGCCTGGCGAGCCGCCCGTCGTCACCAACAACGTTGACCGACCCGAGACCAGCGACGAAGCCGTCCTCGCCCTGAAGTCGATGACGATGCCGATCACGGCGACCCCGCTCGACAAGCTGCCCCTCGACAAGTTCCACCTGCCCGACGGGTTCAAGCTCGAGGTCTACGCCTCCGGCCTCGCCAATGGCCGCTCGCTCCAGCTCGGTGACAAGGGCACGCTCTTCGTCGGCTCCCGCATCGCCGGCCGCGTCTACGCGGTGACCAATCAGGACGGCAAGCGCGCGGTGAAGATCATCGCGAAGGGCCTGCACCGCCCGAACGGCGTCGCCTTCCACGATGGCACCCTCTACGTGGCGGAGATCTCCAAGATCTCGAAATACCCCGACATCGAGGCCCATCTCGATCAGCCGCCGGCTCCGGTCACGATCTACGACGATCTGCCGAAGGACGAGGCGCATGGCTGGAAGTTCATCAAGGTCGGACCCGACAACAAGCTCTACGTGCCGATCGGCGCACCGGGCAACAACCTGATCCCGCCCGAGACCCACGCGCAGATCCGGCGGATGGACCTCGACGGCAAGAATGTCGAGATCGTCGCCCGCGGCGTGCGCAACACCGTCGGCTTCGACTGGAACCCGGCGACGAAGCTCCTGACCTTCACCGACAACGGTCGCGATTGGGTCTCCGAGGAGCTGCCGAACGATGAGCTCAATGTCCTGACGAAGCCGGGTCAGGAGCATTTCGGCTACCCGTTCTGCCACCAGGGCAACCTGCCCGATCCCGAATACGGCTGGGGCAAGTCCTGCGCCGACTACACGGCGCCGGTCGGCCTGCTGGGGGCGCACACGGCGGCGCTCGGCATGCGCTTCTACACCGGCACGCAATTCCCGGCGCAGTACCAGGGCGGCATCTTCATCGCCCAGCACGGTTCCTGGAACAAGACCCAGAAGACCGGCGGTCAGGTCGTGTTCGCCAAGCTCGGGTCCGACGGGAAGGTGACGTCGGTCGAGCCCTTCCTCACCGGTTTCCTGGAGAACAACGAGCTCATCGGCCGGCCCGTCGACGTCCAGGTCACGCCGGACGGCGCGCTCCTGGTCTCGGACGATCTCAACGGCGCAATCTACCGTATCAGCTACGACGCCAAGCACGCGGCGAAGTAAGCTTTCCGCGGGCCGGGGCCATCGGGTCCCGGCCTGTCTCCCGCGTTTCCCTCCCGACGGCATTCCATGCGCATCCCTCTCGCCCTCGCGGTCGCGACCGTTCTGACCGGCCCTGTCCTCGCGGCCGGCCCCTCGATCGAGGGCTGCACCGCCTGTCACGGCGCCGGCACGTCGCAGACCGAAGGCATCCCCTCCCTCGGCGGCATGCCCGCCCTCTACGTCACGAACCAGCTGTTCATGTTCCGCGAGGGCCAGCGCAAGGCCGACCCGATGAACAGCCTCGCCGAACCCATGAGCGATGAGGATCTCCAGGCCTACGGCGCCGCGATCGCGACCCTGCCGGCGCCCACGTATCAAGGTCCGGCGGCGGATGCCGAGCGCGTCGCCCGGGCCAATGCCGCGATCGCGAAGCATCGCTGCGCCTCCTGTCACGGGGCGCAACTGGGCGGTGACAAGGGCGTGCCGCGCATCCGCGGCCAGCGCGAGGAATACCTCGTGACAGCGCTGACCACGTACAAGACCAGCGAGCGCGCCGGCTTCGACCCGCAAATGAACGAGGTTGCCGGAGAGCTCAGCCCGAACGAGATCGCCGACCTGGCCTACGCGATCGCGCGCAAGCCGTAGCACCACGCGTCATCCCGAAAAGGCCGGAGCCCGCGCGCATCGACCGATCGGCCGCAGGATCGTGCGGGCGCTCGCGCCAGCCTCGGCGGAGAGGCCGATTGCTGCAGCGGAATGGTCCGGAGCTTGACGATGGAAGCTCCGGCGCGCCGTGCCGGGCAGCGGCCCCGGCCGGCAGCGCACCCAAGGCGACGCCTCGCTTGCGTGGGGCCGGGATGCCCGCACCGCTGCGCAGCGGACGGCATCGGCGTTCGGTCACGCAACGAAGCGTGCGAGCCGCTCGGCTTCCGCCCGCCACGCATCCCGCTCCTGCTCGACCTCATCGAGGCGAGCCCGCAGGTCCGGCAGGGCCGCGACGTTCAGCACGATCCGCTCCGCCTCATCCCGCGACATCGCGGCGCCCGCTGAGCGGCATCCTGCACCGGCAGCGAAGTAGACGAAGGCCAGCGGCAGAGCCGCGGCATCCTCAACGCGGAACGCTCCCTCGAATTCGACGACGCGCCAGGGCGCGAAGAAGCGGCGGGGCTCATGCATCATGCGGCGGATCCATGCCTCGGAGCGGCAAGCTCCCGAGCGCTGCGGTCAGGGAAGGCGGCCCCGATGAAGGCCCCGCCGGTACAGGTCCTGGAAGAGCCGGCGGGGCCAACCCGCCAAGCGTGGGGGCCGCGGCGGGTGCCATCAAAGTCGGCGCGAAGGGTGAACGAGTCCTTACCGGCCCGGGGCGCGTACGGCCGCGCACGCCCGTTCGCAGGGCGCCTCGTCGCGGGCTCGGTCACGGCGCGGTCGGCGCGACATGTGACGGCTCCCGGGAATAAACGGCGCCAGCCGACGATCAGGATCCGCAGGGACGTCCATGTCCCGCAGAGGCGGAGCCAGTCCGATGCAGGATCCCGAGAGCCATCACCCGCCAGGAACGCTCAGCCGGCGCGGCGCCCTGGAATGCATGACCTGGGCGGGCACCGGCCTGCTCTGGTCGCTCGGAGGCGGCCTGCCGCGTGCCGTGGGATTGACCCGGGCGCTCGCCGCCGAGGAGCCGCCCGCCCCCTTCACCTTCCTGCAGATCAGCGACAGCCATGTGGGCTTCAACAAGCCCGCCAATCCCGACGCATCGGGCACGCTGCGCGAGGCGGTGGCCATGATCCGGCAGCTCCCGGAGAAGCCGGCCTTCATCATCCACACCGGCGATATCAGCCATCTCTCGAAGGAGCAGGAGTTCGACGATGCCGACCAGATCCTCCGCGACACCGGCGTGCCCCTGTTCTTCGTGCCGGGCGAGCACGACCTGCTCGACGACGATCAAGGCCGCTCCTACCGCGACCGCTTCGGCCGGGGAACGCGCGGGGCCGGCTGGTACAGCTTCGACCGCGAGGGCGTCCACTTCATCGGCCTCGTCAACGTCGTCGACCTGAAGGCCGGCGGCCTCGGCAATCTCGGAACCGATCAGCTCGCCTGGCTGGAGCGGGACGTGGCGGGGCTCTCCGCGAGCACGCCCGTCGTCGTCTTCGCCCATATCCCGCTCTGGACGGTGTACCCGGAATGGGGCTGGGGGACGCAGGACGGAGCGCGGGTGCTGGCCTGCCTCAGACGCTTCGGCTCCGTCACCGTGCTCAACGGGCACATCCACCAGATCATCCAGAAGGTGGAGGGCAATGTCTCCTTCCACACGGCCCGGTCGACGGCCTTCCCGCAGCCGGCGCCCGGCACGGCCTCCTCGCCGGGACCGATGAAGGTCCCGGCCGGTGAGCTGCGCAAGGTGCTCGGCATCACGCGCCTCAACCTCATCCACGGACGCGAGCCCCTGGCGATCATCGACACCCCGCTCGCCGGCTGAGCCGGTCCACCCTCCTCGTATCGGGACCGTTCCATGCCCTCACCGCACACCTTGCCGCGCCGTTTCCGTCCCTGGCTCGTCGCCGCCGTCAGCGTGCCGATCCTGGCACTGGCAGCAGGACGCGGGGCGCCGGCCTCCGAGCGGACCGGTACCGATCCGGTCATCATCCGCATCGACAACTTCACCTTCGGTCCGGAGACCCTTACGGTCGCGCCGGGGACGACCGTGACCTGGGTCAACGGCGACGACATCCCGCATACGGTGGTGGCGCAGAACAAGCTCTTCCGTTCGAGGACGCTCGACACGGATGACCGCTACAGCTTCACCTTCGAAGCCCCGGGCGAATACGCTTACTTCTGCTCCCTGCACCCGCACATGACCGGGACGGTCGTGGTGAGGCGGCCGACGAACTGACCCGGTCGAGCGACGCGAGAGGCGACGATGCGCGCGGGAGGCGGCTCATGACGACGGCCAGGCTCAGCGTTGCCGGAACGTGGCCGATGGCGCTCCCTGCCAGTCGCCTCCACGCCTGGATCGCGGCGGCCCGCGCGCATCTCACGGATCCGCGACGCGGGTTCGTGGCGGCCTCGGTCCGGTCCGAACCGCTGCGCCCCGCCACCGAGGCGGGGCGGGGCCGCGACCCGCGATCGCTCGGCGCTCCCGCGCCTTCGCAGGTCGGCACCTCGTTCCACGCCATCGTGCTCCCGCATCTCGACGCGGCCTACAACCTCGCGCGCTTCCTCACCAGGGACGCGGACGCCGCGGACGACATCGTGCAGGACGCCTTCCTGCGCGCCTTCCGGGCCTTCGACGGGTTCCGCGGCGGTGACCCGCGGGCCTGGCTCCTCGCGATCGTGCGAAACTGCGCGCGAGGCTGGGCGAACGAGCGCGCCAGGGTCCGGGCCATCTCGGAGCCCCTCGCGGCCGCGCCGGCTGAACGGGATCCGGAGGCCGAGGCGGCCGAGCTTTCGGATCCCGACCAGGACACGCCGGAGACCGTGCTCCTGCGCGACAGCGAGGCCGGCCTGATCCGCCGCCTGATCGAGGCGTTGCCGGAGGCCTTCCGGGAGGTCCTCGTGCTGCGCGAGTTCGACGACCTGTCCTACCGGCAGATCGCGGAGATCACCGCGACCCCGATCGGCACCGTGATGTCGCGTCTTGCCCGGGCGCGACAGATGCTGGGCGCGGCCTGGCGCTGCCAGGATGATGGGGGCCGGCCATGATCGGCGAACCTGCCGGGTCCTGCGGGCAGGAGGCCACGTCGCTGAACGCGCTCCTCGACGGAGAGCTCGACGCGGCCAACAGCCTGCGCTGCGAGACCCATGTCGCGCAATGTCCGGCCTGCGCCGCCGAGCTCGAACGCCTGCGCGCGCTGCGCGCGCGCCTCGCCCGCGACGGGATCGCCTGGCGCGCGCCCGCCGCTTTGCGCGCGCGGATCCTCACCACCCTCGCGGAAGAAGCAGGACGGGCTGCGCGCGACGGGAACGCCACCCCGGCGCAGACGCAGGCTCCGGACCGATGGGCCGCGCGCCTGCGCGCCGCGGCGACGCGATGGGGCGGCGTGCCGGCAGGCCTCGCGCTCGCCGCGAGCCTCGCCCTCGCCGTCCTGGTCACGCGGCCCGACGAGGGGCCGGACCTGTCGAGCCAGCTCGTCTCAGGGCACGTGCGCTCCCTTCTGGCGAGCCACCTGACCGATGTCCCGAGCTCCGACCAGCACACGGTGAAGCCGTGGTTCTCCGGAAGGACCGACTTCTCGCCCCCGGTCGTCGACCTCGACGCCCGGGGGTTCACCCTGGTCGGCGGGCGCCTCGACTACATCGAGAACCGGGTCGTGGCGGCGCTGGTCTACCGGCGGCGCAAGCACGTGATCAATCTGTTCCTGTGGCCGTCCGACGGACGGAGGCCGAGGGCGTCCGCCAGGGAGGGCTACAACATCCTGGGCTGGCAGCAGGCCGGGCTGTCCTACTGGGCCGTCTCCGATCTCAATGCGGTCGAGCTCAAGGAATTCCAGGACGACTTTGCCGAGGGCGCCCCGCGCTGAGATCTCCCGTGAGACTGGCTCCGGCGCGGGCGCCGCCTCGTCACGGCTCGCCCAGGACGACGCGTCGAGCTTAGGGAGCGCGTCACATCACAGACCGAGCACACACCGGTCCCGTTGCGTGGTGACCCGTTCGACGTCAATCCGCCAATGATCGCACAAAATCTCCGAAGCTTTCATCGTCGTCAGGTGCATTGCGGTCCGATCTGCAGGTCTTGTCCAACGGCGAAACCACAGTTTATAAATCGATGGTGATTTGGCGTAAGGAGCCAAGTAGTCACATTCGCGGGAGGGTGCGATGCGCAAAGCTGTGGTGCTGGCATTGGCATGCTTTGGTGTAAACACAGCCTACGCCCTGGAGGCTGAGGAAATACTGGGAACGTGGAAGCTGGTCAGCAGCACGCGGAAAATTCTCGAAACCAACGAGGAGTTCAACACCTACGGACCCCGCCCGGTTGGGTGGATAAATTATGGGCGAGACGGGCGGATGATGGCTCTGATTGTCAACGATGACCGCCCGAAGCCCGAAAGCATCGAGAAGATGACCGACCCAGATCGTGTCAAGCTGTTCAAGACGGTTCTGGCGTATAGTGGGACATACACGTTCGACGGCAAAAGCGTGACGCACAAAATCGACACGTCCTGGAACGAGGTTTGGACCGGAACTTCGCAAATTCGGGATGTTGAGCGGCAGGGCAACCGCTTGGTTTATAGAACGAGGCCGGCCCCATTCAGTGGCGACGGCAAAATGAGCGTTGTGACTTTGATCTGGGAGAAATCACCCTGAACGGGCACGACCGATCGGCGGTGTTCCATCGGGGCGGGGCAGGCCAGGAGGGGCCATTGCCGGCAGAGTCCAAGCATCACGGGCCGTCACGCGTTCAGACCTGGCAAAGGGCCGCGACGGCCTCTTTGCCCGCGTCGGTGATGACCAGCACGCTGCCGCCCGCGTCAAGCTTGGCATAGCCTCGCTCGCGAAGTTTGATCGAGGCCGCATCGTATATGGCACGCTGAGGCCCGAACTTATCGAGGATGCGCAGGATCCGGCACTCTTCGGTCGAAAGCGGATCAAGGCTCACACTGATCTCCACCGGTTGAAAACCGAGCATTGCCCAGGCCGGCGCATTCTGATCTCCTCCTGACGGGTCGGCACAGAGAGGCGTTTACACCGCACGAACCGTATCCCTGTCCATCTCCTCAGCCACCATTTCGGCATTGAGAGCCGTTCCGGATCGCATTGCAATCGGGAGCGGCTCTCCGTCGTTGATGTGATGCGCGCTCGCGCGCCGAAGCGGTCTCGGCTTCGGAGGCGAGCGCTCGGGGGGCCGGGCGTCGACAAGTTCGGACCGTGCGCGCCGAGGCCAGCGCGCAGGATCCGCAGGACGGGACCGGCGGTCAGGAGCCGCCGCAGCGGCCGGAGAGGCGTGACAGTCCGGGCTCCCGGCCAGGCGCCGGCGCCGCGCCAATCCGCAGGCGCGGCTGATTGTTCACTTGGCCATCGCGCTCCTGGCCGCCTGGATCTTCTCCTTCACCGCCTCGAGGTTGAAGCTCGCGCCCTTCTGCATCGGCGGGAACTCGATGGCGGTCCTGGCGAGCTTCTCCACCTCCTGCTGGACGAAGACGAAGCGCCAGAACTCGTAGAGGAACCAGCTCATGTAGTTCTGCGCCCCGCCCTTGGTGCCGTTGTCGGGCCAGCCGGTCCGCTCGAAGGGGTCGAGCCGCAGGTTGGTGATGTAGGGCACGTCGGGCTTGGTCTTATCGCCCAGCCATCCGGCCGGCTGGTCGATGAAGCGGTACTTGTAGTCGCCGATCCGAACGGCGCCCAATTCGCTCTCGCCGAAATACCAGATCTCCTTGCGCTTCGACGGGCCCTTGCCGGTGAGCATGTCGAGTTGGTTGTAGCCGTCGAGATGCACCTTGTAGGTCCGGTCGCCGATCGTCTTGCCCTTCTTCAGCGCCTCGCCGATATCCGGGTCGCCCGCCGCCGCGACGAGGGTCGCGAACCAGTCGAGGCCCGAGATGACGCCGTTCTCGACCTTGCCGGCCGGCACCTTGCCGGGCCAGCGGATCATCGCCGGGGCGCGGAAGCCCCCCTCCATGACCGTGCCCTTCGATTGCGCGAATGGGGTCTGCCCGCCATCCGGCCAGGTGAAGACCTCGGTGCCGTTGTCGGTGGTGAAGACCACGATGGTGTTGTCGTCGATCCCCAGATCCGTCAGCTTCCTCATCACCGCGCCGACGACGTCGTCGAGCTGCGCCATGCCAGCTTCCTGGATGCTCCAGCCGTTCTGGGAGTTGCGCATTCCCTGATATTTCGGCGACAGGTGCGTGGTGACGTGCATGCGGGTCGGGTTGAGCCAGAGGAAGAACGGCTTGCCGTCCGCCTTGGCCTTGTCGACGAAGCCGAGCGCCAGGTCGCGGATCTCCTCGTCCACGGTCTCCATCCGCTTCGGGTAGAGCGTGCCGGCATCCTCGATCCGCTGCTTGCCGACCTTGCCCCAGCGCGGGTCCTCGGTGGGATCGTCGACGCTCGTCGCCCAGGAATGAACCATGTTGCGCGGGCCAACCCGGTTCAGCAGATCCTGCGGGTAGGCGGGATGGGCCGGGTCCTCCATCGCGTCGAGGTGGTAGAGGTAGCCGAAGAACTCGTCGAAGCCGTGCACGGTCGGCAGGAACTCGTTCTTGTCGCCGAGGTGGTTCTTGCCGAACTGGCCGGTGGCGTAGCCCATGCCCTTCAGGGCGGTGGCGATCGTCACGGCCTCCGCCGGAATCCCGATGGGGGCCCCGGCCTGGCCCACGGTGGTCATGCCGGTCCGGATCGGCAGCTCCCCGGTGATGAAGGCGGCGCGGCCCGCCGTGCAGCTCGCCTCGGCGTAGTAGTCGGTGAACAGCATGCCCTCGGCGGCCAACCGGTCGAGGTTGGGCGTGCGTCCGGCCATCATGCCGCGATGATAGGCGCCGATGTTCCAGATGCCGATGTCGTCGCCCATGATCACGACGATGTTCGGCTTCTGCCCGGCGGGCGTCGGCTGCTGCTGGGCCTCCGCGGGGGTGGTCGCGGCGGCCGAGACCAGGGCGGAGGCCGCGAGGGCCGAGGTCCCCGTGAGAAGCATGGTGCGGCGGCTGAGGGTGCTTCCCGGACCCGCCTGGCCCGCCGCATGCGTGTCCTCGTGGCTCATGGTCAGCTCCTCTCCTGGACGATGCCGCCGAAGCCGAGACCTTCCGAAAGCGGGCTCGCTTACATTTGCAGGCATGTCAGCAAGGCGACGTAGCTCGGTGGCCCCCCGATGCTCGATTCCTGGACGCAGGCCTCGCGGCGTTGCGCGTTGAAGCCGGACCAGTGCTGCGCAAGCTGCTCGCGAGCCTGCGTTTCATCCCGGACGCAACTCCGGTCGGTGTTTCGGGCGCCGGCTTCCAGGCTCGGAGCCGCGCGGCACATCGCTTCGACGTCGTAACGTGGAAGCTCGCCGCCGAGAGCAGGCGTGATCGCCAGAGCAATGAACGCCAGACTTGCAGGGCGAATCATTTGGCCGCCTCCTGATGAGCGGGGCGCCTGGAGGGCTCTCGCCGAATGCGGGCGTCGTAATTATAGTGTATGACGCCTGCGAAATCTCGTCTGGTCTTGGGAGAGGATCAAGGTTGTTTTGACCGTACGCTGATGCCCGGCGCGCTTCGCCGGGAGTACTCTTCGAGACCCAACCTGCGCGCGCCGCACCCCTTCAGGTTCGGTGGAGCAGGTCCTATCGGGGCGATCACGACGGCCGGAGACCTGCTCGACCGGCAGGGTCGCTGCCTCATAGGGCCGCCTCATGGGGCCGTCTCATGGGGCCGCCGCTCGGGTCGGCATGGCCATGGGCCCGGTGCTCGGCCCCAGCCTTGGGCCGAGGGCCGACTTTCGGGCGTCGAGGGCGTGCCTTGCATGGGCGAGCGCCGTCGAGAACGCCGATAACCGCTCGGCGCCGACAGCCCCTGCCTGCCTGCCGAGCACGGATGAGGCGATCGCCTGGGTCTCGTGCTCCAGAGCCCCCAACGCGATCCACTCGGCGCCGGGCGCCTCGTCGGCGATCTCGACCAAGCGCTTGATCGGCCGCCAATCCTCGTCCGACCTCCGCCGGTTCCAGTAGCTCGAAACCAGGGCGAACAGGGATCCGGCGACGCTGATGCCGATCCCGATGACGTAGAAGTATTTCTGGAACTGGTCGAGGAAGCTCTGGTCACCCCCGCTGAGATAGGCCGCCACGCCGGGGTGAACCGGGAGAAGGGGACTCTTGTCGTCGGGGTCGGGCGCCTCGATCTGGTTGGCGAGCGGGGTCGCGGCCATCAGCTTCGCCTTCGTGGTCAGGATCGAGCGCGCGATGGCGGCCGCCACGACATTGCTCATCAGTTCCGAGGCGGCGAAGCGATAGGTGACGGCGAGTGTCGTGACGGTGTCGCTCGGCGTGGCTGGCCTGGCCCGGAACGCGCCGACAGGAACGTCGATGGATTCGAAGCCGGGGAAGCGCTTGCCGATGGTCTCCGCCTCGTCGATGGCCAGAATGCCGGGGGTCCCCTTCGTCGCGCGTGCGATGGCGGCCACGACATCGACCACCTCGCCCGGGGCCATCGGGCCGACCGCGAGCACCGCCGCGACCTTCTTCTGCTGGACGGCCTGCCCGAGCTCAGCGACGGGCAGGAAGACCCGACCGACGTCTTTCGCCGGGATGTCGAAGAAGCTGAGAAGCGTGTCGAGGGCCTGCGCATTGTTCGCCTGGACCGGCCCGGCCACGATCCCGACGGTCTTGCCCGCCAGCCCGGCGACGGAACCGACCTTGCTGTGGGGCGGCAGGACGAGGGCCACCACGTCCCGGCGCAGGATCACGATGGTCTGCCCGTTTGCCGGCGCCGCCGCATCGCTGCGCACGATGGCCAGATCCGTCCGGTCATCCTCCAGGGCCTTGGCGCTCGCGCCGAGGTCAGGAACCGGCACGAGGTCCAGGTGAACGCGGGGGTGCTGGATTGCCGACACGGACACGAAGGCCGCCATGAAGCGCTGCGCGGCACCGCCCTGTGGACCTGTGGTCACGCGCAGGTTGGCATGCGGCGACCAGACGTGAGCCAGCGCGAACCCGGCGGCGGCCAGCAGCAGCACTCCGACGATGGCGAGGAGGCGCCCCCATCGCCGCCGCGGCAGGCGCAGAACCGGACTTTCCGGGCGACCCGTCTCAGGACCGGGACCTGTGGCATCCGTGTCTCGCAACATCGGCGCGCTCCTGGCGCTTCTGCCCCACGATCATCTTGGCCTGTCGCGGGTCGATGCCGGCCTGGCGGGAAAGCGGACCTCCGGATCTGCGCCCGTTGCCGCCCTGCCGGCGACCCGAGCGACCTCTCCGGAGCGGTCGTTGCTGCAGCCCGGCTTACCGGCCTGTGATCCGCCGCGAGACGATCGAAAGCGTCACGCTCGGTCGGAATCTCTCGGCGCGCACTGCCTCAAATCAGGTTCTCAGCCTGTCGATGACGGCACATCTGTACCAGCTGCGGCTGCCGGAGCACACGGTTGGTCCTGATCCGACAATCGGTCCCCGCAATGCGCGAGGTGTCCGGGCATCCTGCCAGCGTCGTACCTGGCTGCCGAGCGCCGGTGTCCGCACGGGGACATATTGGCGGCTCGGAATCGGGCAGGCCGATCGGTCGGAGCGGACAGCAGGCCTGGGAGCGGGGCAGCCCGATAAGTGTCGGCACAGTCAAGATTTTCCCGTGCGAAGCGCCCGGTCGCACGGCCACTGCGCCAGGAACAACCGGCCTCCTCCGAGGGTTGAAATCGTACCTCCTGGTCCTGTGCGCGTCAGCGTCGTCCCGATGTTCCGCAGCTCCAGCAGCGGAAGATGGGGAAATGCATGGTCCCGCCATGGCAGGTCCGAGGAAAGCTGCGCGCCATCGGCCTGGCGCTGATCCCGATCCTGTTCAGTCTGCAAGGACTTCCCGCTCGCGCGGGATCGCCGGAGGGCGGAGGACCTTGCGTCGATCCCGCGGCATCCGCCCGGGCTGTCGTCAGCATCTTCTGGCGCTTCGGCGCGCCGCGCCGTGACGGGTGGGAGGAGATCGTCGGAGAACGGGCCACCGCCTGGTTCTACACGTCGCCCCGGCTCCTGGTGACCGCTGCCCATTTCGCGAATGAGCTGCCGACGGACGGATGGCAGGAGGCCGAGTTGCGCCAGGCTGTCCGTGAGGGAGAGCCGGAGGTCACGGCGCGGGTCAGGCTTCGCGTTGCCGTCAATGGCAGGCTGTCCGGCCGACGCGACGGCGGGGCAGGCCGGAATGCAGGCTTGGCGGACGATGTCGCGATCATCGAACTCCAGGAGCCCTTCCCGCACGCGACCGTGCTCGAGGTTCAGCCGAGACCGCCGGAGGAGGACGCGGCGGTGCTGGTCCTTGGCTATCCGGGGGGGCGGATGGAGGCTGCGCAGGGCATCGTCCGCAGGAACGGAGAGCTCGCCGCGCGGTATGCGGGTTTGGCTCTCTTCGAGGTGCAGGGCTCGAACCGCCTGCTGCTCGGGGGCGGCGCCTCCGGGGCGCCGGTGCTCGATTGCGGACAGGGGCGGGTCGTCGCGGTGCTCAACGGGCTCCTGACCGGTCCGGCCTTGCCATTCCTGCCGCCGGGCAGGGTGATTCCGACGCCCTGGGGCAGCCCGACCAACACTGCGGTCCCGGCTTCCGCCTTGGCCGCCATCCGGAACTGCATCCCCTGAGAGCTGCCGAGCCGGGGCAGGGCTCGGCCGGATCGGACGCTGTCCCGCTCGGGTTGAGGAGCGGCAGGCTGGCCCCGCCTTCGCCCGCATCTGGCGGACGCTCCGATGGGGATCCAGGTTCGGCAAAGGCGCGTCAACACAATCATCGGGAGCATGTCCCGACTGCATGTGTTCGAAGACGGATCCAGCATAAGGCATAGATGACACGCTCGGGCGCAGCGTCCTGAGTTTGATTCCCGGATGAACAGCCGAGCGCGGTCTCGCACAATAGCCGCGAATGCATGGCGCGATGCACGCATTTTCTGTAAGATGCGCGCCCGGGAGGACCCTTCAGTCCATAAGAGTAAAGCCGAACAGCAGTATCGGACTGGCGCCAAATTGGGGCTGGGCGTGTTCGGCCGACCCGACGCTGACAGCGTCACGGCTCCCGCGGGGCTGGTGCCCGTACGCTTGACGGGCGCGGACGAGGCCGCCGCCCGGAGCCGCGAGGCAGGAAACCTGAAGGAGCGCCGCCATGAGAACGAGCCGTTCTGCCTGGTTCGGCTTGGCCGCGTTATGCGCCGCTTCCACGGCGGCGCCGGCCTTCGCCCAAGCGCAGCCCCAACAGACGCCCAACATCCTCTTCATCATGGGCGACGATATCGGCCTGATGCAGCCGAGCATCTATCATCGCGGCTGGATGGTCGGGGAGACGCCCAACATCGACCGGATCGGGCAGGAGGGCGCGGTCTTCATGGACTACGTCGCCATGCAGAGCTGCACCTCCGGCCGCAACGCGTTCTTCACCGGCATGTACCCGCTGCGCACGGGCATGATCCCGCCGCAACTGCCGGGCAGCCCCTCCTACCTGCGCCCCGGCACACCGGCGCTCGCCAAGTTCCTGCGCGATCTCGGCTACAACACCGGCGAGTTCGGCAAGAACCACCTGGGCGACCACACCGAGTCGCTGCCGACGGCGCACGGCTTCCAGGAATACTGGGGCTATCTCTATCACCTCGACGCCATGCAGCAGGTGAGCTTCCCCGACATCAACAAGACCGCGACGGAGCAGGGCATCGCGCCGCCCTGCAGGAACACGCCGATCCCCGGCCTGCCCGAGGTGCCCGGCGCCGTCGACCGCAAGACGACGCGTTGCCTGACCCCCCCGCGTCCGGTTCTCGCGTGCAAGTCCTCGGACGGGACGGCCAAGAACCAGACCTGCACGGATGAAGGACCGCTGATGCTGGAGCGCTCCAGGACGGTGGACGAGGAAATCTCGGCCAAGGTCGTCGACTTCCTCGACCGCAACGATCCCAGGCGGACCAACAAGCCCTTCTTCGTCTGGTACAACCCGGCGCGCATGCATGTCGTGACGATCCATCCACTGGCGGGCAGGCCGCGGGGCGTCGGTTAGGCCGGGGCCCGCCGGTGAGGCGGTCGGGAGCTTCGCCGTCTCGCGCGGCGTGCTCGCGCCGCCTCCGGACATCGAGGCCGGGCACGCACCTCCGAGCGACGCGCGCCGGTCCCGGACGGCAGGCGCAGGAAGGGAGCACCCCGTGCGACGCCTGAAACGGCTTGGCCAACGCGCGCTGGTGGCACTCCTCGGCCTCGTGACGGTCTGGCTGATCCTGGTGCTGTTCTACGACGTCGCCGACCGTCGCCTTCCCCTCATCCTGGCGCTGGCCTCCACCTACGCCGCCGCTGCCTACCTGATCCTGCCGCGTGCGATCCGGCTCGGCGCGCGCATCCTCAACCGGGGCCAAGTCCCCTCCTACGCGCTGACCGGCGATGGCCTGCCGGGCGATCCCGTCAACATTGCCCTGATCGGCACCTCCGAGGCATTGCGCAGCGCGTTCCTCCGGGCTGGTTGGACGCAGGCGGATCCGCTCGGGATCGGCAGCTCGTGGAGGATGGCATGCGCCTTCATCCTCAACCGTCCCTATCCGGGTGCCCCGTTCAGCACGCTCTACCTGTTCGATCGGGGACAGGATGTCGGCTTTCAGAGGCCGATCGGCGACAGCCCGCGCAAGCGCCACCATGTCCGCTTCTGGGGCATCCCGATTGAGCGCGCGGAGGATACCCTCGACACCGCGGCCTTCTGGCTCGCGTCGCACCCGCCGATCGGCGCGGAGCGCGCTTTGTGGATCGGCGCTGCGACCAAGGATGTCGGCATCTCCCTGACGCGCCTCAGTTTCCAGATCACCCACGCGACCGACGCTGACACCGATGCGGAGCGCGCGTTCCTCGTCGGCGAACTGACGGAGCATGGAGGGATCGGACCGGTGCGCTATCACCGCCCCGGCGAGCGGCTGTCGATCGGCACGGTGAACCGCTACGTCAGCGACGGCTTGGTCGCCGTGGCGGATCTGGGCCGGCAATCCCGGTGATGCGCCTCTGGACGGCTCGGCTGCGTGAGAGAGGCGCGTTCACGCTGACGCAGACCTCAGGGCGTCCTGTCGTGTCGGTGGCGGAGCCATCGGCCTGTCGCCTGCGGACATCGGATCTTGCAATCGAACGTCCGAAAACCAATCAGGGGCGGACATTCGGCCCATTCACGCCCGTTGCAGCAATCCAGAAGCAGATGAGGGGAAGGCTCCCGCTCCCGGCTTGGCGAAGAAGGGTGAGCGACTGTCACCTGCGATCAAGCAACACGCCACCGCTCCGCTCTCGTGGGATTGTTCAGGATCGTCGGCCACAGCCGGGAGGGGCCGATGCACTTGCGGGCGCGCTCCTTCACGCAGCTGAGCGGCCTGACGGCGGCCCCTGTTCTCGTTCCGTCCCTCGGCGACACCATGAAGCCAGCCGCGCTCCCGCCCGAGAGGGCCTCCATGGGCGAGGCTCCAGACGGCAGCTCGGCGACGCCCGCCGACGACCTTCAGAGCGGTGCCTGCGGGTGTTGCCGCTGGCCGGTCCGCCCCTTGTTCGAGTGCCCCTTCGGGCACTTAACCGAATCCATACCGATCACCGCTAGGCGTGATGCACTGGCCCCGGGCTCCCGCGCATGCGACCGCAAAAAGATCGTCCGAGATTGTTCTGGCGCTGCCGGGTTCCTGATCTGGCGCCGGCCCGGGGGCCGGCCCTCGGCTTTGCTTTCACCCTCTCGGCCCTGATCCTGGGCCCGACGCAGCCGCGGGCGGAGGATTCTGCGCGCGCCGCGGAGCCGGTAACCATCGATTCCCCGGCCCTGGCAGTCCGGATCTCGCCCGCGCCGGAAACGACCGGCGCCCTGCCCAATCCGTCGGCGGCCGAGGTCGGGACCCTGGCGGGAGGCGACCCGTTCGCGGGCATCTATCTCGGCGGCGGGCTGATCGAGTTCTTGCTGACCGGTGAGATCGCACCGCGGCGGCGCGCCGGCACCTTGCCCCCGCCTGTCGCTCCCTCCGGGCGCGATCCGGGGGCGGCCCCCGTGACGGTCCCGGCTCCCCGCATGGTGGTGGTGCCGTATGACGGCGACCTGCCGCCCGGGACCGTGATCGTCAACGAGACGCGGCGGGAGGTCTATCGAATCCTGCCGGGACGGCGGGCGGAGTGCCACAGCGCCGGCGAAGCCTTTCTCGATCTCGCCAAATCCCTGACCGACAAGTCCCGATCCGGCCAGTCTTCACCCGACACGCCGAAGGCGGGAATTGCGTCGCGCGGACGCGTGTCGAGCGGGTCGGAACCGCGCCGGCAGAGTCAGGAGCGCCGGCGCGGCTCCGTGTAATGGCCCCAGGGCCGAATGCGCAGCTGAAGATCAGCGCAGGCGACGCGGGCAGCCCGTCGGGCGCATCGAGTAATATTCCGGGCTCACCACCGTGCGGGTCTCGAGATAGATCGCAGGGTTGTAGACGTTCCGAGCGACGCCGCCATGCTGATAGATGATGTTGGACCGGAACTCGTTCGACGAGGGCTGCTGCAGAACGCCCTGGGGGTTCACCAGATCGACCTGCTTCTTGTACATCACCCGGTAGCACGTATCGTTGTTCGGAACGACTTCCTCGGTGTAGCTCTGTGCCAGAGCCGAAGTCGTGGCCGAGACTGAAAGGGCCAGTGCGGCCATTGCCAGAAACCCGCGCATGTCATCCCCTATACAAGTGTTAAGGTGTCGCTAAGAATTTTGGATTAAGCGTACAAAATCGTACGGTCACTCCGTATTCTCTACCGACCGGAGGCCCTTCGAGAATTGATTCTGTTCCGCCGCCGGCGCGCGGTTGGCTCGAATCATGTCTCGGCTGCCGACAGGGGCGCGACGCTGATCCGCGACGTTTTGCGGGAGGAGAGGGCGCGGCGGTGGGGCTCGGGACGACGAGAGGCCGCAGTCCCGGGGGCATGTGGACAACCTGTAGACAGGCTGGGGATCGTCAGGCCATCCCGAGCGTCCGGGACCCCAACGCGCCGCCTGTCGCGATCCCTTCCAGCCCCGGCATGATGATCGCCCAGGCCGCCTGGATCCGGTCTTGGTCCGGTTCCCCTCAACCGTGCCGCGGCGCTCACCATGCCCACCGCGTCGCCGTGCGAGATCGCGTTTGTCCGCCTCGATCTCAGCGCGAGGGATGCTTGAACTCGGGAAGACGGATCGGGAGATCGCCGACACGCTCGGCCAGCGCACCACCTCCGCGAGCCGACCTGTCACCGGAGGGCCGACATGAAGCGCTCAAACGCCCGCGTTCCGGCGGACCTGCGCGGCCCCGACCGTTCCGGCAAGGCGGAACTACATGGAAAAACCCGCCGAGGCGGGTTCATGGGATGAGGCTAAGTCGTTGATTTGATTTGGCTGGGAGACCTGGATTCGGACTCGACGGCCAGCAGCCAAATATCCTGAGTGATCGCAACGGTTTAGGTCAACACCGCCGTCCCCCTGTGTAGCACTCAGAGGGGACACCGTGTCAACCGGACGGCTGTCGTAGGGCTGTGGGAACTCCTTCCGGTTCAAGCAGCACATTCGGCAGAAATCTGACCCAACACCCTCTACGTTGACCGCAGCCCGCAGGTGCAGGACCACGCTGAAGGGGGAGGGGGCTCCAGCCACTTCATTCGCTTGCCGAGTTGCTCCTCTTCTCAGGATTGAAGTCCGTGAACAGTGTCCCGCCCAGGAAGCGAGTGCCGCCGATCACCGCCACGTCGTCGAGCAGCACGCAACAGCTTAGGCTGGTCTCAGCGAAGCCGCTCCGCAGCGGCGCGGCTGTTATGCACTATCGGCGCGAGCGTTGACTTGGAGCAGCCCCAACGCGCCCAACTCGGGGGCTTGCGCGTCATAGGAGCGCCGCCGACCTGCGGAGCCTAGCCAGTCGACCAGCTTCCCGACATCCCTCGCCCGAGCCGGATGTCGTGGGTGGACGACCCAGTAGGGGTGGGCGTCGAGGACCGGCCCGAAGGGTTGGACCAGTGCGCCGCTTGCCAGGTCGTCGGCGGCAAGCACGACCGACAGGAGCGCTATCCCCTGACCTGCAATCGCGGCCTGAATGACGTGACCTTCGTCGCTGAAGTGAATACCCGCGCCGGCATCGACGTCCGTGATCCCGGCCTTCCGCAGCCAGGCCGGCCATGTCGGCGTCTCGTCGGTCAGGTCGGGCCACTCGAAGTGCAGCAGCGGGTAACTTGCCAGATCTCGCTCGGATCGAACCGCGAGGCGAGGACTGCAAGCGGGTGTGACCCGGTCGACCACCAGCCTGTGAGCGTCGAGGTCAGGGTAGGGACCGGGTCCGTATCGGACGGCGACGTCCACTCCGTCGCGAGCGAAGTCGATCAGGCTGTCGGACGCGTGCAGGCGAAGGTCGCAACCGGGATGCGCGGCACGGAAGTCGGCAAGCCGTGGCACGAGCCACTTCGCGACGAAGGCAGTCGGGGCCGAGAGCGTGAGAAGACCGGCCGAGTGTCGGCCGCGGATCTGGTCGATGGCTTCGGCGAAGGCGTCGAAACCGTCGCGAAGCACGGGCAGCAGCACGGCTCCCTCGACGGTCAGCCGGACCCGGCGCGTCTCGCGGTGGAAGAGGCGAAGCCCCAAGGTCTGTTCGAGGAGCCGGATCTGATGGCTGATGGCGGTCGCCGTGACGCCAAGCTCGTCGGCGGCACCGCGAAAGCTCAGGCGGCGCCCGGCCGCCTCGAAGGCCCGCAGCGCCGCGAGCGGGGGGAGTGGTCTCCGCATCATCATGGTTGAACGTAGCTCATCCATCCCCTGAGGAAAACGAGTTCGTCATCCCGCCTCCCGGCTGACACGAGGGCGCCTGCCAAGGACAGGAGGCTCACTTGAAAGCGATGGTGTTGACGAGGTTCGGCCGGCCGGACAGCTTCGAGCTTCGGGACCTTCCCGACCCCCGACCGGGACCTCGGCAGGTCCGTGTGGCCGTGCATGCGACGTCGATCAACCCGCTCGACTGCCAGATCCGGCGCGGTGACTACGCCGACCAGGTCGAGCTGCCGGCCATCATCGGGCACGACGTCTCCGGGATTGTCGACCAGATAGGATCCGACGTGACGGAGTTCAGCGTCGGGGATGAGGTCTACTACACACCGAGGATCTTCGGCGGCCCGGGTTCGTACGCGGAGTACCACGTGGCGGACGCCGGCATCGTGGCGCGAAAGCCGGTCAACCTAACCCATTCCGAGGCCGCGAGCGTCAGTCTCGTCGGCGTGACCGTCTGGGAAGGTCTGGTCGAGCGCGCTCGATTGCAGGTGACCGAGACCGTCTTGGTCCACGGCGGCGCGGGGGGCGTCGGGGCCATCGCCGTCCAGGTCGCGAAGGCCATCGGCGCGCGGGTCCTGGCGACGGCGCGAGGCAGCGACGCGGCACTCGTCGAACGGCTCGGCGCCTCGGCAGTCATCGATTTCGAGCGCGAGGATTACGTGGACGCCGTCGATCGCCTGACCGAAGGTAGGGGCGTCGACGTCGTCCTGGATACGATCGGGCGGGACACGCTCTCGCGTTCCCCACGCATCCTGCGCGAGGATGGGCGCGTGGTCACCCTGGTCGACACCTCCACGCCCCAGAACCTCATCGACGCCTGGGGCCGGAACGCGACCTACCACTTCGTCTTCTCTCGCCAGAACGGCAGCAAGCTCGGCGCCCTGACGCGCCTCCTTGAGCGAGGCCTGGTGGTGCCGCAAGTCGGCTTGGAGTTTCCCCTCGACGAAGTCGCACACGCTCACGCGCGCTCCGAGGAGGGCCGGCTCAAGGGCAAGATCGTGCTCCGCGTGAGATCGTGATGCCGTCGGATTCCTGCCGAAGTCCCTAACCTGACACCGGCGGGGCCGGCGCCACGAAAGGGAAGCGGGCCGCTTTGAGATCGAGCCCGCTGAGACCGTGATTTCGCACGGTGGCGGTCTCAACTGGCCGGCGGGTTGAGCAGCACCCAGAGGCGCGCGATCCTGCCGCCGACGACCTCGGCAACGTCCGTTCCGGTGACCGCGACCGGTCCGCCTTCCGGACCCGCCTTCCACCGCAGGGAACCCAAGCCGTGGTGCCCGACGGCCACGCCAACCGGGGTGAACCGGAAAGTGGGCCCGAACTGGTCCAAGAGCTTGCCGGCGACGGCGGCGATGGCGGCCCGCCCCCGCACGACATCGGCCGGCTCGAACATGACCGGCTCGTCGACGAAGAGCTCGTCGAGGGCCGCAGCCCGCTTGCCGGCGTCCCGCTCGTTGAAGACACGCTCCAGGTTGGTGCGCAGCAGTTTGTCGTAATCCGGCTCCTCCGCCGGCGGGTCCTTGGTGTCGGGCAACGATCTTCTCCTACGAATCGCGACGCGAGGTTAGCTGGCGACGCGAGGTTAGCTGGATCGTGTCGGCGGCCCACCGGGGATCTTCAGGTCAGGTAAGCCGCTGTCCTCGGTCAAGGCGGCGCCCGCGATGAAGCCGGCCTCCAGAACAAGCGGGAACGCCGCCAGGGCCGCAATCGCGGTGTCCTGCCTGATACGGCCGAGCGAGATCACCAGCGTGAGCATCGCCTGCATGCCGGCCATGGGGGCCCGAGGTCGCGCGAGGCGGCGGGTCAGGGAGGCAACGGCCGCCTTGATCATGCTGTAGACCCTCGCCGCCTTCTGGTTTGAGGGCCACTGTCGCGCCTCGGCCGCCAACCTCCACGGCAGCCCCCCGAACCGAGAGCGCTTGGTGCAGCCTCAGGCGTTGGCACCGCCATCGACGGTGATGGCCGAGCCCGTGATCTGCCGCCCCGAGGGGCCGGCGAGGAACACGACCGCCGCGCCGACATCCTCAGGCTTCCCGAACCTGCCGAGGGCGTTGAAGCCCAGCTGCGCCTCGGCGTCGGGCCCCGTGGCCGGGTTGGCGTCGGTGTCGGTCGAGCCGGGATGGATCAGGTTGACCGTAATGCCGCGCGGGCCGAGCTCCCGCGCGAGGCCCTTGTTGAAGGATATGAGGGCCGACTTCGTCATCGCGTAGGCCGTCAGCCCGCCGAAGGGCACGCGCTCGGCGAGAGTGGAGCCGACCGAGACGATGCGCCCGCCGTCGGGAAGGTGGAACAAGGCCGCCTGCGAGGCCAGGACGACCGCACGCACGTTGACGTTCAGCAGCGCGTCGATGTCGGCGAGCGGGATCTCGGCGACCGGCCCGGCCCGACCGATGCCGGCGTTGTTGACCAGGATGTCGAGGCCGCCGAGCTTCTCGGCCGCCTCGTCCACGGAACGCCTGACGGCCGCCGGATCGGCGCTGTCCGCCTGGATCGCGAAGCCCCGACCGCCGAGACGCTCGATCCTCGCCACCACCTCTGCGGCCCGCCCGGCAGATTTCTCGTAGGTGACCGCGACGTCGGCCCCGGCCTTGGCAAGGGCCGCCGCGATGCCCGCGCCGATGCCGCGCGAACCCCCGGTCACCAGCGCACGCCTGCCCTTCAGGTCACTCATCATGCTCACTCCGTTACCGAGGGTCGCGCGTCCGCGGGCAAAATCACCCGGCGGCTGGCACCGGCGTGTTGAGGAGCTGCTGCTCCCAGAGGTAGGCGATGCCGCTGCCCGCGGCGTGCTGCTTGAGCACCTCGGTGAGGCCGATGGCGGTATCCAGCCGGGCCCAGTCGCGCTGCCATTCGGCCGCCAGCGCCAGCCAGGTCATCATGTTCACGCCGGCCCGGGCCATGCGCTGGATGGCGATCTCGTGAGCCTCCACCGAGGTGCCGCCGGAAGCGTCGGTGACGACCGTTACGTCCCAGCCCTCGCCCGCGGCCTGGATCGCCGGCATCGCGACGCAGATCTCGGTCCACAGCCCGGCGATGATCAACTGCTTGCGGCCCGTGGCCTTGACGGCGTCCACGGCCTTCGGGTCCTCCCAGGTGTTGATGAAGGTCCGGTCGATCACCTCCTGGCCCGGGAACACGTCGGTGACCTGCGGGAAGATGACACCGCCGCGCTCTGCGATGACGCTGGTCAGGATGGTGGGCACGCCGAACACCTTCGCCGATTTCGCCAGGGCGGCCGTGTTGTTCACGACCATGTGCGGGTCGTGGCTGTTCAGGTTCGTGAGCTGGTAGGGCTGGTGGTCGATCAGGACGAGGACCGAATCCTCGGGGCGAAGGAGTGAGTCGAGTCCGTTCCGAAAAGCCATGTGCGAGTTCAACCTCCGTTGGCGTCGGCCTGCGCGCGCCGCGCTTCGGCCGCCGCATCGACGCGCAAACAGTGGCGGTTCCGATATTCGCGCGGTAGGCTGGCGTTCGGCTACACCGTGTCGCCGAACGGGGAACGGCATCTTGGAGATCGAGGACCTGCGCACCTTCGTCGAGGTCGCCGACACCGGAGGCGTCTCGTCCGCCGCGCGCCGGCTCGGCGTGTCGAAGTCCATCGTCAGCCGCAGGCTCATGCGGCTGGAGGCCGATCTCGGTGTCCTGCTCCTCGCCCGCACCACGCACGGCGCCTCGCTAACGGAGGCCGGGACCACGTTCCGGGATCACGCGGCGCGGGTCTGCGCCGAGATCGACGTCGCCAGGGAGACGGTGTCACCCGGCGGCGATCTTCGAGGCCGCCTGCGCGTGGCCGTGCCGCTGACGTTCGGCCCGACCCATTTCGCGCCCGTGGTCGCGGCGATGGCCCAGCGCCATCCGCTGCTCCACGTCCATGCGAGCTACGGCGACCGCTTCGTCGACCTCGTCGCGGAGGGTTTCGATTGCGCGATCCGCGTCGGGTACCTCGCCGATTCCAACCTAATCGCGCGGCGTGTGGGACCGATCCACGGGAGCTTCGTCGCGAGCCCGGACTACGTCAGGGCGCACGGCTCGCCGGAGACGCCCGAGGAGCTCGCCGGCCACCAGGCGCTCATGCAGGGAACCGAGACCTGGCAGTACACGGACGGCGACGGGGTCAGGACGGTCCGTCCGCAGGGCCGGTTCAAGGCGGACAATGGGGTCGCCCTCGCGGCTGCGGCTGCGGCCGGCCTCGGCATCGCCTGGCTGCCGGACTGCATCACCTACGAGTACGTCGCCTCGGGCAGGCTCGTACGCGTTCTGACGCGTCATCCGCCGCCGCCGGCGGCCGCCTACGTGGTTCGGCCACCCGGCCCCCATGCCTCCCGCAAGGTGCGGGTCCTAACCGAGTTGCTGATGGAGTATTTCCAGGGGGCACCGGAGCTTTGGGGCCTGGACGCTGCGGCGCGCGGGCCGGGCACCTGAAGGAAGGCGTTCCGCATCCCGCGACATGGTTCTGCATTCCGCGCGACTACCCGCACGACGTGACCGCCGGCTAGACAGGAGGTCCGGCTTCTCGACGGGACGACCCGTCCACGCCGCTCCGGGCCGAGAGGATGACGTCATGAGCTGGAACCCGGCCCTGGAACCGGGCTGTCCCGACGAGATCGGCATCGACGCGGTCGAGACGCTCATCGTTCCCCGCGCGCGGGACCTTGGTGGCTTCGAGGTCCGGCGCGCCTTGCCGGCGCCGAACCGGCAGATGGTCGGGCCGTTCATCTTCTTCGACCAAGCCGGCCCCGCCGAATTCCTGACGGGCCAGGGCATCGACGTCCGGCCGCATCCGCATATCGGTCTGGGCACCGTCACCTATCTCTATCGCGGCGACTTCCATCATCGCGACAGCACCGGGGCCGACCAGGTCATCCGTCCCGGCGCGCTGAACTGGATGGTGGCGGGGCGCGGCGTCACCCATTCGGAACGCACCACGGCGACGGCGCGCGGCGGGCCCAACGGCCTGTTCGGGATCCAGACCTGGCTCGCCCTGCCGGAAAGCCACGAGGACGTGGCGCCGACCTTCGAGCACCACGGCAAGGAGGCGCTGCCGGTAATCGAGGACGGCGGTGTCTCCCTGCGCCTGATCCTCGGGACCGCCTATGGCAAGGCCGCCCCCGCGACGATGTTCTCCGAGACCTTCTATGCCGACGTGAGGCTGGAGGCGGGAAGCCTGCTGCCGCTGCCGGACGATCACGAGGACCGGGGCATCTACGTCGTCGAGGGCTCGATCTCGGTCGCTGGCCGGGAGTACGGGGCGTCCCGGATGATGGTCTTCCGCCCCGGCGACAGGATCACCGTCGCCGCCGGCGACCGTGGCGCGCGGCTGATGATCCTGGGCGGCGCGACGCTCACGGGGCCGCGCTACATCTGGTGGAACTTCGTCGCCACCTCCAAGGAGCGCATTGAGGCGGCGAAGGCCGAATGGCGCGCGCAGAAGTGGGGCGAGGGTTGCTTCGATCTACCGGCCGACGATCGGGAGGAGCACATCCCCCTTCCCGATTGAGGGGACTGGGGCATTCGGATGCGCTTCGTCGCTCAGAACATCCCGTTTGAGTTGGCGGACGTTTCGGGCAGGACCTGAAGCACATCCCAGTGCTCGACGATCCTGCCGTCGCTGTCGAGCCGGAAGATGTCGATGGCCGCATAGTCGTGGTCGCCCGGCCAATGCTGGAGGCAGTGCAGCACGACCAGGTCGCCCTCGGCCATGGCCCGCTTCACCTCGACCCGCTTGCCCGGCCACTCACGGGCCATGCGTTCGAAGTAGGCGACGAAGCCGTCCTTGCCGGTCGCCACGTGCGGGTTGTGCTGGATGTAGTCGGCGCCGACGTAGCGCTCAATGGCCTCGCGCGGCCGGCAGTCGTTGAACATCAGCTCGTAGAAGGCGATCACGTTCGCCTTGTTCTGCGCGAGATCGGTCATGCCATCCCTCTGAGGGTGGGCTTGGGACGACCGGATGATACGGCTGAAGCCGGGCCCGCGGTCAACGGCAACAGCCAAGCATGCCGCTCAACGCCTCCCGGCCCTTGCTAGGGCGGACCAGACGACGAGCACGTGTCCAGGGTGGATGGCGGCGAGGTAGGCGCGTCCCCACAGGTTATGGCAGCGGACCACGCTGGTGACGGTGAGGACTTCCTGACCATCGTCGCGCGTGTGCAGGAAGAGCGGCAGGCGGAAGTCAAGGTGGCGGTCGTCCTCGCCGAACACGATCTCCCGTGCCGACCGGGAGAGGACGGGAAGGAAGCCGAACCGGTCCCGACCGTCGCGCTCAAGTTGGTTTCGCATCTCGCCCGACGTCAGCACGCCGAACGGGCGAACCCCGAGATCGCGGACCGCCAGCGCGTTCGAGAACCAGGGGGCCGGATGCCGGAGCGCGCGCTCGGCTAGGCTCGACAGGTCGCGCGGGCCTGGCCCAGCCAGCGTCCCTGCGCGAGGCCCAGATCGCCACGATCTTCGCGGAGGCGGAGATGGCCCGCGCCAAGATCGAAGGCCTCTTCAGGCTCTACGTCGACCTCAGCCAGGGCAAGGATGGTGAGCTCGGCGGCATGGTCGTATCCGGGATCACCGCCCTCGATCAGGTCGGGCGCGGTGCCGACGTCTTGCGAGCCCAGATATCGGGCCGGCGGGACATGCTCGCCCGGCTGGTCGAGGAGGGCCAGCGCGACGGCTCGGTCTCGGCGCATGACGAGCCTCATACAATTGCTGCCGTCCTGCTCGCCCTTCTTCACGGCATACGCGTCGTCGGTAAGGCCGGCGGCCTGGCGGTGGACCGGAACGCGTTCGTCGCACGCGCCCTCCGGGTCCTGGACTGACGATGTCGCTCCTCGCGCTCCTTGCAGGGACGATGCTGCCTCTGCAGGCCGCGTCCAACGCGCGGATCGGGTGCGCTCGGTTCGCCGGTCCGGGCGGCGTCGGGGTCCGGCGTCGTGATCACGCTGGCGCTTGTCGTGACCGGCTGCCGCATTGCGCCGAGCTCCGCCTCGGACCGCGGCAGCCAGCCACCCGCCCTGGCGTGCGTGGGCCGGAGGCTTCCGCGGCGTGCTCGCGCTCTTCGGCATGACGGCGCCGCCGCGCCTGGGCGTCGCCACCATGATCGCGGCGGTCGTGTGCAGCCAGGCGGTCCTCTCGCTGCTGCTCGCCCGCTTCAGCCTGTTCGACCTGCCTGCCCAACACCTGTCCGCGCGACGCACGCTGGCCGCCACCACGCTGTGACGACGCCCGGCGGCTCATGGCGGACCCAGGACACGTGGTGGGCCGGGAGGTCATAGGGCGTCTCCTCCGCACACTCGACGGTGTCGGGGTCGATCCCGTTCGCGCGCATGCCGGGGGCGACCAGCGCGCCATGACGGTGGAGCCCGTCACCTTGTGGGTCCAGCCGCATGACGCAACAAACTCGAGCCGTTCGTTCGGGCTGCGTTCGAACGGCATCACGTTCTTACCCAAAGCACGCTTTTGCCTTTGAGCCGGCCCTGTTCCGAGCGCACATGCGCCCGCGCAACTTCGTGGAGAGGACATTTCATACCGACTTGCGGCACAACCAGGCCCCGCTCAAGGAGTGGCGTGAGCGCATCGAACTTGCTCCTGTTCTGGCGAGAGAACACGAAGTGGTCGGTCGCATTCCGGCCCCAAGCTTCGATGAGGTTTTGAGGCGCTGCGGTATCGACCACCGAGACCACCCGGCCATCGACACGCAGGATGCGGGGAGAGCGCGAAAGCGTGTCGCGCCCGATGGTATCCAAGACGACGTCCACGCCTCTGCCTTCGGTCAGGCGCATGACGGAGTCCACATAGTCCTCGCGTTCGAAATCGATGAGAGCCGAGGCGCCGAGTTGCTCGACGAGCGCCACGTCACTGCATGGCTGACACCGGCGTTGCCCCGATGTCGCTCGGCGACGAGGCCGTCTCCGAGACCGCCACGCCCGCGCAGCTGCCGGATCTCTCGCGGCGCAGTCGACCGGATGCCTGAACCGAGCCGCAATCTTGCGCTGTGCGGCGTACGTCCCAAAGGCCAAGATAGTCCTTCGTGTATTGCGGCCAGCAGAAGATGAAGTCCAAGCCTGAATTGCCCCAAAAAGAAAGTTAATTTTCTTGACTGGAGCCGGAAGAAATCAATAGTATTCCTCTCAGGTTGGTCCTTACCTGAGAATAGAGCGATATGAGAACTGTCTTGCGCCCGTATTCAGGCGGGCGCTTGGCGACAAGCTCAACCATATCGTGATGAATCCTGCATGGCGCGCGGCACGATGCCCGTACCGGCTCGCAGGATCGTGTCGAACTCACCCGGAGTCTGTCCTGTGTCGCGCTTTCCCGTCCGCCTGCTCGCGATCCTCGCAGCTACCCTCTTGCCCGTCACCGGGGTCGCTGCGCAGGAGCCGTCCGCGCGCCCAGAGGCCGTCGTGAACGACCCGAAGGCGAGCCCCCTCGTCTCCACCGTATGGCTGGAGAACAACCTCGACGCGAAGAACCTGCGCATCGTGGAAGTCAGTGTCGAGCCCGGCGTCTTCGAGCGCGGACACATCCCGGGCGCCCAGAATGTCGTCTGGCACACCGATCTCGTCGAGACGGTGAGCCGTGACATTGCCGGCCCGGAGAAGTTCACGGCCCTCGCGCGCCGCCTCGGGATCGACAAGGACAGCACGGTGGTCCTCTACGGCGACAACAACAACTGGTTCGCCGCTTGGGGCGCGTGGGTTCTGGCCCAGTATGGCCTCGTGGACAACGTCAAGCTGCTCGACGGCGGACGCAGGAAGTGGGAGGCCGAGAAGCGTCCCCTGGACACGCGTACGCCCGAGGTCGCGGCCTCCGGCTTCACGGCGTCAGCGCCTTCCCCGGCCTTGCGCGCACGCTTCGGCGACGTTCTGGCAGTGGCGAAGAGGGAGCGTGATGAGCAGATCCTCGACATCCGCTCGCCGGACGAGTTCAGCGGCAAGATCATCGCGCCCGCCGGCGTGCAGGAGCTTGCCATCCGGGCCGGCCACATCCCCGGCTCCGTCAACGTGCCCTGGGCCAAGGCCGTCAACCCGGACGGGACGCTCAAGTCGCCCGCGGAGCTGAAGGCACTCTACGCGGCGGCTGGGATCGACGGCACCAAGCCGATCATCACCTCCTGCCGCATCGGCGAACGCTCCAGCCATTCCTGGTTCGTGCTGAGCCGGGTCCTGGGCTACAGCGTGCGCAATTACGACGGGTCCTGGACCGAGTACGGCAATGCCGTCGGCGTACCGGTCGTCAACCTCGCCGGAACGATCTGGGGCGGCAAGTGACAGCCCGGAGGGGCCGGTGACGGACCGCGTTACCGAAGGGACCATGCCGCTCCGGTGGGAGCGGCATCTCGTTGCCTGGACTTGGCGGGCAGCGTGCCTGCGCTGGGGATTGTCGCTCGCCGTCGTCCTCGGGCTCGCGGGCGCAGCCTGGCGGCTGTCGAGCGAGCCCGGGGGATCCCGGCTCGCTTTGTCGCTGACCTTCGGCGCGCTGTTCGGCTTCGTGCTGCAGCGCAGCCGATTCTGCTTCTACTGCCAGTGGCGGGATCTGCTCATCCATGGCGATCCGCGCGGGATGCTCGGCATCTTAGCGGCGCTCGCCGCGGGGCTCGCGGGCTATGCAGTGGTCCTCGGCGCCTGGATGCCGGACCCGTCCGGCGCGCGTCTGCCGCCGGACGCCCACATCGGTCCGGTCGGCCCGGTCCTCGTCCTGGCAGGCGTGGCGTTCGGCGCCGGGATGGCGGTGTCCGGCTCCTGCATCAGCGCGCATCTCTACCGGCTCGGCGAGGGCTCGTCGACCGCACCCTTCGCGCTTCTCGGGACTGCGCTCGGCTTCGTGCTCGGCTTCGCGAACTGGAACACGCTGTATTTCGGGGGCGTGTCCGACGCGCCGGTGGTCTGGCTGCCACGGCATCTCGGCTACGCAGGCAGCCTCACTCTTGGCCTCGCGCTGCTGGCCGGGCTCGCTTGGCCGCTGCTGAGGCGGTTGCCGGAGACCCGGACGGGTGAGCCCGGCCCGGGGGGCGATCCTCTTCGCGCAATATTCTCCGGACGCTGGCCCGTCTGGCTCGGCGGCCTCGCCGTCGGGGCGATCGGCACGATGGCCTATCTGCGAACCGGCCCCCTCGGTGTTACGGCGGAGATCGGTGGACGGGCGCGGCAGGCGGCTGCCGCCTCAGGTCTCCTGCCCGCGCGCCTCGAGGGTCTCGACACGTTCCGCGGCTGCGCGACGGCGGTCCGCGATGCGGTTCTCACGCCGAACGGGCTGTTCGTGGCTGGGCTGGTGTTCGCCGCTTTCGCGGCCGCGCTCGCGGCCGGGCAATTCCGCCCCGAACGGCCGCGCCTCGGCCACGCAGTTCGCGGCCTGCTCGGCGGCCTGCTTCTTGGATGGGGCGCGATGACGGGCCTGGGCTGCAGCGTCGGCACTCTCCTGTCCGGCATCATGGCCGGAGCCCTCTCGGGCTGGGTTTTCGGCTTTGCCATGTTCGCGGGCGCGGCCGCGACGCTCTGGCTCGGCCGGCGTGCGGGCCTCCTTGCGTAGCGCGGCGTCAGGCGAAGAAGCGATTGCCGGGGCGCGGCAGACCGAGATGGTCGCGCAGGGTCGTGCCCGCGTAATCGCGGCGGAACAGGCCGCGGCGCTGCAACTCCGGCACCAATCTGTCGACCACGTCGTCGAGCCCTTCCGGTACGAACGGAAACATCACGTTGAAGCCGTCGCAGGCACGGCCCTCGAGCCACTCCTCCATCCGGTCGGCGACTTGCGACGCCGTGCCAACCATCTGCAGCCCGCCATAGCCGCCAACCTTGCGGGCGAGTTCGCGCACGGTGGCGCCGGTCCGGTGCGCGTAGTCAACGATCTGCGCCTGCCCGCTCTTGCTGGCATTCGTCTCGGGGATCCCGGGGAGCGGTGCGTCGAGGTCGAAGCCCGAGGCATCGACGCCGAGCCGAACCGAGAGGTTGGCGAGCCCGCTGTCGGGGTGGACAAGGTCGTCGAGGCGCGCCTTCTTGGCCCTGGCCTCCGCCTCCGTCTCTCCCAGCACCACGAAGCAGCCGGGCAGGATCTTCAGGTGCTCCGGGTCGCGGCCCGCGGCCGGCATCCGGCTCTTCACGTCGGCATAGAAGGCCTGCGCGGCCTCCAGCGTGGAGCCCGATCCGAACACCATCTCGGCGGTCTCGGCCGCGATCTGGCGGCCGGCCTCGGAGGCGCCGGCCTGCACGATCACCGGCCAACCCTGGACCGGGCGCGCGATGTTGAGCGGCCCCTTCACCTTGAGGAAGTCGCCCCGATGATCGAGGACGTGCATCTTCTCGGTCTCGAAGAACAGGCCGCTCTCCGCGTCCATCCGGAAGGCGTCGTCGGCAAACGAATCCCATAGGCCCGTCACCACGTCGAAGAACTCGCGCGCGCGGGCGTAGCGGGTGGCGTGGTCGAGATGCGCATCGCGCCCGAAGTTCAGCGCCTCGTCCGGATTGCCCGAGGTGACGAGGTTCCAGCCGGCGCGCCCCTTCGAGATGTGGTCGAGCGAGGCGAACTTCCGAGCCACATGATAGGGCTCGTTGTAGGTGGTCGAAGCGGTCGCGATTAGTCCGATGCGCTCGGTCAGCACGGCGAGCGCCGGCAGCAGCGTCAGCGGATCGAACGAGGTCACGGTGGCCGAGCGCCGGAGTGCGGCCATCGGCATGTTCATCACGGCGAGGTGGTCGGCCATGAAGAATGCGTCGAACTTCGCGGCCTCCAGACGCCGCGCGAAATGCGCCAGGTGCTCGAAGTTGAAGTTCGCATCCGGATAGCCGCCCGGATAGCGCCACCAGGCGGTGTGGATCCCGATCGGGCGCATGAAGGCGCCGAGATGCAACTGGCGGTCCTGGCTCATGCGTGCGCGCTCCGGCGGATCAAGGATGCTTGTGGATGGGATCGATCCAGTGGACGGCCTCGGGCCGCTCCACCGGCTCGACATCGGGCAGGTTGACGACGACCGCCTCGTTGTCCGAGCGCACCAGCACGCAATGCAGGGGCTCGTCCGTCGAGGCATTGATCTCCTGATGCGGCACGAAGGGGGGCACGAAGATGAAGTCGCCGGGCCCCGCCTCGGCGACGTATTCGAGCCGCTCGCCCCAGCGCATCCGGGCACGGCCCGAGACGATGTAGATCACGCTCTCGAGCGCCCCGTGGTGGTGCACGCCGGTCTTGGCGTCGGGCTCGATCGCCACGGTGCCGGCCCAGATCTTCTGCGTACCCACGCGCGCGTGGTTGATCGCCGCCTGGCGGAACATGCCGGGCGTCTGGGCGGTGTTCGGATCGAGCTGGCCGCCCGGGATCACCCGAACCCCGTCATGCTTCCAGCGCGCTTCCCCGGCCGGGCCGGCGCGGGCCTCTCCGGCCTCGGGGGCAGCCTCCCCATGCGCGTGGTCAGGGTCGTCGGCTTCGTGGTGGTGCGTGTGGCCGTCGCCGCTATCGTGCATGTCGCTTCCTCTGGCCGCATCATCGCACGGCTGCGAGCGCTTCGGAGAACGAGGCATCGAGGATTGCCTCGGCGCGGGGTGACCTGGCCTGCGGGATCAGCCCGGCGCGGACGTAGAGATCGATGATGCGCTGCTCGTCGGCGATCACCGCCGCGTCGATCGGCACGGCGCGATACTGCGCCCGCCCAAACCAGCGCAGCGGCACTGCCTCGGGCATGCCGATCAGCTTCGACCAGAGAGCGGCATAGGGCGCGGGATCCTTGAGCGCCCAGGCCCGGGCCTGAGCGAGGCGGCTCGCATAGTCGGCGAGCAAAGCGCGCTTCGCCTTCAGCGCCGTGTCGCTCGCCACCGCAAAGCTCAGGCCCGGCGTGATGCCGTTGCCGTCGCGTACTACGCGCACGAGGCCGGCGAGCTCGGCCGCCGAGGTGTAGGGCTCCCAGGTTGACCACGCGTCGACGGCGCCCGAGGCCAGCGCGAGCTTGGCGTCGGCCGGGGGCAGGAAATGCAGGCGCGCGCCGCCGGCCGGCAGGCCTGCCTCTTCGAGGGCCGCCAGCACGACCTGATGGCCGATCGAGCCGCGATTGGTGGCGATGCGCTTGTCCTTCAGGTCCTGCACGCTGCGGATCGGCGAATCGGGTCGGACCAGGATCGCGAGCCCGTCCTGCCGGTTGCGGAAGGCCAGGAAAGCCTTCACCGGCACACCGGCGGCCGCCGCGAAGGTGAAGGGCGCGTCGCCCACTCCGCCAGCGTCGATCGCGCCGGCATTGAGCGCTTCCAGCAGCGGCGCCGCCGCCGGGAACTCGCTCCATTCGAGCCTGTAGGGCAGCCCGTCGAGGACGCCCGCGGCCTCCATGAGCGCCCGGGCGTTCCCGCGCTGATCGCCGACCCGCAGCACCTCCCCGGCCCAGGCGGGCGCAAGGGCGAGAAGTGCCAGGAACGCGAGGATGAGGGCCCGCATCAGGCGGCCTCCGCCGTGCCGCCGCGGCGCGCGAGCAGATCCTTGAAGGCCGGCAGCAGCGCCCGACCGAATTGGAGTGCGTCCTCCAGGGGGTCGAAGCCGCGGATCAGGAAGGTGCGCACGCCGAGATCGTGGTAGTCGAGGAGCGCGTCCGCCACCTGTTCGGGCGTGCCGACGAGGGCGGTGGAATTGCCGGCCGCGCCGGTCTCGGCGGCGATCGCCGTGTAGAGGCGCTTATCGAGCCGCGGCCCAGCCGCTGCCGCCGCGAGGAGGCGGCGCGAGCCCTCGTTCTGCGGCGCGGTCGCCGGGCCGAGGCCCTTGGCCGCCCGCTGCGCTCGGGTTTCGGCGAGGATGCCCTCGGCCCGCGCCCAGGCCTGCTCGTCCGTCTCGGCGAGGATCGGGCGCAGCGACAGGCTGAAGCGGGGCGCGCGCCCGTGCGGGGCCGCTGCCGCCCGCACCCGGGCGATCAACTCGCGGACCTGATCCTGCGTCTCGCCCCAGAGAGCGTAGGTGTCGGCGTGTCGCCCGGCGACCGCGAGCGCTGCCGGCGAGGCACCGCCGAAATAGACCGGGATCTCGGTGATGGGCTTTACCTCCGAGAAGCCGCCCGCAACGCGGTAATACGCGCCCGCGTAGTCGAAGGGCGCCTCCGACCTCCAGGACAAGCGCAGGATGTCGAGGAATTCCTGCGTCCGGGCATAGCGCTCGTCCTTCGTCAGGTGGTCGCCGTCCCGGGCGAGGTCGCGGTCGTCACCGCCGCTGATCGCATGGATCGCGACGCGCCCGCCCGTGAGCTGGTCGAGCGTCGCGAACTGGCGCGCGGCGACCGTGGGCGCGACGAAGCCGGGGCGGTGCGCGATCATCAGGCCGACCCGCTTCGTCACCGCCGCGATCTCGGCGGCGATCAGCAGCGGGTCGGGCGCCGTGGAGTAGGAGGCGACCAGCACGCGGTCGAAGCCGCCCCATTCGTGCGCCTGGGCCAGGAGGCGCAGGTAGTCGCGGTCGATGACCCCGCCCTCCGGCGCGTGGGTCTCCGACACCTCGCGCGGGGCGACGAAGCCGATGAACTCGGTCTGCTCGGGGTTCAGCAGGCTCATGGGGAAGGTTCCTGTGCGCTCTTCGGTCAGCGGTCGAGGACGGCGCGGCCGGCGGCGGACCGCACGGCATCGCCTTGCGGCCAGTGGATGCGCGCGCAGAGCACGTCGCGCAGGTGGCGTTCCAGCGGGTTCTTCCGCGACAGCGCGGCGTTCCCGCAGAGTTCGGCGACGCGCTGCACCGCCTGGATCGCGTTCTCCGTGACGGTGACCTTCACGAAGCCGGCTCCGCGCGGCCGGTGGGCGTCCGGCATCGGTCTCCCCGGCGAGGCTCGCGACGAGGCGCAGATTCACTGCGAGCAACCGCTCGTTCTCACCGACGGCCTCGTGGAAGCGCGGCAGGCTCGCGAGCGGCGCACCGAGGCTACCGGGCCGGCGCTCGCGCAGGAAGCGAATGAACCAAGCTTGCGCCGCCTGCGCGACGCCGTCGTAGAGGGCGGCGAGGAGCGCGCAACTCCAGGCCTGCTGCAGCGCGTCCGGGGCCTGCCAGCCGGCGGGCGGTCGCAGGTCCACAGCGTTCGCGCCCGGCACAAAGACGTTCTCGAAGACCACGTCGTGGCTGCCCGAGGCACGCAGGCCCAGATGGTCCCAGGTCTCCTCGATCCGGATGCCCGGCGCGCCGAACGGGACGAGCAGGTTGCCGATCCAGGGTTTGGGTTCGTCGGTGCGGACAAAGACGACGCCGTAGGCGAGCGCCGGCGCGCCCGTGGAGTAGATCTTGCGGCCTGTGACCCGCCAGCCGTCGCCGGTGCGTCGCGCCACCGTCTCCGGCAGGCCGCCGCGGGCCGGGGTGCCGAGTTCGGGCTCGACGCGGAGCGCGTTGATGAGCGCGCCGCTGGACACCGCCTCCCGCCCGACCCTGTCCGAGAGGGCCCGCGGCCAGGGCGAGCCCTCGCGGTGGATCAGCCCGTGATTGAGCAGCGTCATCGCCAGGACGAGGGCGGTGCCCGGATCACCCGCGCCGATCGTCCCGACGACCTCCGCGGCGCGCGCGAGCCCTGCGCCGCCACCGCCGAGCCGGCGTGGCACCGTGAGGGCGAGGAGACCGGCCTCATGCAGGGCCGCGAGGCTGGCATGCGGGAAGGCGCCGCTGCGGTCGTGCTCGGCCGCGTGGGCTGCGAAGCCCTCGGCGAGCGTGCGGGCGGGATCGGGCGGCGGGACGGCGACGGTCATGGGGATTCGCGAAGGCAGAGGCCGCCGCGGCGAAACCCGGGAGCCAGGGCCTCAGGATCGGACCGGATCGTCAGGTCGTCAACGCAGTCGATTTCTAAAAATCAGTCTACAGGGGGGGATATTCTTCGCGGATTAGATGATGGGCGAGCATAAAAATGCGATCTCGGTTCGATGGTGCGCAAGATATCATCTTCCGATCTTCCAGGAATGCCGCTCGAAACCGCCGGCGGCATGATCGTCGATCGGTCGGCTAGCTCGCGAGCCGCCGATCCGACCCAAGCTGCAGGCGTGCCGGTCTAAGGCAGGACCGATGCCAGCGCACAAGAACGTTCTCGCGGAGCAATCCTGGGCGAATATACACATGCTGCGGATGGACAAGAATGAGAATACGCTTTCGTTGACATCGTGGTCTCGTGATTGAAAATTAAATACATCGGTTCCCCCAGAGAGCCGTTCTCAGAACTGCGCCGGCACGCTGCCCGAATGACCGGACGGTGTCGCCTGCGCGCCGTCCGCCCGTGCCCACCGCCGCGCGGCACCCGGAGACCATGATGACTGACAAGCCTCAGCGCCCCGGCATCGCGCCGTCGCGCCGGTTCCTGCTGAGCGCAGGCGCGGCCGCGGCGGCTTTGCCCCTGTTCGGCGTGAGCGCCGGCCGCGCCTGGGGGCCCGGCCCGGCCGCCCCGTTCGATCCCGGTCCGCTCTGCCAGCCGGCCGCCGCGGAGGGGCCGGCGGGCCCGCTGAAGCCGATCAGGCTCGCCTGGAACGCCACAGCGATCTGCACCGCCGCGGCGCCGCTCGCCAAGGAGCGGGGCATCTTCGCGAGGCACGGGCTCGACGTGGAGTTCGTCAATTTCGGAGGCTCCACCGAGGCGCTGCTCGAAGCAATCGCCACCGGCAAGGCTGATGCCGGCATTGGCATGGCTCTGCGCTGGCTGAAGCCTCTGGAGCAAGGCTTCGACGTGAAGATCACCGCAGGCCTCCATGGCGGCTGCCTGCGCCTGCTCGGGGCGAAATCCGCCGGCATCACCGAGATCGCGGCCCTCAAGGGCAAGACCATCGCGATCAGCGACCATGCGAGCCCGGCCAAGAACTTCTTCGGATTGTTGCTGGCCAAGGCTGGGATCGACCCCGAGAGCGGCGTCGAGTGGCGGCCATACCCGGCCGACCTCCTGAACCTCGCGGTCGAGAAGGGCGAGGCGCAGGCGCTCGCCGATGCCGATCCGCGCACCTGGATCTGGCTGAAGGATCAGCGCTTCACGGAGGTCGCCACGAATCTGTCTGGCGAATACGCCGACCGCACCTGCTGTGTCGTAGCGTTGCGCGGCAGCTTGATCCGCAACGACCGCGCCGCCGCGGCCGCCCTGACCCGCGCGGTGCTGGAGGCCGGCCACCGCGTCCACGAGAACCCGGAGGATGCCGCCCGGATCTTCTCCGGCTACGGCGGCAAGGGCTCGGTGGAGGACCTCGCCGCGATGCTGCGCAGCCAGCACCACGGCGACCGCCCGGTCGGGGCCGACCTCAAGCGGCAACTCGTCCTCTACGGCGACGAGTTGAAGCAGGTGAACGTTCTCAAGCGCACCACCGATACGGCGAAGTTCGCCGAGCGCGTCTACGCCGACGTGCTGAGCTGAGGGCGCCCGCATGACAAGCCTAACCAGCTTCGTGGGCACCATCCCGCAAGGCACCAGCCATCGCTTCCTGCATCTGCCGTTGCGCGCCCTCGCGGTGGGGGCGGCCTGGCTCGCGCTCGCGGGGGCGACCTACGCCCTGCCGGAAGAGGGCGACTTCCCCTACACAGCCACGCTCGCGGGCGCTGCCCTCTTCCTCGGAGCGGCGACGCCGCTCGCGGCGGCGTTCGCCAACCGGCTTGGGCGGTTCGGCGCGTCCCTGGCCCACTGGACACCCTGGCTCGCCGTGCTGGCGCTCGCCTTCCTCGCCTGGGAACTCGTGACCGCGAAGTTCGCGCTCCTGCCGATGCCGTTCTTCCCGCCGCCGCAGGCGATCCTGGAGGTCTTCCTGGAAGACTGGCCGAAGCTCGGCGGCAGCATCCTGAACTCGCTGAAGCTGCTGGCCGGCGGCTACCTGATCGGGGCCGCGCTCGGCTTCGCGGCGGGCGTCGCCATCGGCTGGTCGAAGACGGTGGGGTATTGGGCGCATCCGATCCTGCGCTTCGTCGGCCCGCTGCCCGCGACCGCCTGGCTGCCGCTCGCCTTCTTCGTCTTTCCCTCCTCGTGGTCGGCGAGCACCTTTCTCGTCGCGCTCGCCACGGGCTTCCCCGTCACCGTACTGACCTGGTCGGGGGTGGCAGGGGTCAACAAGGCCTATTTCGATGTGGCGCGCACCCTCGGCGCCTCGCCGGCCTTCCTCGTCCTGCGGGTGGCGATCCCGGCGGCGCTGCCGCACGTCTTCGTCGGCCTGTTCATGGGGCTCGGCGGGTCCTTCGCGGTGCTGGTGGTGGCCGAGATGCTCGGCGTGAAGTCCGGCCTCGGCTGGTACCTGCAATGGGCGCAAGGCTGGGCGGCCTACGCCAACATGTACGCGGCGCTGATCGTGATGGCACTGATGTGCTCCGGGCTGATCACCTTGCTGTTCCGCCTGCGCGACCGGGTCCTCTCTTGGCAGAAGGGGCTGGTGCAATGGTAGCCGCAACGCGCGAGCGCCCCGCCGCCGAGATCGACCCCGGGAGGGGCGGTGCCCGGCTGACGGTCGAGACCGTCTCCCATGCCTTCGACATCCGCGGCACTCCCCTGCCGGTGCTCGAGCGGGTAAGCCTCACGGTGGAGCCTGGCCGCTTCGTGGCGCTGCTCGGCGCCTCGGGCTGCGGCAAGTCCACCCTGCTGCGGCTCGTCGCCGGCCTGGAGCCGCCGGACGCGGGCCGCATCGCGGTCGACGGCACGGCGGTGACCGGGCCCGATCCATCGCGTCTCCTCGTCTTCCAGGACCCTACCCTCTATCCTTGGCGCACGGTGCGCGGGAACGTGGCTCTGGGCCTGGAGGCGCGGGGCCTCGGCCGCGAGCGAGCGGCCCGTGCGGACGCGGCCTTGCGCCTCGTGGGTCTCGATGGGTTCGCCGAGGTCTATCCGCACCAGCTCTCGGGCGGCATGGCCCAGCGCGCAGCGCTCGCCCGAGCCCTGGTGAACGAGCCCCGCCTGCTCCTGCTCGACGAGCCCCTCGGCAAGCTCGACGCGCTGACCCGGCTCGCCATGCAGGCTGAGATCCTGCGCCTCTGGCAGAAGGCGCGCTTCACCGCGCTCCTCGTCACGCACGATGTCGAGGAGGCGCTGGTGCTCGCCGAGCGAGTCGTCGTGCTCTCCGACCGCCCGGCCGCGATCCGGGCCGACATCCCTGTCGAGCGGCCCTATCCGCGCCACCGGGACGATCCAGAACTGGTGCGCCAGCGCCGCGAGATCCTGGGGATCCTCGGCCAGCCCGCCTGAGCCGCATCTGCTCGCTGACTCCGCGCCCATCCACTTTCCGCAAGATCGTGTGGCAGAACCATTCTGCGTCGTTCTTGCCCGGGAAGTCGGTGCGGTTGTGGTAGAGGCCCGAGCGGCTCCCGTGCGCTGGAGCGAGGCGCGGGCGACCGTCCCGGCGCAGTCGCGGATCGAGAAAGCTTCGAGTGCCCGCATCGGTTCGTGGCTGTCGCGGGCGACCATGCAGGTCTCAAGATCCTCGCGGATCTCACCCAGGCGGCGCCGCCGGATCTCCATCTTCGCCGTCACCTTCGGCGGCTGAAAGTCGTCGTTCACGAAGCGGCGGGTCTTGTACGCGATCTGGTTGGGAGCAGGCAACGATGCAATCTATCTTCATCTCTTGGTCGCAAAGAATAATCTCGCCGAGTTGGCGCAATGTTTAGATTTTGTATCCATTGATATTCCCGTCTCTCATCGGTCATTTTGGCCTTACGCGGCCCTCGGTGCCGATCGTCGGCTCGTTCGGCCGGGGGCGGTGCGGCCGCGCCCAGTTTTCCGGATCGATGACACGCTCCAGCCCCCAGCTCTCCCTCGTGGCCGTCGCCTACCGCTACGGCCGGCATTCGGTGCTCGACCGGGTCGATCTCGCAGTTCGACCGAGCGAGCGTGTCGGCATCCTCGGTCGCTCGGGTGTGGGCAAGTCGACCCTGCTGCAGATCCTCGCCGGGCTCGTCGCGCCGTCCTCCGGCACCGTGCGGGTCGATGGCGCGCCCGTGCGCGGGCCGGTGCCGGGCTGCACCGTGATGTTCCAGCGCCCCGCCTTGCTCCCCTGGGCCAGCGTCCTCGACAACGTCCTGCTGCCCGCCCGCCTCGCCGGGCGGCTCGGGCGCGAGCGGGCCGACAGCGCGGCGGAAGCCCACCGCCTTCTCGACGATCTCGGCCTGGCCGAGCGGGCGCAAGCCAAGCCGCACCAACTCTCCGGCGGGCAGCAGCAGCGGGTGGCGCTCGCTCGGGCGCTCGCGAGCCGGCCGCGCATCCTGCTCCTCGACGAACCGTTCTCGGCGCTCGATCCCGAGATGCGCGGCGCCTTGCGCACCGACGTGCTGCGGCTCGCCCGCGAGCGCGGCCTCACCCTCATCGTCGTCACCCACGACCTCGCCGACGTCGCCGCCCTGGCCCAGCGCGCGGTGGTGCTGAGCGGGCGCCCGGCCCGCGTCTCCGACGATTTCCTGCTGTCGGACGACGCCGAGGCGGAGCTCCGCCGCCGCCTCGGCCCATCCGCCCCCGAGCGTGCCGCTGCCTGATCCGTTTTCCGAACCCTCACGAGACCCGATGAGCGCCCCCGACGACCTCTCCGCCCTATGGACGCATGAATGGGCGCGCGCCGACTGGACCCGGCGCGACACCCTCGACGCGCTCGCCCGCGGCGGGCTCGCCGCGCTCTTCGGTGCTGGAGCGCTGGCGCTCTCGGGTCGGACCGCCCACGCGGCCGACGACGAGACCGTGCGCATCGGCTACCTGCCGATCACCGACGCGACCGCGCTGCTCGTCGCCCACGCCAAGGGCTATTTCGAGGACGCCGGCCTCAAGGTCGCCGAGCCGACGCCCGTGCGCTCATGGTCGGCACTGGTGGAGGGTTTTGCTGCCGGCAAGTTCAACCTCGCCCATCTGTTGAAGCCCATCCCCGTCTGGATGCGCTACAACAATAAGTTTCCGGTCAAGGTCCTGGCCTGGGCCCACACCAACGGCTCCGGCATCGTCGTCGGAGGAAAAAGCGGCATCGCGGACTTTCGAGGGCTCGCGGGCAAGCGCGTCGCGGTGCCCTACTGGTACTCGATGCACAACGTCGTGCTGCAATACGCGCTGCGTGAATCCGGCGTGACGCCGGTGATCCGCGGCGGGCCCGGACCGAACGAGTGCGCCCTCCAGATCCTGCCGCCCCCCGAGATGCCGGCGGCGCTCGCGGCGGGCAAGATCGACGGGTACATCGTCGCCGAGCCGTTCAACGCGCTGGGCGAACTCAAGGCCGGGGCGCGGATGCTGCGCTTTACCGGCGATATCTGGAAGAACCATCCCTGCTGCGTCGTCGTCGCCCACGAGCGGCAGGTGACGGGCAACCCCGAATGGACGGGCAAGGCGGTCGACGCCATCGTGCGCGCGCAGGTCTATTGCGTGAAGAACCGCGAAGAGGTCGCCCGCCTGATCTCGAAGGATGGCCGCGGCTACCTGCCGATGCCGGCCGACGTGGTCATCAAGGCCACCACCGATTACGGGCCCGCCTACGAACAGAGCGGGGCGATCCGCCACCGCGACTGGGCTGCGAGCCGCATCGACTTCCAGCCCTGGCCTTATCCTTCCGCGACACGGCTCATCGTCGAGGCGATGGGCAAGACCCTGGTCGAGGGCGACGCCACGTTCCTCAAGGGGCTCGACCCAGATTTCGTGGCACGGGACCTCGTCGACGATCGCTTCGTTGCGGCCTCGTTGAAGCGCTACCCCGAATGGCCGGGCGCCGCCGATCCGGTCGCGCTGACCCGCCAGGAAACCTTGAGCCTGTGAGCGGGCGCGCGCTTCCCACCGCCCTCGCCGTCGAGGGAGGTGTCGCGGCGGACCCGGCGCGCCGCCGGGCCGGGCTCCGCCCCGCACTCGACCGGCTCGCGCCGCTCTTCGGGCTCGCCGGTCTCGGGCTCATGTGGTTCGCCGCCGGCCTCGTGCTGGTGAGCGTGCCGGCCTACTCCGCCTTCGCCGGCTTCGCGCCGGGCCCGGCACTCGCCTCCTTCGCCGAACTCCTCGCCTCCGGCGAGGCCTGGCGGGCCGCCGCTCCGAGTCTCCTGCGAGTTGGCCAGGGGCTGCTCGTCGCCTTCCTGCTCGGTGCGCCGCTCGGATTGCTCATGGGTGCCTCTCCCCTGGCCGAGCGCGCGCTGCAGCCGCCGTTCCAGCTCCTGCGCATGGTCTCTCCGCTAGCCTGGATGCCGGTGGCGGTGCTGGCCTTCCCGAACTGGGACGGTGCCATCGTCTTCCTCATCACCGCTGCCGCCATCTGGCCGATCCTGTTCTCCACCGCCGCCGGAGTGAAACGGATCGACCCCATCTGGCTCACCCTCGCACGCAACCTCGGCGCGAGCCGCGTCGGCACTCTGAGGAGGATTATCGTCCCGGCCGTGCTCCAGGACATTTTGACGGGCCTGCGCCTGTCGCTGGGCGTCGCCTGGATCGTGTTGGTGCCGGCCGAGTATCTCGGGGTTACCAGCGGCCTCGGCTACGCCATCAACGACGCTCGCGATACCCTCTCCTACGACCGGCTTGCGGCCCTCGTCCTGCTGATCGGACTGATCGGCTACGCCCTCGACAGCGGCCTGGGGCGCCTCGCCGCCCGCGCCCGCTGGATACCCGCAACCTGAGGAGTTTCCCATGACTGCTTCGGCCACACGTGAAATCATCCAGACCTTCGAGCCCATCGACCGCGACGCGCTCGCCGCCTTATCCGAGAAGGGTCGCGCCGATCCGAGCGCCGTGCGTACCGTCCGCGCCCGCACGGTCGCCGAGGGGCGCCGCTTCCGCCACCTCAACTATGTACGCAACCTCGACGCTCACATCGTCGACGAACCGCCGGGATTGCTGGGCGACGACACCGCCCCGAACCCGACCGAGGCGTTGCTCGCGGCGCTCGGCACCTGCGTGGCGGTGGGCATCCAGGCCAACGCCGTCGCGCGGGGCTGGGTCGTGCGTGGCATCGAGATCGAGAGCGAGGGCGACATCAACATCACCTCCGTCTGGGGTACCGGCGACCTTTCGCCGAAGTCGGTCGGGCTGACGGCCGTGCGGCTGAAGGCTCATCTCGACATCGAGGGCGCGAGCCCGGCGGAACTCGACGAACTCGTCGCCCATGCCGCGCTGTGGTCGCCTGTCCTCAACACCGTGAAGAACCCGGTCGCAGTCACCCTGGCCCGGGCCTGAGAGGCAGGATGAGCGCAGCTCTCTCGCTCGGACCGGAACGCGCCCCCGACGTCGCGGAAATCGTGCGCTCCGCCCTGCAACCGCAGGTCGGAGCGATTGATCGTGGCCTCTACCCGGAGGCGGTGCTGCGCGCGTTGGGCTCCGCGGGCGCCTTCACGCACCACGTCGACGGCTCGACGGAGGGCCTCGTGCGAGCGGTCGATGCAATGAGCGAGGTCGCGACCGCCTGTCTCTCCACCGCCTTCTGCACTTGGTGCCAGGACGCGTTGGTCTGGTACCTCGCCCGCAGCGAGGAAGCCGGCGCTGCTGACCAAGTCGCGGCTGTCGCAAGCGGAGCTCGGCTCGGCGGCACCGGCCTGTCGAACCCGATGAAGTCATTCTCGGGGATCGAGCCTCTGGCACTCAACGCCCTGCGGGTGCAGGGCGGCTACCGGGTGCGGGGGCGGCTACCCTGGGTCTCGAATCTTGCGCCGGGACACCGCTTCGCCGCCATCTTCGCCTTGGAGGACGGCACCCGGGTCATGGCCGTGCTCACCGCGGGCACGGAGACGGTGGGGCTTGTCGCCAACACGCGCTTCGTGGCGCTGGAGGGTACAGGCACCTACACGGTACTGGTGAGAGACGCCTTCGTGCCCGATGTCGACGTGATCGCACCCGACGCTTCGACCTTCGTGCCGCAGATCCGCAATGGCTTCGTCCTGCTCCAGACCGGAATGGGCCTCGGCCTTGCCCGGGGCGTCGTCGCCCTGATGCGAGCGGACGTTCGCGGTCGACAGCAGGCGGCCGCCCTGCCGCTCGGGCCGGCAGCAATCGAGGATCGTGCGGAGGGGTTGCACGCACGGGTGGCAGCCTTGGCGGACCGGCACGCCGACCCGGCCCGCACGACCTTCCTCGACGTGCTGAGGCTACGCCTCGAAGTCTCCTGGCTCGCGCTCGAAGCGGCGCAGGCTGCGATGCTTCAGTTCGGCGCCCGTGGCTATCAAGAGGGCTCCGAGCCCTTCCGGCGCCTGCGAGAGGCGCAATTCGTGGCCATCGTCACGCCGTCGGCGAAGCACATCACTGCCGAGCTTGCGCGTGCCGCATAAGGACCTCGGGCATCCCGGATCCTTCGGCGCGGATACGCCAGGATCGACTCACAGCGCGTCGTCGAACAAGTGGAATGCGAAATGCTGACCCCTTGCGGACCTTCGACCTCGCTTCGGACGTCCGCTCACGAGCTGGAAACGGACACAGCAATGGCCGCCACAACATCAGGATGTTGTTCCTTGGCCGGGGCGCTTTGAACGCTCCCGCGGCTTGAGGCAGACACAAGCGCTGAGGTCGGTGCCCCGGCAAGAACCAGCGCTTCGACACCCACGACGTATATCGAGGGGCGAGACCCTGCGCGAGCCGATCGAGCACGACCACCAGCGTGGGACCATCTGGATCTCAGACAACAACACGGCCGCGCCCGCGTCAGAGGACGACCGGTTGGTCACGTTCGGTGAGTACGGGACGAAGATGGCCACCATCGAGCCTTCTTTTGCGCGAGGCGCGGAGGACCGGCGTCCCGATCACGGTCTTCCGGCCGGGCCACATCGTCGGGCTGGGCGCCGATGAACCCGGTTGCGAGCGCCAATCCGGAGGTGTTGACCGACTCCGCGCGCCGAGGCGCTTGCACTTCCAAGGTCTGGCCTGGAATGCGAGCACAACGTCGTCGGTTACTGCCGCTCCATTGGAAAGGCATGTCACCGGTTAAGCTAAGGGCCGCGCGACGCCTGCGAGGCGGCCGTCTAGGAGATTGTCGCCGCCCGTGTCGCTGAGGGCCAGATCGAAGCGTCAGTCTCGGTGGAGGCGGTCTCACCCTGCCCGCGTGCCGGGATGACCGGATTCGTGGCGGCCCGGCGCTGCTTGCTGGGGGCTGACGCTCAGGCGAGGTGACAGGCAACGCGATGGCCTGCTCCGGAGGTCACTCGCAGCGACGGCACCTCCGCTCTGCAGCGCTCCACCGCCATCGGGCAGCGCGGATGGAAGTGGCACCCCGAGGGGGGTGAGTAGGGGCTCGGCAGCGTGTCGTGATGATCGATTCCGCGCCCGGCCCTCCGGCCCCGACGCTCAAGCGACGGGACGGCCGCGAGGAGCTTGCGCGTGTACGGGTGAGCCGGCGCCCGCCACAGCGCCTCGCGCGCAGCGATTTCGACGATCCGGCCGAGATACATCACCGCCACCCGGTCGGAGACGTGCTCGACGACGGAGAGATCGTGGCTGATGAACAGGAAGGCGACGCCGCGCCGTGCCTGCAGGTCGTGCAGGAGATTCAGGATCTGGGCCTGGATCGAGACGTCGAGGGCCGAGACCGGCTCGTCGCAGACCACGAGATCGGGTTCGAGGGCAATTGCGCGGGCAAGGCCGATGCGCTGGCGCTGACCGCCCGAGAACGCGTGCGGGTAACGCGCCGCTGCATCGGCCGGAAGCCCCACATCGGCGAGGAGCCGCGCGACCCGCGCCCTACGCTCGGCGAGCGAGCCGATGCCGTGAACCCGCAGCGGTTCCTCGATCAGCTGGCCCACGGTCCAGCGAGGGTCGAGAGCGGCGCCGCTGTCCTGGAACACCATCTGCAGGCGCCGCCTCTCGCCTCGAAGGGCCGTTTGTGAGAGCCCCACGAGTTCTCGCCCGTCGAGGCGGATCGAGCCTCGGCTCGGCTCGACGAGACGCAGGATCGCCCGACCCAAGGTGGACTTGCCGCAGCCCGACTCGCCGACCAGTCCCAGGGTCTCACTCTGGTGGATCTCCAGGGAGATCCCGTCCACCGCCCGCGACGTACCGCGCGCGGTCCGGTAATGGACCGCGAGATCTTCGACGGCGAGCAGCGGCTTTGCCTTGAGCTCAGGCGTCGAGCGATACAGGGGATTGCTCTGGAGCATGAAGATCCTTCCAGCGGAGGCAGGCAACCCGCTCTGCCGCGGCGCCAGCGGCTTCCAGGAGCGGTAGGGTCTCGCGACAGGGAGCGCCGGCCGCCGGGCAGCGCGGCGCGAAGGCACAACCACGCGGCACCGCGCCGAGCGATGGCACCTGGCCCGGGATCTCCGCGAGCCGCTGCCGCGCCCCGGACCCGATGCGCGGGCGGGCCGCGATGAGGCCGCGCGTGTAGGGGTGGCGGGGCGTGGCGAACAGGCTCGCCGCGGAGCCGGTCTCCACGGCGCGGCCCGCATACATCACCAGAACCCGGTCGGCATGCTCGGCCACGAGGCCGAGATCGTGGGTGATCAGCACGACCGCCATGCCGGTCTCCCGGCGCAGGTCGTCGATCAGGTCCAGGATCTCCGCCTGCACCGTGACGTCGAGGGCCGTCGTCGGCTCGTCCGCGACGAGGACGGCCGGCGAGCAGGCGAGCGCCATCGCGATCATCACCCGCTGGCGCATGCCGCCCGACAACTGGTGGGGATACTCGACGAAGCGGCGCTCCGGGTCCGGAATGCGGACGCGCGCGAGAAGCGCGCCCGCGCGCGCGCGGGCTTCGGCGGCGCTCACCGCATCGTGCTCGCGGATCGCCTCGACGATCTGCGCTCCGACCGTGAGGACGGGGTTCAAGGCCGTCATCGGCTCCTGGAAGATCATGGCGATGCGCGCGCCGCGCAGACGCCGCATTGCCTCGCCCTGGAGACCGAGGATGTCGTGGTCCTCCAAGCGGACGCGGCCGCGGGCCCGAGCGTTGCCGGGCAGCAGGCCGAGCAGCGCAAAGGCGGTGAGCGACTTGCCGCAGCCGGATTCGCCGACGATCGCCAGGGTCTCCCCGGCGGCCACCGAGAATCCGATGCCGTGAACGGCCGCCCGCTCGGCAGCGCCCTCGCGGAAAGCAATTCTGAGATCTTCGACCTGCAGGACGGGTGAGTCGGCGCTCATCGCAGCTCACGCTTCAGGTCGAGTGCGTCGTTGAGACCGTCGCCTAGCAAGTTGAGGGCGAGCACCGCCGCGACGATCGCGAGCCCAGGGGCCGCTGCAACGAACCAGTCCGTGCGAATCACCTCGCGCCCGGCGCCCACCATGGCGCCCCAGCTGACGACGTTCGGATCGCCGAGGCCCAGGAAGGCGAGGCTCGACTCGGTCAAGATAGCGTTCGCCACCAGGATCGAGGCGGAGACGATCACCGGGGCGAGCACGTTCGGCAGGATGTGGAGCCCGATGATGCGGGCGTCCGAGGCGCCGATCACGATCGAGGACTGGACGAGTTCGCCGTCGCGCAGGCGCAGCACTTCGGCGCGGACCAGCCGAGCCAGCGCCGGCCAGCCGGTCAGCCCGATCGCCAGCACGATGGTCGGGATGGAGGGCTGCAGCACCGCGACGATCGCCAGGGTGAACAGGAAGGGCGGAATGGTCTGAAAGAGTTCGGTGAGCCGCATCAGCGCGGCCTCGATGTGCCCGCCGTAATAGCCCGCGGCGGCCCCGATCCCGACCCCGATGACGAGCGCCACCAGGGTCGCGACCGCGCCGATCATCAGCGAGATCCGGGCGCCGTGCGCGATCCCGGCGGCGATGTCGCGCCCGAGCATGTCGGTGCCGAGCGGGAAGGCCGGATCGGTGCCTGGCCATTGCAGCGGGGCGCCGACCATGTCGAGCGGATCGCCGGGAAAGAGGACAGGCGCAGCCAGGCCCGCCCCGGCGACGAGGCCGAGCAGGACCAAGCCGATGCAGGCCGAGGGGCGCCGCGCGAGGCGAGCGAGAAGCCCGACCCGGCGCGGTCCGGTCGCTGGAAGCGTGAGCACACCGGCCATGGCGTCAGGCCCGCGCGGTCCGCGGATCGAGCACCGCGTAGAGCAGGTCGACCGCGAGGTTGGCGAGCACGACCACGACCGAGCTGCAGAGCAGGATGCCGAGCAGTAGGTTGAGGTCGCGTTGGAACAGCGCCTCGAAGGCGAGACGCCCAAGGCCCGGCCAGGCGAAGACCGTCTCGACGAGGACTGCGCCGCCCAGGATCGCGCCGAGCTGCAGCCCGAGTTGCGTCACCACCGGCAGAAGCGCGTTGCGCAGGACGTGCCGGTACGCGATGCGGCGCGGGCGGACACCCTTGGCGACGGCGGTGCGCACGTAATCCTGGCCGTAGGCCTCCAGCATCGCGGCCCGGGTCAGGCGCGTGTAGATCGCCAGGTAGTAGAGACTGAGGGTCAAGGCCGGGAGCGCGAGGTGTCGGGCGACGTCAACCAGATGGGCGAGGCCGGTGAGGCCCGTCCCGATCTCAGCCATACCGCCGACCGGCAGCCAGTCGAGCCAGACCGAGAACACGACGATCAGCATAACGCCGATCCAGAAGACTGGCGTCGCGTAGAACAGGAGCGCCAGAACCGAGATCGCGGTATCGAGCGGCTGGCCGGCATGGCGGGCCGCGACGAATCCGAGCGTGCCCCCGACGAGCACCGCGAAGGTGATGCTCACCCCCATCAGGACGAGCGTTGGCCCGAGCCGGTCGAGGATCAGCTGCGACACCGGGAGTCCCTGACGGAACGAGAAGCCGAGATCGAAGGTCAGCACATTGGCGAGGTACTTGGCGAACTGCACTGCCAGAGGCTGATCGAGACCGAACTGGGCGCGGAGCGCCGCGATGTATTCCGGCGTGGCCGAGCCCGCTTCTCCTGCCAGCACCTGGGCGGCATCGCCCGGCGCCAAGTGCAGCAGGAAGAAGTTGATCACCGCGATGCCGACCACCACCGCCACCATCTGGCCGAAGCGTCGAATTGCGGCCAGCGGGCCGCCCACGCGCATCTGCATCGGAACCCGCTCACTCAGTTGGCGCTGGCGCGGGTTTGGCCGGGGGCCGGATTCTCAAAGCGGAAATCGCGAAAACTTCCGTAGACCTGATCGCCGCGGGCGCCGTGGCGCAGCGCGGCCGCTTCGACCGTGAAGAATTTGAGCTCAAGCAGCGGCAGGGTCGGCAGGTCGGTGAGTACGATCTCCTGGAAGCGCCGAAACAGGTCTTGCCTCTTGGCCGGATCGGCTTCCCCCTGCACCGCCGCGATGATGCTATCGATCTCCGGGTTGCGGTAGCCCGAGCCGTTCGTCCAGGGAATGTTCTTGCCGACGGAGGCCGACCAATAGGCGCGGGTGACGCCGACCTGCGGATCCGAGAAGGCGGCGAACCACGTGATGGCGATGTCGAAATCGCGGTCGCCGTAGATCCGGCGCGTATAGCTCGGCGTGTCCTGGCTGCGGATATTGGCCTCGACGCCGACGCGCCGCAGGGAGGCCTTCAGGAACTCAGCCGTCCGCTTGAAGTCGTCACCGTAGGGAATGTAGTCGATGTCGAGGCTGAAGCGCGTCCCGTTCGCGCCGCGCGCCCATCCGGCCTCGTCGAGGAGCGTCTCAGCTCGCCGGGTGTCGAACGGATAGACTGGCACGTCCTTGGCGTGGAAGTCGGCGAGCGTGGAGGGCACCGGGCTCGTCGCGGGCGTTCCGAAATTGAACCAGACCACCCGGGCAAGCGCCGCCCGGTCGATGGCCTGCGCGAGGGCGCGGCGCACCCGCACATCCTTGAGCGGCCCGCGCTCGACGTTGAAGTCGGCGAACAGCCAGGGCGACAGCCACTCGTAGCCGGAGGTCTCGACGCGCAGGTTGGGCAGCCCTCCGAGGCGGGCGGCATCCTTCAGCGGCACCGGACTCAAGGGGGCGTATTGCGCCTCGCCCTTCTCCAGGGCCGCGGCACGGGCGGCGGCGTCGGGCAGGACGCGGAAGACGACGCGGTCGAGATAGGGCTTGCCCGCATCCCAATAATCGGGGTTGCGCTCCAGCACGATGTGGTTGCCGCGGCTCCATTCCTTGAACTTGAACGGACCGGTGCCGACCGGCTTGTTGTTGTAGGGATTGGAGAGCGGATCGGTGCCCTCGTAAAGATGCTTGGGAAGGATCTGCGCGCCGTTGCTGTTAAGCGACGACAGGATCGCGGGTGACGGCTGGCTGAGGCGCAGGATCACGGTGAGCGGATCCGGCGTCTCGACGGCCGAGACCTTCCCGAAGGTCACCTGGTTGCGCGGATGGACCTTGGTCCAGACGTTCTCCAGCGTCCATTTCACGTCCGCCGCCGAGAAGGGCTGGCCGTCGTGCCACTTCACGTTTGGGCGCAGGTGGAAGGTCAGGCTGAGGCCGTCGGGGGCAGTTTCCCACGAGGTGGCGAGCGCCGGGATCGGCTTGAGGTTGCGGTCGTAATCGACGAGCCCGTCGAAAATCGTCCCGCTGACGACCCCTGTCGGAGCGGCCGTGTTGACCGCCGCCGTCAGGACCACGGGTTCAGGCTGCACGATCGCCGTGAGCGTGCCCCCGGACCGCGCGGGATCGGCGAGCCCCGCGCCGGCCGTCAGGACCAGGCCGAGCGCCGCTCCTGCAAGCCCCTGGATGCCTCGTGATGCCATCTCGCACTCCCAACGGTGTCGCGCCCGGTCCGCAGATGCCGGACAGATTCCCTGGGTCGCGTTCTATATACAGAACGTATCCATTGTTCCAGCAGATCGTCAGCCCGAGATATTTCGCAGAATACCGCCCATCTCTCCAAGGTTGGAAGATTCCCCTCATGATAATCTGTTCCTTAAATTATCATTCCTCGCGTGGTTTTTTATTTGGTCTGCCCGGCTTTCTGCAGAAGGCCATGCTCTCGCTGGCCTAAAATTCGGGCGAATTTTCGCCCACAGGAAGTGGCGCCCGGCGGCCCTCGATCAGAAACCAACCTGAGGTGTCGCGAGAGTTCAGGGTTCCATCTATGCTCTATTACTGATAATATTAGACTGTATGAGCGTAAAAACACAAAATAAGGTTCTTGTTGATCGAGATCGTGCGCCGAATATGTTTTGCCCGTCTACGGATCTACACGTCCACCCGGCCAGCGCCTCCGACGGAGCCGCCGCACCGCACGCCCCCCTCGATGGAACCCTCCCATGCCCCGGCATCGCGAATTGCTGCTGAACGCCTTCCAGATGGCCGCGCCGGGCCACACCTGGGCGGGGCTGTGGCGTCATCCGCGAGACGCGAGCGCCGCTTACAACACCCTGGACTACTGGGTTTCCCTCGCCCGAACGGCCGAGCGCGGGCTGTTCGACGGCGTGTTCCTCGCCGACGTGATCGGCCAGTACGACGTCTATGGCGGCGGCGCCGAGACGGCGCTCGCGCGCGCCGCGCAGGCGCCGAACCTCGACCCCTTCCTCCTCGTGCCGGCAATGGCCCAGGCGACACGGCATCTCGGCTTCGGCGTCACCGCGAACCTGACCTACGAGCACCCCTTCACCTTCACGCGGCGGGTCTCGACCCTGGATCACCTTGCCGGGGGCCGCGTCGGCTGGAACATCGTGACCGGCTACCTCGAGAGCGGCGCGCGCGGCATGGGGCTTGGCGAGGCGCGCGCTCACGACATCCGCTACGAGGCGGGTGAGGATTTCCTCGAGGCCGCCTACAAGCTCTGGGAGGGGAGCTGGGCGGAGGGCGCGGTGCTACGTGACGCGGCGCGCGGCGTCTTCACCGATCCCGCCGGGGTGCATCGCGTCCGTCACGAGGGGCCCTACTACCGGGTCGACGGCCGGCACCTGAGCGAGCCCTCGCCGCAGCGGACCCCGGTGCTCTACCAGGCCGGCACCTCGTCGCGCGGGCGCCTGTTCGCGGCCCGCCACGCCGAGGCGATCTTCCTGAACGGCCACACAAAGCCGGCCGCCGCCAAGGCCGTGCGCAGCATCCGCGAGGCGGCGCGCGCGGCGGGCCGCGATCCGTACGACATCCGCATGTTTCTCGGCGCCACGGTGATCGTCGCCCCGACCCGCGCCGAGGCGCTCGACCTGCGGGACGAGTACGCCCGCTACCTCGACGCGCCGGGGCAGTACGCCCTGGTCTCCGGCTGGACGGGGATCGACCTCGCCGGCCTCAAGCCCGACGAGCCGCTGGCCTACCAGGCGACCAACGCGATGCAATCCCTCGTCGAGTCCCTGACCGCACCCGGCGAGCGGCCCTTCGCCCTCGCGGACTTCGCCGAGTTCGGTCCGCGCGGGGCACGCGCGCCCTTCATCGTCGGCTCGCCTTCGGAGGTCGCCGACGAACTCCTCGACTGGACGGAAACGGCGGATGTCGACGGCTTCAACCTGACCCGTGCGGTCGCGCCGGAGACGCTGGAGGCCTTCGTCGATCTGGTCGTGCCCGAACTGCAGGCGCGCGGTGTCTTCAAGACGGCCTACCGGGAGGGGACCCTGCGCGAGAAGCTGTTTCCCGGTGCCGGTCCGCACCTGAAGGACAGCCATCCGGGCGCCGTTTACCGAATATCGTAAGTCAGCACGCTCCGGCCTCTGAGGCCTATTCTGATCGCCTCAGAATTCCCGAGCGAACGCACCGCGTGCCTGCGAGCGGAATCCGAACATGTTCAGGTGCCGCGATCGACCGAATTGTCGGCGCTCGACGCAGGTATCGATGCCTGTGGGGCTGCCGGCGAAGGTCACGGACCGGAGCTATTGCGGCGGCCATCATCGCTGCGATTCCGAGGCGTAGGCAGCGATGACGGACGGCGCCGAAATCGAGGCTGGCCGAATTGGCTGCGACGCACCCCACGGGCGGTCGACGGTCCAGGATGGGCAATCCATCGTGGTCTTTGACCTCGCGAGACCCAGTCCAGGCGCCTTGCACGAAAAAGCCCAAGTCAGATGCTGTGCCCGCCGCGCGCACAGGCACCAGGAATCGTCTGGCAGATCCGATACAAGGGTTTTGGATCGAACGGATCCACTAAACATGCCTGAAACCTCTAAACTACAGCAATAATCATTCCTCAGGCAGGTCCGATGAAATATTAGATCCGATTCTCGCCTGTTGGAAGATTGTTATTGGCTGCGCGGTATCGCACTTGGACGTGACCGGAGCCTCAGTGTAGGTTTGTTCTCTGGAATCTTGCGGTTATCCGTCCCCGGGCCGAGAGGCCGCAGGGATCCGGAAGATCGCCCACCCGGCTCGACGAGCATCGTCACTCGGATCATCCGCCCATGACCACAGACCCGCGCGTCGTCGAGTACTATTTCAGCTTTCTCTCGCTGTGGTCCTATGTCGGAAGCCTCGCCTTCCGCTCTCTCACCGACCGGACAGGCACACGAGTCGTGTATAAGCCCGTCGACCTGCTCGCTGTCTTCGCGCCGGGCGGCGGGAAGCCGGTGAAGGAGCGTCCTCCGCAAAGGCAGGCCTATCGCCTGGTCGAGATGCAGCGCTGGCGCCGCATCCGTGGGATCCCGCTCGTGCTCCATCCGAAGTTCTATCCCTCAAACCCGTCAGTGGCCCACCGCGTCCTTCTGGCAGCCCTGGACGAGGGCTCTGACGTCGCCGGCTTCGTCCATGCCGGACTGAAGGCGGTTTGGGCAGACGAACTCGACATCAGCGACGCGGCCACCATTCAGCGCCTCGCGGATGCCAATGGCCTCGACGGCGACCGCCTGCTGCTGCGCGTGGAGGAACGAGGCTTGCGTGAGCGCGAGGCTGACCTGACGCAAGAGGCCATCGCACGCCAGGTCTTCGGCGCACCATTCTACTTCCATCGCGGAGAGCCGTTCTGGGGTCAGGATCGGCTGGACCTGCTCGAGGCCGCGATCGTCGATCCCGGCGAACCGATCCCGCTGTCGCTTCCGTCGGATTCCGCTTGATTCCGGCCGTCCACCGCGCCCTCAATGGCGGTTCCGCCTGATCCATCCGGCTCCGCCCGCGATGACGTTGTCCCCAGCAGAGCGTTGAGGACGATCGCCGCGATGGCTGTGAGCAGGATCGGATCCCTCAGGATGGGCTGAAGCACCTCGGGCAGCGCCCGGAAGAACTGCGGCTGCACGATGGGGATCAGCCCGAAGCCGAGGGATACCGCGATCACGAGGGCATCTCGGCCGCCCGGCCGCGCGTAGCCGACTTGTGCCCTACGAAGCTATCTGCAAAGCCTGGACGGAGGAGCCCTCTAGGTTCACCCGGAACCCGCACCACCAAGTACCGGGACCAAACACTACCTGAACCGCGATCCGGCACTGGCGGCGATCAGGAAGCTTGAAACGAGAACGCAAATTCCCGACCGGATGCCCGACCAGGCCTAAGTGTTCTCAGTCTGAAGAGGAAAAAGCGCTGTAAGATCATTTGGCTGGGGGACCTGGATTCGAACCAGGACTAGAGGAGTCAGAGTCCACCGACATTGCTCGCAATGTCAAAGACTTAGACCCTTCCCAGGACGTAAAACCAAGCACTGAAGAACAACAGCTTTTCGGCGGTTTTGGAAAACCGCCTGGGGTCATTTTCGCGCGTACGCGAGGCTCCCGCAACCGAGGCATTCTGATCATTGCATGATTTATAAAAATGAGACATTAATCCCGTGAGTTTCACGAACAAGCGGGCTCGGTTCGTTTCCTAAAGCAGGTAGCTATATGTCTCGCGATGACGTCAAGTTACTTCGCTTCGCTGAGGCAAATGTGGCGTTCCAACAGATTTTGCGATATCTCTCGAAGGCAGATCCGTACAATAATGCTTCCCTAGCGAGAATGGTGCCGCTTACCCAACATTGTGTTTCCAAAGGAAACTATTCATGCTTGGTTCGCGGTGAAGTAATAGTCGGGCTTATGGCATGGCTCGATGTGAACTCCTCCGACTGTCGAGCGAAAATTGGGGCAGGGTTAAGCTACGAGGTCGAATGCAGCCTGCCTAAGGACGGAATATTCGTCAGCATTATACACGCCAAAAATCGCTCTGATTTGCAGCTTCTAGTCCGACAATTGCGAACATTTTCGCAGGAACGAGATGTGATCTGGGACAGACACAAAGGAAAGCTAGGCTTTCGCAGCAGTAAATTGGCTGGAGTTGCAGGGCCCGGTTAAGCAGAGGTGAGACCGGACACGAAAAAGCCCGCGCCGGCGAACCGGGCGGGCTGACGAGGTCTGCTACTTGGGCTTGATCAGCTCATAGCCCATCCGCTTCTCGCCGTTGAACGCCCAGATGCTCTTGTAGCCGCCGGCATCGTCGTCAACGAGGAGCGCCGTACCGCTCGAACCTTCGCTGGTGAAGCTAGCAGCCAAGATGCGGGCGTCGCCGACAGCGTATCCCGTGTACTTGTCGCCACCGATATTCCAGTTGAGCTTAAAGGTATCTTTGCTTGTTTGCGCGATAGTCAATGACCCAGTATATTCGGTTCCGGGCTCGCCGTTACTGCCCTGAACGCTGTAGTTTCCAGCGCCGCCAGCAAAAGCGGTCGCGCTTGCACACATCGCGAAGCCAAAGATCCCGGCCGCAAAAGTTTTGATCATCGTCATTGCCCCCAAACTCGTTGGTTCGAGCCGCCCGGATTTTTCAGGCAATGGGTCCTACCTCACTTCTGCTTACGAAATTCCGCACTGAGTCAAGCACAAGAAAGCCCGCCGCGGCGAACCGGGCGGGCCAACATTCGGCGGAAAGTCGGTCGCTTAAGTCCGGCTACCTATCAGCGGGCCTCAGGCAAAGAAGACGCCGTCATCAACCACCGACCGGCCCTCAGCAGCGCCAAATCGCAGGTAATGCTCAAGTGGATTGACACCGGCAGCCGCGACATCAGGGTTTTCGGCGAGATACGCCTTTGTGTCGAAACGGCCGGACGGGTCGCGTCCCTCCTTCGCGCCATTGGCTAAATAGTGGGACAGAGGATCCGCGCCGGCAGCGCGCACGTCCGCATATGCGTTGAGATAGCCCTTCACATCGAAGAAGGCGTTCGGATCACGCCCCTCCGCCCGGCCATTGGCTGCGTAGTGAGCTTCAGGGTCGAGATTGGCCTCAGCTACGTCGCTGTATCGGCTTAGGTAAAACAGATCATCGATCAATGCATTCCCGTCATCCTGTTTAATGACGAGATCACCGAATACGTAGGTCTCAACGGAATGAGTCTCTACGTGGATATTCCCGACGTCGCTCGCATCGTCGTCATCATCATCGTCGCCCCCAGCACCGGCCGTCCCGACCGGTGCATCGTCGTCATCGGCAACGGCCTCCGTGACGACGTCATCGTCATCATCGTCGTCGCTCGCCTGTTCAACCGAACCGCCATCATCATCATCGTCGTCGCGAATCGGCTCAAGCGAGCCGTCATCATCGTCGTCGTCATCTTCGTCGAAGCTGCCGCGGGAGATGGTCGCCACATTGCCGGCCGAGAGTACGACGAAGTCGCTCAGAGGCGCATCGATATTGAGGGTGTCGTTGCCCGCACCGCCGTCGAACTGATAATCCGCATTCCTCAGGTCGAGGGTATCGTCGCCGTCTCCGCCTAGGAAGAAGCCCGAACCGTAGGTGACGTTTAGGGCGTCGTTGCCGCCACCCGCGATGACGTTCAGGACGCTGTCCTCATCATCATCGCCAATAAGATTGACAACATCGTCACCGGCACCGGCATCGAGCAGTCGCTCATCGTCGTCCGCATCGAAGTTAAACAGATCTGATCCCGCAGTGCCCCGAATGATCTCAGCCATCGTTCTTCCTGGCAAAAAATTGTAGCAGTTCGCACTTACAGCGTAGGGACATATTCTCGCGCTGTTAAGTGCGAGTAGTCCCCGCTTGATGTTGCCGAAGGCTCCCGACCAGATCCAAAACAGCCCGCCGCGGCTAACCGGGCGGGCTGGAAGTTCGGGATGAAGATCGGCCCCACTAGCGAGGCGGGACAGCTCCGCTAGCAGGGCCTAGCCGCGGTCCCAGGGGAACTTGGCCAGCTCTATCTGGCGTGGTTGCGGCGCTCCGCAATCAGGCAGACGGGAAAGCTGAATTGCTCCGCGCATCACCCCCACCAATCCCGCGCCACCGCCGCGACCGCAAGGCCGAGGAAGATGCCGGCGAGGAGCGCCATGGCGAGGTGGCCGGAGGGCAGATATGGCTCGCCCGTCCGGAGCGGCAAGATCTCGAACTCAAGCCCTCGCGGTGCAGATTAAGCAAAGGCGGTCGGCAGTTCGGCGAGCTGGGTCGTGTAGCGCGGGGTCCGCATCTCGAACTTCGTGCTCCAAGCGCGCTTCTCCTCCAAGCCAGCGCGGGCGGGCACGACAGTCCCGCGCCCGAAGCGGGCGTTGCAGGTGTCGATCGCGGCCATGAGCGGGCCGGAGTGCTCCCGGTCGAGCTGCCCGATCAGCGCCCGTGGGCTGTCCTCCAGCAGCATCAGATCCGTCGTCACCACGCCGGCCTTGCTGTAGCGCCAGGGCCGCTCGCCCGGCTCGCGCCACGTCTTCTCGACGCCGAGGCGTGCGGCCTTGATCAGCGCCAGCGTGTCGTTCGTGGCCTCAGGCAGCGTCACGGTGGTCGAGACCGAGCGCATCGGCTCGCCGCGGTCGTGCTCGCTCGTGTGGTAGAAGACGCTGACGTGGTTGGTGCCGAGCCCTCCCCGCCGCAGCTTCTCGCCGAGCCGCGTCGCGTGCGCCGCGACCGCCTGCTCCAGCGTGGCCCGGTCCTCGATGCGCTTGGAGAACGAGCGGGTGACCGCGCAGCCTTTGCGCTGGGCCGGCAGGAGCTCCAGCGGCAGGCAGGCGAGGCCGCGCAGCTCGTGGATGATGCGCTCGCCCACCACCGTCATGGCCTTGCGCACCGGGCGCGGGTCGAGGTCGCGCAGATCCGCCACCGTGTCGACGCCCATGGCCTCGAGCTTGGCAAGCGAGGCGCGTCCGATGCCCCAGACCTCGCCGACATGGACCCGGCAGAGCCAAGCGGCCCGCTCGTCCTCGTCCGTCAGGTCGCAGACACCGCCGAGCTCGGGGATGCTCTTGGCAATGTGATTGGCGAGCTTGGCCAGCGTCTTCGTCGGGCCGATGCCGACGCAGGTCGGAATGCCAGTCCAGGCCCGGACCGTCGCGCGCAGGTCGCGGGCGAGCTCCAGCCGCTCGCGCTCGCGCACGTCCGAGAGGTCGAGGAAGCTCTCGTCGATCGAGTAGATCTCCACCCGCGGTGAGAAGTCCCGGTATACCGCGTTGGTGCGGGCCGACATGTCGCCGTAGAGCGTGTAGTTCGAGGAGAACACGCGCACGCCCTGGCGCCGGCACAGGTCGCGGATCTTGAAATAGGGCTCGCCCATGCGGATCCCGAGCGCCTTCGCCTCGGCGGTCCGGGCGATGGCGCAGCCATCGTTGTTGGACAGCACGATGACCGGCACGGCCGCGAGCTTCGGATCGAACACCCGCTCGCAGGAGCAGTAGAACGAATTGCCGTCTATCAGCGCGATGGCGCGTGTCGTCTTTCCTGGGTGCGCTTGCCTTTCGCTTGTGGAGAGTGCGAGTTCACAGGACGGATCTAAGATCTGTTCCGGCCAAGCCACAGCCTTGAGATGGGTCATGCGAAATGCCTGACGCCCCGTTGGAGCCATCGCCGCGTCTGATCGTGTTGGCGCCCTCGCACTTCTGCGAACGCGCGCGTTGGGGTCTCGATCATGCGGCGCTGCGCTACACCGAGCAGGCATGGGCGCCGCTCCTCCACCTGCCCCTCGCTCGTCGGCTGGCCAAGGCCAGCACGTTGCCGATCCTCGTGGTCCGCGTCGGCGAGGTCATTCAGGGCAGCGGAGCCATCCTGAGCTGGGCTGGTTTGAAGAGCGATGCCGAACTCGTGGAGCGGCGGCTTGAGAAGCGCACTGGTCCGCTCGTGCGACGCTACGTCTATTCGGGCGTGCTTCACGATCCGCGTGCGGGCGTACGCGACATCCTCCTCCACGGCGTTCCGCCGTGGCAGGCAAGGGTCGCGCGGACGGCGTGGCCCGCGATCCGCCAAGCGATGAGCGTCAGCATGAAGGTCGGGCCGGCCAAATTGGTCGAGCTGGAGCAAGCGCTCGAGCGCGAGCTCGATTGGATCGACGCGATCGTGAGCGAAGGCCCCTACCTCGATGGAGATCAGTTCGGGCGCACGGACATCACGGCTGCGAGCCTGCTGGCGCCGCTGGCACGTCCGGTCGATCTTCCGCTTTATCGGCAGTTGGTGATGCCGGCAGAGGTGGAGAGAGCATTCCAGCGCTGGGCCGATCGGCCGTCGATACGCTGGGTGCTGCGCATGTACGCCGCCCATCGCAACTGACGAAGCTGCCTGGCTCATCGCACGAGGCCGCCGCGCGCGATGTGCCAACGGATCGAGAAGCGCACCACGCCCCAGATCTCGCCGTCGGTCAGCTCCTCGACCGCGAAGGCTGGCAGGTCCGGATTGTCGAAGGCGAGGCGCGCGACGTTGCCGTCGATGACGAGGCGCTTGATCGACATCTCGCCGTCGATCGCCGCGACCACGACGCTGCCGTGCCCAGCCTTGAGGCTGCGATCAACGACGGCGAGATCCCGGTCGAAGATGCCGGCGCCGCGCATGCTGTCGCCGGAGATGTTCCAGGCGAAGGTGGCGGGCGGGTTCGGCGCGAGCCAGCGCGGCAGCTCCAGCGCGCCTTCCAGAAAGTCGTCGGCGGGCGAGGGAAAGCCCGCGCAGAGGCACTGCCCCAGGATCGGAACGTGGATGACCGCTTCCGAGCCCGCGTGTAGCTCGCCGATTCGATAGAGGTGCACGGCAATCCCCACCATGCGAACAGACGGAGAACAAACAGCGCGGCGAGTCTCGGTTCAATCCGCCTTGAGCCGATTTCGAACGAGCCTGTGCACGACTGTGGATAACTATGAAGAAGTCAAAATCTGCCGTGGGTTGAGGCTTCCGGCCCCAGTGGAAAGCGGCAAGCCTAGCAACAGTCTGACGAACGATGCCTGCACGGCAGAGCAGCGTACGTATCGGACATACGCTGAAGGCTGGCTCTTCCAGCACGCAGCGTCCAGTTGTACTAAACGACAACGATTTCAGACAGTGTAAAAATTCCTGATGATGTTGGCGCCAAGGGGTGGGGAATGAGGAAATGTACTGAGTCGAGTGCTGCTCTGATCGTTGCCGACGAGGGGCTGTATAGGTCAGGACTCTCTGAATTGCTGACGAATGAATGCGGCTTCTCAGAATGCATCGAATGCGATTGTCCGGGTGATGCTCTTAAAATCCTCAGGAATAATCCAAAAATCTCGCTCGCAGTTTTCAATCATGGTGAATTTGGCAACAAATTAAATTCGAATTTGCGTATTGTGTCTCTTGTATGCCCTGCGGTCCGCATCTTGATTGTTGGAGATTTTAACTATAAAAATGAGCTATTTGCTGCTTTGAACGCTGGAGTTCATGGTTACATACCGAGAAGATTTGGTAAGGCGGAGATTAGTCGCGCGTTCGAGATTGTATCGCGTGGAGGATTTTTCCTGCCGACTGTGATTGATGAGCAGCAGTACCAGTGCCGGGTCGCTCAGGAGAGCAGAAAGCAAACCCAAGAAGTTGCAGAGTCAGAGCTGACGTCAAGAGAGAAATATATATTCGATGCAATAAGACGGGGTGAGACGAACAGAGAGATTGCAGAAGTGCTTCGCCTTACTGAAGGTACGGTGAAAAATCTCGCATATGATCTCTACCGCAAGTTAGGAGTTAGTAAACGTACGGATCTGATCAACCACAGTGTTGTGCCGAGAGATTGACGCGCTGCTTCGGCGCCTAACTGAAGCTGATCTGCTCATTCGAGCAGTATCTTGAGGCAAAAATTCGCGAAGTATGTTTATCTAAATCTCGCCTGAAGCTTATTTCTTCAAGATTATAGTGCTGTTTGTCATGCGACATTGCGGGTATCTGGCGAAAATTCGCCTAAAACATCACTCGATGCAAAGCGGGAATTTGGTTTTTGCGGGATATGGGCGTGTTATTTCTAAGAGCTATGGCAAGCTATTGTGATGCTTAGGTATGATACGAAAAACTGCACTGGGTCAGTGCTTTAATGCAAGCATTGATTCCATCAGTTCTTTTCGCTTGCTGATACCGAGTTTGCGGTAGAGCGCATAGGCGTGGACCTTGACGGTGTTTTCGGTAAGATTGAGTGATCGCGCGATGTCCTTATTCCGCATGCCGCTTTTTATAAGCATAAATACGTCTTTCTGCCGACGCGTCAGCTCCGCATAGCTCTTATTCAGCTCCGGGCCTACGCTTGTGCGGCTTGCCTCCGATTTGGGGGGGAGCATCGACATACTGACCGGAACGAAGATGTCGTCTTGTCTGATCATTCGGAAGGCTTCGAGTAGCTCAAGCTTACCGAGGCTCTTCGGGATATAGGCGTGGGCGCCGGCCTGCAGAGCGCCCAGGATGTCGATGCGGTCGTCGGATGAGGCGAGGACGGCGATGCGAACCTGACAGAACCGCGTTCTTAGATGGCGCAGGTTCGCTTCGTGCTGAGCGATCGGGGGGGAGAGGTCCAAGGACGCCAGCGTTATATCGGAGCGATCCTCGAGGGCCTTTAGTGCCTGGTCAAAGGACGTCCGCTCGATTACCTCGGCAAAGCCGCATTCCGATTTCAGCAAGTCGGAGAGATATTTGCGGTAAGTCGCCTGACCGCTCGCGATCAGCGTGATACCTGATCGGCTGCACATCGCTTGTCATCCATCGTTCGTTAGCAAGGTTCTTGGGACGCTGGTCCGTCGTTCGACGATCCGGTCAAGCGGGGCCGAAACTCACCGAGCCGAAGGCTACTGCGCACCTGGGGGGTGACATGACAAGGGGCGGGCGGTTTGCACGCCCGCCCCCGTTGTCTTGTGGCAGGCCTCCTCAGACGAGGTGCCATCCCATCTCGATCTGCGGCAGCAGATGCTGCTGGGCCTCTGCGCTCTGGGTGATGCCGACCGCGACCTCCGCTCGTGAGGTTCCCTGAGTCAGGGCTGCGAGCCAGGACTGCGCGCCGACCGCATCGGGTGCGCGGCCGAGAGCACCGTCGTAGAGGGCCTCGATGAAAGCAGCGTCGCTGAGGTCCGCGAACTTCGCCGCGTATTCTGGCGAGTTGAGGACCCCCTGTACTACGCCTTGCAGCGACACCCCGCTCTCAACCGCGCCGGTGAGGGCTTGAAGGCCCCCTTGGTCCGGAGCGCGGTCGAGCATACCGTAATAAAGCCGTGCAACACTGCTTGCATCGAGATCCGGCGTGAATACGCCCTGTTCGAAGGCAGGCTGCAGGCCCTCCAGGTTCTCCGCCGAGAAGGCGAAGACGGTTACCACATCCGCACGCGAGGTGCCTTGATCGAGCGCGCTCACCCAGTTCTGCACCCCGGCCATCTCACCTTGGCGGTGCAGAGCGGTCTCGTAGAGGTTCTGCACGAAGGTGAAGTTGTCGGACGCCCCCAGATGTGACTGGCCTTCCTGGGACTGAAGCAGGGCGGCGGCGAGATCGTGCAGCGAAAGGCCGTTGCTGTGCGCGGCCGTCCAGGCCTGCTGCCCAGTTGCATCCGAGGACCGGTCGAACACCGCGTCGTAGAGGGCGTAGACCTCCCCGGCTGCACTGTGCACGTCGTGGGTGACGGTTCCGAAGAACATCCGGTTCTCTGGTTCGCTGGCGCCAGCGCCACCCCCTCCGCCAGTGCCAGGGTCCGTGCCAGGGCCGGTGCCGGGGTCCGTGCCAGGGTCGGTGCCAGGGTCCGTGCCAGGGCCGGTGCCGGGGTCCGTGCCAGGGTCGGTGCCAGGGTCCGTGCCAGGGTCCGTGCCAGGGCCGGTGCCGGGGTCCGTGCCAGGGTCGGTGCCAGGGTCCGTGCCAGGGCCGGTGCCAGGGTCGGTGCCGGGGTCCGTGCCAGGGTCCGTGCCAGGGCCGGTGCCAGGGTCCGTGCCGGCGTCGTCTTCCGGATGATCATCATCATCCCCATGGCCGAAGTTCGGCAGGCGATCGTCCTCACAGGTGAAGGTTATAGTGTGACCATCCTTCTTCATGGTCGTCACACCGGCAGTGGTCGTGATCACATAGTCCTCGGGTGTCGCACCCTCGGGAAGTTCGATCACGTCCTGCGGGCGTATCGTACCGACGATCGTGTCATTGCCGCCGTTGGAGCGGAACACGATGCGGTGAGCTGAGGTCAGCGCCGAGATGTCGACCGTGTCGTCGCCTCCGTCACCATCAATGGTGATGGTGTTGAGTCGCAGGCTGGTGGTCGAGAAGTCGCCGAAAATCTGGAAGGTGTCGTTGCCAGCACCTCCGGATGTTCCGGCAGGATCGAAACCGTTGAGCCGGATTTCTTCGATCTCCGTCAATTCCGCGATGATCGCGGCGTTGCCGCTTCCGTTGCGGGTGACCACGATCTCGGTGTTCGCGTTCAAGCCGGTGATGCCAGCGGCGGTTGCCGCTGCCCTCGTATAAATGCCGTAAGTCTCGGCAGAAGCATTACCGTTGATCACGAACGTATCGCCCGCCGTGCCTTCGGTCCCGCCATTGACTACATCTCGGCCATCGGTGGCGCCTGAAGCATTGGCGTTCCAGATGATAGTGTCGTCGCCATTGTCGCCGTTGATGGTGTCTACGCCGACATTGAGACCAGGTTTCGTGACGTTGATCGCCAGATTGTCGATCGTCACGGTATCCTGCGCCTCAAGGCTAGAAGCCACGAAGCGGATGGCTGCGTTCTCGGTCATAGGACCGGTGCCGAACTGCGTCAGGTCAATCGACCGGTTGGCAGTGTTGGTCGCACTGTTGATGAGGTCGACCTGAACGAAGTCGATACCGTCGCGCGAGAACCAGACCGCAACCGTATCGTTGTCCGCACCGGTATCCAGCCCCGCCTCCTGCACCGAGTAGGTCAAGGTAGCCGCGGTCACGCCGGACAGATCCACCGTACGCTGGAGCTGTGCACCGTCAAAGCCGGTCCCCGTTCCGCCGATGAACTGCAGTGCGTTACTGCCGTTCGCGTCGATACGAATTTGGCCAGCCGTCGCGCCGCCGCTGTCGCCACTTTCAGACCAAGTGGTGGTCCAGGCAACGGAGCCGGTCGAGTTGGTCACACTGCTGTTGAAGTTGTCGGCATAGGCCCCGTTATCTGAGCCGGTGCCGCCAACGAGTGAGTCGTTGCCATCACCGCCGTTCAGCGTGTCCGTGCCCTCGCCGCCGTTGATGACGTCGTTGCCGCCAAGGCCGTTCAGCGTGTCGTTGCCACCCAGCCCGTTGATTGTGTCGGCATTGGCCGTCCCGTTCAGCACCTGCCCGGCATTCGTGCCATTGATCGTATTCGCGGGCGTCGTCGCTAGGATGAAGTCGGCAGACGTAACGCCATTGACGCCAGTTGCTTCAACCTCCTCGAGACGAATGGTACCAAGCACAGCCCCACCGGTAATCCCAGCGGCGTCGTAGACCGTGATCAGCGTATCGTCGATTGTGCCGTCCTCGATGTCGGCGATCGTGACCCGGCTAGCGAAGTTCGCAGCGGTGATGCCAAGTGCGCTCAGGTCTATCAGGTCCTGTGAGGCGATGTTTCCGCCTACAGAGTCGAAGCTGTTGATCACGTCGTTGCCGAAGCCAGCCTCGGTGTAGCGGATGATGTCATTGCCGTTTCCCACATCGATGGAGTCGTTGCCGGCCCCGCCGATGATGGTGTCGGTGTCGTTGCCCGTCCCGCCGCTCAGGATATCGTTGCCTGTGCCGCCGTCGATCAGATCGCTGCCGTCACCGCCATCGATGGTGTCGTTGCCGCCACCGCCGAAGAGCTGATTGGCTCCGCCATTGCCGGTGATGACGTTGGCCACCTCATTGCCCGTGCCGTTGATGGCAGCGTTGCCGGTCAGCGTCAGGTTCTCGACGTTGGCGCCGAGCGTGAAGCTGATGGAGGACCGCACGGTGTCCGTGCCACCCACTGTACCGGCCACTTCGGTGACCGTGTCGCCGGCATTGTCGACGATGTATGTGTCGTTACCCTCGCCGCCAGACATGGAGTCGGCACCAGCGCCGCCGTCTAGAGTGTCGTTGCCGAGTCCACCCGACAGGGTGTCGTTGCCTGTGCCGCCGGTGATGGTGTTGTTGAGTTCGTTGCCCGTGCCGGTAAAGGCCGCGGCACCGGTATAGGTCAGGTTCTCGACGTTGGCAGTGAGTGTGTAGGCGGCAAGCGTCGTCTGCACCGAGTCGGTTCCGCTATTCGCAGCCTCGACTACCACATCGCCAGCGTCATCAACGACGTAGGTGTCATTGCCGGTACCGCCGACCATGACGTCGGCGCCAAGTCCGCCGCTAAGACTGTCGTTGCCCGCGCCACCGACGAGGAGGTCGTCGCCGACGCCGCCATCGAGCAGGTCAGTGCCGCCAGCGCCGAACAGCAGGTCGTCGCCCGCACCACCGTTCAGTCTTGTCTCCAAAGTACCCGTCTGTGTAGCCGCGACGAGAACGTCGTTCTGATCGGTGCCATTGAGATCGAGCGAGCGCGAGGCGTTGATGTTGTAGGGGTCGGTTCCGACCGCATATCCGTGGATGTTGGCGCCGCCACTGAAGGAGATCGTCTCGACGGCTCCCGACCCGGGGGTCTGGGACGCTGCTGTCGCCGAATAATGCGATAAGACGTCGATCCGCGACGTTCCGAACGTGATCCTGAGGTCGTCGGCGTTCGTGCCGACGGTTGCCACACGCTCGAAGGTCAGGCCCGAGAGATCAGCGCCTCCAGCGAGGATCTGGACGCTATCGGTGCCGCTGGTGTCGGTGATCGTGTCCTGGCCGTCGGCCAGCCCGAAGGCGTAAATATCGTTTCCGGCTCCGCCGTTCAGCGCGTCGTTACCAGTTCCGCCGATCAGGATGTCATTGCCGCCGAGGCCATTCAGCGTGTCATTGCCCGCCTTGCCGACGATCAGGTCGTGCTGCGCGGTGCCGTTGAGCGTCTCACCCGCGGCAGTGCCCTCGATAACGTTGAGAACGCTGCCGGTGAACTGGAGCTTCTCGATGCCCCGAACGGTATCGCGGCCGTCCGACAGCGGCTTGGGAGCCGCTTCGTCCTCACCTCCGCCATCGGCTCCTTGAGTTTCTACGAAGCCCGTGTGGTCAACGAAGATGCTGCCGTCGGAGTTGGTGCCGAAGGTGTAGTTGGCGACGACATCGGTATAGACGGCCGTGTCGACGTCGCCAGCTTTGTTGCCATCGACGATCTCACGGACAATGTTGAGTTGACCCGGATTGAGCGTCCGGCTGAACATCAAGGCGTCGAGCCCCTTGCCGTTGTAAAGCGCGACAGCTCCAGCCCGAATCTCGCCATTCACATAATCCTCAGGCGCGTAAACCTTTCCGCTCATCCCGTCGGCTGTTCCAATTACAGGACCGGTGCCGTCCTTGTTCGTGTGAATGGCGATGCGGACATTGAGCCATTTGTCGCCGTCGATCACATCGTTGCCGGCGAGACCCTTGATCACGTCGCTTCCTCCGCCACCGAGCAGGATATCGGAAGCGTCTGCGGTCTCGAGAACCACCGATTCGACGACGCCGTCCCTACCGGTCTGATTGGTGCGGGTGACGTGAGCCACCAGAGCGCGCAGCCCGGTAATCAGATCGACGTTCGTCTCCAGAAGTGCGTTGGAGTATGTGTCCAGCGCAGAGCCATCGTTGGGAATAGCAGCCGTGCCTTCGGCTTCAGCGCGGGTGTTCACCGCGACGCTCCGACCGGTCAGCGTGTCATTCTTGTTCCAGCCCGAGAGCCCTTCGACGAGGTCGAAGCGATCGCGCAGGATGAAGGCCTCCTGGGTCTCGAAGATCGGAATGCCCAGGTCGGAATTGGCGGCCTGGCTGTCGCCCTTGTGGATGCCCCAGTCGAAGCCAGCCATACCATTCGAGCGCTGGATGCCCTCGCTATTCTGGGACATGATGTCGTCGCCGGACTCACCATCGTAGTCCGTGTCGCCACCGCCTCCGAGCAGGACGTCGTGTCCGATGATCGAGGAGTTGAAGAACAACTCGGAGTTCTCGCCGGCTAGCGTGTCGAATCGGTCACCACCTTCGAGCCAGTCGTTGCCCTCGTTGCCAAGGAGGACGTCACCGCCGGTGCCGCCGAGGACGAAGTCGTCACCCGTGCCGGCGAAAGCCTCCTTGCCGTCGGGGCCGGTGACGATGAAGTCATTGCCTTGGTTGCCGAACAGCAGCGACAGACCCGAGCCTCCATGGATGACGTCGTTGCCTTCGTTGCCGTGCAGGAAGTCGGCCTCGCCGATGTCGGTGCCGGCATTGGTGATGATGTCGTCACCTTCGCCGCCGAACACCTTGTCGACGCCGTAGCCGGCCTCGATCGTGTCGTCACCTCCCTTACCCCAAATGGCGTCGTCGCCGCCGCCCGACACGATGGTATCGTTGCCCTCGGTGCCGCCGATGGTGAAGTGCTCGTTGCTGTTGACACGAATGTAAGCTGCAACCGTGGTCTTATCAGTCGCGGCGATGAGGTTGCCTGCTGCGTCGCGCCGCTCGACCAAGTTGGCGAAGGGCAGGAACGGGTTGTCTTGAAGCGGGTCGTCGCCGAGTTGCTTGCTCGGATCCATTTCCAGCGTCGGCATCTGGAACGCCGAGAAGAGATTGCCCGGCAGCGCGGTCGAGTGTTCATCACCGAGGTCGGTGTTGCGCATCACGAGTTCGGCGAAGGTGTTGTTCTCCAGCTCGTTGAGCAGGTTGAGGCCCTGGGTGCGCGACAGGTAGTAGAATCGGTCGGCATCCTGCAGGTTCTCCATTGTCATCTGGAAGACGAAGGCGAAGGTGGAGCCCAGCATGCCGCCGAACGCCATCTTCTTTTCGGCCAAACCGCCGATCCAGAAGTCGACGGTGTTGAGGCCACCGAGCTTAGGGTCATTGGCGTAATTACCGGTGGCATTGAGGAAGTCGAGGCGATCCGCAGGGGCGCCAGCGCCGCCCAACACGAGCTTGGTAGCTGCTTCGCGCAGTTGCTCGACCGTCTTCGGTTCATCCTGCGTGTTCTTCAGCGTGTCATGAGTACCGTAAGCGGCGATGAAGTTGATGATCGACGCCGGATTTTTAAGGTTGAGTGCGTAATCGGCCCAGCTCTCGTAGGGCTTGAGCAGCGTATCGCCGGTCTCCTCGAAAAATGTCTGGCGCCCGATATTCAGCGCCGGCGTGCCGACGTCGCGGCCACGGGCCAAGTTGATCGTGGCAAGGTCGAGCGGGATGCCGAGCAGCTGGTTGCGCAGCACATCGGTGACGAACTCGTCGATCTCGCTGCCGGTCTGGCGGCTCATGCCGCGGATGATGGCGCCCGACGCGGCTTCGGCATCGCCAAGCGAGTCGTACATGACCGGGTTGAGGAAGCCATCAAACAGTTTCACGTCGCTCTGGACAGGCTTGCCGTCTGGGCCCATCTCGATGATCGCGATGTCCTGGCGCAGCATCGAGTGGCCGAAGCGGTAGACCACGTGCGCGAACTCAGCGGCGATGCTCGGGTTAATATCCGCCGAGGGCTCGAACACGAAGGCATCGATGTCCGGCTGCATCATGCGGCCGAACTCCTCGAAGACGAGGTGCTGGTACTCCATCTCGTTCGTGAAGCGCCCCGCTTGGAACAGACGCTCGCCGTCCCACACCAGCGCGGCCTTGCCGGCCTCGGTCGTCGGAATGGCGGTGACATCGACGAGCAGCCACTCGTTGAGGAAGTTCAGGTCGCCAGACGTCAAGGCAATATTCTTGGTCATCTCGACGACGCGGTTGTGCTCCGAGTGGAACACCTGGTGCACCGCGGTTAGCGCGATGTTCTCGTTGGCACGTCCGTCGCCGGCGACGAAGTGGCGGTCGAGCAGCTCATTGTCATAGGCAGAGGGCCCCCGCTGGCCCTGGGGACCGGGCGTGCCGTCGGCATTGGCGTAGCCGAGTGCTGTGTCGGTATCAGCCTGCAGCACGACGACGCCGTCCACCGTTGCCGTGATCGGCACAGCCGCGTGGGCGATGTCGTCGAGGAAGGCGTGGCCGGTCAGGACTACACCTTGAGCGCTGACCGGAGCAGCAGGGTTACCTTCGCGCAGCACGTCGTCGGCAGTGCCGAGCTTGCCGTCCGGGCCCATGCCCACGACCAGCTGCGGATAGCCATTCGGGCCGGGGATGAAGTTACCGTATTGATCCGCTGCGATCAGTGGGATGTTGCCGACATTGAGGTCGGTGAGCTCGATGCCGAGGACGGTTTTTGCCTGCGCCTTGATGTCGGCCCAAGTGGCGAGGCCGCCGTTGCTGCCCTCCAGCAGGTGACCAGACGCGATCGGCTTGCCGTCGGGACCCGGAACATACTCGCGCATGAAGACCTGCTTCGACGCAGTCGAGGCGTAGGTCTGGTTCTGGTCGACCCAAGGCGTGGTGAGGTTCTTGGGTCCCGCGCCATCATCCGCGGTACCGAGAATGCCGTCCGCACCGGCATTGACGGTGACGCGGGTCAGCGGGATGTAGTTCTGCGCGCCCGGAGCCGTGCTGTACATCGGATCGTCCGGCGACAGCGGCACGTAGACGGTGCCATTGCCGCCCTTGGCGACAAGATCGAGGCCATGATCGAAGAACTGGCCGAAGATCGTCATCCAGCCATTGAACGGCGAGGAGAGCCCTTCATCCGGCGAAACGTTCGGCAGGAAGACGGAGTTGCCGTCCATCTCGACGCCGTACTGCGCAAGCTTCGCATCAAGGGCGGCCTCGGCCAGCGTGTAAGCGGCCGAGGGCTGTTGACCAGCGGAAGGGGCAGGGATGGCTTTGAGAACAGTGTGCGCGTTAGCAATCTCGCTAAGCGCCGTCATCAGGGGCTGCCCCGACATCCCAGCGTGCGTCAGCGCCGCGGCGATGGCAGCCGGATTATCTAGCGTCTGGTCGACCACTAGGTTGGAGATGATGCGCGGATCGGCGTCGATAACGGTGCCGCTGCCGGGCCCTGGCTGCGAGCCGGAGCGCGTACCGGCGTAGGCGTAATTGTTGTTGGTGTACCAGGTCTCGGCGTTAGGTGCCGGATTGAAATCATAGCGATCGCCATCCGCTTCATTGATGTAGGTCGGCGTGAACAATCCTGGGAACGACTGGTCCGAAGCGCCCCAGTTTTCACGTCCCGGAAGCAAGTTGTTGTAGCTGCCGTCAACTGTGCGAAGGCCGTAAGGGAGCAGGTGCGCCTGCGTCAGCCCGTCATTACCGTTATATCCGGCAACCAGCTTGGCAAGGTCTCCCCCTGCGGCATGAGCTTCCGCGATCTCGATCTGCTTGAGAATGAACTCGAGATCGTGCTTGACGAGCGCAACCATGATAATCTCCCAGTAAAACCCGCGCTTTTCACGGAGAGTGCGCATCGCTCGCCACTTAGGCGAGGTTTGCCTCTCATGATTGTCAGCAGCGCTGAAATTTGCCGCCTTTGCGGTCGTCGTACTGGTTAAATCTCTTTTAACGTCCTGTATAGATGTTATTCTTACTTAAAACCCGCAAACTAAAACTGTTTAGTTACTTAGAGCTAGTACTAACTAAGCCGACAGGTTGTGCTTGTGTGTGGATAGAAGGCAACCAAGTCGGGTCGCAAACTGCCCTTGAGAGTGGGGGTCAAGATCAGACCTGGACCACCGAAACGCAGAATGCGCCCTGGAACCGAAGCTCCAGGGCGCATATGGACAAGGTGTAGACAGGCTGTGGATCAGTCGCGCGTCTTGAACTTGTCCGCCTCCAGCCGGTCGAGCCGCTTCTCGATGCGGCCCTCGACCCGGCTGATGCGGTCGCGCTGGAAGTCGTAGAGCCGCTCCTCCATGCGCCAGTGCACCTCGTGTTCGTCACGAGTGACTTGGGTCTTCGCGAGCGCCTCGACGCGTTTGTCGGCGCGCTCCTGCATCATGAGCAGGGCGGCCTTCAGGTCCGACATTCCGGTCGTGACCGGCCAGAAGGCCAACCCGCCAACAACGGTGAGCACGGTCATGCCGACGCCGACGGCCGACCAGATCACCGCCCAGGGCGTCTGGCCGCGCCGATCCAGCTTGTCGCTGAGGCCAGTGACTGCGGACGCCACGCTCTGCAGCGTGCCGACGATGCCCTCGACGCGGGTTTCGAGCGCGGAGAGGCGCGAGTCGGATGTGGGCAGCTGCTGCATCTGCTGCTGCTGCGTGAGCTGTGCGGTCATGATGTCGGCCCCCAAGGCCTCAGGTGCGCCGGTCTTCCGGTCGCGCGGGGATGTCAGCGGCCGACGAGCTCCTTCTGCTTCGTCCAGAGCATCATGGCCCGGCAGGCCTCGACCTTGCGGCCGGCGTTGTAGAGCCGGACGGTCGAGGAGGAACAGAAGCCCGCCTGCCCGATGTTGTAGGTGAAGGAGACGAAGGCGATCTCCGTCTTGTCGCTCATCGGCGCCTTGACGCAGTGCTCGACCTTGTTCGCGAACTCGTCGATGCGCTTCAACAGCATCTCGTCGCATTGGGCCTTGGTGAAGACCATGCCCATCTTGATGTTCTTGGTCTCGCCGTAACAGGCCGTGCTCACGCCTACGGTGTCCTTGTAGGACTTGAGCCTGAGACCTTCCTCCTGGCCGACGTGGTTGATGGCGGCGACACCGAGCGCGGTCGCGACGAGCCCGCCCATGAGCGAGCGCTTGACGAGGCGGCTCATTCTCCGCCCTCCGGCAGTTTCCTTTGGGCGACGAGGCGGGAGATCGCGGCGGCGGCGGTGCACAGGGCCGAGAGCAGGCCGAAGGTGCCGCGCGAGACCGGGATCACGCTGTCGAGGTACGGGAAGGCCACCTCAAGCGCCGAGAACGCGATCGAGAGCGCCATGAAGCGGATGCTCCAGGCGTGGCGGATGATCGTGAGCCAGTTCGAGTAGAGGCTCAGGCGGAAGGCCGCGGCGGCCTGGAGGCGCGCAGCAACGGCCGCTCGCAGGCGCGCGAAGGCGCCCGCGTCGGGAAGCAGGTTCATGATGATGATCCTGGAGGAGGGGAGGGGCTGGCCTCAGCCGATGACGGTCGTGCGCACCGTCACGACGCCGCGGCGCGTGATGCCGAGCGCCCGGGCGGCGCCGAGCGACAGGTCGATCAGGCGGTGCAGGCGCGGATGCGGGCCGCGGTCGTTGATCGGGACCGCGACGCTCCGGCCTGTGGCGAGGTCGGTGACACGGACCCGGGTGCCGAGTGGCAGCGTCCAGTGCGCAGCCCCGAGTTGCTCGGGCACGAAGGGCTTTCCGTCGGCGCGACGGGATCCGCTCTCGTGGCCGTAGAACGAGGCGCGGCCGATCTGGTCGGCGCAGGCGGGCGCGATCGCGAGCACAAGGCAAGCGAGGACAGCCCGCAGCGCGAAGCGCTGCAGGAGCATGGTGGTCTCCGGACATGAAAAGGCCGCCCGGAGGCGGCGCGCAGGCTTAGGAGCGGAGCCGAACGGCCAGGGCTATCCCGGCCAACCGGCCGCGATGTCGACGGCCTCGAGGGCGCCCCGATCGGCAGCGCCCAGGATCTCTGTCGTCAGGGCCTCCTCGCGGTCGAAGCAGGCCTGCACATGAGCGCGGGCCGTCATCGCGGCGAAGTCGATCGCCAGGGCGTCGAAGGTTACGAACTGCCCCGGGCCGGCCTTCCAGCGGATGGAAAACCCGGGGTCGTCCTTCGCGCTGGCCTGGGCCGCCGTGAGGTACAGGATCGTCTTCTCGTCCGATGCGAGCGGGGCGCCGGCAAGCGATGTGCCGCCGACCTCGTGCTGCCAGCGGACATTCGCCAGGGCCGCGAGTTTGGCCGCCTTGAGGTCGGCCAGCGGCGTCACCGGCTCGTCGTCGAGCACGAAGGTCCGGGTCGGCAGATCGTCGAGCACCGCAAGCCCGGTGATCCGCACCACCTTGCCCTCGGGCGCCGGCGGTGGCTCGACGATGTCGAGGACGCCGTGCGCGGCCCGGTCCTCGTCGTTGGAGAGGTCGAGCCAGTTGGCCGGGTAGCTCGTGCCATCCGGGCCCGTGAACGGCGCGCCCGCGAATAGCTCGACGGGCTCGCCGTCCTTGATGATGGCGGGCATGACTGCTCCTTAATAGGGTTCTCGGATGGCGAGCCAGAGGTAGGGACCGCCGCCGCCCCCGCTGCTGGTGAAGCCGGTCGACGTGGGGACGACAGGCCCGTTCATGGAAGTGGCGGCAACCTCACCATTTGGCGTATTCGGCTGGAGCGTGAAGGCAAAACCGCGCGCAGCGTCAAACATATCCCAGTTTTCGCTGACGTTTGCTCGCTTGCGGAGAACGAGTTGCGGCTTCCAGCCCAGTGTTACCGTCTCGGCGTTGCTCGCGTAGGATCCGCACTGGATGATACCGCTAGGGTCGGGATTGTGAGCCCAGATATAGGCGACGTACCGCCCCCCGGCGGCGTTGTTGTTGCTACCCGCTCCGACAGTGAAGCTAGAGCCGTCCGCTGTAATGATTTCGGACCCGCCGTAGACCCCAGAAGCGGTGGGTTGATTGAGAAAAACGGTAGCGCCGACAGCCAGTGAACGGTGCCACGTTGTCCAGTTGCTCGTTGTATCCAGGCGCTTGACGGAGACCATCCCGACGGCCACCCCAAGCCCGTGCGGGATCTGCCTCCCCGCTACGCCGTCGCCGATCCATGTAACGATGTCGAAGAACCCGGGCCGGCGGGCGAAGGCCAGCCCCGACATCGTGACGCCGGCCCCGGAATTGACGGCCGGGGACGTGTAGCCGGACGCCCCGAACGTGTAGCCGCCCCCTGACCCTTCGGCAGCCGTGGAGTTGCTTCGGAGAAACTTGCTGTTCCCCCGAACCGAGTCGACAAGGATGTGCTCATAGGCGTTATTCCGGGATTTCTCCCAGATCAGACCGCCCCGGCTGGCAAGGTCGACCCCGTTCGCGACGGGAAAGTCTGAGCCGGTCCCGGTGTATACGCTTGCCGCGAACACGTCCTGCGGCCGGAGGATAGATCCCCCGGCCTGCGCCAGCATCCCGCTCGGAAAGGGGTGCATGTCAGTATCCCTTTCCGATCCCTATGAAGTCGAATTTCGGCGCGCCCGGCGTAGCATCGACACAGAGGAACGAGAACACGTCTTCCTTGCTCGCCGTCCCGGTCAGCATGGGTGCGCCGGCCGCGCCGAAGTTGAAGCAAGAGGCGTGGGCGAGCGTGCGGGAGCCGGTCGCGTCCTGCGCCGCGCGGAGGACGTAGACGATCCCCGCGCTCATCCCGGTCGGCACCCCGAGCGTGCGGGCGCCTCCGAGCGTCACCTTCGCGTTGTAGCCTTGGTCCATCGGCCACGCGATCGTCGCGGCGTCCGTCAGGGTTTGGAACGCGGCCGAGCCGGTGAGCGCCGCCGCCGTGACCGGCTTGGTGGTGTCGGTCCCGATCCGGACCTCGGCGGCCGTAGCCGCCGCCGGGGCCGGAGCCGGCGGGTAGCGGTTCAGCATCGCCATCAGGTCGCTGGCGTCGTTGTGCGCGACCGCCTGCGCCCCGCCGATCAGCAGTCGCCGGCCGCCCTGGACCGACACCGACTTCATGGCGTCGTTCGTCAGGGGCGCGACGTTTGCCATCGAGAGGTAGTTCACCCGGCGCAAGCCCTGGAACTCGCTCACGCCGTTGCCCGTGGCGACCGCCAGGATGCCCGTGGCGGCGTCCACGTCGAGGTCCGCGACGGCGTTCGATGAGCCGCCGAGGAAGCACTTGGCGCCGTCCTGAAAGAGCGGAGCCTCGTCGCGGTACATCTTGGCGATCTGTGCCGGGGTCGAAGCGTAGGCCGAGACGCGGGCCAAGGCGATCTGTGAGCCCGCGCTCGCCGGGGCGAGCCCGTTGGGGCGCACCCCTAGGCGAAGCGGGGCCGTCGCTTGCGATAGGTTCGTGGTGTCGGCGCCAATTCCAACGCGAACACCGTCCACCCAAAGCTCAGCCACCCCGCTGCGCCTAGTGCCGACGACGAGATGCCAACCCCCATCCGCGATACCGACACCGGAAACCGTCGCGGCTCCACAGACGAAGCGAGCAACGCTGCCGCCAACATCAATCCCGTACTGCGCGCCCGCACCGCCGGGATCTTGACGCCACAGGATATTCCCCGTCGTGAGCCCCTTGCTCCACGCAGCGACCATGAAATCGCCCGTGCCGAAATCCAGGTCGGCCGAGTAGGGCTGTTCCAGATAATTGGTGCCCGAGAACCCGCCGACCGCCGTCAGGTCCGCACCCGTCGCAACGGCCGTGCGGGAGAGCGTGCCGACGACGGTGAGGGGCTTGGCCTTGTAGGAGCGGTCGGGGACAGCGACATCAAGCCGAAGGTCATCGGCATAGATCGTCTGCCCAGCAGCCGGTGTGGTGCCCGTGAACAGCAACTCCACGATCAGCGTGGTGCCGGTGGGTGTCACCTGCCCGGCCAACTCAACTGCGGTCGTCGTCGCGTTGTCGGCGCTGATGAGCACCGTAGTGCCATCCCGCACCCGCAAGCGGGCCGAGCCGTTGGCCGTGCCCTTCCGGTATTTGCCACGGAAGGCGTAGGTCTGGCCCGCCGTCAGACCCGTGACGGTGTATAACGCTCCGCTGGCGTTGTCCTGATACGTCACCTCGATCTCGCCGCCGACCGACGCGATCGTGTTCGTGCCGGCTAGCGTCCATCCCGCCGCACTCGTGCCGTCGAGGTTGAGCGGTGTCGCCCCCACGACATTGCCCGTCGTCGCCTCACCGAGAGCGGCAAGCCTGATGTCGCCAGCCTGCCAGCCGGTCGCGTAGTCCTTCGTGGCATAAGCCACCATGCCGTTGGCAGGGGTGCCGGTGTCCTCCGCGAGGAAGGTCAGGCCAGCCGATTTGCCAATGGCGCCGGGCGCGAGAACCTTGTTGGAGGTCCCCGGAAGGATTGAAGGCGCCGCTCCGTCGAACAGGTTCGACGTGCGCCAAGCGGTATTTGTGGCACTGGCGGCATACGGCAGCGGGCCGATGTCGATGATATTGCTGGCCCCTTGGCTACCGATGATGCGCCCGTCCGCAAGGATCATCACGCGCTCGTAGCCGTTCGTGGCCCGCGTGATGTTCGCCACCGCCCCTGTCGGGTGAATTACCGAGACGCCGCCCGCCGTCGCCACTGCCACCGTGGGGATGGCGAGGCCCACAGCATCGAGCGGGGCGCCGGGAAGAACGCGCGCGTGGACATGGTTGACGTCGATCGAGACGAGGCCAGGTGTTGAAATGACCACATCGGCGGCGGTTACATTGCGGCTGGCGACGTTCCCCCGCGCGGTTCGACCGCTCGTGGTGTAGCGCCCGATCATGTCCTGTGCGAACTCGATCACCACCATACCCGTAGAGGTCAGGGCGGCGCTCATGGTGATGTAGAGCCGGCCGTTCAGAGCACATACGGAGCTGATCGGCTTCTGCGTTGTGAGCGGGACGACTGCGGTGCCGATGCCGTTGAACACCATCCACGTCTTCGGCACGCCGAGTATGTCGAGGTCGGTCTCGTCGTAGATGATGATCGCAGCCTGCCGCGCGACGAGCCGGGCGATGGTCGGGAAATCCCGCTTCGTGCCGCGCGTGTCCGAGGCCGCCTCATTCCACCAAGAGGTGTTCTGGCAGCGCCGCGGCCACGTCGGATCGGTATCGAGCCGCGTAGAGCCCAGCCGCTCGGACGGAGAGCTCGCGGCGCAGGCTGCGGAGCTTGTGCAGTTCCGCGATCGGTCCGCCGGCGACAGAGTCGACGACCACTTGGCTGCTGAGCGGCGCGCGAATCCGGGGCGTTTCCGCTGAGGGATGAACCAGATCGGCGTGTGGCCGGCGGCGAGCCGTCCGAATTCTCTGATGGGAGGCCGAGGCGACCCCGTCGGGCAGCCTCGGCCTTGATCCCAGTGGGTCTGATGCTCCCCCGTTCGTACCGCCAAGGAACGGGTTCGCTACCGTCCGGACGAGGGCTCCGGCGCCGCCGCGGCCCGGATCTGATTGCGCGGTCCCAACTGAGTAGTCCGAGACGCTTGCCCGACTCGGCAGTCGGCGTTGGGCTGGTGCGCTGCTCCAGCCTCCTGGAGGAGGCTGGGCGGCCGGCGGGCCGGGCTTCGCGCGATGATTGGTCCGGCCCGTCGTTAACCGGTCGTTGGCGATGATCGGCGATGATGCCTTGTCGCTCCGGCCATTTCCCCTGTCAGGCCGAACGGCCATCGGGCTGCGCAGCGCCGGCTCATTCCCCCGAGCCGCACTGCCAGTCCGCTGTCGCTATGCCCGCGCCGCGACGCGCTTCGGTGCTCGATCCCGTATCACCACCTGGACGGAGCGGCGTCCAAGCGTCCGATTGCCCGGCATCATCGAGAGCAGGGCTGGGGTGCCGATCGCGCGCACGAGATCGGCGATGAGCCGATCCATCTTCGCGCAGTGGCTGTCCTTGGCCTCGAGGCATTCGGCCTGGTCGCCATAGCGGGTGCGGCGCCGGTACTGGCGCAACTCGGCCCGCATCTCGGTGGCGATCATGTGAGCGCTCATCGGGTGCCGATCATGTCATGGAAGCCGCCGCGCGTCTGCCACCTCAACGCCTAAGCTGTTGAGCGAGTTCGCGGACAGGTGAGGGGGCCGGAAACGCTGAGCGCCCGGCGTCGAAGGGTGGTGCGGGTCGGAGCTACAGCGCTGCGCGGCGGCCCATGGCCGTTGACGCGCGAGCGAAAGGGCGTCCTGGGCTTCCGACGATACTGCGAGGCCTTGTTCTCCGCGCGATCCGCGCGCCGCACCAACTCGTGCGTCGATCAGGAGGGCACCCCAAACGACGACGGCCCCGGAGCAGTTGCGCCGGGGCCGATACATCTTTGCATGAGGAGGTATGCGTCAAGCCGATCTCCCGGTCAACCGGTTGTAGAGGCCGGGCGCCTAATACCTGCTCCCCAAGTCCGCTACGGGTCAGAGGTTCGGGTCGACCGAGGAACAGCCGAAGGCCCAAGGGGGCGCAAGCAGACCCTCTCAGGGGCTGCCAAGCGGCAGGTCTTGGCCACCTAGTGCCTCATTCTCCTCTGCAAATAGGTGACGAAGGCGCGCACCTTGGGTGGAATGAGGCGACTGCTTTTATGGGCAGCATAGATTGGCGTTGCCGCCAACGGCTCGAAGTCTTGCAGAATCCGTCTCAGCCGCCCAGACGCAATATCCTCGCGACCTCGCAGATCCGTAATTCGACCGATACCGAGACCCGAGATGAGTGCCTCGTAGTGGCCACTCCCTCCGTTAACGACGAAGTTGCCGGTTGTGCGTATTGATCTGTTCCCTTCACTGTAGCGGAATGTCCATTCATTGTAGTCGAGGCCCAGCCGGTTCATCATCAGACAATTGTGGTTGAAGAGGTCTTCCGGGGTGCTTGGCGTGCCGTGCCGTTCGAGGTAGGAGGGCGCCGCGCAGACGACTTGATGACTTTCGCCCAGCCGGGTGACAACAAGTGTCGAGTCTTCTTGCTCGCCCCACCGCAGCGCAACATCATGGTGGGTTAGTGACTGGTCGATCACGTCGTCGGAGAGGCTGAGCTGGATCTTCACTAGTTTATGGTTCATTAGAAATTCAGGAAGCAGCGGAATCAGCTTCTGGTGTCCAATCATGATTGGGCACGTAACCCTCAAAACGCCTTGCGGCTCAGCGCTGAACTCGCTAACGACCAGTTCGGCTTCTGAGATCTCGGCAAGGATGTGCACTGCGCGTCGGTAGAGCACGTCGCCCGCGTCGGTGCGACTGATCTGCCGCGTAGTCCGGTCGAACAGACGCACCCCAAGCCGTCGCTCAAGGCGTTCAATGCGCCGCAGCACCGCCGAGCGCGTCGTGCCGAGTGTGCGCGCTGTAGAGGCGAAGCCGCCGTGCTCAACCACAGCTGCGAACACCCGCAGGTCGTCTTCACCAATCACTACGTGACACCGATTGTTGCGTTTGCAGCACCAGTATGTCGCTGCGGTCGCTCTTCCGCCAGTCGCTTGATCGACTATGTTGCTGACAAAATCGGCGCTTGCGTGCTCAGCAGGCAGCCTTCTGGGAGGGACAGATATGATCACGCTCAGGCGTGCTCGACGAATCCCAAACTCGCAACCGACACCTTTCGACGCCCCCAGGGCGCTTCGCAGCCAGATGTCATGCAAGCGCGCTCCCTGCGTGCGCCTCTCTGTCCCTCGGAAGGGGAGCCGAACCTATGTCGGATAAAAAGACCGCCCTGGTAATCGGTGCGACAGGTGTCGCCGGTCGAGCCTTGATTACGCATCTGGACGGGCTTGAGGAGTGGGACGTCATCGCCGTCTCGCGCAAGCCACCTTATTTTGAATCGCAGGCACGCTTCGTATCGGTCGACCTCCTGGATCCAGCGAGTTGTCAAGCCGGTCTCAGTGGCCTCGGTGAAGTCACCCATGTCTTCTACATGGCCTACCTTGACAATCCGGTGGTCGCGGAAACCCGCGGACCGAACACTCGAATGTTCACCAATGCCATGGACGTCGTGAAAAGTCTTCCACGGCTCCAGCACGTCTGCCTGTTGCAGGGAACCAAGTACTACGGCCAATACCTTGGGCCGTTCAAGACGCCAGCCAAAGAGTCCGACCCGCCGATCTCTACGCCTCATTTTTATTATGATCAGCAAGACCTTCTGGAGTCCCTGCGCGCAGGGCAGAGCTGGTCATGGTCGTGCGCGCGTCCCCACGTCATCTGCGGTTTCGCACTCGGCAACCCGCTGAACATCATCTCCACGCTTGGGGTCTATGCGACCCTGCTACGCGAAGAGGGCAAGCCGCTGACCTATCCTGGTAAGCCAGGTGCGTTCTCCTCAATCTACCAGGCGACCGATGCTGGGCTCTTGGCACGTGCGATGGTCTGGATGGCGACCCGTCCTGAATGCGCGGACGAAGCCTTCAACATCACCAACGGCGACTTCTTCCGCTATCAGAACCTTTGGCCTGCTTTCGCACGCTGTTTCGACATGGAAGCCGGCGGTGTCGAAACTGTGGACCTCACAGTTACGATGGCGGGTAAAGATGCGGAGTGGGACCGCATTACCAAGAAGTATAAGCTTGAACCCCACCCTCTCTCTCAACTTGCAGCTTGGAAGTTTGCCAATTACGCGCTGTCGAACGACTGGGATGTGATGTCAGACACGACAAAGTGCCGCAAGTTCGGCTTCCTTGAGTTCATCGACTCAGAGGAGATGTTTTTGCGTCACTTCGAAAACTTGAAGCGGCTACGGATTATCCCCTGAAGTCAATCATCAAGCAAGCCTTCTTGGACGTGAGGACATGCGACATGGCCAGTCAGCCTGCATCGAGCCACACTGACCCCCAGCTGCAAGCCGAGCTGCAGCGGAACGAGTTTAATGCCTGCGTTGGTCAGGTCCTGCTGTCGGAAAGCGAACGGTCTAGGGTCTGGTTTATCAGGTTGAAGCCAGGAGAGCGCCTGGGTTTCCACCGCCACGTACTTGACTATTTCTGGACTGCCCTCACGCCAGGCACGGCAAGGTCGCATATCAACGGCGGTCCAGCGAAGCTTGCGAGCTACACGGCTGGTCAGACCCAGCACCTAAGTTTTGGTGCTGGCGAGTCCATGATCCACGATCTTGAGAACGTGGGGTCGACGGACCTCATCTTCGTCACCGTTGAATTCCTGCAGAGCGCCAACAAGCCGCTTTCCCTTCCTGCCGGCGTTGCGCCGCAGGGCCTTGAGTCTGGAGTCTTGTCATGAATCCTGTGCTGTCGCACGCGAGCAACTCTCGTTTCGACGGTAAGGTTGCCTTCGTCACCGGTGCAGGCCGTGGGATCGGCCGGGTCTTGGTCGAGCAGCTCAGCGGAGCCGGCGCGAAGGTTGGCGTATGCGACCTCGTTCCTGAACGAGCTCAAGCCTCAGTAGACGCGATCAAGGCTGCCGGTGGCCAGGCCCTGGCGCTGCCAGCTGATGTTGGGGACGAGGAACAGGTTTCCGCGGCTGTGGAGAGACTATACGGCGAGTGGGGCCGGGTCGATATCCTGGTGAACGGGGCTGGGAGCTACGGCGCCGCGTTCCGCAAGACGCACGAGACGCCGGTGGAGGAATGGGATCAGGTCTTCGCCTCAAACGTCCGCGGCACGTTCCTGTGCGCCAAGTTCGTTATACCGCATATGGTGACAGGCGGCGGCGGTCGGATCATCAACGTCGCCTCTAACGCCGGCCGGTCTGTAAGCCCTCTGCTCGGCTGCTCCTACACAGCAGCGAAGACGGCAGTCATCGGGATCACACGCCACCTCTCGCGCGAATATGCCAAGGACGGCATTCTGGTGAATACTATAGCCCCCGGCCCGGTCCGCAGTGAGCGAGTTGCGGGCCTGATCGAGGAAGAGAGCGCCGTCGAACTAGCGACCCAAATCCCGATCGGGCGTCTCGCCGAGCCCGAAGACATCGTCGACGTCATCCTGTTTCTGGCGTCCGACGCCGCTCGCTACATGACGGGGGCAATCGTCGACGTCTCTGGCGGCCTCATCCTCTCCTAGATATTCAGCGCAGTCCGTTCAACCAGAACAATGATTCCAAAGGGGGAAACCATGCTGAACCCAACCCGCCGCTCAGCTCTCCTGACCGGGCTCGCGGCTTCGACTTTCACGATCCTGCCCTCGATATCACGTGCCGCGACTGTCGCGCGCCTCGCCAGCAACCTGCCGAGCAACCATCCGATGGTGATCCGTCTCAAGGAGGCGGCAGAGGCGATCAAGAAGGATACCAACGGCGAACTCGAGATCCGCATGTTCCCGAGCAGCCAGCTCGGCGGTGACCTAGAGGTACTCTCGCAGCTTCGCTCAGGAGCGATCCAGTTCTATCCATTGGCGGGCGCCCAGCTCTCGACGCTGGTTCCAGTCTCTTCGCTGAGCGGTGTTGGATTCGCTTTCCAGAATATCAACGATGTTTGGAAAGCCACAGATGGCGAGGTCGGCGGCCTCATTCGGGGTGCGGTCGCCGACGCGAACCTGGTTGTCTTCGATAAGATGTTCGACAACGGCTTCCGGCAGGTCACTACTGGCAGCAAGCCCATCGAACGTCCAGAAGATCTCAAGGGGCTTTCGATCCGAGTTCCGCCGAGTCCGCTCTCAACTTCGCTCTTCAAAGCCTTTGGTGCGGCTCCGCAATCGATTAGCTTTGGTGAAGTTTATACCGCTCTCCAAACAAAACTCGTCGAGGCACAGGAGAATCCACTCGGACTTATTGACTCCAACAAATTTTACGAGGTGCAGAAGTTCGTCAGCATGACGAGCCACATGTGGGACGGTTTCTGGACGCTTTCCAACAAAACCTTCTGGAATCGATTGCCCCAAGCGACGCGGGATATCGTCATCAAGCGCTTCGACGAAGCGGTACTGGCAGAGCGCGAGGATGTCGCCAAGCTCAACGACAGCCTTATCCAGAAGCTCAAGGGAGCAGGCATGACGTTCGTGGAGCCGAACCGTCAAGGCTTCCGGGAAGCACTGAACAACACTTCGTTCTACCAGGAGTGGAAGGGCCGCTTCGGTGCGAAGGCATGGGAGACGCTCGAGCGCTACACCGGGAAGTTGGGGTAACCATGCTGGGCGAATCTTTCGAGAGGAAACGGGTCATGTCCGCTCCGATTTTGCGGCGTGACTGGGCGTCGGGGCACCTCGATCGTGTCGAGCGGATGATTGGAATCACCATCGACGTAGTTGCCGCGACGCTTCTTGCCGTGGAGATCGTGCTGCTCGCCGGAACGGTGTTCGCCCGCTACGTGCTTAAGTCGCCGGTCACTTGGGTCGACGAGATCGCGACGCTGGCGTTCCTGTGGCTCGGCATGCTTGGTGTCGCGAGCGCACTGCGGCGTGGTCTGCACATGCGCCTGACATTTCTCCTCTCGAAATTCTCCCCAAACCGGCGGGCCGGCATCGAGACTTTGTCCGAAGTGGTGCTTCTCACTTTCCTCGCGACCTTGCTCATTCCAGCAATGGAACTCGCCGAGCTCAACCACGCACTTTCTTCGCCCGATCTCAGTATCCCGGGTTCGGTCGGATCTATGGCAACCGTGGTCAGCGTTTTGCTGATGATTGTCCTTCTTCTGATCCGATTGTTCCGGACCCTCTCGATCCCGGCCTTCATCCTCGCCATACTGGGTGCCGTCGTTGCGGTCACGGTCCTTATGCTGGCTGGCCCCCTTCTCTCAGATCTCGGCAACCTCAACTTACTTTTGTTTTTCGGGTTCGGCGTTGGCGTTTTGATTCTGGTTGGGGTTCCGATCGCCTTCTCGTTTGGAACGGCCACGCTCGCCTATTTCCTGCTCACCAGCGATCTTCCGGTCAGTGTCATCGCAGGACGCGTGAACGAGGGCATGTCGCATTTCATTCTGCTGACGATCCCACTCTTCATCTTCCTCGGATACCAGATCCAGTACACGGGGATGGCGCGGGCCATGGTCGATTTCTTCTCGGCCCTAATCGGGCGCGTTCGAGGCGGCCTCGGTTACGTCCTTCTGTGCGCCATGTACTTGGTCTCGGGCATCTCCGGCGCGAAGGCGGCCGACATGGCGGCGATCGGCCCGATCCTTGCGCCGGCGATGAAAGATCGCGGTATGCGTGAGGGCGACATTCCTGCACTCCTTGCAGTGTCGGCCGCGGCAGCAGAAACAATTCCGCCGAGTCTCGTTCTTATTATCATTGGATCGGTGACGGGCGTATCAATTGCTGCCCTGTTCACCGGTGGGCTGCTACCGGCGATTGTGAGTATGCTAGCGCTTGCGCTGGTGGTCTACCTCCGCTCGCGCAACGAGCGTCGCGGTGAAGGGCGCTACGATTTCAGACTTATAGCCCGCACCTTCATCGTAGCATTGCCCGGCCTCGCGCTGCCGCTGATCATTCGGGCAGCAGTCCTCGAAGGGGTCGCAACCGCAACCGAGGTCGCCACCATCGGCATCGTCTACGTGCTAGTGGTCGGCCTCGCCACCATGCGCACAATCTCTCTCAAGCGCATGGCGAAAATGCTCGTGGACACCGCCGCTATGTCCGGCGCAATCCTCATCATAATTGCGCTGGCCGGAGCGATGTCCTGGGCCCTAACTCAGTCGGGTTTCGCTAGCGATCTCGTGCGATTCATGACCAGCTTGCCTGGAGGCAAGGTGAGCTTTCTCGCCGTTTCAATCGCCGCCTTTGTTGTGCTCGGGAGCGTGCTCGAAGGCATTCCTGCAATCGTGCTATTCGGCCCACTTCTCTTCCCAGCCGCGCAGGCCTTGGGCGTCAATCAGGTTCACTACGCAATCGTTGTGCTGCTCTCGATGGGCCTAGGATTGTTCTCGCCACCTTTCGGCTATGGCTATTATACGGCCTGCGCTATCGCGCAGGTCTCGCCGGACGCCGCCATGAAAAACATGATTCCATATCTGCTGGCTTTCACAGCCGCCATCATCATCATCGCAGCGTTCCCATGGTTGAGCACTGGGTTCTTGTAAACGTGCGGGTGATGCAGAGCTCATGTAAGATCCGACTACGTGCCGAAGCTCCTAAAATACTCCTTGCACCCGCAGGGGCGTCCACAGATGACGCTTGGTACCCGCTGCCAAGGGGCGCACGCGGACCTCGCGAGTAGGCTGAGCCGCGCACTGCGAGCGGGCCTTCGCCCGGCATTGATCAGGCGGCGTGGGTGTAGGTGGCCGGGTCGATGTGTCGGACCGGGGATGCCGGGCGTGGCCGCGGGCGCCGCACGGGATGACGGGCTGGGGTCAGATCGGTGTCGTTGGCCGGGATCAGACTTTGCAACGGCGCCGGCGGCGTCGGTTGAGAGATCCATGGGGTGGCGGGTGCGAGCGGCGCCCGTACCTCGACGCTCCTGAGCTCTGGCAGACGGCCGGCCAGATAGGTGAGCGCAGCGTGCCAGACGGCATACCGAGCCCGATCCTCGGCGACATCATCGGCATTGCGGGTCCAGTGCAGCGCACAGAACAGACCGACGTCGCGTAAGTCGCCCTTCGAGACGGCGACTTCGTCCGAGGTGATGAACAGCGGTTGTCCATGCAGGTCGGTGCCGCAAGGCGTGGAAACAGTGCGCCAGACCGTGACCTTGCCGTTCGCCGAGAGCGCCGGCTCACAGGTCACGTGCTCACCGATGTCGGGCCGCCCGCCCTTCTTCGCGAAGGTGATGAGCCAGGCGATAGCGTCGCGGCGCACGAGGCGACCGATGCGCTCGACCTCGCAGTGCGGCCGGAGGCCGTGGCCGATCTGGTAGGGCGCGAGGTCCAGCGCCTCAACGTCGAGGTCGCGGATCTCGGCCTCGATCACCTCGGCGTCCGGGTGGCACTCGCCGAGGGCGAGCGGCATGCCGGGCTCGCGCGACCAGTTGTCGACGCGGGTGAAGAGGCCGTTTCCCCACATCGGGTGCACGCTCGGGAGCGAGGGCGCCTGGGCGATGGACGGGTCGGGACGGCGCTTCGGCAGCTCATCGCGGATGGCTCAGCGTAGGACCTCTTCGATCGGCAAGACGCGACGCTTCGTGGCTTCGGTGCGGGTGGTGGACGACGACTTCGTGGCCGACGCGATCACGGTGGTGCCCCTGTGCATGTTCCCGATGCGTTCGATCGGGGGTATGCCTTTCGATGTCCGTATCGATTGGTACCAGTGTCAAGCATTTATTCCGACGGCGCGTCATCATGGAGTGGGGGAGTTCGGACATGAGTACCGAGACGCCAGAACAAGCGAAGGCCCGGTTGGCTGACGCTCGAGCAGACGCGAAATTCGTTCATGAGCTTCACCACAAGGCTCTGCTCGGAAACGTGCCGGTCATCACGAACCTCGGCACCGAGGCGATCAAAACGGCGATCCTGATCAACGGCGGCACTGCGGCTGCGCTGCTGACCTTCGTCGGCAAGGAGCGCCTGATCCAGCAGCCCAATATCGTCTGGGCGCTTCAGTGCTTTGCCGTTGGACTGATGTTCGGAGCCGCCGCTGCGATGCTGGCCTATGTCACACAGTTCTTCTATGGGACGGCACATGCCAGCATGAAGTACTTCACCGAGCATCCGTACGTGAGATCAACGCGCGGCTCACGTATCTGCGAGGGGTTTGCAATCTTCACGCACATGTGTTGCGCCGGATGCGTGTTCGCGGCGTATGGCTATGCCGTATACGCCTTCTATAATGCTGGTCTCACCCTGTCCGCACTGACGCTTCCGCCGAAGCCCTGATCGCTTCGTTGATGCCTTCGGCGATCCGCTCGGCTGCCCACCGCCGCCAGCGGTCCGCCGAGGATCGTGACCATCCCCGATCACGGCACAGCCCGCGCCACGTCGCATTGCCAGCCTCGCACCAAGCCCACATCAGCAGGAAGGTGCGGGCCTCACTGCGCATCCGGTGCGCGACCGGCAGGTACTGGTCGGGCCAGTTCAGGGCATTGCCGACGGCGGTATCCCTCCCCTCGTACTTGGCAAAGCGATCTGACTTCCAGGCAATCACGGTCCACCGCTCGACGAGCTGGGCGTCGAACGACGGCGTTCTACCGCTGGGGCTGACGGGTGGATCGGGTCCTTCGATGCGGTCCGGCAAGGCTACTCGACCTGGAGGAACTGGATGGCCGGACCGCGCTCGTCCGTGAAGACGCCTGCAGTGAGCGCCGCGCCATAGACGCAGCCGGTATCCAGGTTCGTGCGATACGGACGGACATCCGGGCCGTTGAGGAGAACCGGCGTATGCCCGTGAATCACGTACTTGCCGAAGTCGTGCTCCTCGGACAGGAACGGCTCTCGGATCCAAAGACGCGCGTGCGCGTCGGGGTCAGGCGCAGGCGCACCAGGCCGGAAGCCGGCGTGCACAAAGAAGCGCTGGCTGTCCTCGTGGACGGTCGGCAGGTCTTTGACCCACCGGACGACGTCACTGGGTAGATCCTCAGGAGCATCGATGCCGAACGAGCGGAGTACCGCGTTGCCGCCGTTCATGAGCCAGTTGAGCCTGAGCCCAGGCACGTAGTGGGCGTGGAGCATCAGGTCCTCATGATTGCCCATGAGACAGACGACGTTCTCGGGCTCGCGCTCCTGCAGTTCGCGAAGCAGGGCGATGACACCGGCGCTGTCTGGCCCGCGATCGATGTAGTCGCCGAGGAACACGAGCTTGCGCGACCGCCCGGTGCGGTGCTCCTCGATCTTGTCGAGCAGCACGCGCAAGTGCTTTAGGCAGCCGTGAATGTCGCCGATCGCGTAGGTCAGTTCAGGCATCGGGGTCATCGTTCAAAGCTTACGGAGGAATTGCTGAAGCGGGGCGCTGCTCACTCCGCGGCTTGGCGCATGCCGCCCGGCGAGCCGAGGCCTATTGCCTTCGCCAGTTCGGAGCGCTGGGCCGAGTAGCTCGGGCACGTCATCGGGTAATCCGCCGGCAGGCCGTAGCGGGCCCGGTAGCCGTACGGGTCGAGCCCGTGCTTCGTCAGGTGCCGCTTCAGCGTCTTGTAGGGCTTGCCGTCGATGAAGCTGATCAAGGCGTCCGGCGTGATCGACTTGCGGATCTGCGCGGCCGTGGCGAGCTCCACAGCGGGCTCGGAGGCCGTGGCCGCCTCTCCGGACGTGGAAAGCGCCTGAAGGCCGCCAGCGACCGCCTGGATGAGCCCTGGCAGGCGATCGGCGGGCAGCGGGTTGTTCGACACGTAGGCGCAGACGATGCCCGTGGTGAGTTCGTGCAGGTCGATGGTCTCGGCGTGGTCCATGGTGGCTCCTCGGGGTTCCGGGCTTCGTGCCCTACCTGCCCAACCTACGGTTTTGAGGTTGGGCGGGTGTAAGTGTCTGATTTCGTTGGCTCTGCCTTACCTGCCCTACCTGCCCTACCTTTTTTGAAGGTCATGTATTTTTTCAGGTGCGCCGGATTTTCCATACGCGCGCGAAAGGTAGGGCAGGTTGGGCAGGTAGGGCACGGCCTTTGTTCTCAATGACTTATGACCGCCCTACCTTGAAACTGAGGTAGGGCAGGTAGGGCACTACTCCTCGAGATGGGGCAGGATGGGCTCCGGCTCGTCGTCCGGATCGTCCCAATTGACGGCCTGCCCGACAGCCTTCTCGAAAGAGGCCCGGCAGTCCTTCAATGGCGGCAGCAAGTAACACCACACCCTCCGGGTCCCGTCCGGCGTCTCGATGTAGCGTTTCTGCTTCTGGAGCAGCGGCACGAGCTTCTTCAGCCGCGCGCCAAGCACTGTCTCGGCACTTCGTCGTCGGACGCCCCCGCGCTCGGCGGACGAATAGAAGTCGTCTCGCACCAGGTCGGTCCAAACTTCCTCGCGCCACTCGTCGAACTTGCGCGTCGGCGACCCGGCCATGAGCCGGTCGAGCCACCAGGAGTCGACGGGATCGAGCGAGTGGATCTTCTGCTCCAGGAGCGCCGCGGTGCGCGGGATGTGCCGGAGATCCACGCTCGACAGGTCGAAGGCAAGGAGATCCGCGAGCAGCGCCTCCCGGCCGCCCTCGTCGAGCTGCTGGTCGAGCTCGGCGAAGTAGATCGAGTTCTGGGCGCAGCGCGGGTTGATGTCGAGCACGCAGAACCGGCGCTCATCCTTGCCGGCCGGCACGACCCAATCCTCGTTCGAGGTCATGACGACCCGCACGTAGTTCCGCAGCCGGATCGGATCGATGCCCTTCGATTCGACCATCTGCTCGGCCGAGGTGATCAGGCCCTTCAACCGCCCCTCCGCCTGCTTGTCGCCGGCCCAGACCGCCTCGTCCGCCTGCAGCAGGAGGCAGGAGGCCATGTGGGCGTTGAAGTTACCGGTGAGATAGCGGGCGCTGTCGACGAGGAAGTAGTGGGCCGGGATCAGAGACCCGAACACCTCGCCGACCTTGGTCTTGCCCGAGCCCTGCCCGCCGCGGATCACGACGGCGGCGCCGAGGCGCTCGCGCGGGCGCTGGAACAGGTGCGCGAAGAAGGCGAAGACCCAGCGGTACAGATCCTGGTCGCCGCCGCAGACGTTGTTGAGCAGGTGGTCCCGGAACACGGCGTAGGTGCCGCCGCGCTTCGGACGAGTGGACCAGCCGCGCCAGAGGTTGAAGTAGCCGGGTGTGCCGCCGGCCTCTTCGGGATCCGGGTTGGCGTCCGGATGAAACTCGACGCCGTCGTACTGGCGCCGGTTGAGGCTGCCGAGCCAGCGCTTGGCCCAGGTGACCGTCTTCACCTCGCCCGAGGCTTGGTCGCGCATCTCGGTGAAGCGGTTGAGCGACCACTGCCGGAACGCGTCGAGGGTGAGGAAGCGGACACGCTGCTCGATCGGTGCATCGACGTTTTCGCGGATCACCACGGCCTTCGAGCCGATCAGGACGAACGCGAACTCGCCGTTCATCAGCTCGTGGCTGTAGCCGCCGGCGTCGAGGTCAACCTGGGTGCGCTTGGCGCCCTTCTGGGCCTTCTTCAGTTCGACCACCGACGTCATGCTGCGGCCCTCTCGCTCTCGAAGGCTGGGACGACGATGCGCGGCAGGCGCACCTCGCGCAGCATGGCTTCCAGTGCCTCCCCATGCTCGATCCCAGCCGCCTGCACGGTCCCAGCATCGAGGAGGACAGGGCGAGCAAGCCGCTCATCGATCACCACCACGCCGCGGCGCTCACCGGCGAGCCAGGCGGGCAGGTCAGGAAAGACCACCAGCGGGTCGTCGGCAGTTGCCGCCGTCGGATGGTCGAGACCGAGAAGTCCGGTCTGGCCGGACCAGACGGCCACGCGCTCGCTGCGCGGGTGCCACGCGACGACATCGAGCGGCGTGCCATCGAGATCTCGAGCAAGGAGCGTGTAGGCGGCCACCGGCTCGATCTCGTCGCCACGCAGATCGCGGGCGAAATCGAAGCGCCGGCCGCGCCGGAACACAACGGCGGCGCGTAGCAGCGGCTCGAAGTTGCCACGGCTCCAGTTCACGACCGGACCAGGCACGCCCTGTCGCCGTAGCCAATCGAAGTCGCCGTCGCGCAGCGGGCGCCCGCGCCAGAAGGCAGTCTCCGGGTCGAGGTGACGCCGCGCGCTCATGACAGCACCACCGTGACGCGCTCGGCCGCCCGGGTCAGGCCAGTATAGAGGTGCCGGGCCCGATCTTGCCGGAAGGTGCTGCTCTCATCGATGAGGAGCACGTCGTCCCACTGCGAGCCCTGCGCCTTGTGGACCGTGAGCGCGTAGCCGTAGGTGAAGGCGTCGCTGATCTTCGCGATGGGGTAGGGCACGTCCTCGGCCCGCCCGTCGAAGTAGAGGCGGTGCACCCGCACGCTGGCGCTGAGGCCGCGCACGTCGCAGGATTCGACTTTGAGCGCGAAGAAGTCGCCCTCGGCCTCCTCGATCTCGCGCACCGACCAGAGACCGCCGTTGAGCAGCGCCTTGTCCTTGTTGTTCTTCAGGCAGACGAGGCGGTCGCCGGGCTCGGGCCGGGCCGCGTCCCGCCCTTGGAGCCGGCGGATCTTCGCGTTCACGGTTCGCCGGGTCTGATTCCGTCCGACGAGGACCTGGTCGGCTCCCGTCACCATCCGCTGCCCGAGTCCGCCGACATCGATGACGCGGCTGTCCCCGTAGGCGCCGCGGCCGAGGCGCCGCCCTTCGCGCACGTCCATCGACATGCGGATGATCGGATTGTCGGCCGCCTGCCGGTGGATCTCGGTCAGCATGAAGTCGGGCGCGACCCGGGTGAAAAAGCCCTCGCCCCGCACCGGCGGCAGCTGCGCGGGATCGCCGAGCACCAGGACCTTCGTCCCGAACGACAGCAGGTCCTCGCCGAGCCGATCGCCGACCATCGAGCATTCGTCGATGACGACGAGATCGGCCGTGGTCACCGCCGAGAACGGGTCGAGGCCGTAGCGCCACTCGACGCGCAGGACTTCGCCCGTGGCCTCGTCCAGGACCTCGTGCTCGTAGGCCTTGTAGATGAGCGAGTGGATCGTCGAGGCGCTGGTGCAGCCCTTCGACTGGAGCACCAGGGCGGCCTTGCCGGTGAAGGCGGCGAAGAGCGCGTGCTGGCTCACGCTCGACGCCGCCTCCTTCGCGATCGTCGTCTTGCCGGTGCCAGCGTAGCCGCCGAGGTAGAACACCTGGTCGTCGGAATCGCGATGCCAGTCTCGGATGGCGCAGAGCGCCGCGTCCTGTTGCGGGGACCAACTCATCGGCCACCTGCCACGACACGCAGCTGCTGCCGACGGCGCTCCGCATTGCGAGCGTCGAAGAGCATCTTCTGGATGGAGCCGTCGCACAGAGCGTCGAGGATGGCGTCGTCGAGGCCGGCCAGGAACGCCGCGGTGTCGCCGGCCCTGCGCAGGCGCCGCGCCTCGGCGCGCCGGCCCGCCGCGTTGGCGCTCTTCATCGCGTCGAGCGCATCGGCGGCGCCGGCTGCCCGAACAGCATCGCTGCTGAGCGCGCAGGCATCCTCGTAGAGCTGATCGCGGACGAGGATCTTGTAGGGATCGAGCATGGCCCTACTCCGCAGCCATGAGGACGGGGGCAGGCGAACCGACGATCTCGGCCGCCGGGCCAATCCGGCGCGCGGACATCGCCGCGTATTCCGGGTTCAGTTCGATCAGCGACGCGTCGAGCCCCATCTGCGCGGCGACGAGCCCAACCGTGCCGGCGCCGCCGAACGGGTCGAGGACGCGGCCAGGAACCGGCGGCGTGAGGCTGCACAGTCCGTGGCAGGACGATTGGGGCATGGCCCGTCCGCAGAGCCCGCAGGCCTGCACCGGGACTCCGGCCTTGATGCAACGCTCGGCCAGCGCCGGCGGGAAGGTGGCGAAGTGGGCCTCTCGGTAGGCGCGCGGCGCGATCGTCCAGACGTTGCGGGCGTTGCGGGTCGCGAGCGGCGACAGGCTGAGATCGGCAAGCGCGGCGTCCATGCTCGCGTTGTTCTTCGTGCCGCTGCCCGGCTGGGCGAGCTTTCGCGAGAGCGGCACCCGGTCGATGTTCTGCCGGCTGTTCGGCCCCGGGCGCTTGATGCGGTTGCGCCCGCGGTCCGGCTGATCAGGATCGAGCTTGTCGAGGCGGCCCCAGCCCACGCCGGTGTCGGTGCCGCGCACTGCAGCGCGGACGTGCGCGCCGCCTGTCACCGGCTCCCGGATCGCTTCGTGATTGTAGAAGTAGTCCTCGCTCTTCGTGAGCAGCCAGACCTTCTCGTGCGCGGACGTCGGCCGGTCGTAGACGCTCTCCGGCATCGGGTTCGGCTTGTGCCAGATGATCTCCGAGCGGACCCACCAGCCATCGTCCTGCAGGGAGATCGCCAGCCGGTTCGGGATCATGCAGAGGTCCTTCGGCTTCAGGTAGCCGCCGGCTACGATGCGGCCGCCATGATCGCTGGAGCCGTTGCCCCGGTTGTTGCTGGTCCCGACGCGCAGTGTCTTCGCGTAGGCCGGGTCGAACACCGGCCCGACCGTCGAGAAGGGCTTGTCGCGGAAGGTCCGATCGTCGCTGCCGTCGGCCTTGTAGGCGGCGGCCGACTTCCCGTTCGGGGTCGCGGCGTAGCAGTCGCCGTAGTTCAACCAGAGGGTCGCGTGGGGCTTCATGACCCGGCGGACCTCGCGGAACACGTCGACCATCACGGCTAGGTGCTCGCCCAGCGTTGGCTCGAGGCCGATCTGGCCGGCCACGCCGTAATCGCGCAGACCCCAGTAGGGCGGCGAGGTCACGACGCAGTCGAAGAAGGCGTCGGGCATGGCGCGCAGCTGCTCGCGCACATCACCGATGTGGATGCGCACCATCATGCAGCCCTCGCGAGATCATCGGCGCCGAACAGGTCGGCCGGCTTGAACACGCGCGCGCCTCGCTGGATCGCGGCCTGCGCGGTGCGGTCCTGGATCGGCTTCGGGAAGGGGCGTCGCGCGATCGGCAGGCCGCCGGGCACGTCGAGGCGCCAGCCGCGGCCGTCCCGCACCAGGGCGCAGCCGAGCGAGCACCAGACGAGCAGGCGCTGAACGCCGTCAGGCAGGTCGGAGGAGATGCGCGTCACCGCACCACCTCGCAGCCGTAGAGGGCGAGCAGCGCAGCCTCGGCGCGGCCGTCGTCCTTCTTGCGGGCGAAGTCGCGCGAGGCCGGCCACGTGCGGATGGCAAGCGCGCGGGACTGCTCCTTGTCGGAAGAGAGCCGGAAGTGCTTTTTCCACCGCGCCGGCGTCTCGAGCCGGTAAGGGATATGCAGCGCGCCGAGCGCGCCGAGCACGGCCCCGTATGCCATGCCGAATTTGAAGGTCGACGAGACGCCCTGCTTTGGCATCGCGGAGACCCGCTCGACGATTGCCTCCGTCGCGCCGTGGTCGCGGATCAGCCGGCCGAGCTCGGCGCCGTCGATCTGACCGTCGGCGAGAGGCGCGTCGAACACCAGGATCTCGCGCGGCCGCCCCGGCCGGTAGAAGGCGAGGGCGCCCGAGGCTCCAGGATCGACGCCGAGCACGACGCGGTCCGGATCGGTCAGCGCCGCAGGAGCTACCAGGATCTGCTCGTCCGCATCAGCGCAGGAGCGTACGTCGTCTTGAAAGGCGAACAGACCTGTGGCTTCCATGGTGTCCTCTGAAACCGAGAGACCAGACTTCACGCCCGGCGCCACTGCTTCCCCGCAGGCGCCGGGCGTCTTCGTTGCGGGGTCAGGGGTGAGGGCGGCCGGGCGGTAGGCCGCCGTCGGTGCGCGGCACGCGGGGCGGCGCGTCGAGGTACTGGCCTGCGTTCGCGGCGGTGGTCGCGTCTTCCGGCAGCGTCACGCGACCCGGCTGGAAAACCGAGCGGTTCACCGCCATGAAGCCGTTCTCGATTGCGGTGCGGCCGACCGCGAGCCACCGCTTGTCGACGTCGTCGCGCTGGGCGAGCTCGTCGAGGATGCGGAGGGTCCGCTCCTCTGCCTGCTTGTTGGCGTTGACGATCCCGACCTTGTCGCCCGTCTGCGGACGGTAGCCGGCGACGGGCAGACCCTGATACTCCGTCTGCCCAGGAACGTTTGGCTCCTGCTGTACGGCATCGCGACCAGAGTTCGCGCTTTCCATTGCTCTCTCCTCAGTATTGACGGTCGGCGGGATCGCGCTCGGGGTGGCGTGCCCAGAGGCGGGGCAGCCATTCGCGCGGGCGCAGGATGGTTTCCGGCATGTCCGGATCGGCGATGTCCGCCGCGACCGACAGCAGCTCACCGAGCCACAGCGGCAGGCGCGCCAGCAGGCGAAGCAGGGCGGACAGGCCCGAGCGGGCGATGGCGAGGAGGCCTCCGGATCTCACCGTTCGCCTCCATCGAGCCGGGCCTGGAGCGCAGCGATCTGCGCCTCGAGGCGGCGCCGCTCCTCCTCGCGCGCGGCCCGGTCGAGCCACGCCGGAGGATCGGTCATCACCGCGCAGGCGAGCTCGGGCCCGTAGGCGCTGAGCAGGCGCAGGAACGCCCAGGACGTCGGCGCCGAGCCGCGATCCAGCCACTTCGCGATGGTGTTGGGTGAGATGCCGGTGTCGGCAGCCACGTTCTCCGCAGTCTTCGTCGGGTAGACCCGGCGTAGAAATGCGTTCGTCCGTTCTTGGACAACTGTACGTTCGGCGTCGCCCTGCTGGGCGACAATCCGGTGCGACTTTCCCATTGCTTTGCCCGATGTTCGAGACATCGAGCGAGGCTCGTTGGAGAAGAGGTCAGGACCGATGGACGGGGCGAACGACATGTCAGCGCCTCGCATCACAGAGGAAGCGGGTACGCAGAACACGGGCGCGATCGACGGCCGGGAAGCTGAGACGATCGCGCAGGAACACGCGGGCAGCCCCTGCAAGGGCCGCACGCGGAAGACGAAGAAGATGCTGGGCTGGCAGACGCGCCTCAGGCGCGCTGCCGCCGCTCACGCTCGCAAGCAGCAGCGAGCGAAGGATTCCACCGACCACCCGCAGCAGCTCGATGCGCGCGGTCTGATGGTCTGGCTCGACGACACCCTTACGCAGAGCTGGTGACCCGTGCAAAGCGCCAGTATTGCGCAGCGTTTTGCTGATGCCGCATTCGGCGGTACTGTGGGGTCGAGTAGCGTAAGAGTGTGTTATGGACTTCTCTGCCGAACAACCCGGCTGCCCGTTGATGACGAGGCTTGTTGCATTGCTCGAAAGCGAGCAGCGCTCACGCGGAACGAAGGCGCGAGCCGATCTTGCTGCCGCGCTCATCGACTTGGAGCGCGAGGCGATCGAGGCCGGCGCAACAGAGCGCACGTTGACCGCGATCCGCGCCGCGCACGCGATCGTAGACTTCAGCGAGATGCCGCTGTCGCCGGCGGGCTGAGCGGGATAGCTCACGCGAGCTTCGTGCAGATCTGGCAAGCCATGGTGCGTGCTCGCCCCGAAAGGGGCCGGAGCCCGAAGGCTCCGGCAAGTCTCAAGGGAGGAAGTGCCCCATGGGGCTTCGGACGCGGCGAACCGCGAATTGACGCTGAGGCTTTCTCGGCCCGTGCCCAGCAACGGGTTCCGCGCAGGGACTATCCCGGTCAGCGTCATGCCGAACGGCCCCTGGTCGAGATCGGACGCGCCGGAGCGCGAAAGGGTGAGGGCGCTCATGGCAGCGCCCCGACAATGAAGCAGGCGAGCCCAGCCACCGCATCCGCCAGCCCGATCACCAACGCGCGCACCGAGCCGTTCAGCCCGGCAGCCGCGAGGTTCAGCACCGACAGCGCGGCGAACAGGATTGCGAGCGCGGCCATGTCAGGCGCTCCCGACCGCACGGCACCGCACCATTGCGAGAGCGCCGGCCTGAAGCCATCGAATGTTAAGTCCGGAGCGGAGAGCCGCCCCCACGCTCGTACGCACGTGAGCGGAGGCGCCGATGCGAGCCCAGAGCCGAGACATCCTCGACGTGCAGCACTGCGCGAAGACGCGCGCCGCGCCCGAGCCGGCACCACTGCGGCCCGAGGACTTCGACGACATCATCGCCGAGCAAGCTGCCCAGCAGCAGGTGCTGTTGATGGCGCTCCGGCGGATCGCGGCGCTCACACGAGCCGAGGGGAGGGAACCGGCGCAGCTCGCGGCCCGGTGGCGCACGGTCGGCAGGCAGGCAATGGACCGCGCAACGTTCAACGTGGCTCCAGGCCACGAGCGCACGGTTCGGCAGGAGGCAAAGGCGCGGCTCGACGAAATCATCGAGATTGGCCTTCAGTAGCCGAGGTCTTCAGCCCATGCGGCTTTCGGCAGGCAACTGACGGCTGCACCTCGTCGGAAAACGCCGCCTCACTGCCGGCCGCCGGCTCATCTAAACGCTGCTCGGTGCTAGGTTCAGGCCGCGCAATCCCCTCCGGCCAAGCGGCGCCTTCGGGCCAATGATCCGAAAGCCATTGGAAGGCCGCCGCGAGGAAGCGCGAGCCGATGTCCCCGCCTTCGCGGAGAAGCCGAATGCGCTTGCCGTCATTGAACAACAGCGTGGACACACGAGAGTCAGAGACCCCGCGTACACTGCGGAAAGCGTCAACGACGGTCAGGAGATGGTCGGCGGTCAACATGGCGCCGAAGGTGCGGGCAATCTCCCTCATCAGTCAAGGGGTACTTCCCGCTCTCTGTGCAAAAACGATGCGGGTATCTTCCCGCGCATGGCCACTGATCTCCGCGAGCGCATCCAGGAGCGCCTTAAAGACCTGAGCAAATCGATGCGTGCCGCGTCTCTGGATGGTGGTCTCGGCCCCGATGCAATTCGCGATCTGATGCGCCGGCCGAATGACTCCCCGACGATGGAAACGATTGAGAAGCTTGCGAGGGGCTTGAATACGACGGCGGCGTGGCTCGCATTTGAAGCTGGCCCGAAGACCCTACGCCCGGGGGGAAGCGGCCTTATCAACGCGAATCGCCAATTCACCTTGGCAAGGGTGGACAGCGCGGTAAGGGCCGGCGCCTTCCTAGCGGCCCCGAGCTTCGATGACGACTTGGGCGAGGTCATTTCGGCGCCGCGCGATCCTGAGTATCCCTTTGCCCGTCAGATCGCTTATCGAGTCGAGGGAGACTCGATGAATGAAGCAAAGCCGCGTCCCATCCGGGAGGGCGATTTCATCATCTGCGCGGCTTGGGAGGATCTTGGTATCGAGCCGCGCGATGGGCAGCTCGTGGTCGTTCAGCAAACAATCAATGATGGGCAGCTACGCGAACGCTCAGTTAAAGCGATCCGCTTGATGCCAGACCAAGCTGAGTTTGTGCCGATGTCTTCTAATCCGAGGCACGAACCGATTGTCGTGCCTCGCAATCTTGAGCCGAACGACGGGCGCAAGGTCGAGATTCTTGCGCTCGTCCGCTACGTCTTCGATAACCAGCTCATACGATAGATCGGGCAGGTTCATCGCCTGGTTGACGCTGATAAGCAACGCCCAGGATCGTTGCGCTAGTCTCTCCGCAGTAGATACAATCTGGATCAATCTCAGCTGTGGCGCCGGACGACCAAAAATCGTGGATTGTCGCCGGGTCGTTAGGCTCATCAGCAAGGCAGATGATTTGCGAGCGCTCGCGGTCGCACGTGTTGCACCGTAGCCGAACATTGAAGGCGCGCTCCTGAAGCAGGGGCAGCGACTCGGAACCGGAATGCGTCTTAGTCGGGAACAGCAGCGACACGGGTGTTCTCCCTTCACCTATGTTCCTATTCCGTTCTCTTTCGTACCGGGAGTCAATGGCGCTCATAATCTGCCGCTTGAGCTGTGGAAAGACGCCTCAGCATCGGCGCCAATTAGTTCACTGCGCTAACGAATTTCCGAGGGGCTGAATTGTGAATTGCATGGGCAACAGTGCGAATGCCCGCGTTTTTTTAGGCCGTGCAGCCGCGCGCCGCCCATGAAAATAAGGGCAATCTCCCTCATAATCCATTGACGCGGGCAATCTCCCGCATCTACCTTAATTCCATCGCCTCTCGCGGTGGAGCCGCCCAAGTGTCAGCCCCCCACACATCGAACGTCACACACCTCATCCGCTACAGGAGCGCCCGGGACGGCAGATCCTGGCTCGATCAGCATCCGATCGGCGAGACGCGGGCTGCCGTCGTCGACCAGCTCGTCGGCTTCGGTCACCGGGACACGCTTGAGGCGGTCTACGCGCTCGACATGCTGACCCAGCACGTCACCGACGTGACCCGCGACGTGCTCCACGCGCTCGCCGCCCACCTCGAGGCCGAGAACGACGAGCTGCCCGGCGGCCTGGCTGAGGCCTTCGAGCGCTACGACGTGCCGGTGCCCCAGTTCGTCGAGGACGACGCCGAGGACGCGCACGCCGAACATCGGCTGAGCTTCGCCCAGCTCGGGCTGGAGGCGCGGTCATGACCGACCCTCAGCTCGCCGCTCTCTTCAGCACCGCCGGGCCGACCTTCCTCGGCATCCTCTGGGCCCTCGGCAACGCCGTGGGCAACGCGCTCGGGCCGCACTCGTGATCCTCGCGGCCTACTCCGAGGCCCTCGTCCTCGAGGTGCGGGCCATCCTTCCTCTCGACATGGAGGCGGCTGTGGCTGCCCAGAACACCACCGCCACCAAGCTCTCGCTCGCTGGGTTCCGCGGCCCCTTCGCGGTCCGCTCGGCCTGGGAGCCCGTCATTGTCGACGAGACGGGTGCGCCCGTCGCGATGGCGCTCCCGGGCCCGAGCGCCGCCTACCGCATGCTGCTCGCCGAGGAGATCGCCGCGGCGCTGAACACGCGCTGCGCCATCCCCGAGCCGGCGATCGCCGACCGCTTCGACCCGCATCACCTCGCGGCCGTGAAGGCCGAGAGCCGGCGGAACGACGACCGCCTCAACCCACCCCAGGCCGCGGAGTGACCGCCATGAAGATCATCGAGCACACCGAGGGGCGCGTGCGGGGCCCAGGCCTCTACCGGATGCCGGCCGCGCTCTACCATGCTGATCCGAGCCCTGAGCCGAGCCTGTCGTCGTCGATCGCGAAGCTCCTGGTCTCGCACAGCGAGGAGCACGCCCACGCCGCGCACCCGCGCCTAGGCGCGCAACCCGGCGCCGACGAGGCCGATGCGACCCGCCCGCGCGAGATCGGCACCGCGGCCCACAAGCTCATCCTGGGGCAGGGCTCCGACCTGGTGGTGATCGACGCCGACGATTACCGCACGGCCGCCGCCAAGGCCGAGCGCGCCGCGGCCTACGCCGCTGGCCACTGCCCGATCTTGCGGCCTGACAGCGCGAAGGCCGAGGCCATGGCCGACCAGGTCGCCGAACGCCTGGGCGAGATCGAGGGCTGCGGCGCGTTCGCGTCAGCGCCGGCCGAGGTGGTGGCAATCGCGCGCGACCGGTCCGGCACCTGGCTCCGGATTATGATGGACAAGGTCGAGCTCGGCTCGCACCACGCGATCATCTGGGACGTGAAGACCGGCGACCAGTCCGCCGCGCCCCAGGGCCTCGGCCGCCGCATCGAGAGCATGGGCATGGAGGTGCAGAGCGCCCTCTACGTCCGCGCGCTCGAGACGCTGATGCCGCAGCTCGCCGGCCGCATCACGTTCCGCTGGATCTTCGTCGAGAACGACTTCCCGCACCCGCTCTGCGTCGCGGAGGCTGACGGCGCGACGATGCATGTCGGCGCCCGGAAGGTCTCGGCCGCGATCCACCGCTGGAACGCCGCGCGCGCCTCCGGGGTCTGGCCGAGCTATCCGGCCCGCATCATCCGCGCCGAGTACCCGGAATGGGCGGCCAAGCGCTGGGCCGAGCGCGAGGAGCTGGACCCGGCCCTCGCCGGAGTCGGCTACGACATCGGCCAGAGCCCGCACCGTCCTCTCGACTGGGAGAATGCGGCGTGAGCTTCACCTTCGCACCAGCGACGAGCTTTACCGAGCGCGCCGGCCTGTTCGTCTCCCTCACCGGAGGGACGAACAGCGGCAAGACGTTTTCCGCGATGCGCCTCGCGCGCGGCATCGCCGGCCCTGAGGGCAAGGTCGCGGTTCTCGACACCGAGGGCGGCCGGACGCTCCACCTGAAGGAGGCGTTCCGCTTCGACGCGAATGTCATGGATCCGCCGTTCCGGCCCGAGCGCTTCGCCGAGGCCGCGCTGGCCGCCGAGAAGGCCGACTACGACGCCCTGGTGATCGACAGCTTCTCGATGGAGTGGGTCGGGCTCGGCGGCGTGCTCGACTGGCAGGCGGCCGAGCTGCAGCGGATGGCTGGCGACGACTTCCGCAAGCAGGAGCGCATGAAGATGGCCTCCTGGATCAAGCCGAAGACCGCCCACAAGGCGATGGTCTACTCGCTCCTGCAGCGCCGCATCCCGATCATCTTCTCGATCCGGGGCGAGGAGAGCGTGAAGCCGGGTGAGGCCGGCGAGAAGCCGACCAAGATCTTCAAGTCGGTCTGCAACTCGCAATTCCCCTACGAGGTCACCGTCTCGTTCCGGCTGGAGACCGAGCGGAAGGGCTATGTCGATCTGTCGGACGCGCGCTCCTACAAGATGGAGGGCGCCCACCAGGACATCTTCCGCCACGGCGACCGCATCGGCGAGGAGCACGGCGCTGCGCTGGCGGCCTGGGCTCGGGGCGAGCGCTTCGCTCCCGCACAGGCGCCGACCGATGCTCCACGCCGCGGCCGGGACGCGCTCTTTGCCGACGCCCGGGCAGCGGCCGACCAGGGCACGTTCGCGCTGAGCGCGTGGAGGAGCGAGCTGCCGGAGCGCCCACGCAAGGCTCTCGATGAGATCGCGGCCGAGCTGGACGAGATCGCGGCCGCTGCGGATGCGCGCGACGCCGGCGACTACGGGCTGAACGGGGAGGCCGCCTGATGTGCCTCGCCTGTCACATGGTCTGCTGCGCCTCCGACGAATTCCAGGGCTGCGGCTGGGTCCACTGCGACGAGCCTGACTGCTGGGACGGTCCGGACGAGGTCCGCGAAGACCTACCCGACGACGATTCGGACGGCGACGGCTACGACCTGCGCCGCCTCCCGCTCGCGGCCTGCTGCCGCCCCGCACCCTCCCGATTCCGCTGCGTGGAGATCGCCTGAGATGGATCCGCACAACCTCACCCGCGCGCAGGTCATCGCCCTCATGGAGGAGCGCGACACCCTGAAGGAAGCGCTCCGGCAGATGGAGCAGGCGATGGCTCCCGTCATGCAGCTGCCGCGCGAGTGGCGGCTGACCGGGTGCGAGACGAAGTTTCTCTTCGCCGTCCGCGCTGTCGCTCCGAACGTCGCTCACAAGGAGCGGGTGCTGGTCGCCATGTACGGCGTCCTCGATCAGGACATGCCGGACCAAAAGGTAATCGACGTTTACGCCTGCAAGGTCCGGCGCAAGCTCATGGTGGCGCAGACCCAGATCCACGTCGAGACCGTCTGGGGACGCGGCTATCGGCTCAGCCCCGAGAGCCTCGCCCGGTTCGACGCGGCGATCGAGAGCATGCGTGCTCCCACCACGTGGCCAGCCGGCCTCCCGCTCCTGGTCGCGGCCGAGTGAGCATCATGGCCTGCGAGTTCATCGGTTGGGCAACGACCGATCGCGGGTCGGTCAAGGCGAAGAGGAGGGTCGCCTGATGGTCACCTACAGCTTCAAGAAGCAGTTCGCCGCGCCGATCCTGACCCGATCAGAGGTCGGTTTTGCGTTCGCCGGCGACATTGGCGGCATCTGCGCCTGTGTCGGTCAGTCCAACGTCAGCGTCATCAGTAGAGACCGCGACCGGCTCGTTCGTAGCTGGCTCTTTGGCTTCCGGCTCGCCCGCCAGCAGCTCGCCTCCAATGACTTGGTTGCCGGCCCTCTTCGCGAGCTCGGCGTCGTAGGTGCTCTCGGCCAGGTCGGTGGTGTTAGTGGTCTTGTCGGGCATGGCTGTCTCCTGCTGCGGAACAACCTGCAAGGGATCATCGAGTTCAGTCACGCCTGCCTTCAGGGCACTTCACGGTTGCCGAGCAATCGCCGATCTGTAGCGATCGCGTGGATCGTCTGGCCGCTCAGTCCATCAGCAAGAGCCTGTTCTTCAAGGTGCCGCAGCCGTCCGATGAGAGCAGAAATAGGCTCACTTCAGGCGGCGAAAGCAACCGCCAATGTTCGCTGTTTGCGCCGCGTGACCTTACATCGACGATCCCTGACATCGCCCTCGACAGTGAGCCTAAACCCGTCAGGGATGACCTCACTAAAACCGACCTCGATCAGCGCACCAGCCTCGGATACATTAAGCACGAGACATCCGATTGGGTACGATGTGCCATCGAGATGCAGTTTGCCGATCCGTTGCAACTCCCAGCGTGCTGATTTGCGTCGTTCCATCGTCGCGCTCCGTCTGCGCTTGTACCAACTGCAAAGCGCGAGCCTGGAAGCGGGGCTGATTTGGAAAACAGCGACAGTGGTTTCTGTATTCTTACGGAGACTTCGCAAATCAGAGTCGCGGCATGCCCGCTCCAACGCTCTTGTCGGAGCCAGCGAGCCGATGATCTCAGCTCTCTACGCCGCTGACATCTGCTCTCTTGCGGAGCCTATGAGGGCTCGGATCCAGCCGCCCCGTCACGATCATGCGGGGTCGGTCGCAGACCGCCCTCTCCGCCTTCCGCCGTTCGCTCTCGCGGGTCGGTTCGTCTGCCATGGGCGCCTCCTCGGCTGCCAAACAACAACTCTGCGAGTGGATGCCGGTATCCCGCTCGCCCCCGCCGACGCGCTCTACATCGGAGCCGCAGCATGACGACGACCTTCACCGCCGCCGACAAGCTCCGCTGCGCCGAGCGCGAAGTGCGCCAGCGCCGTCGGGTCTATGCCGGCCTCGTCGCACGCGGAGCCATGAAGCCGGCCGGCGCCGAGCGCGAAATCGCGACCATGGAGGCGATCGCGACCGATTACCGGGTCCAGGCCGCTGCCGAGAAGCCGGACCTGTTCGCTATGGGGGAGGGTGGCCGTGGCTGAGGCGCAGAACGACGGTTGGACTCTCGCGCAGGCCCGCCGCGACGACGGCACGGTCGACATCGTGTTCGAGATCACGCGCGACGGCACACTGACCACCATCATCGTCAACCTGACACGCGAGGAGGCCCGCACCCATGCCCGGGGCGTGCTCGCCGCGGCTGGCGATGCGATTGAGCGGACGTTCGGAGGGGAGGGCGCCTGAATCATGACAATGCACACCGTCTGGCCCCGGCTCATGACGCCGGCCACGGCCGCCCGGTACTGCGACATGTCGCTGAGCGCCTTCGAGCGCTCCTGCCCCGTCACGCCGATCTCGCTGTCGAACGAGGAGCGCCTGGACCGGCGCATGCTCCGCTACGACCGGGAGGCGCTGAACGCCTGGATCGACGCGCTGTCCGGCCGCCCTGGGGAGGGCGCCGAGCCTGAAAACTGGGCTGCGAAGGTGTTCGGATGACCGTCCGGATGAAGATCGCGGGGGTGCAGCAGATCTACAGCAAGAAAGTCGACAAGACCTACTTCTACCACCGAAGCACCGGCACCCGGATCAAGGCGGAATACGGCACGGCCGCCTTCGCGGTCGAGGTCGAACGCCTGGACCGTGCCCACAAGGCGAAGACGGCGGTGAAGGGCACCCTCGGCCACCTGATTAAGCAGTACCGGGCCACGCCCGAGTTCCTGAACCTGAAGCCGGTCACCAAGGGCGATTACGAGCGCGTCCTGCGGGAGTTCGAGAAGGCCGAGGACATGCCCCTCTCGCAGATCGACCGGCCGACCGTCGTGGCCTGGCGCAACCGGGCCTTCGCCAAGCACAAGCGCCGCTTCGCGAACTACGTCGTGCAGGTCCTCTCGCGCATGTTCGGCGTCGGGATCGATCTCGGCCTGATGGAGACGAACCCGGCCGCGCGGATCAACAAGGTGCGGAAGCCCACCGGCGAGCGCCACCGCAACCGGCCGTGGACGCTGGCCGCGCGCGAGGCAATGCTGGAGGCGGCCCCGATCCAGCTCAAGGCGCCGCTCGCCCTGATGCGCTACCTCGGCGTGCGCCTCGGCGACGTGCGCAACATGAAGAACGACGCCTACCGCGACGGCATGATCTCGTTCCGCACGGGCAAGGGGGATGTCGAGGTGACGGTGCCCTGCCCCGCGCCGCTCGCCGAGATCCTGGACCAGCGCCTGCCGCACGCGACGCACCTGTTCCGGTCGACCGATGGCGGCCCCTGGACGGATGGCGGCTGGAATGCCTCGTTCCGGAAGCTGCGGGCGAAGCTCGAGGAGGCCGGCACGGTGAAGCCGGGGCTGACGGCGCACGGGCTACGGCACAGCGTGGCGACGGACCTGCGTGAGCTGGGCAAGACGGATCGGGAGATCGCCGACGTGCTGGGCCAGCGCACCACCTACGCGACGCCGACCTATCACCGGACGGCCGACATGAAGCGCTCGAACGCCCGCGTTCTCGCCGACCTGCACGGGCCGAGAGAAAAATGAGCTACGGCAGCTACGTCAAAACGATTTTCGCCAAAGGGCACGCCTACCATTACCTGCGGCCACCTTTGCATCTGCGAGCGCAAGGCGTGCGCTCGGTCAGGTTGGTCACGGAAGATCCCGTCGCCGAGGCCGCCGCCATCATCGAGCGAGCACTGAGCACGGAGCCTGACAATCAGCAGCGCTTCGAGAGACATGTCAGGGTCATCTACCGGAAGGCGTTTCGGCACGCGCAGGATCGCGGCATCCCCTTCGCGATCTCCTACGAAGACATCTCGGCAGCGCTGGATCGATCAAAGCTCAAGTGTGAGGTGACCGGCATCGCCTTCAGGATGGTCGTCGATCACAACGGATACCGTCAGCCATTCCGGCCCAGTCTTGATCGGATCGACGCGTCGAGAGGGTACACGCCGGACAACATCCGGATGGTCTGCGTGGCGGTGAACACCGCAATGGCCGACTGGGGAGAAGAGGTGTTCTGGGCGGTCGTCCACGCCGCGAAGAGGCGGAAACCCAGAACGGTCACCAAGCGCGAGGTGTTAAACCGGCCTGTAAAAATTGCCAAACCAGGCGGTGCGGAATGACTAACCTGTTGAATTTAAATGGCTGGGGGACCTGGATTCGAACCAGGACTAGAGGAGTCAGAGTCCACCGTTCTACCGTTAAACTATCCCCCAACAAATCCGCCGGACGCGTGCGGATTCGGGCCCGACGACGAGGCGAAGGACGCGCTGTCGCGCTGCCTGCCGCTCGGGAGCGCTCGCAATAGGAGAAATGGGGCTGGCGGTCAACCGCCTTCCGGAGGGCGGTCCGGCCCACAGCCCGGTATCCTGTCGCCGCCTCCCAGCGGGGTCGCCGCTTCCCGGCGAGGCCGCGCTGGTCCCGGGTCGGGCGAAGGGGCAGGGGGCCCAGGCCGGGGCTGCGCCGATCCTGCGTCATGGGGATCGATGGTTCTTGAAGATTGCGGTGGTGTCATATTCAGCAATAAATTCGAGAGTTGTTGTATTGAGTGAAATAAATTGGTTTAAAAGACGAATTTTAACGTTGAGTTATTCATTAAGATCTTCGTGCGAAAAAGCTGCGCTCAGCCATAAGACCCCCATGACGTCGAGGCCGGTCCAGCCATGTTCTTCACAGATCTTCCCGCCGTCATCCAGGCGATCGACCGTTCGCAGGCGCGGATGGACCTGTCCCTCGACGGTCAGGTCCTGCACCTGAACGAGGCCGCGCTGGCGCTGTTCGGGTATGGCCTGGATGAGGTCCGGGGCCGGCCTCACGGGCTGTTCCTGCCGGCGCAGGAGCGCGAGGGCGCCGCAATCCAGCGGTTCTGGGAGGGGCTGCGTCGCGGGGAGGTCCAGTCCGGCCTGTTCCGGCGCCTCGCCAAGGATGGCCGGCCGCTCTGGATCCAGGCCTCCTACAGCCCGGTGCTCGACCGGCGCGGACGCCCCGTGAAGGTCGTGGCGATCGCCGTCGACGTCACCGAGCAGACCCAGCGCAACGCGGGCTACGAAGCCCAGCTCTCGGCGATCAACCGCTCGCAGGCGATGATCCATTTCAAGCTCGACGGCACCATCACGGATGCCAACGCCAATTTCCTCTCCGCCGTGGGCTACAGCCTCGAGGAGATCCGGGGCCGTCATCACAGCCTGTTCGTGACGCAGGCCGAGCGGGAGAGCGCGGCCTACGCGACCTTCTGGCAGGCGCTGGCCCGGGGCGAGTACCAGGCCGGCGAGTTCAAGCGCTTGGCCAAGAACGGTCGGTTCCTCTGGATCGCCGGATCCTACAACCCGGTGCTCGACCGGCGCGGACGCCCCGTGAAGGTGATCAAGATCGCCTCCGACGTCACCGAGCAGACCCAGCGCAACGCGGCCTATGAGGGTCAGGTCTCGGCGATCAACCGCTCGCAGGCGGTGATCCATTTCGGGCTCGACGGCACCATCACGGATGCCAACGCCAACTTCCTCTCCGCCGTGGGCTACAGCCTCGAGGAGATCCGGGGCCGGCATCACAGCCTGTTCGTGACGCAGGCCGAGCGGGAGAGCGCGGCCTACGCGACCTTCTGGCAGGCGCTGGCCCGGGGCGAGTACCAGGCCGGCGAGTTCAAGCGCGTCGGCCGCAACGGGCGCGAGATCTGGATCTACGGGGCCTACAACCCGGTCCTCGACTGCGAGGGCAAGCCCTGCGCGGTCGTGAAATTCGCGAGCGACGTGACGCAGCAGGTCACCGAGCGCCTGCGCCGGGCCGAGGGCCAGCGCATGATCGACGTGGATCTCGGGGCGATCACGCACGCCATGTCGGAGGTCAGCAACCAGGCCGTCGTCACCGCGGAGGCGGCCGCCCTGACCTCGGGCAACGTCCAGGCGGTCGCGGCGGGGGCGGAGGAATTCGCCGCCTCCATCGAGGAGCTGAGCCGCCACGCGACGGAGGCGAAGATGGCGTCCGACGTGGCGGTGCGGCGGGCCGAGGAAGCGGGGGCGATCGTCTCGGGCCTCACCTCGGCCGCCGAGAAGATCGGCGAGGTCGTCACGGTGATCCGGTCGATCGCCGACCAGACGAACCTGCTGGCGCTGAACGCCACCATCGAGGCGGCGCGGGCCGGCGAGGCGGGGCGCGGCTTCGCGGTCGTCGCCGCCGAGGTCAAGGCGCTCGCCAACCAATCCTCCCGGGCGACCGAGGAGATCGGCCTGCAGATCAGCGCGGTCCAGGATTCCACCAACCAGGCCGTCAACGCCATCGAGGCGATCGCCCGGACCATCGGGCAACTCAGCGAGATCTCGCTCAGCGTCTCCTCGGCCGTCACCCAGCAATCCGCGGTGACGCGGGACATGTCGGTGAACATGCAGAACGCGGCCAACAGCGTCGAGCTCGTGCGCAACAACATGGACGGCATCGCGCAGGCCGCGAGCGATGTCGACGTCTCGGTCCAGAAGGTCGCGGTCGCCGCCCGGGCGATCGCCTGAGCCCCGGCAAGACTGTCGCCTGAGCCCCGGCAGGGCGATCGCCTGACGAGGGCCAAGGCCCGGAGCGCCCTCGGGCGGTCGCGCTCGCTTGGCGCGGGCGCGGGGGGGGCGTCAGGCCGTGAGGGCGATCCGCTCGGCCGGCTGATCGAAGAAGGCGCCGATCTCCTCCGAGGTGCGCCAGGCGGCGGTGCAGATCCGGGCCCCGGGGAAGCGATCCCCGAACAGCACGAAGGTGTCCGGGACGCCGGAGGTGTCCACCATCGTCAGCCGCACCCCGATGCTCGACTGATCGTAGATCAGGCACGGGATGTTGGTGTGCTCGTCGATGGCGACGGAGCCGATCTCGTTGACGCGAAAGCGTTGTTCTGCACGACGATCCTGCACGCGGATCTCCAGAAAGCGACGGTCCAGGCCGCGACGGCCCGAGGAGGTATGCTGCACCGGCCCCTTTGAAGATCGTGTTCGGGGAAAGCATCAAATTGTCCCGGTGCGGCGGGACGCCGGCTCGGTCCGGTTCCGGACCGAGGGCCCCTTCACCCGCCCCGTCCCGGGGCTTTCCTCAGACCTTGATGTCGAGAAGGCGGCGCTCGGTCAGGGGCACGCTGCGCAGCACGTCGCTGCCCGCTTGCGCCCGGGTCGCGGGATCGACCGGGCGGGCGATCTCGACCGACACGGTCTTCGTCTCGGTGTTGTGCCGGCGCGCCGCCTCGTTGCGTGCGGCGAGCTGCAGGTCGGTGGCGCGCAGGATGCCCACCTGGGTGATCGGCGCGATGCGGGTCATGGCTGTCCTCCCGGCGGCCAGCCGAGCACGGCCGTCTGACGATCGGGTTGCGGGAAAGCCTCGCATTCGATCGAATGGCGCGAATCCGGAGGGCTGCGCCTCAGGGCTCGTCGAAATCCTCGGCATAGAGGTCGAGGACGTTGTCTGGCGCGCCGGCGCGGTCGAATTTCGCGCTCGCCGCGTCCTCGATCGGCCGGCGATGGTGCAGGAACAGGGTCATCGGGTCGGGATCGGGGTCCGGGTCGGGATCGGTCCCGGCGAAGCGGGCGCGGAGCACGTCGATGCCGAGGCGCCCGGCGATGACCTGCTGCCCGTCCGTCATCGGGAAGCGGATATGCTCCGAGGTGGCCTTGTCGATATGCGGGTCGCCGAAAGTGTAGGGTCTCAGCGGCATCGTCCCCTCCCTGTCCGGAGGCCATTGAGGCGGGCGCGTCCCGGGCCGGTCAAGGGATTGCACGAAAGGGGACGCATGCGGACGAGAGGGCCTGCGCCGACCCGGCCAATGCGGTAGGGTTTCGTTAACCATGCCGGCCTAGTGAGGCGATGCGCACCGCACTTTCACCGTCTCAACACCGGGCGGGGCGCCACACGGGCGGGGCGGGCAGGGTTGCCCGCCGCCGCCCGTCTTCCTGTCCGGCTCTGGACTTGGCCCCCGCCCTGCATCGTGCCGCCCCTGATCGCCTGGCCCCCCGAGGGGGATGCCGCGCCCCGCCGGGCGAAACCCGACCGGGCGATCCGGCGTTGGGGCGCAGAGGGAGGTTCGCATGCCCGCACGAACCCTGGTGCCCCACCATCCGGTGCCTGAGAGCCCGCTGCCCGGGCCCGGGCGCGCGCCGCCGCGTGTCGCGATGCCGGGCCGTACCGGTCCAGGCGCCCCGCTCCTCGGCATCCTGCTTCTGGCGGGGTCCTGTCTTTCGGTGGGGGCCTGCCTACTTGTGGGGTCCTGCCTTCTTGCGGGGTCCTGCGGCGCGCGGGCACAGGACGCGGTGCAGGGCATGGCGCTGACGCGGCCGCCGGTCCCCGCCGCTTCGCCCCAGGCCGACGCGCCGCCGGCCCCGGCCCGGCCGCTTCCCCTGCGGGCGGAGGCATCGGTGCCGGCCGGGCGCCTGCCGGGCCAGGCGACGGGGCGGATGCGCGAGCGGATCGTGCGCGACATCTGCATCGGCTGCGATGCCCGGTAGCGCCGCGCCGGTGCCGGGGGAGCGCCCGCCGGTGGGGGCCGCCCTGCCGCGCCTGAACGGCGTCCTCGAAACCGTCCTCTACGTGGCGGATCTCGACCGCGCCGACGCCTTCTTCGGCGGGATCCTCGGCCTGCCCTGCCTCCATGCCGACAGGCGGATGCGGGGCTACGACGTGGCCGGGCGGGGCGTGCTCCTGCTGTTTCCGGAGGGCGGCTCGCTGCAGCCGATCGAGACCCCGGGCGGCACCATCCCGCCCCATGACGGGCGGGGGCCGGCCCATGTCGCCTTCGCGATCGAGGCCGGCGCGCTGGGAGATTGGGAGCGCCATCTCGGCCAGGCGGGGATCGCCATCGAGGGCCGGACGCGCTGGCCCCGCGGCGGGACCAGCCTCTACCTTCGCGATCCCGACGGGCACCTGATCGAGCTGGCGACGCCCGGCCTCTGGAAGGGCTACTGAGCATCCGGGCTGGCGTCATGCGCGGCAAGAATTCAGGCGAGGATTCAGGCAAGACTTCAGGCGAGAATCGAGGATCGCCCGCGCGGCGCGGGCAGGAGGGCTCAGCCGATGATGCGCCGGAGATCGCGGCCCCCGATGCGACGGGGGATCATGAGGCTCAGCAAGATGATGGGGCTCGCCGCCCTCGCGGCCGCGGGGGCGGCCGGCTCTCCGGCCGCGCGGGCGGAGGGAAGGGAGGAGCCCGAGAAGGCCCTCTCCCGCGCGGCCGAGCCCGAGGAGGCCACGATCCGCCGCGTCGTGTTCCTCTGCCCGCGCGGCACGCTCCTGACGGTCGAGTTCCTGAACACGGAGCCCGGCAGGCCCGCCATCGTGCATCCGCCGGCGGGGCCCGCGATCACCCTGGCCCCGCAGCCCAGCGGATCCGGCTTCCGCTACGGCGACGAGACCCGGGAGCTGCGCGGCAAGGGCCGCGAGGTGACGTGGAGCGATGCCGGCGCGCCCCCCATCGTCTGCACCGAGCGGGTCGCCCCGCCGGGCGGCACCGAGCCGAACTGAGCTGCGCCGGGGGAAAAAGGCCCGGCCCTTCAGCCGGCCGTCTCGCGGGCGAGATCCAGAAGGGTCTCGTCCCGTCCGGGCCCGGCGATCAGCGACAGGCCGAGCGGGCAGCCGTCGAGCTGCCCGAGGGGGAGCGAGATCTGCGGCAGGCCGGCATGGCCGGCCGGGCAGAGGAGCTCCAGCGCCCTGGCCCGGAACTCGTCGAGATCCGCCTCCGGCGTGGCGAGGCGCGGGGCGATGCCGGGCGCGCTCGGCAGGGCCAGGATCGTGTCGGCGCCGAGGCGCGCCCGCAGATCCGCCGCAACAATCCGGCGCAGGCTCACCGCTGCCGCGACCGCGTCGGCGTCGAGCTGGCGCGCGGCCTCGAAGCGCTCGCGCACGCCCGGTCCGAACCGGGGCTGCACCCGCGTGACCCAGGCCCCATGGGCCGCCCAGGCCTCGCTCGACTGGATCAGCCGGAACGCGTTGCGCCAGTCCTCCGCCGCCTCCCCCACCAGAGTGATGGTCTCCACCGTGGCGAAGCGCGCGCGCAGGCCTTCGAGAGCCCCGTGGAGGGCTTCCGTCACGGCGCGGCCGGCCCGCTCGAACAGGTCGCCGGCGATCAGCAGGCGGCGGGGCCGGGGCTGCGGCGGGGTCTCGCCCAGCAGCACGCGGCCGACCCGGGCGAGCATCTCGGGGTCGCGGGCGAACCAGCCCGCCGTGTCGTAGCTCGGCGCCAGCGGCACGGCGCCGAGAAGCGGGATGCGGCCGTGGCTCGGGCGCAGGCCGTAGAGGCCGCAATAGGAGGCCGGCAGCCGCACCGAGCCGCCGGTATCGGTCCCGATCGCGAAATCCACGAGGCCGGCCGCCGTGGCGGCGGCGGAGCCGGAGGACGAGCCGCCCGGAATGCGGCCCGGCGCCGCGACGTTGCGCGGCGTGCCGTAATGGGCGTTCTCGCCGTTGAGGCTCCAGGCCATCTCATCGGTCTGGGTCTTGCCGACGAGGCGCGCGCCCGCCGCCAGCAGGGTCTCGGCCAGGGGCGCCGACATGTCGGGAACCGGATGGGTCGCGAGCCAGTCGGGATTGCCCGCCCCCGTGGGGGTGCCGGCGAGATCGAACAGGTCCTTGAGGCCGAAGCTCAGGCCGACGAGGGGGCCGGTCTCGCGATCCTGGCGCTCGACGAGCCCGTGCGGGCAGAAGGCTCCGACCGTGTCGATCATCCCGATGTCCTCATCCGCCGCGGCGCGCGGCCCGGCGGTGGCTTCTATCGGATGCGCGGGCGCCGCCGTCAAAGGCGGCCAGCGGATCATGGGACGTCGCGGGATAGCCCCGCGCACTGCAGGCTGCGGGGAAGAGAGGCCGAAAAAATGCCCCGCGGGCCGCAGGCCCGCGAGGCAGGAAGCCGGCCCGGGGCCGGATTCTCGACGGCTCAGTAGCTGCCGAACTTATAGTTGATGCCAGCGCGGGCAATGCTGCCCTCGGTCGTGAAGCGCGAGGTGTAGGAGCCGTTGACCGCGGCGTTGCCGGTGAAGTTCACCAGGACGTTGCGGCTGCCGAGATCGTAGCGCAGGTACTCGGCCTTGAGCGTGACCGCGTTCGCCTTGAAGAAGTTCAGGACATTGTCCGTCGGGATCGCGAACTCGATGCCGCCGCCATAGGCGAAGCCGGTCTCGAAATCGCTGTAGCGGCCCGCATAGGCGAGGGGGCGCGCGGCGGCGTTGCCGAAGAACTGCGCGTCGTAGCTGACATTGCCGTAGGCGAGACCGCCGGTGCCGTAGACCAGGACGCGGTCGAAGGCGTAGCCGATGCGGCCCCGAACTGTGCCGAGGAAGTCGAGGCTCTGGCGGAAGGTCGACGGATCGTTGAGGGTGCTGAGGAAGCTGCGGCTGCGGTCGAGATCGGTGTACTGGATGTCGGTCTCGATGCCGACCACGACGCCGCTGCCGGGCGTGAACTGGTAGTTGAAGCCGAAGCCGCCGCCGGCGGTGAAGCCGTCCTGCTCGGAGCGGAACGTGCCGGGCCGGCGGTTCGCCAGCACGTTGCCGACCGTGCTCGTGTTGAAGGGGGCGACCACCGGAGCGGCACCCGGACCGTTATTGCCGATGGTGCGGATGGCGCGGTTGTCGCTGAAGGCGTAGCCCGCGTTGATGCCGGCGTAGAAGCCCGACCAGGTGAAGACCGGAACCGGCGTGAACACCGGCGGCGCGGCGCGGCGGGGCAGGTCGGCGGCTTGGGCGGCACCCGCCAGCAGGGCGGCGGTGCTGCCGGCGAGGATCAACGACTTGAACATGGAGGGGCTTCGACCTTCGAGAGCTGCGGAATGCCGGCACCCTGATCGAGACGACCGATAGATTCCAGCACCGGAAGGTCACAGACGCCCTGGAAGCATCGGAAAGACAGTTTTTCCGGCGCTTTCAGTCAGGATATGGCTCGATTGTGGCCATAATAACACAAAATGTTCTGTCGTTCTTCGCGTAATAAAGTTTTCGTGATGGATGGATTAGAATAAAAACCGAGCCGTATCAGGTGCTGGCGATCAGCTCACGGATGCGGGCGGCGAGCGCCTCCATGGCGAAGGGCTTGGTCAGCACCTGCATGCCCGGCTCCAGATGGCCGTTGCCGATCGCCGCGTTCTCGGCGTAGCCGGTGATGAACAGGATCTTGAGGTTCGGCCGCACGGCCCGGCCCGCATCCGCCACCTGCCGCCCGTTCATGCCGCCCGGAAGCCCGACATCGGTCACCAGCAGGTCGATGCGCACGTCCGATTGCAGCACGCTCAGCCCCGCGGGCCCGTCCGCCGCCTCGATCGCCGTGTAGCCGAGATCCTCCAGAACCTCCGTCACCAGCATGCGCACGGAGGGCTCGTCATCGACGATCAGCACCGTCTCCCCCTGCTCGGCCCGCGGCGCGCCCGCGAGATCGGCGAGCCCGTCGGCCTCCTGCGTCGCCCCGTGATGGCGGGGCAGTTCGAGGCACATCGTCGTGCCCTCGCCCGGTTCCGAGGCGATCCGCACCTGCCCGCCCGACTGGCGCACGAAGCCGTAGATCATCGAGAGCCCGAGGCCGGTGCCCTGGCCGAGCGGCTTGGTGGTGAAGAACGGGTCGAAGGCGCGCGCGATGATGTCGGACGTCATGCCGGTTCCGGTGTCGGTCACGCAGAGGGAGACATACGGGCCCGGATGCAGGTCACGGTCGCGGGCGGCGCGCGCGTCGAGGCAGGAATTGGCGGTCTCGATGGTGATGCGGCCCCCGTCCGGCATGGCATCGCGGGCGTTGATGCAGAGGTTCAGCAGCGCATTCTCGAGCTGAGGCGGATCGACCAGGACCGGCCACAGGCCGGCGGCGGCCACCACCTCGATCTCGATCGCGGGCCCGACGGTGCGGCGGATCAGCTCCGTCATGCCGGAGACGAGCCGGTTCACGTCCGTGGGCTTCGGGTCGAGCGTCTGGCGGCGCGAGAAGGCGAGCAGGCGGTGCGTCAGGGCGGCCGCCCGCTTCGAGGCGCCCTGGGCGGCGTTGATGTAGCGGTCGAGCTCGGTCAGGCGCCCCTGCGCCATGCGGGTCTGCAGGAGTTCGAGGCTTCCCGAGATGCCGGTGAGCAGGTTGTTGAAGTCGTGCGCGATGCCGCCCGTGAGCTGGCCCACCGCCTCCATCTTCTGGGCCTGGCGCAACTGCTCCTCGGCCCTGTGCTGGTCGGTGAGGTCGCGGCCGACGATGTAGAACAACGCCGTGTCGGGCTCGGGCACGGCCGTCCACATGATGGTCCGATCCTGGCCGTCCCGGGCGCGGACGCGGTCGACGAAGCCCGAGACCGTCTCCCCGCGCGCCAGGCGTGCCACCACCGCGGCGGTCTCGCCATGGTCGGCCGGGTCGACGATATCCAGGAAGGGGCGCGCCAGCAGCTCGGCCTCGCTCCAGCCGAGCATCTGGGTCCAGGCCGGGTTGACGGCCTTCAGGAACCCGTCGAGGCCGGCCGTGCCGATCAGGTCGTTGGAGGTCTCCCACAGGCGGTTGCGCTCGCGCGTGCGCGCCTGGACCTCCCGCTCCAGCGACTCGGCCCGGGCGGAGAGGAGCTCCTCGACGCGCTTGCGGTCGGTGATGTCCTGCACGAACACGTGGAAGCCGTCGACGCTCCCATCCGCCGCGCGCCGCGGCAGGTAGCGGATCTCGGCGTCGCGGGAGCCGCCGTCGCGGCGCGGCCAGGGCAGCTCGAACCGGACTTCCTCGCCCGCCAGGGCCCGCTCGATCGCGGCGCGGCGCGCGGCATAGCCCTTCGGATCGAGGAGGTCGCGCACGTCCCGTCCGACCACCTGATCAGGGGAGCGATCGAACCAGTCCCGGTAGGCGGCATTGGCGAAGCGGTAGATCAGGTCGCGGTCGATGAAGGCGATGAGGACCGGCAGAGCGTCGGTCACGAGGCGCAGCTCTCGCTCGTTGGCCGCCGCGCGCAGCTCGGCCGAGCGGCGGGCGGAGATGTCGTTGAACAGGATCGCGACGCGGCGCTGCTCCAGCCGGCCGATCCGGAAGGCGTGCACGTCGAACCAGCGCTGCTCCAGCGCCGATGCGAGGCTCTCGAACCGGACCGGCGCGCCGGTGAGGGCGACGCGGCCATAGGTGTCGAACCAGTGCTGCTCGTGATCGGGCGCGAGGTCGCGCATCCACCGGCCGACCGCGTCCCCGAGGCCGGTCTGCCGCGCGAAGGCGGGATTGGCCGCGAGGAAGCGATAATCGACCGGCTGGCCGCCCGCGAACGTCACCTCGACGATGCAGAAGCCGGCATCGAGGGTGTCGAACAGGGCGCGGTCGTGCTCGCCGGCCAGGCCGTCGCCCGGTTCGACGGCCGCCACGCCGGTCTCCGGGCCGGAGGTCCGCGCCAGGCGCGCGCGCAGATCCGCCACCTCCGCCTCGAGGGCGGCGGCGCGGCGGCGCAAGGCGGCGATCTCGGCCGGCCTCATCGCGGGTCCGCGCCCCGCCGGGTGGAGCGGATTGCCGCCCGAAGCCGGGCCGTGATCGAACGTCCTCTCATGCTGCCCGTCTCGCATGCCGGGCGCGAGCGTGCCAGTTCCCCGAACGGGCGGAACGGCCGGGTCCCGGGCGGCGGGGACTGCCCGCCGGCCGCAGGTCGCCCGCGCGGATCGTCCGTCCCGAGGGCAACCGCGACCGTTCCGGCCCGGAGGCAGGACCGGGCCGGTGCGCTCCTGTTCTGATGAAAGCGCAATAACCTCCCGATCTGATCATCGCTCCCGACAGGTTAGCCACGCGTCTTGGCCAGCTGCCCTTGATTTCACGAATTGCGGAATGATCTATGGCCGCGAGGGGTTCAACAACTGGATTGTACAAGTGTCAGAAGAAACACAGGGCATCGCGCCCGAATTCGTCACGCTCGCGACCGATATCGTCTGCGCCTACGTGTCGAACAACTCCGTGCCGGTCGCGGACTTGCCCGCCTTGCTCGGGAGCGTGCATGCCGCGCTGAACGGCCTGGCGAGCGGAGCCGTGGCGGCGGCGCCCGCCGAGACGGTCGAGAAGCCGAGCCCGGCCCAGATCCGCAGGTCGATCACCCCGGATGCGCTGATCAGCTTCCTCGACGGCAAGTCCTACAAGACCCTCAAGCGCCACCTCGCGGCCCATGGTCTCGATCCGCACGCGTATCGCCAGCGCTACGGCCTGCCGACGGATTATCCCCTGGTCGCGCCGAGCTACGCGGCGCAGCGCTCCGAACTCGCCCGGGCGATCGGCCTCGGCCGGCCCGGCGCGCAGGCGGAGGCGCCGGAGCGGCGGAGCCGCCGCAACGCCGCCTGACCCGGATCAGGCGCAGGCGCGGGGCGATCCCGGCTGGCCACACAGGGCGAGAAGCCTATGTCCCGGATGCAGCCCGGATCGGACTGCGTCCGGGAGGTTCCCATGATCCACGCATTTCGTTCGGGTTTCGCCGCGCTCGCCCTCGCGGCGTCGCTCACCGCGGCCGGCGCGGCCGGCGAGACGACGACCTTCCGGGCGACGCTGAGCGGCGCGTCCGAGGTCCCGGCGAACACCGCCCCGGGCACCGGGACGGTCACGGCAACCTACGATCCGGCGAGCAAGACCTTGTCGTGGCAGGGCCAGTATAGCGGCCTCACCGGCCCGGTCACGGCCGCGCATTTCCATGGGCCCGCGGAAGCCGGCAAGAATGCGGGCGTGCTGATCCCCGCGACCGTGACGGCGAGCCCCTTCAGCGGCTCGGCGACCCTCGACGAGGCCAAGGCGGCGGATCTGACGGCCGGCAAGCTCTACTTCAACATCCATACGGGCGAGAACCCGAAGGGCGAGATCCGCGGTCAGGTCGAGAAGGCTCCCTGATCGACCCGGCCGGGGCCGGCGCCGTCACCCCAGGGCGAGGGGCAGGTCCGGCGCGTGATCGCGGGGGGCGCCGTCGTAGCCCTCCATCCAGGAGGTGCGCTCCTCGCTGTCGCGCGGGTAGGGGCAGGCATCCTTCGGCCGGCCGTGGATGCGGGCCTGGGCGCCCTGCGCGATCGGGTCGGATGGGTTGTGGCGAGACTCGGCCATGGGGTGGCTCCGGCATCGGTTGTCTCTGGGACAACCGGCCGGAGGCCCGACCGATCCCGAGGCGCCGGCGCGGCCGTTCGGCGTCGCGGGCGCGATCAGGCCTTCTCGGGCCGAGCCAGGATGATGGCGGTGGTGACGGTCGCGCGCTTGGTGCGGAACGAGGCGAGCGAACTGTCCGCGACGGCGCGGGCGATCGGGTAGGCCTGAACCGCCGCCGCGATGTCGAGGACGAAGCCGAAGGCGAGCGTGTAGAGGCGCAGGCCCGGCGTGGCGAGGTAGGTCTCGGCGAGGCGCACGATCGCCTCGGGCTTCACGGCTCCGCGCTCGAGGAGCTCGAGCACGGTCGGATTCTGGGAGCGCGCTGCGGACATGATGATCGGGCTCGTGAGGTCAGCCGCCCCGGGAGCGCGGCCTCGGCGATGCCCCAGCCATGTCGGGGAATGGTTAACGCGGCGTTAACCACGCCGGAGCGTACGGCACCGTCCGGGCCAGGCGGGCGCTCCGGAACTCCGCCGAGGCCTCGCACGTCGTCTCGCAGGATCGACACGAGCCCGGAGAACCGCCATGCGCGCATCAATCCTGTCCTGCCTCCCCATCCTGGTCGGCATGAGCGCGCCGGCCCTGGCCCAGGGCCTTCCCAGCGCGAACCTCAACAGCATCAACGATTCCCTGGCCGCGATGGGGCAGGCCAACGCCGTCCGGCAGCAGCAGATCACGAATGTCGACACCCTGCGGATGGACGCGCAGCGCAACGTGCTGTTCCAGCCCCAGGACGGCGCCGCCGCCCCGGTCATCCTGCGGAACGGGCGCGGCTTCGGCCCGGCGGGGCCGCGCCACAACGGGGGCGTTCGGGCCGGCCGCACCGGGATCGACCCGGGATTGGACCGGGGCATCTGCATCGGATGCTGAGGCCGGGCGCCGCCCGGCCGGCGGCCTGCGAATTGCCGCGATCGACGGCTCGATCGCGGCAAGGTCGGTCACGGCAAGATCGGTCACGGCAAGATCGGTCACGGCCTATCGGAACAGGATCAGCGCCTTCGAGAGCGTGATCCAGATGCCCCACAGGATGGGAAGGCCGACGACCGCCCAGGCGAGCATCGCGGGGGCGCTCAGCCCGCCGCGCCCGATCCCGAACGAGCCGGACGCAATCGCGCCGGCCGCGGCACTCTTCGTCTCCAGGGCCGCCACGTCGGCCTCCTCCATGAACCAGTGGCGGGCGAGGGGCCGGATCAGCAGGTTCGCCACGAAGCCCACGGCCAGGAAGCCGGCCAGGATGTAGAGGGTGCGCCCGTAGAGATCCGCCCCCTGCACGCCCGCCGCGGCCTGCACCTCGCGGATCTTCGTCACCACGAAGGGGCCGACGATGCCGGCGGTGGACCAGGCGGTGAGGAGCCGCCCGTGGATGGCGCCGACGAACTGCGTGCCGAAGACATCCGCCAGATAGGCCGGGATCGTCGCGAAGCCGCCCCCGTACATCGACAGGATGATGCAGAAGAAGCCCACGAACAGGGCCTGCGAGCCGATGCCGGCGGCCCAGGGCGCGGCGGCGTAGAGCAGGCCCCCGAGGGCGAAGAAGGTCGCGTAGGTGACCTTCCGGCCGATCCTGTCGGAGAGGGAGGCCCAGAAGAAGCGGCCCAGGATGTTGAACAGGGACAGGAGGCCCACGAAGCCGGCCGCGATGGCGGCGATCTGGGCCTTCTGGCCGGCATCGAGCGCGCCGAAGCCGACGCCCGGCAGGCCGATCAGCACGCCGCCGAAGATCTCCTGGAGCATCGGCGAGGCCAGGGCCAGCACCCCGATCCCGGCCGAGACGTTGAGGCAGAGCACCAGCCAGATCAGCCAGAACTGCACGGTCTTGTGGGCGTCGTCGAGATGGACGTGGCCGGAGGCGATCATCGCGTTGCGGGCGGCCGGCGGCGTCCAGCCGTCGGGGCGCCAGCCCGCCGGCGGGACCCGGTAGCCGAAGGCGCCGCCCAGCATGAACACGATGTAGCCCAGGCCCATCAGCGCGAGGGTCTGCCACACGCCCGCGGTGTCGGCGGTCTTGAAGGTCTTGATCAGGCTGTCGGCCAGGGGCGAGCCGATCATGGCCCCGCCGCCGAACCCCATGATCGCCATGCCGGTGGCCATGCCGCGCCGGTCCGGGAACCACTTGATCAGGGTGGAGACGGGCGAGATGTAGCCGAGCCCGAGGCCGATGCCGCCGATCAGGCCCATGCCGAGCCAGATCAGCCAGAGCTGGTGGACGTAGACGCCGGCCGCCCCGATCAGGAAGCCGCCGCCCCAGCACAGGGCCGCGACGATTCCGGCCTTGCGCGGGCCCGCCCGCTCGAGCCAGCCCCCGAAGAGGGCCGCCGAGAGGCCGAGCATCACGATTCCGATGGAGAAGACCGTGACGAGGTCGCTGACGCGCCAGTCGCAGGTGGTGGTCACGAGGGCCGTCATCACGCCCATGTCCGGGCAGGACGCGGCGCTCGGGCGGCCGACGCTCAGCGCCCGCGAGAGGGGTAGCCAGAACACCGAGAGGCCGTAGGCCATGCCGATGCAGAGATGGATGGCCAGGGCGGCCGGCGGCACGAGCCAGCGGTTGAAGCCGGGCTTGGCGACGATGTTCTCGCGCGACAGCCAACCCGGCGGTGCAACCGCGCTCCCGTGTGAAGCAGCAAGATCCATTCAATCCTCCCACGCCGACCTGTCCCGGTCGTGGGGGATCCATAGCAATTCAATTGCGCGCGGCCCAGCTTCGAATACGATCTGGGTGAGGATTTAATCCGCCGATACCGAGATCGACAGAATATTTTTGTCGGATACGATCCGGCGCCCGATCAGCGGGGAGGCTCAACCTTGTCGGATCGCCGTGACATCGTGCCTTGCAGCGCCAGGACAAAAGACGCCCGGGCGTCGCGCGCCATCCTGCGCGCCGCTGGCGACGGCGATGCTCTCAGGTTGGGCAAAGGCGAAACTTCTGCGCGGAATTTTGGCGGGCCCGTCATGCGGGCCGCCCGGAGGGCAGAAGCGCCTCGGAGAAAAACGCTCGATGCCGAGGTTCGATCGACGCCTCGACTGTTCATCGAGGGGAACGAACTGAGCGCTTGAAGGTATTTGGCTCCCCGAGCAGGACTCGAACCTGCGACAAAGCGATTAACAGTCGGAGCGATGTCCTTGAAATATCTTGGCTCTGTTACCGCTCGAGCCGAGCATCAAGGTGCGCATGCACGCGGCCTCGTTACAGGCGGCAACGGTGGTGCTCATCGTCGCCGAGGTCCAACACGTAGCTTACGGACCATCCCGCAGCAGTTCGCAGGGCACCGGTGCGCCGCGGATTGACTCGATATCTCCAGTGCCCGATCCGCCCTGTCGCGCGACGGCCACACTCAACTTTTTTTGACAAGTTTAGTACTAATCCGTACCGGATTTTCAACCATAGGTGGTACGAAGCTGCCCGTATTACAGCGCCCGTCTTGGTTATCGGGTCTGAGGGGAGTCCACAACGTGGCAGCCGGCACCAGTTTTCAAATTCCGACAAGCGATGCCGGCGATAGTCGGGATCGTTCCGGGAGTCTAGCTCATCTTCCCAATGGATATACTGTAGCCGCCTACTCACATGACAGCGACGACAGGCAGGGAAACCCAAGTGGACTTGGCATTCGCATTATTGGTTCGGACGGATCTCCTATAGGCGCCGAGTTCATCGATGCAGTGGGCGGCGGAAGTGTTTATGATCCTCAGGTGGCGGCGATTGACAGTAGCCACTTCGCTGTGGTTTGGTGTGATTATTCAGGTAGCACCCCTCAACAGTATGGCGCGATCTATACAGTAACTGGCTCGACGGTAACAGCAGGCGCTGTGCGTCAGATCAGCGCTAGTCCCTTGTCGGACAATGGTTCTGCCGCGTCAGTTGCTAGTTTGCCGAACGGCAATCTTGTCGTCGCGTGGACGCAGTATGCTTCTGACTTCACAAGCGCGCAGGTTGTTGCTCGAACCTTCGATCCCGGCCTCAACCCGCTTTCAGCAGAGGTGCAAGTCAGCGAAACGGCGCAGCCGAGCCCGACAGGAGTGCAGGTTGCAACCCAAGGTAACAATGTCGTCGTGGCATGGTCCCAGAACCAGCTCGATAGTAAAGTTCATACACTGGCATACGAATTTTCAGTCAACAATGATGGAACAGTTCCAGCATTAGCTCCAAATGATAAAGACATAAGTGTTGGTTCCAGTCTCCGCGATGTGGCTTTCCTTGCCAACGGCGACGTCCTGGTAGTCTATAATGGCGACGGTCCCACCTCGGGCGGGCTTGATGCCAGCGATACTCTATCGGCCAAAATTTATGGGCCGGGGCTAAGTGGAAGTCCGTCCGCATTTGCAGTGTCCGCCAACGTCGGCAATACGGGAACATCAACGGCGCAGGCTGTTGCGTTCGCAAATGGTGGCTTTGGTGTCTACTGGGCCCAGGGAACGTCTGGCGATCCGCAGAATCTAGACTTGTACCACCGTGTATATGATAATGATTATGTAGCGACATCTGCGCCGCTTCTCGTTCATCCGACCACTCCGAATGACGACGAGCGAAGCCCGCAGGCTTCTGTCGACGAGAATGGTAATGTGATTGTGCTTTGGGAGCCGAACAGTAATACTTTGTACGGTATTTATCTCGCCAATCAAGATCCAGACATGGTAGTCAATGTAGCGCCGACTGCCGAAAATGACACTCTCACGGTAGACGAAGATAGTGGTGTCACGATCGTCGACGTGTTGGCCAACGACAGCTCGGCGCCGGACACTGGCGAGACCCTGACGGTCACCACCGTCACGCAGCCAGCCAGCGGTGGGAGCGTGACGCTTACGGGCGGCGTGGTACGTTTTACGCCGGGCACCGACTTCAACGGCACGACGAGCTTCGGATACACTGTCTCGGACGGGAATGGCGGCACTGACACAGCGACAGTCAACGTCACCGTCAACGCGGTGAACGATGCGCCGACGCTCAGCCTATCACAGACCAGCGACACGCTGGCTGAGAACGCCGACACCTCAGCCCGCATGAAGCTTGCCGACATCACCGTGTTGGATGCCGACTCCGGCACCAATACCGTCGCGCTCACAGGTGAAAGCTCCGACCGTTTCGAGATCTACGATGGCGCCCTCTACCTGAAGGCTGGTGCCAGTCTCGACTTCGAGACGGCCCAGAGCCTCAGCGTCACCGTCAGCGTCGACGATGCCACCATCAACGGCACGACGCCTGAGGATAGCGAGACCTTCACGCTTACCGTCACGGACGCGAACGATGTGCCTGTGACAACCGGACTGACCAGCACCCTAACCCTGAACGAGGACGGGCCGGCGACCGCACTGTTCACAACGCCACCCACCGTTTCGGACGGCGACAGTGAAGGTCTGGACGTAACCCTGACCCTCGCCGACCCGAGTGCAGGCAGACTTACTGGTCCCGGCCTCTCGGCGCCCGGAATTCCCGGCGTTTACTACCTCTCTGGCTCGCCGGCGGGGACCGCAGCATTGTTGGCTGCGGTGCGGTTCGAAGCGGCTGCCAACTTCAACGGTGAGACCAGCGTGCAGGTTGTGGTCAGTGACCGCGACTCCACCGTGTCCCAGCCCAGCGGCACCGTCAGTATCACTGTCAACGCGGTCAACGATGCGCCGACCGCTACGAACCTGACGCAGCCGCTCACCGTCCAGGAGGATGCGGCAGCCACCCCACTGTTCACCGATGCGCCCACTATCGTGGACATCGACAGCGCCGTCGTTACCGCCACCCTGACGCTTGCCGATACGGCCGCCGGCAGCCTCACGGGCGCAGGCGTCGACGTGAACGGCGCCTACACCATCACCGGTGCACCGGCGGCGGTCGCGGCGGCGCTGGCCAACGTCAGCTTCCTTGCGGAAGCAAACTACAGCGGCAGCACCTCGGTGGCGGTCGCCATCGACGACAGCCAGAACGGCCCGCAGGGCACCAACCCGACCGGCACCATCAGCGTCACCGTCAACGCCGTCAACGACGCGCCGACGTTGAGCCTGTCGCAGAACAGTGACACGTTGGCCGAGAACGCCGACACGTCAGCCCGCATGAAGCTTGCCGACATCACTGTGTTGGATGCCGACTCCGGCACCAATACCGTCGCGCTCACAGGTGAAAGCTCCGACCGTTTCGAGATCTACGATGGCGCCCTCTACCTGAAGGCTGGTGCCAGTCTCGACTTCGAGACGGACCAAAGCCTCACCGTCACCGTCTCCGTCGACGATGCCACCATCAACGGTACAACGCCCGAGGATAGCAAGACCTTCACGCTCACCCTCACGGACGTCAATGACGCGCCCACAGCCACGAGCAACCTGACCCAGACCGTGACCTACACGGAAGGGGATGCGAGTGTGGCGATCGATGACATCGTGGTCACCGATTTGGACGCAGGTGAGGTGGTTACTGCCACCCTCACCCTGGCTAACCCGGCCGCTGGCACGCTTAGCGGCGTGGGCACAGGCGTAGAGGGTGTCTACACGGTCTCCGGCAGCGTCGCCCAGGTCAACACCGCCCTGGCTGCTCTCGCTTTCGCGCCCGCGACCAACAACGATCTCGACACCACGATCAGCGTGTCGATCAGCGACGGTGAGGCTCCGGCGATCACCGGCACGATCACCCTCGATGTCACGCCGGTCAACGATGCACCCACGGCTACGAACAGCCTGACCCAGACCGTGACCTACACGGAAGGGGACGCGAGCGTGGCGATCGATGACATCGTGGTCACCGATTTGGACGCAGGTGAGGTGGTTACTGCCACCCTCACCCTGGCTAACCCGGCCGCTGGCAGCCTCAGCGGCGTGGGCACGGGCACTGACGGCGTCTACACGGTCTCCGGCAGCGTCGCCCAGGTCAACACGGCCCTGGCTGCTCTCGCTTTCGCGCCCGCGACCAACAACGACCTCGACACCACAATCGGCGTATCGATCAGCGACGGTGAAGCCCCGGCGATTACCGGCACGATCACCCTCGATGTCACCCCCGTCAACGACGCGCCGGCGCTCACCTTGGCGACGACGGGCACGGCTATCGAGGGGCAAGCAACGGTCATCGACGCCAACGCTGCAATCAGCGACGTGGAGCTTGACGCGCTGGCTGATACCAACGGCAACTACAACGGCACAACGCTCACAGTGAGCCGCCAGGGTGGCGCCGATCCGCAAGATGTGTTCGGCGTCGGCGGCGGCTACTACATCGCAGATGGACAGCTCCTCAACCCTGAGGGCGATCCGATCGCCAACGTCACCAACGGCAACGGAACGCTCACGATCGCGTTCGGCGGCCACGCGACTATGGTCACAAACGCGACCGTCAACGCCGTTCTGCGCGGTCTGACCTACGAGAACACCGACCCCGCCCCACCCAACACGGTGACGCTTGCCTACACCTTCTCGGACGGCAACGATGGCACAGCCGCAGAGCAGGGCGCAGGCGGTCCGCAGACCGCGACCGCGACCACCACGCTCACTATCGGCGAGATCAATGACGTGCCGGTGGTCACTGGCGAGACGCTAACACCGATTGCCGAAGACTCGGGTGTGCGCACGATTTCGTTCGCTAGCCTGCTAGCCAACGACACGGCCGGTCCCGCGAACGAGAGCGACCAGAGTTTGACCATCACGGCCCTCAGCAATGTGGTGGGCGGTACCGCCGCGATCCGCGGCACTGATGTTTTGTTCACTCCAGACACCGACTTCAACGGTCGAGCCAGCTTCACCTATACCGTCACCGATAACGGTACGACGAACGGGGTGGACGATCCGCTGTCCAGCACTGCCATCGCCTCCTTCGCCATCGAGGCAGTCAACGACGTTCCAGTGCTCAGCGGCGACAGGACGCTCTCGGTTCAGCGTGCGGGCACGGTCGTGCTCACCCAAGCTGACTTGACCGCAAGCGATCCCGACACCCTTGATGGCCAGCTCATCTACACGGTCATCGGCACCACTCGCGGCAGCGTGCTCCTGGACGGCAACGTGGCCTCACGCTTCACACAGGCCGATCTGGACGGTGGCGACGTTAGTTTCCAGCAGGACGGCAGCTCGGACACGGCTGCTGGTTTCACCGTCACGCTCAGCGACGGTTTCGCGACCCTCGATCCTGCGACGGTGAGCGCCATCGTAGCTCTCGATCCCCCCGATGAAGGAGGGCCTTCGCCGAAGCCCGATCCCACGCAATTTGGCGCTGTCGAGACTAACGCAGCTAGCCAGCCGGGCGGCGTGTACGCACTCTACGAGGCTCTGCTCGACCGCGCTCCCGACCCGCTCGGGTTGGAGGGCTTCACCGCCGCGTTGGAAGCCGGAGCGAGCCTCAAGGACGTGGCGAACGTGATATTGCTGTCGCCCGAGTACGGCGAAGCTGCAGCAAGCACCGACACCTTCATCTATGATCTCTACAGTAATCTGCTGAACCGTTCCCCTGAAGCTGCTGGGTTGGAATTCTTCACCAGCGAGCTCAACGCAGGCGTCAGCCGAGCAGAAGTGGCGGTGCAGATTGCCACCTCGACCGAGGCACAATCCGTTCTTCGGCCAATCTTCGAAGCTGGTGTGTTCGTGCCGGATGCAGACGAGGCAGCGGTCGCGCGGTTGTACTACGGCATCCTCGGGCGGACGCCGGAGGCGGGCGGGCTTCAAAGCTTCACGGCTGGTGTGGAGCAGGCCGGAGCGACGGGTGGCTCGGCGGGAGCAGGGCAGGCGCTCTCAGCGGTGGCGAGTGCGATGCTGTCGTCTGGTGAATACCTGTTCGGACACGCTGGCCAGTCCGATGCGGATTTTGTGAACTCGCTTTATGAGCAAGCGCTTGGGCGTGATGCGGAGGCAAGCGGTTTGCAGGGCTGGACGGACGCGCTGACGCATGGCGCGAGTCGAGCGGACGTTGCTCTCAGCATTGCGCAGAGTCCCGAAGCTCAGGTGCACCTGAGCAGTCAGATCGAGTCTGGGTACTTGATCTTCGGGTAGAGCCGAGGCTGTTACATTCTTCAACGTGGAAGGCTGCGAAAAATCGCAGCCTTCCCTCACCTAAATCTTAGTAGGCCTGTGCTGTTGGTAGCTCAGCAAGTTGGGTCGTGTAGCGCGGCGTGCGCATCTCAAACTTCGTGCTCCAGGCGCGCTTCTCCTCCAGGCCGGCTCTGGCAGGAACCACGCTGCCGCGCCCAAATCGCACGTTGCAGGTGTCGATCGCAGCCATCAGCGGACCGGAGCGCTCCCGGTCGAGCTGTCCGATCAGCGCCCGCGGGCTGGTCTCCAACAACATGAGGTCCGTCGTCACCACGCCGGCCTTGCTGTAGCGCCAGGGCCGCTCGCCAGGCTCGCGCCACGTCTTCTCGACACCAAGCCGCGCCGCCTTGATCAGCGCCAGCGTGTCGTTCGTCGCTTCGGGCAGCGTGACGGTGGTCGAGACCGAGCGCATCGGCTCGCCGCGATCATGCTCGCTCGTGTGATAGAAGACGCTGACGTGGTTGGTGCCGAGCCCTCCCCGCCGCAGCTTCTCGCCGAGCCGCGTCGCGTGCGCCGCGACTGCCTGTTCCAGCGTAGCGCGATCCTCAATGCGCTTGGAGAACGAGCGGGTGACCGCACAACCCTTGCGCTGAGCCGGCAGCAGTTCGAGCGGCAGGCAGGCGAGGCCGCGCAGCTCATGGATGATGCGCTCGCCCACCACCGTCATCGCCTTGCGGACCGGGCGCGGGTCGAGATCGCGCAGGTCTGCCACCGTATCGACGCCCATGGCTTCAAGCTTCGCGAGCGAGGCGCGCCCGATGCCCCAGACTTCGCCGACATGGACGCGACAGAGCCAGGCCGCCCGCTCATCCTCGTCCGAGAGGTCGCAGACGCCGCCGAGCTCGGGGATGCTCTTGGCGATGTGGTTGGCGAGCTTGGCCAGCGTCTTGGTCGGGCCGATGCCGACGCAGGTCGGGATGCCGGTCCAGGCTCTCACCGTGGCGCGCAGATCGCGGGCGAGTTCCAGGCGCTCACGCTCGCGCACGTCCGAGAGGTCGAGGAAGCTCTCGTCGATCGAGTAGATTTCCACCCGCGGTGAAAAGTCCCGGTAGACCGCGTTGGTGCGGGCCGACATGTCGCCATACAGCGTGTAGTTCGAGGAAAATACGCGCACGCCCTGGCGCCGGCATAGGTCGCGGATCTTGAAGTAGGGCTCGCCCATGCGGATCCCGAGCGCCTTGGCCTCGGCCGTTCGGGCGATGGCACAGCCATCGTTGTTGGACAGCACGATCACCGGCACGGCCGCGAGCTTCGGATCGAACACCCGCTCGCAGGAGCAGTAGAAGCTGTTGCCGTCGATCAGCGCGATGGCGCGGCTCATCGCACGAGCCCGGCGCGGGCGATGTGCCAGCGGATCGAGAAGCGCACGACGCCCCAGATCTCGCCGTCGGCCATCTCCTCGACCGCGAAGGCGGGCAGGTCTGGGTTGTCGAAGGCGAGGCGTGCGACGTTGCCGTCGATGACGAGGCGCTTGATCGACATCTCACCGTCGATCGCCGCGACCACGACGCTGCCGTGCCCGGCCTTGAGGCTACGGTCCACTACGGCGAGGTCACGGTCGAAGATGCCGGCGCCGCGCATACTGTCGCCGGAGATGTTCCAGGCGAAGGTTGCGGGTGGGTTCGGCGCGAGCCAGCGCGGCAGCTCCAGCGCGCCTTCCAGGAAGTCGTCGGCCGGCGAGGGAAAGCCGGCGCAGAGGCACTGGCCCAGGATGGGGATGTGGACAAGCGCTCCCGAGCCCGCGGCCAATTCGCCGATCCGATAGACGTCCACGCCTCGCCCCGGTACGAGAACAGACAAAGAACAAACACTATGGGCCTGCCAGCTTCAATCCGGCCCAGCGAGCGATCGCGCGAGCCTGTGCATGCCTGTGGACAGCGTTGAGGAAAGCGAATGCCTGCCGATCGTTACCGCTTTCACTGCACCGATGGTCGGCACGCGGTTTTTGATCGGACCGGCAAGCGGGTGGCCGATCCGCTGCTAATCTGGGGTCACGCCGAGCGCGTCGCGCGCGAGGTCATTCAGAGCTGCGGCGGCCGCCTCGATTGGGCGGGTTGGATCGTCGACGTTCACGACAGCAAGGGCCGACACGTCGGCACGCTGGATTTCAAGGATGTGCGCGACGAGCGCCAAGCGGCTTAGGGACAGCGATCATGGGTATGAAGACGACTTTCCTGGTGCAGACGTTCGTGATCAAACGGAAGAGGCTCGGTCCGGGCGAGCGGCAGCTCGCACCGACGGAGAGCGGAGCGCTGAAGCGCGCCGAGGCCATGGCCGGCCGGAACCCCGGCACCGCCGCGCTCCGGATCGTAGCCGACGACGAGACGGGCGAGCTGGAGAGCGCGACGATCCTCGGTCAGTTCGGAGAGGTGCCGGATGATTTCGCGGAGGGGCTAACCGGCGGCTGAGGGCGGCAGCAGGCAGGGCGACAGGATGGCCTTCAGGCCGAAATCCGCAGCGAAGACAAAGGGCGCGAAGTTGGTATCGGCTGCTCATGCACTTGAACCTTAACCACTGTCCCGCGACGATGGCCGCATGTGCAACCTCTACAGCCTGAACAAAGGCCAGGACGCCATCCGCAAGGCGTTCGGCCTTACGGAGGACCGAACCGGCAACTTGCCGCCGCTACCCGGGATCTTTCCCGATCAGATGGCGCCGGTGGTGCGCCGGCGCGATGCCGGACGTGAGCTTAGCATGATGCGCTGGGGCTTCCCGCCTCCGCCGAAGGTCGGCACGCAGCCGGTCACGAACGTCCGCAACGTCGCCTCGCCCTACTGGCGGCCGTGGCTGAAGCCGGAGCACCGCTGCCTCGTGCCGGTCTCAGCCTTCAGCGAGTACGCCGACACCAAGCCGAAGAAGACGCCGGTGTGGTTCGCTCTCGACGATGATCGCCCGCTATTCGCCTTTGCCGGCATCTGGCGCCCGTGGACGGGCGTGCGCGGGCCGAAGCGCGACGAGCCGGTCGAGGAGGAGCACCGGCTTTACAGCTTCCTTACGACCGAGGCGAACGGCGTGGTTGGCCCGGTGCACCCCAAGGCCATGCCGGTGCTGCTGACCACCGAGGACGAGTGGAGCGCGTGGCTCGAGGCGCCGGCCGAGGAGGCGCTGAAGCTGCAGCGGCCGTTGCCCGATGCGATGATGAAGGTCGTCGCGCGGGGTGAGCGGCGGGACGTGGGCTGACCCGAGCTACCGGAACATCATCTCCGGCGCCTCGTTGAGGCCGCACGGAAAGGGAGATGAGACATGGTAGACGCCGACCAGATTCGGGAACATGCGACCGTCGTTGGTTCGGACGGCGAGCACGTCGGCACCGTCGATCACGTCAACGGTGGCGAGATCAAGCTGACGAAGAGCGATGCGGAGGCGGGCGGGCTGCACCACTACATACCCCTGGACTTCGTGCAGTCGGTCGAGGGCGATCAGGTCCGCCTTAGCAAGCCGGCTGACGAGGTGAAGCGGGAGTGGAGCACTTCCGGCGCGGCATAGCCTGCACCGCCCACTCTGCTTGCCATCAGCAAGCGCGGTTGGCGCCAAGAAGCGGACCGAGCCAACGTTCGAGGAAGACCCGGCCCGCCTGTCCGACCGCAAGGGGGAAGGATTCGCGGGCAGACGCTGGATGATGGGAGCGGCGCAGTTAGCGGGTCGTTACCGCCGCCGGGTTCAGTACCAGCACCCCAGGCATGACGAAGCCCACGCGGCGAGGCCGGCCGGATGAGGCGGCAAGCGGATTGCGACCTATCCGGGTTGATCGGCACAGTGGGGAACCGGAACTACGCCCTGGCCGGAGGGATAGCAGGATGAGTGCATAGGACCCTGCTTGACGCCATGGCCCCCTACCTCCGCGCTGTCATCGCCGTCGCCCTCGTTGCGGTCATCCTCGCGCTCCTGGCCACGTATCTCCGCACCGGACCGATGAAGAGCACCTTGGAAGATCCGCCCGCGAAGACGGGGACACCCTGAGGTGCGGCTGGCTGTCCTCCGCTCAGATGCCAGCCCAGACGTGACGAAGCCCGCGCGGTGGGTGCCGATAGGGCTAAAGGGTGAGCACGGCGGATATTAGAAGCGACAACAGCGCGAATAACTGAGGGAAAAAGCGCGAATGAGCCTCATGCCACTATTTTTTCCTCAAATATCCTGACTAGGCGCTCCATTCGATGCGGATGTCATTATCTGTAGTGCGCCTAATCTTATTGTCCCGTCTTCAGTTTCGCAACGAACGCGTAGCAAACCAGGCGAGCTAATGACGAATGGAGAAAGAACGAACTGCGCTTGAGTACTTATTACTCTATTACTGTCTTTTACGACCGGTTGACTGTTGACATAGGTAGCCTGCTCTTCAGGCGACGGGAGCCCGGGACTCATTTCCGCAATAACGTCTTCATTCATAAAGATTTTGAAATTCGTTTTTTCTATTGGCCTTGTGGATACTCTTATCAAGAAAGCGCTAATGCACAATCTGACTAAAGTAACTGGAAATTGATCCGCAACGACCATCCCGCCTTGATAGCACCCAACATACGTGAGTTTGTTTCCAACTTCATGCCGGATGTCATCGGAAAAAATTGAGTATCCAAATGTTTCCATTTGCCTAGTCCACTCCGACGCTCACACTCGCTGCGGGCCTGCCTGTTGTGGACTCGCCACTAGCCACACTAGAAAAAGCAGATGTCCCACTTGAGTTGAGGCCTTTTACAAGCACAGGCCTTGCAGGCCCCGTTGACATCGCGCCGGTAAAATAGTTAACTTCTTTAGTTTGCTCAGGCTTTGATAATGAAAACTCAATATCTCGATCAAGGGCCCATGCAAGCTCCGCCACCGACCTCAGCGTTAAATTCGCTTCGCCGCTCAATTGACGATTAATCACGGATCGATTAACGCCAAGTTTGGTCGCGAGCTTTTGTTGGTTAAGGCCAGAGCTCTCCCTCTCCTCAACAACAGCTTTCTGCAGCTCATTTCTAACTCGCGTGATGAAGCGCGCGGCTTTGCGGCCGCGGCTGCCTACATCAAATCGAAATGACGTCATTGGGATCTATCCCGGTGATACAAAGCGCTTCTTGTAGGCCCATGGCTTGCCGGATGCGGGCAACCTCATTGAGATAGCCGTGATAGAGATCGTGATCTTTGACACGATCCGCCCACGCGCCAAAGACTGCAAGGAAGCAGTCCCTTTGCAGAAACCAACCAAAGATCCTCAGATCGGGGGTCTTGAGTTCCCAAACAGACGATCGAGAGGGCCGAAGGATGCGGAACTGTCGGGTATGATTGAGCGGCGCTCCGCTAATATAGTCAGCGAACAGGGCGTCAAGCTGCTCCGCAGGGGAGAGCTCGAGGCCGAGTGGCGACGGGTCTGGAGACCCTAAAAGCTCTGTTAGCCATTCCAAGAATCCCGGCGTTCCGAACAGCATGCGCTGAGGTTGATCGCGTCGATCAAGCTCCACCTCGATGGAGACGATCTGCCCGCCTTCACGCAATTTGGCTACTGTTGCCATATAAGTCAACGGGCTGGGAGGGGCCGACGCTCTCAGGATGAAGCGTCCGTTTCCAACATAGCGGCCAATCTACCCGATGCTAGGTGGCCACGCTTCCAGCGCGAAGTGCGGCGCCTCCCTTGCTCATTCGGCCGCTGCCTCTCCTCCTTTTTCCCTGCTGAAGAAGAGCTCGCATGCTGAGCGGCCACCAACGAAAAGCCCCGCGAGCCGTGAGGCTGCGGGGCAAGTTGGCGATTGAGCTGGCCTCAGGAGAGGGTCCGAAACAGCTCGGTCTCTGCGGAGCCAGAAAATTGCCTCCGCCGCCGCAGGTTGGCACGGCATGGCATCCGTGCAAATTGCCCTGCTAAGCTCGTTGGTCGTAGTTGTTGAGGCGCAAGCGGAGTAAGTCCATCAGAAAAGCCCCGCGAGCCTGAGGCTGCGGGGCTGGTTGAGTGTTCCAGATGGTGATCAGATCAAGTGCCAACCCAACTCGATCTGACTGACGTGGACAGTATGCGCCTCGGCGCTGTCCGAGAGTTGCACCGCCAGATCAGCCCGTGAGGTGCCGCTGTCGAGGCGTGCCGTCCAGAACTGCAGGCCGTCCGCATCGGCATGCCGGCCCAATGCGTTCCCGTAGAGCGCGTCCACATAGGCGTTGTTGGCCAGAGAGCCGTACTTCGCTTGGCTCTCCGGGGTGGCGAGGAAGGCCTGAGCGAGGCCGCTCAGCGCGCCGCCTTGCTCAAGCTGATGAGCCCAGAACTCCAGGCCGCCCGCATCCGGGGCTCGATCGAGCATGGTATAATACAGCCGTGCTACATCGGCAGCCTGCGCGTCCGGCACGAACAGGCCAGCGCCGAACACCGGCTGCAAATTGCTTAAATGCTCTTCGGAAAAGACGAAGCCGTTCGCCACGTCGATGCGCGCGGCATTGTTATTGAGCTGCTCGGTCCAAAAGGAGAGACCCGCGCTGTCGGCATCCCGATGCAATGTGGCTTGGTAGAGCTGCTGTACGAAGGCCGCATTATCGAGCGCGCCAGCCCGTGCTTGCCCCTCTGCCGAGAACAAAAACTGCTGGCCTACATCGCGCACGGTGGTGCCGTGCTCAAGTTTATCAGCCCAGTACTCTAGCCCAAGCGCATCCGGCGCGCGCCCGAGCAATCCGTCGTATAGCGCATAGACCTGACCGCCCAAACTATGCGCATCAGTCGTAACCGTCCCAAAATAAGCTTGGTTTTGTAGATTTGGAGAATTAAAATCAGGCGTCAGCGTGTACTTATAAATGGAATAATCGATAGGTAAAAAGACGCTGTCATTGACATCTATTTTGAGGTCAAAGCCGGTGCTCACATTTCCAAGCTGCGATGTAGAAACCGAGAACTCGACAATTTTTCCGTCAGCGCTAAAGACTGCAGGCAGTGGACCTGCCAGAAAGGCCCCGAAATCAGTTCCGCTGTATAAGTAAGGCTTCCCGTCTGCTGCAAAATTGATGAAATACTCTGCGCCAGTGCCCGAGCCATCGTAGGCTTGGCCGCCGGTCGTATCGGTGTGATCGGTGTTCAACCAGAAGGTTGTGTTTGGCCCAATAGCGACAGCTGATTGAAGTCCAAAAATGTAGTTGTCGCCCTGCAGAGTGCCATAGAGCGCGTAATTTGCAACGCCAGTTCCGGGCGTATCAAGACGCTGCGTGGCCTGCCAATCTGCGAGAGATCCGTCAGCTACGATAGGCATTGGAATCACTCCACGCACATCGATCTCCGCACTCACGGCCAGGTCGAGCTTTAGCCTACAAAATCGACATTTCTTGCCGATCTGACACGAGCGCTTGTATGAAGATATATGCCCGTTTTTTCGGATCCAAGGGTTCTAAATTGTGAGTATATGAACAGTAAACAGTACTAACATGTAGTCCATTTGGTGTAGCCATATTTACAGAATCGGAAGGAACAATTTGCGTTTGTCGCGACTGGAATAGGAAAGCCGGACGATTTGAGTGTGCCGGGCTGCCCGAGGTTGCGTCACCGTAGTAAGCCGGGCGGTCAGTCTGCCGGCGCCCAGGAATGAGCGCAACAAAAAGCCCGCGCCGGCGATGGAGTGCCGGGCGGGCTGAGGTTGTGTCGGAACGAGATGCAAGGGAATGATCTCGCGAGATGATGCTGCGCCTTGGGCGCCTCGTCGGCAATACGGCGACGCTGCTCATGAGGAGCTATGGTGAGCGCAAAGGTACTAACAGTGACGAAAAAACCCGCCGCGGCGAACCGGGCGGGCTGAAGGCGATCACGGCTCGAAGCCAGGTAAGAGAACTAGGATTCAAACACCTTCGTGCTGTGCCATGTCGCCTGACTATCGGGTTGGTTTCTGTCGAACGTGATGCCAGTTAAGCGGCCGTCCAACCCGAAACTACCATTGTATTCTCCCTTTGATCCATTACTCCAATCAATCACAAACAAAAAACCGGTATCTGATACGCTGCCGTTTCCTGTTCCGCTGACGCTTCCGTTGCTATGAGTTCCAACGCCTTGCAGCCTATCATCATTTTGTTGCAGTCTAAAATTGACAATTGGTCCATTGCTCTGAACCGCGTTCCAATTGCCGCCGACGTTTTTCGACATGACATGCCTCCTACAAGGGCGAGATCAGACTGGATCGATCAAACGGATATGACTTCAGCGTGATTATAAGTGCTGTTATATTCTGGAGGCTAATCAATATTCAAAAGGATATATGTGACGTGGATCACAGACATGAGGATGCCTTGATCACGCTCAAGCGCAGCGCCGATCCCTGCTTTGAAAATTGTTTGGTTCGACTGAGCGGCCAATTTGCAGATCACCCCCACCGATCCCGCATCACCGCTGCGACCGCGAGGCCGATGAGGATGCCGGCGAGGAGCGCCACGGCGAGGTGGCCCGAGTTGGTCATTGCTCACTCGTCCGGCGCGGCAGAATCTCGAACTCCAGTGGCGGCAGCACGCTGACGATCGACCAGCCCAGTGCCCGCTGCAGTGGGTTGCAGTCGTAGGCCAGGACGCCATAGAGCCGCCCGCGTCCCGGCATTGCGTCGAGCGGGATGAAGGGACCGATCGTCTCCTCCTCACGGCCCATCTCGCCATAGGCGTCGAAGCGCTCGGCCTCGTAGTCCAGGCGCCGGCCGCCGCCGTCGATCATCCACCAGCGCCGGGTCAGTTCGCACTGGCGGTCACGCTGACGGATGCCGTGGATCAAGATACGCTCGCCGACATGCACCTGCCGGTTCGGGTTCACCACCTCGCGCACGATCTGCCGCACCGGAACAGCACGGTCGACCACCATGGAGAAGATCCAGGCCAGCGCAATGAGGATGGCGCCGTAGTAGATGACGTTGAGCACCCGCTGCACGTTGGCCTGGCGGCGGGACGGACCGTAGGCGAGTTCGATGGCGCGGGCGTAGATCTCGTCGGTGCGGTCGAGTTCGGGCATCGGAGGCTTGTTGCTGTCCATCAGTGCGGCACCCCGCCCTTCACCAGCACGAGGCCGAGCGCCGCCGTCAGGACCGCGCCGAGGATCGCCTTCACCAGCCAGCTCACGTTGTTCTTGAGGCCGGCCACGTCCTCGGCAACCTCCCGCAGCTCGGTCTTGGTGGCGTAGACGTTGCGCAGGTCCTCGCGGATGCCCCGGACGTCGCCCAGGACGGCGTCGACCTTCTCCTTGGTCACCGCCATGTCGATCTGCATCTTGACCCAGGCCGCGTCGTCCGAGGTCGGCTGTTGATCCCCCATCAGCTTTTCTCTCGGCGCTTGAAGACGCAGGAAGGCAGGGCGGTGAACACCTGCGTCGGAAGGTGCGAGCGCATCCATCTCACCGCGACGCCGGGCGACCGAACAGGCTGCCGAGGATCCCGCCGAGGCGCGGACCGTCCGGCGCCATCGCCACCGGCGGGCTCGGTGCCGGGTCGGGCTCGCCGTTGTGCAGGCCGGTTCGCTCGGCCACCACGCGCGCCTTGACGATGCCCTGGGCGGCAAGCGCGTTGTAGATGTTCAGCAGGATGATCAGGACCGGCGCCACCCAGGGCGGGAGGAAGCCAAGGATCAGGCTCGCCGGGAACGGCAGGCTCGACAAATCGCCCTGCCAGTTCTGCGCGAGGTACTGAAAGACGCCCATCGCGCCGAGCACGATCTGCCAGACCGAGGACCAGGTCACGCGGCTGCCCTGGATCGCGATGATGGAGCCCTGAGCGCGGAGGTCGGCAGCAGTGGTGCTGGCGCGGGCCGCCGCGATCTTGCGGGCGTTCGCGTCGTCGTCGAGCGCGGCCTTCGATTGCGGGCCCCAGTGCCCATCGGCGGTGATACCGGATTGGGTCTGCAGCGCGATCAGAGCGCCGGCCGTGGACGGCCCCCAGATGCCATCGACCTTGCCGACCATGTAGTAGCCGAGATCGCGCAGGCGCTTCTGGATCGCCTCGATCTCGTAACGGGCGAGCGACTTTTCGGCCCAGTTGCCGGTGGTGACGGACATGCGGTCGCTCTTCGGTTTGGCGGGCGTGGCTGGGGTCGGAGTGGCCGTGACGCCGAGCTCGGTCTTCGCCCGCTTCAGCGCGGCCTTGCGGTCGGCCAGCCCGTTCGTGCCGCCGTTGATCTTCTTCGTGACCGCGACGACATCATCGGCATCGGCCAGCGCGTTCAGCCCGCGCGTGTCCCAGAACCAGAACGCCGCCATCAGCGCCCAGGGGAACTCCTCGAGCTTCTCGGGCTCGGCCTCGAAGTCGGGAGCCTCGGGGTAGCGGCGCTGGATCCAGGCCGTGAAGGCGCGATAGTTGTCCCGACCGGTGATCTGGATGGGGCCGCGCCCGCGGTAGCGGCTGCCGTCGCCGGGCTGCGTGTTCCCGAGGTCCTTCCGGCCCTCGTAGCGCTTCTGCGCTGCGGTCGGCCCCCAGATCTCCCGGACGTACTTGAATCCGGCGCTCTCGTGCGCGAGCTGCGCGAAGAAGTGCGCCTGCCGCAGCGGAGTCGTGAGCCCGAAGGCGGCGGCCAACGGGTTGAAGCTCTCCGCGATCTTGGCGGCGAACGGCGCAGTGCCGCCCGCGATCGCGCGCAGCTGCGCGGCCGTGATGGTCCCGGTCATCGGGTTCTCGCATTGTCAGGAGACGCGCGGCGACCGGCCGGCTCGGGTGTTCAGAAGTCGCCGAGTGCCGTGGCAAGCGTCAGAGCCACCGCAGTGAGCGCGAAGCACACGCCAAAGAGTATCGCGAGATCGCCGGCCGCTCTCTCGGCGTTCGACTGGCCGCGCTCGCCGAGAATGGCGCCCCAGACGAGCAGGAGGGCCGCGAAACCTGCAAAGAGGGCGGCCGGGATCAGCATAGGGCACCGCCGAGCGAACGCAGGATTATGCGCCCTGCGACGCCCGTTTGACTATGTGTCGCGTCACTCTCCGACCCCTGAGCGGTGCGACAGGCGGGCCGGTCGTTTGCCAACCGATCGCGGCCGGCCCGCTGCCTTCAAGGCCGGGTCTCAGCCGGGCAGGTTCAGCCACATCACGGCGACGGCGATCAGGAGCGCCGTACCGGCCGCGAGGGCATGCGTGATCAGCTCGCGGCGGCGCGCGGCTTCGAGCTCGTCGGGCATGGCCGGATCACCTCTTGCGCCGCTCGCACACCGTCTTGGCGTAGCGGCCTTCGATCTCGTCCGGAGACCGCGCCAGGGTCGCCATCCCACCCATCAGGCAGGGGAACGGCGTCGGCATCGTGCCCAGCACCCGGACGTCGAGCGCGGTGTCGCGGGAGCAGTCCTGCGCCGCGACGGAGGGCGCGCAGATCAGGACGACGGCGAGGATGAGAGGCATGCGGTCAGTCGCTCTCTTCGGCGCTGAGGTGCGGCGCCGCTACCGATGCGCCACGATCGTCCAGGCCATGGCCGTGCCGGCGATCGCGATGGCGGCCGTGAAGCCGATCTGGACCGTGTTCGGCGCCGTGACGGTGGCGTAGGCGATGTTGAGCCCGGCCGGCAGCGGCAAGGCCGGCGTCGCCGTGATGCACTCGCCAACCGCGAGCACGTCGCCCGCGATTTTCGGCGTGACGGTCACCGTCGAGGTGCCCTGCCCAATGAGCAGGAGCGCCGGCAGGTTGGCAGTTCCTGTGAAGAAGGCGTTCGCGTTGATCGTGTCGCCGGGCTGCAACCGCTGCGGAAGGCCGTCACTGCCAAGGACAAGCGGGGGCCGCGCGGCCATGGCGCCACCTCAGAGCAGGATCGGCAGCTCGACGTCGACCTCGAGCTCCGTGCTCGACAAGGCCGAGCCGATGCAGACGTTGACCTGGCCGGCCGTGGTCGGCGGGGTGGCCGTCAACTTCCCGGGGTTGGCCGCGTCGAGGAAGTAGTAAGCGCCGACCGCGAGGCCGCCCGTGGTGCCCGCGACCGCATCCCACTGCGCCGTGGTGCCGGCCAGGATGCCGCTCTGCGCGATCGATCCTGTGGCGCCGGCCGCGATCGAGGCGTCGTAGACGAGGCCCACGAGCTTCGCGCTCGCCTTGGCGTTGGCTTGGCCGCGCTTCACCGCCGTGCCGGACGAGGCAAAGACCGGCGTGCCGAAGGGCAGCACGGTGGCTGTCTCGCCGTTCGCCGCCACGCGCAGCGAGGGCGCGTTCGTCGGCACCGAGACGGCATCGCCCGGCTGCAGGACCTGCGGGAGGCCGTCGTCGCCGAGGACCAGGGGCTTGCGAAGTGCCATGACGTGTCTCCTTCAGAGCAGGATCGGATCGGCTTGGATGAAGGCGAGGGTCTGCGCCGCGATGGCGTTGCCGACGCGGACGGAGCACTGGCCGGGCAGGATCGGCGGCATGACTGCGATGCCGCCCTCGGGCGCGAGGAAGTAGGTCTGGCCGACGGCGAGCGACGGTGTGCCGGCCACCTCGGTCCAGTCCGGCAGGGTGACGTAGGTGCGGACACCGCGGCCCGCGAAGCCGGTCCCGACGTCCACGGCAGCAAGCCCGACGACGAAAGCGAGCGGGTAGGTGTCGGCCCGGGCAATCCGCAGCGTGCTGTCGGCGCGGGAGAGCGCGACCGGCATCCCGGCGGCGATGTCCTCGCCTGCGGCCGCCGTCACGGTCGGCATGCGAGCCGGGGCGCGATTGCACTCGTCGGAGACGTAGGCGAAGGCCTCGTCCGGGCCCTCGAAGCCGCTGCCGTCACGCCGGGCGTAGTCGGTCCAGAGCGCCGCCACGAGGGTCTGATCGGCGTTGAAGATCTGGAGCGTGATCAGGTCGCCGACCCGGCTGGCCACCAGTGTGCGGCTCGGGAAGGCCGCGTTGACCATGCTGACGAAGATCGCGCCCCGGTCGGCATCGTGGAAGACGCGGATCTGGCTCATGCGGCGGGCCGGATGCTAGCGGGCGCGACGAGCACGGTCTCGCTCGTGACGAGCAGCGGCACGTTCGAGGTCAGAAACAGCGCGCAGCCGTTCGCCAGGAAGCCCGCGAGCACCTGGAGGCGAAGCCGGAACGTGGTCCGCTCCGGGATGCCGGCGCCGTTGAACAGGGTCTGGGAATCGGACGCGACCGGGCCGAGCGTGGAGCCCACGTCAGCATCGGTCCGAAGCTGTCCGCCCGCGATGGTGGCTGTGACGATCAGGTTGACCGTCACGTCGATGAGGTCGCCCATGGCGCGGCCGATGAGGCGGTTGTCGGACCAGAACGTGTGTCCGGCGAACGGTGCGTTGAGCAGGTCCTGCGTCAGGCTCGGCGTCGGCACGAACCGGACCTGCTGGCGGACCCCGGCCGCGAAGCTGTCGTCAGCCTCGACGCTGCGCTCGGTGTAGGTGACCTGCCCGAAGCCGGTGTTGAGACCGGGCGCGCCAGGACGCCCCTGCGGCGGGAAGGCGAGCGGGGTGAGCGGTGTCCGCATCAGGGAGCTTTCTCCGTCAGGGCCCAAACGCCTGTCGGAATTGGTGCGGGCAAAAGACATTTGTGAATGCCGCCCTGGATCCACGGCGCTTCAGTGAGCCACGATGTCTGCATGCTGAAGCGCGCGCTCGTGCAACCGGAACCCGGAATCGTCACGTTCCAAGCGACTTGGGCGGCGGCACTTGGCGGTCGCGAGCAGGCTCAACTCGGTTGGGTCGATGGAAGTCTTGCTGTGGTCTTGCTTCCGGCCGTGCCGGGCTGGTTTCTTCATACCGGCTTCGGCCCGTGTGACGCGGAAGGCCTCGTGTTTCACACCCTCGCCGAAGCGCGTGAGTGGATCCTGCACCGATACGCCCAGAGCTGACGGGCTCCCTACGGCCGGAAACAGCCGGAAACCAAAATCGCGCGGGCGTGATTGGGCGGGGTTGGCCGGCGGGCGTATCGCGGTGGCGGCGCCGCACGAACCCCCATTGGCGCCGGTAACTCCTAACTCACGGCGGCCACTCCCTTGGCCGCCGTTTTTCGTTCAGATCACACCCAGGTCGGCACGCCGTCCACGATGCGCAGCGCCTTGCCTTCGTCCGCGATCGGATCGAAGGCGGGATAGGCCGGCACGCCCTGCGGCCCGAACGCCATCGGGGCGGTGACGATGCGCCCGTCATAGGGCTGCGCGTCGATCAGCACGGGTGAGAAGCCCGCTGCCGCGGCGATGCCGCTGGAGTTCGAGCCGGGCAGCACCTTCAGGCGCACGCGCCCCAGCCACTCGATGTAGGCCGGGAAGGCCGGATCGGGATGGCGAAGCACGTCGCCCACCACGTCGGTCGGGGCCGAGATCCGCCACGTCCGGTCCTTCACCCGCAGGTCGAGCGCGAAGTAGGCCGGGATGGCGCCCGAGGCAGGCATGAAGGCCAGCGTGCCCGCCTCGCTGTCGGCCGTCGCAATCGGTGGGCCGCCCAGGATCGGTGTGAGCGCGATGGTCAACAGCGTGCCGGAGAAGTCGAGCGGATCGCCGGGCGCCTGGAGCGGGATGGCAAGGCGCCAGTCAGCCGTGTCGATGACGGAGGTGCGAAGCGTCATGGCCACCCCGCCGTGATGTCGATGGCGTCGAGGGCGGCCTGATCGGCGGCGGCCAGGATCGCAGCCGTCAGCGCCTCCTCACGATCAAAGCAGGCCTGGACGTGCGCCCGGGCCGTCATCGCGGCGAACTCGATCGTGGCGGCGTCAAAGGTCTCGAACTGGCCCGGCGCCACCTTCCAACGGATACTGAAGCCGGGGTCCTCCTTCGCGCTGGCCTGAGCCGCGGTGAGGTAGAGGATCGTCTTCTCGTCGGTGGCGAGCGGGGCGCCAGCGAGCGACGTGCCGCCAACCTCGTGCTGCCAGCGGGCGATGGCGAGATCGGCAAGCTTGCGCTGACGAGCATCATCTAGCGACGGTTGGGCCGGCACCTCACGCCAAAGGCCGGGGTGCGCCACGTCGAGGAAGTCGCGATCGGCAACGATCCGGTTCCGGACGACGCCATGCGCGTCGAGAATTTCGGCGATCACAGCGCGCTCCATTCAATGAGGATGAGGCCGGCCCCGCCGTTCCCTGACCGGACCGCGCCGGCGGTCGAGACCCACTGGGTTGCGACGCCTCCGCTGCCGCCGCCGAGGCCGCCGGCGGCACCCTGCGGCGACCCGGATGCACCCGTGGCGACACCAGCGCCGCTGCCCGCGAAGATGCCCCCGACCCCGGGCGAGAGCGAGGCCGCGCCGAGGCTGGTGACACCATGTGCGCCGCCCCCGCCGCCGGATCCTCCGAGGTATCCCACGTTCGATCCTGAGGAGTAGCCGGACCCGCCCCCCGACCCGTAAACGGGAAGCGTGAGAAACCCGTACGAATACGTGACTGACGCCGCGGAGGCCTGCGATTGGCTGATGCCGTCGATGTCCGGGCCGCCAACGTTGCTGGTATTCAGGGCGACCGCCGTTCCGGGCCCGAATGCGCCACCGCCGCCCGTGAAGACACTGGTCGCTGTTGCGTCCGCGCTCTTCCCGCCGACCCCGGCCCCTCCCGTCGCCGCGAGCCCCGTGGTGATGTTGACGCTGCCGCTCGCGTAGGCGACCCCGAACCACGCGACCGCGCCACCGCCCGTCGCTGCGACGCCCGAGGTCGAGGTCGCCGGCCCCGATCCTCCACCGGTGTAATTGTAATCGCCGCCGGTCGCCGTCCCGCCTGTCGCCCCAGGCACGGTGCCGCCCGCCGTCGAGGCTTGCCCGGGGCCGCCGCTGTTGGCGACGACGTTGAGGCCGTTCCCGGTGAAGGACGAGACGCCGCCCGCGAGGCCGGCCTGCGAGTTCGTCGTCGGGCTGGCGGCCAGCGTGACGCCGACGCCACCCGCTCCCAGCGTTGCGGTGAAGGACTGGCCCGCAGTAGCGCTGAATGACTTGATTGCGAGGCCGCCCGCCCCGCCACCCGTCGCGGCGGCGGGGATGCCGCTACCCGCGCGCGCAACCCCACCCGAAGCGCCGGGGCCGACCACCGTGACGCGCGCCCGGCAGTCGAAGGGCGCCGTCCAGGTCTGACTCGCTTTGAGGATCAGAACATTGTCGAACCGAGTGGTCTTTGCAAGACGGTCGATCGCCGCCCTTGTCTTGGCCGACGTCAGATACTTGACGTCGTCGGTGCCGGCCTGGGCCTCGGCCGTGGAGGCCTTCGCCGCGGCGGCGAGTTTAGCGTCCAGGGCGACCTGTAGCCCTGCGATGTCCGCGACTGCGTAGTCGCCCGTCTGCGGCACCACTGTGCCGGCGCGCCCGTTGAACGAGGATACCGCGCCGGTCACGGTGGTATAGGCGGTCTGCCAAGCCAAGCCGCTCCAGGCACGCATGTCGTGCGACGTCGTATTGAAATACAGCGCCCCCACGGCCAGCGGATTGCCAGCGTTGTCGGTCGCCGGGCTTGTTGTGAAGGCGCCGAGATACTTGGTTCTGAAGTCTGCGTAGCCCGCAGCCGCGGCAGTCACTGTGGCGGCCGCCTGCGCGGCACCGGCTGCGGATTGCTCAGCGGCCGAAGCCGATTGCGCTGCCGCAATGACGTTGTCGCTGCTGTCCGAGATCGCGAGGCTGACGAGATAGTCGTTCGGCTGATCCTCGTAGGGAGTCAGCGTGAAGTACGGTGGTTGCCCCTCGGACAGCTTGGTCGTCGGCCCAGCATGGAAGCGCGGGGTGAGGCCGGGCACGCCGCGCGGCAGCGTAACCCTGAACTTCTTCCCATTCGTCAGTGTGATGGTGGCGAAGGTCGGGCCCTCGTCCTGCTCAATCAGGGCAATCCCGACGCCGTTGAGCCCGGACTTGCCGGCAGGCGAGCCGTAGCCAAAATTGCGGTTCTGGTCGTCGCCCGGGACCGGGACGGCCTGGATGGTGCTGAAGTCCGCCATCACGCAATGCCCTCGTCGACGACCCAGAGGCCGTAGCGAACCCGGTCTCGTCGCCCATCCGCATGCGTGGCGACGAGGTCGTAGCGGTAGAGGCCGAACGCGACCGCGCTGGTCCGGCCGGGCGGGATGGCAAAGGCGACCCCGCCATTCGCCTCATTGGTGATGGAGATCTCGCCATCACCGCTTGAGGCCGAGAGGGTGGCGAAGCTCGATGTCAGGTTGCCGAAGTCATCGACCGGCTTGATCGCGAACTCGACCGTGCAGCCCGTGAGGTCGTACGGAACCTGCGTCCAGGAGGCCAAGTAGGCCACGACGATCCAGCGCGACGCGCCCTTGCTGTCCAGGTCCGACTCGAAGTCGTTGCCGCTGGTCCAGTTCGGATCGCTCGGGTTGGGGCGCGCGACATACAGGTCGCCGAGATAGGTGCAGGTCGAGCCCGGACCGTAGGCCGTGCCTCGGGCCCAGGCAGGCACGCCACTCCAGGGTGCCGATCCGGGACGGCCGAGCATCAGCGAGAACGCGCCGTACCAGCCCTCGTTGTTGGCGACCCGGAAGTTGTCGGTGAAGTCTGACAGAGCCATTGCCGCTGGGCCTGCCTTCTACGCCTTGACCGCGTCGAAGGCGGCGTCCACGTCGGCGTAGGTCTTGAGCTGACCGCCCAGCAGCGGCAGGAGCTCGCTCTCCTTGTTGTAGAGTGCCTGGACGTAGCCGAAGGCCTTGGTGACGGCGTCCTGCATCTCAGCGTTCGTCGCCGCCCGCGGCGTGCCGTCGGCGAACTTGAACACATCCCCGTCCTTGCGCAGGCCGGAAGAGATCGCCAGCAGCGTGTCGCGCAGGCCGTCCCGGTCCTCGCGCGCGATCGACAGCGGGACCTTCTTGTCCTTGCCGATGGTGACGGTCACGGTGCCCTTCTCGCGGTCGTAGCGCACGGCCGCAGCATAGGCCGCGAGATCCGGCGACGGCGCACGCATCGGACGCACGTCGCGGCTTGGATCGGCAGGGGCAGCCCCAATGCGTTCGAGGTCGAAAGTGGTCCCGGCGAAGGGGACGACGATGGCGCCCGGATATGCGCCCTCCGGCACGGTTGTCGCATCATCGTGCGTGGCGATGACGAGATCGTATTCGACGTCGTCCACGACGCCGGGCTTCACGACGAGCTGCATGGGTCAGGCCTCAGATGATGATGGAGCCGTTGTTGCCGGACGCGCCGACGGCGGGGCTGGCGACGGTCGGCGCGGTGGCAGTCCCGCCGATGCGGATGATCTGCGAGGAGTTGTTCGCGACGTAGGCGAAGGTCGTAGAAGCGCCGGAGGTGTTCACCGCGCTGATCTGCGCGAAGTAGAGCGCCTGGAAGCCGTACGGGCTTCCGCTCGAGACGCAGCCGTCGGCCCGGATGAGGCCGGGATTCGAGGCGAAGTAGCCGGCCTGCCCGTTGTTGATCGCGGCGCCGGAGGCAGCGAGCACGACGATGGCGGCGTTGCCCTCGACGCCGTACTGGCCGTTGGCGCGGGCGTAGACCGGCGGTCCGGCTGTGGAGAAGTCGCCGTCGGCCGTGACCACGCCGCCGCCCGTGACGGACAGGCCATCAAGCGCGTTCGACTGGCAGCTCAGTGCCGCTCCAGCCTTGAGCGTCATCGTGCCGTTGTTGCCCACCACCACGCCATGCAGGCCGGAGCCGAGGAAGTGGCAGGTTCCGTAGAGGGCGGTGTCGGAGAACAGGCTCAGCAGACCGCAGTTCTGGGCGTTGACACAGGAGACCCGGGTCAGCGTCTGACTGCCGTTGAGAAGCCTCAGGATGTTGACGCCCGTGCCGGTCTGATCGCTCGTCAGCAGGACGTCCTGCAGGTTACCCAGGTTGCCGATCACGGTGAACGAGGTGCCGTTCGCGAAGAAGAGCTCGGACGAGTAACTGTTGCGCAGCGCGTTGAGGTTGGCCGCCGTGTCCGAGGCGCGTGCCGGCGCGCCGTTGCCCGTCGAGGTCAGCAGGTTCGGGTTCGGGATCGGGGCATTGAGTGGAGCGCCTTTGATGAAGACCCGGCTGCCATCCTTGTGGCTGAACACGACGTTGTCGGTGTAGACGAAGTGGCTGATGCCCGTACCGATCGCGATCTGAAACGTGACCGAGCCGGTCGGCAGAATGCTGCGCCGTGAGAGCCACGAGAAGGCTGCGTTCAGGTCGGCGAAATCTCCGCCAAAGCCGTGCACCGTCTTCGTGATGGGCGTATCGACGATGATCGAATTGCTGCCCGAGAACGCGATGATCGGGATCGCCTCGGCCAGCTGGGTGAGATTGTTGTTGGTCGGTGTCAGGCCCGCTTCGGTGATGACGTTGATGATCTCTCGCTGCGGGAACTCCCAAGCCTTGGCATCGGCGATGCTGCCCTGGATGCCGAGCTCGACGTTGCCGTTCTGGTAGGAGCCGTCCGGGTTATCCGGCTGGTCGAAGGGCTGGACGTATCGCATGGGTGTTCAATCCCTCGGATATGGAGGAGCGCGACCCGGGGAGCGGGCCGTGGGAGATGGCAAAAGGTGTCGGGTTGGGCGGGCTCAGAAGGCCGAGATCGGCAGGCCGCCGTAGTGGAACGTCACCCGGCTGTGAGCGGGCTTCCAGCGCTCGAATAGACATTCCAGATCGCGAGCGCGGGTGTATTCGAGGTGATGGCGCTCACCCGCACGCGCAGCGCCGGCGCGGAACCAGTCGTGCGGCGGGCTGATCGCGAGATGATGGTCGGTGCCAGCCCGGCCGCCGCTCAGACCGCTGCGGAAACACGTGAAGGTGCGGGCACCGACGATCACGCGCCACCAGGCCCGGTGCCCCGCGTCGCCGGCATGCCAGCGGTAGGGGCCAACGATCTCAAGATCCGTCGGGAGCCGCAGGTGCGGGTCGATGCCGGCCTGGGCACCGCTCGCACCGGCGCGGAAGTAGCGGCGCGAGCCTGTCGTGGGGCGGGTATCTCCGGCCCGGCTGACGCCACCCTGATACGGTGACCACTCGACGATCTTGACCTGGTACCCCAGGGCCGCGGCCAGACCGTAGAAGTAGGCCCGGCTTTGGCCACCCAACGCCGTCATCTTGGCCAGCAGCGCGTCGCGCCGCGCCTCCACGGTCGTGGGCACCACCGTACAGGTGTCGGGCAGACCGAAGGCCCGCTCCCACTCGGACAGGAGCTCCGTCGTGAAGCGCGGGTCAGTCTCGATCTCCAGCAGGTCCGCGGCGCGGCCATCCACGCCGCCCCAGATCTGCCCGAGCCCGGAGACGAGGCCCATAAGGGTCGACTTCGGATCGCGCGGCCAAGCCGCGCCGACCGGCAGCAGCGCGGCGAGGGCCTCGGCGTAGTCATCGCCGGAGCGCCGAACGAAGCGGTCTTGGCCAGATATCCTTGTGCGCGGACGGTTGGCTCCGTCTTCATCGAGCGTATTGAAGCTCCAATCGACAGTAGGAACCGTGCCGTCTGCTGAAGGGAAAATCAGGTCCACGACATCACCATTCGGCGAAGAGTCCTGCCAACGATTGTCCGCAGGCTCGTGTCAGGTTGGGCGCGCCGCAGCGAGGGGTGAGCGCTACGGAGCAGAGACCTTCCTGCGGCTCAAAGAATTGCCCACTCCACCCAGCGGGCGCGCAGGTATTCGGGCGTCCATTTCGGGTCCTGCGCCGCCAGGGCGACGCGCACGACCTCGACCAATGGGTTCGCGAAGGCATAGGCCTTCGCACCCTTGATCAGCAGCACCGCTTCCTTGCGCTCGGTCGGGCTGCCGGTGTCGTCGTCGGGCAGCATGTCGACGATCGCCTGGAGGGCGGCCGGGATCGTTCCGACCGAGACGAAGGCCTCGCACTCCGCGAAGGTGAAGACCCGCTCGCCCCAGAGGCCCCGGCCGAATTGGCGGTCGGAGATGTCGGAGAGCGGCGCCGGGAATACCGGCAACGGCTCACCTTCCGGCGTGCGGATCGCGCCGGAAATCGGATCAATCGTGCTGGGCATTAAAGGCTCGCCTGATTGACAAGGGCTGTTCTGGAAGCCGCGGAGCCGCTCCCGCCATAGAGAGGAGAGCCGACCCCCGTTGCGAGGTTGAACATGGAGCAAATGCCGCCGGTCGCAGAGCCGCCCGGACTTCCGGCCGAGCCAGTCCCGACACCATTCCCGCCGAGCCCGCCATCGCCGCCGGTCACGTCGATGCAATTCGTCGCCGTTGTGCCGGTCAGGAACCGATAAACGATCTGAACCCACCCGCCCGCGCCGCCGCCACCGCCGCCGCCGCCGCCGCAATTCCCGGCGGCAGGGGTGCCGCCGTTGCCGCCGTTGCCGCCCTTCGCCTGAATTGAGCCGACGCCTGTCGACCCGCTGCGGTTGATCGTCCTGGCAAAGATAAAGACGATGGGTCCTGCGGAGCCGCCGCCGCCGCCGGAACCGCCAATGTTGGTGCCGTCTCCACCGCCGGCCGCGCCGCCTGATCCGCCAGCAGCGCCACCAGTCAGGAGTGTATTGCCGCGTAGGGAGTCCATCTGCGGTCGCCGCAGGCGATAAGTTGGGCCGTTGGATTGGATCTGCGCAGCGCCACCCGCGAACCCGCTTCCCGCCCCGCCGGCCCCGCCGGCATAGCAGCTTCCACCGCCAACCCCGCTAACGAGAGCCCCATTCACCGCCGCCGCGCCGGCCCCCGTTGTGCCGACCCGTCCAACGATTCCGGCTGGCGCTCCGCCGAAAGAGTTGGGCGGTATCGTAGCGCCAGCCGCACCGCCTTGCGTCGGCGTCAGGGGTGCACCGCCTGGATTCCCATTGAAGCCGATATAGCCTGTTGTCAGCCCGGAAATATCAAGTGTGCCGAGAACGTGCAGCCTGAACCCATTCGTGATTAAGGTGGCCGACCCGGACAAGTTTACATTGTTGTAGTAAGTATCCCTTGTAAGTGTAGTTGTGCCGGACGACTGAGAAATGCTCCCGTCCGATCCATCCCCGAACCAAATCAAATCCGTCGCGAGCGCGTCCGAGGCACCGCTCGGCAGGTTCAACAACTGCGAGCCGTCGACGGCCGGGAGCTTGGCGGCCCCGTCGAGGGCCACGACGTTGCCCGCCGCCGTACCGGGCACCAGCGTGAGCAGCGAGCGCATCGCCGCGTAGTTCGCCGCCTGGAGCAGCGACCGCGCGTTGGTGGAGGCGTCCGAGAGCGCGGAGACCGTGTGCGTGTGCGAGAGCGCCGCCTTGCCGGCGAGCGCCGTCGCCATCGTGGTGGCGAAGTTGGGATCGTTGCCGATCGCCGCATCGATCTCGGCGATGGTGTCGAGGGTCGAGGGGGCCGCGCCGACGAGGAGCGCGATTGCCGCGTTCACGTCGGCCAGGGACACCGCGCCGAGCGCCGTCCGGCCGGCGGCCTGATCCGCGAGCGTGAGGAGCGAGCGGCCGAAAGCCGTCGTCGCGAGCGCGGCGATGGCGGTCAGGTCGGCGTCGAAAGGCTGGACGGCGGAACCGATAGCGCTCGCCTGCAACGCCCCTACGATCCGGGGATCATTGGTGTCAGCTTTGCCTGAGACTGCACTGAGAAGACCTGCAACGACACCGCCGTCAGCAAGTGTTCCTGGAGTCGTTCCGATAGGCCGGGAATCGACCATCTGCTTGAGAAAGTGAACGGCTTCCTGGACGCTCGCGAAATTCGCATTGACCTTCTGAAAGGCCACGCGCGGCTTGTCGCCGGTCCCGTCGTTTGCCGTCAGGCCGACGTTTACCGATTGAATGTCCATCAGCTTCGATTCCGTGCAGTCAGCCGAAGCTGATCGATCCCAGCGTCGCGAGGCTGGCATTGGTCGGCATGACGTGGTCGTCCATGTCGAGGTGGAAGGAGACCACGCCGGCCGCTGCGCTGATCGCCTCGGAGACCCATGCGGCGAAGATCGTCTGCGCCGCGACCCGACGGCCGCCGACGGCGCGCGCAGGGGCTGCGCGCTCAGCCAGCATGGCGGTGACGCTCGCCGCGATCGCGTTGCGCGCCGCGGCTGTGTTCGGCGTCAGAGCGCGGACCCGGAAGCCGATCGGCTCCGTCACCGGCGCGCCGACATAGAGATCCTGCACGGTGACGGGGCGCCGCTCGTCGAGGTAGGCGCGTACCGTCGCGATGTCATTCGGATTGGGCAGGCCGCGCGAGCCGGCGCGCAGGTCGTCCATCATGAACCGGACGGCAAGACTGCCGGGGCCCATCTCGTGCGGCGAGACCCAGACCCGCGTCACGCCCGGGACGTCACGCGCCCAGCCGATATAGTCGTCGGCATCACCGCCCTGGGGCACGCGGCGCATGCGGAACAGCACGCGCTCGCGCAGGCTGTCGTCGCTCTCGGTGTCGATGCCGGGCTGCAGCGCGGTGAGCGTCGCGGTGGCGTTGACGCCGGCCACGGCGGTGGCGAGCGAAAGCGAGGTGCCGACCGCCAGATTGGCGGCGGAGCCCGCCGTGATCGCCCGGATCGGGACGGGCGCCGGGCTCGGCCCCACCGTGAGCGCCTGCGTCGTCTCGAAGGTGGCGCCGTTGCCTCCAGCGAGCTGCGAGCCGGCCGGAAGCACGGTGCCGGCGATGCCGGATGCGACGGCGGTCCCCGTGGCGAAGGTCGCGGCCTGGCGCCCGCCGACGTAGATGTTGGCCCAGCGCTCCAGGAACTCGCCGCCGGCGCCACCCTCGTCGGGCAGGAACTCGACCGCGAGCCGGGCGATGAACTGGTAGGCCCCGAAGGCGAGGCCCGCGTTGTCGTCCGAGAGTACCCGCGCGCGGGAGTTCGGCGGCAGGTCCGCGCCGCCGGTGAGATAGGCGGCGAGAAAATCACGGCTGAGGCCACGGACCTCCGGAAGGCTCGGGATCTGAAGGGGCATGCGCTACGCTCTGATCCCGGTCCAGAGGTCCTGAAAGCGAAGCGAGATCTCCGGCTCGCTTCCGCGGAACAGCGTCACGTCGGCATCGATCCGGTCGAGGCCGACGCGGGTCGCCAGCACCGAGAAGCGCGTGCAGATCCGCTTGTCCTTGAAGGGCTGGATGGCTTCCCGGATGTAGGTCTCGATGCGGGCGATCAGCGAGCCTTCGCGAGCGCCCGCGCCGGTGATCTTGGCGCGCTCCGCGAGCCAGAGCCGCGTGCCGATCGGCCAGCCGTCCCAGATCGTGTCGGCGTCCGTGTCGGCCCACCAGCCCCGGCGATCGTCGCTGTCGGGGTTCGGTAGCACGTCGTCGGCCTTGGCGCGGCGGTCGGTGCAGAGCGCGATGACCACGCTCGCTACGAGCTCGCCGGACCCGTCCGTCTCCGTGGCCGGCCCGAGCAGCCAGTCCATGGTGATGGCCTCGGGCGCGGTGATGATGCGGAGGTCGTCGCTCACTTCGCCTTGGCCTTCCTGGCGAACGGCTCCTGCAGCTTGCCGCCGAGGCTGTCCCTGGTGTCCTCGGTGGCGATTTTCTTCGCGCCGTCGGAGCCGCCGACGTAGACGTCGCCGTCCAGGATGATTTTGCCGTCCTTCATGGTGATGGTGCAGCCGCCGGCGCTCAGCACGAGCGTCTTGCAAGTGATCGTGCCGGCGCCCTTTGCATCGACGGCGTAGGAGCCGTCCTTGTCCATCGTGACCGAGACCTTCACGTCCTTCTCGGCCGTGACGTCCGCGCCGTTGTTCTTCTTCTGCTGCCCCGAGCCGCTGCCCTGCGAGCCCTGCTGCTTCTCGGCGGCGACGCGGTGCACGACCCGCTTGGGGCTCTCCGCCATCATCGAGTCCTTCCCCATGTGGAGGTACTGCTTGAAGGCGTCGTGGAAGCCCGTTTCGCCGGCCTGGAGGCCGTTCAGGCGGAAGCGGCGGTCGGCGGCCGGCATGGCCATGGGATGCGAGCGGTTGCCCATTAGCCCCATGATCAGGACCTCAGCCGCTCCCTTCATCATGCCGCCCTTCGCCTGCTCGTCCGTGGTCTTCCCCATCGGGAAGGCTGTCATCCCGAAGGGATGGACGTGCTCGATGTCGGTGGACTGCTCGTCGCCCATGATCTTCGCCCCCATGGTCTGCATGAAGGGGCTGTCGTTGATGCTGTCGACCACGGCGCGGGAGATCCCCATCGCCGTGCGATCGCCGTTGTAGCGCGTCGTCGTGCGGTTCACGTCAGGCTCCGGTGAAGCCGGGAATGTTCGGCGTGCCCTCGATCTGGCCGCCGCCGTTGAAGCGCTCGGGCAGGACCAACCCCAGGGTCGAGACGGTGCCGCCCGGCCCCTGTCCTGACGTGACCTCCTGGATGGCGAGGCTCATGCGGTCGTTCGTGAACAGCATCGGGCTGTACACGGTGACCACGTCGCCGATCTTCTCCAGCCAGAGGCTGCCGTCGTCCTTGTGCCAGCCCTGGACGGTGACGTTGACGTTGATCTGCGTGGCGATGTTCTCGCCGTTCTCGCGCTGGGCGCGCATCTTCATGTCGTTCTGATCGCCCGGCATCTCGGCCATGATGACCAGCGGGGCATGATCCTTCACGGCAGAGTTCGTGACCTGCGCCGAGACATCCCGCGAGTCATCGCCGAAGCGCTCGTTGTTGCCGGTGTTCTGGCCTTTGGCCTCGACCATCGAGAACGCACCCTCGTAGTTGAAGACCGCCGAGGCCGACTTGATGTTGCGGCCCTCCTCGAGATCCGCGATCGACTGTGCGCCCTTGCCCAGGCGGTATCCGACGATGTTCCCGTTGGGGTCGTCGAACAGGTAGACGTTCCGCATGCGGCAAAGTCGGTCGATGAGCGCGAACACGGTCTCGCCGACCTGCACGTTCACCCGTTCGAACGGCTTCTCGGCGCCTGGGGTGTCGCCCTTCAGGTAGAACTTCACCCCGAACGGCTTGAGCGCCGAGTTGGCGATCTGCTCCAGGCTGTAGTTCTTGAACTCGCCCGGCTTCGCTTCGACCGTGGCGCGGGCGATGGTGGCGCTCAGCGATGAGCCGGCGATCTGCAGCCCATGCTGCTTGTCGTCGTAGGCCGGTTGCCGCGTGCGAATTTTGCCGTCGATGACGAGCCGGCCGGCGAGGTAGATCTTGGCGGCATCACCGATGGCGAGCTTCATGCCGGCCCAATTCGGGGCGCTCTCGATCGGGGACGCTGCCGTGAAGGCGAAGCGGGAGAAGAGATCCTGACCGCTCCGCGTGACCGACATGCTCTCCCAGTCGGCGTAGCGCTGGCCGTTGACCTCGATCTCAGCGATCTCGCGCGCCTGGGGCATGGTCAGGCCGAAAGCGCTTGGCCCGAAGCGGGCATGAACAGCGGGGACCAGGCGTCGTTGCCGACAACGAGGTCGTCAGCCCGGCCAGCATCACCGTAGAGACGCTGGGCGAGAGCGAGCGCGGGCATCGGTTTTGCTGTGGCGTAGGTGACGATGCGCGGCAGCGGCCGAGCCCGGGTGGTCAGGTCGCGCGTGACGGCTGCGTGAAGGGTGACGAGCACGCGATAGGTGTCGCTATCCAGCGCATCCATCGTCTCGTCTTCGGCGGCCCCGAACACGGCGTTGATCTGCGCCTGGGCCGCCAGCACCGCGTCGCTGGTCTTGAAGTCGGTCGCCGCCACGCAGCGCGCCATCTGGATCAGGCAGCGGCGCGAGGCGTCCTGGCGAACGAGGCGGGCAGAGGCTCCGACGAGATCGAGCGCGGCGATCTGGTTGCGGAGGCTCAGGAAGCCGGTGAATGTCGCCCCGGCCGCGAAGGCGGCCTGGAAGCAGGCGAGCATGCGCGCCGACAGCGTAGCGGATCGCAGCAGGCTCTCGGCTTCCGTCGTAACCGCTCCGGTGAGGCGGCGCAGATCCGCGCCTGCCGTGCCCGTCGCCGTTGGCGGAAGGCCGCGCAGACGCGTGCAGATGCTGGCGATCAGGCTGACCGCCTCCTGGGTCTCAGCAGGTGTCATGGTTCAGACTGCCGTCGTGCCCTGCGTCTGCTGGCGTGTCGTGGTGGCCGTCACTTGGCTGTCCGCAGCGTCAGCCGCCGAATTGACCTGAGATTGGGTCGAGGCGGTCACCGTGAACGCGCTGGCGGCGCCGGCCTCCAGGAAGTTCATCGAGATCTCGACGAAGCCGCCGCGCTCCCGACGCTCGACAGCCGAGTAGGGACCGGGCTGGACGTCGAACTCCCCTGCCGTCGGCAGGATGAGCAGCCCGGGACCTTCAGCGTGCAGCGCCTCAATCAGCTCGTCGCGCGCGAAGAGGAAATCCGGCCCGACGAGATAGCCAGTGATGGTGAAGCCCTCGCCCTTTCGGCCCATGTCCTCGGCGTAGGGCAGGTCTCGCTTCGGAAATTCGTGGAGGAAGGATCGCCGGCCACCGGCGCGAGCCGATTCCTCGATATGGAACTCGACGCCCCGGAAGGAGGCGGGGCGGAGGCGGTCGCGCCAAGGACTTTCGGCCATTGCGTGCTGATCTCATCAAGGCGCTACGCCGACAAGAAAATCGTCCTTGACGACCGATCTTGCCGGTGATGGTTTGGTACGAAATCGACCCAGGGAGAGAGCCGTGTCCGTCGACGAAAAATTGAGAACCATAGCTGAGCGCATCAAGTCGCATTCCAGCGCGATGCTGACCGAAGAAGCAGTCAAGACGTCTGTCGTTCTCCCATTCCTGGCCGCACTGGATTACGACGTTTTTAACCCGAATGAGGTGATTCCAGAGTTTACTGCTGATGCCGTTGGGAAGAAGGGCGAGAAGGTCGACTACGCTATCAAACTTGATGGAAACATTCGGATATTAATCGAATGCAAGCCAATCACTACTAATCTTGATAAAGTCCACCTTGCGCAACTTTACCGATATTTCTCAGTTACAGCTGCCAAGTTTGCAATATTGACCAATGGAAGGACGTTCCATTTCCACACTGACTTGGAGGCGCCCAACAAACTCGACGAGCGTCCATTCCTGACATTTGATCTCTCTGATATGCAGGCCCAAATCGTCACAGAACTGCGCAAGTTCTCTAAGGGCGAATTCAGCATCGAAGGCATCCTGCAATCTGCTCACCGGCTGAAATACACCTCCGCGATCAAAAAGGAGATCACGAGCTTAATGGAGGCCCCCAGCGAGGATTTTGTTCGCCTCTTGGTGGCCAATCTCCAAATGGGCCGTTTCACCGCCGCGGTGCGTGAGCAATTTACGCCAATGGTGAAGGCGGCATTTCGCGAGATTATCCGAGATTCAGTGCAGGCTCGACTGTCGACGGCTCTTGCAGACACTGAGGTCGCCGACATCGCAGCAGAAGTGCCGCAGGTCGGGGACGAGGAAGAACTCGTCACAACCGAGGAAGAGCGTGAGGGCTTCATGATCGTACGGGCGATCGTCCGTGACATTCTGAAACCCGCTCGCGTCGTTATACGTGACCAGAAGAGTTACTGCGGCATCCTGGTTGATAACAACAATCGGAAGCCACTCGCCAGAATGCATTTCAATCGCTCGATTAAATACATCGGTTTGTTTGACGGTGATAAAGAAGATCGTGTGAAGATAGATACTCTTGACGAAATCTATGATCTTGCGGACCGTCTGCGCACCACCGCTAGCGCCTATGTAGAGCCGGTTTCCTGACAGCCTCCCCACAACATACTCACAAGCGTAGATGGAGCAGCATGCGCACCGTCCTGATTGCCCTCCCCCTGATCCTTACGCTGCCCGCAGTTGCCAGAGCAGACCCACCATCACGGGTGGGCACCTGCTCTGCGACCGTCATCAAGAGCATCGGCACACGCTTCGAAGACAAGTTGGTGAAGCCGAAGCCCGACGATATCGACAATGGGACTACGGTCGCGCTCGTGAACGGCACCTATGGCGTTTCGTATGAATTCGTCGATGCTGTCTATCGGTCGAAGCCCGGCGATCGGGTCATCACCTGTCTTGTCTCCGTCCCCAAAAACTGCCCGAAGGGTGACGATCGTGGGCGCATGTACACCACGACCAACCTGCGCACCCTTCAGTCTTGGACGATGTCCGACTCCCAGCATATGTGCGGCGGCGCTTAGTTTTCCTGACTCGCCTGGGCCATGGTCGCTCCTCGGTTCAGGCGCACATCACGGAACAGGTTGCCGCTCGCTGACGTACTGACCCGCGTGTCTGGCCCTGGGCGAGCGACGTGCACCTCGACCGTGCCATTGTTCTCGACCCTTGGACCGCCCATGAGCGGCGACCGGAAAGCGCGATCCATCAGCGATTGACCGCCATCGCCGCCAAGGCCCAACCGGTTTCGATCGGCCGCAGCCTGCCGTGATCGATAATCGGCAGCGAAGTCGCTGTTACCGCCTGTCTCAAATGCTCTGCGCGCACGTTCGCGAGCAGCGAAGCCGGCGCCGTCCGCACGCTCGCCACTCTCGGCGACGTCGGTCTTATCAGCGCGGAGGAGCGCAAGGGCCTTGCGCCGATGCGCGCCCATCTGGTTGTCGACCTTCTCGCGGACCGTGCCGGGTGCGCCGCCAGCTGCGGCGTCCCGCTGGTTCAGATGCCAGTCCGAGACACCACCAGCGTTGATGGCTCCATAAACCTGATGAATGCCCATGCCGGGCTTCACGCCGCGATCTCTCAGATAGCGTGTGACAGCCCGCATCTGTTCGCCGGGCGACATATCCTTCGTGACGCCGTACTTCCGCGCCTGCGGCTCGCCCCATTGGATCAGCCCACGATGCGTACCCCACTTCGTGGTCGGGCCGCGTTTCCAAGGATCGAACGTTCCGCCCGTCTCATAGCTGATGACGGTAGCAAGATCCTCGGCGCTGATCCCGAGGTCCTTCGCGGATTGCTTGATGCCGGCAGCCAAGCCATCGGGGTACTTCGCGGCGATGGAACCGCCCGACTCCTCGCCGTTGCCTTCCCCCCGCTGAAACCGCCGCACCGCCTCCCCGGGCCCGCCCGGCCGCGGGCTGATACGCGGCACGCCGCCGCTAGACCCGCCACGAGCGCCACCGCCTTCGGGCAGGTAGATCCCACCGCCACGGCGAGCGAGGAGGTTGCCGACCCGGCCCATGCTGCCGACCGCGCCACCACCGCCATACGCGGCCTGGTGGATGAGACCGGCGAGGCTACCGTCCGTGCCGAAGCTCTGCTGCTGCACAGTGGCCGTGCCGTCAGTAAGCTTCCGAAGGGCCTCCTCGAGATCCTTCATGCGGCGCGAGTTCAGGTCGAGGGCGTTGCGCATCTGCTGCGCCTTGCCGCGATCGCCGCTTTCCTCGGCCTCCTTCAGCACGTCGCGCAGAAGGTTGCCCTGCTCGCGCGTCGTCGTGATCTGGCCGCGCGTCTTCGCGATCTCCTCGTCTCGAGCGATCTTGTCGTCGCCGGGCAGCGGCGCCAGCTTGCGCGCCAAGGGGCCGCTGCCGCCGTCGAGGTGCCGGAACGCCTCGGCATACCGCCCCTCATTCAGGGCGCGGATGGCCTTCACGACGGCGCTCACGGATTCGAGGAGGCTCTTGATGCCCTCAGTGGCACCCTTCACGAAGTCGCTGGCATCCTTGCCGGCCTGAGCCCAGTCGATGCTTTTCAGCGCCTCGCCGACGTCGCGCACGCTTTGCCGCAGCGGTCCGGTGATGTCCTGGCGCCCGTCCTTCACGAGGCTTTCGATGCCCTTCACGAACTCGGACACGTAGGGCATCGCCTCGGTAGCGATAGCGGTGCCGAGCCTCTGCATCGTGCCGCGCAGGCCGGACATGGCCTTCTCGAAATCCTCTGCGGCCTTCACGGTCGCCGGGTCGAGTGGGCCGAGCAGCTTGCGCTGCTTCTCGATGATGTCTCTGAGGCGTCCCAAATGCTGGTCGCCGAGACGGCCGATGTCGGCGTTGCCGAAGATCTGCTCGGCGTACTTCATGCGCCCGGCTGGATCCTGGATGTGCTCCAGGCCCTCCAGCGCCTTCATCAGCGCCTCGCCGTTGTCCTTCGAGCTCTTCAGGCTGTCCGCCAGCTGATTGAAGTAGGCCCGGCCCTCGGCGGTGCGTCCCTGCGTCCGCAGGAACTCCATGATCGGGCCGATGCCGTCCTTCGCCAGCCGCATGTTCTGAGCGAAGGTCTTGATCGCGCCCGCGCTCGCGTCGGCCTCGATACCGAACTTGCCCATCACGCTCTGGAGGACGCGCAGGTTCTCAGCCGAGACGCTGGTCTCTCGACCAAGCATCGCGAGGGCCGAGACCGAGCCGCCGAGCGAGCGGATGGCGGCGCCGACGCCCGTCATCGCCGCAACGACGCTGAGGCCCGTGATGCCGATCGCCGCGAGAGCGGGGTTCAGGGTCGTGGCGGCCGTCGTGCCGGCGCTCTTCGCCGCGCTCTCGACCTTCTGGAAACCCTTGACGACGGCCTCGGTGTGCGAGGCCCCGTCCTTCGACATCGACTGGAGGTTCGAGCGCAGCGCCCGCAGGGGCCCGCTGAACTTGTCGACGACCTCGGCCACGAGGCGCAGGGAGTCGGCTTCAGCCATCAGTCTGCCTCCTCTGCTATCTCGTCCAGGACGTCGTTGGTGTGCTTGAACAGTTCGCCGATGGCAGCGGCCGGCAACTCAAGCAGCCAGGGCAGAGGTGCGCCGCCGCCCTTGTGGATGAGGCTCAGCCTGATGCAGGCCGAGATCAGATCGCCCCCGCCATCGGCACGAAAAAAGGGGTGAGCAGCCAGGCGCAGGCGACCCAGTCCTGCGGGCCCATCTGCGCGACCGACGAGGTCGGGATGCCGCCAAGCCGCGAGATCATCGCCGCCATCTTGCGCTCGTCGTGCGTGACCCGCGGCGGGTCGGACGCCATGTCGACGATCACCGGGTTGCCGACGGCGAGGATGTCGGCCCCCAGCGGATCGCGGAAGGTGATCTCGCGGATCTCCTCTCCATGTGCCTTGATCGGCTTGCTGAGGATGTGGACGAGGCCGTCCATCGGGTTAGGCCGTCAGCTCGCGGCAGGACACGCCCTCGAAGCGCACCCGGACCTGCCCGTCCTTCGTGTTCAGCTCGTGCGCCGACTTGCACCAGGCCTCCCGCAGCACGTAGGCCTTGCCGTTCGCGAGTTCCGCTGTGACAGTCGCCTCCGTGATCGCGTCGAGCGCTTCGATCGACACGTCCTCGGTGAGCGAGATGTCGCCCTCAATGAAGGGGACGCGCGGGTTCTCGCTGTAGCCGTGGACGGTGTCCTGGCCCGCGATGCCGGCGCGCTCGAACGGCGACGGCGAGACGGTGAAGCCGCCACGGAGGGGCAACTGCCCTCCGTTGACGTAGACGTAGGCGACGCCCGCGATGCGCTTGGCCATGGCTGATCCTCAGATGGTAGGAGCGCGGGTCAGGCCGCGAGCGACGAGGGGAACTGGAGGCGGAACTGCGCCTTCACGTTCAGGCGGCGGAGGCCATTCACGATGTCCGGCGGCAGCAGCACCTCGACCGTGTCAGGGTTCGTCGAACTCCGCTCCACGACGAGGTAGTTCTTGAACAGCGTCGTGTTCTCCACGATGCCGTCGATCTCCAGGCCCTCGTAGATCGCGACGATCTCGGCCTTGATGATGAGCGGCGTGACGATCGCCTGACCCGCACCGAAGCGCGTGCCGTTGCTGGTGAGCTTCACACGACCGAATTTGGTCGACAGACCCTGGCGGATCCGGGTCAGCACCTCGTCGAGCGTCGAGAGCGTCGTCGCCACCTCGTAGCTGTTGTCGGCTTGGCCCGAGGCGTTGCGCTGGTAGCTCGTCTGCTCGCGCAGGATCTGCGGGATGCCGGCTGAGGTGCCGTCGAGATCGGTGCCCTGGATCGCGAGCCCGACCTGAGCAAGGCCGTTGAGCTGAGCCTTGGAGAAGCGGCCGGACTGCGGCGCCGGAAGGCACCCGTCGAGGGTGAGGGTCTGGAGCGGCCGGGCCGGATCGGCCGAGAGGGCGCCCGCCGCCCGAGCGGCGTAGGCCGCCGTCCACTCCCAGGTGGGCGTCGGCGAGGTCGGCTCCAGCGCCAGGGGGCTGATCACGGCCGAGTTGTTGGTCGGGCCGTAGGCGAACAGGTTCGCGTAGCTGTCCCGCTTCACCGACCAGACTTGGCCGTACGACTGGCGCACCCAGCCCCAGCGCCCGGAATCCGAGAAGCCGAACTCGGTGTCCCAGAGGCTGAACGAGCCGCTGTCGTTGAACGGTAGGGCCAGGAACTTGTGTGGGCCGTCGCCGTAGTTCGCGATCGCCGAGGTCAGGTCCGGCGTGCCGGTGCCGCCCGACAGGACGTTGTCGGTCGGGTAGGTCAGCGACAGACCGGCGGGCAGGAGCTCGCCGCCGTAGAAGCCGCGGTAGCTGTCCTCGACACGGATGTCGTTGCCGCTGAGACCCTTCCACTTCGCGGTGAGCGTCACGACGGCGGACGCCGCGGCGGCGGTCACCGGCAGATCACCGGTCGCGTTGATGGCGTTCGCGATCTTGGTCGCAACCTGCGCAGTGGTGTCGGACGAGCCGACGAGGACCTGCAGCTTCTGACCCGCGATATAGAGCGGGATGGTGCCAGCAACGGTCGGGGCAGCCGCAACCGTGATGGTGCCGGTCGCCTTCACGCCCGCCGAGGGCTCGGCCACAGGCAGGAAGAAGATCGGCGTGCCGCGGTTGATCGCGAAGGCGACCTTGAACATCCGGGCGAGCATCGAGCCCTGGCCAGCGAGCCGGTCCGCGTCGGCCTGGGTGCCGACGGCGATCAGACGATCAGCCGGCGCCTGACCTGCGGCGAGCTTGATGCCGTGCAGCACCAGCCAGCGCGGGTTGACCGGCGTGCCGGCCTGGCTCGGATCGACCTCGATTGAGACGCCCGGCAGCTTCCAAGTGGGATTGATGGAGGCGAACGAGACCATTGGGCCTTACTCCTTGGCGCTGGAGCCGGCAGCCTTCTTGGGCTCGCTGGCGGGTGCGGGGGTCTCGGCCTCGTCCTCGATCAGGCGGATCGCCTTTTCGTCGCGCAGGCGGAAGGTGAAGGCATCGCGGGGCCACTCGCCGCGGCCATGCTCGTCGAGCGTGTCGCCGCAGACGTGCTGCAGGCCATAGTAGTCGCGTCGGGTCGCCTGAACGGCGACCTTGCCAGATGCGGACATCACGGTGCCTCTCAGGCTGTGGGGGCTGGAATGCGGGTCCTGATGGCGGGCGTGTCGCCGCTCGCGCCACTTGGGGTCGTCTTGAAATTCGCGCCGCGGTAGGCTGTGGGCACGAAGGGCTCAAACGACGTCCGGAACGTCACGGAGAACTCGACCCGCGCCTCGGCGTAGTAGGTCTCGCCGTCCTTCGGGAAGACGTGTGTCTCGTCGATGCCGGTGACCGCCTCGATCTCGCTCAGGAAGGTCGTGTCCGAGAGCAGAAAGCCGATCGCGTCGTTGGTGTAGCTGTGCAGCACCGGCTCGAGGTCGGATTTGCTGCCCGCGTCGATGGTGACGAGGATGCCGAGCGTCACGTCGTGGACGAAGCTCGGTTCGCCGACGTTCGCGTCGCCATCGGGCGTGCGGTTCTCGCGGCGCAGGAACACGGTCGCGGCGGGAAGCTGGTCTGCCGGCTCGATCTGCTCGCTGATGCCGTTCCGGACGGTCTTGAACGTCCCGAAGGCGAGCAGCCGCTCAAAGGCGAGATCGCGGACCTCGATTGCCTCGGGGGTCACGGGCCGGTTCCCTGCGTGCGGATGTTCTCGGCCTTCAGCACCCAGGCCTGGGCGCCGAACCCGTCATCGCCCGTGTCCTCGATTGTGAAGACGAGGCCCTTCAGGAAGGGGAGCGCGATGTTGGAGACCTTGTCGCCGCGCTGAACCTGGATCGGCAGCTCGGAGACGCGCACGCTGAAGGTGTAGTTGTCCATTCGCGTGACGTTGCCATCGGTGTCGGCGTAATCCGCGCCCTTCAGCGCATAGATCCCGCGCACCGCGAAGGCCGGCTCGCCTGGAGCCGACCGCCGCGGGGTGACCATGGCGGCGACGCCCCAGGCATCCTGGCACGCCGCCAACACGGTTGCGTCAAGGTCGATGGCCATTGGTGGTCAGCGACCCGTGCGGCCCTTGGCGGCGTCGGCCACCGCCTGCGGATCGGGCGCCGAAGTGGCGCCTGAGGCCGGCCCCTTGGGTGCGGTGTTCTCGGACACCGGGACCACCTTCGTCTCGCCGTCGTCGGCCCTGCCCTTCTCGCGTGCCGCACCGGCAGCGATCAGGGCCTTGGCCTCCTCGGTCGAGCCGACGGAGAACTCGCCGCCTGGCGCGACGTACGCGCCATCAGCCTTCACGGTCTGGATTGCGATCATCTTCATGGTCAGATCACCTTCGCAGAGAGGGACGCGTTAATGCGGTAGGGCACCACGAGCGGAGCCGACTGCAGCATCAGGAAGCGGACGGCCGGATCGGGCTGGGTCCAGGACTTCTGGAAGAAATCCGTGACCTGGAAGCCGTAGGCCTCGTCCTTGATGCCGCCGAAGTGCTGCACGCCCTCAAGCTGATCGGAGACCATCAGGAGCCAGCCGTCCGGGACGTACTTCTGCGTCGAGCCATCGTCGGCCACGTAGGAATCCGAGTAGACCCAGATCCGGAAGGCGCCAACGTTGCCCATGAAAGTCGCGCCGTACTTGTACGAGTTCGGCGCGAGATCGATCGTGGTGCTGGGCGACGAGCGGTCTCCGCTCAGAAGCTCCTTCACGTCGTCGTTCTTGCGGAACGCCTTGAACACGTTCTGCGCCATGATGACGTCGATCGGCGAGGCGCCGGAAGCGTCGCGGACCAGGCCCGCGTATTCTTCCAAGTCGTCGAGCGGCGTGTCGGTGCCGGAGCCCCAGATGTCGCCGCCGGTGAGCGTGACCGTGAGCGAGGGATCGCGGCCGAAGTTGACGACCGTCGTCGGGTACTTCTCACCGGTGACCGTGATGGTGCCGGTGCGCAGCGCGCTTGACGCCATCCACTCCATGCGGCGCCGGACCATGCGGATTTGGTCCTCGGTCTCGGTGTCGATCGTCATGAGGCGAATGGCATACGGGTCGAGACCCGCAGCGATCGGCATGCCGGGACGGCGGCGGATCGCCTTCCCGTCCTCCAGTACGCGCTTGTCCTTGATGTATGCCGGCGTGAAGCTGTTCGTCTTGTAGCCGAGCGACTCGACGATCTGGCCTTCGACCAGCGGCGAGCAGAACGGCGCAAGACGCGGCTTGCCGGTCAGGACGTCGAAGTAGACAGCCTCTTCCCGCGAGATCGACTGCTCTGCGAAAAAGGTGCTGACCAAGAACGTGCCGACGGCAGGATCGTCACGCAGATCTTCCACGACTCGGGCGAGCCGCGCAGGAGTGTAGAGGTCCATCGGGCTTACCTCGTGATGCTAGACTGGAGCAGGATGCTGAGATCCCGCAGCGGCTCGCGGGCCGTGGCGGGCGTGACGCCAGTCCCGTAGGTGCAGGCGTTCTCGTCGAAAGTGCCGCCGAAGTACGCGACGGTGACCTTGTCGCCGGCGCTGGCGTTGCAGTCTTCGGCGAGGATGACGACCGGTGCTTGGGAGCCGTCGGACGACGCCGACAGTGCCAAGGCATACTTGCCACTCGCCGTGATCTTACCGAGCACCGATCCGCGCTTGAGGTTCTGGCCGGAGACCAGAGTGATCTGGCGGGAGACGGTCGGGCTGAGCACGAGGCCGTCGTCAGGCGTGAAGGTCGCCTCCTGAGTGAAGCTCGCGAGCATATTCAGACGCTCCTCTTCTGGCGCTTGGTGGCGAAGTACGAATCCATGAAGGTGTCGGCGTCGTCCTGGCCGGCGCCGGACTCAAGTCCGACCTGCGGGTTGCCAGCGGCGGCCATAGCGGCGTCGAAGCGGTTGGCCGGCTTCGCAGTCTCGGCCTTCGGGAAGGTGCCGAGCAGCTGGACGGCCGCCTCGGCGGGCATGTCCGTCTCCAGCGCGATGTGGCTGGCCTGCGCCTCGCGGCCCTTGGCCTCGTCGGATGCCAGGATCGTCTTGATGCGGCCCCGGGCGCTCGTGGCGCCCTCTGCCTCGCCAGCCTGTCGGCCAGCCTTCTCACCGTCGGCGCGCGCGGCGGCGACGGCAGCCTCGTGGGCCTCCGGTGTAATCATGGTGTTGTCCTCATCCTGGGAGGGGGAGCAGTCAGCCGCGAATGCGGCGACGGCGTCGTCCAGCGTGCCGGTGCTGTCAGCCAGCCTGTTCGACACGGCTTCGGCCGCGGTGAAGCAGAGCGCTTCAGTGTCCCGGACCGCTTGCTCGTTCAGCCCGCGGTTGCGGGCAACTGTGGTGACGAAGGTGCCGTAGAGCTCGTCGATGCGAGCCTGGAAACGGGCCTTCACGTCATCGGGCAGCGCCTCGAAGGCGTTGCCGTCAACTTTGTGCCGGCCGGCGTAGATGAAGGTGACCTTCACCCCGGCCTGCTCCATCGCGCCGGACACGTCATAGTGGGCCGCGACGACGCCGATCGAGCCGACCCCACCGGTGCGCGAGACCACGATCTGATCGGCGGCGGATGCGATGGAGTAGGCCGCCGAGTAGGCAGCCTCATGCGCGAAAGCCCGGATCGGCTTCGTGCCGCGTGCCGCGAACATGCGGTCGACGAGGTCGAAGTTGCCGGCCACGTGTCCGCCCGGGCTGTCACAGACCAAGGCGATGCCGCGCACGGTCGGATCAGCCAGCCCGCGGTCGAAGGCGCGCTGGATGTAGACGTAGCCGGTCGCCCAGCCGCCGAGGGCAAACGAGAAGTTGTGGAGCAGGACGCCCTTCACGGGAATCTGCAACACACCATCGCGCACGACGTAGGGACGGTAGGCGGCGCGCCAATCGTCGGGTGCGGGCCAGAAGCCATCCTCGGCGTAGGCGTTGGCCTCCAGCATCTCGGCCGCGCGCGGATGCGAAGCGGTGGCGGTGAGGCAGCCCTCAAACCAGTCGCGCATCTCCGGCGCGACGAGAGAGGGCCTGGACGCGAAGCGTGCCAGCAACGGGTTCGACATACGTCCTCGCTGTCAGTCGTCGCCGCCCGCTACCGCGAGCTTTGTGTCGGCGGCGATCTCGGCCGCCGCGATGCGCGGGTTGGCCACGTGCGGCCGGGGCAGACCGAGCTCATCGGCCAGGGAATTCTCGCGGGCCATCTGCTCAAGCTGCTCGCGCCAGTCTCGCCCTTGCTCGGCGCACTCGTCCGCCATCGTGGAGATGCCGGCATCCATGCGGGCCTTGGCCGCCAGCGCTTCCTTGAGCGGATCGACCCAGCCGCGGCCGGCGAAGGTGAAGTTGCAGCGCGTCCAGGCCAGCTGGTTCGGGTAGTAGTCGTCCGGCGTGCAGTCCGGGATCTCGCCGCGCTGCACCGCTTCTTCGAACCAAAGGTCGAACACCGGCATCAGCCAGTGGTCGGTCAGGAACTGCCGAACCGAGAGGAAGTAGCGCCAGGCCTCCAGCAGGGCGGCCCGGGCCGACGAGTAGTTCGACTTCGAGAAGTCCTTGCTGGTCAGCTCGTAGCCGAGGTTGAGGCCGGCACCGACCTGCTTCAGGACGGTGGTGAAGAACTGGTCGAAGCTCGCGGCATTCTGGTTGTTCGGTGAGAAGGGCTTGAGCGAGGTGCCGGGCGGCATCGGGATGATAGCGCCACCGCGCATCTGCACGCGCCACTCGTTGATCGCGTCCTGGTAGCTGGCGAAGGCAGCGCTCGGATCGTCCAAACCGTCGGCACCGGCGCCGCCCATCATCTCAACGATAGAGGCCTGATCCAGGGGGGTCTCAAGCGCCCCGAACACGAGCGAGTTCAGGACGGCGAGGCGGACCTGCTCCACCCCGTATTTGTCCAGCATCTTGAACTGGCGGGCGACCGCCGCGACGATCGACTTGCCCCGAGTCTGACCGACCCGCTCGCTCTCATAGACGTGGAGCACGCGGCGGCGGCCGAAGGCCTGGTAGGCCGGGATGCGCTCCCAGGATCCTGCCGAGAAGGCCGACCGTAGGCTGAAGGCGTCGCCGGGGTGGGACTTCCTGATGTGGTACGCGACCGCGGCCGTGGTGATCGGGTCAATCTCGACGCCGCCGCGCAGTGTCGGTGTGTCGGCGCGCCCATTCGGGTTGGACAGGCGGGCCGGATCGACAAGCTGCACGCAGGTGTTCCAGCGCGAACCGTTCCGCTTGGTGTAGAGCGGCAGCGCCAGCCCCTCACCATTCGCCGCAAAGGTGCGGGCGAGCAGCCGGGTCGAGACGTGGCCGTTGTAGCGCAGGCCGGCATCGAACCAGTCGGTGTCGAAGAACGAGGAGAACTTGCTCTCGACGACCTGGGACCATTCCGCGACCCACTCCGGCGTCTTGCCGAGAGCGATGCGGTCCGGGTTCGGCTTGCACCGGATCCGCGGCCCGATGACGTTATCGACGAAGGTGCGCTCGGCGCCGGCCGCGATTCCGTTGTTGCGGGTGAGGTCGTCGACCCGCGCGTTGATCGTGTCAAGCTCAGGCAGCAGCGCCGCATCCGGTGAAATGCGGTAGTTGCTCCAGGTCGCCATGTCGCGCGCGGCGAGCGAGGCGGCATGGTGTGCAGTCTCCACCTCGGCAACAGCGGACATCGCAGCCCGGCGCACTGTAACACCACCGCCGATGCCCGGCCGCTCCCGGTGGATCCAGGGGACGTTCGCCGACATCAGAAGCTCAGGTGGATCGGCGCGCGCCGCGGGATCCGCACGCCTTCGAGCGTGGCGATGCGCTGTCGCAGGGTGTTGATCCAGATGGCGAGGTCGTCACGGTTCGCCTGCATGAACGTTGCAGACTTCCCCTCATAGGAAACCGAGACCGACTTCTTGCCGATCATCAGTTCGTGCTGAGCCTGCTCGGCCTCGGCGAGCCACAGGCGCAGCTTGAGCAGGTCTGCGACCGTGTCAGCCATCAGGTGTCCTACGGTTACAGGTACGGGTCGGAGGCGGCGATCACACGGGGACCGCGCCGTCGTGGGGCGCCCTGCGATGCGACCTGGGCACGTTCCTGCCGAACCTCTGCCGAGCCGCGCATCGGATCAGTCGTTTGCATCTCAACGACCGCTTCCCCGTCCCGGACATCCGTCTGAGCGGGCGCGCTGGGCATGCGCCCCATCACGACGTAGCGGCCAGAGAGAGCCTGTAGGCCACAGACCGCGACGTAGGCGTAAACGAAACAGACGCCGACCTCGTGCGCGGCCTTGGGCTTCACCCACTCGGTGTAGCCCTGCCGGCGAACGACCAGTTTTTCGCGCGTCAGCTGCTCGAAAAATTCGGTGTCTACGGGCCGAGCCCCAAGGGCAGGCTCGACCGGAAAGTGAACGTGCCGCGGTCCAGGTTCACCGATCGCAAGCGAGCCGTATGCCCAATCGCGCGCTGCATTGCCGCCGATCATGAACCACGAGTTTCCGAGCTTCGATGATGGCGTTCGCGGCCACACCTTACTCCGATGACCACGCGCCTCGGACTTGCCCTTGATCGCCCAAACGTGACGCCGACGACGCTCGTTGCAGAAGGCGTAGGTCTCGGCCGTGTGGTGACCGCCGGAGTCGATCGCTGCTGCGCGGATGCGAAGCAACGAACCATCCGGCCTCCTGAACTCGCGCCGTAGCAGCCGGTCCAAGTTGGCCCAGACTTCCACGTCGGCTGGATCACCTGGGATGACGAAGTGCCCGATCAAGGCGCTTTCGAGCCCTGGGCCCCACCCATAAACCGCCGCCTCGATGCGGGCATTGCCGCCTGACTGAACGTCGCCGCCAAGAGTGAGGTATTGCACCCACGCCGGGACCTCGGCGCCAAATTCCTCCTGGCGCTCCAGGAATGCGCCGGGCTTGATCTCCTGCCCGTAAGTCAGCTTGTAAGGCAGACCAAGACGCAGGTTCCGGAATGGCTGAACGAGCGAGGCGGGATCTTCCTGTGCGTCGATCCACTCTTGGGCGATGACTGGCCAAGCCGCGTTCGGGTTCAGCGACATGCCCGTCCAGAGATGGAAGCCAGCATGCCCGGGGGTGCGAGGCCGAGCCGTCGGACGCCACTCGCCGCGGGCATCCATCCAGGACTTATGACTCTCCTGGATGATGCAGCCGCATAGACCCTGATACCAGACCGACTTCAGCGAGCCGTCCTCGTTCAGATCGTACTTCAGGCCGTGGGGGCTCTCCTTGCTACCCCAATCCAGATATTGCCACCCGTCGAGATGGCCCGCCGCTTCAGAGCATTGGGGGCACGGAACAAAGTACCGGCGCTGATCGCTCTGCAGCCAGAGCTTCCAGATCCGCGACGTCTCCTCGAGAAGGGGCGTTGATCCGCGAACCTGCTTGCGGTTCCAGAACGTCTCACCGCGGGTCCAGAACAGCTTGAGCTTATCGCCCTGGGTCTTGGCCCCGGGAGTCCACCCCTCACCGTCGACCTCATCGGCGAACTGGAAGCGGGCCGAGTAGCGGCGGAATGCGTCATCCGAGGCCGCACCGACAACACGAATGGATGCACCGTTAGCGAGTTGAAAGAACGTCGCCTTGTCCTGTTTCTCTCCCCTCTTCACCGGCCGGATCAGGCCAGTGAGAACGGGCGTCTCGCGGAGCATGGGGCCAATCTCGCCCCCGCCGAAATCTTCAGCGTCATCCTCGACCGGTTGCGCAACCGCGCACAAAGTCGGGTCCTGATGAAGGTGGTAGCCGAGCGCCAGCGTGGCGCAGCGGGTATAGCCAACACGGGCCGCCTTCAGGACAGTGACCAGCGGGATGCGCGGATCGCACATCGCGTCGAGCAGCCCGCGCTGATAGCCGTAGAGGGTGACCCGTCCGCTCTCGGCACCCGTGCCAGAGGGGATGCGGCCGAAATCCTCGGCCCATGCAGATCCGCTGAGCCGATCCTTGAACCGTAGCGCGTCGCCGAACAAAGCGTCGAGCGAGGCGAGGTATTCCGTGAAGCCGACGCCATAGTCGCCGCGCTTATGCTGGGCGATCCGATCCGCTGCCGGCATCATCGTCATTGCTGCGCGCCCTGGCCCACCGCTGGGCGAGATCATCGCGAGCGGAATCAAAGGCCCTGTTCATTTCGGTATGCGCCAGGTCTTCGATTTCAGGGGCGCTTGTGATGACGGTGGCGCGTGCGGCGATTTTGGATGCGGCGTTCGACAATCCAGTCTTCAGCACTTGGCAGAACATCGTCATCACGCTCTCGGCGTCGCGACGTGACACCACGTGGCCCAACGCTATGTCCGCTGCGATCTCTGCCGTGATGGCCGCAGCGACTGCCTTCCGGCGATCCGCCTCTTCCTTCAAGACCTTGTCGCCTTCACCGGCGTAACCCGCCACCGCACTCTCGACCGCGCGCTGCATGCGCCAGTCGATCACAGCTGCGGAATCGAATTTCCACTCACGGCCTTTACTTCCGCGCTCCAAAAATGGGCAACCTATCTTGATCCACCCATCGACCGTAGGAAGGCTTACGCCACAGAGACTTGCGAGGTCCACGCGGTTGAGTTCGCGACCGTCAATCGAGGATCCAGACATAAACAAAAAATCCGGATTTCAGAATTCTTAGAGGGTGAGAACCTGAACTCGTGCGGACCCTCGACACCTCCCCCACCCTGGAAGGACCCGCCGAGGTTCGTTTCTCGGGTCCTGGTCGCGCGATTCCTTAGCGCCGACTGCACGTTCCAGATGCTTGGCCCCTGAATGGGCCATCGCCCATCAATGCGAGCGGTATGGTATCGTACGCAGAATCAAGATGGAGGACGCTCGTGGAGCCGCTGTTTTCGCCCAGTTGTCAGCTCGTGGGCTGGATCACCCCCGATGCGTTCGTCTGGGACACGCAGATGAATCCGGTTGCATTCCTCGCGGGCGAAAATGCGTGGACCATGCGAACTCTGGCCTGGCTCGGTCCGGTGCAGGATCTGACGTGCATGGATCAGAGCGGAAAGCCCGTAGCCTGGAGCTCATCTGGATCCGTCTGCAGCATGGGCCCGCCGCTGCGGCCCATTACACCATTGCGCCCTCTAAACCCATTGAAGCCACTCAAACCTTTGAACCCGCTGCAACCGCTGCGTCCCCTGACGCCCTTGGGAGGATGGTCGCGCATGACCTTTCAGCAGTGGTTGGCCGGGCAATAGGCCGCGGGCGCTCGGTAGACGGTAGCGCTAACCCTCCTTGCGTCCTGCTCTCCCGCTCCAGGGCCACAGAGGTCGCCAGCACCCTGCGCCGATTCAGCGGCTCCAACGCGTCGAGCGCATCACCGCCTCGTCGCCATGGCCTGAGCCACCGCCTTCGGTAGCTCCCGCCACATCTCTTCCCTCATGAACCGGGCGAAGTCCTTACGGAGCGGCACGTCAGCCTTCACGCGGCTCGAGGACTGAAGCTTGAACATCAGCTGCAGGCGCTGGTTCTTGCCCTTGCCCACGGCCTGGAAGATGAGGCCGCCCTTCACGACCTTGCGCTTGAGCTCGCCGGGTCGCTGGCTGGCTACGACACCCTTCGAACCGCGCCGCACCCGCGAGGTGGGGATGGCGAAGCGACCGCGCGCTGTCTTCGTGCCGCCCTTGTCGTGCAGGTTGAGCGACGCCCGTCCGAGCTTGTCGACCAGGGCGACGCGCAGGTTGTCCTTCTTCGAGAACTCAGGGGCGAGCGCCGCCTTCAAGAAGCCCCGGTTCCGCACCGTGACGTGCGAAGGCCAGGTCTCACCGGCCAGTCGGTTCTCCGCGTTGAGCACGGCGCGGTTCAGAGTGCGGCTGATCGCGTAGGGGATCTGATCTGAAGCAGCGCCGACGTTGCGGGCTGCCTGCTCCAACGCACTCAGGTCGAAGCTGATCACCTCAGCCCCATCTCCCGCATCACCGCCCCCGGCATCTCGATGGCGGTGAGCGCCATGATCTCCCAGGCGCACCAGTAGAGTTGCCAGAGGTCGGAGAGGGTGGGGTTGCCGGGCATCAGCATCTCCTAACCGCCACCTGCCCTCGAAACGGCCAAACGGTCGGCATTCAGTCTTCCGAAACGCGCATGCATCAGAAGGACCGGATCGAACCGCGACCCAACTGCAGACCATGCCTCCCGAAGACCTGCCGGAAGCGGCCACCCGACCTGAGAAGCGCAAGGGCGGCGATCGTCACACCACGATGAAGCTGGCGACGATCCTGCTGCAAGACGGTGAGCAGATCCCGTGTGTGCTCAGGGACATGTCGGTGTCGGGGGCCAAGCTCGGCGTCGCGCGACGGCACGTGCTGCCCGAGAGCTTTGCGTTGAACTTCCCTGGCCGCGACCTGACCTGCCGTGTCCGCCGTGCCTGGAGGCGTGGTGACTTTGTTGGCGTCACGCTGCTGGACGAGAACGAGCCGGTGCGCGAGTAGGCTCCTGCCGCGCTGCGAGCGCCGCACAAGCCGCGTCGGTGAGTTGCCGGATCAGCTCGACTGCGCGCTCAGGCGTGACCTCGACGGATCGTCCTCCCCGCTCATCCCCGATCCGGATGCAGACCTTGTCGCCGGAGGCCTGGGCTGAGGCGGTGGGGTGCATGGGCAGCCGTAGAGCGGGACTAAATTGTCACCGTATGCGTTTTACTCCACAAAGCGGCAGAGGCTTCGATGGACGCGGCGACGATCGTAATGAACAACGAGGTGGTCCGGCAGGGTGCGGAGCGTATGCTTCAGCAACTTCGGTCCGAGGGGCTAGAGTATCGCTTGTGGGTCACTGGAACAGATCGTGGCAGCACCGTGCATGTTCGCGCTCCAAGCCTCACTCCTGAGATGAAGACCCGCATCGCCAATGTACTGAAAGGGCAAGCGGTCATTCTCGATATCGGAGACGGGGGCTCGACGTAGCCATAGCGTAGCAAAGCCCCGGGCGATTTATGCTCGGGGCACAAGCCTTCACAAGCCTCGGTGATGCCGTGGGCCGGTTTCGGGGGACACAGCCTGCCGAAGCAGTGGTCGAGGCGGTCTAGCAGGGTGTTGAAGAAGTCCGTGGCGTGGCCGAGCTGGGCGTGATTCACTCCTTCCCGGAAGC
>NZ_VZZK01000090.1:0-580 GCF_008806385.1 Methylobacterium soli
GATCGTGACGGTCGTGCCGGCTTCCGCCGTGCCGGTGATGATGGGGGTGGCGTTGTTGGTCAGACCAGGCAGCGTCGTGATCGCCGGCACACCAGGCGCGACGCTGTCGATAGTCAGGGCGACGGCCGCGGACGGACCCGAGGCGTTGCCGGCCGCGTCCTGTGCCACAGCCGTAAAGCTGTTGGCACCCTGCGCCAGCGGGGCGGTGGGGGTGAAGCTGAAGATGCCGTTGGCGCCGGCCACAGCGGTGCCCAGCACCGTGCCGTTGTCGGAGATCGTGACGGTCGTGCCGGCTTCCGCCGTACCGGTGATGATGGGGGTGGCGTTGTTGGTCAGACCGGGCAGTGTCGTGATCGCCGGCGCACCGGGTGCGACGCTGTCGATGGTCAAGGCAACGGCCGCCGATGCGCTCGAGACGTTGCCGGCCGTGTCCTGCGCGGTGGCGGTGAGGCTGTTGGCGCCCTGCGCCAGCGGGGCGGTGGGGGTGAAGCTGAAGACGCCGTTGGTGCCGGCCACAGCGGTGCCCAGCACCGTGCCGTTGTCGGAGATCGTGACGGTCGCGCCCGCCTCCGCCGTACCG
>NZ_VZZK01000090.1:697-6509 GCF_008806385.1 Methylobacterium soli
ACCGCTGCCGATGCACCCGAGACGTTGCCAGCTGCGTCGCGCGCGGTGGCGGTGAGGCTGTTGGCGCCCTGCGGCAGCGGGGTAGTGGGGGTGAAGCTGAAGACGCCGTTGGCGCCAGCTACAGCGGTGCCCAGCACCGTGCCGTTGTCGGAGATCGTGACGGTCGCGCCCACCTCCGCCGTGCCGGTGATGATCGGTGTGGTGTTGTTGGTCAGACCGGGCAGCGTCGTGATCGCCGGCACACCGGGTGCGACGCTGTCGATAGTCAGGGCGACGGCCGCCGACGCGCCCGAGACGTTGCCGGCCGCGTCGCGCGCGGTGGCGGTGAGGCTGTTGGCACCCTGCACCAGCGGGGCGGTGGGGGTGAAGCTGAAGACGCCGTTGGTGCCGGCCACAGCGGTGCCCAGCACCGTGCCGTTGTCGGAGATCGTGACGGTCGCGCCCACCTCCGCCGTGCCGGTGATGATGGGGGTGGCGTTGTTGGTCAGACCGGGCAGCGTCGTGATCGCTGGCGCACCGGGAGCTACACTGTCGATGGTCAGGGCCACCGCGGCGGACCGGCCCGAAACATTGCCGGCCGCATCGCGCGCGATGGCGGTGAGGCTGTTGGTGCCCTGCACCAGCGGGGCGGTGGGGGTGAAGCTGAAGACGCCGTTGGCGCCGGCCACAGCGGTGCCCAGCACCGTGCCGTTGTCGGAGATCGTGACGGTCGCGCCCGCCTCCGCCGTACCGGTGATGATGGGGGTGGCGTTGTTGATCAGACCAGGCAGCGTCGTGATCGCCGGCGCACCGGGCGCGACGCTGTCGATGGTCAAGGCGACGGCCGCCGATGCGCTCGAGACGTTGCCGGCCGTGTCGCGCGCGGTGGCGGTGAGGCTGTTGGCGCCCTGCGCCAGCGGGGTGGTGGGGGTGAAGCTGAAGACGCCGTTGGCGCCGGCCACAGCGGTGCCCAGCACCGTGCCGTTGTCGGAGATCGTGACGGTCGTGCCGGCTTCCGCCGTACCGGTGATGATGGGGGTGGCGTTGTTGATCAGACCGGGCAGCGTCGTGATCGCCGGCGCACCGGGTGCGACGCTGTCGATGGTCAGGGCGACGGCCGCCGACGCGCCCGAGACGTTGCCGGCCGCGTCGCGCGCGGTGGCGGTGAGGCTGTTGGCACCCTGCACCAGCGGGGCGGTGGGGGTGAAGCTGAAGACGCCGTTGGCGCCGGCCACAGCGGTGCCCAGCACCGTGCCGTTGTCGGAGATCGTGACGGTCGCGCCCACCTCCGCCGTGCCGGTGATGATGGGGGTGGCGTTGTTGATCAGACCGGGCAGCGTCGTGATCGCCGGCGCACCGGGCGCAACGCTGTCGATGGTCAGGGCGACGGCCGCCGACGAGCCCGAGACGTTGCCGGCCGCGTCTATAGCAGTCGCACGCAAAACGTAGGGACCATCGGCCAATGGCGTGGTCGGGGTGAAGCTGAATGTGCCCTGAGGAGTAGCGATAGCCGTGCCAAGCTGGGTCGTGCCACTGAGAATAGCGACGGTCGATCCCGCTTCAGCCGAGCCAGTGATAGTCGGCGTGTTGTCGTTAGTTAAGGTCGGAACCGTCGTAATCGCAGGAGCTGCTGGCGCCAATGTATCTATGATCAGCGAGACCGGTGTCGAGGCTGCGCTGGTGTTACCGCTGGCGTCCGTTGCACGCGCGCTCAAACTGTACGTACCGTCGGCCAGTGGCGAGGGTGGTGTGAAGGAGTATTGCCCAGCTGAGTTCGCGACGGCTGTCCCGATTTGCGTGTTGCCGTTGTATATGGCGACGGTTGCACCAGCCTCGGTTGCGCCAGTGATCGTCGGAGTATTATTCCGCGTCGCAGCAGCGCCGGCAATCAGCGTCGGCACAGTAGGCGCATAGTGATCGTCCGTTACAATATCATCAATTCTGAAACCGAGACGTCCCAAGCCGATGTCTAGGACGCTCGAATTAAATATCCGGACTTCGGTAATTCCGTCCCATTGAGAGCCGAATCTGACTGTTTGATCTCCAAGAATTCCACTGAGATTAAGAAGTTGAAAGGCATCTCCAGAAACAACTTGCACACCATTGCGGTAACCCACGAACTGCGTGTTTGTCGCCGCTCCTAAAACAACCCCACTATTTAGATCCAATTGATTTAGATCGAATGCGCCACCCGATACTTGAGAGATTGAAAGGTAGCCGGGACCCGTCAGCAAGCTGACTGCCACGCCAGTTCCCTCGCCCGTTCTAAGTTGAGCGTCATTGAATAGACCGAAGTTTTGGACTGAGAGGGTGCCGGTCGCAGATCCCGATGTACTGCGCTGCGCGTAAGCATATCCGTTTATGACGAGGGGGTTTCCAGCTTGATTGAGAGATCCTCCGAAGGTCTGAGTAACTTCCGCCATAATCTAATCCCCGCTCGCGACGCGTATCTCTATGGATGTTGGTAGGTTGCCGGAAATTTACTCAGAAATAGCGATATTTTCGATGCGTAACGCGTCGATAACATCGCACCAGGCCAGTCGGCTCTGACGAGTAAACTGTTATGCTGCCGAGAAAATAGAATAGCTCGCTTTGAGAAAGACTTTTCCAGCAGAGGCATGACGTCGATTTGCCGGAAATCCAGAGCGTGATATGAGGCCCGCCATTCCGACTGCTCTGATATCACTGCTGCGTCAGAAATTTGGGGTGTATGACCGGTAGTAGGATCTCGTGCAGGAGCGGGACGTGCCCCCCCTGATCACCGCCTTGGCTAATCAGCCGCGCTTTGCCGCATACGTCGGCACTCTCTCGGACGTCCTTGGCCATGCGGATCGGGTCGCACCGCTCAAGGCCTACTGCACCGGTCTCCTCCTACCAGGCACACACAAGAGCATTGAGCCCATGGCGGCCCAGATAGCCCCAACTCGTGTTCAGGCCACCCATCAGCCGCTGCACCACTTCGTGGCCAAGGGCGAGTGGTCAAACGTCGCTTTGCTGGCTCGGGTCCGCGCCATGGTTCTGCCCCTCATCGAGAGCCCAGGCCTGATCCAAGCTTGGATCGTCGATGATAGGGCTTCCCCAAGAAGGGCCAGCACTCGGTCGGAGTCAGCCGGCAATACTGTGGTCAGCGGCAAACAGGATAACTGCCAGGTTGCGATGACGCTCTCGCTGGCAAACGCCCAGGCCAGTCTGCCGGTCGCCTACTGGAGTGGGCCCCTGATGGTGGGCACGGTCAGGCGGCGGTTTTGACCGTCTGCTGGGCGTGTTGCTCCTCGAACTGCGCGGGGCTCAGGTAACCGAGTGCGGAGTGCAGGCGGCGGGCGTTATAGACCTCTTCGATGAAGCGAGGCAGCTCAGCCGCGACGTCGGCAAAGGTCTCAAATGCCATCGGGTACACGCCCTCGACCTTGAGCGTCTTCATGAAGCTCTCAGCTTTGGCGTTATCGTAGGGATTGCCCCGCCGGCCCATCGAGCCAACTAGCCTGTGCTCGGCCAAGATCTTCCGATACGCCTCGGCAGCGTATTGACTACCACGGTCCGTGTGATGGGTCAGCCCTGGTGCTGGTCGACGACGCTCGATCGCCACCCGCAGAGCCGCGACGGTCAGGCGGGCGTCGATGGATTGGCCGAGCGCGTAGCCGACCACGCGCCGCGACCAGGCATCCAGGATGATTGCGACGTAGACGAAGCCGCCCGTCACCGCGACATAGGTCAGATCCGCGACCCAGAGTTGGTTGGGGCCGTCCGGCACGATGTCCTTGGCAAGGTTCGGGAAGATCGGGCTATCGTGATCGCTGTCGGTCGTCGTGACGTAGCGGCGCCGAACGCGCGGCTGCAGGTCGTGCTCGCGCATGAGGCGGCGGACCTTCTTGTGGTTCACCGGCCATCCCTGTTGACGCAAGGCTGCCTGGACGCGCCGCCAGCCGTAGGCTTCGAACGCGTCACAGATTGCCGCCATGGCTTCGACGAGAGCGGTGTCGTCTGCAGCCCGGGTCGGAGCGTCGTAGTAGGTGGAGCGTGCGAGGCCCATCAGCCGGCATCCTGCCGCGACGGAGAGGCTGTCGGGCCGGTGATCACGGAGGTAGGCCCGCTTCTCGGCAGCGGCGCGCTTCGCAGTGCCCCCTTTAAAAACCAAGTTCAAGCGCCTGCCGACCGACGAGCCGTTCGAGCGCGGCGATGCGCGCTTCATAGGCCTGGATCGTGTCGGCGGCTGCCGCATCGTCGTCGAGCGCGCCGGCCTCGTACTTCTGCACCCAGACGCGCACGAAGTTGCGCGAGAGGTCGTGGCGCTTGGCCAAGCCGTGTAGCGTCTCACCAGACAGGTACTCATGCGCAACCTGACGCTTGAACGTGACGCTATGAGAACGGTGTCGTGCCATGGTCTTCATCCTCCGAAGACCCAGCGAACCGGTCAATCAGCCTCACCCAATCCGTCCACCCCCAGGGGCCCACTCCACCGTCCAGGCTGCTCTCGGCCCATTGCGGGCCTGAGGAACGTCTGCTCCAGGAAATTATCGCGGAGCAACGATCATCCACGGGCGATGAGATCAACTTCTCACCGCTCATGTCACATCTGTCGGCTCAATCTCGTCCTCCGTGGCTGGCGCGCGTTTCGCGATCCTAACGAGCCAGATGCACGCGCGTCCTACGAAAGGGATGACGATGACGACTGTGATACCTGCCAATGCCGGACGAACCGATCCGGGATATGCTGGTCCTCCAAGTGCGGGGGGCGAGGAGCTGGTGCCCTCGCGCTACGCGGTGCGGATCGGTGAGATCGACGTGCTGGTCGTCAGCGACGGCGTGCTGCCGCTCCCGACCAAGATGCTGGGACACAACGTCGACCAAGCCGTGAGGGCGGCTTGGCTGAACGACATGTTCCTGCCGACAGACGCATTCGACTGGTCGCTGAACGCGGTTGTGGTCCGCAGCGGCGACCAGACCATCCTCGTCGACGCCGGGTTGGGGTTGGACCCGAACCTAAACCTGCCGCGGGCCGGGCTATTGGTAAGACGGTTAGAGGCCGTAGGTATCGATCTCAAGACTGTGACAGACGTGGTGCTCACCCATATGCACATGGACCATGTCGGCGGGCTTCTCGTCGACGGAGTGAAAGAGCAGCTGCGCCCGGATCTGCGAATTCACGTGGCGGCTGCCGAGGTCAAATTCTGGGAAGCGCCCGACTTCACCCACGTCGACATGCCGCAGGGGTTCCCAGATGCGCTTCGGGCGGCCGCCAAGCGGTTCGCGCAAGATTATCGCAGCCAGTTGCGACTGTTCGACGAGGAGCACCAGGTCGCACCGGGGGTGATCGTCCAACGCACCGGCGGCCATACTCCCGGACACAGCGTCGTCCGCATGGCATCCGGCGGCGACCGGCTAACTTTCGCCGGCGACGCCGTGTTCACGGTCGGGTTCGAGCACCCCGACTGGCACAACGGCTTCGAGCACGATCCCGAGGAGGCGGCTCGCGTTCGCGTCCGGCTTCTGCGGGAACTGGCGGCGACCGGCGAGCAATTGATCGCCACGCATCTGCCGTTCCCGTCCGTCGGCCGGGTCGCGGTTGATGGCGACGCGTTTCGGTGGGTTCCTGCGTTCTGGGACTACTGAGGGGGCCTGTGCCGATCCGATCGTCCGTTGGAACCGGGGATCGCGCGCGGATGTCTCGTCGGCAATCGTTCATCCTCGGGATCTGTCCCGAGGATGTGCTTCCGTAGGATCGCGTGCTGTCCCCGGCACTTTCGAAATGGAACGGCTTTGGTCTAGGTGTCGTTACCCAGAAGGTTGTTCAGCCTTTGCCAGGGTGTCTGTTGGCTGAGGGCGGAGTGGGTTC
>NZ_VZZK01000091.1:0-2629 GCF_008806385.1 Methylobacterium soli
CTTTCTCTAGCCAACTTGTCAAAGAACCGCGCTCGTCAAAGGAGCACGCCGTCCATCTTCGCGGACAACGACGCCCCGGGACGAAGCCCGTCGCATCCTGCATCCGATCCGGTGAACCTGCCTTGGCCGGACCAGAGCCTCAAGGGCCGGTCCGCCGCGGCGGTGGGGCCGTCTAAGGCCCGCTCGTTCCGGTGTCAACCCTGTCCGGATCCTCGCGGACCCGAACCTCGACACCGCCCCGACACGAACGGCCAAGCACCCGGCTTAACACCGGACCCACCAACCCGCATCGGACAGAAAACAGCAGCGCCAGAACCGCTCCCGCAGCTCAGCGCCGTTGAGAGGCATATAGGCAGCCGCTCCCCGCCGGTCAACCCGGAATTTGCTGCAGCGCAAAATCAGCGGAACCGCTCGCTCAAGCGGGCGCGTCGCTCAGCCTCGCGGCTCGGCCCGGTCCGCCGCGGCTTCATGGCCGAGGCTGCCCGCCGAGATCTGCCGCAAGACCCGCCGGACGTGGTTCCGCACCGCGCTCGTCTGCGCGTCGAGGTGGCTCGGGGTGCAGGTCTCCCCCGGGTCGCGCGTCAGCGGCCCGTCACAAGCCCGTTTGATGCCGATGGGCAACATCTCAAGAACCTCCGGCAGGCGCCCGGTTCGAAGCTTCAGCCTTCAAGCCGGACGCTAGAAGTATGTTGTTTACTGAGCAAACGTATTGATCGTACGTGTCGAACGCGTTCGGTGATCCAGCGTCCCGCCGGGCGAGCCGGGTGAACTAATCCTTTTACGCCGGGCGCGGCACATCTTCTGGATCAGGATCGGTGCGTTGCCGAAGGGCGGCCAGCAGCGCAGCATGGTCGCACGAGACCAGTCCCCTGCATCTCGTGACTGCGACTTCGACCCCGCGGCCTCCCGGTCGCGGGGCTTTTCGCGCCGGGATGCCGGCGCCCTCGCCGCGTCGGATCGTCATGGTCTCAGCTCCCCCTGCGCGGTCCAGGACCCCGTTGTAACCCGATGGCCGCGCGCGTCTCTGTGCGGTGGATCACAGTCCGGCTCGCGGCCGGGGCGGATGTGGGCAGGATTCGCCCGGCTCGGTAGCCCGAAGCTCACCCGCCGGCCGGATCGAACGCCCGCTCGGTCCTCGAGAGGGTTCGGGATTACCCGCATCCTCGCGAGACCCTGATCCGGCCTCGTTCGGATTCCGACGCGCGCACGCCGCAGACAGCTGCGGCACGGGCGAGCCCTCACCCCGATCCGTTGCAACCGCGTCACAGAGCTGGACGACCGCTGCCGATGCACTTGCGAACATCACGGCCAAGCTCTACCAAAATGAATAAAGGCAAGCCTTTCCAGTACTTTATCAGAATTCTAAACTGAGCGCGGCACGCCATTGAACGGCGGTGTGCCGCCCGCTGGCGTTCAGGATCAATCATGCGTGTCACGTCAGGTTTCAGCCTCAGGCCGTTGCGCGGTGCGATCCGGAGGGCCGCTCTGGGCAGCGTCTCCCTGCTCGGGTTGATCGGCAGCCCCCATGCCCAGCAAGAGAGCCGCGCCGCGCCGTCCGGGCAGGCGAGCACGCGCCTGGAGGAGTTGAGCGTCGAGGGGCAGGGGGGTGTCCCGGCCCGCGCGGTCGCGACCCGCGAGGATCCGCGCGGGCCGATCGACGGCTTCGTCGCCAAGCGGACCCTCACATCGACCAAGACCGACACGCCGCTGATCGAGACGCCGCAATCGATCAGCGTGATCGGGCGCCGGGAGATCGACGCGATCAAGCCGCAGCAGATCGGCGAGATCATCAATTACTCACCCGGCGTCTTCGGCAACGCCTTCGGACCGGATACGCGCTTCGACTTCTTCCAGATCCGCGGCTTCACGGCGAGCGACACCGGCCTCTACCGGGATGGGCTGCAGCTCTTCAACTTCGGCTTCGGATCCTACAAGGTCGATCCCTTCGGCGTCGAGCGCATCGACATCCTGCGCGGCCCCGCCGCGGTGCTGTTCGGCCAGGGCGGGCCGGGCGGCCTCATCAACATCGTCAGCAAAAAGCCCCCGCTCGATCCGCTGCGCTACATCGAGGTCGGCGGCGGTTCCTTCGGCCAGAAATACCTCGCCTTCGACCTCGGCGGCCCCGCCGACCAGGACGGCCACTGGTTCTACCGGCTCACCGCCATCGGCCGCCAGGGCGGCACGCAGGTCGACAGGCTCGACGAGAACCGCGGCTACATCGCGCCGACCTTCACCTACAAGCCGGACGGGGCCACCACCTTCACCTTCCTGTCGAGCGTCCAGTACGACGACACGGGCCGCATCAACGCCTTCCTGCCGTACCAGGGCACGGCGCGCCCGGACGTGCTGGGCCAGCGCATCCCGCGCAGCTTCAACGTTCAGGATCCGGTCAACAACGTCTATCGCCGGACACAATTCAATCTCGGCTACGAGTTCGAGCACGTCTTCGACGACACCTGGACGTTCCGGCAGAACCTGCGTTACGCCTATACCGAGTCCTACGACAACTCGTTCGCGATCAACGGCTACGCCGACCCGCTGCAGACGCAGCTCTCGCGCTACCGCTTCCGCGCCACCTCGCGGGCCGGGCTGTTCAACGTCGACAACAACGCGGTCGCCCGCTTCGATG
>NZ_VZZK01000091.1:2678-5931 GCF_008806385.1 Methylobacterium soli
CAAGAACTTCCAGCTGAACGACAATCAGGCGACGGGCGGCTTCGTCGGGCCCACGGTCGCGAACTTCAATCTGCTGGCGCCGAACTACGGCTCGCCGACGGTCGCGGTGACGCCCTATCTCGTCAATTACAACGTCTTCCAGCAGACCGGCATCTACGCTCAGGATCAGATCAAGCTCACCCCCGAGCTGACCCTGGTGCTCTCGGGCCGCGGCGATTTCACCTCGAACGAGGTCAACAACCTGCTCGCCAGCACGACGACCCGCCAGAACGCCAATGCGGGCAGCCAGCGCTACGGCCTGATCTACAACTTCGATTTCGGGCTCGCGCCCTATGTCAGCTACGCGAGCTTCTTCAACCCGCAGGTCGGGACGAACTTCTTCAGCCAGCCCTTCAAGCCGACCACCGGCGACCAGTACGAGGTCGGCGTGAAGTACCAGCCGCCGGGCACCGAGGCCTTCCTGACCTTGGCCGCCTTCGACCTGACGCTGGCCAACTCGCTGACCATTGACCCGAACAACACCCTCAACCAGCTCCAGCTCGGCGAGACGCGCTCGCGCGGCTTCGAGGCGCAGTTCGTGGCCAATCTCACGCGGGACCTGAACGTCACCGCCTCGTTCACGAGCTTCAACATCGAGATCACCCGCGGCGATGTCGGTGTGGTCGGCAAGGCGCCGACGGCCACGCCCGAGACCCTGGCGACCCTGTTCGCGGATTACACGATCCCGACGGGCCCCTGGGCGGGCTTCGGCTTCGGCGGCGGCGCGCGCTATGTCGGGCGCTCCTTCGCGGACGTGAACAACACGCTGACTGTGCCCGAGCGCGTCCTGTTCGACGCCGTGGTGCACTACAATTCCGGCAACTGGCGCTTCGCGGTGAACGCCCAGAACCTCGCCGACAAGCGCTATGTCAGCGTCTGCCAATCCGCCAATGCCTGCTTCTACGGCGAGGCCCGCCGCGTCATCGCCAGCCTGAGCTACAAGTGGTGAGGGCAGGAACCCGGGCGACCGGCTGAAACCGGTCGCCCGCCAGGCGGTCCCGCTTGAGATCCTTCTTGGCAATCCGTCTTGGGAGACGCGCTCCGGCGCTTCACGCCCGTCCGCCGCGCGGGCGGCGGCGAATGTCGAGACCGAAGCTCGGGTCACGCTGGCCCGGGCCGGGCAGCAGACCGGCGATCTGCCGCGGGGACGCACCGAAGGCGATACAGAGCCAGCAGGTAGCGGCCCAACCGGTGACCGAACGCGAAATCAACTTGCTCAATGACGGAAGCCTCCCTGGTTCACACCCCCTATACGCGCGCGCCTTACAGGGGTTACGGCTTGGCGCGGGCGGACGTGCTCGCGCGCACGTGCGGTGCGCGCCGGGAGAGGCCGGATCCCGGGCGGGCGTCCGGCCACCGGCCGGACCGGGTCGCGATCACGCAGACGGGTGCCGTCAGACGACCCGGAGGTTGGGTCCGGAGCGCCGCAGCACGCGGATTCTGGCTGCGGCCGGAACTGGCCGAGGACGCGATGGCCGTCCTGGGCCAGGCGTGGCGCGCGCGTCCAGCGGAAGTCCGATCGGGGCCGGCCTGAAGACGGGGGGAGCCGGCGCGGTCGCCGAAGGTCAGGGATTCGTGCCGGCGACCCGGATTCCGGCCGAGACGAACGCGGACCCGTCAGGCCGGACCTTCCGCGCCGTCCTGTCGGGGAGGCGCACCGGCAACCGTCAATCGTGTCCGGGACGACGAAGGGTCCAGAACAGTGAGCCGGTGGTGGCCGCAAGGGCGGTCACGTAGACGCAGAAGACGACCGCTTCGGACATCCGGCCGCTCTCCTGTGGCGGGCACATCCCCCGTCAGGGTGAACCGGATCCGCCGGCGCGTGTTCCCGGAACAGGGAGGGAATTCCGGGAGGCAGGACGGGCCCCTCCTGACCGGATTGTCCGCATCGCCTCGACGCGGACAGGGGGCGAATCTCCGGTATGCCCTCCGGTTCTGAACTGCAGATGGCGTTCAATCTCAGAAATCCACTTACGCGTGCCGCGTTATCCGACGGATAAGTTTCATCTGACTAAGATCGCCGGACTGAGTTCGTCGCTGAGCATATCGGCGGCGGCCGCCTACGGGGATTGCGGTGCACAATTTCCTCCTGCTGACGGACACGCCCGCCCGTGGCCAGCGTCTCGCCCGCGGCTTGAGCCCGCTGGGCTTGGCGCTGGTCATCGACCTGCTCGATCCCGGTCAGGACCGCCTCCGGCCCGATCCCGCCACGGTCCGGGCGGTGATCAGCGACATCTCCTTCGCGACCTCGTCGCCGATCGCCGGCCTCAGGCGGCATCTCGACCGTCTCGCCGGCCGCCGGCCGCCTTTCATCTGCCTGTTGCACGAGGACACGCCCCGCGGCCACGCTCAGGCCGAGGCTCTCGGCGCCACCCGGACCCTCCGGGCGGACCAGGCCGACCGGCTTCTGATCAGCACCCTGTCGCGCCTCACCGAGCCTGCGGAGGCTGAGACGCGTCCGGATGCGGGCTTGCGCGACGCTCCCGTCCTGCCCCCGATCGCGGAGGAGATCGCGCAGGCGGACGCGGCCCTGACGCGCATCTTCGATCTCGGCCGCTCGGGCGGCGCGATCAAGCCCGGCCTGATCACGGCCGGCGCGGACCTGATCGAGCGGGCCATGCGCAGGTCCGACGTGCGCGCCTGGCTCGACGTGGTCTGGCGCTTCGACGACGCCACGCATCAGCACTGCCTGCTGGTGGCCGGCCTCGCGGCCGGGTTCGCCAAGCATCTCGGGTTGCGGCAGGCCGATTGCCAGCAACTCACGCAGGCGGCCCTCCTGCACGACGTCGGCAAGTCCCGCACCCCGATCGCGATCCTCAACAAGCCCGGGCGCCTGGATGCGGAGGAATTGGCCATCATGCGCGAGCACCCGGTCGTGGGGCACCGGATGCTGCGCGATCAGGGCTACCCGGAGGCGATGCTCGCCGTGGTGCGCTCGCACCACGAGGCGCTGGACGGCTCCGGTTATCCGGACGGATTGCAGGGCGGCGAGATCCCCGATCTCGTGCGCCTCGTCACCATTTGCGACATCTTCGGAGCCCTGATCGAGCGGCGGCCCTACAAGGCCCCGATGGCCGGAGCCCAGGCCTTCGCGATCCTCGAGAGCATGGGAGGCAAGCTCGACCGGGATCTGCTCCGGGCTTTCCGGCCGATTGCGGACGCGACCGGGGATGGGCCGCTCCGGGCCTTCGCGTGAGCGGCTTTGCGGCCACCG
>NZ_VZZK01000093.1:0-2819 GCF_008806385.1 Methylobacterium soli
GCCTAGGCGTCCACCTAGGCCCTCACGGTTGCGCCCGGTGTCCGGTCAAATTGGGGGCCACTCCAGCTTGATCCAGAGGATGGCCAGAGGCTGCCTTCTCGCTGTGGACGTAAGCGTGCTCGCCCATCCGGCTCTGCGTAATGTCGATGGTAATGCCACGGCCACGCCACGGACCACCTGACGCATCAAGCTCAAATCGTCCCCTTGTCAGGACCCAGCGGATAACGTCGTCCGCCGAGCACACGCGATACTCAGCCACGTACGAGCCGCCAGCGTGGGCGCATGCCCCGATCAGCTGGGTGACACGCTCGCGGTCTTCCGCATGGATGCTGCCGGTGAACGCGGTGAACGGCGCCCCGGCTTCCGCAAGGTCAGGATCCACGCTGAACAGTAGCGCGACTAAGGCGTCCGAGCGCACGCAGTTGGTGGAGATGTCCCAGGTCCACTCGCCGATGACGTCTGAGGCATCCAAGGCCGCCTGAAGGGCGCTCGAACCTATCCGCGAAAGGATGGCTTTGGGCTTAGGCACTCCCACTCCCTATCGTCTGCCTCATCACGACATTGTGCTAAAGTGCACCAAGATACAACTTCAAGTACGAAAAGGTTGGGCATACAACTGTAGGAAATTCTCCTACCGACAGCGGACCGCTGGCTGTACGGCTGACCTAACGGATGTGGGGACGTGATGGGCTCAAAGACACCGCTTTCGAAATGTCTTGAAAGAGCGGCGGATGACGAGCCGACCCGGTCCGAGAGTGCGAGCAGGGCTCCAACAGAGGCGTCATCAGCGCGTTCCACTCAGGTGCTGGCCAGGATCGCCGATACGCTGGGCATGCCTCCGTCCGTCTTCAGCTTGCGTGACGCACCCAACGCGCGGTCTGTCATTGGCAGTGAGGCTGCGAACGAATGCGGCGCGTTGGTCCGCGCCTACATGCGCATTCACAATCCCAACAAGCGTCTCCGCCTTTTGAAGTTAGTCCGTCGTGCTGGCGAGGAAGGTTAATCAAGCTCTGTCCGCGCTGCTACCGTTTCCAGAATGCCCAGCCAGCGAACCACGCCGCAGCTGAAGGCGCTTGGTGAGTTCCACTAGAGCAAGCTGTAGCCCGTCGTAGCGCTTCAGTGGGTGCGCTGGGTTCGCATCCTACTGCCATTCCCGACCGCTTGCAGGAACAGCTCTGCACATTTCGTCGTGCAGGCTTCCGCTTGTGCCCTTGTGTTAAAGACTTCAGCGGCGCGGATAGCCCCATCTGGTCCGAGACACACTGCTAGCCAAGGCAACCCAAAGGCTGGGGGATCGTAGACGCTGCTAACGACAACCGCTCGGAGGCGAGGGAGATGCGCAGCGCCACTCTGCTGGCTGGATATATGGCGCTGATTTGCACCAACTTCCTGCTCATGACCCTGCGCTAGTTCGTCCGGGCGTCGCGATGCACAAGCTTCGCGGCTGAGCAACCTTTTCACGCACGCCGCTATATTTGCACGAGCGCTCGACTCCTCCTACCGTGAGCGACAGGCTCTACTTTTCGGGCTGACCCGCACGCAAGCCGAACCGTTCGCACGACCCTTGGACAGAGGGCCTCGGGACAGATGATGTCCACGACTCAAATCAGCCTCAGCAATTGCACTTCCCAGGGCACATCGCCGTAGGCAGCCCAAACCCGCAAGTGCGCCTGCAGAGCTGGATCGCAAACTGACGCGAGCTACGGGGATCGGCAGAGTAAAACATGGTGGCGACCTCGAGCGGATAGACCGCACGACTTGTGCATTATAAAAAAACACCACTCGTATCTACAGCACGCAGAATAAGAGAATTAGCAATACTTCATTCGCTGGGAAAAGTATTTTCACACATTGCTTATCGCGACTATTTGCGCGCCAATCCCATGCAACTTTTTTAATATCATTTTTGAGTCTTTACATATAGCACATCCAACAATTTTTGATCCATCTCTATCTTCCGATATAAAAACAACTCCATATTCTTCAAACGCCCCTTGCATTTCTGCAATAGCTTCGCGGGATGTATTGCGATTTCCGCGCTCAAAGCCAGCAATTGTTGACATCCCCATTCCGGTGTTTTTTGCCAATTGCGGCTGACTCCAGCCGACAAGCGCGCGAGCTGCACGACATTGTGCAGGATTCATTAGGTTTTCACTGCGCGGGTCCAATGTCTTGTTCCTTAAGAACACAGAGGAAAATCGCTTCCTCGCGGCGCTGAGGCCGCGAGGAATTTGATCAGTCATTGTTGGACTATCAGACCAGGCCGTGGCCGGTCTGGCCGCCCGTCTGGAGGTAGTGCTCCAGCGGATCGATGCCCGCCTGGGCCACCTCCGGATGGCTCGCCAGATACGCGTTGGTGTTGAACGACGCGCTCGGGTTGCGGCCCTCGTGCCACCCGACCTCCTGGTAATGCAGCAGGGGGTTGGCGCCCGAGGCGGCGACATCCGGGTTCTGCGCCAGGTAGAAGGCCGTGTCGAACGCGGCGTTCGGGTTGCGCATCTCGCTCGCCCCATAGTGGAGGTAGTGCTCCAGGGCGAAGGAAGCCGGGACATGCCCGGCCGGCACGGCCGCCGCCACGTCCGCGTATCGGGCGAGGTAGAAATCGGCGTCGAAATCGCCGATCAGGCGCCCCTGGCCCTGCCCTTCCGCCGCGCCGGCCAGGACCGAACGGCCCTCGTCCTGGCCGAAGGTCAGGTAATGCGCCAGCGCGTTGACCCCGGCCGCCGCCACGTCCGGATTGGCGTGGAGATAGGCCTCGGCCGAGAAGTCGGGGCTGGGGCTCCGGCCCTCGCGCTCGCCGTACTGGAGATAGTGCTCGA
>NZ_VZZK01000093.1:2876-3085 GCF_008806385.1 Methylobacterium soli
GTCGGGGTTCTCGGCCAGATACGCTTTCGTGTGGAAATAGGCGTTCGGGTCCCGGCCCTCCTTCCAGCCGAACGTCTCGTAATGCGTGTCGGCATCCACATGGCCCCGCCAGACGTCGAGGTTGTTCGCGTAGTAGAAGACGTCGTCCACCACGTGGTGTCCGTCGTTGTTCTGGATCTCCCCGTCGGTGAAGCGCAGCGTGTCGATGC
>NZ_VZZK01000093.1:3137-3388 GCF_008806385.1 Methylobacterium soli
GCTTCGCCCGAGAGCGCCACCCGGGCATCCGTGAAGGCGAAGTCGAAGCGCGCGCTCGCCTGCGGCGCCTGCCCGTCGAGGCGGACATCGAGGGTCGATTGGGCGATGGCCCCCGCCGAATCCGCCACCGTGTAGGTGAAATGCTCGTTGGCGCTGAGATTGTTGTCGAGGTTGTTCGAGCCGGTCGCCTCGTAGCTGTAGCTGCCATCCGCCGAGACCGTCAGGGTGCCGTGGTTGGCGACGACCTTGAT
>NZ_VZZK01000093.1:3430-4318 GCF_008806385.1 Methylobacterium soli
GAGACGGCCGGCGCGTGGGCGACCGCCCGGTTGACGTCGCCGACCAGCACGGGCGCCGTGCCGCCGGACCCGCCGTCGCCGACGGTGCCGCCCGAACCACCGGTGCCGCCACCCGTGCCGGTATTCCCATCAGGAGCAGCCGCGACAACGACATTGATGGGAGTGGAGCCCGTGCTCACGTTCCCAGCCGCATCTGTCAGCTGGACTGAGAGGTTGTGCTCTCCTACTTCAAGCGGGTTGGTCGGGCTGACCGTGAAGGTCCCATTTGGGTTCACGACAGCCGTGCCGACTGGCGTAGATCCCTCCAGCAACGTCACGGTAGCGCCCGCTTCCGCCGTGCCCGTGATGGTAGGTGTCGTGTCCGTGGTCGTGCCCGGCAGGGGTGTGACCGTCGGCGCGACGGGCGCGGTGGTGTCGATCGTGACGGGCGCGGCTGCGGAAGCCGGCGAGAGGTTGCCGGCCGCGTCCCGCGCCGTGGCGGTCAGGTTGGCGGTACCCTCCGGCAGGGCTGCCGTCGGTGTGAGGCTGAAGCTGCCGTCCGGTCCGGCCACGACCGAGCCGAGCACGCTCGTCCCGTTCGAGATCGTCACCGTCGAGCCTGCTTCCGCCGTTCCGGTGATCGTTGGTGTCGTGTCGTTCGTCGGTCCCGCGGAAACCGTCAGAACAGGAGTGGAGGGAACAGCCGCATCGATGGTCAGGGCGACCACTGCCGATGCACCCGAGACGTTGCCGGCCGTGTCCTGCGCGGTGGCGGTGAGGCTGTTGGCGCCCTGCGCCAGCGGGGTGGTGGGGGTGAAGCTGAAGACGCCGTTGGCGCCGGCTACAGCGGTGCCCAGCACCGTGCCGTTGTCGGAGATCGTGACGGTCGTGCCGGCTTCCGCCGTACCG
>NZ_VZZK01000094.1 GCF_008806385.1 Methylobacterium soli
AAGACATCGCGCTCTCCCATCCGAATCCTCTCAGATAGGAGCATCACCCTGCAACTGTAATGCTAGGAACCGCGCCCGGCGAACAATTCGTGGGCTAGAGTTTCGGGATTAAAAGCAGATCCGGCGCGTACGAAGGAGAAGGCGCGCATTCCGCGACCCAGATCCCGCGGAATTTCCCTTGAGGATCGGCGGTCTTCTTCGGGCGATGCGAGCCCGAGCAGGAGCATTGCAGTCGTGAGGGCTCGCCATCACCGTCGAAATCATCATTTCTGTGATTGCGGTGTTTTGGGGACGGGACGCTGCCTCACGAACCTGTCATGATCACTTCGCGATCCGCCCGAAGCGGCGGAGGCAGAGGTCACGCCGGGAGACGACGTCATGGGTGAGCCGCTCCACGGCTCGGGGCGGGCAAGCACGCGCATTCGCGGCCCGCAGGCACTCGCAGCAGGGCTTGGCCTCGTCGGCCTCGGCATCTTCGGAATCTGGGCGGGCAGCGATCTTCCGCAGGGCAGCTTGAGGTCGATGGGGCCGGGCTTCCTGCCGCGCTGGCTGTCCGCCGGCATCGCCCTCTGCGGTCTGGCGCTCGCGGGATCCGGCCTCTTCAAGGAGGGACAACGCCTTCCCGCGATCGCCCTGCGGGGTCCTGTCGTCGTGATGCTGGCGATCCTCGCCTTCGCGCTGACGATCCGCCCGGTGACCATCGGGCCTCTGACCACGCCGGGGCTCGGGCTGATCGTCGCCGGTCCCCTGGCGATCGTGATCGGCGGCTACGCGACCGCGGAGGCGCGCTTGCGGGAACTCGCGATCCTCGCCCTGTTCCTGACGGCGGGCTGCATGCTGCTCTTCGGCGACCTCCTCAACCTGCCGATTCCGATCTTTCCGACTGCCCTGCTCGAGGCTTTCTCCGGGAGCGTGTCGCCGCGCCTCCTGCTCCGGGCGGTTGCGGCAGGCCTCGGTCTGATCGGCCTGATGCTGCTCGCCCTCGGACGCGGCGCGCGGCGCCGGGCGGTCGAGGTCGTGCCGCACTCGATGACGACTTGAGCGGCAGCCGAGGATCGGGGAACCCGGGCAGTGTCAGATCTCTTCGCCAATCTCGGGCTCGGCTTCGCGGTCGCGCTCAGCCTGCAGAACCTCGCGCTCTGCTTCATGGGCTGCCTCGTCGGCACGCTCATCGGCGTTCTGCCGGGGGTCGGCCCGATCGCCACGATCGCGATGCTCCTGCCGATCACCTTCGGGCTCGATCCGGTCGGCGCCCTGATCATGCTCGCCGGGATCTATTACGGCGCGCAGTATGGCGGCTCGACGACCGCGATCCTCGTCAACATCCCGGGGGAAGCCACCTCGGTGGTCACCACCCTGGACGGGCACCAGATGGCGCGCCAGGGCCGCGCCGGCATCGCGCTCGGCATCGCGGCCATCGGCTCCTTCTTCGCCGGCACCGTCGCGACCCTGCTGATCGCGGCCCTCGGCGCGCCGCTGACGCGCCTCGCCCTGGTGTTCGGGCCGGCGGAGTACTTCGCCCTGATGGTGATGGGCCTCGTCTTCGCGGTGGTGCTCGCGCGCGGCTCGATCCTGAAGGCGGTCGCGATGATCCTCATCGGCATCCTGCTCGCCTGCATCGGGACCGATCTCGAAACGGGGCAGGAGCGCATGACCTTCGGCTTCGCTTTCCTGACCGACGGTCTCGACTTCTCCGTCCTGGCCATGGGCCTGTTCGGCATCGCCGAGATCCTGCGCAACCTCGACCATGCCGAGGCCCGGGACGTCGTGCGCCAGAGGATCGGCCGCCTGCTGCCGGGCCGGGACGATCTGCGCCAGGCGGCCGGACCCGTCCTGCGCGGCACCGCGATCGGCGCGATCCTGGGCATCCTGCCGGGCAACGGCGCCGTGCTCGGCCCCTTCGCGTCCTACACTGTGGAGAAGCGCCTCGCCCGGGACCCGCGGCGCTTCGGCGAGGGAGCCATCGAGGGCGTGGCCGGGCCGGAGAGCGCCAACAATGCCGGCGCGCAGACCTCCTTCATCCCGCTTCTGACCCTCGGCATCCCGCCCAACGCCGTGATGGCGCTGATGGTGGGCGCGATGACGATCCACGGCATCGTCCCGGGCCCGGGCGTGATGACCAAGAACCCGAACCTGTTCTGGGGCATGATCGCGTCGATGTGGCTCGGCAACCTGATGCTGCTCATCATCAACCTGCCGCTCGTGGGCGTCTGGGTCTCGCTGCTGAAGGTGCCCTATCGCCTGATGTTTCCCGCCATCCTGATGTTCTGTGCCATCGGGATCTACTCGATCAACGCGACGCCCACGGACGTCATGCTGATCGGAGCCTTCGGGCTCTGCGGCTATCTTCTGATCAAGTTCGGCTTCGAACCGGCTCCGCTCCTCCTCGGCTTCGTCCTCGGGCGCCTGATGGAGGAGTACCTGCGCCGCGCCCTCACCCTGTCGCGGGGGGACCCGATGGTCTTCCTCGAGCGGCCCGTGAGCGCGGTCCTGTTCGCGGTCTCGGCCGTTCTTCTCGTGGCGGCCCTGATGCCGGCTCTGCGCAGGAGCCGGGACGAGGTCTTCACCGAAGCCTGATCGATCACCGGATCGGGCTCCCCGAACGCCCGGCCGAGCCAGACACGGAACCATCAACCGGGAGGACCCATCATGAAGATTACGCTCACCCGCGGATTGAGATCACTGAGCCTCGCGGCCGCATTCGGGGCGGTGCTCGGTCTTGCCGGCCCTGCGCGCGCCGACACCTACCCGCAGCGCCCGATCACCATGGTGGTGCCCTTCGCGGCCGGCGGGCCGACCGATGTCGTCGCCCGCATCGTGGCCGAGCACATGTCCCGGTCGCTCGGGCAGCAGGTCGTGATCGAGAACGTCACGGGCGCCGGCGGCACCACCGGGATCACCCGCGCCGCGCAGGCCGCGCCGGACGGCTACACCATCATGATGGGCCATATGGGGACGCACGGCGCCGCGCCGGCCCTGTTCAAGGGCCTCAAATACGACCCGGCCAAGAGCTTCGACCCGATCGGGATGGCGGCCGGAACGCCGATCGTGATCGTCGCCCGGAAGGATTTCGCGGCCGCCGACCTGAAGGCCTTCATCGCCGCGGTGAAATCCGGCGGCCCGAGCATCAATCAGGCCCATGCCGGGGTCGGATCGGTGTCGCACTCGACCGGGATCCTGTTCGACGCGAAGGTCGGCGCGAAGCCGACGCTCGTGGTCTATCGCGGGACCGGCCCCGCCCTGAACGACCTGATGGCGGGGCAGGTCGACTTCATGACCGACCAGATCGTGAACGTGGCGCCGCAGATCACGGGCGGCACGATCAAGGCCTACGCCATCGCGACACCGGAGCGCTCCCCGGCTCTGCCCGATGTCCCGACGACCCGGGAGGCCGGCCTCGACGATTACGAGGTCAGCGCCTGGAACGCCGTCTTCGCCCCCAAAGGCCTGCCGAAGGAGGTCGCGGCCAAGCTCGAGGCCGCGCTCGGCAAGGCGCTCGAGGACGAGACCACGCGCAAGCGCATCCTCGATCTCGGCGGCACGGTGCCGGCTTCGGCCGAACGCGGCCCCGCCGCGCTCCAGACGCTCGTCGAGAGCGAGGTGGCGCGCTGGACCCCGGTCCTGCGGGCGGCGGCCGACGGGACCCCGTAGGTTCGCGGGAGCCTCGCCGGCCCGGCCTGTCCGACCGATTATCCTCGCGGGGCCGGCGCTGTGGCCGGCCCCAAGGGAACATGAGCGCATCACCTCGACGGGACGAGCGCGCGGCAAGGAAGCCAGTCTTGGATCAGTACCTGTCCTCGTCGTTCCTGCTGTCGCTGCTGCAGATCGTCTGGATCGACATCATCCTGTCGGGC
>NZ_VZZK01000095.1 GCF_008806385.1 Methylobacterium soli
CTTGGCCCATAGCGCATCCTTCCACTCGCGTGAGAAAACTGCACCATCAAACCCTGGGATCAAACATCTAGCTTGCAACTGTAATGCTAACGCGCCGTTGCGGCTACCCGTCCGCTTTCCGGCACGCCAGCTGAAATGTGCTTCCGGGACAGAAGTGCAGGCTCGGATCCCACCGCTTCAGCACCTCCGCCAGTGACTGCCCTGTCTCTGCAGCCTCGACCTTCACATCCCGTCGGGGATTGCTCCGGCGGATGCGCTCGGCCCGGGCCTCAGGGCCCTGGCGCAGCTTGTACCGAGCCTGGGCCTTGCGCTGGTTCGCCCTGAGGTTCGCGACGTCGTAGGCGCTCTCATAGGTCGAGAAGCGGTGGCCGCATCACCGCACCGTCGCCGCCGAGTGATCTGGCGGCGGTCCTCATCAGGGCGACTATCGATCACGCGGGTCGCGGCCTGGCACTTCGGGCAGGAGAACATCGGCCCTGGCCTCAGCTCGCCGCGCGCTGCGGCTGGGCAACGCGGCCTTGCGCCCATCGCGCTATTCCCGTGATCAGGATCACTGTTCCGCTGGAGCCCCCTGTCCATAACCCCTCAACGGCCGACGGCGATCGGCGCGAAGAGGAGACGGTCCAATGGCTCTCACAGCTGCGCAGATCACCATCGCTTTCGAGAACGTGCTCCAGCGCGCCCCGAGCGGCGACGACGTGAACGCCCTCACCACCGCTTCCCAATCCGGCTTCTTCACGGACGCACAGGTCTACGGTTCGATCGTCAACTCGCCGGAGGCAAACGCCAACGTCGATCCCGTCATTCGCGACTATCAGGTCGCATTCGGTCGCGTGCCGGACAAGAATGGTCTGCACTTCAACGTGAACGCCTTTGAGGCCTCTGGCCAGAACCTCAAGTCGATCTCCGAGGCTTTCTCGCATTCGCCGGAGTTCGCGACGCAGTACGGCAGCGGAGAGGTCGTCACCGAGGGCTATCTCCAGTCTCTCTACGCCCACGCGTTGGATCGCAGCGCCTCGGCCGTCGAGCTGCATTCCTGGCTCGAGATGGTGAACACGCCGGGCTCCGGTTATGCGATGCGCGCTGACGTGCTGAACGGCTTCGCTCAGTCGCCGGAGTTCATCGCCCGCTCGGATGCCGCGGTGAACGACTTCCTGTTCAAGGCGGCGCAGGGACAGGACGTGTACGCGGCCCACCCACTCCTCGGCGGGGCGGACCATTTCTTCACCGCCACGGTGGGGGTGGACAATCTCGTCGGCACCAGCGGCAACGACACCTACAACTCAGTCATCAGCGCTGGCCTGGACGCGACCCTGACGGCGGGCGACACGGTCCAGGACCAAGGCGGATCCGATGTCCTGAATGCGATCGTCCACAGCAGTGCTGGAACACCTCTGACTATCGCCGGCGTGGAGACCATCAACCTCGACACGTCGGTCAGCTCCGGAAGCGCCGCACTGACCGTGGAACTGAATGATGCAGCCGCCACGACCATCACGGTCAGCGGCACCCACGGCGTGAACTTTGGCGAAAGCAGCCTGCCCAACGTGACGGCGCTCAATGCGTCCGGCGTCGCCGGAACGGGAGCGGCCGGCGCCGTTGTGTTCGATGGGTCGGCCCACCGCGATGCGGCGCAAGGACTGACGATCAAGGGCGGGGCGGGCAATGACGTGTTCGCCGGTGGCTACGGAGCCGATACCTTCACCGGCGGCGCCGGCAACGACGTCTTCGTGTACGGAGACCTCAACCAGTCGACCACTGCCCACATGGACACGATCACGGATTTTCATGCGAATACGATCAGTACGCCGGGCGCACCGGCCAGCCAGGGAGCCGGCCAGCTGACCTCCAGCTACAATGGCGACGTGCTCGACTTCACGGCACTGTTCGCCGGAAAGGCAAACGGAGTTGAGCTGCGTGTCGTGCCGAGCGAGGGGGCCGCTCTGTCGCTTCTGAGATCCGATGTCGAGCTCGGAGGGTCGAATGCCTTCGCCCTTTTCGATGCGTCGAAGAGCAACCTCTACGTGGATGTCGACCACAACGGTGCGGCCGACGCGATCATCCACTTGGCTGGCGTCGCCAGCATCACAGAGGCAGCCATCCGCTTTCACGGCGGTGATCTCGGCCTGCTGTGACTGGAGGTGATCGGCAATCACTGGCTCACGGCTCCGGCCACGCCCGCTTGATCGCCGCGATGGTCTCGAATCCGCCGAGGCTCTGCAGCAGGCCGGCGACTTCGTCCGGCGTCATCCAGACCGCGTCGGGACCATGATTAACCTTCACCGCTTCGGCTGAAGCCGGCGAATGCCCTATCGCCAGCGTAAGGCCGGACGCTGCATCGTGGCCGAGCAGGTAGGAATCGTCCTCGGCGTCGGCCGCCTGCATGATCTCGGCGGCCTTGCGGTAGCCACGCGCGAGCCCGCCGCCCTGCAGCTCGATCTCATCCTCGTCGCCGGTCCGCGCCGCCTCGAGCCAGAGACCGATCTGTCGATCAAGCCGGGCGCCGATCTCGGGATCGACCCTGCGGAGCGCCGCGAGGGTCCAGCGGGCCTCGTGGGCCGTCGCGGGGGCGGTGATGTCGACGGTCAAGCGCTGCAGGCGTTTCTCGAAGCAATCGCTCATCGCGCGCCTCCACCACAACTCTTCTCGCCAAATCCCTTACTTCGCCCCAGAACTCTCTTTATGCCTCTTTTTCTAATTTTTGTTTCCCTACTTCTCCAAGGGGAGAGAAGTGTTGTAGTGTTGTGAGAGAGCGGATTGCGCTGCTGCGCCAATGGCTTGGCGGCACCACACTTCCGCAACAGATCGCAGATTCACAACACTTCTTCTGTGGTGCGATTTCGGCTCACCACAGAAGAAGTGTTGTGAAATCCGAGATGTGTGGGGCCGATGTGCTGGCACCTCAGAACTCCGTCCGCCGGGATGTTTCAGAGCCAGAAACGCCGTCGTGATAACGGTTTACGTCTTGCTCTCGCGACGAGTAGCCCTTGGTCCCGTTGCTCAGCGGCTCCAGGCGATGATCCTCCCAGAAGCGAAGTCCGGCCGAGGTCATCCGGACACCCCAGATGAAACGCTCACCGTCATCAGCCTGTGAGCCGTCCACGTTGGCGTAGGGCGCCAACCGCCGAACCTGCAGGAAGAACTGTCGCCCGCCCCAGGCCCGGGCCTCGGCGCCCATCTCCTCGCGCTGCCAGCCGTTGAAGGAGCAGCGCAGATCGTTGCGGGAGACCTTGCAGCACGGGTCCTTCTCGACCGCGGCCGACATCCAGGCGGCCACCGTGTTGTTGTCGTCCCGGAACCGGCGATTGGCTTCCCGGACGCTCGCTGGCGGGTCGTAGCGGCCGCGGGCCCGCAGCCGGTCCAGGCCGTCCATGGCCCAATTCAGGATCCCGGGCCCCTCCATTGCTGCCATCGCCTCGCCGACAAGACTGTCGGCCGGCAGGCCCAGCGAAACGCGTGCGGCACGCGCCTCGTGCTCCTCGACCACGTTTGTCATCTCGATGACGATGCAGCGGTTGTAGATTGCTTCCGACGAATCCCGGGCCCGCGGCATGGCTTTGGTCGTCAGCAGGACGGGGATCTCGAAGTTCATGTCAACCGGCGTCCGGTTCTTCCGGTTCGCCGAGCGTGGCGACCACGCCGTTTTCTGACGATGCTCAGATCCGAATGACGCTAACTGAGGAAGCGACCTGCCGATTAGGGCGCGATGCCGAATGGCTGATCCTGGCCGATAGGAGACGGTCCGCTTGCAGCTTAGCGGAGCAGGAAATCGGACGCGCGCCTCGCAGGTCTCAGAACGAGAGGAGTCGCCGAAGGCGGGCGATGTTC
>NZ_VZZK01000096.1 GCF_008806385.1 Methylobacterium soli
GGTCTACATCGTCACGACCTCGCGCCTGCTTCCGGCCAAGGCCCGGCGCTTCATCGACTTCGTGACAAAGCGCCTCAACACGGTCTTCTCGAGCACCGCCCGGATGCCGGAGCCTGATCCGGACGCGTTGCGGGACGTGCGGGCCTGCGCCGCCCGCGGCTGAGGGCGGGCCTCAGTTGCGGCCGTTGGAACGGGCCGCATCCTGCACGAAGGCGAGGCAGCGTTGCCGCGTCTGCGCATCCTCGATCGCCAGGAAAGCCTGCAGCAGGGCCGAGGCCTCATACAGGCTCACGCTCTCGCCGGCCATGACCGGCGCGGCGTCCGGGTCTCGCCGCAGGAGAGCGGTCGTCACCCCGAGGGCGTCGGCGAGCTGCTTCAGGGTCTCTTCCGCCGGCAGCGGCAAGGCCGCGGCATCGGGCAGGTCACCCGGCCGCGTGGCCGCCCCATCCACGGACGCACCCGTCGACGCGCCGGCCTTGGCGGGTGAATCCGGATCGTGACAGGTCATCGCATGCTCCGTGGCGGGCCATCAGGGTCCCGGTCCCGGCCCGCCGGCCCCGGTGGGCAGGTTCGAGCCCCGATTGGAATGCATAATTCACCTTCGCGTTGTATCCGTTGCAACCACGTAACGAAAATTTGAGGCGCTGCCGGTCCTGGCTCGACCGCGCAGCCCGCGAAGCAGCGGGTGGGTGGGGCACAGACAGGCATGCGGAACGGCCCGGCGGCATGACCCGAACCGGCGCCATTCCCGAGACCGCCGGTAAGCCGCTCGATCGGGATCGGCCGGCCACCGGATAGCCTACGCCGGCCCACAAGGCGCGCCTCTGCGCGGGCAGACCTCTGCCGCGCGGCCCATGTTGCCACGACTATTCTGCGCCATCGAGCGACCCGTCGGTAAGCCGACGTCAACCATCGTTGCAGGCTGCCAACCAGACGGAAGATTCGTTTAAGTCCTCAGGCCCCACGAATGCTTCACGAGATTTGGGTTGCGTTTGGAACTGGGCACCGACGATGTCGAACGACTACGAACTCACCGGTGCGCGCTGGGGCAATGGTGCTGCGGGGACGAGCGGCGGCACGGTGACATGGGCGGCGGATTCCACCATCGATGCCGCCTGGCTGCCGCAGATCCGGGCCGCCTTCGCGGATTGGGCCCGGTACGCCAATATCAGCTTCAAGGAAGTGGCTGCGGCGAGCACGCCGGATATCAACTTCACCGAAGCCTATATCGACGGCCCGCTCAACTATCTCGGCTACACCACCTGGAACTACGACGCGCGCCAGCGTCTGACGCACGCGACCGTCAAGATCGACAGCGCCGACGATTATCACGCCGTCGGAAACGCCGTCGTGGCGTCGAGCAACCCGAACCAGGACCTGTTCCACCTCGTCCTGCACGAGATCGGCCACGCGATCGGACTCGATCATGAGCCCACCAGCGATGGTCTCGCGGTGATGAATGCGACCATCAACCCGAGCCTCGTCAAGGACCTGACGAAGTCCGATATCGACGGGGTCCAGGCCCTGTACGGCGTTCGCGCCGGGTCGCCGGGCTTCGATAGCCAGACCGGCCTCGCGACGCCGAGCGTCGTGAAGGCTCCCGTCGCGGCGATCGTGGCCGCGCCGGCCGTGGACGCGGCGGCTCTTGTCGCGGTGCTCCCCGTCGTGGCGACGCCGGTCGCGGCCCCGCCGGTCGTTGCGATTCCTCCGGTGCCGAGCGTGTCGACGCCGGCCGTGACCTCGCCGCAGATCGCCTTCACCCAGCCCGTGTCCAGTCACGACAGCGCGGAGGCGGTGTTCCGTTTCCTCGACACCAGGACGGGCGACCATTTCTACACGACGGACCCCGCCGAGAAGGCCAACATCCTCGTGACGCTCCCGAACTTCACCTACGAGGGCGCCGCCTGGGCCGTGCCCGACAAGGGGACCGACACCGTCGACGTGTTCCGCTTCTACGACACGAAGACCGGCCAGCACTTCTTCACGACCAGCACGAGCGAGCGCGACACGATCCTGAAGACCCTGCCGTCCTATCATGACGAGGGCGTCGCCTTTCAGGCCTACGCGGATGCGGGGACGCCCGGCAGCATCACCCTCGAGCGCTTCTTCAACACGCAGACCGGCCTCCACCATTTCGCCGCGAGCCAATCCGAGGTGAATGCCATCAAGGCGGGCCAGGCCGGTCCCAACTGGATCGATGAGGGCCACAGCTTCACCGTCGTGGCGCCGACCGACGCCATGCTTCATCTCTGATCCCATCACCCCAGCCGAGAACCGCGCGGGGGTCGCCCAGAGCCCGTTAGGGCTTCGCTCACCCTCTCGGCGGAATTGCCGGGATCACCTGCGGCGGGCTGCTACAATGCCGGATGACGAGGGAGATCCGCGTGCTGCTTCTGGTATTCACCGCAATCGGCGGCGGGATCGCGACGGCCAGCCTGATGTGGCCCCAGGGCGCCCTGCTGTCGCTGCTCTCGGCCCCGTTCGGAGCCAGCCTCTGCACACTGCTGGCGGCATGCCTGCTGACGGCGCGGCGCGGCGCGGATTGGCAGGCGGAGCCCGATCTCGACCGGCAGGCGGACGAGATGGTGGCGGCCCTGCGCGGCGTCTCGGCGTCCCTGCGCGATGGTCGGGCGGACGCGGATCCGGACAACCGGAAGGTCGCCTGACGCGCGTGATGAGCGCGAGACGGCACCCGCGGTCGGGAGCGGTCCAGGGCCTGCGAGAATGCTCCCTGGAGATGACCTGTCTCAGCGCAGTTCGATCGTCGACCTGAGAGCCATCACCACTCCGCTTCTCCGAGAAAATGCGTAAAACTTTCTGTAGCTGACCCGTTTCGTTTTTGCTTCAGGCTATTTCCTGTGCATTAAACATTCCCGTGTGCTTGGCTCTTCGAGGCGTTTGCGGTGAAGTACGCAGGGCCTCTTCAGGAGAAAAGCATGGAAACGGACGAAATTCCTTCACCAGACGCGCATGAGCTCACCGATCAGGCTGCCGATATCGTCGCGGCCTACGTCACGCGGAACCACGTGGCGGCGTCCGAGCTTCCTGTCCTGATCCAGACCGTCCACGCGGCCCTCGTGGCCCTCACGCAGCCTCCGGCCGAGCCGGCGGAGACCGTCGAGAAACTGACGCCGGCGCAGATCCGCCGGTCGGTCACGCCGGACCATCTCGTGAGCTTCCTCGATGGGAAGCCCTACAAGACGCTCAAACGGCACCTGTCCGCGCATGGGCTCGACGTCTATGGCTACCGCGCGCGCTTCGGCCTGCCGGCGGATTATCCGATGGTGGCGGCAAGCTACGCGGCGCAGCGCTCGGAACTGGCGAAGACGATCGGTCTCGGTCGCCCCGGCGCCCTGCAGACGCGCACGACCCCCCCGAAACGCGGCCGCCGCAAGGTTGCCTGAGGATCTTCTCGCGGCTGGAGGTTCGTCGCCTCACGATCCTGAGGAGACTGGAGGGTCACGCGGCCCTTCGGTCGCGCCGTGGAGGAACGCGCCCTCGCCTCCCGGCCCTTTGCCGAGGACCTGGACAGCACGCGCATAAAAGAACCCCGCCAGGCTTTCGCCTGGCGGGGTTCTGTGTCGATGTGCTGGTGTTTGGTTGCGGGGACAGGATTTGAACCTGTGACCTTCAGGTTATGAGCCTGACGAGCTACCGGGCTGCTCCACCCCGCGCCAAGGTGTGTCGGCTGGCGTGCCGGTCAGTGGATCGTGTCGAGGGGATGTTTGGCGATTGCGCTGGGCAGGTCTGGCGGCGACCGACTCTCCCGTGTC
>NZ_VZZK01000097.1 GCF_008806385.1 Methylobacterium soli
TTCCACGCCGGCGATGAAGTCCCCTTCATCGCCCGCCGCTGGCCGACTTCTTCAACAGCCTGCTAGGGGCGAGCTCTCGGTAGGCTCTCTTGGTCTTCCCCGTCGCTGCGTTGAACCAGACGCCAGCATTGACCTCGCTGAGGCCACGCAGGCGCCGCACGAGCTGAAACCTGAAGGAAGCGTCAGACCGGAAGCGCCTGGGCTGCTCATTCTCAAGGAGGAACATCGCGAAGGTGGTCTCCATCACCACCGATGCCTCGACGTTGGCTGCGAGCTTGACGATCTCCTGGGCTGCGATGCGCTCGAACCGGGAGCCTGCCTGTCCGGCATGACGTGCGGTGACGAGGCGCTGGGCGTGTGAGACCAGAGCGCACCATCGCGCCTCGCAAAGATCCCAGGCGGGATTACCTTGGTTCTTCTCGATGCGTGCCTGTACGAGCTTCACGAAGGGCCTGAGGTCGGCCTTGGTGATGGCCTTCTGCTCAGGGTGTCCGTGACGGCGTGAGCGGGATTTGTGAGTGGAACAGAAGCGCCCATAGCGGGTCGTTCGCGCGCCACATCCGGGCGCACGGCATGTTCGTGCTGTCATGTGTGGTGATCCTACTTGAAGGGGAGAGGCGGAGGTGCTCGCAAGGCGCGGGATATTACCGGCCCCAAGGAACTGCATCCGTCCCTCCTGAGACAGACGCCGGTCGAAATACAGAGCTGAGCCACCATTTAACTCCGGCGGCTCGCCCTCGCACTCCCTTGAGTTCAGAAGGTGCCCTGCTCCACTTTTTCAGCGGCGGCTAGAATAGATGCCGCCTGCTTACGCATACTCTTGGCAATCTCCGCCAATTTTGCCGGCTCGAAGCGACGTGGAGGGATCATCTGATTTAGCTCTGTCAACCGTAGGGATACGGCGAACGGACATACGTGGACCGGGCTTACGTCGCTCGGCCAAGTGTACGGAAAGGTCGGCATCTCCTTCAGCCGGTTGGCCAGGAACTCTGGGTTATTCTCTAGGCAAGCTCGGAGGCCCTCATCCTCGATGAACCATCGGACCATCGAATCGGTCTGTTTCAGGCCCGCAGGCTCCTCAATGGGCTGAGCGAGTGCAGTCTCCAGCGAATTGTACCAGTGGAGGAAGCTGTCTAATTCCTTTTGCTCATTTGGCGAAAGATTGATGTGGGGGTGAAGGATCTCGAAGCCGTGCTCAAACTTAAGTTCTGTGTCGGTCACTGATTTTCTCCTCGTATGAATGCAAAGGTTCTGCGCGGGAAAAAGGCGGTGCTGCCGCTGGTCCGCATCCGCAGCCTTTTGCAAGTGGGCGAGGTAATTCAGTGCGCTTCGTGTAAGCCTCTGAAATCGAAAGGGTTTATGGGCTTTCGTACGGATCTTCCAATGTCGGAAAGCTTGGCCAGCACCCTCAGCGACTGCATGGGAGACCCCTTTTTCCTCCGTGCGGTGGAAGGTGCCGCTCCTGCTCAGGGCTCGTGCAAGAGCGCGGTAGGAGGTCGGTTCAGGCTCTCCACCCAGCTATGCGGCCTTGGGGTTAAGTGCCCGATGCACCGTCATGCGGCTGATGCCGAGTTCCTTCGCGATGGCGGACGGCCCCAAGCCCTGCTTGTGAAGCTCGCGGACCTTCTCAGGCGAGATAGAGGGCGGACGACCCTTGCCAGCGTAGACACCGGCTGCCTTGGCCTTGGCGATCCCTTCAAGCTGCCGCTCCTTCCGCAGGTTCGTCTCGAACTCCGCGAAGACGCCCAGCATCTGAAGGAAGCACCGCCCCGCAGCCGTAGAGGTGTCGATAGGCTGCTCCGTAGCTCGTAGGGCCACCTCCTTGGCTTCCAGTTCCCTGACGATGGTAGCAAGGTCCGCGATGGAGCGCGCCAAGCGGTCGATACGGGTGACAACGATGGTGTCGCCCTTCCTGGCGAAGTCCATCAGGTTCTGAAGCTCGGTGCGCCCTGTGGTCGTGGTGCCGGACTTCTTCTCAGCCCGGATCATCTCGCACCCTGCTGTTCGCAAAACAGCCTCTTGAATGCTGAGGTCCTGATCGGTCGAACTCACACGGGCGTAGCCGAACACGGGCATTGAGATTGATCCTGTAACAGAACGATCTAGACCCAGGCAGCATCGAGTATCAAAATCTCGAAGTCAACCGTTTTGTTACAGGAAAAAGCGTAACTGTTGGATGTAGCGTAGCGGTGTACCCTTGCGTGACATCGGAGTGGGCGTCCCTCCCTACTCAGGCTGCCAGTAGGCAACCGACGTCAACCTGAACGGTTGATGATCATGGGTCTCGGAGCGGAGGTCATGATGTCTCTCACCGGCAGGTTCTGGTTCAAGAAGACGTGGCGGGGCAGGCTCATCCTTCTCGTCGAGGAGAAGAAGGCCCGCTGGTCCAAACCTGACGAGTTCAAGCTACGCTGGCGTGAGGCTCGGTTGATCGACTTTGCTGAAAGCGCCTTGCAGCCCTTGATGGACCTTGGCCGCATCAGCCGTCCCAACTACTCGAGTTCGAGGCCCACTCCACTGAGGGTTGTAGAGCCACCAGCTGAGAAGGCGTCCTGACGAGCCGAAAGACCCTCCTCAGGCTGTATGGTCGGACTTCCGACTGGGGAGAAAGCAAGAGCGCGTGTGGGCTCTCGTGGTCAGGTGCTTTCCTTGAGGCCTTGCCCCACAGCTCTGCCCACGCCTCACGCTCGTGCTTCTCTCGTGCGCTTGTGCCCGATACCGCGCGAGATGCCACGCACGGTTCGCGAGGGGGCATGGGGGAAACTCGGCTCGACTTCGATTGTCGATGCCGCTTCACATTTTTTTGCTAAAATCAAAGGCTTGGAGGCGCACCACCTTCTTCCTCGTGGTGGCCCTAGTTGGCCCCCAGAGGCACGTTCCTCTGGAGGCACAACGGGTTAGGTCGAAGTGAGCATCAGGGCCGACCGTTCTTCATCGCATCGGACACCTCAGGGAACTTGAGTTTACCTGCGGTGATCGTTCGGGCGAGTTCAAGGTACGCCATGGCCCTCCCGATGCAGGCGTCTGCGACATCAGCGAGGTCAGCGACAGGCAAGGACGGAGGCTCAGGAGAGCGTAGCATGTCGATGAATGCGTACGTGTCTTCTGCGTGTTGCTCACATACGAACGAACTAGGCTCCGGCGGCATCTCAGGAAGATAGGCCGCGATATTGCCGAGCTTGATGCGATGCTCCTCCATCAAGCCGTAAGTCTCGAAGAAGTGGGTCAGCACGTAATCTCCTTTGCCGTCCTTTAGAAGCTTGGACGCAGCTGTGTGTTGAAGGTCGCTGGAAAGTGCTGCGTACCAGCGGTCCCATTTGGTGCTGTCGCTTCCTGCTTCGGACTTGCTGTCTGAGAAGGTCGGTTGATGAGTAGCTACGTTGGACATAGATGTGCCTTTCGATGCGAGCCGCTCGGCTCTCGATTGCGCCCTTGTTAGGCAAGTGTGCGAGGTATCGTAGGGATAGAGTAGATTATCCCAAGGAATCAGTCGCTTAACAGCGTCGCTCGAAGCCCGGTCGACCTGGGCCTAATTTCGATCCATCTCGTCGTAGGCACTCATAGCGGCTTGCTCGGATGCAGTTGGAGGACGACGCCGGATCAAGTCAGCTAGTGGAGTGGCCCCCAATTTGACCGGACACCGGGCGCAACCGTGAGGGCCTAGGTGGACGCCTAGGC
>NZ_VZZK01000098.1 GCF_008806385.1 Methylobacterium soli
CATCTCGGGAAGCCTGGAGCTCCTGCAGACCCGGATGAGCCAGGGCCGCCTGACCGACCTCGACCGCTACATCAACGCGGCACAGGGAGCGTCGAAGCGGGCGGCCGCGCTCACCCACCGGCTGCTCGCCTTCTCGCGGCGCCAGACGCTCGACCCGAAGCCGACCGACGTGAACGCCCTCATCAACGGCATGGAGGACCTGATCCGCCGGACCGTAGGGCCGGCCGTCCACATCGAGGTGGTCGGGGCCGCCGGGCTATGGCCGGCGCTCGTTGACCCGCCGCAGCTTGAGAACGCGCTGCTGAACCTCTGCATCAACGCGCGCGACGCCATGCCCGAAGGCGGGCGCATTACCATCGAGACCGCCAACAAGTGGCTCGACGACCGTGCCGCCAAGGAGCGCGACCTCTCTCCGGGCCAGTACCTGTCCTTGTGCGTGACCGATACCGGCACCGGCATGACGCCCGACGTCGTCGCGCGCGCCTTCGACCCATTCTTCACGACGAAGCCGACCGGCCAGGGCACCGGGCTCGGTCTCTCCATGATCTACGGCTTCGCCCGCCAGTCGGGCGGTCAGGTGCGGATCTACTCGGAGGTCGGCCAGGGCACGACCTTGTGCATCTACCTGCCCCGTCACTACGGCGAGGCGGACGGGGCCGAGAGCCTGCCGGACCTCGCCGGGGCGCCGCGCGCCGAGCAGGGCGAGACGGTGCTGATCGTGGACGACGAGCCCAGCATCCGCATGCTGGTGACCGAGGTCCTGGAGGACTTGGGCTACACCGCCATCGAGGCGGCGGACGCGGTCTCCGGCCTGAAGGTGCTGCAGTCGGACGTGCGCATCGACCTGCTCGTCACCGACGTCGGCTTGCCGGGCGGCATGAACGGGCGCCAAATGGCGGATGCGGCCCGGGTTGGCCGGTCGGACCTGAAAGTGCTGTTCATCACCGGCTACGCCGAGAACGCAGCCGTCGGCAACGGGCACCTAGAGCCCGGCATGGCCGTGCTGACGAAGCCCTTCGTGATGGAGGCGCTCGCCTCGCGCATCAAGGAGCTGATCGCGGCGTCCTGACCTGCTGCCGGGCTCGCCGGACGTGGGGTCGGCGAGCCGGTCCTGAGGCCGCCCCAGCGCGGGCGCGGCGGCCCTTCGGTCGGCACAGACGGTTACCCGGGACCTTGCGGCGTGGGCGGCTGACGGACCCGATCTCGCCACTCGTCATGCAACTGCCCGACAGTCGCTCCCCACCCCGAGCGGCCTTCATCGAGACTGAGGATGGGCTCCGCGACAGGTCGCCAATGTGCCCGTACCTCAGAATGTCGTGACCGCCAGAGACCCCAGCTGCGTGGGTCTGCTCTCGCTCGATGAGCAGACCTTTGAGTAGCTGAACGCGAAAGCCCGCTGATGGCGCGTTGCTGACCAAAACGAACGCGAACTCCTGACCCCGTGCGGACATTGGATCCTTTTCCGCCGAAGGCCCGGATGGGGTGGGAACCGGACCCTGACCTTTCGCCGTGAAGCGGACATGCTGCTCACGACCCAACCAGTACGTAGCCAAGGATTCGGCCGTCGCTCGAAAGCGGATGTTCGACACTTCCAGTCTATCGGCCTGGGTTGGTCCCATAGCCGACATCCTAAGTCATCTCCTGGCACATAGCGTCGGGTTTGCGGCAGGAGCTTTGACGGGGGCTCGGGACACGCCGCGCTAGACTATCCGGCCAGCACCCGCGCCGCTGCCCCTCCGAGCGCGCGTACGCCGAAGGCCAGGTCCGCGTCGGTGGTATCCTCCGCCCAGTGGTGGCTGATGCCGCCGATCGACGGGACGAACAGCATGGCGGCCGGCAGGATGCGTGCGATGTTCTGTGCGTCGTGGCCGGCCCCCGATGGCATCACCTGCCAACGGCCAGGGCAGACCTGCTCGGCAGCCTGCGAGATAGCCTCCATCAGGTTGGGGTCGCAGGGAGCAGGGATCGCCTTTGACAGGGGTGTAAGGGTAGCGGTGCAGCGCTCTCGACGGTTCGACTCGCACACCAGCGCTTCAAGGCAAGCCTCCATCCGCTCCAGCACCGGAATTGACACGTCGCGGAACTGGAAGGCCACCTCGGCGCAGCCTGGGATGATGCTGTAGCCGCCGGGATCTAGGGTGATCTGTCCCGTCGTCCAGGTGCTGCGCGGGCCGCAAACCTTTGGAAACTCTCGGTCGATTGCCGCGAGCAGGCGTACCGCCGAAAGCCCTGCATCCCTGCGCTCTGCCATGGTGGTGCCGCCAGCATGGTCCTGGTTGCCTTTGAAAACGATCTTGAATTGCCAGATCGCCACGATGCCACTGACTACGCCGAGATGCAGGCCGGCGGATTCCAGTTGCGTGCCCTGCTCGATATGCAGTTCCAGGAAGCCCCGGTAGCGGGATGTATCGAGCTGCATCCGAGATATTCCAGCGAGCCCGACGGTTTTGAGAGCTGCCCTCAGGGGCGTGCCGTCGGTGCGGTTGCGGGCGGCGTCGATCTCCGCCTCGGTCAAATCGCCGATCGCCGAACGGCTTCCCAGGAAGCCTCCGGAAAAGTGCCCTTCCTCGTCAGCGAAGGCGACGATGTCGACGGGCAGGCCTGCCCTGGCCAGCGCCAACCCAGCCACAACGCCGAGCGCTCCATCAAGCCAGCCAGCCTCGTTCTGGGTCTCGATGTGGCTGCCCACCAGGAGGTGGGGACCTGGGCCGCGATGACGCCCGAGCACGTTGCCGATGCCGTCGATCGACGCCCCGAGGCCGCATGCCTCGAGGCGGCCCATCAGCCAACGGCGCGACTGCATATCATCGGGCGAAAAGGTCGGCCGGTGGACACCTGTACGGAATCGCCCGATCTCGCGCAAAGCGTACAGATCGGCCAGGAAGGTTTCAGTATCGATCTCGGTCATGCTGGGCCTGGGTCCTAAACGACCGAACCTTGCAAGCTTCATGCAGAGGGGTGTGCCACCCCTTCAAACCACCCATTAGCCACCGGTCACCCAAATGGCGAAATCGGCGCAAGCGAGGTTGGGCAGGCCACACCGGGGCGGCATGATTGGGTGAGCGAAGTCGCGTCGTCAGGCGAATTGGGACAGTCTGCGGTGTTCAGGAGCGGAGGCTCGGTCCATCTGGGTTGAGGCTCTGGAGCGACAAAGTCCGGCTCAAAGATGAAAAGAGCACGGCCGCCGGCGTCCATCCCATCCGCCACGAGGCTGGCCAGCAAGGCCTAGCCTTCGGGCTGTCGCAAACACCAGCACACCTTCGGCTGCTCGGGTTCTCGCGATGGCTCGGTACAAGCCCCGGCACGCCGATCACAGATCAGCCTGCGGCAAACCTCGCGCGGGTGCGACAGTCTCGCGTTTTAGCAGCTCCCACACCTAGTTGTCCGGATGCGAAACCTCCTTGGCGACGGCTACAACCTTGAGCGCTTTCGGCAGCGCGTC
>NZ_VZZK01000099.1 GCF_008806385.1 Methylobacterium soli
GACGCCTGCTTCTCGCTCCTTGATCCACACGAAATGACGAAGAGCCACTTTTGCGAAGCAAGTCCACGCGCATAGATGCCCTGTTTGCTGTCGAGCGGGAGATCACTGGTCTGCCCGCCGCCACGCGCCTTGCCATGCGGCGCAAGCGATTAGCCCCGTTGCTACACGACCTGGAGGCCTGGATGCGCACCGAACGCAGCCGGCTCTCACGCCATGCCGAGGTCGCCAAGGCGATGGACTACATGCTCAAGCGTTGGGGCGCCTTTGCTCGCTTCCTTGATGATGGCCGGATCTGCCTGACCAACAATGCCGCCGAGCGCGCGCTACGCGGCATTGCCTTGGGACGCAAGGCTTGGCTGTTTGCCGGTTCCGATCGCGGCGGCGAGCGCGCGGCGCTGATGTATACGCTGCTCCAGACTGCCCGCCTCAACGGCGTCGATCCGCAGGCGTGGCTTTCCGACGTCTTGGCCCGCATTGCCGACCACCCAGCGCGTCGTCTGAACGAGCTCCTGCCCTGGAATTGGAAACCGGCTGCTCAACCACAGATGGCCGCCTGAGCCGTCAGTCCCGCCGCGTGAACAGAGCCCGGAAGAGGGTCTCGGATTGGCGCAGCCCTTCATCAGTCAGCACCACCGATTTGGCGCGTCCGACCGGATCGGCGATGAGCCCCTTGGCGTGAAGGCGACCAAGCGAGCACCGCTTCATCAATGCGCTCCTCATCGACCGCCATCGGCGTAGATTACCACACCGCGACCGCACTGGACGCGGCCTTCACCGGATGAGTACGCCGTTTGGCGGCCAGCATCGAGACAGCCAGATCGGTGACGCGCTCGGCCAAGGCGAACACGGAGGCCAGCCAGAGCTGCAGGCGCCAGGGGACCGGATCGTCGCTGACCTCGAAAACGTAGGCCACGTCGCGGGCTAAATGCGCCAGGCAGGTCTGATGTCGGGCTGCATGCCCCTGCTGTGCGGTGTAGCGGTCCGAGATCCAGACCGCAGGTCGGTAGCCGTCCATCATCTCGCGCACCACGACGGCACCCCGCGTCTCAGACGCCGTATGCAATACGGCCTGCGCCGAGCAAGCCGCCGATGCTGCGTCACCACCGGCGTGTAAAGGCCAGATCAATGCGCTCGAACGTGCTGACGACCTCGACGGAAAGATCACCGTGCAGCGGGCCCCCGCAGCAGCCGCATCGATCGGGGCGATGCTCGACGACGGCGATGGGATCCTCGTTCATCACTCGGCTGTGGCCCTCGTGACCGGGCTTGGCGTCGCCGGGCTTGGATTGCTCCCGGCGTTCCTTGCGGTCCGTCGCTGGCGGCTTGGACGAGGTGCGCGAGGTCTTGTCCGGGCGCTGCAGGCGCAGCACCAGTTAAATCAGCTCATCCCGGCTCAGGCGCTCAAGATCGGACCGTCCCATTCCACGAGGGAATCAGCGAAACCCGCCTTGCACAAGAGGCGCCCGGCAGACCCACGCCGCACGCCCGCCGATCCCGACGCCCAAACCGCGTGAGTAATTACTAAAGCGCAACTACTAGTGCCAGTTGCCCTTGGTCCCTTAGTGCTGAGAACGTGTTGGTTATTGCTTCACTTTGCCCTCTACGTTACCCAATTCATTATGCTGAAAAACAACGCCGGACGCAGAAACATCGAGCACCTTTGATTGATTGTTTATACCTCGACCTTTGTTGAACCTAAATATGGTTTGACTTACAAACACGCTCGCATTCTGGGACTCGTTGCGAATGCCGTCGCGCTTGAAGTTGAAAATTGAACCGCCCTGGACGACGAGGGTTGACCGAACGCCCTGCGCCACCAACACGCCGTCAGTTGCTTCGCTGGCGACCCAAGATCCAGTAAACTGCGTCCACGATGCCGGTCCAGCCTTCGCGTCCTCTAAAGTAACAGCAGCGCCCCTCTTCGTAGAGTCAATTGCCACCAAAGGACCGAAGAACAATTCTCGGTTCGCTTCGTCAGCAAGCGAATTGTCTATAACTACGCCCCTGCCATTGGCAATTATGTTTAAGGCGTCCGCATACAACCCACCAAAAGCACCCCCTACTCTGAGACCTACGTCAGAGAACGATATTTTGCCCGACTGAAGAAAGAGATCTGCCTTCGGATTTCCTTTTCCAGCGATGCCATTCACGCGGACAGCATCAGCTTGGGCTCGAGCCTCCATGCTGCGATACACGACCTGATCCACGCCATCAAACCATATCCCGTTCCATAGATTTCCGTTACCGTCCTGACCATCAACGACAAGCGACTCAAGCATAGATCGAACTAGCTGTTTAGCGTGGATTGCCGATCCGTCTTTCATCCTCGTGCTCGATGTGACCCGAAAGTCGCGCAAGCTCAGATTTTTAATCGGTCGAATGCCATCTCCAATTGTTATCAAGTCCACGGTCTCGGACGTTCCTGTATAAACGAATATCGTCTGATAGGGACCATCGCCTGTTATGGCAATTCGATCGGATAGGATTAGCAGGGGCTCCGCAAAGCGGCAACTTCCCGCGGGAGCGTAGCCTCGCTGCCCAGGCTGAATTGATGAAAGCCACCTCACGATTGCCGCCGTATCGTCAGCTTGTCCATCGCAACGAGCCCCGAAACTACGAAGATCAACGGGGCTTGCTGCGTTTTCGGGAGATAAGGCGTTCGCCGATGCTGCTAAAAGGGCGGCGCTAGCCGCGGCAAGGATAGCGATCCGCACCGCTCAACCCACGTCGTACATATGATCAACGAAATCCAGCATCCAAGCCCGGTGATTGACGATCGCCTTGCGTCTTAGGATTATCAACTTGTCCGCTTGAGCCACAGTATCGAAATAACGCTCAACGTCGAAATAACCCTTCCTATTTCCATAGTCATGAATTGCTACGATCGTTTCTGGCCCTCCGAACAAAACGGATGATAGCGCGCACATGACGCGGAAACGGCCGTCTATTAGTACAAGATCATAGTCAAAATCGCGGAATGTCCATGGCGCGCTATAGTAGTACTTCCATTGCTTTATCTTATTCTCATTTTTTGGTAGGCCCCAATCGCCAACCTCTCCAATGTCACAGTGATAGAATGCTAGCAGGCTGTTGAAGAAGTCGGCCAGCGGCGGGCGATGAAGGGGACTTCATCGCCGGCGTGGAAG